>NZ_AP018194.1:1009011-1208496 GCF_002368235.1 Scytonema sp. HK-05 | reverse complement strand
CTGGGGGTGGAGTGGGTGGTGCGGAGAAATCCGGCGCTGGGGGTGGTGCAGCGACGTTTGAAGGCGGGGCGCTACTTTGTGTGACTTCCACTGATGGATCAGGAACCGAAACCGCTGTTGGTGGTAAGGATGCGGAATTAGCGGAGGTGTAATTAGCAGTACTTACCCCTATGGGTTGTGGTTGTACAAGAGGATCAGGGTTAACAAAGGGTGGTAAATCTGGTGGGAGATCAGGTGCGACGGTTGCGGCAACACCAGTGGGAGCACCTGCACGCAGGTTATAACCACACTGACCGCAAAAAGCTGCATCTGCTTGCACGTTTGCCCCACAGCTGGGACAGTTAGTAGTAGCTGGTAATGGGGTGTAGCAAGCTTCACACTGGACAGCGCCGTCTGGGTTTGGGTGATTGCAATTAGGGCAGACGATCATGAGGTTAAGTCTTTGTTGAAGTTCAATCGTAAAATAGTGCTAGCAAGCAGAGGGGCAACTCTGGCTTCCGATTTTAACAAGTACGTTTGAAGGCTGAAGTATGAAGTATTAAGTCATGAAGTGTGATTAATTTTTCATCCTTTATACTTCATCCTTCGTACTTTATCCTGCATCCTTTTTGAGGTCACTTCCTGCTGCTGCATCTAGCAACCACCAAAGTTCTCCTTGAGGTTGAATCAAGCGCGATGGGTAAGTGAATTCATCTGCCACTGGTGCAAAAATTTGAGCAAGAGCTGGTCTTTTATTGGCACCAGCAACTATAAAGATAACGCAGCGAGCAGAGTTAATGAATGGATAGGTGAAGGTGATGCGGGGGTTTCCATCTTTGTTCCCTACGGTAATGAGCTTATCTGTTACTTTTAAGGCTTCTGTATGCGGAAACAAAGATGCGGTGTGAGCATCATCTCCCATTCCTAATAAAATGACATCCAAAGAAGGCAACTCGCCTGGTGAGGAGTGAAAAAATTCTTGCAGATGTCTTTCGTAGTCAGCTGCTGACACTGCCGGGTCATTTTGATTTGTAGGTATGGCGTGGATGTTACCCGTTGGGATATCAACGCGATCTAACCAAGCACGACGCGTCATCAGTTGATTGCTATCTGGATGGTCGGGTGGGACGTAACGTTCATCTCCCCAAAATACATGAATTTTATCCCATGGCAGTTTTTGGGTAGAGATTGCTTCGTACAACGGTTTAGGTGTGCTGCCACCAGATAGAGCAATGGTAAATTGCCCCCGCTCTTGAATAGCAGTTTCCATCTTGGACAGGATCAATTCTAGCGCGCGCGCAATTAGCGCCCCTTGATCTGGAAGAACTTCAACTTTTTTGCTCATCCCTTCATCATTACATTAGCGACTTCCAGCATTACAATAGCGAAATTCTGACAATTTCCCTTTTTACTTTTTGAAACTTTTAACATCTATGTCTATGAGTTCAACAGAGCTTGAGTGGGCAGTTGTAAAAATTGTCGCCAAATTTTAACAAAAATATTTATTAAAGTTACCAAAAAAGTGCTGTTTGCTGAGTTTTCAGCGCTGCATAATTTACACTCAGCAATCAACAGTCTCAAGAGCCCTGATACAGATCATTCCAGTCTGGGATGGCTTCTTGTTGGGCGATTAACAATTCTTGAATTCCCTTCTGGGCAAAATCTAGTAGATGATTGAGTTGAGTACGACTAAAACTACCGGATTCAGCAGTTCCCTGAACTTCAATTATCCCCAACTGCTGATTCATCACCACATTAAAATCTACCTCAGCCGTGACATCTTCGATATAATTGAGATCCAAAAATGGCTCTCCCTGCAACAACCCGACAGAAATAGCTGCTACCTGTCCAATGATGGGCGATCGCTCTAAAACTCCCTGCTGCAACAATTTTGAAATTGCGTGAGCGATCGCCACATACCCTCCTGTAATGGCTGTTGTCCTGGTTCCAGCGTCTGCTTGCAACACATCTGCATCCACAGTCAGCGTGCGTTCTCCCAGGGCACCTAAATCCACTGCTGCTCTTAAGCTACGTCCAATCAAACGTTGGATTTCTTGAGTTCGTCCAGACAACTTCATGAATTCTCGTTCTTGTCGTTGCGGCGTCGCTGACGGTAACATTCGATATTCTGCGGTTAGCCAACCTTTGCCAGTTCCTTCTAGAAACTTAGGGACTCCCTGTATGACGCTGACGCTACAAAGGACTTGAGTATCGCCACATTTTGTGAGAACGGCACCAGGAGCAAAGCGGGTGAAACCTTGCTGGAAGCTAATAGGACGTAATTGGTAGGGTTGCCGACCGTCTGGACGCTGCCAAGCCATTAAGTTTGCCTCAAAATTTGTATATACGATACAGCCGGTTACGCTTTGAGTATTACGGTTTAAGTATTTTTAAAGAACAACTTAATATTTCACATTATTGTTAAATTATCAGAAATTACCAGATAGAATTGCAAGCATTTTGAATTTTGTGGAGATAAAGCGTATTTTCTCTCAAGTATTGATTGTGAAGAGAACAACATACCCTATTCGGGGGTTGAGAGCAGAGTGACTATGTTTTGCTGCACGGCTTCTGGTAACTGGTCACCGTTGATAGTCAACAAGCGCCGACGACGGTCGTAGTATTCTAGGATGGGAATGGTACGGTCATAAAATATTTCTACACGACGCTGCACGATTTCCGGTTGGTCATCTGGAAGAGAACGCCCTAGTGAACGACTCACCATAACTGCTTGTGGGACTTGTAAATAAATTGCCCAGTCTAAATTGTGCCCTAAATTGTCCAACAAAAAGTCCAGTTGTTCAGCTTGAAACGCTGTACGGGGATAACCTTCTAACACCCAACCACGGTTAAAATCAGGCTTGTTTAACCGAGTCTGGATGAATGAAATGATCATTTCGTCCCAGACAAGTTCTCCTGTCTCCACGTATGGCTGTGCGAGATGACCGAGGTTGGTAAAGCCTGCGCTCGCATCGCGTAATATCTCACTAGTGGAGATCAGGGGGATATCAAAGTATCTGCAAAGCCCTTGTGCTTGAGTGCTTTTCCCTGAACCCGAACCTCCTAGAATCACTAATCTCACTACCATTCACTCCTGATTTTGTCAAATTCAAAACGTTATCCATCTGTTTTGCCACCGACGGGAAATTTCACTTCTCCACAATAAGATTTTCTTATGAAATTAGCTTAATCGCTGACTGTAAATATTCTTCGCGTTAAAGCGTCTGGTGTGTCTGATGGGTCTGACATAGCAATAAGCAATCAAATGGACTTGACCTCAGACTCTCACAGCCATCCTCCCTGTTCGGTTGATTGATTTGTCCTTTCAGTTACGTGTTCTCATTTTTACAACTACTTTCCGGCAAAAGGCAAGAATTTCAGTTTCCACAACTCTTGACTTCAGCATAAACCTAGTGTTTGACTAGGAATGCGGCTTGGCAAAGACATTACATATTGTCAAAAACAGCTAAATAATCCAGGTGGATTTGCCAGAACCACCCTAAGCAAAAACGCTTTATCTTTTTGTATTTTTTGAAACATTTTATGGTTGCTCAGCTAGAAACCCCAAGCTTAAATTTGACCCTCAGCTTACCATATTCCATTGAAGGGCTGGTACAAGTTTTCACTAGCTCTCATCGTAGCTTTTTTACTAGTATCATGGCTCAAGCACTGAGAATTGCTGGTCAAGGCACACCAGTGTTAATCGTACAGTTTCTTAAGGGTGGCATTCGTCAAGGACACGAAAATCCCATCCAACTGGGACAAAAATTAGATTGGATTCGCGGTGATTTGCCTCGTTGCATTGATACACCCCAGTTGGACGAAACCGAAACGAAATCCCTACAAAAGTTGTGGCAACATACACAAAAGGTCATCTTTGAGGGTAAGTATTCTCTCGTTGTATTAGATGAGCTGAGCTTAGCCATTCATTTTGGCTTAATTCCTGAAACAGAAGTTTTAGCATTGCTGACAAAACGTCCTTCCCACGTCGATATTATCCTTACAGGACCAGAAATGCCTCAATCTATTCTGGAAATAGCAGACCAAATCACCGAAATCCGTCGTAGTCATCAACCATAAACCATTTTGGGTAAAACACTAAAAAAGTAGAGTGCGTTACACTTCGTTAACGCACCCTGCCTTTCTAATGAACTATGTTCGCGCTATTCTAGTTATTTGGTTGAAATTAGCAGCACACTAGTGATTAAAAACGACATTTGGATTACTGAAAAGGCTCACAAGGGTATGATTTCGCCCTTTGAGCCAAGCCTGATTCGAGAAATAAAAATCAATGAAGATGAACCGTCGCGGCGTGTGATTAGCTACGGTTTATCTTCTTATGGGTATGATATACGCCTTTCTCCTGTTGAGTTCCGCATTTTCCGCCACATTCCTGGAACTGTAGTTGATCCCAAAAACTTTAATCCTCACAATCTCGAACCAACTCCACTTCATACGGATGCTAACGGTAGTTACTTTATACTACCTGCTCACTCGTATGGTCTGGGAGTAGCTCTAGAAATGCTAGAGGTTCCAGACAATATTACAGTGATTTGTATCGGTAAAAGCACTTATGCAAGATGTGGAATTATAGCAAATCTAACTCCTGCTGAGGCAGCATGGAGGGGTCATCTGACCTTAGAGTTTTCTAATTCTTCTAGCGCTGACTGTCGTATTTACGCCAATGAAGGCGTGGTACAATTGCTCTTTCTAGAAGGCGAACCCTGCGCTATCAGTTACGAAGCTCGTCAAGGTAAATATCAGGATCAGCCAGAAAAAGTGACTCTAGCTAGAGTTTAATTTTTACTTATTAGAACTCGGGTGCATTAACGCAGTATAATGCACCAATTTGAGATGATGCGTTTCGGTGCAGCCAGTTGAGTAAGAGCTAAAACTCATCAAGCCTATACGCCTAACGCACTGTATTGCTGATGCGTATTGGTTTATCTTGCTCATAAATTAACTCTTGTTTCATTGACAAAGCAAGTTCTGCTTTTTGCAACTCCGTCCCCAAATACATGGCATGTTCTACTTGCAAGCCCGGACAATCTGCTGCTATTTGCTGATACAGTTGTTTTGCAGACTTACCTGAATAGCAGTTAACAACTTCTCCAGAACCAGGAGTCATTTGTTCAACAAGAATTTTGCCCTCCTGCACAGCAATTACAAAACTGCCTGTGGGATCTGCATAATCTCGCTGCTGACAAATCTTTCCATACTGGGACTGAATAACTTTTTCTGCATTTTCCCAGCAGTCATCATAAATATGGGCGCTTTGACTAATGGTAATTAATGGTCCCATTTTTAATGAGTGGGTTGAGCGTCTGCATATTTCATCTCGAATATACCGTTGCAAAGCACGCAATCCCATTGCATTTGCGGGCCATGCAGAAAACATATCATTACTGCGCAAAGTCGCTGTTAAAGAGAGTTCATTATCAATTATTCTGATCCAAATATGGTTCAAGCAAGGTGGACTGTCATGAGAATCATTGCTAACATCCCATAAAGACATGACTACTCTAGCTGAATCAATATTAGTCGCTAGTTTGTCAATACAAAGTTGAATTTGGTCACGCCCAAAATGGGAGCGCAATCTCTGACCATATGTATATTTGACACCTTCTTGTTTGGGTGCATCATCTAAAATTTGGGAAACATACTCTTGAAGAAAACTACGGTCAATTGGTAAATAGTTCGGTTCTGGAAAATCAAAATTTTCTGGTTCTGAGGTGACAATTGCCATCAAATCAATCAATTCTTGCCACTGCCCATCATAAGCGGTTGGTCGAATTGTTCCCGTTGTCTTAATTCGATGAATTATCTTCACCCAAGTTTCCGCAATGGTTTTGCCTTCAATTCGATGTCCGTAACGTGGTCCTGGTAAAACAGTTGGCACGACTGTAGGCATATTAAATGTGTCGCCTGATCCCCACGGTTCTACTGGTTCTATTAACGCAAAAGACTTGACTTGATTTACAGCTTCAGTAATTGATTTTGCTTCTTTCCACTTTATAGATTGTCTTAGCTTTTCTAAAGCACTAGCTTTAACATCAATATCAATATATCCAGGAATTTTAGAATCAATTACCCAACAACGCCTCCCAGTCTCGCACAAACCTTCTTCAAAACCATTGCGGAAAAAGTCCAGCAAGCAGCCGCAGCCACCTGCGTTCTTGTCTTCCTTGGTGGCGTTGAGGACAACCAAGTAGCGCACGTGGGGATTATAAAGCAAATTGCGAATCAGTAAGTTTATCCCCCGTGTGGGCGAGTACAGTTGTCCAATGACTGCATACTCCTGAGGATGCAGATGTTTGGCGATCGCCTGCTTGAGAGTCCATCCCGTAATTACTGCTGTTTGCCCATTTCCATAAATCAGCTGATTAGGCTTATGCCGTGCCTCGTAATGAAATTGGGTTGCCTGACCCGTTTTTGTCATTGGTGGCTAAAAGTAAAAAATCAAAGTCAAAAGACTGAAGATCTTACCATGAAATCAAAATCGGCGCTAGCAAAGCGAGAAATTTTGCTCTTCTTCAGGACTACACCAGCAGATGCAGGCTACAAGGGATTTGTTTGCTCTTTGTTTCTCTGACAAAGATTGCGATTGCGCGGATCGCACTGCCGGGCAATCACTCTTTGTCCTAAACGCGATTGCCCGTTCGCGCAGCGTGCCCGTAAGGACTCAGGGCTTAGGGCAGTGGGCTAAAGCCCAATCGCCTCCTGGCTCATTTACTTTACATTCCTTAATATACCTGTTACACTTCTTTACATAGCCGCAATCATTTCATAAGGAAAATATTCATGACTGCAAGAGGTTCGATTATTGACGAAGCAGGCAAACTGAACAATTTTGCTATTGAGCCAAAGGTGTATGTTGATGCTCAAGGCGATCGCACTGGGTTTACTCCCTACGCAGAACTCATTAACGGTCGTTTAGCAATGATTGGTTTTGTATCTCTGATTGCGTTGGAAGTGTTTACAGGACATGGAATTTTTGGTTTGTTAACAAGCCTGTAGAAACTCATCTTAATCTTGGTAATTTGACATCCTCCCCAATAAGCAGCCTGACGCCGCACATCTAAGCGAAGTCAGGCTATTTTGCGTATCATACATTTGTAAAAGCTAGCCAATAGATGGAGTATGTATGTGACTTAATACGGTAGTGTTCTCTTGTGGTAATCAGGAGTACATCTGGTATTTATGAGCGAAATGCCCAAAATTGACCGTCAAAGGGAGCATCAAGCGAACGAGCGGACATTTCTGGCTTGGCTACGTACATCCATAGCATTGATTGGCTTTGGATTTGCTATTGCTCGATTTGGTCTATTTATACGCCAGCTGAATTTTACTCTGACTCAACAGCCACAAGAACCAGCGCCACATCCGTTTTTCACTTCAGAAAATTTGGGTATTTCTTTGGTCATCTTTGGTATTATTACTTTAGTTTTAGCAGCCTGGCGGTACAACCAAGTTTTTTGGCAAATTGAACAAGGAAACTATCAACCCAGTAGATTTACCGTTTGGGTAATGACTGGATTTGTGATTATGTTTGGAATTCTCAGTATTCCATTGCTCCTTTTACGAACTAAGGTGCCTTCTTCCTCGTATCGACTTCCAAATCAGCCCCATTCACGCAATTTTCGTTAATTACTCAGAATTAGTATGGCTTTAACTGCTTCAACGATGTTGTCACTGGGTACTCAAGCACCAGATTTTCACTTACCGGATGTGGTGTCTGGACAGACGATTTCCCTTTCCACCTTTGCCCAGAAGAAAGCTCTACTTGTGATGTTTATTTGTCGGCATTGCCCATTTGTCAAGCATGTAAAAGAAGAATTGGCGCAGTTGGGCAAAGATTATATTAATAAGGGTTTAGGGATAGTTGCCATTAGCACCAATGATGCCAAAAATTATCCAGATGATGCGCCTGAATTATTAAAGGCAATGGCGATAGAACTTGATTTTAACTTTCCCTTTTGCTACGACGAAAGCCAAGAAACTGCGAAAGCTTACACAGCAGCTTGCACACCAGATTTCTTTCTATTTGATGCCAAGCAGCAACTCGTTTATCGAGGACAATTGGATGAAAGCCGCCCCAGCAATGGCAAACCTGTCACAGGTGCAGATTTACGCGCAGCTATTGATGCAGTATTGGCGGATAAACCAGTTGCAGGCGAGCAAAAGCCAAGTATTGGTTGCAATATTAAGTGGAAACCTGGCAACGAACCAACTTATTTTACTGCGTGACATCCTCCCGACGCTGACACGGAGTGTACAGCGCGGGCTTCCCAATCTCACAATTGAGTATTCCTGGTTTTTCTGCCTCCCTTACGGGAGTCAGGTTTCGCCTCTGACCTAGACGAGGTTTCCCTCGCCCCCGGCAGACCGACTGCACAGGCTGTTTCCATTCCGCAGAGTCCCTGCGTACTAATAAGTTCAATCCCACGCTGGCGTATTACTTCAGCAGCAGCGTGATCTCTGTCTGTCTTGTATCCACAGAACTGGCAATAATGTATTCTTTGTGATAAGTCCTTTTTCCCAGTTTCCTCTAAGCACATCGGGCAAGTTTGGGATGTACCATTTGGGTTGACCTTGGCAAAGAATACGTCTTTCTTCCAGCACACAAATTTAAGGATATTCAGGAACTGCCCAAAGGCAGCGTCAAGAGTGTGCTTACACAGCATCCCCCTGCTCATTGCCTTCAAGTTCAAATCCTCAGCAAATATCATCCCCACATCCTTGCTGGAACAGAGATGATGCGCCGTTTTATAGTGATAATCCTTGCGTGCGGAAGCTATGTTGTTCTGGTGCTTGGCAACTTTAGAACGAGCTTTTTCGTAATTCCGTGACCGCTTGGCTTTTCTAGATAGTCGGTGTTGGAGCAATTTCAGCTTACGAATGCTTATCTACAAAAAACCTAGGTCTTCTGATAAATTCTCTATCTGAAGTTGCCAAGAATTTTTCTAGTCCTAAGTCAATCCCCACTGCTCGACCATGTGGTTGAACAGTGGGGATTTCTACGTCAGACTCAATACTGATAACGGCTTCCCATCGGACGGCTTTACGAACAAGACGTACTTGTTTGACGATAAAACCTGATGGGATCTCGCGGTGCAAATTAATTCGTACTAATCCCAATTTAGGAATTTTTATTTGCCACCCCGTAATTGCATCGGGCGCTATCTGAGGAAACAAGATTGACTTGAGTTGTCCGTACTTTTTGAATCGAGGAAAACCAAATCCTCGTTTTTGAAAAAACTCCCATGCATCATGGAGCCGTCTGATGGTAGTTTGTAGTACCTGCGACGGAACTTCCCCAAGCCTCGGATATTCTTTCTTTGCTTTAGGTAGAGAGTTCTGCTGCCGATAATATCCAGGAAATGGGGTATCCGCAGCGATAATGTACTCTGATTCTATAGAGCAGCGGTCTACTGCACCTGAGCGTGAGTTGCACCAGTCTTTAATCTCTCGTAGAGCATAGTTATAACTCCCACGACATATTTCCAACCAATCAAGAAGCTTTGCTTCCTGGGTGGCATCTGGATATATGCGATACGTGTAGTTTAGAACTAGGCTCATGAGTACTTGTTTAATCTTCGCTCACTCATTTTAACATACAAACACGATATTCTAAATGCTAGCTATAGGGGCATCGAACCCCTATAACTAGCATGAGGGGTCCATGTATCCCGACGCTGACACGCAGTGTACAGCGCGGGACTTATAGCCCCTCAAACTCCCCATTCGTTAAAGAATGTTGAAGAAGGAGTCAGAAGTCAGAAATCAGAAATCAGAATGACGCCTTAGTTCTTTGTTGTTAAATTTTTTGTGTGAGCGACATTACATATATTGTCAGAATCTACCTAATGATAGAAGAAAAATCCTCCTTTGCAAATCAAAAGTGATCGCAAAGGAGGATGTTCATGACTTGCTTTCAGTGTTTTACTTCTAAACTAAGGATGTAAGAACCTAGTTGGACTTTTCCGGCACACAATTCGTATTCCACCCGCAAATGCTCTGGTAAGAGGTGTCCGTTGAGTGTCAGGCTGCGAGTAAAATTTCGTAAGCGAATAGCTTCGCAAGGTTGTAATGACTCAGCAGGCAACCAGTAACGACTAACACCGTAAACACCCTCTTCCCAATAGTGACGGTAACTCAACTGATCATTGCCTTGCATGGTCATGATCACTCGGTATGGGGAAATCTCGAGCCACAATATCCGGGGAGTACTGGGGAGTTGAACGTTACCTTGGTGTTGGGAAATCTTGTGTGTAGAAGGAGGATTGTCTACCGCTTCACAATTTTTTACAGGCGGTGTGGACAAAAGTAGGTGAAATCTCTGGTGGTCTTTTTGATAAAGGGTCGCAGCAGCTTCAACAACAGACCTAACGGGCAGGTCTGTGGAAATGAGTGATAGGCACACGGGCTTGCGATGATGAGTAAGCATGGCAGCGATAAAGGCAAAAAGCCAATGACATGAAATGAATTACAAGAAGAAATTGATAAATATTGGTACAGCTGGCGGTACAGGGAAAGCGATAGGATACTAGCGCAGTCAACGCCAGTTTCACCTAATGTCAGCTTCTGTTATAACTGTAGAAACTAGAGAAAACGCTTCTCAAAACTTAATCATTCAGCGATCTACTTCTCAATCTCTACAAGGTCGCATCCGTGTTCCAGGTGATAAATCTATCTCTCATAGAGCCTTAATGTTGGGTGCTTTAGCCGAAGGGGAAACCCAAATTAAAGGGCTACTCTTGGGAGAAGACCCGTGTAGCACAGCAAGCTGCTTCCAAGCGATGGGGGCAGAAATTTCGGAACTAAATACGGAATTAGTGCGTGTTAAAGGCATTGGTTTAGGGAATTTGCAAGAACCAGTTGATATCTTGAACGCTGGTAACTCCGGGACGACAATACGTCTGATGCTGGGACTGTTGGCGTCTCATGCAGGGCGCTTTTTTACCGTAACGGGTGATAGTTCCTTGCGATCGCGTCCTATGTCCCGTGTTGTCAAACCATTACAACAGATGGGAGCAGAAATTTGGGGACGCAAAGGCAATACGCTTGCACCCTTAGCAGTTCAAGGAAAGTCCCTCAAACCAATTCACTACAATTCCCCCATCGCCTCCGCCCAAGTCAAATCGTGCATTCTGCTTGCAGGTTTGGCGACTGAGGGAAAAACTACCGTCACAGAACCATCACTTTCGCGCGACCACAGCGAACGGATGCTACGGGCATTTGGGGCAGACTTAGTCACTGACCCCGAAACCAACAGCGTCACCATCACTGGACCGACTCAACTTTACGGGCAAACAGTGATTGTTCCAGGGGATATCAGTTCAGCCGCTTTTTGGTTAGTGGCTGGGGCTATTGTACCAGATTCTGAGCTGGTGATTGAAAATGTTGGCGTCAATCCCAGCCGCACAGGGATTTTAGAAGCTCTCGCGATGATGGGAGCAGACATCCAACAGGAAAATCAGCGGGAGGTTGCTGGGGAACCGGTTGCTGATTTACGGGTGCGTTCGAGTCGTTTGACAAGTTGCACGATAGCAGGTGATATTATCCCCAGGTTGATTGATGAAATTCCAATTTTGGCAGTGGCGGCGGTGTTCGCTGAAGGAACCACAATTATTCGCGATGCGGCTGAGTTGCGAGTCAAAGAAAGCGATCGCATTGCTGTCATGGCGCAGCAACTCAACAAAATGGGAGCAAAGGTAACAGAATTACCCGATGGTATGGAAATTACTGGCGGAACTTCCTTGGTTGGGGCTGATGTCGATAGCCATACTGACCATCGTATTGCCATGAGTTTCGCGATCGCTGCTCTCAACGCTTCTGGTAAAACGACCATCCATCGTGCAGAAGCTGCAGCTGTTTCTTACCCAGACTTCACAAGCACCTTGCAACAAGTTTGCGGCTAAATTTTACCACAGATGAACACAGATTTTTGTTCCTATCTGTGTTCATCTGTGTGCATCTGTGGTTCATTTTCCAACCTGCACACCAGCAGGCAGTTGCTCGCGGTTGTGCGGTGCATCAAAATCAATAATCGGACCTTTCGGCACAATGCGAGTTGGGTTAACCTTAGGGTGGCTCCTGTAATAATGCCGTTTGATGTGGTCAAGGTTGCAAGTTTCTTTGACTCCCGGATGTTGGTAAAGGTCTTTGAGATAGTTCCACAGATTGGGATAATCTACGATCCGGCGTAAGTTGCACTTGAAATGCACATAGTAAACAGCATCAAAGCGAAACAGGGTCGTAAACATACACCAGTCCGCCTCAGTTATTTGTTCACCACAGAGATAGCGTTGTTTTCCTAACACTTTCTCCCAGTGGTCAAGAGCGTCAAATAGTTCCGTTACCGCCTCATCATAAGCTGATTGAGTCGTAGCAAATCCTGCCCGATACACACCGTTATTTATCGGCTGGTAAATCGCATCAATTGTCTCGTCAATAACTTTTTGCAAATCTTTTGGATAAAAGTTTACATTTTGTTTGGCGAAGGCATCAAACTCTGTATCCAACATCCGGATGATTTCGCGGGATTCATTATTGACAATTGTCTTAGTTTGTGTGTCCCACAAAACCGGAACTGTCACCCGTCCACTGTAGTTGGGGTCAGCTTTGAGATAAACTTGCCAGAGATACTGAGTTGAGTTGACTGTATCGGGAATAGATCCTGGTTCATCAGAAAATTCCCAACTGTTTTCATGAATTTCTGCCGCTACCACCGACATACCGATGACATCTTGCAGCCCTTTCAACTGGCGCAGAATTGCGGTGCGGTTTGCCCAAGGACACGCCCAAGAAATGTATAAGTGATAGCGTCCCGCTTCAGCTTTAAACCCGCTAGAACCATCAGCTGTAATTTGGTTGCGGAAAGTCGTTGAAGGACGGATAAATTTACCTTCTGAGTCTTCTTGATCGCGTTCAGATATCCACTTGCCATCCTTGAGGATTCCCAAACCCATAAATAACTGCTCCATAAAACTTATACAATGCGCTCACATTGCTGTTTATTTCTCGCTTCAACCAAGGTAGTCGGCTACTTCTTGTCTGCGAGCGTGATTTCCGGTTGAGCCAGCCGTACACGATCCATTGGTGCATTCAGCAGGTTATAAGCAGCGTTCAAGTCCCTATCTATCGTTATTGTGTGAGCTAAACACGACTTATTCTGACACTGGTAAATCCGCTCAGAAAGTTTTAGATTGTCGTGTTTGTTCCCGCAGATTGAGCACAATTTTGACGATGGATACCATCTATCAACTACCTCTACCTTAGTTCCAAAAAACTCAGCCTTGTAAATTAGTTGACGACGGAATTCGTAAAATCCTAGATCAGAAATTGCTGCTGACAGCTTCCTATTGGCTAGCATTCCTGAGACATTAAGATCTTCTATCCGAATACGGTAAAACTTACGACTTATACCTGTTGTTGTCTTATGCAGAAAGTCTTGACGCTGATTAGCTATTCGTGCGTGTTTTTTGGCAAGAGAGTCAAAAAACATATGCGCTCTATTTGACTGCTTTACCCCTTGACGACGGTTACCAAACTGCTTCTTTCGGTTCCGCCACTGCGCCTTAGATAGTTTGGTTTTCGCTTTTTTGTAAGGCTTGGGGGCTTCAACCTGAGAGCCGTCTGACAAAGTAGCAAAGCATTTCACGCCTAAGTCAATTCCCACCGATTCTTCTGGGTGATAAGTTGGTGGAATTCTATCAGCTTCTACTGCAAAAGACACGTACCATTTATTGGCTTGGCGACTAATAGTAAAAGTTTGGCTCACATAACGGCAAGGTAAAGCTTCCTTCAGGCGAAAAGTCCCTAAAGTCGGGATTTTTATTTTGTTGCCAGCGAAAGTTAAGGTTTTCCCATTGCCGTCGTAAACAGTAAACGAATCGCCGTCCTTTTTGGACTTATAAACAGGTCTCGCAGACAGCCCTTTAGACCATCTTTGATACGCTTGCCCTAAGTCCATAAAAGCCTGTTGATACACTTTGGATGAAAGTTTGTTCATCCACTGATTTTCAGGTTGTTTTTTTGTGTATCCGGTGAAGACTTTTTTTATTTCGTTTATCTGTTTAGCAATACTTGCTTTTACCCCAAAAGCGTATAAATTCTGTGTTAACGCCAAGCCGTAGTTGTAGACAAAACGTGCATAGCCAGAATGCTTTCGCATCAAAGTTCGCTCTTTGTTATTTAGTTTTAGCTCTACTTTGATGGCGTACATTGCTGGTTTTGTCCTTTTGTTCTAAATTATTGTACGGACAATTGTACGGTAAGTCAATGGCTAAACAAACGGAAAGAATAGAAATTCGAGTTACGGCGGACGAATTAAAAACGTTAGATGCATATTGTCAAACGGTTGATTTGAATAGAAGTGAAGTGCTACGAGAGTATATTCAATCTTTGAAGAAAAAGGTCAAAAATATAAATCGCGAAGTTTAGCTTTGTTCAGAGTATCCCAGGAATTTAGTGTTTAGGACGTACTCCTTGATCATTAGTCATTAGTCATTAGTCCTTCGTCATTGGCTATTTGCATACGGACAAAGGACCCTTCGGGTATCTCCTCCGCAGAGGCTGCGCCAACGCCAGTTGCCGTGACAGTTGGAAACACTCCGCATGCTGCGCTGACTCACAAAGGACTAATGACTATTCTTCGTTTAGGATTTTAGGCACTTTGAAAAAGTCGCCTTCTTGTTGAGGGGCACTCTGGAGAATGTCTTCGCGGTTGGGATAAGGTTGCAGCTCATCTGCGCGTGTGACATTGCTCACATCAATTGCCCGTGCTGTCGGTGGCACATTATTGACATCCAATTCACTCAGTTGTTCAAAATAGTCAAGAATACTTGCTAACTGAGTTGTGAATTTCTCTTCTTCTTCGGGTGTTAACTCTAAACGGGCGAGATGAGCTACTTTGCGAACTTGTTCACTGTCTATCATGGTTAGTCCTTGGTCATTAGTCATTAGTCATTAGTCATTAGTGAGTCCAGTGCTGTTCGCGTAGCGTGGCACGAAGTGCCGAATGAGGGTTTCCCGACCTAGGCAACTGGCGTTCGCAAACGCGAGTGCGTGCGACCTCATGCGTGGAGGTATGCCAGTCGCCGTGACAGTTGGAAACACTCCGCATGCTGCGCTGGCTCACAAATGACTAACGACTACAACAATATGTCAATTTGAGAACGCCCAGTAGTTTTCAGCCAGTTTTGGGCTTCGATGTAGTTGTTGGGAGCCATGCGAATAGCTGTAATCCAATAATCGGCGGCTTTGTCGAACAGTGCTTCTCCCAAGTCGTCGTCTCCTGCTTCCTTGGCTTTTTCTCCCTGATAGTGCAAAATGACCGCGATGTTGTTCAAGGCTTGGATTAGGCGCGGGTTGCACTCAAGAGCCTGGTGATATAACTCTAGTGCCTTTTCGTATTCGGCGTTGCTAGCATAAATGAGCCCCATATTGTACAGGATATAGCTGCGATCGTTGGGATCTTCCTCTAGTGTTAGGGCTTCTGTGTAGTTTTCCAAAGCTTCGGCGTATTCTCCGTCTGCCTGCGCTGACATACCATCTCGGTAGTAGGCAAAAGCTTCTTTGGCTTGTTTATTGGTTGGCAAAACCTTGAGGATCATATCTGCCATGACCGTAAAGGTTTTGTCAATAAAGTTATTGTTTTTCTGGCTTCTTGACATAAGGGTTAGTAATTGTAACTCGATTTCTGTACACATCTATACAAAAATCATCATTTTGTATAGATGTGTATCAATGGCATATTCTGCCAACCCCTTGCGGGTAACGTTTGCCTCGTCAATGTTCAAATGGCTTGTTAGGAAGACAGCACTACAGCTATAAACCAGTTTACTGATTACTTAACTGCCTTCGACAGAGCTACAAGCTGGCGTTGACTTGTAGGTGTCATGACCAATCGAACGTAGCCATAAATGGCTTAGACTGCACGCTCCGACTTTGTACAGCTTTGTCTATATTTGACTAGTTCTGTATAGGTTTTTCGGAGCGGCTTATGTGATAGGTTTGCCACAATCATGACTGCGGACTCGGTTCATCGCAAGCGCTCTTTGCGCTCACTACAAGCTAATGTAACTGATTGGTAGCTCATTGCGAGTTACAAAGGCTTAATACAATCTGGACTATTGTGATGCGGGCTGTTGACCAGTGTACTGACTGGGTAAGCCATCATCGCCTCTGATGGGTACGGGTGCAATAGCTGCTGTAGTGGTTCAGGTGTTTGCACTTGGGGATCTAACCACAAATCATAATCCTGCGGTTGAAGAATCACTGGCATACGTTCGTGGATCGGTTGCAGTAATTCGTTGCACTTCGTAGTCAAAATTGTACATGAGGTGATTTCCTCTCCTTGAGGCGATCGCGCTTCGCGTGCCGGAGGCAATCGCCATTGCTCCCACAAGCCTGCAAAGCCAAAAGTTTTTCCTTCTTGCAGATGAAAATAATATGGTTGTTTCTTGCCTTCTTTTGTCTGCCACTCGTAAAATCCATCTGCCACCACCAAACAGCGACGGTGCTTGAATGCAGAGCGAAAAGCTGGTTTTTCTGCCGCTGTTTCTGCCCTAGCGTTGATCAGCTTTGCTCCCATTCCTAGGTCTTTAGCCCAAGAGGGAATCAACCCCCAGCGTAACTTTTGAAATTCACGCTGCTTGCTTTCTGGGTTGTACAAGACTGCCGCCACCATTTGCGTGGGAGCAATGTTATATTGCGGCTCTAGGTCGGGAATTTTGTTTACATGGAAGGTTTGGTATATAGCTTCTGCTGTTTGGCTCAAAGTAAATCTTCCACACATATTTTTTCCTCGACCACCAATTAAAATTAAACACCCAAATACTGCAACAAATATTACTTTTAATTTTTATCTTTCAGAGAATTCTGTATCGTACTAAAATGCTATATATCTACTGATTTTATCATATCCATTTGTCTTTTTCGATGAGATGCTGTATTTTTACTGCATGATTAATCAACCATTTCATCCCTATTTTTTTTGGCATGGAAATCCTGCGTTTGTATGATTTTTTACCCTCAGGCAATGGCTACAAGATTCGTCTTTTATTGACACAAATGGGTATGCCTTTTGAAAGGGTAGAGGTTAATATCACTAAAGCTGAATCTCGAACGCCAGAATTTTTAAGTAAAAATCCAAACGGAAGAATTCCGGTTTTGGAAGTAGAACCAGGGAAATATTTAGCAGAATCAAATGCGATCATGGTGTATCTGAGTGAAGGGACAGAATTTTTACCTTATGACCGTTTTTTACGAGCCCAAGTTCTGCAATGGCTATTCTTTGAACAGTACAGCCATGAGCCTTATATTGCTACATCGAGATTTTGGATTTCTATTCTAGGTAAAGCTCAGCAATACCATGAAGCCATAGAGCAAAAACGTGAACCTGGTTACGCAGCTCTTAGGGTGATGGAAAAACATTTATCAAAGCGTACTTTTTTCGTAGGAGAGCGTTATACGATTGCTGATATTAGCTTATTTGCTTACACTCATGTAGCTGATGAAGGGGGATTTGATTTGGCACACTTTCCTGCTATCCAAGCTTGGATAGAGCGAGTGAAAGCAGAACCCAGGTATATCAGTATTACGGAAGAATTGAAGCCTTGGTAATTTTGCTTTCAAAACAATTAATTCCATGTATAGCTGGCGTCTCTCCCGTCCTCCTCTAGGGCGGGTTTTTCAATCCACCTATTGCATGCGAAAGTCAATTTTTGGAATATCAAACTACAAATGGACACAGATAAATTATCTATGTTTATCTGCGTCCAATGCTTTGTGCATCTGCGGTTCCAAATAGCCCGAAACCGGATTTTTGCCAGAAATATAATTATGAATAAAGTTACCACCGAAAAATAAAAATCCTTCTTCCCTTGTCCCCTTATTTATTTTTAAGTGAAGTCTAATTTTGTAAAGTGCGTGCCCGTAGGGCATATTTTGAATTGCTTAATCTGTGTCAATTTCAACCAGCTTTTGCCGAGAAGATAAACCTGACTTAATTGTGATATGGGATTTTGGCACATCAAATTTTTCAGCTAGTAGTTTAATTAACTCTTCATTAGCCTTACCATCTACAGGGGGGGATTTTAAATGCACGCTAAGACTGCCGTCAGCTTGTTCCTCAATCTTTTGAACTTTTGAATTCGGTTTCACTTTAACTTTTTTTTGCATAACCTTGTGCTTGCAATTGTCGTAACCACAACCAACCCAAAACACAACCCAACACGTAATGAGGAAAATCCCACCAAGCAAAGGTGGTTCCAATTAACCATTTACCTATCAACGTAGCGCGAAACTGCTCTAATAAAGGTGGATGCCATAATTGCATGAATTCCAGTATGCAGGTGATGATAAATACCCAGAGAGGAATTTGCCTCACTGCTGCCCGACTCCTAAAAAAGACAAATGCCAGCAAGCACCAAAATATTTCGTAAAAGACTGCGGCTCCGTAATCATTAAACCACTTATGGGCAAAACCAGTGTAGTACTTAAAGAAAAAGCCCATCGCTATAACGATGAGCAAGGAGGGGATAATATAAAAGCTTTGAGTTTGTTTTGATAGCATTTTTTAGGAACTAGGGACTAAAGAAGATTTTAGCCCTTGCACCAAAGCTTTTTGTGTTGCATGCGAAATCTAAAATATCGTCAAAGAAGAAGCAGGATGCAGGGTGCAAGGCGGAAAATTCCTCTCCCCCTCTCCCTACTCCTTTCTCCTCTGCTTCTTCTAGTTAGGGGTATCTTCTGCTACCAGCACCTACGACACCAATTTTATGGCGATAGGATAGTTCGGCACCGAACCAGCCAGAAGCACTCGTCAGGGTACCAACAATGAGTGAGATTATAAGTCCCCAAGGTAATATTGCTGATGCAGGATCTCCCAGACGCAAGATGAAGTTGACAAGTGTCAAAACTAGGATACTCACGTTAAGAATCATGTGCGCCCAGCCTGCCTTGCGCTTGCGGACTCGTTCAATTTGCAAAAAGTCGCTCATGCCAATTAGGGCTGCTACCACGCCTGCAACCAATCCGAGTCCAATTAACCACAGCGAAGCCCTTGCCCAAAAGAAATCGCGAGTTAACCAGTAGCCGAAGTCGCTCCCCAAGGCAGCGGCTAAAAAGGCTATGGGAAAGATGACACTCAGGGGGTGCAAGGGATGCCCTGCGATCGCAACTGTGCTAGGTACACCAGTGTCGTTATACTCTCTATCGTCACTTTCAATAACTGGTGGCAGATTTGGGAACGGTGTCGAAGCTCTCTCTGTAGTTTCCATAATTTTTAGTATTCTTTTGTATTCTGATTTTATGCGGAGGGAATTTGCTCCACGTAAGCTTCAGCTTGCATTATCAGTTTACCTGTTTCTATTTGGAGTTGCTTAACTCGTAGGCTCATTCCTTCTAAATCAAAGTTACTGAGATTCAAAATTTCGCTCGTTGCATCTATCAAAGCTTTTGTCAAATCTGGCGATATTTCGTTTGTGTCACCATACTCAACATTTTCTAGAGAAACTGTTTGTCCGTTAGCACCCACTTTGGGTACTGCGGAAAAAGCGACTTGGTGAGTTTCATTAGTTTCTCTTAATAGAATCGAGGCGCTTATTGCAACTTTACTATTACCAGGTAAACGAAAATCTACCTGTTGAGGAACAATCGTCACTAATTGCCCGTTAACGTGAATTTTCTGGCTTTGCAGTTGTGAACCGACATACTCTGAATTGAAGGCACGGTTGATATCGTCTTGCGTCAAAACAACCCGCGTACTGCCTTTAGTTGGCTTGGTGAGTTCAATTTTACCAAAAGCTACACTCAGGGGATTGATGGCGACGTTACCCATTTGCATTTCCAACTCCTCTACCCGGAGGTCTTTTTGCATGACCAATCCTTCGCCTTCAATTTTGACTGAATCAACCTCTCCCCCAAGCAGTTTCAGTGGGTCTGTTTTGACATCTACATCCAAATTTTCTACTTCATCTAACTGGCTAGATATTCCTATTTCTGCGGCCTTATTGAGTGCCTGCTCTCCCAGCCCCTGATTATCGGGCATTATGACTTTATCTCCTATTTAACCATCCTTGCGTCAATCTAGAAAATTGGCATAAGAAATTTATCTATCTGGCGATGGAGCATAGGT
The DNA here is from genome assembly GCF_002368235.1 of Scytonema sp. HK-05. Classification (GTDB taxonomy): domain Bacteria; phylum Cyanobacteriota; class Cyanobacteriia; order Cyanobacteriales; family Nostocaceae; genus Kalymmatonema. The sequence continues at coordinate 1,188,374 of NZ_AP018194.1, read as the reverse complement.
ACATCCCCTATCTACCTAAAAGTATATATAAATATTTTTGAAGTTTCATCTCATTTTTCTACCCGAAGTTTTGCAGCCTATCGGTCAAAAGAAAGATGGAACCGACTTGATTCTTGTGCAAATTTGAGAGTAGAAATGAACACGAAAAACTTCCAGAGGGGAACCAGAAAATGGTTACAACATTAGACGATACCAAGCGTTCTGCTATTGCCATTAAGCTGGCAGATATGAAAGCGATTCAAAACTTGCTTATCGAAAATGAAGAACAGTTGATCAGACAAGTCAACGACCAAGAAATCGCTCAGCGCCTCCGGGACTTTCTCGAAGATGACAGAAAAAATCTGGGTGTTCTGGAAACTGTAATCGGTCAGTATGGCATCCAAGCGGAGCCAGAAAAAACCGTTACACAATTGATTCAAAAGGTTCGTGAATTGCAGCAAAGCTCTGAGCTGAGCGTGTACGAAAAAGTATTTCAACATGAATTGCTGAAGCACCAGCAAGTCATGACCGGCTTGACAATTCACAAAGCAGCACAAAAAGTTGGTGCTGACGTGTTGCTGGCAATTGGACCTCTCAACACCATCAACTTTGAGAACCGCGCTCACCAAGAGCAACTCAAAGGCGTTCTGGAAATTTTGGGTGTTCGCGAACTGACCGGACAAGAAGCGGATCAAGGTATTTGGGCACGCGTTCAAGACGCTATGGCTGCAGTAAGTGGCGTGGTAGGTAGCGCTGTTACCCAAACCACTGACAAGAAGGATCTCAACATCCAGGATGTAATCCGCTTGGATCACAACAAGGTAAATACCCTGTTCACCGAACTGTTGGCAAGCCAAGATCCACAAAAGATTCAAGAGTACTTCGGTCAAATCTACAAGGATCTGAGTGCTCACGCTGAAGCTGAAGAGCAAGTCGTCTACCCCAGAGTACGTCCTTTCTACGGTCAGAACGATACTCAAGAACTGTATGACGAGCAAGCTGAAATGAAGCGGATGTTGGAGGAAATTAAGGCTATCAACCCCTCTAACATGGATCAATTCAAAGGTAAAATTAAACAGCTCATGGATGCTGTTGGCGACCACATTCGTCAAGAAGAAAGCACAATGTTCGCTGCTATTCGCAACAACTTGAGCACCGAGCAAAGCGAGCAACTTGCTACAGAATTCAAAGCTGCTAAGACCCAGATTCAACAAAAACAGGGCGTTGTTAGCTCTAAGTAGTTGGTAGGAATCACTAGACGCAAAAATTTGCGTCTGGTGATCACTCTCGCTCTAATAGCTACTCCCAGCACCAAGTGATGGGAGTTTTGTTGTATTTATTTGAGTGTTTTCGTTTAACAATTCTGATGCCAGTATTTATAAACCGTATACGCCATAGTGACAACCCCAGTGATAATCGCAGATTCATCAACTTCAAACAGGGGATGGTGTAACGGGTAATTCAGGATTCTATCTCTGAAACCTACACCCAAGCGAAACATCGAACCGGGAGCTTTTTCTAAATAAACAGAAAAATCTTCAGCACCAAGGGAGGGTTCGGGTAACACTTGGACGCGATCGCTACCCCATGCTTCCTCTGCTGCTGACTGCAACAACTGCGTTAGGAAATAATCGTTTTGCACGCTAGGGACACCCTGGCGATAATTCACCTGATATTTTGCGCCGTAAGAATAGCAGACGTTAGCGACGATTTTTTCAATCCAATTTGGTAAATTGGCACGGGTTTCCGGATGCAGAGAACGCACAGTTCCCAACAACTGCACTTTATCAGCAATCACATTGGGCGCTCTACCACCCTCAATTTTCCCGATGCTCAATACTACTGGACGTAAAGGATTTTGTGTCCGGCTAATCGCTTGTTGCAGTGTAGTTATGACTTGCGAAGCAATCCAGATAGCATCTACCGCCTCATGAGGACGAGCGCCATGTCCTGATTCCCCGATAATGATAATCTCTAAATCATCAGCCGCCGCCGTCAAAGCGCCGTAACGCACACCAATCGAACCTGCGGGTATAGAGGGGAATACATGAAGACTCAGTATATTTGAAACCTCGTCCATGGCCCCATCGTTCACCATCCAAGAAGCGCCTTGAGCAATTTCCTCTGCTGCTTGAAATAAAAACCGCACCCGACCAGGTAACTCCTCTGCCATCTGAGACAGAACCATTGCCGTTCCCAAACCAACTGTGGTATGGACATCATGACCACAGGCATGCATGATACCTTGTGAGCGAGAGGCAAACTCTAAACAAGTGCGTTCTATAATTGGCAACGCATCCATATCGGTACGAATTGCCAATAAACGCTCATCTTTGCCAGTACCTTGTAGTTCTCCGATGACCCCGGTTTTACCCACTCCCTCTTGTACGTGAAGACCACTAGAAGATAAAACACCAGAAACAAAGGCAGATGTTTGGTATTCTTCACCACTGAGTTCTGGGTGAGAGTGGATATGACGGCGAATTTCAATTAAGCGGGGTGCCAGTTTTGTTGCTAAGTCTTTAATACGAGTAAGCATTGGTGAATTAAGTTACATACTGTTTTGGCATTTTTCTCATCATAAAGAAATGTTAACCAACTGCTGATTTAACTTCCATATTTTTTGCAAGTCGGGCTAGGGGACAAGGAAAAAGAGGAGGAACAGAGGGAGGTAATGAGAGAGGGAGGGGATGAGAGAGGGAGGGAAACTTGTCTCACTCCTTCACTCCCTCACTCCCCCACTCCTCCTCACTCGCTGTAGCAAGTTGAACCAGGAACCTTCTCAGTTCTGAACTTGTCACATTCTTTTTGAGTTTCACGCTGTAACGACCACCAATAGGGTTTGTTAGAAGTGACGACGCCTGTAGGCATTGTTGTCAGCCGGAAGTTTGCACCCCGGAAGTTTGTGTATTGCAATTTAGCTCCTTTAAGATTAGCCGCTTCCAAATTGGTACTTATGAACCCAGCAGCACTCAAATCGGCATTTTCCAGGGATGCGGATTTGAGATTCGCACCTGTTAAGGAAGCGCCCTTGAGATTCGCGGAAGTTAATACCGCTGTTTCTAGATTGGCACCCGTGAGATCCGCATTTGAGAGATTTGCCTGAGATAAATTAGCACCTTTTAAATTTGCATCTCGTAAATTTACTTTATTTAAATTAGCTTGAGATAAGTCAGCACCACTTAAATCACAACGCGGACAAGTATTGGTTGTTTTCAAGAGTTCCAAGTCTTGCTCATTAAGTGCAAAGGCTTGTGCTGTCAACCCAAAAAAGGTGAACAGGACAGTAGTAACGACAATCTTAATGTTCATATTTTTACAGATAGACTCAAGTTAGAAAATTTGGACGAATATGTACTGTTATACTTACATATAGGACTAGTTTAAAAAATAGTAAAAATAAAGAACTAATAAAGAAGTTGTTAAATTTGCGTAAATTGTTATAATTACACTGTTCAAAAGTGAACATGGTTAATACAATAGAAACATCTTGAGACTTATACAGAAACTCTATAGACTACGACTTATTTGTTCCCCCCGAGCCTGATATATGAAGGGCTGGGGGGAAATTATTTTTAGCCCGCGCTTTTCGCTTCGCTAAAATCTTTCCCTCTCCTTAATAAGGAGAGCCAGTGCGTTGCGGGGGTTCCCCCCGTTGTAGCACCTGGCGTGAGGGATGCCCGACAGGGCAGGGTGAGGTTCCGTTAGCGTAGCGTCTCATAGAGAGGGAGTTCGGGGAGGGTGCCTGACAGCGCGGGTGGGCGGGATTATAAGTGATTAAGCGAACTTGATATGAGAGGAAAACCTTAACCTCCTAGGCATTTATCCGGAATCACATTTTACACATGTGTAGTTTTTTGTGGAACTAATTGAGCAGTGGTTGAAAGCAAACGAAGTCTCCCTATTCACTAAACCAAAATCAAAATCGCTGCTTGTGTTTATTATTACACAAGATTTTGATGCTTATGTGTTCTTTGTTTGAGATTTGCCCCGCCAAAATCTCCGATGTCGTTTTCAAAAAAAGAATATGAAAAAAATTTTGATATTATCAGCGAATCCCAAAAATACAAACCAGCTTCGTTTAGATGAAGAAGTGCGGGAAATCCAATCAGCATTGGAACGTTCCAGAAGTAGAGAAGAATTTCAAGTCATTACCAAATGGGCGGTTCGGATTAATGATTTACGTCGTGCTTTGTTAGACGAAGAACCACAGATTGTACATTTCTCTGGACACGGAATCAACACTGGAAATGCTTTGTTGAATAATAATCAGGAACAAACTAGAGAACGTGACATTGTTCCTCGACACTTGCAACCTAGTGGCATAGTTTTGGAGGATGGCTTTGGGCAGACGCAACTGGTTAGCACAAAAGCACTTACAGAACTCTTTGAGTTATTCAAAGACAAAGTTGAGTGTATTTTGCTCAACGCTTGCTACTCCGAAAATCAGAGTAACGCTATTTATCAGTATATTGATTGCGTTATTGGCATGAATAGTGCTATCCCAGATAACACTGCCATTAAATTCTCTGTGGGATTTTATGACGCCATTGGTGCTGGTAGAACTTATGCAGATGCTTTTAAGTTTGGTTGCAACAATATCGACCTTAATAATATTCCGGGCGATTTGATTCCTGTTATTAAAAGTCGAAATTCTTCTAAATCTTTATTCCTACCTAATTCAAAGGAGACAAAAGCAAATATGAGTGGCGGTGGACGTACCATAAACATGGGTAGCGGTAATTATAACGAGCGTATTCAAGGTAACTACGTTCAAGGGAATTACTATGCTGGTGGTGAAAAACAAAGCCTTGTTGATGCTGCTGCTGAAATTCAAAAGTTACTGGAACAGTTAGATAAATCTTATCCCAACAATACTACTACTGGGAAAATGGCGATCGCCACTGAGGCTATTGAGTACATTGATAGTAACCAGGCTTTAGCACAACGGGTACTCAGTGCGTTGAAGGCAGGTGGTACTCAAGCTTTAGCACAGTTACTTAATCATCCTGCTGCTAGCTTTGTCATTGGCGCTTTGGACGATTGGCAAAAAACTAAATAAAGTTAAAACTCTTCTGTGAATTTTAGACGTTTGCTTTCCTTTACATTGAAAAGACTAACGGAGATTAAACCATGACAAAAAGTCACGAACCTGAGAATCGCCATATTAATGTTGATAACGGCAATTATAACGAGCGGATCGAGGGAGATTATGTCCAAGGAAATTATTATGAAGTTAAATTCAATTTCAGACGAGAGAATAAAAACTATACTCAGATTCGACAGAAATTGTTAGAAAATGTGACTAACCGTGTTCGAGGATTAATAAACACTTCCCTTGACAAAAGAGTTTACATTGTTCCAGAAATGGAACAGAATCCAGACCAGATAGAGTCTCCTTTACAGGCAGAAGTGAAGGTAAATTTTCAACGAAAAATTACTTTAAACAATACAGAAATTCTTAATGTTTTTGACCAACCAGAAGTAGCTGGCAGATTATTAATCTTAGGACACCCCGGTGCAGGAAAAACAACCATACTTTATAAACTAGCAGAGGAGTTAGTAAAGCGTGCTAATGATAATTTTAATCATCCTATACCAATGCTATTTTCTTTATCTTCTTGGAAGAATGATAGTCAAAGTATCAAGAATTGGTTAATTAATGAGCTTAAGGATAAATATGGAGTGCGAAAAGATATTGGTAAAAAGCTAGTAGATGATCAAGAAATTATACCTCTCCTAGATGGTTTGGATGAACTAGCGGCGGAACGTCAAGAAAAGTGTGTTATCAAAATCAATGAATTCATACATCCTAGTAATTGGACTAACTCTGTAGTTGTTTGTAGTCGGATACAAGAGTATAAATATTGTAAAGCAAAGCTTCAACTAAATAATTCTCTGGAATTACGCCCTTTTACTCAAAAACAAGTCTACCAATATTTACAAAAAACAGATCATTTACGATTTTGGGACAGTATTAATCAGGATGAAGAATTAAGCAATTTAGCTAAAACACCACTTTTATTAAATATTATTGTACTTTCTGCTGAAGAACTATCAATAGAAAAATGGCAGCAGTTTAAGTCTTCTCAGGAACGGCTAAGCTATCTATTTGAGGCTTACGTCAGTAGAATGCTGAAACGACCTAACTATAAAGGGAAGCAACCTGAACAAGAAAAGACTAAACGCTGGTTACGCTGGTTGGCACAAAGGTTGAGCAATGAAAGTGCAACTGAGTTTTTGATTGAAGGAATGCAACCTAGTTGGTTGAAAAATAAAATTCAAAAAGTTGTTTATAATTTGATTGTATGGGGATTTACAGGAACGCTGATTTATGGGCTGATTTCAGGGCTGATTTATGGACCGATTTATGGGCTGATTTATGGGCTGATTTATGGGCTGATTTATGGGCTGATTGGAGAGCTAATAGAAAATCAAATAGAAAAGAAGAAATTAATTAATAGTTTCCTCTTTTTTCGGATAACAAATATAAATGAGCTGAGTTCAGGGCTGATTTATGGGCTGATTTCAGGGCTGATTTTAGCGCTGATTTTAGCGCTGATTTTAGCGCTGATTTCAGGGCTGACTTCACAGCTGCTTTCACAGCTGAATTTAGCGCAGAATTCGAGGATTGCATTGCTGATTTTATGGCTGATAGGGCTGATTTTAGCGCTGATTTATGGGCTGATTTCAGGGCTGATTTCAGGGCTGATTTTTGGGCTAATTGGAGATGAAATTCAAACAGTTGAAAAGATGAAATTTTCTCTAAAAAACTCTTCCATTGGGCTGATTTTCGTGCTGATTTCATGGCTGATTTTCAAACTGAACTTAGCCCTAGCCCTGAGTTCAGGGCTGATTTTAGCGCTGATTTTTGGAATAGATGGGCAAGAAATTGAAAACAAAACTATTCCGAATCAAGGTATTCGTCAATCAGTTATTAACACTATTATTATCTCATCAGTGATTTGTTTACTAACTACATTTTTAATATTTATCATTAAAAAACTTCAAGAACCAGATAATTTAAAAGCACTAATTTTTAGTCTAGAGTATGGAGTATCTTTTGGACTGCTTATTGCAATACCCAAAAGTGGAACACCTGCTATCAAACATTTCGTTTTGCGCGTAATTCTCTGGTCTAATGGTTACGCTCCTTGGAATTATGCGAAATTCCTCGACTACTGCACCAATCGTCTATTTCTACAACGAGTCGGTGGTGGTTATCGCTTTATGCATGATTTGTTGCGTCAGCACTTTGCTAATTCTTATGGTCAAAAAAATCTCGCACCTGTTCAAGCAATTCCAGTAGAACCCTCTGTTCCACAAGTTCAAAAGCATATTGTCTGTAGTAATAGTAAATGTGGTCATAATAATGCGGCTAGTTGCAAGTTTTGTACTGTATGTGGAACAAAATTGATAGGATGACACTAAAAATGTTGTGTATGAGGTTTTGGTAAGTAGGTACGCAAAAATATTTATGTAATTGCGTTAGCTCAGATTTTGCACCATAATTCTCGTCCGCCAAGAAATAAATTTCTACAGCGAGTAGCCCAAGTCCATTGAAATAGACTGAAATTCTTACTCAGTCTTATGCGCGAAGACTTTAGCTATTAGCCTGGGGTTTAAACCCTAGGCGGGTAATGCGACTGGTGCAGGATCTGAGTTAGCGCGGCGGACGGGCATTCAAGCGGACATGATATGACTCAAAATTCCTTCTGGTGCGAGATGCACTCGCGTTCGGAACCTCACCCTGCCCTGTCGGGCATCCCTCTCCGCGAGTTCGGAGAGGGAAAGATTTTAGCGTAGCTAAAAGCGAGGGTGAGGTTTTGAGTGAGATGTGTGTACACGGTACCTGCTTAGGTGCTCAGGTGCTTCCCCCGACTTCCCCCAAAACTAACGCCAGCCTAACAAGCGCAACCCAGGAACAATCAGGTAGTAACTCACCCCTAGCCAGAAGCTGAGCAAGACGCCGACAAAACCAAAAAAAGTCACGGGAAGCCATATGTCGCTCCAGCCGGGCGATCGCAACAGGTCAAATATATTCGTTGGAAGTCCTAAAAAAATTAAACCCGCAAAAACAACAGCAGTGCCAAATGCAGCAATGACAGCGTGAACGATATGATGGCTGCGAAGACCCAAGCTAATGGTGAGCAGAGAAACACCAGCTAAAATCAATCCTACTAATCCCTCACCTCCCTGATGCGGTGTGATTAATTGTAAAACTAGCCAACCGAATGCATAACTAATAACACCCATCAACGACGTTACAAAAAATCGCCGCTTCTGACCAAAACCCCCTGCAAGCGTTAGTCCCCATGCGGTTCCCAAGCCAGCTCCTGCAAACAAAAGAAACTCTGATCCTGAGATAGCTGGAGTCGTTGTCACCAGTGCGGGTAGCTGATGAGACATGAATTTGGTAACATCTTCGTCTATGGTTGTCCCAGACGCCAAAACAAACCCAGCTATTGCACCAGAACTAGCGCCTATGCCGGTGAGAAGCATTGTCCAAAATGTGTCCAGACAAGCAAGTAAGATGTTGAAAATCGCCTTGAATACAAAGAAAGTCGTTTTACCGACGGCGTGAGCAGAGGTTATCAGTGCTTGTCCAACGGAGTCTTCAACTTGGGATAAAAATCCCTTTGCTTGTCCAAACCAAGAGCGAAAAGATTGCTCTATTTGGGAAAAGATTGCTGGTTGTGGCGATACTCGGGAAATTTTTCCGAGACGTTTTTGAATGATGGCGGCGTTTGCTGGACGCGATCGCACATCCTCCTGTATCATCTCATCTAGAAAATCTGCGAGTTGAGGACTGACATTTACCTTATTGCGCCAAACGAACTCTCCCGTCACGGGATTTTCCAACTCCGAGAGAGATTTGCCCGTTAACATCTCAATCATCGTTCGACCGAGGGCATAAAAATCAGCACCAGGCCCGATGACTCCCCCAGCAATTTGTTCTGGGGGGCTGTAGCCAGAAGAATACAACCGAGTTGAGGAAGCCTTTAAACCAAACTGGTTGGAACTAAATTGTTTTGCTCCACCAAAATCAATCAGTACGAGCTGATCCTTCTTTGTCCCCCCCTTGTTTAAGGACGCTGGCTGGGTACGCAGCATTAAATTAGAAGGTTTGATATCGCGGTGAATGATCTTGCGGCTGTGTAACTCCTGTAAAATCTCCACAGCTTGGACAAGCCAATTGAACACCCACTCCTGGGGACAGCCTTGGGGATACTGCTCAAATATTTCCTCTAGAGTTTGACCGTTAATTTTTTCCATCACCAAACAACGGAACTGGTGAGGGTTGAGATTGTTTTGTAGAGTCGTTGCAGACAACATCTCTACAGAAAAATACCCATCACCTTCGACTCTGGGAACACCCGGGTGTCGCAAACTTCTTAAAACCGCAGCCTCTTGGACAAACAATTCCAACGCCTTTGGTGAACTTTCCACCAACACTTTCAGCACTTTTTCTGTTTGCGTCTTTTGATCCCAAACTGTATAAATTTGAGCAAAACCGCCCGATCCCAAACGTTGGAGTGGGACATAGCGGTCTAAAAGGTGTAGCGGTGCGCCACAGGTGTGGCAAAATTTGTTTCCCCAAGGCTGGGGATAAGGACGTGGACAATCTGAATTAATGCAATGAACTGCATTTTGATTGATGTGAAACACAAGCGCTCAAAGACATAGCCTGAGTCGATTGTACATAACTGGGGATAGAAAACAGTTCGTAGTTGCGCTTAAGCGCAACTACGAACTGTTTTCTAACAGCTACATCCATCCCAGGTGATGGGGAAGTTGTATTCCGATTCCGAGGAGAAATCCTTATTGCTGCTGGAAGTTTCTTCATCCAAGACTTTGACAACTTTGTTATAAATTTCTTCCGCCTGTTGTGGAGAATCACCTATGCTTGTCAATCCCAACTTGCCAAACTGGGAAAGACAACCCATCAAATGAAATACCGTTCCTGTCTCGGTTCCGGTGTCAAAGTGCAGTCTGTGGTGAGCGATGATGTCCATCAAGTCGTTGGGTAGAAGCCCCTGATAGCGTTCTTTGTGTAAGTTATCAGTAGCCATGTAGTATTTAGGACGCCCTTGCTGACTGTAAAATAAACCAGTCGAGAGTTCATAGCGACCGTTCGTCATTAATTTCATGGTCATAAACGGATGGGTCGTACCGCCTTTACGCAGGTTAATTTCAATCGCTTGAATGTCCCACTGTCCATCACCCTTATCTACGGCGATAAAATCAACGCCAAATCTTTCTACTGCGCCTTTTTTTGCCAAATTTCTGCCAACTTTTAACCCCATCTGCTGCAATTGCAATCGATAGGTTTCATCGGCAGGAAATCGGCAACCAAGATAAATCTGACCGTCTGGTCCTCCCAGGATTTGGTCATGGGTTGAGAGGATTTCCACTTCCCCACTGGGTGTGATGCGTCCTTGCACAGAGGGCGATCGCTTAATTTCCCCCTCTACAAATGCCTCAACAATTGCCCCCAACTCACCGATTCGTCCAGAAAAATTCTCCCAATTCTCTTGTTTTGCTTGAAAGCGCATATTTTGGAAGCGCTCTTTCATCGCTTCTACCCGTTCGGCATGAGAACCATCAGGAGGTGCTAAATTCTTAACCGGTCTTAAGTCCAACAGTGCATTTCCTTCTCCGGAAATTCCTTCGTTGAGTTTCACCACCATTCGTTTTAAAGTTGGTTGGCGTTCCCACAAATCAGCAGCAGCTTCTGCCAAATCTATATCATTCCAAACTCTTTCGCTGCCATCTGGAAGCGGAACTTCGCTCTCGATAAAAATTTGCCGACTGCCACTTTTCGTTCCCCAAATTTGCAAATCTGGTGCGGCAGCGTACAGCGGCACTCCTAATTTTAAAGACAGTTCCGCTTCTAATTCGGTAGAATTATAGCACACCATAAATGATTTGTCGAGCCTCAAGGCTTGATGAATCCGCTTAAGCAACCGTGGGCGTTCTAAAATCTTTTGAGTGAGGGGTTTTTGAGAGGAATCGTAAGTGGAAAGTAGCAGCAAGCGATTGCGAGCATGAGAAAAAGGAATTCCCGGCAAAAGTTGCAGATAGTAATCAATGACACTGGGATGCATTGGCATTGAAGTGATATAAATCAGCCGAGTGCGGGGATTCTGCAACCGAATCAAGGAAAATAGCAGTCGTTCCTCATAATGCTCGCAACCTTCGATTTTTTTGAGTTCCCGTTGGTCGATGCTCAAGGAGGGAATGACTAAAATATCGGCGTCGCTGTTATCAAATATCTCAGTAGTTTTCCAGCGATCCCGCAAAGTTAACTGAAGATCCCGAAATTTGTCAGTTTGTTCTAAAGAAGAAATATTGAGCGTTTGCATAGTAATAAATTATTCCACAAATAAGCTTGTATACACTTAGCAGCCTGGTTAGCACCCTGGTTGGTACCCTGGTTGGTACCCTGGTTGGTACCCTGGTTGGTACCCTGGTTGGTACCCTGGTTGGTACCCTGGTTGGTACCCTGGTTGGTACCCTGGTTGGTACCCTGGTTGTTAGCCTGAATTGGCTCTTAAATTTTGGAATGCGTGAATTGTTTAGCCCTGCCTTGCTTTCTCTAGCACTATCTAACTCTGGTATATCCTAATTAATCTTTGGATGCCGATAAGATGCAACACTTCTTTTACATACGGCTTTTCATCTCATGATTTCTACTATCCAAGGGAGAAATAAATAGAACTTTCAATAAACCGTAAGGAAGAACTCAGAACACAGAACTCAGCCATGATTGTGTAGGACTGGGAGATGAGTTCCGTAGACCTCTTGCAGAAATTTTATGTCTCGCGCAGAGGCGCAAAGAAGATTTCAAAAAGAAGGACTTTTCCAAGAAGTCTAGTGAACAGTGAACTCATAAATGATAACTGCTTTCTGAGTTCTACATTCTGCATTCTGAGTTCTTCTCACTTTTTTTGTATAAATTGTTTTTACGTCTTTAGATTGAGCAATTTTGAGTTTGTTTACATCTAAAGAGTGATAAATAGCAGCAACACAACAGCTAACTTAATAGACATATGAAAGTTTTAAATCTTTCATGACGGTAGAGTTGTGTAGTTGTGTTCAATTGTCAGATTAAGAGCGTGCGTTAAGTGTGAGGAAAATTTAGAACAGTTGCGTACAGTTGCTTTGGCAATGAGTACGATAGGCTGACAAACGGGGGAAAAGCCTAAGCTGGTAAATGGCAATTGGGAGCGAACACAAAAATGAAACCTTGGATTGAATTATCGATCCAAGGTTTAGTTTTGAAATGCGATTTTTTGCGTTGTCTATTTATAGGGAGCATTATACTATGCCAGAAGAACAATTACAGCCACCTCAAACTCAAGAAACACCAGGCGTTGAATCACAAATGACGCCAAAACCCAAAGCAGATGATCCCCAGTATAAGGGAAGTGACAAGTTAAAAGACAAAGTCGCTTTGATTACAGGTGCAGATAGTGGTATCGGTCGTGCAGTGGCGATCGCATTTGCTAAAGAAGGAGCAGATGTGGCTATATTATACCTCAGCGAACACGACGATGCTAAAGAAACAAAACATTTGGTTGAATCGCTTGGGCGTCGTGCAGTCACGATCGCTGGCGATGTTGGCGATGAAACTTTTTGTCAGCAAGCTGTACAACAAACTGTGGATGAGTTTGGCAAGTTGGATATTTTAGTTAACAACGCCGCTGAACAGCATCCAAAAAAAAGCATTGAGGAGATAAGCAAAGAGCAATTAGAGCGTACTTTCCGCACAAATATTTTCTCGATGTTTTTCTTAACCAAAGCGGCGCTGAAGCACCTCAAAGAAGGAAGCGCCATTATCAATACCACATCGGTAACAGCTTACAAAGGCAGCCCAGAATTACTTGATTACTCTTCCACAAAAGGGGCGATCGTTGCCTTTACGCGTTCCTTGTCACAAAGTCTAGTCGAAAAAGGAATACGTGTAAATGCCGTAGCACCAGGTCCAATTTGGACACCTTTGATACCCTCTACTTTCCCGGAAGAGAAAGTGGAAAGTTTCGGCAAACAAGTCCCAATGCAAAGAGCCGGACAACCTGAAGAAGTCGCACCCAGCTATGTATTTTTAGCATCAGATGACTCTTCTTATTTCTCTGGTCAAGTTTTACACCCGAACGGTGGTACCGTTGTCAACGCGTAAAAGGTTAAGAGTTGCGAGTTTTCAATGAGGAAATGTAAATTGTGAATTATGAATTATTTTTTATCATTATAATTCATAATTCATAATTTCTATCTCTTGACTCTCCTAAACCACTAGGAAGATGAGATAATCTTAAACTAACTGATAACTTAGCAAAGAAAACCCTCATTAATAATAACTACAGATATGGCATCTCAAACACCACTCAAAGGCACCGAATTGGTAGATTGTGCAAGAGCGAATGCCAAGCAGGGAATTGAAACTGCTGCTTATCAATGTGGCTATGGAGATGACCTCAACACCTTTGCACAAGAATTACGGCAAGCCTGTGAGGAAATGAATTTACAAGTTAAGGAACTCACCGACTTGATTACCGATCAGGACTTGATACTGAATTTGGGGACTGGGGAAATCGTTGCCCCAGATACGGCATCAAACCTGTGAGAATTAAAAATTAGGAATTATGAATGATAAAAAATTTCATAATTCCTAATTCCTGATTTTTTATTGACTCACCATCTTGGCGAAAATATTACGCGTAATAGCTTGTGCGTCAGCATTTAAAACAGAGGGGCGTAGTTGCGGCGCATTGTAATCATCTAGCCCCCAACTCCATTGTATCGAGCCAGTAGCAAACACTGTTGCCCCAGAATTTGCTGTATAAACTGTCATATCTGCATACCGAATGCCTTTACCATAACGATAAGGTGAATGAGCAATGCGGATAGTATTTGCCGGGGCATTACCAAACATCCGATCAACTTCGTAGCCCAAAAGTCCCTCAAGACGCATTTGCTTGTCGGCTGCTTTCAAATTAGTATGTACGAAAGCTTGAGTATTACTATTACCTAACTGCGTATCAGCAAGCAGCCAATCTGGGGCTGTATGATCGATAACAATATCGGCGTTCACCTGAAAGGTTTCGTACATCACTCCAATTAGAGCATCCTCTGGCAAACTCACAGGTTTTGCTCGCCAACGAGTCGTCACGAGATAATCGTTGTTTGGATCGTCGTCCCTAGCAAAGGGATCTAGGATAGCGCTTTCTTTATATGCCACAATTGTGCGATTCATCTGTTTTGTCAAATTGCTTGACTCAAAACGAATTTGCCAATAACAGGTATTAGAAGAAAAAAAGCCGAGACTCACACCCCTGTCTCTTGCCGCTTCTACATTTTGCCGCATATTCCACGACCAGTATTCATCATGACCGACCGAAAGAAAAGCTTTATGCAATAACAGTATTGGTTTACCAGTGTATTGGTCAATTTGATTTTCGTGGGTGTCAACGTCTGTGGAGTAGGCGACATCGTAGCCTTCCCGTTCTAGCCACCGCACCATGTTGTATTCCCAACCAGCGCTAGAGGTTCTTCTTTTCGGCTGAAAGTTAGTCAAAAATTCTCCTGCTCCCACTCCATAAGCAGCTTTCAAGTTTGGACTAGCAGCGTAAGGACGGTTGAACGAAACTTTGTATGCTTGTTTACCGCGACTATTCCACCGATAAAGCGACATCCCACCCCAGTTGTTATACGCTTGATAAGTTGTGACACTTGATTGGAACAAGATATCAGAAGCACGGCTATCATCGCGGACGACAAAAATAATATAGCTTTGCTTGCCGCTCTTACTTGCAGTGAGTTTTGCTAAGTAGACACCGCTTGCCCACTGTGAAGGATCTGCTGGGTTGTAGGGAATTTTCAAAACATATGGATCTTTCCAATTGCATTCAATCAATCCAGTTGCTTCATTTACAAGTGGCGGCGGTTGCTGTACTCTCTTGCGTGTAATGACAGGTGCCATTTGGCGTCCTCCAGAACCAGCGTACCAGCCCATACGGAAAATTTCCATCGTATAGCTGGGTTCTTTTGTATTTACAAAAAACTTGATTTCGTTGCCGCGATTTACACTAGTGAGCGAAGCATAACCTTCAATTTCCCGCCTGGTAGCAGGATTGGTTAACTGCCAATCTGTTGTACCTGGCTTCATATTTTCAATGGTTATAGGATTGCTTGTCTGGCTTGGTTTTGGTAATACAGCCTGATTAACTTTTGAAAAAGGAATAATAGCAAGAGTAAGTATGAAAAGTGCTAGTAATAGCAATCTGATAACTGAGTTGAGCTGTTTTCTCAAGAACATTTGACTCGCAGTGATTTTATCACCTAAATTGCAACTTATTGCATTGTGTCATTTTTATCTATAGCAGTGCTAAATCATTTGTGAAAAACAAGATCCCCGACTTCTTTAAGAAGTCGGGGATCTGTGTCTCTCAATTTTCATATATCAAATACGATACTTACGAGACGCTACGCGTGAACACAATCTGTAAATCTAAAATCTAAAATCCACGCATTGGTTAAGAGTTAGAGGTGAAGAATTCAGAATACAAAATTCAGGATGATTGCTACTGAGTTCTGAGTTCTGAGTTCTTCTTCGTAACTCACATCCTTAAAATGACTCGCGCTAAGTTGAAGTAAATCAAAACACCTAATACATCCACTGCTGTGGTAATGAATGGTGCTGACATTAATGCCGGATCTAAACGGAGGATGCGGAACAAAAATGGGAGTGCGGAACCAGAGACAGAAGCTAAAACAGAAATGGCGACGAGACTGATTCCGACTGCGATCGCCACTTCTAAATTCTTTTGCAGCAAGAAAGCCCACACTGTAGCGATCGTCCCCAATATTCCTCCCAGCAAAGCACCTGCAAGACCTTCGCGTCCAATGACTTGCAAAGATCCCATAGCACGAATTTCATCGGTGTTCATCCCGCGAATCACCACTGTGGAAGATTGCGCGCCAACATTACCGCCAGTACCGGTCAGCAAAGGGATAAACGCCGCCAGCGACACGACTTTTGCCAAGATATCCTCTTGTGATCTAATAATAGTTCCGGTAACAGTGTTAGTCACAAGCAAGACCAACAACCATACAACCCGCTTGCGAGCTACTGAGATTAAATCCAACTGAAAATAGTTGTCGCCTCCGGTTTGCACACCACCACCCAAGGTGTATATATCCTCAGTGGTTTCTTCTTGCAGAATATCGATAACATCATCAACAGTGACAATACCTACAAGACGCCGTTCTCGATCTACCACAGGCACTGCGAGAAAGTCGTATCGTTGTATGAACCTGGCGACTTCTTCCTGGTCTGTGTCGGTATAGAGAAACACCGGTTCACGGTTCATAACGTCGCCAATTCTTTGCTCAGGTTGAGACGTCACCAACTCCCGTAGGGACAAAATCCCAGTTAAACGCCTTGCTGCATCCGTGACGTAGAGATAATAAATCATCTCGCTCGCATTAGCTAGGCGGCGAATCCGCTCTAAAGTTTCCGCCACGGTAAAATTTTCTTTGAGCGAAATTAACTCTGGCGTCATGATTCGCCCAGCCGTTCCCGCTTCATAACCCAACAGTTGAGCCGTGGCTTGGCGTTCGCCTGGACTCAGTTGTTCCAGCAATCGATTAACAATTTTTGCTGGTAATTCATCAAATAACCTAGCTCGGTCATCTGGCGACATTTTATCGACAATGTCGAGGACTTCTTGACTTCTCAATTCCTCAATCAGCCGTTCTTGGACGCTGTAGTCGAGATGTTCATAAACTTCGATTGCTTCTTGTTTGGAAAGCAAGCGAAATGCCAAAGCGTGCATTGCTTCTGGTAACCCTTCAATTGCTTCGGCAATATCTGGAGCCTGTACGGGTACCAGAATCGCTTTTGCTCCCTGCAAATCTCCCGCTTCCAGGAGCATTTGTAATTGAACTCTGACTAACTCTCGCAATTCCCTGCGCGATACGTCTTGGAAGGTAGAAGTCATACCGTTTGGAGTTTGCATAAAATACAACGAGGGTGATGCGAAATGGTATATTCTACTTAATATGTATAAGGGAGGGCAAGTTACTTATGAATCCCCAGCAGGGAGTGAAAATCAGGGATTGAAATTGAAAACTGTTTCTGACCTTAGTTTACGAGAAAGTGCAAACGTAAAAAGTAAAACTTGATATTTTCCTGTATCTGCTTAAATTTTTAGTATTCTCTCGCTATAGATAGAAGAAATATTCGGTTTATGTCTGTTATTATTTTTTGTTGCTTAGATGTATTGTGCATTTAGGAATAATAACCAAAAAAGAAAAGGATACAAGCCCCCAACTTCAGTCATGGACAGGAAAAGAAGCCAGAGCTAATTATTTAAGCCCCCGGATTCATCCATGAGGTCTTCCATTTTGAATGAGCGAATGCGTGAATTTTGAATTAAGCGTAAGCCCTTCGGGCAGGCTCCGCCAACGCGCAGCGTGCCCGAAGGGCTTAGGGGTTGGCTTTCCTTGTCTCCTATACCTCAACACTTTTTAGAAAAATATTGTGGGTGATTCAATATTACCAAAAACGTTGAAATGTAAATTAATATAACAATTCTATTGGTATTGTGAAACTGTTATTGTGTAGTAAAGAGGGAAGCAATCACACCTAACACCTACTGCTCATTACCAACCACCTTTTACCTACTCACAAATTATTTACGACTGCTGTAGAGTCAATTTCATGAGCCTGTGAGGTAATGGTAATTTAATTTTTTTATTTAGTGATTTGGTGATGTAGGTTTGCCTAATTCGCATTATGTCTATCCTACACCTCCCAATCGTAGCGTATTCTGTTCAATCTTTGTAGGCTTTATCCTAGGAATTTGCAGTGAATATAGACAAATTAGAAATAGACAAATTTACCCAACGCACGCAGGGAATGTACAGGCGTTTAACAGATTTATACGAAAATCTGAACACAGTGCCTATCATGCCAGATGTGCTACCGCAAGCTCTTGTCGAACTTGGTAGTGCTTCAGAAATAGTCGGTTTGGCTACAGAGGAACTTCATCAGCAGAATGAAGAACTCATACAAACACGAACTTTGCTAGAAGCAGAACGTCAACGCTACCAGGATTTATTCGAGTTTGCACCAGATGCCTACTTAGTAACAGATACTTTAGGCATGATTCGTGAAGCCAACCATACGACGGTGACACTACTGAAAGTCTCACAGAACTATGTGATAGGCAAACCAATAGTGAACTTCGTGGCGCTTCCAGACCGTGCAACTTTTCGCAGCTACCTCACCCAAATATGCGAATGCACCAAGGTAAAAGAGTTAGTCGTACGCATCCAAAAACGTGATGGCGAGTTATTGGACGCCGCCATGACAGTGGGAGTTGTCCGCAATCAGCAAGGTAAGCCAATAGGACTCCGCTGGCTGATACGTGATATTACTGAACGCAAACAAGTAGAATTAGCGCTGTTGAAAAATGACCGCGACCTAACTCAAGACCGCCTCTGGCATAAATATTGCAAAGGAGAATCTATTTCCCTCAACTTAAGCACTCTTTGGTATGTATGTCAAGGTTGCGTCAAGCTGACTACGCTATGTGAAACAGGCGAGGAAGTCATGGTTGGGTTGGCAGCAGAAGGAATGGTTTTTGGTTCAAGTTTGACCATGCTACACACTTATCAAGCAACAGCTCTATCGGAAGTAGAATTAGTGTCAATTGACCTTGCAGAAATTGCTGCTTCACCAAACCTCAGTCATACTTTGTTACCAAAAATTAATCAACGATTACGGCAAACAGAATTTTTTTTGGTGATTGCTGGTAGACGACGAGTACAAGACCGCTTTCAGCAATTATTACTCCTTTTAAAACAGGAAATTGGTCAACCACTAGCAGAAGGAATTCGCCTCAGTGTTCGCTTCACTCATGAAGAACTTGCTAGCGCCTGCTGCACGACCAGGGTAACTATTACACGACTTATGGGCAAGTTACAACAACAAGGTCAAATTTACTTTGATTCCAAACATCACATAATTTTTAAAGATATATAAATATATAAAATATAAATCATCTGTGTGCATCTGTGTGTATCTGTGGTTTCATTTTCATGGGGTGCGGAAGTTCGTAGTCAGGACTTTAGCTTGAATCGGAAGAAGCCCCGCACCGTACTCAAAGAGTCGGTGTCGGGATGAATTCCGGGCGATGACGAATTGACCGACGAGCGGTATTGAACGCAGTTCAATCAGCAATGTCGGTCGATGAGGAATTGCCTATCTCTGGGATTGGCAACGAGTCAATGAAGTCCTCCAGTATTTGAGTCATTGTCTTATCTTTCCAAGCTGAGTATAGCCGCAACTTATTTAATCTGCGTTCTGATATTCTCAAGTTTAATGCTTTATTTTTCATAATTGCCTATACAATGCCTTTGCGTTTATGTTATCATAATAGCAACAAGGAGGTGATCAAAAGTGTTGAAAGCAGTTAAGGTCAGGTTATACCCAACAACTGAGCAAGAAATTGCTCTAGCCAAGTCTTTCGGTTGTGCAAGATGGTACTGGAACTACGCCCTTAATGCTTGCATTCAACACTACGAAGAAACTGGAAAATCGTTAAAAGTAAGTGTATATAAAGCTTATTTACCTCAACTCAAAGTCGAACACCCTTGGTTAAAAGAGGATTGCTACTCTGCTGTTTTACAGTGTGTCGCAATTAATTTAAACAAGGCTTATGCTAATTTCTTTGAGGGTAGAGCTAGGTTCCCTAGGTTCAAATCAAAGCATCACAAACAATCAATCCAATATCCTCAGAACGTTAAGGTTATGGGTGATTGTTTGGAAATTCCCAAAATTGGTGTGATCAAAGCAGTCTTTCATAGACCTATTGAAGGAAAAATTAAGACTGTCACTATCAGTAAAACGCCTACAGATAAGTACTTCGCTTCAATCTTACTTGAGATTGAGGGTGCAGAAAGTCAGATATCTGGTGACAAAATACAGGGTATTGACCTTGGCTTGAAAGACTTCGCTATTGTTCATGATGGCAATGAAGTTATTAAGTATTCAAATCCAAAACACCTGAAGCGTCATGAGAAGAATCTAGCTAGGAAGCAGAAAAAATTTGCTCGTAAAGTAAAAGGAACTAATTCAAGAAACAAGTACAAAAAACTAGTAGCCAAGGTTCATGAACGAGTATCAAATTCCCGCCAAGACTTTCTGCATAAACTAAGTAGAAAGCTGGTAGATGAAAGTCAAGTTATCGTTGTAGAAAATCTCAACGTCAAGGGAATGGTACGGAACCGCAAGCTATCAAAATCAATATCCGATGTGGGCTGGGGGATGTTTGTTAACTTCCTTGATTACAAGCTGAAAGCTAAAGATGGACAGCTTGCAGAAATAGGAAGATTCTTTCCTAGTTCAAAAACCTGCTCATGTTGCGGTCACGTTCTTGATGAGCTAACGCTCGATATCCGTGAATGGGATTGTCCATCATGTGGTACTCATCACGACCGTGATAGTAATGCAGCACTGAACATAAGAAATGAAGGAATTCGGATATTAAAAAATGGTGAGCCACTTGCGGTGGACGGGTTCCCCGGCATAAGCAAAGTGGCGAACCCGAAGGGCGGAGGGAACCCCGTTATTGCTGATAGAGGCTGTGTAAGACCACCTACCCGTAAAGGCAAGGGGCAACGGTCTGTGAGATCAGAAGCCCGCACCGTACCCGATAGGGTCGGTGTTGGGTAGTTCACGTTACAGAGGACTGAAGTCCTCACTACAAACAGTCTTATTACGGGTTAGGAAAACTTTTTCACCCATGCTAACAGTCGTTTGGTGTTTGGTGTGAGGGCAGTAGAGAGATAGTAAGCATCTGCAGCCTTCCTAATGGCTTCAGCTTGAGTTGGGTAAGGATGAATCACTTGGCTCAGCTTGTTCAAGCCAATATTATGGACAATTGCCGTTGTTATCTGTGAAATCATCTCACCCGCATGACGGGCAACAATGGTCGCGCCTAATATTTTATCAGACCCTTTTGGATGGTGGATTTTCACAAATCCTTCCTCTTCACCATCGGCGATCGCTCGGTCTACATCACTAAATGGTACTTTAATCGTCGCGACATCAATACCCATTTCCTGCGCTTGGTGTTCGTACATTCCAACATGAGCAATCTCGGGATCAGTATAAGTGACCCAAGGCATAACTAAATTGCTGAGTTTTTGTCGTCCCAAACCAAAAGGAGAAAACAGTGCATTTCTAATCACAATCCGCGCAGCAGCATCAGCAGCATGGGTAAACTTCCAGTTCATGCAGATATCGCCAGCTGCAAAAATCCTTGGATTTGTCGTTTGCAGGTAATCATTCACCATCACACCGTGGCGCTGGTCGTATTCTACCCCGACTGCTTCTAAATTCAGACCTTCCACATTTGGGGCGCGTCCTGTACCTATTAAAATGTCATCTACTGTCACAACATCCTGCTTGCCATTACAGGTAAAGTAAACATTTTTACCTTCGTTAGTCTTTTCCACGTTCTGTATCTGGGAATTCAGCACCAAGCGAATTCCTTCGCGAATGAAGACTTTTTCGACAATCTCCGCTGCGTCAGCATCTTCTTTATTGAGGATATGAGTTCCTTTGTGCAAAAGTGTCACCTCACAACCTAAGCGTCGAAAAGCCTGCGCCAATTCGCCGCCAATAGGTCCACCACCAATCACCACCAAGCTTTGGGGTTTTTGGATCAAAGAAAACACTGTTTCATGCGTCAGGCAACCCGCTTCTTCAATTCCTGGAATTGAAGGTAACATGGGTCTGGCTCCCGTAGCTATCACCGCTTTTTTAAACCGGAGAGTTTTGTCGCCAACTTCCACGGTATCGTTGCTGACAAACTGAGCGTTCCCTAAAAAGACATCTACCCCCATCTTTTGAAACCGCACCGCTGAGTCATGGTAGCTGATCCCGGCTCTTATGCGCCGCATTCGTGCCATAACTTCAGGAAAATCAACATCAATATATGGACTTGGCGCGTGAATTCCATATTGTTTTGCATTCCACATTTCGCCAACCACCCGAGAAGACCGGATAATGCTCTTTGATGGTACGCAACCAAAATTCAAACAATCCCCACCCATAAGGTGTTTTTCAATCAAGGCAACTTTCAAACCCACACCCACAAGCGCTGCACCTCCAGCCGCCACCAAGCCTGCTGTACCCGCACCAATAACCACTAAGTCGTAACAATCAGCAGGTTGAGGATTGACCCAATTCTGTGGATGTACGTAAGAAACCAATGTCTGGTTATACTCATCCATCGGGCGAACTGTAACTCTTTGGAATTCTGACATTGGCGTACCTCCTTTAAGAATTGAAAATGCAAAATCCTTATGGCTGTTACTTTTGCACAGGATAAAATCTAAATTGCTAACTTCATAAGGATGAGAACCTTTGCAATTTTTTGTCAGTTAAAAAAATGACAAAGATTTTCCACGCATTTCTCTACTAAACACGAAAGAATGTAATTTTAATACTCTAATTCCAATTTAAGAATATCTCCAATTGGTATATCAAACTAAGAATACGACACTTATATGATGTCCAGCTTAAATCTTTCTTAATTTCTATCGTCCGAGCCAGCTTATAATCCGTTTTGGAGAAACACCAAGTAAATAAGCCAGAATAATGATTTGATTGGTCAGCGTGGTTTTGAAAACTCCGTTTTTCAGCCATCGACGTGCAGATGTCAAAACAGGCACATTAATCATGGTGATTTGTCCAGTCCTTCTTAAGCGTCGTATCAGTTCAAAGTCTTCCATAATAGGGAATTCTGGAAACTTACCGATTAGATCAAATGTTTCTTTAGTTAAAAAAATGGCTTGATCCCCATAAGGCATTTGCAAAAAACGCGATCGCCAATTCACCCCCCATTCCACCAACCGCAAACTCCATAGCTGTGCGTCTATCCTGAGTGCAAAAGCACCCGCCACAACCCCTCTTTGTTGCAGTGCAGTGCGAACCATGATATCAAACTCAGCAGGTAAGCGGCTATCTGCATGCAGAAACAGCAGAATATCGCCAGTTGCAGCCAAAGCACCCGCATTCATTTGAGTAGCGCGACCACGAGGAGCAGAGATAAGCTTAACACCTAAGGATTCAGCAATTTCCGCAGTACCATCATTTGAACCACCGTCTACCACAATCACTTCTACATTTGTACTTGGTTGAGTGCTGGCAACAGCTTGTTTTATATTTTTCACCTCATTAAGAACCGGAATAATAATGGAAATTCTTGCAGTGTTGATATTTTGAGTCTCAATTTCTGACAATATAAAAGTTTCTCCTTATATTTGTTCTTAGAATCGTAAAACAGAGGGATATTTCATGGAAGCAACGGAGGTTTTCACTTCCAAAACCTTGAAAAAGCTAGAGGTGCATCTGCGTAGTTTAGTAGGAAAAGCTATCAGTGATTACAACATGATTTCGGATGGCGATCGCGTCATGGTGTGCCTATCTGGTGGTAAAGATTCCTACACCATGCTTGATTTGCTGCTCACCCTCCAGCGCAAAGCCCCAGTGAACTTCGAGATTCTCGCGGTGAACTTAGACCAGAAACAGCCAGGTTTTCCAGAACACATCCTGCCAGAATATTTGGAATCCATGGGTGTACCTTACAGGATAGTAGAAGAAGATACCTACAGCATTGTGACACGCGTTATTCCGGAAGGAAAGACGATGTGTGGTTTATGTTCACGCTTGCGGCGTGCTATTCTTTACCGGATCGCAAGCGAAGAAGGCGCTACAAAAATTGCACTAGGACATCATCGGGATGACATTGTGGAAACCTTGTTTCTGAATATGTTCCATGCAGGAAAACTCAAAGCAATGCCACCAAAGCTTTTGAGTGACGACAGGCAACACGTAGTCATTCGACCACTAGCATACTGTTCTGAGCATGACATTGAGCAATACGCCAAGCTCAGACAATTTCCGATTATTCCATGCAACCTTTGCGGCTCTCAAGAAAACTTACAACGAACACAAATCAAGCAGATGCTGCAAGCGTGGGAAAAAGAAAATCCAGGCAGAATTGAGAGTTTATTTAGTAGCCTTCAGAATGTTTGCCCATCTCATCTCGCCGATACCCAGTTATTCGATTTTGCAAGCTTGAGTACTTAGGAGGAGGCTCAATCAAGCCCTAGCGAAGCTAGTATCTGAATTGAAGATATATTTTGTAAACTATCAATGAAGCGGAAAGTTCAAGCTTGGTTACACTCTATTTGCGGTGCCCTGTTCCTCCTTTGGCTGACTCTTGGCTGGTTGCTCGTAAATACCCCCGGTGTTCTGGCACAGGAAAACACTGTCAACTATACGCTTGCCGACTTACGATATCAAGATTTTTCCAATAAAGATTTACACGGAACGTCCTTTGCAGGTGCAAATATGCAGGAGGCAAACTTCCAAGGAGCAAATCTCAGTGGAACTATTATCACCAAAGCGTCGTTTGTAAAAGCAAACTTAAGCGGAGCAAATCTTGCGGGAACATTTGCCGATCGCGTCATTTTTGCTGAAGCCAATTTAACGAACACCAATTTTACCGATGCTATTCTCACCAGCAGTCGCTTCTTGAAGGCGGAAATTACAGGAGCAGATTTTTCTGGTGCAATCCTTGATACCTACGAAGCGAAGTTGATGTGCGAACGTGCTGATGGAGTCAATCCGGTGACAGGCGTGTCAACCCGTGACAGCTTAGGATGTCGCTGAATAGTCAACTATCAATTATCAGTTATCAGTTGATACTGTTAACTGATAACTGTTAACTGATTTAGTTATGACTGCACCCTATTCCGATACAGCAGACGTTATCCTCCTGGATATTGAAGGCACCACTACCCCAGTTGACTATGTCTTTGGGGTGTTATTTCCGTTTGCCCGTGACCATGTAGCCAATTTTCTCACAACTCATCAGCACCAAGCAGAGGTGCAAACCGATTTGCAATGGTTAAGGCAAGAGTACGAAAGTGATTTGGCGCAGGGGTTATCAGTTCCTGATTGGCAAGGAACGGAGGCGACGGCGGCTGTTGCGTACATACACCATTTGATTGCTATTGACCGCAAATCAACAGGGTTAAAATCGTTGCAGGGTAAGATTTGGGAGCAAGGGTATCGGGATGGTACATTGCGATCGCAGATGTTTGCAGACGTAAAACCCGCGTTTGAACGTTGGACAAAGGCTGGCAAACGGCTATTTATCTTCTCATCTGGCAGTGTCCAGGCGCAAAAGCTCCTGTTTCGCTACAGCGAGGAGGGAGATTTGACTGGTTTTCTCAGCGGTTACTTTGACACCCAAACTGGTTCTAAAAGGGAGGCTCAAAGCTATCACAAAATAGCCGATGCTATTGGAGTCGCACCAGAAAAGATTCTCTTTATCTCAGACGTAACAGCTGAGTTGAAAGCTGCTCAGGGTGCTAAAATGCAAACGCTCTTTTCCATACGACCAGGAAATCATTCGTTGGACTCGGAAGGATTTGTGGTGATTCAGAATTTTGATAGCGTTTGAGTCGATTTGTACTGCTATTTCAAGATTATCTTTACAGCAATAAAAGCAGAAAGCCCACTCCAACGAGCGTGTGGGACGGACAGTTGCTGTGAGTTCGGGAAACCCTCCTTCAGCACTGTCCTCATGAATGCGTAGCACCTTTAGGTGCAGTCAGATATTATCTTCTCAAGAGAACGAATCCATTCACGAACTAAGTCTGTCTTGGTTCGTTTTGTTTTTTCTGCATACTTTTCTAGAATTCTCATTTCATGTTCTGGAACTCTAATGCTTAATCTAATTTCTTTCATATTTGTGTTGCATATATGAACACAAATATGCTAACATATATTTATCGTCAAAAGATCAAAACGATGTTAGTCTTAGAAGCCAAGTTAAAAGGGAAACAAAGTCAATACAATCTATTGGATGAAGCAATTAGAACGGCTTTGTTTGTTCGTAACAAGGCTCTAAGACATTGGATGGATAACAAGGATGTTGGCAAGAATGACCTTCAAAAACTCTGTAGTGTTTTAGCTAAAGAATTTGACTTTGCTGATAAGTTAAATTCTATGGCTCGTCAAGCATCTGCTGATAGAGCATGGTTTGCAATATCTCGGTTCTACGATAATTGCAAAAAGCAGAAACCAGGTAAAAAAGGCTATCCAAAATTTAAAAAACGAGGACATTCTGTTGAATATAAAACAACAGGTTGGAAGCTATCAGATGACAGAAAAAACATCACATTCACAGATGGTTATCAGGCTGGAAGATTTAAGCTTGTTGGTACTTTGTACCTTCCGTTCTACTCTGTTAAGCAGATTAAGCGCGTCAGAATAGTTAAACGGGCGGATGGTTACTATTGTCAATTCTGTGTTGATATAGAACGTCAAGAACAACATCAGCATAATGGAAAACAAGTAGGAATTGATGTAGGACTTGAGTTTTTCTACACTGATTCTAATGGGAGTACTGTTGAAAATCCTAGAGTCTTGCGTAAAGCTGAGAAAGCTTTAAAACGTAAACAACGCAAAGTATCTAAATGTAAAAAAGGTTCATCTAATCGTCGGAAAGCTGTAAAGAAGTTAGCTAAGAAGCACCTCAAGGTAAGTAGACAGAGGAAAGATTTTGCTGTTAAGACAGCAAGAACTCTAGTCCAGTCAAACGACTTGGTAGTCTATGAGGACTTGCAGGTAAAGAACATGATAAAAAATAGACGCTTGGCTAAGTCTATCAGCGATGCATCATGGTCACTGTTCACTAGTTGGGTGGACTACTACGCCAAAATATTTGGTACTTGGGCAATAGCAGTTGCACCACACTACACATCGCAAGACTGCTCCAATTGTGGGACACGAGTTAAAAAATCTTTGTCTACTCGTACCCACAAGTGTCATGAATGTGGAACAGTCCTGCATCGTGATCACAATGCAGCAAAACAAATTCTGATCAGAGGAATAAAAAGTACCGTAGGGCATACGGAATCTAAAGCTTGTGGACAGAACAACCTCTGCTTAGGTGAGGAAACTCCTTTAAGTAAGTTGACTGGATGAAGCAAGAATCCCACGGCTCCACTTCGTTAAAGCCGTGGGAGTGTCAAAAATGTATCGATGCTATGCATGAGCTGTATCGATGCAATAAATTGCAAGATAGTTAATTGCTAGCTATATTCAATACGTTATTCATCAAATTACACATAGCAATTGCAGTAAGCTGTTTATTTATCGCATTTGTAACAAAGGACTATGGCAACGATTAACGACAACTACCTCAAGCTGAAAGCAGGATATTTATTTCCCGAAATTGCGCGACGGGTAAATGCCTTTGCTCAAGCTAACAGTAACGCTAAGATCATTAAGCTTGGGATTGGTGACGTTACAGAACCACTGCCGGAAGCTTGCCGCACAGCTATGATTAAAGCGGTTGAAGAAATGGGCGATCGCGCTACCTTTCAGGGTTATGGTCCAGAGCAAGGTTATGCTTGGTTGCGGGAGAAAATAGCGGCACAAGATTTCCAAGCACGGGGGTGCGAGGTTGATGCATCTGAAATCTTCATCTCGGACGGTTCCAAATGCGACACGGGTAATATTCTCGACATCTTCGGCAACGACAACATCATCGCAGTGACTGACCCCGTTTATCCGGTGTATGTAGACACCAATGTCATGGCGGGAAATACTGGAGCCGCCAACGATAAGGGCGAGTTCGAGGGCTTAGTTTATTTACCAATTACGGCTGAGAACAACTTCACTGCCGAAATTCCCTCTCAAAAAGTCGATTTAATTTACCTCTGCTTCCCCAATAATCCCACGGGAGCCGTTGCTACCAAAGAACACCTGAAGGCATGGGTAGATTATGCCAGAGCAAATAGCTCTATCATTTTCTTTGATGCCGCTTACGAAGCTTACATCACCGATCCAGAAATTCCCCACTCTATCTACGAAATAGAAGGAGCAAGGGAGTGTGCGATTGAGTTTCGCTCCTTCTCCAAGAATGCAGGCTTTACCGGCACTCGCTGTGCGCTTACAGTCGTACCGAAGAACCTGACAGCAAAAGCAGCCGATGGTTCCGATGTAGAACTGTGGAAGCTGTGGAACCGCCGCCAGTCCACCAAGTTCAATGGCGTGTCCTATATAGTGCAACGCGGAGCCGAGGCAGTTTACTCTGAGGAAGGAAAAGCACAAATTAAGGAATTAGTCAACTTTTATCTTGAAAACGCAAAAATTATTTGCAAGAAACTCACAGATGCGGGATTAGGAGTTTTTGGCGGTGAAAATGCACCTTATGTTTGGGTGAAAACGCCCAATGCTTTGTCCAGTTGGGATTTCTTTGATAAGTTGCTGCACACCTGCAATGTTGTAGGCACACCTGGTTCTGGGTTTGGTGCAGCGGGTGAAGGTTACTTCCGCATTTCCGCTTTTAATAGTCGGGAGAATGTGGAGGAGGCGATGAAGCGAATTACAGACCGCTTTACATCATACCTTTGATTTCTTAAAAATCTTAGGCGATTGCCCAAGGGGCAGTGGCAAAGCCAATCGCTATTCCAAGGAGTAAACACAGATATCCTTTCGCCCCTCCAGGTTTTCTTGGAGGGGCGAAAATTTAAGCTTGTTTCCTCGTTTTGAGTAAAATTACAGAACCGAATTATTTTGACATTTGTCGCATTATTTCCCAATAAATACAATCCGTCTCGTCATTTGTTTCTAGAGATTTATACGAGTCATTTAGCCGCCCTTCTTGTGTCTCTAGCCCCAATACCTTGTAGGCAACGTATCGAGCAACCTTTCTTCTCTTGCGTCTACGGTTGGGTGGAGAGTTTGCGCCGAGATGAGTTAGTACAAATTGCTTAATTTGGTCGCGTTTTCGTTCTCTCATCTTTTTTATACGTATAAGAATTGACTTAATATACTTGTTAAGTAATTTCTATAGCTTTTCGCACCAACCGTACAAAAAACAAAATTTTATACTATTTAGTGAGAGTAATTATTACCATAATTATTGCTGTTTGAGAAATGGCGATCGCTCTGCCCAAACATGGGTTTTCACGAGAACTGAAAACGCCCAATGGTTTGTCCAGTTCGGATTTTTTCAATAAGTTGCTGCACACCTGCAATGTTGTAGGCACAGCCGGTTCTGGGTTTGGTGCAGCAGGTGAAGGCTACTTTCGCATTTCAGCTTTTAATAGTCGGGAGAATGTGGAGGAGGCGATGCAGCGGATTACGGAGAAGTTTAAGGTGTAAGGTGAAAAGGTTGTGGTGGGTTATGCCCACCCTACCTCGCTTAAAGCCAATATTAACGTATAAACATTTACAATAAATGAGTACTCTGGAATAAAGCTGCTTGATTTCAGAAATTATCCTATTTAACTGAGGGCATACGTTCTGTGATGCTAGAGATGCTGGAATAAAGTTGCTTGATTTCAGAAATTATCCTATAGACCCTAGAAACCTTAGAGAATTGAGTCCTATTAGACCAACACGCATGACAGATAGAATTAAAACCCAACTTGGCTACTTCATAAAATATGAATATTGGCAAGATGCTCTAGAACTTTTAAATTTTCAAATTAAACAGAAGCAAACTAATAGACATTATAATACTTTAAGTATTTTTAACTATGAAAAGCTTGATGTAGCGTGTTTAAATCTTGATTCACAAGAATATTTTAAGACAAAAATACAAAGTAGTCTCTTTTACGGCTTAAAGAAAGAATTCGCTGTATTTTCTTATGTTATACCTAAACCGGGTCTCGGGCTTAGAGACTATAAATTTTTTACATATCCAATGCGAACAATATACTATGCAGTTGGGCTTTACTTACTGAAGCTCTCACAAGAGTTTTTAGTTGAAAACTACAGAAAAATAGAAACGATAGAAGCTTTTTATGGTGGTAGTCTTAGTTATAAGAATAAAATACAAATTACATCTAAAAACATTTATTACCGAAATTTTCATGAACAATTCAAATCAAAAATCAAGGAAGAAACTATTTGTGGAACACAAGATAAAGTAATTCTCAAACTTGACATTGAGAATTATTTTAATGAGTTGTCTATTCCAAAACTATTGCATCTTTTACATATCTTTATCAAACCCAGTGTGCAAGTGAATATGGCTTATGACCTTTTTACAAGAGAGCAAATTATCTGTTTCTTTCAATCTATAGCAAATGGCAAATCTGGTATTCCTCAATCAGATAACAATATAATATCTAGTTTTATTGGATATTTATATTTGGTATTTGGGGACTTATTCATAGATGATATTTTGAAAAAAAATAGAGATGTTATAGATTCACATAAAATTATTCGTTACACCGATGACATATATATTTCAATAACTTTTAGGCAGGGGATTGAACAGGAGCGTCAAGGAGTATTTCTTCATTTAATAGGATCTCAAATTGCAGAAGTTTTGTACAGCAAGCTAAGTCTTAAGTTAAATATAAAAACAAGATTGTACCGTTTAGCAAGAAATGAAGAGAAGGAAAAACTTCTTAGAAACATACGAAAATTATCACCAAGTGATGAATATATTAAGCTTAATCGAGAGAACCAAGAAGATCAGGATAAAAGTAAAAATATTGACCAGACTATTAAGAATCCACAAGATAAACTCAATAAAATATTTCAAGAGTTAAGAAATATTAAAAAATCAAGAGTAGAAGATTATTTTATAGGAGAGAGATCAGCTCAAGAAGAAATTCTTCAAGAAGTCTTTGATAAGAGAGTAGAACAGATACTTGATAAACCTGTAAATAAGAAAAAAATTAAGGAGATATTTAAATATTTTAACTTTGATTTAATTAAAGTCCAACCCCTGGAAATTTTAGTTATACTTTTAACAGATGAAATAGCGATAAAAAACTTTAAAAAATTTTATTTACAAAAAACAATCATTACTACAAGTGATGCTGATTTAATTATTAAATTTCTTTGTCAAACTAATTTTAGCGACAATGATTTACTGTTAAAACTTAAAGAAAATATTCATATGCAAGATATTGTTAATATTTTTATGGATGCAAAATTAAATTGTGATCAACCTGGATATTATGGTTTGACCTGTATGCAGATGAGAAAAATATCAGAAATGCCCGATGTAATTGAGCAAACTCGATTAAGGGTTTTAAGCGAAAGAACTGGTTCCTATTCTGTGGCACTTAATCACCTACTTAATGAAATACATGCTTTATGCATAAAACACGAGAAAGCAAATAAAAAAGACTATGATGTTAACGATGTAGTCAAATTTCTTTATTCTAAAAGCGTTCCGCATGAAATATGCATAAAGATAAGAAACTTATTTGATCGTAGAAACTCAAACAGTGTTTCACATCCTGGATCTGATAGTAGCATGGCATGGGAAGTTACTCGAGAAGAATATTTGGATTACTACGAACACGTGGGCAAATGTCTAGACTTCCTTGTGTAGTGGTATCACTAGCACTGGCAAATCTGTCAAGCTCAATGACTGAATCTCCAAATCTCAGAAATTCATAATAGCGTTCGCTTATACGGAATCAATTAGCTCCTCTGGAATTCGATTACGCTCAATGTAGCTGTTAACTTCACTTTGGTGCTCCAGATAGTAGCTCAAAGCATCAAACACCTGAGCCAGAGTCAGATGGGGTAAACCTTGCGGGATTTCTTCAGGTGCAGCTCCCATCCGCCAGCTTTCCACAATAGCTCTCACGGGTGTGCGTGTTCCTCGAATAATAGGTTCACCACCTAAGATGGCATCATCCCTAACAATATAGATATGCTCTGTAGCCTGAACCATGATTAAATCTTTAATTTATTATCAGTCTTTATTGTGACGCTTTATCACTCATAATTGCACGCCTAACTTCTCAAGCAGTAACACTGTCATAATATTCAAGTGGACGCTCATGTCGTGCAGTAACCCTTGGAAGTTGCAAAATAAAAAAAGCTGTGTTTTTAACTTTAGGATGATGACAATCAAAGAACAACTCCTTCAGGAACTTGACCAAGTGCCAGATTCTGCCTTGCAGGAGGTACTTGAGTTTGTGCGTTCTTTAAAAGCGGAGCAGCAATCCAACTTAGAAAACCGGGTATGGCAGGCATACCTGGACTCAGAACGGGAGAGAGAGGAGGTTTACCGTCGCCTTGCCAACTCCTGATTTTCTCAACCAAACGACAGTTCTGAAGTTTCATACCAGACAAATTGAGAAGTTTGCAGGGACTCCAGGCATCCGAGATGAGGGCTTGCTGGAATCTGCTCTTGCTCAACCCCAGGCTACATTCGCAGGTGAGCTGCTGCATCCCACTATTCATGAGCAAGCAGCAGCCTACCTTTATCACCTGGCAATGAACCATCGGTTTATCGACGGTAACAAACGCACAGCGTTTGCAGTGATGGATACATTTTTGCGGTTGAATGGCTATTCCCTCAATCTCACGAATGAGGAAGCTTATAACTTGGTGATGCAGGTTGCCCAAAGCCAAATGAGCAAGTCAGATTTGGTGGGTTGTTTGGAGAAGGCGATCGCCCCTTAGGGCGCTGTTCCTTGCCCAATCGCTCTACCTAGGACGCAGGTTTAGCAGTTCTTGAGGAGATGCCAGCATATCAATTGCCACGAAGAAAATTTTGCCTTCGGGATTGAGTAAGAACCGCCACGCAATGTTCATACCAACTTGGACACCGAACCAAGGAGTTTGGACTTTGCCTGTGATTTTCAGTTGCTTAGAACCATCTGGTAGAGCCTCGCTTATACCCTGCTCCGGCATAATATTGAGTCCCTGTGCTTCTGCACGCATATAGGCAATGATTGACTCACGACCAACAATCGGCTTCTGGAATGGCGGTTGCACGGCACCATCGGGAGTAAATAAAGCAATAGCAGCCTCAAAATTATCTGCGTTGAGAGCCTCAAAATAGCTCAATACAGCAGGCTCTGTGATGCCCTCAACTGTGATCTGAGTGGGAGCTGGCTGGGTACGCGGAAACATTGGTTCTTTAGCTGCTTTTGAGTACCCACTGGAATTAACCTCAGGCTCAAATCCCATGTTTACTACAGTATTACGCAGTACCGTAATTTGCTGACCTGGATCGAGTTTCTGAATGGCTTCTAGCACGAATTTGACGCCATCAGTAATTTGATAGCCAGGCGGGATGGGAGCAACAATGCCCTTTTTCATCAACTCTCCTAACTCAAACCAAAAAGCTAGCTTAGTGTTGACACTAAAGCTGGCATAGGAACGGCTGATGGGAGTGTCAACATAACCAGCAAGATCCCTCATGAGTTGCGTTTGGTCGGCATTAGACATCTGCTTGATTTGGTTTAGCAGTCCTTCTGCTAATTGCAGACGTGCAGCTCCAGGCGCTGCGGGTGTGATGGTACGACCTAGTTCAGTGTAGGCAAACCAGAGTAATGCCAATTTATCGTCAACGCTCAGTTGATCGAACAGTGCTATGGCGGCTGGAATTGGACTAGGAACTTGAGTGCCAGAGAAAATCTTTTGCGCCGACTCAATAGATAAGGACATCGTCAGAATCTCCTGGTTTATTTATTAACTTGTTGCTTTTAAAATCAGAGCGTAGGAGCTTCAAGTACTAAACAAGCTGGCTCCCGCATCAAACAATGTCTAGTCAAAACCTCAGCGAGCGCCAAGAACTAGACAAAACCAACTATGGTAATTTGCGTGCACATTGCGTTTTTCTACAAGCGGGATGAAGCCAATCTGGAAGCTACGTGTGCAAGTACATCTGGATTACAGAGGTGGCGCTCACCTTAGTCATGAACGACGTGGCTGCGTGCTCATGAAAACTCCTGACCTGTGGTTTCATCCGCTTTGTAAACTAATTTAACAGTTTATTTAACTTTTGTAAAATTTTTTAAAAAATAACAGTAAAATTGCTGGCAACCGAGCTCAATCCAGATTCCTATTTCTAGGGCGAATTTATAGGGCAAAGGCAGTAGGGACGCAAAATAGCAATGCCTTCATGCGTATCAACTTAAGCCAAAAGTCATTATTGACAAACATTTGAGCATTTTTTGATGTATCATCTAGATTTTCGTTCCCCCCTTAATCCCCCCGATCCAAGGGGGGAAATAAAACTACATCCCCCAAGGCTTCGGGGGTTGGGGGATCTAAGACGACGGTAAATTGCGTGTTTAAGCGTGAGTGTTGACACCAATGCAATGCTTTGCGCCCCTACAAAGGATGGTAAACGCGACGCCGTCACATCTTCAAGTGAATCCTAACGCCCTGTAGTGCAGCCTTAAATAAAGTCATCGGCAAAGGCATCAGTGTCTGGCTGCGCGATCGCTCTTCGTGGCATTTAACCTGTCACTCAACGTAGTCTTGATAAAAGCTTTGCAGCAAATTGTCTAATTTCTCTTCAGGACAACATTCTATCAACGCTTCAAAAACCTCTAGCAATTTTGCTGCACTGTCTCCTAATATTGGACTTAATCCCCAGACATCCTGCACCCAGTCCTGAGGACTTGCATCCTCAAAAATAAGACGCTGTAGCAGCTGCTTGGCTTCTATTTTAGAAATCGGCATAGGGTTTATTTCTGATTTGAGTAAACTAGTATATGACCTTTGTGCTTCAGCATGCGGATAAGGTGCGCTTTGTCCAGAGGTCAAAATAATTCATAATTAATCATTAGTGATTCATAATTATTACCCCACCTATGAATACGGGGGCATTAATTGCCGATGCGCATTTTTCTTTCTCTTTTAATAAATCAAAATAATTCGTAATAGGGTAATTGATAACTCATAATTCATACAAAATACAAATTATCAATTTTGTATGAATTAATAATTATTTTGTCAAGAAGCTATTTAGAGCAAATAAAATTATATATATATTCATTACGATTTTTTCCAGAATTAACCCAAATATGACTGGCTACCAGGTGTTTGAGATTGTAAACAGATACCTAAAACCTTTCTGTAGAAGCTGATCCCTAAAGTAGGATATGCGCTAAGGTAGGGGGTAAATGATTTTCTGTTGGAACCGTTCTACGAGAACAGAGTTATTTTTTAGGTTAAGTGGAGAACAATGAGGTCTTGATCTAGCTAATGTTCAGGAATTTGCTATGCATGAACTTGTTCAAACTGTCCTAAACAGTGATGAAAAAACTGCTCTGCGTCAGGTAATCGATGCTTTGAGTGCCTTAGATAAAAGGTACTTTCTGAGAAACGAGATTTCGCAAGCTTTTGCTGACTACTGTCAGCATTCCCAAAAGCCAGCCTACTTTTTCCACTCTTCCTCTATAGGAAAACTCATACACTATACTCACGAAATTATTTTAGAAGAGGAAAATACTTGGTTTGTTCTGCGACCAAGGATTGGTAGCCAAGAAGTTTGGCGGCTAGGAGCAAACATGAGTGGCTTTGAACAGATGACGCCACAAGCTTTGTTAGATGCGCGCGATCGCCTCGTTAACCGCTATCAACCGCAAATTTTAGAAATAGACTTCAGTCCATTTTACCACGGTTACCCCAGAATTAGCGACCCGAGAAACATTGGTCAGGGTTTAGGTTTCCTCAACCGTTACCTGTGCAGTCAAGTGTTGACTGACCCGCAATACTGGTTAGAGTTATTATTTGATGTTCTTCACCGACGTTCTTACAATGGCGTCCCCTTGCTGCTGGGCGATCGCATTGTCTCAGTTATCCAGCTAGCGAAACAAGTCAAGCAAGCCCTGAGTTTCCTCAACGAACGTCCCCCCAACGAACCCTACGAGAAATTTCGCTTAGATCTTCAAGAACTTGGCTTTGAAGCGGGTTGGGGTAACACTGCATCGCGGGTGCGTGAAACCTTAGAACTCCTCGACCGACTGATTCTCACTCCAGAACCAGCCATTCTAGAAGCGTTTGTTTCTCGCGTTCCAACAGTCTTTCGCGTTGTCCTCGTTTCCATACACGGTTGGATTTCTCAAGAAGGTGCTTTGGGAAGACCTGAAACAACAGGTCAAGTGATCTACGTTC
Organism: Scytonema sp. HK-05; assembly: GCF_002368235.1. GTDB lineage: Bacteria > Cyanobacteriota > Cyanobacteriia > Cyanobacteriales > Nostocaceae > Kalymmatonema. Next base: position 1,152,400 of record NZ_AP018194.1, on the reverse strand, counting down.
TTGAGCAAGCGCGTAACTTAGAAAATAAACTGCAAGAAGAAATCAAACTTGCTGGACTAGACGTGCTTGGTATTAAACCCCAAGTCATTATTCTTACGCGCCTGATTCCCAACTGCGAAGGAACACTGTGTAACCTGCGCATCGAAAAAGTTGACTCAACAGAAAATGCCTGGATTTTGCGCGTTCCTTTTGCTGAGTTTAATCCGAATGTCACGCAAAACTGGATTTCTAAATATGAGATTTGGCCGTACCTAGAAACATTTGCCCTTGATGCAGAAAAAGAACTCTTAGCTCAATTTGGAGGTCGTCCCGACTTAATCATCGGCAACTACAGTGATGGTAACTTAGTTGCCTTTCTGCTTGCCCGCCGTCTGAAAGTTACCCAGTGCAACATTGCTCACTCGTTAGAAAAACCCAAAAATTTATTCAGCAACTTGTACTGGCAGAATTTAGAAGAGAAATACCATTTTTCAGCACAATACACGGCAGACGTCATCGGCATGAATGCTGCGGACTTCATCATCACATCGACCTACCAGGAAATTGTGGGGACACCGGATACAGTGGGCCAGTATGAGTCTTACAAATGTTTTACTATGCCCGAGCTGTATCATGTGGTCGATGGTATTGACCTATTTAGTCCTAAGTTCAATACAGTAGCGCCAGGGGTGAATGAAAAGATTTTCTTCCCTTATAACCAGATACAAGATCGAGACATTACTGTTAGCAGAAGAGTCCAAGACTTACTCTTTACCAGCGAAGACCCGCAAATTCTAGGACACCTAGAGAACCAAAGCAAGCGACCCATCTTCGCGGTTGGTGCGATGACTCCTCTTGATAACCTTGCAGGTTTGGCGGAATGCTTTGGCAAAAGTCAACAATTGCAAGAGCGTTGCAACTTAATTATTTTGACTGATAAGCTGCATCCGCAACAAGCGATAAATTCAGAAGAAGCAGGAGAAATCGAAAGACTCCACAAGATCATCAATGAGTATAATCTTCATGGTCACATCCGTTGGGTAGGAATACACCTCCCCATAGCTGACCTTGGAGAAGCATACCGTGTTATTGCGGATTTTGCGGGAATATTCGTCCATTTTGCCAGGTTTGAAGCCTTCGGACGCACCATTCTCGAAGCTATGAGTTCCGGGTTGCCAACTTTCGCCACTCAATTTGGCGGTTCCTTAGAAATTATCGAAGATGGAGAAGATGGTTTTCATCTGAATCCAACAGATCTAGAAGGAACAGCTAAGAAGATATTGAACTTTGTTGACCAGTGCAATGCTTATTTAGAACACTGGGATAAAATATCAGAGTGGGCGATTCAGCACATCCGTAACAAATATAACTGGCAGTTACACAGCAAGCAGTTGTTATTGTTAGCTAAAATCTATAGCTTTTGGAACTTTGTCAATCAAGAAAGCGGCGAAGCCAGATCTCGTTATCTGGAAAGTTTATTCCATCTGCTCTACAAACCTAGGGCTGAAAAAATTCTAGAACAACACATGCAAAGGTAACGGTTTCATCTCAAAAACCCTGGTTTGTTATGGATCAAAAAGATTATTCCCACCACTTTATTTATACAGATTGGACACTCATTGAAACCCAGCTTAACCCCAACAAGATTCACCACAGAGAAACCGTTTTCACAATTGGCAACGGTTACTTGGGAACACGGGGTGGTTTTGAGGAAGGTTTTCCGAATGACTTGCCAGCAACGTTCATTCATGGGGTCTATGATAATGTTCCTCTTGTATACACCGAACTTGCCAACTGTCCTGACTGGCTACCGCTGGTTATCATAGTTGATGGGGAACGCTTCCGGATGGAACGCGGCGAGATATTGAACTATGAGCGGCAGCTTGACCTGCATCGAGGTATTCTCAGCCGTAAGATACGTTGGCGAAGCCCAAACAGGAAAACAATAGACCTTTACTTTGAACGCTTTGCCAGTCGGGCGGATGAGCATGTGTTGGGGCTGCGCTGTCAGCTAACGCCAGTAGATTTTGACGGTTTCATTGAAGTTCAGGCTAGCATCAACGGCTATCCAGAAAATCAAGGTTTCAACCACTGGGAATTGATCGATCAGGGCAAGTTCGACCAAGGAACATGGCTGCACCTCCAGACTCGCAACACCCGCATCGCCTTGGGGATGGCTGTGGGAATCACAGTATCGGGAACTGATGCCCCGATACAAGTCACCAGTCCACCAGGCTATCCTACTTTGACGACCACATTCCTGGCTTCGTCAGGACAAACCATAACGGTGGATAAGCTGGTGGCAGTTTTTACATCGCGAGATGTGAATAATCCAACTCAAGCCGCTTGTGAAAAACTTGCTCAACTGCCTGAGTATCCGGTGCTGATAGACGCCCATGTACAAGCATGGGAGCAAGCTTGGCACAAAAGCGACATCTTGATTGAAGGGGATACGAAAGCTCAACTTGCCGTCCGGTACAGTATCTTTCAATTGCTGATTAGTGCCCCACTGTATGATGACAAAGTCAGTATACCTGCGAAAACACTTTCGGGTTTTGGCTATCGCGGTCATGTTTTCTGGGATACAGAGATTTTTATTCTGCCCTTTTTCACTTACACTCAACCAAAACTTGCTCGTAACTTGCTCTCTTACCGCTACCATACATTAAATGGAGCGAGACGCAAGGCATCTCACTACGGGTATAAAGGGGCAATGTATGCTTGGGAAAGCGCCGAGACTGGTGATGAAGTGACACCACGTTGGTTACCTCCTAATGATTTTTACGGAGAAGACATTAGGATTTGGTGCCGCGATCGCGAAATCCATATTAGCGCTGATATCACTTACGCGGTTTGGAACTATTGGCAAGCTACGGGCGACGACGAGTGGATGCGGGACTGCGGCGCGGAAATTATTTTGGATACTGCTGTGTTCTGGGGGAGTCGCGTTGAGTATGATACCAAGGACGAACGGTATGAAATTCGTGGGGTGATTGGAGCGGATGAGTACCACGAACTCGCAGACAATAGCGTGTTTACGAACCGGATGGTGCAATGGCACTTAGAGAAGGCGATCGCCGTGTATGACTGGCTGCATAACACGTACCCCGACCGACTCAGCACATTACAGCAGAAACTGCAACTGACTTCAGGACGGCTTTCCCGTTGGCAAGACATCATTACCAATATATGGATTTCCTACGATTCATCCACAGGACTGATCGAGCAGTTCGAGGGATTTTTCAAGTTAGAAGATATCAACTTGGCTGACTACGAACCACGCACCCGTTCAATGCAAGCCATTCTGGGCATTGAGGGAGGAAACAAGCGGCAGGTTCTCAAGCAGCCAGATGTGTTGATGCTTCTGTATTTAATGCGACAATCGCAGGAATTTCCCTACACCCAAGAAATACTACAGACAAACTGGGACTACTACGCACCGCGTACGGACATTACTTATGGTTCGTCATTGGGACCAGCAATTCACGCCATCTTAGCCTCAGATTTGGGCAAATCAAAAGAGGCTTACGAACGGTTTATGCAAGCCGCATTGGTAGATATAGAAGATGTTCGTGGCAACGCTGACGACGGAATTCATGGGGCTAGTGCTGGTGGTGTTTGGCAAGCCGTGGTTCTGGGGTTTGGTGGTGTCCAACTTGGGGAAAATGGACCCGTAGCAACGCCACAACTGCCTCCTGGCTGGAAACGTTTGCAGTTCAAGCTGCATTGGCGCGGCGAGTGGCACGAGTTTGACCTACGTCCTGGGCAAGATCACTTAACGCCTCTCGATATTCGGGGAGTTATCTTCGATTTAGATGGTGTGATAACCGATACCGCAGAATACCACTACTTAGGCTGGCAGAAGCTGGCAGATGAAGAAGGATTACCCTTTAATCGCGAAGCAAACGAAGCGCTGCGGGGTGTATCTCGTCGCGGTTCGGTGCTGAAAATAATTGGTAGAAAGCAATACTCAGAACCGCAGATCCAGGAGATGATGGAGCGCAAGAACCGCTACTATGTGGATTTTATCCAAAGAGTCACACCAAAGGATTTATTACCTGGGGCAATTGCGTTGTTAGATGAGTTGAAGCAAGCTGGTATCAAGATAGCGCTTGGCTCTGCAAGCAAAAATGCTCGCACAGTGATTGAGAAACTGGGAATTGCCGATTACTTTGATGCGATCGCTGACGGTTATAGCGTGACGCAATCCAAGCCTGCACCCGACTTATTTCTCTACGCAGCTGAACAGTTAGGACTTCAACCTGAGCAATGTGTCGTTGTCGAAGATGCAGCATCAGGTATTGAGGCGGCGCTTGCGGCTGGAATGTGGGCTGTGGGACTTGGTCCTACTGAACGAGTGGGAGCAGCTCACGTTGTCTTACCTAGTCTCGCGGGTGTTCACTGGACGGAACTACGAGAGAAATTGAACAGTAGTAAGTAAAACGCAAACAAAGACAGCACACGTGTAGAGACGTTGGATGCAACGTCTCTACATTAGACTTCTTGCAAAAGTATGATTAATGGATATTTAGAACCGCAGATGCACGCAGATAAAGGAGGCAGTGCGTTGCGGGGGTTCCCCCCGTTGAAGCAACTGCCGTGCAGATAATAAATCTCGTGTCCACTTTTAGTTCTGTCCAATCCCGCCATGCCACTTTACCCCCTCGAACTTTGTAGACAGGAACCCCACTAGTCACCGCGTCCTTATATGCTTTGTAAAACCGAATCCCCCGGCTAAAGACAGGATAACCCTGAGTCTTGAGTGCTTTTATTGCCTCAAGCCCGTCCTTTTGTGGCGGTGGTGGAACCATCGTGAGCAGCACTCTCCAATTGGTATCCTCCGGTAGGGATTTCGCCATAAGTGCCATTGCGTCCATGCTCAACAGGTCTGGTGGAGTTGGCACAATGAGTAAATCACAACCGCTCGCCAATTCCTCAACTTCTACATCATTGGGTCTAGCTGGTGTGTCAAAGATAATGAACTCGAACGATTGCGATCGCATCAGTTTTGCAGCTTCCTTCTCGCCGCACACCTGAAACGGCAGTCCCCCCAGGTTTTGCCCAAGTTGTTGCTGAGCGGTTGGGGTCAGCATCAATGACCAGGGTTGCACCGTCCTTAGAGAACAGTGAGGCGAGGTAGATAGCCGAAGTTGTTTTGGCAACCCCGCCTTTAAATGAGCTTAGAGAGATGATCGGCATAATCTTCCCTCATGAAGTTAAACGCATCATACCGCACCTGCACACATTTATTATGAATTTGTGGATGTGTAAATATTTGGGTACCTGATATCTTGCACCTCACCGTACAAACGCAGGCAACGTAAAAATATGCCTGAAAAAGCTACCTTATTTTTATTGACTTTTATGGCAAAATCAAGAGTTTCAGTTTATTACTGAGTAATGAAGTTACATCAATTTTTATTGGTGCAAAATGTAAGGTACCCAAATAAAGTGCCGAGAAAATAGCCCCTTTATTTTGCGGTATAAGGGGCTTCATTTTGTCAGGTAAGAAGATAATCATTCTCAAAACGTCCTCGGATTTGCTCCTATAATCGTCTACAGTACAAAAAGATAAGGACGGCAGATGGTGCTTGCGATCCTGAATTTGTGACAAAAGACAAAGCAATGAAATAGTCAAACGGGTATGAAGCGCAATAACCCAACTGCCTACGAGCACCCATCCGGATCGCACAGAACCTGCCACAACAATTTCCAACTTGTAGCAAAAATATCAGGGATTGATAAATATGAATTTATCCGGTCAACAACGTAGAGAACTACAAGACGCTTTGATTGATGCTTTTCCAGATATAGCATCCTTAGAGCAAATGTTGGCGTATGAATTAGATGGTAAAAATCTCAGAGCCATTGCAGGCGAAGGAAGTTTACAAAATATTGTCTTTAAATTAATACAAACAGCAAATGCTCAGGGATGGATTGAAGATTTAATTCGTGCTGCACAGAAAGAAAACCCTAGAAATTCAAAGTTGAATGCGATTGCTCAAAAATTGTTGAATGCGGAAATCCCTTCTATGAAATACCAAGATTTTCAAATATTAGTTGATAACAATAACAAAATTCGCGCTTCTTCAGAGCAAGGTGATGTTTCGGGTGAATTCCGCTTGGAAATGAACGAAATTGAACTGGCGTTAGAACTGATTGAGTCTAAAAAGACAAATGATAAGTTACTCAAAAGATTAGGAAACCAACTTTACCAAGCGCTTTTTCCCAACCAAATTAACGCTCGCTTCCATGCTACTATGGCAGGGGCACAAGCAAATGAAGACAGCGTTCGCTTGCGCTTAATATTTCAATCTCCTCAATTAGCCGCGCTCCCCTGGGAATTCCTCTATGACGAAGAAACCAACACCTTTTTAGGAAACAACACCCAAACAGTGCTCTCTCGCTATATTGATGTTCCCCTGCAAAAACGGGACATTATAGCCGCCAATTTACCCCTGAAAGTGCTACTCGTTATTTCATCCCCTACTGACTTAGCTACATTAGATGCAACTGGCGAAGAAACGCTTATTCGGTCAGCTCTGAAAAAGCACATAGAAGTAGGTAAAATAGAGTTAGATATTATACAAGAAGCTACCATCCGTAACATTAATCAAAAGTTGCGTGAAAAACCCTATAATGTATTCCACTTCATTGGACACGGTGTTTTTGAGAACAATAAAGGCTACATAGCGCTGGAAGATACCAATAAGGCAGCTAAATTGTTGGATGATGAAGGTTTCGCCAACTTCTTCTTGGGCAACCGCAACTTGGGGTTAGCTGTGCTCAATTCCTGTCAAGGGGCAGAGGTGTCGGAGCAACAAATTTTTGCAGGAATAGCACCCAACCTGGTGCGACGGGGAATACCAGCAGTAGTCGCCATGCAATATTCTATCCTTGACGACACCGCCAAGCTTTTTGCTGATGAATTCTACCGCACCCTTGCCCTGGGCTACCCCGTAGACGCTGCCATCCAAACAACCCGTAATGCCATTTCTCAGGATGTCGGATTAGATAAACGCGACTTTGCTACACCAGTGCTTTATATGCGGGCTAGAGATGGAATAATTTTGAGTGGGCTGTAATTTGATATGTATCTCCGCAAGACCTGCTGTCGCTATTAGCCAATACATTGATTATGCGATCGGTATGAATAATCCAATTCAAGACAGTGCAGCAATTGAGTTTGCTAAAGGATTTTATGATGGACTGGGTTATAAAATCTCCCACAATCAAGATGTATTTCAACGAGCCTTTGATGAAGGCATGGTTGCTATTGAGATGGAAAACCTTTCGCAAGGAGCGATACCAGTTTTGAAAAAACGATAAGACTGGTCGAACCTAAAATTAAACCAATTAATTTCCTCATAGCCCTTAGCACTAACAATTTTCAAAATACTCCGACTTTCGTATGTGAGCCATTTATATAAAACATATGAAATTATCTAGTAAACAATTGCAAGAACTACAAGAAGCTTTGATTGATGCTTTTCCCAATACAGCATCTTTAGAGGAAATGTTGTCATATAAATTAGATAAAAATCTCAGAGCAATTGCAGGTGAAGGAAGTTTACAAAATATTGTCTTTGAATTAATAAAAGTAGCTAACTCAGAGGGATGGGGTACCAATTTGATTTGTGCTGCACACAATCAGAATCCGGGAAACCCAAAACTGAAAGCTATTGCTGAACAACTACCGCCTCAGAGCACATCAAACGTTATTCAACCAAATAACCAACGAGTTTTGCGAGCTTCATTAATTTGGCTGTTAATGTTTTTTATAAGTGTTGGTTTATTCATAACACTTCATTTTGTAATTATTACCTTTCAATTGGATAAAGCATTCTGGTCTTTGTTTTTAACAGTCGTTTTGTCGCTCCTAACCCTAGCCGCAATATTCTTGATTAAATTCCTAAATCGACTTTTCCAGAATTCAGAACTAAGTTTAAACCAATTAGCAGAATATCTTGCAGATATATTGTGGAGTCGAGTTGAAGTTTTGGTGTGGGAATTAACCTCTCCATTTCAGCGCCAGTATTACGAGAGTTTAATTTATAGTTGCCGCGACTATAAAACTCAAGGATTAAAAACTAAGGGAGAGTTTACCTTTGCTTTAGATAAAGTGTTTGTGCCATTAAAAGTTTTGCCAAAAAGCCCAGATAAAATTTTACCGAATATGATTCAGTCTAGCAGCATGACTGATAATCTCAGCAGCATTTGGGATATTTTAGTGGCAAACAAAAAAACATCTGCTTATTCTAGTCTAGCAATCATTGGTTCGCCTGGCTCGGGAAAAACAACTCTATTACAACACTTGACCCTCACCTATGCCAAAAATACCCAGCGTCTTCAACATAGAGAAGCACCAAAGCTGATTCCCATACTGGTATATCTGCGTGAGGGCAATATTCAAACAGAAATTTCTAAAGCACATCCACCGAAATTATCAGAATTGATTGAACGTCAAGAATCCATTAGCCAACTGAACCCACCGCCACAGTGGTTTGAAAGAAAATTAAATGCCCAGCAATGTTTGGTGATGTTGGATGGACTTGATGAAGTGGCAGATTTTCAAGTTCGCCGTTCAGTCAGTCGTTGGATAAATCAACAAATTAAAACATATCGCAATGCGTTTTTTCTTCTGACTTCAAGACCCCATGGATTAAGGAGTGAAAGCGATTCTTTAGAAGAAATTAAGACAATTGTAGAAGTACAACCATTTAGCTTAGGACAGGTAGAGACCTTTATTCACAATTGGTATTTACAACGAGAAATTATGAGCCACGTGAGAAACGACGACATAGGTGTAAGGCGGTTAGCGCGAAACCAATCCAATGATTTAATAGAACGCATTAAAAATTCCCTACCTTTAGCAGCAATGGCATTCAATCCACTACTGCTTACCATGATTGCTACAGTTCACTGTTATCGTGGTGCTTTACCAGGACGGCGGGTAGAGTTGTATGCTGAAATTTGTGATGTTCTCCTAGGACGACGACAGGAGGCAAAAGGTATTCCTGATGTATTAACCGCCGAGCAAAAGAAAGCTGTACTCCAAGTGTTAGCATTAGAGTTAATGAAAAAGGAAACCCGTGAGTTCACTCCAGCACAGGGATACTCTCTCATCCAAAGTGAGTTAACCAAAGTAGCCAGCAACAATCAAACTCCAGAACAATTTATCAAAAATATAGAAAATGTCAGCGGTTTATTAGTGGAAAGAGAAAAAGACAGATACGAGTTCGCTCACAAAAGTTTTCAAGAATACTTAGCTGCCGTTCAGATTAAAGAAACCAATCAAGAATTATTACTAACAAATAAAATTAACGATGATTGGTGGCATGAAACGATTCGTCTTTATACTGCCCAAAGTGGAGCCACACAAATTATCTGTGCTGCTTTGGAGAATCCGACTGTTTTGGCGCTAAAACTTGCCTTAGATTGTCAAGAAGAAGGTTTGCGAGTTGAACCACAAGTCAGGCAACAGCTTGCAGATAAGCTGGAGGCTGGATTAAAGTCCAATGATCCAGAGATTTTTCAACTAGCAGCTCAAGTCAAACTAGCACGACGATTAAGTAGCCTAGTCAGAATTGATGAGCAACTAGAAATTGATAATGATAGCTATATAACTTGTGCTGAGTATCAACTTTTTCTTGATGAGACAGGGGAAGCTCGCCAACCTCAACATTGGCATAGTAAGCGATTTCCATCTGGAGATGCCAAAAAAATAATTTCAGGCATCAACCAGGGAGATAAATATCGATTTTGTGTCTGGCTAAAATCTTGGAGTGAGAAACAAGGTTTAAATAATCAGCTTACTGAATCATTAACTTTTTACAGGTTGCCAACACCGTCGGAAAGAATTCAGCATCCTATCAAAGATGACCAACAGTTTGCAGACAGTGCAATTCGCCTTGTTAAGTTTCAAATCCCTTTGAGATACAGTCAACTTGCTAATTACCTATTAAGCGGAGAATGGAGACAAGCTGATGAGGAAATAGTTTCTGTAATGCTGCAGGTAAGTAAGAAAGAAAACCGAGGCTACTTAGGCTTAGAAGATATCGAAAATTTCCCATGTGATGATCTCTGTCGAATCGATTTTCTATGGATATATGCGAGCGAGGGGCGTTTTGGTTTTAGCGTTCAGAAGGACATTTACAAAAATTTGGGAGGTACGAGCAAGCCTAATGAGAGACTATGGAATAACTTTGGCGATCGCGTAGGGTGGAAAGTGAATCAAACCTGGATAGATTACTCAAAAGTTACTTTTGATACCACTGCTCCTGTGGGACACCTCCCGTTCTTCGTTCTTTGGCGTTCTGGGATCCTCGTTCGTGATCCTCGTTTGTTGGTTCGTTCTGTGCCTTTGACTAAATTTCTATCTCTCTTCTCTCGCATCCAGGATTGTAAAGTTTAACCTATAAGCTTTACATCGTCCTAGGCTTTACTGAGAATGGAGAGGCTTTGCTGAGTCGTATGGGGGATAATTATCAAAGGACATTGGAGGTGAAACGGTTGGCTAAGTTTGACACGTGATATTGCCGTGGTTCTCCAGGAGGAGATGGTGCTGTATCTTTGTTACTCAGCCACTTGAAGCTTGGCACGCGAGCGTGTGATTACATTTCTTTTTTCATTAGGCTACGAAAAATTTACTGAAACTGCTAGCATTTACCAGGAATCATACCTTGTCCATTTGTATCTTTGGGTAAGTCTTATTTTTGTAAAACTATCAACAACAGTAGTAACCGTGCATATTAGTATCGCAGATGACAGTCAAATCAAGAACCAGCAACTCTATCACGTTTTACTTAAGTTGGACTACACAGATCAGGAGCAACTATTTTCCAGGTTTATTACGACAAATCAAATAGCGGCATTTTTGATTCATGGGTCTTCTCAAGACTATGGACAACATTGGTTGACGAATCGATTGCTTAAAAAAATCCGCAGAGTATCGGATAAACCTGTGTTGGTGGATCTCGACTGTCTTGTTCATAATCGAAATTCTCAAACAATGTGGAGGGAATTAGGTCGTCACTTTGGGGGAATAAAAGACTCTCCAGATTTAATTGCAGGGAAAGTATTAAAATCTTGGACAACTAAAAATATCTATATTGTTGTTGACAATGTGCAATCCATGTCTGAGCAGCTACTACAGGAACTAATACAGAAGTTTTGGTTGCCACTTGCTACTCAAGCTCAAAGTATTGCCTCCCAGACTAATTTCAAATTACTGATGTTCCTAATAGATAATGTAAGCAAAGTTGAAAGCCAAAGCTGGAACGTTTCATTCGCTGAAAATTTTGAGCCAACCTGGAGATGTCATCAACCAGTTATACTACCTAAAAATAATGTTTTTTCTGATATAGCATTGCGAGATTGGATTAACCATGAATCTGTTTACTTACCAGATCAATTAGTAGAAAATATAGATGGAGTCATACAAACAATTCTAGAAAATAGTGAAGCTGGTATACCGATACCAGCTTTTCGTGAAATATGTAATTTATGTGAATGTGAATGGCTTGAGGAATGGTTAAAAATTTGTTGAGCAATTATGTATCTGAATATACAGGCTTAGTCCAACCTAAGCCAGGAGAATGCGACCCTAAAACAGGTCAACTGTTATATCCCTATTTACCAGATCCTGAATTAGTGGAAGCGGTTAATCTTGCGATCTACTTGCAACGTCCTTTGCTGTTAAAAGGAGAACCTGGATGCGGTAAAAGCGAGTTAGCCAGAGCAGTTGCTTATGAATTGAAACTTGACTTTAAAGACTGGTATATAAAATCTACAAGTCGAGCAAAAGATGGTTTATACACCTACGATGCAGTTGGACGTTTACGAGATGCTCAACTTGCAACTTCTAATAGTCTAACGCCAGAGGAAAAACAACGAATTAATCAACCTTCAGGATACATCAGTTGGGGAGCATTAGGAGAAGCATTTCTTTCTGACCAACCTACTGTGGTTTTAATTGATGAAATTGATAAAGCTGATATTGATTTTCCCAATGATTTGCTGTTGGAGCTAGATCAGCGTTTTTTTATTGTTGATGAAACTCGCCAGATGATTAGGGCAAATATTGCCCCTATTGTCTTTATTACCAGTAATGACGAAAAAGACTTACCTGACGCATTTCTACGACGTTGTTTATTTCATTACGTTGAATTTCCGAATCATGAACGACTCTTTGCTATTATAAATGCTCACTTTCCTACTGAACCAGAAGCATTGGTAAGAAAAGCTATAGCCCGCTTCCTTGAATTACGTAAAGAAATGCAGAAAGACAAAGGGGAGGCAGGAAAAAAAGTTAGTACTAGCGAATTAATTGACTGGCTTCGTGTGCTGGGTCGATATCCCCAAGATGATATTTTAGCTAAGTTGGATGGCAAAATTCCATTTGCAGGTGTCTTACTGAAAAATTGGGATGACCATAAGCGTTATCTCAAATAATTTCTTATATGTTTATAACTTCGAGCTTATGAACCTCACTCTCCAGTTTCTACTAATATGGATAACCTTCCTCTCCTAGAATTATTTACTCGATTACGCCAAGCTGGATTACCGCTAGGCGTGGATGATTATTTGGCAGTTTTAAAGGCATTGCAAGCAGGTTATGGCATTTCAAACAAAAATGCTTTAGCTAGATTATGCCGTACTCTATGGGTTAAATCAAAACAAGATAAACAATTATTTGAGTATCATTTTGAAAAAATTATTTTGTCTCAAAATGAGCCAATTAACTCTTCCATAATGATGACTTCACCTCCTTCAATCTCTGGTAAATCGCTCAAAAATAATCCTCAGAAAAAAGGGCATAAATCATTTCTAATTTCCAACTATTTAAAATTACTACAACATTATGTAATTCCAGTAGTGATTTTTAGTTTATTCTTTGTAGTTGCTATCAAGATTTGGCCTTCAAATCACGTTCTTCTTCAAAAGGAAGAGCCGAGTTATCCAATATATGTTGTTAATAATATGCAACGTACGGTAATTCCACTACGGTTTATTTTCTTTATATTCTTTGTTACTTTTGCTGTTGCATACGCTATCTCCAGAAGAGTAGAAAATAGTAGGGATAGCAAGGTTAAAAATCCACTACATTCTGAACCAGAAAACACAATACCTGATAATACATCTCAAGCTTTGGAGAATACAAGCGACGAAAAAAAAGTGCTAGAAGCTCAACAAAAAACTTTCCAAGCAAAAACTGTAAAAGCTCTCAACCGCTTTATTCAAATAACTGAAGAGCCTGCACTAACCCGTCGCCAAATGAAACAAAGTTGGCGTTATCTACGCCGTATGCTTCGAGAAGGAGTACCAACAGAACTCGATGTCGAGGCAACAATTGAGCGCATTAGCAGACAGGGAGTATTGCTTGAACCTGTGATTGTGCCGCGTCGTGTGAACCGGAGTAAACTGTTGCTGTTTATCGATCAAGATGGTTCGATGATGCCATTTCAAAATTTATCGCACCAACTAGCAGAAACTGCCATCCGAGGTGGACGTTTGGAAAATACAGATATTTATTATTTCCATAATTGTCCAAATGGTTACCTTTATCGCGATCGCTACTATCAAATGCCAAAAACAATTGACGATGTTCTAAACAGCTTGCGTTTTCCCCATACTTCTGCCTTGGTATTTAGCGATGCTGGTGCTGCAAGAGGTGGATTAAATCCAGAGCGAGTGGAAGTAACTGCACAATTTTTAGAGCAACTTAGAGAGCAGGTTCGTCATATTGCTTGGCTCAATCCAATGCCTCGTTATCGCTGGCTTGGCACTACTGCAGGTCAAATTGCTCGATTGGTGCCGATGTTTGAATTAAGTCGCCAAGGCTTTCATAATGCAATTTCTGTCCTACGCGGTCAGTCTGGACATTTTGGGGTTTCAAAACTTTGAAAATAAATTAGTTGTATGACAGTTACTTCTAGCCTAAAACCCGGTATCGCTGCTCGACAGATTGCGTCTTTTGAAAAACGCTTTGGTCAAGCACATCTACTGCTAGCATATCACGCCGCTTTCCCGTTGGTACTTACCTCGGATCTACTTTACTCTTTGTGGATCAACTTCCGGCAGGATATCCGTGGTCAAGCCCTGAATATTCCTTGGTTTGCTGTAGCCGATTTGTTACTTTCAAGCTTATGTAACGAAGTTGGGTATCAACTATACCAGATGGACGCAACGGTGCGAAATGAGTTGCTAAATCGTCTGCAAGAAGATAATTGTTTTGGTCAAACACGAATTAAAGAGTTATCAAACTTCTTGCTAGATTATATTCAGAAACAACTTCAAAGTGATGAGCCTTATATTCAAAATTTTGCAAAAGCGCAGCGATGGGCAGCGTTAGCCTACACCCGTCCCCACAAAACTACCTACGAATTAGCACTAGCGTTTTCTCAGCTAAATTTTGATAATCCGGCTGAAATCCTACGTATGTTGTCGTTGTTGGAGAATTTAGCATTGCCACTACCTGAGTTTCAATCTTTATTAACGTACGCGTGCGGTATAGCAGCTTTTGTGCACGGAAACATTGAAGTGGCAACGGCGCATTTGAAGGAATTAGTGGGTGCAGATAACCGAATCCGAATTGCAGGTGTAAGATTGCCTATTCCCGCCCCTGTCCAATCAAGGCTAAATGCATTGCGTTCAAAACGCACTCGTAATTTCAGCCGCGCTAATTTGCGGGGTAAATCTTTTAAAGGGCAAGACTTAACAGATGCAGATTTTAGTTATTCAGATATTCGAGGTGCAGATTTTTCCGATGCTATTCTTGTTGGCGCTAACTTCGCACACACCACCGCAGGATTACAAAGTTATTGGATAATAGGATTAATATTATGCTCAATGCTGCTATCGTTCTCATCAGGCTTGGGCGCAATTATGACAGGAGATTTCCTAGAAAAAATGTATTTAATCGGTCTTAATAATGAACCAACTTACATTTTTGCAGTAAGTGTCTTGCTATTATTTGCAGTCGTTGGTGTTGTCATTATCCGTCGGGGTATTGAGGCAACTTTAGGGTCTATAACCTTAGCTATAACTGGCATCTTAGCTCTAACTTTAGCCATAACACAAGCTACAGCTTTTGGGGATTGGTTTATAAGGGTAGCTATAGCAATTGCTGGAATTATTGCTCTGGTTATTGGTGGTAGTGGTGCTAGGTTGGGGGTTTTAAGCTTCCTTGGGAAATGGGCTACTCGTTTGACTATAACTATAGGCGTGTTACATTCGCAAATTGGATATATTGACATACGAAAAGTTCTTGGTATAAACAATTTTGTATACGAATTCTCAGATATTCCTGATGGCAAATTTAAGGTTTGGCTTGAGACTGCATTCAATGGGAATGTGAATACAGCAATTGATTCGGCTATTATTGTAAGTTTAGTTGGAACTGTTGGTTTAATTCTGGCTGAAGCCATAGGTATGGCTTTGGCTAATATTGTTAGTAAAGCATCGGCTTTAACAGTAGGCTTATGCGGGCTTTTGTTTTGGTTTTTATTTTTAATTCAGGCTCAAACAGAACTTAGCTCATCTGGGAGTGTGCTGATACTTTTAAGCATAGCTGGACTAGGTGTATACGTGGGTTGGCAAGCCATCAACCGAAATGAGAAATATGCTTTCGTTGTAAATGCTGCCGTTGCTGCTATAAGTTTTTGGATGAAAGGTACAAGTTTTCGAGGAGCTAATCTAACTGATGCCAATTTTTCTGAGGCAAAGGTTAAAGGTGTAGATTTCAGTGATGCTAACCTCACACGTACCTCATGGTTTCATGCCAAAGAACTCGAACTTGCCCATGTTGGAGAAAGTTATTTGAAGTCTCCACAAATAAGACAATTAGTAATAAAACGCTTGGGACAGGGCAAAAACTTCGATGACCTATCCCTGCGTGGTTTAAACTTATCTGAGGTTGATTTGGTAGATGCGAGTTTTATTGGTACAGACCTAAGTTACACTAATTTACAAGACGCCAATCTATCTGGTGCAAAGCTCATAGAAACTCAACTCGAACAAACTGATTTGACTGGCGCTTGTTTGACTGGCGCTTATATTCAAGACTGTAATATTACAAGTTCAACTAAACTCGATGGAGTAGAGTGCGATTACATTTATATACCATCGGTTACACCAGATAATCTCAATCTCTGTCGTCAACCAGAAGATTATGGAGAGATATTTGAGCCTGGTGAATTTGCTGATTTTGTTGTTCAGTATATGGAATCTCTACATAGCCACTGAACCTAATTTTCTTTTTTCTAAAGCTAATAATCTAATAAACATTAACGTTACATAGATAGTTAATAATGGGTTGTAGACAAAGAAATTAATGGCTGTAGTAAGCAATCTATTCAAAACAAAAGCAGGATCAGAGGTTGATAATTCCCCCCCATTGAGTTCCCCTGAAACTCCAAAAATAGATTCACTGATTAAGCTAGAGATAAAATCTAGCACGTTACTGATAAGAATTAGTGTTAGGAAATTCCAGAAAATCTGCCAACCATAACCTTTAGTCAGTTGCCAACATCGCTTAAATACGTCTCTTGTTGAAAGATCCTTGATTATAACTAAAGAAAACACAAAGTATAAACGAGGAAATAAAAATAAAATTAATAGTAGCGGTGATAAGCATATTCTTAAAAAAAGGATTTTTGGAAAGTTCTCAATCGCTTTTTGTAGAGATTGAGAAATAGTTATTTCTTCTTGATTTAGTTTTTTATAACAGAAAAACAATGCTGCTTCAAAGAAAACAGCACCTATAGATAAAAAATACAATTCGTCTATGATGCTAAATAATATTTTAGGAATTACAAGTTTTGACAAAGATAAAATCAATGAGGGAATAAAGAAAATCAGCAGTGATTTGTAAATTGGTAGAACTGATATTAATGAATCCCGTAGTAAGCGGACAGGGGTGATTGATTGAGTTGTCATGAGTGGAATATTTACTTGTTCTAATTATTCATAGAGTACCTTGGATTTGGGTAATTTTTCCCTTGGCTTTTGACCCAAAAAGCCCAGAGCGGCATCACCCTGGTCGGTGTAGGTAGGCAATAAGTTCGATGGTGCGGAGCGCCCACTAATAACCCACATTCCTTAGGGTTGATCAGCAAACGAGATAATATTTCCGACAAGGGGCACCAAAAAACTTGAGAATCCAGCATCGCTCCTCAGTAAGGTTAGCAATTTGCTTTGTTTGGGCGATTGCCCCAGAGGGGCAGTGCGCCGGAGGCGCAATCGAAACCCGCGTGAATCGACATAAAACATTGGAACTCCCAACGTAAAGTTGGAGTCGCAGTCGGTTTGCCCATATAAAAAAGTAGACAGAATTTATAACTTTGATGTTTAAAATGAGACTGTCTACCATTTGGGGAAAACTTCCATAACCTATGCTGAAGCGGACTTTTCCATCCCCAGAAGCACTGCGACGCTTCCCTTTCGGTCTAGCTGATATTGCTCTGATTCTTGGCACATTGGTTTTAATAGGGCTGATTGCGCGTGTGGGTGCGGGAACTCTCGTCAGTTTTGTGCCGCCGGATGTCGTACCTGGTGTGAGCTTAAACCCGCGTCATCTGCCGTACTATGCTGCAAGCTCAACGCTGCGGATGTTTATCGCGCTATTTTGGTCCACGGTGTTTACTTTAATTTATGGTTACGTTGCTGCCAAAAGCCGCCGTGCCGAACGAGTCTTAATCCCACTCCTCGATATCTTACAGTCAGTTCCGGTTCTAGGCTTTTTGTCGATTACGGTGACAGGCTTCATTGCCCTGTTTCCGGGCAGCCTGCTGGGATTAGAAGCAGCCTCGATTTTTGCCATTTTCACAAGCCAAGTCTGGAACATGACCTTTTCGTTCTACCAGTCGCTGAAAATGGTACCAAGCGAACTCGACGAGGCAGCAAGGCTTTATCGGCTTTCACTCTGGCAGCGGTTCACTAAGCTGGAAGTACCGACAGCGATGATTGGGCTGATTTGGAACGCAATGATGAGTTTTGGGGGCGGTTGGTTCTTTGTTGCTGCCAGTGAAGCGATTAGTGTACTGAACCAGAAGTACACCTTACCAGGGATTGGCTCTTATGTGGCAGCAGCGATCGCCGCTCAAAACTTGCCTGCTTTGGCTTGGGCATTGCTGACCATTGCTGTGGTCATTTTACTAGTAGACCAATTGTTCTGGCGACCGCTAATTGCTTGGTCGGATAAGTTCCGCCTAGAACAGAGTTCGGCAGCAGAGGCTCCCAATTCCTGGCTGTTCAATTTGTTCAAAGCAGCTCGACTTCCCCGTTTGATTGGGCGGGCGTTGACTCCGGTAGGAGAAACTATTAACAGCTTGCTGTCATCACTTACCCCACAGCGTCCGCCGCTTGCTGTAGGTAAAACTCAACAGGTAATAGGCGATCGCCTCTACAACCTCGCTTTGTTGGTCGTGATTGGCGCATTGGTGGTGACTGGGTTGCACTTTATTCTCATTACAGTGGGACTGGGTGAGGTATTCAAGACTTTTTGGCTGGGGTTACTTACCTTGGGGCGCGTACTGGTACTGCTGGTGGTGGCAACGCTGATTTGGACACCGATTGGTGTGGCGATCGGGTTTAACCCCCAACTATCGCGCCTGTTGCAGCCAGTGGTGCAATTTCTCGCATCGTTTCCAGCAAATTTCATTTTTCCCTTCGCGACTCTCTTCTTCATTCGTAGCCATATCAGCATCAATTGGGGTAGCATCTTCTTGATGTCTCTTGGTGCTCAGTGGTACATCCTGTTCAACTCCATTTCCGGAGCGATGAGCATTCCAACCGATCTGCGCGAGATGGCAACGGATATTGGTCTGCGTGGCTGGCGATTGTGGCGCAAGTTAATCATTCCTGGTATTTTCTCTGCTTGGGTCACAGGCGGCATTACTGCTAGTGGTGGAGCGTGGAACGCCAGCATAATTGCTGAGGTTGTCGCTTGGGGGCAAACCACCCTGACTGCAACCGGGTTGGGGGCTTACATTGCTAAGGCAACGGAAGTAGGCGACTGGCCGCGCATCACCTTGGGAATTGGAATGATGAGCCTGTATGTGGTTGGGCTAAACCGAGTGTTGTGGCGACAACTGTATCAACTTGCAGAAAAAAAATATCATCTATAAGGGGAGCATCAACCATGACAACGACTACGCGGGTAACTAATGAAGTACTGATTGCCGTCGAACAGGTTAATAAAAGTTTTCCACTGCCAGAAGGCAAAGGAGAGTTTAGAGTTCTGCGCAACATCAATGTAACGGTTCGTGCAGGTGAAGTCGTGGCGTTGCTGGGACGCAGTGGTAGTGGGAAAAGCACCTTATTGCGGATTATGGCAGGCTTGATTCCACCAAGTGAAGGGCGGGTGATCAGCAATGGGAAACGTTTGCAAGGAGCTAACCAAGATGTTGCAATGGTCTTTCAGAGCTTTGCACTGCTACCTTGGCTGACAGTACAAGAAAACGTCGAGTTGGGACTCGAGGCGCAAGGCGTGAGGCGGGATCAGCGACGACAACGCGCACTCAAGGCAATTGACTTGGTGGGCTTGGATGGTTTTGAAAGTGCCTATCCCAAGGAGTTATCCGGTGGTATGAGGCAACGGGTTGGTTTTGCACGAGCATTTGTTCTGGAACCGCAAGTCCTGTTTATGGATGAGCCATTCAGTGCGCTGGATGTTCTCACATCTGAGAACCTACGGGGTGAAATCGACGACTTGTGGAATGCTGGAACCTTTCCGTCCAAAAGCATTTTGATTGTCACCCATAACATTGAGGAAGCCGTATTTCTTGCGGATCGAGTGATTATCCTGGGATCGAATCCAGGGCACGTTCGTGGTGAACTCGTGATTGATTTGCCGCGCCCCCACGATCGCACAAACGCCCGCTTCAAAGCCTTGGTAGACTATATCTACACAGTCATGACTAACCCAGAAGCCGAAGTCACCGGAGAAGTCGCTGTCGCAGCTCCCACACCCGTACAAGCATCCAAATCGCCTTATGCCCAGTCGCTGCCGCATGTACGAGTTGGTGGTATAAGTGGTCTACTAGAACTGATTGTGGAGAAACCAGAAGGTCAGGAGGATATCCCCCGGTTGGCAGAACGAATTCAGCTAGAAGTGGATGATCTTCTGCCGATTCTTGATGCTGCTGTGATGCTGGGCTTTGCAGAAGTCACACAAGGGGATGTTAAGCTTACTGAAATTGGGCGCGACTTTGCCACTACAACCATTCTGCGAAGTAAAGACCTGTTTCGGCAGCAAGTCCTGCAACGTGTGCCTATGTTGGTGAGCATGCTACAGACGTTGCGAGAAAAACAAAATGGCTCGATGCGAGCAGATTTCTTTCTAGATTTACTGGATGAACATTTTCCCCATGCAGAAGCCGAGCGACAATTTGCTACAGCAGTTGATTGGGGACGCTACACAGAGCTGTTTGAGTACGATGCTAGCGAAGAACGGCTTTATTTACCAGAGCCAGTGGCGGCACAAAGTAGAGAACAACTCTGAAAAATTTGGGTCGCTGCAGTTGTTGGCGTTAGGTGGCAAATGACTTCTATGTGAAGTACCCCGGCTTGCCTTGGGCGGTCAGTCGGGGTTTCAGGTTAATTTCTGAATTTTCTTAGAGGTACTCTTAAAATTCAAAGATTCTATTCTAAAAAATAATTTTATTGATATATTTGGGAATTTTTATATTAATACTTATTAGTTATTAGTGAGTTGTCCAACAGTACTACTAACTACTAACTTCCTCACATTTTATGTACATATATTTGGCAGCCAAGATGCTTGTCATAATTGCTGTTTTCCATTTTGAATTTCTCCTCGTTGCGAATTTTGAATTGGTCACTCACCTCCTCCACCACTACACAAAAGTATGACGCTAAAATTATGTAACTATATGTTATGTAACTATATGTAAAGTATTGATTGGTAAAATTTTTGCATCATAAGCTGCTAACTCATAATTATAGCAGAAATTCATCCTCTATTCAGGAAATTATCATCTTCAAAGCTTAATCTCTACAGCATGGAGCGCAAAAATCTTTATGTGCCGATTACTTGGCTACCTTGGTTCACCTGTTTCTCTAGAGCCTCTCCTGTACAAGCCTGAACACTCGCTTGTCGTTCAAAGCTATCAACCCCGCGAAATGCTCTCTGGGGTAGTCAACGCTGATGGCTTTGGTGTTGGTTGGTATCATCCTCAAAAGGATATCGAACCATTTACCTACAAAAGTACACTGCCTATTTGGAATGACATTAACCTGCCAAACCTCAGCCGTTATGTTGAGTCAGGGTGTATGCTCGCTTATGTTCGTAGTGCAACAGCAGGTCAAGCGCTCGATTTTAGTAACTGTCAGCCTTTTGAGTACCAACGTCTACTATTTACTCATAATGGTAGAATTGACAAGTTTCGACAGACGCTTTACAGACCAATACGCAGCCAGTTAAGCGATGAAATTTACCAGTGGATAAAAGGAACGACAGATTCTGAACATATTTTTGCTTTGCTGCTAAGCCAGTGGCAAGCTAACCCTAGTAAAAGTTTAGAGCAGGTTTTACAAATAACGTTGCTTAAGCTTCAAGAATTAGCGCAAAGTTATCAAACCGATGTCTTCGCTAATGTAATCATCAGTGATGGACATCGCCTCATTGCTTCTCGCTTTAGCACAAAATCACCTGCTCCCTCTCTGTACTGGACAGCTGATCATCCCACTTTCCCCAAGTCCGTAATCATTGCATCGGAACCGCTCTCTACTGGAAATTGGATTCCTTGCTCTGAGAATAGCATCATCAGTGTTGGAGAAGACCGTGATATCCAAATTGCACAAATCTAGTTTAAAAGAAACATTTTTTCGTGCTTTTTCCCAATGTCGTGCCAAAACTCTGGCGTTATTTGACGGGATTGACGAAGCTACTTTTTGCTGTCAACCTCATCCCGACTTTAGCCCTATTGGATGGCATTTGGGGCATATTGCTTATACCGAGTCTTTATGGTTGCTAGAACGCAGTGCAGGTTTACCGTGTTTGTTCCCGCGATACCGCAAGCTGTTTGCAGCAGATGGGTTACCCAAAAAAGAGCGCGTCAAATTGCCAAACCTAGAGGAAATCCGTTATTACCTAGACACAGTCAGAGAAAAAGTTTTGCATTACTTGGAAGTAGCGGATGTAGAGCAACAAGAGCGTCTTTGGCGCTTTATACTTCAGCACGAAAGTCAACACAGCGAGATTATTTCTTTTGTTTTGGAACTGAGTAAGCAGGAGAGAGGAGAAGAGGAGCGAGAGAGGGAGAGAGTGAGGCAGGGGGGGGAACTTCTCTCACTCTCTCAGTCCCTGACTCCCTCAGTCCTTCACTCAGACAGTCCTTCACTCCCCGACTCTGCCCATAATCTGAGCGAGATGATTCAAATTCCAGCAGGCGAATTTGAGATGGGTGATGATTCAGTTGATGCTTTGGATAACGAACAACCCCTGCAGACAGTCTATTTAGAGACTTACTCGATTGACCGTTACCCTGTCACTTGCGCGCAATATCGAGTATTTATGGCAGCGGGAGGCTATCAAAATCCTCGTTGGTGGTCTAAAGCTGGCTGGGAATGGTTGCAAACTGAGCAGGTCACACAACCGCTCTACTGGTGCGAAAATCCCATGTGGAAGAATCATCCAGTCTGTGGTGTTAGTTGGTACGAAGCTCAAGCCTACTCACGGTTTGTAGGTAAGCGCTTACCCACAGAAGCCGAATGGGAAAAAGCAGCGAGTTGGGATGCACAAGCTCATTGTCGTCGTATTTATCCTTGGGGAAATGAAGAACCAACGCTCAAGCGTTGTAACCATGATAATTTCATAGGAAAAACAACGCCTGTAGATGCCTTTTCTATTGGGCAAAGCCCCTATGGTTTGTATGATGCTTTGGGAAATGCCTGGGAATGGACAGCTTCCTGGTTTGATGGCTACCCAGGTTTCCAAAGTTATCCTTACACAGGATATTCGCAAGTTTATTTTGACCAACAGCACCGTGTTTTAAAAGGTGGTAGCTGGGCAACTCGTCCTTGGGCGCTGCGTTGTAGTTTTCGCAACTGGTATCATCCCTGCGTGCGCCAAATTTTGGCAGGTTTTCGCTGTGCTGCTGATTAGCGATTGGGTTTGTAGTAGCACTTACAGCATTTTTTAGGTAAATCGACCACAAGGAAAGACCTCTCTCCTATAAGAAGAGAAGCTTACTCCCCTTCTCTTGTAGGGAAGGGGTTGGGGGTTAGGTTTCTTGCCATAGTCTAAAAGCGTGAAAATTACTGTAAACCCTACTACAAACCCAATCCCTGTCAATTTCATGCAAAAATCCCAAAAGATAACAGTTACGCCTAATTAATCTTGCTCAGGCGTGATGTTATCGGTTATGGCTGTGTGTTTCACTGGCTCAGGTTGGAGGTTTGCACCCAAAAGCAACTTATCACATCAAGCAAACGGAGGTTGAATGTCAATATCTAAAGCTGCCAGCAACAAGGTAAGTTCTCAAAATACTGTGGAAACGCGCTTAAAAATTAAGCGTTTGTTGGAACCAACTAAAGTTGTTTCTCCTAGTGCTGGAAGTGATGTCGTTAAGGGATTAACTCAAAAACCCAAGTCGTTACCCCCGCGTTACTTCTACGACAACCTGGGTTCTGAGCTATTTGAGCAAATCTGTGAGTTACCAGAATATTACTTGACGCGAACGGAAACGTCAATTTTGCAACAGTACGCCCCGGAAATTGCTCAAATTACAGGTTCTTGCGAACTCGTGGAACTTGGCAGCGGGAGCTCTACCAAAACGCGCATTTTACTAGATGCGTATCATCAATTTGGCTACTTTCTCCACTATGTACCAATTGATGTCAGTGCAGGAATGTTGGAAACCAGCGCTCTTGCGCTCCTGGGAGATTATCCCACATTACAAGTTCAAGCTCTGGCGGGAACTTACGAAATGGCACTGGCACAACTTGAACCTACTTCATTACCTACTAGGATGATTTGTTTTATCGGAAGTAGTTTGGGTAATTTGAATCCGCAAGAGTGTGATGTATTTTTCTCTCAAATTACAGATGCCCTGCAAGTGGGGGAGTTTTTCTTATTGGGGGTAGACTTGCAAAAGCCAAAACATTTGTTGTCAGCTGCCTATAATGACAGCCAAGGAGTGACTGCGGCGTTTAATCTCAATATGTTGCAGCATTTAAATCAGCGGTTTGAGGGCAATTTTGACACCACACAATTTGAACATTGGGCGTTTTACAACGAAACGGAAAACCAAATTGAGATGCATCTTAGGAGTTTGCGATCGCAAACCGTTCAATTACACGCCCTGAACCTGAGTGTTCATTTAAGCTTAGGCGAAACTATCCTCACTGAAATTTCGCGCAAATTTGACCTGAATGTTATCCAACAGGAGTTAAAAGCAAAGGGTTTAGTACCACAAAGAGTGTGGACTGATTCAAATCAATGGTTTGCTTTGTTACTGTGTCAAATGCAACCATCGGCAGCAGTTTAACGGTGATATGTAGTCAGCGGATATCTGGCATGATTATCATTTGTTGTTTCTGAGCGCCAGTACTTTCAATCAACAGCAAATAGCTCAAGTCCTTTAAAGAGGAATAAACGCTTTAATACACGAAGAAATCAGTCTATTTTGATGGACTTGAGCTATTTACTTAGAGTTAAAAGCCCGGGCGTGCAAGGGCGGTCATTGTGAAGAGTACAGGCTTTGAATAGATTTCATGCCAAGTTTAAACTCTAAAAATCCAATTTCTCTATGAAACTGGTTTGTGTCTTTATACTTACATTATGAATAGTTGAGTTTAGCATAGTCAAATAGAATGACTATGTTAAATTTGTAATGGGTGCGTTATATATTAAAAAAGCTGTTTAACTTGAGTGAGACAGCATTGTAAGAGTTAACTATCACCACTCAGCCTCAGCCATATTCTTATCGTTGAATAAGAGGCAGTGGAAGAAAAAATTGGTGGAATTCGCCTGTAAGAAGTTGTTGCACATAGCATAGACTAAGCTAAATTAGTTGCCAGCAATCAAGCGCTCCTCCAGATCTGCTACCAAGTTCTTGTAAGTAGCAGCGATGATATTACCGTGTGTAATGTCACGCCTAACCCCAATACCCGACAAAAGTATTGTTGAAATTAGGAGAAAAATTTCTCATGATTTAAGTTTCAATTTACACTTTGGTGGGGTCAAAAGTCCTGCCAACTTGGTTTCATTCATCCAAAATCCAAAATCCCATGACACCAGCAGACCTCAAAGCCTACCTTAATAATCTGTTGAGCCAGAACCTACTTCTCAGCACAATGATTTGGGGACCTCCTGGTATTGGTAAATCCAGCATCGTCGCGCAACTGGCTCGCAAACATCAAATTGACTTCATAGACGTGCGTCTCTCCCAACTGGCTCCCACTGACTTAAGGGGTTTGCCAGTGCCTGAGGACGGTATCTCTAAGTGGTATCCACCGGAATTTCTGCCTAGTTCTGGCAGAGGGATTTTGTTTTTAGATGAACTAAATATGGCTCCTCCAGCAATGCAGGGTGTAGCTCAACAGCTGATTTTAGATAGAAGAGTAGGGAGTTACTGCTACGACGACCAAACTCGCGTGATGACACAAAACGGTCTCAAGTATTTTCGTGATCTTAATCAGAACGACGAAGTCATGACGCTCAATCCCTACACTAAACTGGTTGAGTACCAAAAGCCACAACAGTACATCGAACTAGACTATCAGGGGGAGATGCTTCATTTCAGAGGTCGGGGCGTGAGCTTGTGTGTTTCCCCTGAACACAGAATGTATGTTCGTAGCAAGTACCGTTCGGAGTTTGAAGTAATGACAGCTGCCGAGCTAGCTTCTCGTCCATTCTTCAAGTTTAAGGTCAAGAAAAACGGTAACTGGTACAGCAACAGTGACGAAAAATTTACTGTTCCAATACCTCAATGTGCTAAAGACAGAATTGAGGTCTATGACCGTATTCAGGCGCTACGTGATAACGGTGTTTCACCGTCTGGCATTGCTGTTGCGCTTAAAATGACGCAGGGACAGATAGATTCAAGGCTGTACTATGGTAAGGACCCTCGCAAGTCGTACAAGCTCGATTTGAGCTTTGACATGATGGACTGGGTTACATTCCTTGGCTGGTACCTGACTGAAGGCTCCTGCTCAAAAGCACACAACTACCGCGTGACTATTTCACAAAGCAAAAGTGCTAACCCTGACAAGTATACTCGTATTGAGGTGCTGTTGCAGCACATGAAGTTGTCCTATCAAGCAACGGAAAGTGGTTTCACTATCTGCTCTGTCGCACTCTATGACTACCTAGCTCCTCTCGGAAAGTCAAAGACCAAGTATATTCCGCAAGATGTCAAAGCTCTTCCCAAGCCTTATTTGCAAACCTTGCTTAATGTTATGCTAGCGGGAGGCGGCGATAGCAACCGAAAATATTACACAGCATCCGACCGTTTACGTGATGACTTTTGTGAAATTGCCATCAAATTGGGTTATGGTGTCACCTTTAGCAAACGGCAGGGGTCTGGATACAGTTCAAGCGACAATTTTACTTGGGTCGTCAACCTCAACCACAAGAATATTGAACCTGTCATTGCTAAATTAGAACGCGTTGCTTACTCAGGTCGGATCTACTGCATCACTGTTCCCAACCACATTATTATGGTTGAACGCGATGGCAAACTTGCTTGGTGCGGCAACTGTGTACCAGAAGGTTGGTTTGTTTGGGCAGCAGGCAACCGTAAAGAAGACCGAGCGGCTGTATTTGATATGCCTTCTCCACTCGCAAATCGCTTTTTACATTTGCATGTTGAGCCGGACTTTCAAAGTTTCAAATCTTACGCTCTTTCTGCGAAAATTCACGAGCAAGTCATTGCTTTTCTCTCTTTCCGTACGACCCTACTACACAAACTTGATCCGCAGCAGCCTGCTTGGCCCTCTCCTCGCTCATGGGAGATGGCAAGTCAGTTGCATACAGTTGGACTAGATATTGCTCCTGCTGTGGGAATAGCAACAGCTGCTGAGTTTAATGCCTATATCAAACTTTATGATAACCTGCCTAATTTAACTCAGATTTTTACAGGTAGAGGTGATGCCATCAAATTTCCGTCTGAGCCTTCTGTGCGCTACGCCACAACTATTGGTTTAGCAATACGAGCGGCAGATGCTAACCAAGCTTACAATGCCTTTACTTGGATTTCTCAAGTAGCAGCAATGGAATGGGTACAGTTATTTGCTACAGACTTGTTTCGCACTATGCGAAGTAAAAAACAAATCGGTGCTTTGGCACAATTGGTACAAAAAGACGAGAATCTTCAAAAGTTTATTAAGGATTTTCAAGAGTTAATGGGTTTGTAGAATTTAGAATGCTGTTAATACCAGCTAGAGTAGATTTGTGCCAGTGTGAAAACTGTCTCTTGATAATTAACAGTTATCAGTTATCAGTTATCAGTTTTATAAGGCTCGTTTAAGTTCCCCACTATATGCCTTTGCTGACTGTTCACTGTTCACTGATTTCACTATTTATCCCACACTGTAGCAATTAACTTGTTTCATTTTCAGTTACTGAGCAAGAAAAATGGAATTTTCGATTTATATCATTAGTTGTAGATGAAAACAACTAGGCAAGTATTTTTATTGCCTAGAAACAAGAAAGTCATCTTGATAAATTGTTATGATTTTTGGAGAGTATGATGACCAAACCAAATTTTGCAACAATGACTCGAAAAGAGTTACTGAATTCTCTGCTCATATTTCTACATAATCAAGGGTTTTATGCATACATAGATAAAGTGAACGCTAAATCTGCTACAAAATTTTATTCAGCATCAGAATCAATATAATAATTCAGTCATCCGTTAAGGAGTTGTAAGACTATACTTTTCGGTTCTTCTTTCATCCCTTGGCGTCTTGTACGCCGAAGAGCGCGTCTACGTTTCAGATAGAACTGCTATAGATGAGTTGAAATTATTTTCCCCAATTGTTGGAGGAATTCCGTCAAGAGTGAGAAAAAGCTCTTAAAATTAGGGATAGAAAGATGAAATTAGCAACAGAAACAAATAAGATTATCAGTGCCTCTATGCTGCGGGTGCGAATGAAGTCACCTTTTTTTGCAACTTTGGCGCTGTTTGCTCGCGTCATTTCGACTGAAACAATTGCTACCGCAGCCACGGATGGAGAGGACATATTTATCAATCCCGATTTTGTCGCATCTCTTCCATCATCGCAAGTCGATGGTTTATTGTTACACGAAGTCTTGCACGCTGCTCTGCTTCATATCCCCCGTCGTGGTGCTAGGGAGCGAATGCAGTGGAACATTGCCGCAGACATCGTTGTCAATGGCATGATTGCCCAACAACATGGTTTTGAACTACCTGCGGGTGCTTTACGTGACCCAAAGCTAGAGAATTTGAGCGTCGAGGAGATTTATGAATTACTGCTGAAACAGAATAAGCGTTATCCGAACTGTGAAACAGACTTATTATATGAGCCATTGTATGGAACTTCTGCATCTAATGAGTGTAGTGGTATTCTAGACCAGGCAAAACAAGCAGCTTTGGAAGCTCACTGGCGTAACGCTATGCAACAGGCGATCGCAGTAGCGCGGTCTAGCAACAGCCAGGGTAGCATACCAGCAGGATGGCAACGAGAACTAGGAGCGTTAAGCCAAGGGCAGCTCAACTGGCGTTCCTACCTATGGCGTTACCTAGTGCAGACACCCACAGATTTCACAGGCTTTGACCGCCGCTTTATTGGTCAACGGCTTTACCTAGAAGCGCTTGAAGGTGAGACGGTGCAGGTATTCGTGGCTGTGGATACGAGTGGTTCTGTAGGCGACCATGAGCTACAACTTTTCCTTAGCGAAGTTACAGGAATTATCAATGCTTACCCGCACCTAAAATGTCAACTTTATTATGCAGCAGCAGATGTCTACGGACCCTACAACCTGACAATAAACAGCCAACTCCCGAAAGCAGTGGGCGGTGGAGGGACATCTTTTGTCCCATTTTTTGAAACAGTTAGCCAGCAAGCTGACTGGCATAGTAGTGGTGTCTGTGTTTACCTCACCGATGGATACGGGACTTTTCCCCAACAACCTCCTGCTTTTCCTGTTTTGTGGGTAGTCACTTGTGGTGGGTTGGACTTGGAAGCATTTCCCTTTGGAGAAACCGTAAGGCTCTTAAGCTGTTAGCTATTCGCAATTTTCCCTTAAGCGCTCCCCTTCATACAAAGCAATGCCAGAAAAACCGAATTTTGTTTCTCAGTCTGAACTCCTTTCCATACTGGCTCAAGGTGTAGCCATTTGGAACGAGTTTAGAACGAGGAGCGTATATCCCGAGAGGATATATCTCAACCTAAGCAAGGTAAACCTAAGCGGGGCAAACCTCACAAGAGTGAACTTCAGAGAGGTGAATCTCAGTTGGGCAGATTTGAGAGGAGTAGATCTGAGTCAGGCTAAGCTTTACAAAGCAAATCTCACTCATGCCAACTTAAGTAATGCAAATTTATCTGGCGCAAATCTCAATGGCGCTATTTTGACTGGAGTTGTTCTCCAAGGAGCTAACCTTAATGGAGTGAACTTCAGCAGGACTGACTTGAGTGAATTTGACTTCAGTGAAACTCAGCTGCAAAAGGTGAATTTTTGCAAAGCCAACCTTAGTAGAGTCAACTTTAGGAAAGCGAATCTCAGCAAATCTCACTTAATCAAAGCGAACCTGAAACAAGCAGACTTTAGCGAAGCTGATTTAACTGGTGTCAACCTCAAAGGGTCTAATCTGGATAGAGCAAACCTGAGTGGACTCAACCTCAGCCAGTTGAACTTGAGCCGAGCAGATTTACACGGCGCAAATCTCACCAACACCAATCTCACAGCAGCCAACTTGAGTGGAGCAAACTTGTACAGAGCAAAACTCAACGGGTCAAAACTCAGCAAAGCTAATCTCATTCAGGCAAATTTACTAGATGCTGACCTAACTGGAACTGACTTGACGGGAGTGAATCTGAAAAACTCTGACCTCAGCGAATATAACCTTAGTGGATTTAATCTCAGTGGAATTAACTTAAGTGGTGCCAATCTCAGAAACGCCAATCTAAGTGAGGCGAACCTGATTGGGGCTGACTTAAGCGGAGCAAACCTATGGAATGCTAATCTCAGGAATGCAAATCTCTTAGGAGCTGATTTAAGTAGGTCAGATCTTAGATATGCCAACCTTTTAGGAGCAAATATTTTCGGGGCTGACCTTACTGCCGCAATTCTTCGGAGAGTAACAATGCCCAATGGTACACTATATGACTGAGCAGAGGAAGTGGAAAGATAGGGAGGTGGGGGGATTCGGCGGAGTAGAAGCAGTGGAGGGAGTGCGGGGAGTAGGAGTAGTAGGGGCAATAGGGGCAGTAGGTAAGAATTAATAACTATAACTAATAGCTGATGACCAAAAGGCAGAGTTATCAATATATTATTTACAGGAATTAAAGCTGGCGGTGTAGCTTAATGGCAAAGCACGTGTCTGCCAACACGAACGAAGACCGTTTGATTCGGTCCACTGCCAACAGCAACGTAGTTCAAAAAGTAGAATTCCTTGGTACATACCAGGAGATGCGGGTGCAAATCCCGTCGTTGCTCTGGGATTCTACTTTTCACTCAACCAATTGGACGATTACCTGGATTGACGGCATGAATCGACTCACTGCCTGACATTGGAAAGCCTCGTTTATAACAGGCTTCCTCTGGTTTCCCCCATCCTAAATGTAATATTATTTCCAAGAAGTTCGTATTTTCCCACTTCCATAAAGTTGTCCATTCTGTTCTCTGAGCAATTCTATCTACATCAGCTTTTATAATTTGTTGATACGTTTTACCATGACTAAAACTTAAGTACAAGTCCATACCCACAGTGACTTCATTCCAAAATTGCAATACGCTATTTTTCGCCGCTTTTAATGTTTCTATGTCACTGGATAAAGCAATTAACTGAGCATCTACTTCTGGATAGCGCAAAGTTTTACCTTTAACAGTCACTTCACGCCAGACAATACCTGAAACTTGATGTTCCCTTTGGTATTCGTGAATCGTGGCTTTAAAATCTTGGTATGCCGTGAACTTTTGTAGCCCATCGGTTCTGATAAACTGGTCTATCACAGGATTGCCAGAGACAGTGACTGCTAACTTCAGGCGTTTTCCTGTAAGGCAAGCTTCGCGTTCAGACCGCAGAATTTGGATTAGTTGCTCGGTAGTGTAAACCTTTGACATCAGAGCACACTCTATTCGTCATGAGTCAATAGTCATTATTTATTGAGTTACTTATTCCTGGCTTCCTAGCTCCTCAGTTCTCAATAATTTTTAAATATTGTTCGTACAAATTATCCTTTAGAATTGATGGGTTTGTGGTATCTAATAACACTAAAAAACAGGGCAGACAAATTTTGTCTGCCCCACTAGTTACCTAGCTAACTCACTACTGAACTCATTGAACGCTCGCCGCTTCAATTGCACGGATTCGGTTCGAGGTAATAAATCAAACACTTCTCGAAACCTGTCGTCTATTTCCTCATAGGGAACTTGACCTTTTTTATTCAAAACAACCTCACCTGACTGATTGAAGACGACAACTTGGGGAACAGCCCCAGAGTAGTAATAACCCGGTTCCGTGGTGCTATAGGTTTCTTTGATAGGGATAGTATCCACATTAACAGGTATAATTTCTGCTGCCCGACCGTAAAATTCTTGTACTGTTGAAATGACAATAGCATATTTCTTACTATCGCTGCTGTCATCTACATAGAAAGCCAAAAAGGTGGGTTTATGCTCCGCTAAAGCCTTTGCTAGCGTTGTTTTGGGAGGAACCAGTGCACCGTTTCCCGCATAAACCACAAAAACATTACCGTCATATCTGTCATCATTAATACCAGCAAAGGCTGATTGCATATCTACAAATGACAGGCAACTAAGCAGCAGGAATATCGAGAAAAACCGCCGCCAGTTTGGAATGAAATTCTGTAAAAAGCGCCACTTTATGCAATTCATCAAAACGAACCTTCTCACGTCTATTTTTTTCTAAGTTTGTGCTGAATTTAGCAAACTGGGGTGGAAATAAGGGGACAAGGAGACAAGCAATAATAAGTTAACTAAAATGTCACCTGTAGTATATTATCTGTCATCTCCTCGACTGGCTATTTTGGCAACGATTGGCGAAAATACATGATTAAATTTGAAACTTAGAGTTACAAAGTAGTAACACTCAAGCATACTAGGGTACTGATGTGGGAAACAAAATTCAACTGATAGACAGGATACGATTGGCTTTTGCTGTGTCAGTCGCAAAAAGCGTCACTTTCGGAGTGCGATCGCTGCGCTTGGGTGCAGCTAGTGTTTTACCAGGTTCTCTGGCGCGTCGCATCGAACCCCGACTGTTGCAGTTATTAACTCAGCAAGTGAAGAACGGGGTGATTTTGATTGCTGGTACCAATGGCAAAACGACCACATCGCTGCTTCTTGTCACGATTCTAGAACGCAAAGGGTATCGCGTTGCTCACAACTCTACAGGCGCGAATCTAGAAAACGGCTTGATGACAGCTCTGTTGGAAAATACCAACTTAGTAGGCAATCTGAATGTTGATTACGCTATTTTAGAAGTCGATGAAAATATCTTACCGAGGATTTTGACACCGATTCAGCCTCGGATTATTCTGTGCTTAAACCTGTTCCGCGACCAACTCGATAGGTATGGGGAAGTTGACACAATTAGCAAGCGCTGGACAAAAATCATTTCTACGCTTCCACCAGAAACAGTTGTTATTCCTAACGCTGATGACCCAACTTTATCTTATCTTGGTCAGCAGTTACCCCAACGGGTGTTATTCTTTGGCTTAAATGAACCAGAAAATTATCTAGATGAAATTCCTCACGCCGTTGATTCTATATTCTGTCCCAATTGCGGACACTCTTTAGATTACAAAGGTGTTTACTTGTCTCATTTAGGAGATTTCCAATGTCCTAAATGCGGCTTTAGTAGAAGTCAACCTAAGCTTGAGAGCAGCGAATTTCCCCAAATTCTTGTGGGTTTATACAACAAATATAATACTTTGGCAGCCGCTACTGCTGCTCGCGAGTTAGGAGTTGATGAAGCAACTATCCTGGATACGATTAACAATTTCCAAGCTGCATTTGGTCGTGCTGAAGACTTAGAAATTAACGGCAAACGGGTACGAATTTTATTATCAAAAAATCCGGTAGGGACGAATGAAACAATTCGTGTCGTAACTCAAAGTCATGATAAAACGACACTGCTTGTATTGAATGACCGGACACCTGATGGAACTGATGTATCGTGGATTTGGGATGTAGATACAGAGAAATTGGTGGAACGGGGAGGGACTTTAGTAGTGAGTGGCGATCGCCTCTATGACATGGCGCTGCGTCTACGCTACAGCGAAAAAACTCCTGATAGTCATTTTAATTTGATTGTTGAAGAAGATTTACGGCAGGCAATTGCAACTGCGCTGGAACACACACCAGTAAATGAAACATTACACATTCTTCCTACCTATTCAGCCATGCTGGAAGTGCGAGAAGTACTGACAGGCAGAAAGATTCTGTGAACGCTCCTCAATAAGTTTGTTCAATAAGTTTGTAGTGAGGGCTAAAGCCCTCTTCCACGAAAGCAAGGACTTTTGTCCTGACTACAAACAAGTTTTATTATGAGTCATTTTCCAAACATGATGTGAAACATCTCCGATGACTGAAGCTCTTCTGGGAACCAATGGACACATTTATGCTGATTTCTCAATTATTTCTACTAAATTGGCATTTTGGGGCAGATGTGCTGCGATGAGCAAGGCAGCAGCTGCCTGCATCTGGCTCACTGGGACGGCTTTGCCAAAAATCTGTGCGGATACATGGGCACCGTCAATCAGCATCTGTAGTTGAGTGGCGAGTTTATCAGGATGACGCGTACCAGCACTCTCAGCCAGATCACGCAATCGGTTGCGGATTGAACACTTGTGTTCCTGGGTGATGCGGTGCCCCGGATGCTCTGGATCAGGAAACTCGGTCGTTGTGTTGAGGAATGGACAACCTCGATACCCTGGGCTTGTCAGCTTCTCACCGAGGGCATCAAACAAGTCGAGCAGTTGCTCCTTCGGTGACCCCGGATGCCGACTCATTACCTCCTCAAACCATACCCAGTAAATGCGTTTGCGCTCCTCAAGATAAGCTACAACTAGGTTGTCTTTGGTTGGGAAGTGACGGTAAAGCGTCATCTTCGCGACTCCTGAATCCTCGATAATTTTGTCAACGCCGACCGCCCGGATGCCCTCCTGGTAAAACAGGGTACATGCCGTGTCAAGAATGCGTGTACGCACTGAGCCGGTACGTGAGTTAGTCATACATCCTCCTAAGAAACACATTCTAAAAGATAACTAAAAGGTCGTGTTGAGTATTTGATAAACTGTCGAATTGTAATCTTCAGGTTGACAAAAATACAGACCTGTCTTTATCATACTTTTCAGGAAACAATACAGACGTGTCTGTATCGGATTTTTTCTGATAAAAATACAGACCTGTCTTTCTTGCAGACTCATCTGAACACAAAATCCCTAAGGAGTTACCGATGGCAAACAAAGCTCAACATGGGACGAAGGAAGAGCCATTCATGTCTGCAGCAGTAAGGAATCACGCCATAAAAGCAAAGCTAGGCAGAGCCCTGTCGCTTACGGCTCTCTGCCTGGGTTACTTCATGGTACTCCTCGACACGACTATTCTGAACGTTGCTTTGCCCACAATCGAACATAAAATGGGAGGCGCGCTGCACGGACTGCAGTGGGTAGTCAATGGCTATGCCCTCGTCTTTGCCAGCTTGCTCTTGAGTGGCGGAGTCCTGGGTGATCGCCTCGGCGCCAAGCGAGTGTATCTTGCTGGTCTCGCGGTCTTCACTATTGCCTCATTGTTATGTGGTCTTGCACCTACCCTCGACGTGCTGATCACTGCCCGTGTCATTCAAGGATTCGGTGCAGCAATGATGGTTCCTGGGTCGCTGTCGCTGATCAGGCAAGCCTATTCTGATCCCCAGGACCGCGCTCGTGCCGTGGGTATCTGGGCGGGCGTCGCCGCTATCGGTTTTGCCAGTGGTCCCCTCATCGGTGGCTATCTCGTGGAAATACTTGGCTGGCGGAGTATCTTCTTCATCAATATCCCACCGGGAATTCTTGCCGTCGCCTTAACGCGGCGCTTCGTACCCAAGATGGTTCCTAATAGGCAGCAAGGCTTCAACCTGGGCGGACAGATCCTCGCTATCGTTGCGCTCTGCGCGCTCACTTATGCATTGATTGAAAGCGGACGTTCTGGCTGGGGTGCACCGCCCATTATCGTTGCATTGCTAATATTCGTCGTGGCAGCAGCACTGTTTATAGTTGTTGAGTACTGGAGCTACAGTCCAATGCTGCCACTACAGCTATTTGCTAAGCCGTCCTTCTCAGTGGCAAATACAGTTGGTCTTTTTTTCAGCTTTGGTCTCTACGGGCAGATCTTCATCCTCTCGCTCTTCTTGCAGAACGTTCGTGGCTACTCAGCTACAGCAGCCGGATTAGCTTTCCTGCCGCTGAGCGTCGCTAGCGCGGTCACCCCTCCTCTGTCCGGATGGCTGACCGGGCGTATTGGTCCGCAATTACCAATGATTATCGGGCTGGCATCATCTGGTGTAGGTGTACTGGTGCTAGTCTCTATTGGGACTTCCACGAGCTACACGATCCTTGTTATTGGCTTTGTACTCTTAGGCATAGGTGCTGGAGTGACTGTGCCAGCGATGACTGCAACAATTCTATGGTCTGTGCCAAAAGAGCAATCGGGTATCGCTTCGGCAGTGCTGAACTCTAGTCGTCAAGTTGGTGGTGTACTCGGTGTTGCACTCTTGGGGTCATTAGTGAGTCAGCACTCGTTTACGACTGGTATGTACATTGGCCAGATCATTGTGGCTGTGATCTTCTTATTCAGTTGCATCCTGACCTTCCTCTATGTTCCCCGTCGTATGCTTCACCATAGCTAAGACTTAACAGAGGTTAGCCTAAATCGGTTGTCGGTTAAGGTTGTAAGCAACCAAAAGATTTAAGTCCCATACCTATTTACTAACCATTCCCCACAATTTCTAGTCGTGCGGAATGGTTACAGATATGCGATATGGTCTAAGTTTAACAACGTAAACCCAAGATTTTCCCACGCCCTTAGATTGAGGAATATTTTTAGCTAGTTTTTTACAAAGTTCAGCTATCACTTGCTTTATTAATAATTTTAGTTTTATAATCTACGGTAAATCAATCAACTTAAAGTGTTTTATTTTTTGATAGCCTTTTCCTAACCTTAGCTTCTTTTAACTCAATAGATCATTGGGAATTGCGACGCTACTTCAACGACAAAGGGGAAATGTTTGGAATGTGGCCTGTATTTCACTTGCGATAACCTATTGGAGGTTTACCACATTGATTAAAACTATTCCATAAGCCAGAATATCTGGCACTGTCAAACTGATTTTGATGAGTGTAGAGACGCGATTAATCAAATTTTTACTAAACATCTACCGCAGGAAAAACTATCAAATTCTCCTTTGCAGACTACTGGAGTATTAATCCAGTATAAGTAGTTGAAAAACATAAAATAATATGAGTTATTAAAATCATGATTTTAGTGATCAAGCTGCTTCGTTTAAGTCAGCTATGGCATCATAAAAATACGTTATGTATAGGTAGATGATAACAGCCAACCTCGATGAAGTCATGCGCTAGAAGTAGCCTCAAAACTAACGAAGCTCAGGCTTCTAGGAGAAATATAAACCTAAACCAAAGCTTCAATTAATATGAACTTAAATCAGCTCAAATATTTTCTTGTAGTGGCTGAAACGGGCAGTTTCACCAAAGCAGCGGAACGCCTATTTATCACTCAGCCTTCACTATCAGTAGGTATTCAAAAGCTAGAGGAAAATCTTGGGGTAAAGCTCTTCGAGCGAGGTAAAAAATATGTCCTACTAACTTCTGCAGGAAAATACTTTATGGAAAAAGCCCAAGACATTTTAAACCAATTTGAAGCGGTAAAAACTGAACTACGCTACACTCACGATACTGACAATACACTAAAGCTCGGTATCCTTCACACACTGCCTATAGTTCCCCTAGCCAAGCTCATAAGCAGTTTTAGCAAAGTTTATCCAGATATTATCATTGAGCAACTAAGTGGCGACATGGTAGAATTACAAAACTGGCTGGAAATAGGCGCAATCGACCTAGCGATTAGTGTCATCAAAGATAAGGAAGACAGAAAAACAGCGCAAATCTTGTTCCAAGAGAATTATGTAGTCGCAATTGCCAAAGAACACCCCCTAGCCAAAAAGAAATCATTATTTTTTAGTGAGCTTCATGGACTTCCATACATAGATCAGACTAGATGTGAGGTACGAGGGGACTTGCAGAGATT
This sequence comes from Scytonema sp. HK-05, assembly GCF_002368235.1. Taxonomy (GTDB): domain Bacteria; phylum Cyanobacteriota; class Cyanobacteriia; order Cyanobacteriales; family Nostocaceae; genus Kalymmatonema. Next base: position 1,114,941 of record NZ_AP018194.1, on the reverse strand, counting down.
ATTTGTGGAAAGATTTATTTATCCGAAAATAACTTACCAGGTAGTGGATGACGAAATTGCTAATGCTCTTGTTGCATTAGGGATTGGTTTAGCAGTCGTACCGACTCATAGTAGTATGCCTGGTATAGTACATTTACCTTTCTCAGACCTTAATCTAATTCGCCAAGTTGTTCTTGCATGCAGGTCTGAGCAAAATTTAAAGACTGTTAATCTGTTTCAAGAATTTTCAACCTTGTACTTCACCGAAAAGTCCTTGGCTTCTCCTAAAGCAAATGCAGCTAAATTCTAATTTTTAGAGGAGGTGTTAATTCCTCTGTTTAACGACCGTTACCTGAAGGGTGAGAAATCATAAAAAGCTGGTTTTTTCAGTATAGAGCGGAGTGTCAGTTGGGTCGCGCTCTGCTCTATTGACGTTTTTAACTTTTCCTCTGTTAGTTTGCTAATATGCCATATAACACTAATATGAAATTAGAGGAAAACTATAAAGGTTATACAAATAAACTATTTGACTTTTTATCTATTAATTTATAAGCTATTCTCATCATCATTAAATAATACTAATTAGGTGATTTTTTGGACATTTGAAGACAAAAAATGTAATATTGTTGAACTTGAAGTGAAGGTTCCAATTCATGATTGTAATTATGAAACCTGAGGCTCTTGCCCAGGAAATTGAACGAATCTGCAAAGAGTTATCCAACTGGAACGTTACATTAGAAAAAATTTCAGGCAAGCAAAAAGTGGTGATTGGTTTGGTGGGTGATACGGCAGATCTCGAGCCTCTACAAATCCAACAAATAAGTCCCTTTATTGAGCAAGTTCTGCGGATAAATCACCCCTTTAAACGGGCTAGTCTTCAATTCCGCCATGGAGAGCCGAGTTCAGTATTTGTAGAAACACCAAATGGATTGGTGGCCTTTGGTCAAAACCATCCGATAGTGCAAGTAGCTGGGCCCTGCTCAGTAGAAAATGAAGAAATGATTGTGCAGACAGCCGAGCGAGTCAAGGCAACTGGTGCTAGGTTCTTGCGCGGTGGAGCTTATAAACCGCGAACCTCTCCTTATGCTTTCCAAGGACATGGTGAGAGTGCTTTAGACTTGCTCTTCAAAGCACGTGAGGCTACAGGTTTGGGTATTGTCACTGAAGTTATGGATACAGCAGATCTACATAAAGTTGCTTTGGTCGCTGACATTATCCAAATTGGTGCGCGCAATATGCAAAATTTTTCACTTTTGAAGAAAGTAGGTGCCTTGGGTAAGCCGGTTCTGTTGAAGCGAGGTTTAGCCGCCACGATTGAAGATTGGCTGATGGCTGCGGAGTACATTCTGGCAGCAGGCAACCCAAACGTGATTTTGTGCGAGCGAGGAATTCGCACCTTTGATCGGCAATATGCAAGGAATACGCTGGATCTTGCAGCTATACCTGTCTTGCGATCGCTCACTCACCTACCAATTATGGTTGACCCTAGCCACGGAACTGGTCGGGCTGAGTATGTACCAGCAATGGTTATGGCGGCGATCGCAGCTGGGGCAGATTCCATTATGATCGAGGTTCACCCGAACCCGAAGCTTGCCCTCTCAGATGGTCCCCAGTCTCTGACTCTGGAGCGATATGAGACATTAACCCAGGAGATGGCTGTGATTGGTAAAGCTGTTGGTCGTTGGTCTCAGAACCTGCTCTCAACTAGCTCCCTAGAAGATATCTCGTTGCAGCAATCTGCTCCAAGAGTTGCCAGTTATGCTGCAAAAAAATAGTGAAATAAGGTAACCAGATGGATAATAAACGATTCAGTTGGCAGGCTTATATCTTGCATCTATCCGTATAAAGCTAGACCGAGTCTAAAGCAGCGCATAAAGTTACATCAGTTTTCTTGGCTTTTATCGATAAATTAAGAGCTTCAGGTTTACTACTGAGTGTAAAAACAACATTACCTTTTGTTTGTGCAAGATGTAAACAGACCGAGATGCTCTTTTTCCTGCCAGGATACCTCGTACTAAACAAGATCATCCAAATATACAAATGGAGTGTATTGCTATGATTACATCAGTCGCTACTGAAACCAAAACAATTCGAGTCTTATATGGACAAGAGCAAACCTATTCTATAGTAAAAGACAACACTATCGACTTGTACTTAAAAATTCCTGTCTTGGGTCAGCAAAATATAGAGGATTTAATTTCTCAATCAGGAAAAATATACCAAGACTCAGATTTTTACCTTTTCGAGACAGAAGATAAGCTAGTTGGGACTTTGATAAAAGACATTAGCTTTCCGTTAGAAAAAGATGCTTATGAAATTTACCACAATCTTTTGAGATTGACTAAAGATTGGAATTTCTTTCGCATCTGCAACTATGTTCCTTACATTATTGGCGAAACTTCCGGTTTGGAAAACTACCAGTCTTACTGCAAGGGTCGTTCATTGGCATTTGAAGAATTTTATGGCTCAGATTTAGACAACAAATTGCCATCTGCCACAGCTGTAGGAATCAATGATAACAAACTTTGTATTTATTTTGTTGCAGGTAAACAGAAGGCTGTTCATGTTGAAAACCCTGAACAAGTCTCAGCTTCCTCTTATCCTAAAGAATATGGACCTAAAGCACCCAGTTTCGCCAGAGGTACATTGACTTTTCAGGGTGGAAAACGAATAGGTTATTTGTCTGGAACAGCCAGCGTTAAGGGACACGAATCAGTAGGGATCAACGATATCACTAAGCAAATTTACACAACTGTTGATAATATGGGTTTAGTGTTTGAAGTTTTGGGATTTGGTAGAGGGATTCCTGATCCTTCAAAATATAACCGAACCTTTAAGGTCTACATTAAAAATGAAGTAGACACAACAATAGTTCAAGAACTGACTCAAAAGCTCTTCAATGCCGAAGAAAAGGATATCGTTTATTTACACTCAGATATATGCCGCTCAGAGTTACTTATTGAAATAGAAGGTCTCATTGAAGAAAAGTAATTTGTCATCGTTCAGCTATCAGCGAGAGATAGTGAATTAGACTGATCTAAACTTGCTACTTAAGCACCAGTATTACGGCGACTAGGAGTCGCTTGGAAAGATTTTCTACTTTGCTTCAAAACAATACGAGGGCGGTTGGAAGAGGTAGTGAAGGGAGATTTATATCCCGACTGCCTGTCTGTACTTCTTTCTCCTGCCCTTTCCCTAAACTTATACAGAGCTATTGTCTCAACGACAAACTGCTACGACCAGGAAAACCTCTGTATCCGAACACCAGTAACAGTCTATTTTATTTGGAAGACAAAGCCATGAAAAAGTTGTGTGATAGTAAATCAAGCTTAAGGCTAATTCTGAGACCCAACCTCGTATCTTTAGTTTCTACTGTAGGAACAAATCAAAATAAAAAATATATAAATCTTTCTCCCTATTGTTTATTTATGGAAGCTTCACATAAGCCTCCAAGAATTGCCATAGGAATTAGAAATAATAACGATACATATGAAAACATAATAGAAAACAAAGATTTTGTCGTGAATATTTGCGACTACAGCCTTAAAGAAGCTGTAAGTTGCGCTGCGGAAAAGGTCAAGAAAGGTGTCAGTGAGATAGACTATGTTAGAAGTAAAGTCGGTATCAGTCTTACTCCATTTACTTTTGAATCGATCAAATCAAGTGTCCCAGGTATTTTAGAAGCTCCTATTAATATATGGTGTCGGATAGTAGAAAATCAATTTTTAACCTATGATGAGCTATGCTACGATAGAAAACTAATCCGCACTCTCTTTGTAGCCGATGTACTTGGAATAGCCGCAACTCCAGATTTTGTCATTCCATACCAAAAGGGCTTAGATAGATTTAACCCAGAAAAGGAACTTTTATTAGCCTATGGGGCTGGAGTTTTTGGAAAAACCATGAGTGTTCAAAATTGTGAGACTATAATTTATGCCAATTATTTAAATAGAATTGCAAATGAAAATAAGGAACTAGAATATAAATTTCCTCTAATTTATTCAGATATACCTATTGAACAAGACTTTAAGATACCTATCATTAATAATGCATCATTAGTGGAAAATTTTCAGGAATTGACGCAGTGATTGACTTTATTGGCGAACTTTAAGAGCATTTCACTTGCTGGAATTGCACGGGCAGTTCAGGTTTGTGAGCAATGGTTGCAAACCTATATCAATGAGTAATATGCTCTTGTGCCACGAAGCGTGCAAGTGACACCCCTGGACTGAGGAAAGCTCAAAATTGACCTGCGACTGACCTATCTACTCATAGAAAACCCGCAATGCATGGTTGCGGCGGGCGCGGTATTTTATACAAACAAACCAGCTACTTCGTCTAATACAACCGCGCCCGCCGCAAAGGCGCTCGCCTGCTTGAGTAATTTTCGTGAAACCGAAAAAAAGAGGAGGCTAACCATTCAATGCGACGAGGTGTGGTCATTTGTGGACAATAAAGGCAACAAGCAATGGGCTTGGTTAGCACTCGACGCAGGCACGCGTGAGATTGTCGGTGTTTATATCCGCATCCGTTGTGAGGTGTGTCGCCCCCTCAGAGAATGCATCATTACTTTTTTAGCACTACCCGGAGGATTTCTCTACGTCTGGATGTCCCCATGTTCTCCGCAAATATTACTGACACACTTTTTTAACCATCAAATACACCATTGAGGTCAGATTTACGATATGCTGACCCAAAACGATATTGCTCCACCAGTTTTGGATATTCACCGGATTATCTGACCGTAGTTGGGGAAAATTATGAATTGTAGAGATGCTTCAAACAGCGCGTCTGTGGATTTGTTAGGAGTTAAGAGATATGAGTGATCAACAGTATGAGTTAACAATCGGGTGGCTGTATCCAAAGCTGATGAGTACTTACGGTGACAGAGGTAATGTCATCTGTATAGAACGCCGCAGTCAGTGGCGAGGATACGATGTCAAAGTCTTACCTTTAGATCAAAGTGCTACAGTCACTGATATTCGTTCGGTAGATGTGATTGTCGGTGGTGGCGCACAAGATCGTCAGCAAGAAATAGTTATGCGCGATTTGCAGGGTGCGAAAGCAGAAGCAATACGCGAGAAGATTGAAAATGGAACTCCAGGAGTGTTTACCTGTGGTTCACCCCAGTTGTTAGGACACTATTATGAACCAGGTTTTGGACAGCGCATTGAAGGCTTGGGCATATTAGATTTGGTGTCCGTGCATCCTGGGGAAAATGTCCGTCGCTGTATTGGCAATTTGGTCATAGAAGTGACAGCGACTCGTCTGGCGCGAGACTTGGAAGAGATGACGGGTAGTAAAGCTTATTTGATTGGTTTTGAAAATCACGGCGGACGCACCAAGCTGGGAAAAGTGGAAGCACTGGGGCGTGTAGCGTACGGGTTGGGCAACAATGGTGAGGATGGGACAGAAGGAGCATTTTATCAGAATGCGATCGCCACTTATTCCCACGGTCCTCTGTTACCGAAAAATCCTTTTGTCGCCGACTGGCTGATTCAAACAGCGTTGCGGTTGAAGTATCAACAGCCTATCACTTTGTCATCTCTGGATGATCCCCTTGCTATGCAAGCGCGGGAGGCGATGTTTAAGCGGTTGAAAGTGAACCTTCCAAGCGTTGCTGCTGCTAAAGTTTGAATTTGAAGTTAATTGTAGGGTGCGTTAGCGTATGCGTAACGCACCAATCGATTAACAACTGTAATATTTATCATTTCAAAAGACGAATGAAGCCAGCTTGCTCAAAGTGATGATCTGTGGTCAACGCTTCCATCAAACCACATTGCTGCATCAGTATAAAATATTGAACGAAAAATTTAGCTGCAAGACAAGGCTGTTTTTGAATCAAAGATAGTTTGAATTTTACACATTACTTTTCAGCGGTAGTGAGTTTACTCTCCTAGAAATTGAAGCTGATAAGCTCCTAATTGAGCCATTCTAATCTTCTGCTATACATTAGGTAGCACTGATATCTCTTTTTTCTAGCTCTTTTAGCTGAAAACGCTTATTGAAGTTTCATAAAGCATTAATTCTAGATGCGTTTGCGCTCTCGGAAATTGCCAATTCATTCAAATACAAATGTATTTTGAAACACACAAGAAATTAGAACTAATCTCATTCTGTAGTTAGAGGTTGGGTAAAGTAATACCCAGTTAATTGTTAACTAGCAAGAACAAACAACGCGCATAAGAACCACAGCAGATGCTGCGCTAGCTGCTCTCGTTCGAGCAGATCTATGCGTATGCGCGCTTACTTTACTCAAGACTCGGTTGAAAGGAGAGTTAATGACCTCACAAAACCTACAGGAACAAAGACCGAAGCCGCCGTTTCCCGAACAACAACAACAGGAGCCGGGACTAGAGTCACAGATGAACCCGAAGCCGGACTACGGCGAAAATTCCTATCAGGGTTCCGGAAAACTGCAAGGCAAAGCCGCCATCATCACCGGTGGCGATTCTGGTATCGGGCGGGCAGTCGCGCTTGCCTTTGCCCGCGAAGGTGCTGACGTGTTGATTGCCTATCTCAATGAAGAGTCGGACGCGCAGGAAACCGTTCGTATCGTTGAGAAGGAGGGGCGCAAGTGCGTCGCGATCGCAGGCGACATCCAGCAAGAAGCCCATTGTCAACAGATCGTTGAGCAGGCGCGTAACGAATTCGGCAAGATCGACATCCTCGTCAACAACGCTGCTTTCCAGATGACGCGAGAGAGCCTCGATGAGATTTCGTCAGAGGAGTTCGACCGCACATTCAAAACCAACATCTACGCGATGTTCTACCTGTGTAAAGCCGCCGTGCCCCACATGCAGCCAGGTAGCGCCATCATCAATACCGCCTCCATCAATGCATCTGAACCGAAGCCCAAACTACTGGCGTATTCGGCTACCAAAGCAGCGATCGTGAACTTCACTGGTGGGTTAGCGCAATTGGTTGCTGACAAGGGCATCCGGGTTAACAGTGTCGCGCCGGGTCCCGTGTGGACACCCTTGATCCCAGCGACAATGCCAAACGAACAGGTGACACAGTTCGGGCAGCAGTACCCAATCAAGCGCCCCGCGCAGCCAGCGGAACTCGCGCCGATATATGTGCTGCTCGCTTCAGATGAAGCCAGTTACGTTTCGGGTGCGGTTATTCCCGTTACTGGCGGTCAGCCCGTCCTTCCATGACGATCAGGTTTTTGGCGTGACCTTCTCCCCGTTTTGGACGTTCCAGCACTGGTGCTGGTGGCGCGCCAGGACAGCACCTTTCCCTGGTAAGGACCAGCGTGGGTCGGCGAACACATGCCGAAGGCACGAACCGTGTTCTTTGAAGAGAGCAGCCATATGCTCTTTCACGACGAACCAGAAAAGTTCAACGCGACGATCGCAAACTTCCTCCAGCAGTCCGGCGAGCGGGTTGGCGCGGCAATCGTCCATGGGTAATAACAGATTGGCACTCGAGCAGTAGACCAATCTTAGCGTTGACGCGATCAACTCACCTTCAAGACTTGACTCACCACAAGTTGAAGCCGCATAAAGCTGTACTCTGACGTTCTGCTTTATGCCCAATGACAAATAAACGTACAAAAATCTTGTTTGCATGAAAAGTCATGGCTATTTCACTGAAACCTCTGCGAAACCAAGTCGTTGTTATTACAGGTGCCTCTAGTGGCATTGGCTTAGTGACCGCAAGAATGGCAGCAAAACAGGGCGCAAAGCTTGTCCTGGCAGCACGAAATGAAGATGCCCTGCGTCAACTGGTTGATGAAATTCGCGGGCTTGGCGGGCAGGCGATCTATGTCGTCGCTGATGTCGGGCAAGAAGAAGATGTGAATCGCATCGCCCAAAGAGCGATCGCTGAATTTGGCGGCTTTGATACGTGGGTTAACAATGCAGGCGTATCCATCTTTGGTCGCTGCATGGATGTTTCAATCCCCGACATGAAGCGCATGTTTGACACGAACTTTTGGGGTGTTGTGTATGGCTCCCGCGCCGCCGTCAACCACTTCAAACAGCGCCAAAGCGGCAGTGGGGCGTTAATCAATGTTGGCAGCTTTCTGGGCGATCGAGCGGTGGCGGTTCAGTCCACCTATTCGGCTTCAAAACATGCGCTGCATGGTTGGACAGATGCCCTGCGAACCGAGTTGGAGGCTGAAGGCGCTCCTGTATCAGTAACATTGATTCACCCCGGACGGATTGACACTCCATACAACGAACATGCCCGCAGCTACATGCCAAAACAACCCGCGCATCGCGGCATGATCTACCCACCCGAAGCGGTCGCTGAAGCAATCTTGTATTCAGCAGAACATCCAAAGAGAGACATGTTCGTCGGTTTCCAAGCCAAGGCTCTGGCGGTGTTGGCTGGTATCTCACCACGGCTCACGGACAAGTTGATAGAGCTTTGGGCGTTTCCCTCGCAACAGTCTGATCGCCCCTCGCGCGATCGAGAAGACAATGCACTTTATCACGCGGGTTACGGCATGCATGAGCGGGGGACTCACCAAGGCTGGATTCGATCAGGCAGCCTCTACGTGAAGGCTGAGAAGCATCCGGTGACCACAACCATTATTGTTGCTGGTCTTGGCACCTTAATCTGGTGGCTTACATCGTCTGCGGTTTAAGGTTACTAAACTACCAGAATTGGGCTAGACAATAGACTTCTTGCATTCATTCAAAAAACGTGAATGTCATTAGTCGCGAAATGCAGTGTAGCGAGGAATCTCCACCAGATGTTTCGCTCCGCTCAACATGACCGAAGAAAGGCAGAGGGCAGAGGGCAGAGGGCAGAAGGAAAGGTTGTAAGCTTTTATACAGATATAAGTTCTCTGTGCTCTGCCATACGGTAAGACAGCCCCTACTTTAGTGCGAATCATGCCCACTCAGCAGGACGGAACGGCAAGCTTGATTGCTTGCTATGTACCGGATCTGGAACGCGACATTGTTACACCACTACGAAAGGTTGGTCATTCCGACGAAGCGATACGCGCACTGGGTGAAGTTGGAATTTAGGCGAATGGCACTTCTTGAGGGAGCGATCGCTGCTTGTAGCGCAGTGCCTTTTGGGCGATCGCGGTTGTGGGCAGATGCAGAGCTTGGTAGTTGCTTGATTTTTTTAGCTGGAGGTAGCGATCGCCTTATCAAAAACCTCACCGTCTTTGTTGCAAGCATCTGTGACAGCGTAGGTCTGCATAGTCTGAGTTAATATTGATCATGACTATTTTGTACATTTTGTCTATATTTCTTTTAGCAGATTAATCACAACGCCAAATCTTGATAGTTGTGTCTGCGCTACCACTAGCAAGAATTTGACCATCAGGACTGAAAGTTACTGAGTTAACCGATGCTGAATGTTCAGTGAGCGTATTTAGCAGTTCTCCACTAGCAAGATGCCAAATCTTGATAGTTGTGTCTGTGCTACCACTGGCAAGAATTTGACCATCAGGGCTGAAAGTTACTGAGTTAACTGATTCTGAATGTTCAGTGAGCGTATTTAGCAGTTCTCCACTAGCAAGATGCCAAATCTTGATAGTTGTGTCTGTGCTACCACTGGCAAGAATTTGACCATCAGGGCTGATAGCCACTGACTTAACCGATTTCAAATGGTCAGTGAGTGTGTTTATGAGTTTTCCAGTAGCAAAATGCCAAATCTTGATAGTTGTGTCTGTGCTACCACTGGCAAGAATTTGACCATTAGGACTGATAGCCACTGAGTTAACCGATTCTGAATGGTCAGTGAGTGTGTTTATGAGTTTTCCAATGTGCAGATCCCACAATTTAATTGTCTTATCTCCACTACCACTAACAAGAGTTTGCCCATCGGGACTAATTGCAACAGAGTTGACGCTGCTTGAATGCCCAGGGAAACTACGAAGCACTTCCATAGTGATTAAATCCCACAATTGAATTGTCTTTGTCATGGTAGTTCTTTGGGCATAATAAGCACTGCCCCAACTAGCACTAACAAGTGTTTCTCCACTAGGACTAAAAGTAATGGAATAAACATCTCCTGAACGCTCACCTGTATGGTGTACTTTAGTGTAGAGAGTTGTTCCAGTTTGCAGATCCCAAGTTTTGATTGTGTGGTCACTGCTACCACTGGCAAGTATCTGACTGTCGGGACTAATTGCGACAGTGAAAACATCCCATTGATGTCCAGTGAAAGTATTTACACATTTCCAAAATTCTGGTTGAGTTTTGGCTGCTGATGTTGGAAAAACTAGCGGTGGCTCAGTAGTTGCTTGAATGCCTTCTCGGTCTAAATTGTGGAGAACTTGCTCTGCTGATTGATAGCGTTGGCTAATGTCTGGTTGCAATAGCTTGTTTAGTATTTGGATGAGTTCATCACTGATATCTCTCGTTTCTAATCTGTCTGTTAACTCTTTTTGCCAATCTACCCAGCTATACAACAGCCTAGAGGGGTCAGCCCAAGTCAAAAGATGATAGCAGGTTGCACCCAAACTGTACAGATCGCTAGTAAAGCGGGGTTTACCTTCGTGTTGCTCTGGGGCAGTATACCCCTCACTACCGATTACTGTTCCAGTTTTGGGTAAGATAGGTTCAGTTGCAAGTTTAGCAATACCAAAATCCACCAAGTAAAGCCTGTTATCAACACTGTGGCGTATGATGTTTTCAGGCTTAATGTCTCGATGAATTACCTGATTCTTGTGGACAAACTGCAATACAGGTAGTAAATTCTCAAGTAATTGCCAAATTTTGGCTTCGCTGAAAGTGCCTTTCTCCTTGAGTTCCTGATTCAGGTTGCGTCCGTCAATAAATTCTTGCACCAAATACAGGTAATCATCCTGCGTAAAATGTGCAAATAGTTCGGGAATATGGGGATGCTTACCTAACTTCTCTTGTAATACTGCTTCTCGATGAAATAACTCTTTTGATTTTTCCGCATCATCAAAGCCTTTACCATGAAATTGTTTAATCACACAGTATGGTTTAGACGGCTTGTAATCATCTATAGCTTTAAAGGTTCTAGCAAAACCACCTCGACCAATTGGCTCCAAGGGACGGTAACGCTGATTGATCAGTAACCGAGATTTACAATGGTGGCAAAATTCTACATCATTTGGATTTTGGGGACTTAGGCACTTAGGATTCAGACAATAGCTCATACTCTAGGGTTTTGAGAAGCTTTGTATTTATTTTGCCAACCGAAATTTAGTTGGGTATTTATGAAAGAGGTTTTATGGAAACTTTTTTGCGTTCTCTAAGTAAGTCGGCGCAAATAATCATCACTGGTTTGTAGTAGCGCTTTAGCGCTGAAGCGCTACTAAGAGCCAAATACAGAAATTTTACTTTTCTTTACATAGTTTGGTTTTTTCTTGCCGACTTACTTACGCTTAGTGCTGTTTAATATATTACTTCCCCTACTCCCTATGCTCAACCTCACTCCTCATCAACCTTTGCACGCTCACCAACGCTCGATTCAACTCATAACCTCGCCTCTGGGGATTCTGCAAATACGCTTGCTGTTCCTCCTCAATCATCTGTACATCTTGTCGCACTAACCCATCAAGTAACTTTTGCGCCGCACCAAACAAACTATCTTTCACAAACCGACGAAACCACACAGGTAATTTGTGTAATCGTCAAAAGACATTTTAAAGATGTGAAATGAATCAAATAAGCCTTATCAAACACCTCACCGTGTTTGTCACAAGCATCTGTGAGCGTGTAGGTCTGCATAGTAAGACTTAAACTTTGACTATTTTAGACATTTTGACTATATTTTAGTATATGCTTTGTTGTAGTCCTGTAACACTCCCTGCATGTCGCATGACTTAGCGCAAGCAACACCCCGATTGCTGCATTAACTAACTCACATTTTTTTTCAATTGTTGCACTTAATCGCACTGCCAAATTTTGACAGTATTGTCCCAACTACAACTTGCAAGAGCTTTTCCATTTGGGCTAAACCTAATAGAATTAACCCCCGATGAATGCCCATTGAGAGTGCAAATTTCTTCCCCTGTCATAACGTTCCACAGCTTAATAGTGTCGTCATCACTGCCACTAGCAAGAATTTGTCCATCTGGGCTAAAGGCTATGGAAAAAACAGCACTTGAATGCCTATTAAGTGTATAAATTACTTCGGCGGTGTGAACATTCCACAACTTGACACTTCGATCATCACTGCCACTTGCAAGGATTAAATCATCTGGACTAAACTTAACAGAACTAACTCCAAAAAAATGTCCTTTGAGAGTGCAAAGTTGTCGTCCTGTCAGCATATTCCACAGCCTAATAGTTTGGTCATTACTACCACAGGCAAGAATGTGTCCATCCTGGCTGACAGCCACAGAACGCACCCAGTGATGATACTTGATGGTGCTGAGTTCGCGTCCTGTAAGGACATCCCATAGCTTGATCGTTTTATCTTGACTGCCACTGACAAGGGTTTGTCCATCTGGAGTAAAAGCAAGAGAATAAACAACATGTGAATGCCCTTTAAGAATTTTTTTCTTCTGCCCAGAGCTAACATCCCATAGCTTAATGGTTGGATCTCTAGAGCTACCACCACTAGCAAGGATCTGTCCATCCGGACTGAAAGTCACGCAACGAACCCCATCAAGTAGCCCTTGAAATGTGCAAAGTTGTTGCCCAGTATCTACATCCCATAACTTAATGCTTTTATCCCAGTAGCCACTGCAACTAGCAAGTATCTGTCCATCCGGACTAAAAGCAACACCAAAAACCGCATCTGAATGACTAAGGGTGTGGATGTCCCGAAACGAGGCGTAATTTATAGTATTAGAATGAGCAACACTTATAGTATTAGAATGACCAACACTTATAGTATTAGAATGACCAACACTTATAGTATTAGAATGACCAACACTGAGCGGCTGTACAGATGTAGGATTCAGGTCTTGTAGTACTTCAGTTACTGATTTATAGCGGCAATTGGTAGTGTGTTGTATGAGCTTATCCAAAATTCGACCCAGTTCATCACTGACTGGATTATTCACCAAATACTGCCGCCACACCCAATCATATTCTGATATGTCAAATAGGTTAAGAGGAGAAACCTGAGTGAGTAGATAAATGCAAGTTATGCCTAAACTATACAAATCACTGGCAAAAATGGCTTTACCCATAAGTTGTTCAGGAGCGACAAACTCTGGACTACCAACACTCGTTCCTGTTTGTCGCACGGAAGATACTGTAACATACTTAGCAGCTCCAAAATCAACCAGAACTAATTGTCCATCATTGCGGCGGATAATGTTTTCTGGTTTAATATCTCGGTGAATCACAGAGTGATTATGGATGTACTTAAGTACAGGCAACAAACTATTAAGTAAGTCTCGAATTTGTCCTTCATTAAAAGCCCCTTGTTCTGCGAGGACTTCAGCTAAGTTCTGCCCATCTATAAACTCTTGTACTAAATACTGGCGATTATCCTGGCTAAAGTGGGCGAACAACTCTGGAATTTGGTTGTGTTTGCCCAACTCATCCAGCCGCAATGCTTCTCGCTCAAATAACTCAGCGGCTTTCTGGGTGTTGTTCGTATCTTGCGCTTCAAGAAAAAATTGCTTAATGACACAAGGCGGTTTTGATGGTTTGTCCTCATCTACCGCTAAGAAGGTTTTGCCAAAACCACCCTGACCAATGAGCTTAATAGCTCGATAGCGGTCTTTCAGCAGCAGCTTAGTGCCACAACTTTGACAAAATTTTGCCGTTGGTGGATTACTGGCGGGTTTCTGGCAATTGGGATTCAGGCAGTGGCTCATATTGAAGGCTTTTAGACACTTGTATTTATTTTGCACTCATAAAATATGGAGAACATACCCAACTGACGGATATCATGACTTTGGACAGTTTGGGAAACAGGAGACATAAATTCACGCATCCTCACTACTGGATTAGAATGTAGCGCAAATCCTCTTACTCATAACTGGTAACTGTTCACTGTTCACTGATTTGGTCAGCCTACTACCTAAGGAGCTAAAAATTAGCAAATCACAAGCTATAAAGTATGTCTAGGTGTAACAATTATCCTGTTGAGGCAAATATCCATATGACAAGTTACCAATCCAATCCAGAAACGGTTGCAAACGAATCCACATCAACCGGTGAACTCATCAATGAGATTATCGAAGAAACTCAGCACATCAACTACGTGGAGATCATCGAAAACGTTATCGACACTCTGGAACAAGATGACAGCGCAATGGTGAGTCATCCTTCAGAAGGTGGGAACCGGTGGAAGTTCAAGTACGGCACGGTGGAAGTGTTTGTCCAACTGACGGGACCAACCGATGAAGATACATTAACAGTTTGGTCTGTAGTGCTCAAGTTACCAGCCAAAGATGAACCCAGGTTAACGCGGCATTTGTTGGAGATGAACGCATCTGGCACCTTTGAAGCGCGTTTTGCGATCGTTGAAAATCAGGTTGTCGTACTGGCAACACGCACTTTAGCAGATTTGTCTCCTAGCGAAGTTTCCCGCATAATTACTGTGGTGGCAACGATCGCCGATAATAACGACGAAGCATTAGAATCGGAGTTTGGTGCTGCTTGACTTTTGTGTGGCGACTGATTCCGTTACTAAACGCCTCTGGTAAGATGCAGATGGCGATCGACCGCTGGTTGTTAGAACAGCATCAGTCGGGACATCCTCCAACTTTGCGGTTTTACACTTGGTCGCCACCTGCCATTTCCTTGGGCTACCATCAACATAAATATCCCGAACATTGGCAGCATCTTGTTTGGCAAGGTGAAAAAGTGGACTTGGTGCGACGTCCCACAGGGGGACGGGCGGTGTTGCATCAAGGTGATTTAACTTATGCTGTCGTGACATCTGGACTGATTGGGACTCGTGTCCAGGTGTACGAAAAAATTTGCTCCTTTTTGATTCAAGGATGGCGATCGCTTGGCATAGAATTGCACTACGGTACAGTTGGGCGCGGTTACATCCATAACCCCAACTGTTTCGGCACTGCAACAGGTGCAGATTTGGTTTTGCCAGATGGTACTAAATTCATTGGTAGCGCCCAACTAAGACGGGGTGGGACAATTTTGCAACATGGTTCCATCCGCTTACACCCTGATGCTGAGTTATTTACTCAAGTATTTGGCACAGAATCTTTTACTCCTGTGCAACTTTCGCAGAAATTAGATACTGAAAAGATTATTGCCGCTTTAATTACTGCTGCTGAAGATTGTTTTGATATGCACTTAGAGGTGCAACCACTTTCTCAGTTTGAGTGGGAGACAATTTTGGCGCAACAGAGTTTGGAGACTGGTTAACGATTTCAAAAATCTGTGACATTAAGGCATGATGAGGCTTGCACAAGCCAATGCTATTCACTCTACCAAACCACATGCTAGGGGCACAGCACTGCTGTGCCCCTACAGCCAACCTGTATTCTAATGAATTGAAAACTGCTATAATGCTGCCCCTTTGTCTTTTTTGGGTATATCATTTTGCAGGAGCATTCGCAGGAGTATCTTTAAGATAACCCGCCGCCACACAATCCTCAACCACTTGCTGGACAAACAACCAAAGTTCCGGCGCACCTGTTTCCACAGGAGCCATCCGTTTCATGACCTGATCGCGCGTAATGTTATGAATGAGCCAAGTACCACCACGGTTTTGCTGGTTGTGCAGCAAAGGTTGTATCCGGTCTAAGGCTGCTGCAAACTTGGCGGTTGGTGTTTCCTGTGCTTCAAACTCTTCCCAAAGCGAACGCAACTCGCTTGCTTGATCTGCTGGCAAAAGTCCGAATAGCCGTAACGCTGCTTGTGCTTCCCGTTGTGCCTTGCTCTCGTTGCCCTGCACATCGTAGCAGAAGGTGTCACCTGCATCAATTTCCACCAAATCGTGAACCAGCACCATTTTGATGGCATTTAACAGAACAACCCCTTGCGGAGCATACTCTGCTAATACTATCACCATCATCGCCAAATGCCAAGAGTGTTCTGCACTGTTTTCCCGGCGTGACCCATCGTTGAGCAGGGTTTGACGTAGCACCTGCTTAAGTTGGTCAATTTCGATGATGAACTGTATTTGTTGAGTGAGTCGGCTGATTGTCATTTGGAACCTCTAGAAAACTACCATGCTCAAATATTCTCTTACAAAGTTGTCATCTAATTAGATGTAGGGCGGAGCAGGCAATACAGCCCAAAATTTGGTAGGCTTTTTTTGAGTGACTCTACCCAGCAAATCAGCGAATTATTTGTATAGTAGTAGTCTCCACTTAAAGAGGAACGAAATCAAATAAACAAATCATGAAAAGATTATTATTGCTTAGTAATTCAACTAATTTGGGTGAAGAGTATTTATTTTATCCCCGTCAGCAACTTCAAAGATTTTTAGGAGATTATGTAAAAAAAATACTGTTTATACCTTTTGCTGGTGTGACTTCAAATTGTGATGATTATACCGAAAAAGTAGGTAAACTTTTTAAAGATATTGGTTATGAGATTGACGCTATTCATATAGCTGAAAATCCTCATGAATTGATTAAAAAAGCAGAAGCCATAGTCGTTGGGGGTGGAAACACTTTTCATCTTATGCATTGGTTACACAAAATCGGAATTATCGAAACTATAAGAGAAAAGGTAAACAACGGAACACCATATATTGGATGGAGCGCAGGGTCAAATGTTGCTTGTCCTACAATCAAAACAACCAACGATATGCCAATCATTGAGCTTGGAAGTTTTAACGGATTAAATCTCGTTCCTTTTCAGATAAACCCTCACTATACAGATGAAGTGATACCAAATCACAACGGAGAAACAAGAGAAACAAGGATTAAAGAATTTTTAGTTCTAAATCCCGATATTTATGTTGTTGGTTTACAAGAAGGAACAATGTTGAACATTGAAGGTTCATCAATGAAATTGATTGGTAATAAACCGATGCGTTTATTCAAGTTTAATCAACCAATTGTTGAATACGATTCCAATGCTAACCTAGATTTTATTTTAAAAGAGTTTTTGTAGAGTGCGTTCGTGAAGCTAACGCACCCTACTTTTCATCCCGTTAAGCTAATCTATAACCCAAAACTTCATGAGTTGGTGATTGATTTCGCGATCGCTCCCAATTGCAAACCTGGTGGATAACTGCCTTCTTCTTTTATGCGCTTAATCTCAGCTTCGGTTATCCGCAAATTTAACTTTTGTGCTAATTCCCGTACAATATCCCCTCGATCAATGACACCAGCGACAGCACCAGCGGGAGAAAGCACGGTGATACGGGCTAATTGTTCTTTTTCGAGTTTGTTAATCACCTCTACCAAGGTAGTTGACTCGGTAACAGTGGGAATTTCTGTCAAGGGATGTACAATACTTTGCACCGTTAGGCTTTCCCATTGACTTCTTTCTACAAGGCGCAAATCGTCGATGGAAACTATGCCCCGGTAACGTCCATCAGATTCAGCAAAATAAACCCCAGGCGCGGTGGTGTCCAAAAGGTATGAGTCGGCAAAAGAACGTAAAGTCTGGTTGGCATCAACTACGCGAAAGTCACGTGTCATGGTATCGCCAGCAACTAAATTGAGCAAAGTTTCTTGTAATACCGTGACGCGGTCATAGCTGGTAGCATTACGGATACCAAACCAACCTAACAAGGCTATCCACAAACCAGTGACGAGTTCGCCAGTAAAATAATCTACTGCCAAACCCAGGGCGATCGCACCATAACCCAAAATTTGCCCCGCCCTTGCTGCTAACCGTACAGCTTTGAAGCGGTTACCTGTTGCTTGCCATAGTGCTGCTTTTAAAACTTGTCCGCCATCTAAGGGTAAGCCAGGAATCAAGTTGAAGAGTGCCAAAACTAAGTTGATTCTCGCTAAGTCTGCCACCATCATGCTAGCAGGGCTGTTAGGCGGCAAAAAATCACCCAGCAGTCTGAGGAGTAAAAACAGGATAACACTCACTGCAGGTCCAGCAATTGCCACCTGAAACGCTTTTCCTGGGGTTTTGGATTCTTCTTCGATAGAAGCAATCCCACCAAACAGAAACAGCGTAATCGAATTGACTTTTATGCCTTGCGATCGCGCTACTAAGCTGTGACCCAATTCATGCAATAATACTGAACCAAACAGCAGCAATGCCATCACCACTCCAGCACTCCAAGCTAGAGATGTTCCCCAGGCTTGGTAAGCCACCCCAAAGTTAAGGGTTGCCAGCCCTAAAATCACAAACCATAGAGGGTCTAAAAACAGGGGTATTCCGAATAAAGACCCGATTTTCCAATTTGTTTGCATTACTTTTTCCTATAACTAAATATTTTCAACCGTCCAGAAATAGGTTTCATATGTTCTTTTTTACACATATATAGTTTTGCCATATCAACAAATCCTGGCTGAAATCTGGAAAATCAGCAATTGCTCGTTGATTAGCTCTAATTTCTAGAATAGACAATTCCTGCCAGCGAGCCAAACTCAAATAGGAACGCAGCAATTTAAAAATTAAAAACAATAAGGCAGATCTTACCCTTCAGGATGAGCCTTGAAGGAGAAGACCTGCCGCCTGTCGTGATTCAAATGTAGTATGCGTGTAAAGTAAAATCTAGATAATGCCGAGATTGGTCAAGCCCAAAACTGCACCAATACCGATAAGGTGACCGGTGCTCATTGCGGCGAGGAATGAACCGACACTGGGATTATTGAACACCGACGGGAAAGGTAGCGGCATCTTAGCACCAACATGGGGGTAGCGAACCACCCGAGGAATAATCAAAAGAGCTAAAATGCTGCTGCCAATGATAATAGCCGATCCGGTCCAGTTAAACTCTGCGGCAGAGTTGGGAACGGTAGCTTGGACTGCCAATAACAATGATGAAATCACAGATTTTTCTCCTAGCATGAATACATTGATTTATCTATGTAGAGGCACGAAATTGACTTGCTCCCTCAAGAGCAACGCGCTTCTTTGTCTCTACAATCAATGTTTATGCTCCGCCTAATGGAGTAGCTGAATCTTCTTTCTAAAGATAGGTGTCAATCTCCACCCAAAGGAATAGCTAGATAGCCGGAGAAAAAATTTGATATCTAAATATAGAGACGTTGCAATAGAACGTCTCTGTTTGCAACTTACAGGCTACCGATATTAGTTAGCCCTAAAACGATGCCAACTCCGATAAGATGCCCAAAACACATAGCGCCGATGAATGCCGGAATGCTTATAGGCAATAGAGGTACTTTGGGACCAACTTTGGGCTTCTCAATCTTGAAAGTGAGCAAAAGAGCTACTAAACAGCTGACGCTGATAATTATTGATACATTAGTGTTCCATGCAGGTGTTGCGGGAACAGTTGCGGCGGCTGTTAGTAAGATTGATGAAATCAAATTTTTCTCTCCTAAGTTAAAAATTGACAAGTGGTCAGTAATCTGGAATTACCGAGAGCAATACTGATTACTTACTGTGTAAACCACAAAGATTATAGAATTACAAAGGAAAAAACTTGCAATTGTTTATACAATTGAGATTTTTTGTAACTATTACTACCACTATCAAAAATATCTATGCGGATTAAGATTTGCGGAATTACTCAACCACAACAGGGGAAAGCGATCGCCTCACTGGGCGCGACAGCATTGGGATTTATTTGTGTTTCAGCTTCACCCCGTTATGTTAACGTAGACCAAATTCGTGCCGTCGTGGAACAACTGCCCGAAAAAACCGACAAAATTGGAGTTTTTGCCAACTCGACGGCTCTTGAAATTACTCAAACTGTAGTAAATTCTGGTTTGACTGGTGTCCAACTGCACGGAGATGAATCTCCAGAGTTTGCTGTGCAGTTGCGTCAATTGCTACCAAACGTCGAAATTCTCAAAGCTTTGAGAATACGTAGTTTTGAAGATATTGACAAAGCAGCTATGTATACTACAGTCGCAGATACGCTGTTACTAGATGCTTATCATCCGCAGCAACTAGGTGGTACAGGGACAACTTTAGACTGGGTAATGTTACAGGAATTCAGCCCTAGTTGTCCTTGGTTTTTGGCTGGTGGACTGACTCCAGATAATATTGTCGAAGCTTTAACACAAGTTAGCCCCAGTGGCATTGACTTATCCAGTGGTGTAGAACGTGCCCCTGGGGATAAGGATTTAGACAAGGTAGCTAAGTTGTTTGAAAAGCTGGCAATTCGGCGCTAGGGGTTGGGGGTTGGGAATGAGGGAAATAGCCCAATCCCCAATCTTCAGTCCCGAATACCTAAAAGAATGATGACTGGTGGCGAATTAAATTAAAGAATTCTTCACGGGTTTTCTGTTCTTCTTGGAAGACACCCAGCATTGCGCTCGTGACAGTCCAAGAACCGGGTTTTTGCACACCCCGCATTACCATGCACATATGGGTAGCTTCCATCACAACGGCAACTCCCTGCGGTTCCAGAACTGTCTGAACGGCTTCAGCAATTTGGCGGGTGAGCCTTTCTTGCACTTGCAAACGGCGGGAATACATCTCGACAATCCGGGCAAGCTTGCTCAGTCCCACAACTTTTTGGTTGGGGATGTAGGCAACATGAGCTTTGCCCATGAATGGCAACATATGGTGTTCGCACATGCTAAAGAAATTGATATCCCGCACGAGCACCATCTCGTTATGACCTTCGTCAAAGATGGCACCGTTAACGATTTCTTCTAACGATTGGTTGTAGCCACTGGTGAGAAACCGCATTGCCTCTGCTACCCGTTTGGGTGTTTTCAGTAGTCCCTCGCGTTCGGGGTCTTCTCCAACACCCACTAGTAGAGTCCGCACGGCGTCCGTCATTTGCTCGAACTGCTCCTCTGTTTGCGGGTGCAAATCAGCTTGCCGCCCGTTATGAGTGTTGCGGTCTGGTCTTGGGGTGATGGCTTCTGTTAAGTCGGGAATCAGAGGAGATTGAGAGCTGTTGGTACCGTTGGAACTAGCAATAGTCATGATGTCAGTGTTGGTTAGAGTTTCTGTAGTTGAGATCATTTCTCTTGTGCTGAATCATAAATGCTAAGTGCTGAGTGGAAATGACTCAGTACTCATCACTTAAAAACGCCACTTGCGGAACCCAGGGGAAACCCCCGTAGTGGCTCCTCAGCACTTATAAAGCGCCAGCGCTAGGCATAATTATCAATTCATCAATAACTGCCTGTTGTGGTAGCAAGGCAGCGTGGAGAATTGACTGAGCAACAATTTCTGGAGTAAGCATTTTTGAGCGGTCAAAGTTGGCATTGACGGTTTGTGTATCCCAAAGTTCTGTATTAACCGCACCGGGACAGATAGCAGTCACACGAATACCGTGGGCACGTTCTTCCTGTGCAAGAGTTTGAGAAAGGGCAATCAAACCAGCTTTGCTGACGCTGTAAGCCCCCCAATTGGGAAATGCTTGCTTTGCGGATATTGAACTAATGTTGATAATTGTACCTGTGCCGCGAGTCCGCATTCTGGGCAAAATTCCCATAATACACTGGAATACACTCGTGAGATTTAAGTCTATCACTTGCTGCCAGTCGCACAAGGGGGTTTCAGTCAAAGTGCCGGTATAACCCATGCCAGCATTGTTGACCAAAATATCTATGTCCCCATCAAGGGCTATTGCCTGCATCTTCTCTTGCACTTGAGCGACACAAGCTAAGTCCACTTCGTAAGCTTTCGCTTCCACGCCTGCGTGTGATACAGCTTCACACACTGGTGTCAGCTTATCAACTGAACGGCTCACTAGGGCAACATCTATTCCTGCCTTCGCAAATGCTAAAGCTGTTGCTTTCCCAATGCCACTACTTGCCCCAGTAATTAGGGCACGTCGTTTGTGCTCAACACTCATGCTGTCTCCCAATTTTTGAACGGTTTGATAACCGCGTCGCCACCCAATGATTGCACTCTCGTGGTCTAAATAGATTAAACAAACCTAAAAATCCAATTAATTCTCTTTGACAACTGCTATGCTGCTTTGTCAAGAAGATATATTGCTAATACCATATCCTCCAAAGGAAGACTATATATCTTTACCTGAAAAATCTTGTACCACCCTGATTTTCAATTGAGTAGTCATAAATACACAGTATACAGTTCATTGTCAAAGTACTTTTGACTAATGACTAATGACTAATGACTAATGACTAAAAACACAAATGCCTATGGCTTAAAAGATTGTTAAAAATCTTTAACTTCCATAGGCAATTATAGCACTGCTACTATACTAATCAAGCATCTCACGTTTTATGAGTGGGAAACTTCGGTGAAAACACCAATTTTGCGGAATTTTTCGTAACGCATTTGGCGTCGTTCTTGCGGAGTAAAGCGGTTGAGTTCCTCTAAATTGTCCAACAGAGCTTGCTTAAGAGTGGTAGCAGCTTTCAGGGGGTCAGAATGAGCGCCGCCAATCGGTTCAGGCAATATCTGGTCGATAATTCCTAAGTTTTTCAGATCCGGTGCTGTGATTTTCAAGGCAACTGTCGCTTGGGGAGCTTTGCTGGCATCTCTCCATAATATGGCGGCACAAGCTTCAGGTGGGGCAACTGAATAAACTGCGTGTTCAAACATGAGTAGGCGATCGCCCACACCAATACCTAAAGCACCGCCAGAACCACCTTCACCAATCACTGTGCTGATGATCGGGACATCAAAGGAAAACATCTCCCGCAAATTGTAGGCAATTGCTTCCCCAGCACCTTGTTGTTCAGCGATCACCGTAGGCAAAGCGCCTGACGTATCGATAAAAGTTATAATCGGCATCCCAAACCTGTTAGCATGTTCCATCAACCGTAGGGCTTTGCGATAGCCACCAGGAGAAGCCATACCGAAGTTACGGACGATATTATCTTTAGTATCACGACCTTTTTGATGACCCAAGAATACCACGGGTTTGCCATCCAAGCGACCCACACCACTTACGATAGCAGGGTCGTCAGAATTGCAGCGATCGCCATGCAACTCCATCCATTCATCACTGATAGCTTGAATATAATCAAGGGTACTAGGGCGGCGCGGATGACGAGCGACTTGCAATCGCTGAGACGGCGATAAACTACTGAAAATTTCCTCACGCAGTTGCATAGCGCGTGCTTCTAGCTGACGAATTTGACCAGTTACATCGACGCCATTTTCTTCTGCTAGTTGCCGAATTTGCTCAATTCGAGTAGCAAGTTCGGCTAGGGGCTTTTCAAAATCCAACAGTAGCGGTTTACGCTCAGTAGTAGCCATTTTTTGATTGAAAAGTGAACAGTGAAGAGCGTTCAAAGAATTAAAAATTAAAAATTTTTAATTTTTAATTTTTAATTCTTAATTTTTATACCAGCAGTGGTCTAAATCCGTGCTTTTTCGATACGTGACCAATCTGCTCCATTTTTTCTACAGTAATCCGATTCCGCCCCCAAGAGAAGTTAGTGTATAACTTCTCAAATTCCAGTAGCATTGATTCTGCAAAACAAGCAAATAACTGGCGTGCTGGAACATTCATATTGACGATGCTCATAATTTTCCAATCAATATCGAGCGAATGTTCGACAATGCCACCATTGAGGACATGCACACCAGGATGCTGAATTTTGGTTGCGAGGTTTTTTGGATAGCCACCATCTATCAGCAAACAAGGTTGCTTTAAAACTGTGGGTTCGATTTCCATACCTTTAGGCATACTGGCAACCCAAACCACAATATCAGCTTGAGGAAGTGCTTCTTCCAAAGACATGATTTTTCCACGTCCTAGTTCGTCTTGCAGCTGTTGCAGGCGTTCTTGGTTACGGGCTATGAGCAAGACTTCCTTGATATCTGTTTTGGCATCTAACCAACGGCAGACAGCGCTCCCAATATCTCCAGTCGCCCCACAGACAGCAACAGTTGCTTTTGATAGTTCAATGCCTACTTGTTTCGAGGCTTTTTCTACCTGTTGACAAATGATGTATGCCGTATGAGTGTTTCCTGTAGTAAAGCGTTCAAACTCTAGTTTTATATTGCGGACTTGTTTCAACTCCTCTAAATTAAAGTTTTCAAAAATGATCGAAGAAAATCCGCCTAAAGCTGTAATGTTTATCCCGAGCTTTTGAGCATGAGCCATAGCGTTGAGGACTTTACGTGTTGCAGCTTTTATGCGACGAGTTGCCAGCATTTCTGGCAAAAAGCATGACTCTACATACCGCCCTTCAATTTTTTGCCCGGTAACACTGGTGACGGTAATGTTATCGACCATTAGAGGCGGGGCGCTGCACCAAAAATCTAGCCCTTGATCGGCATATTCTGGATAGCCCAAATCTCTGGCTACTGCCTGCGCGTGTTCTAAACTAGTAAGGTGTCCGATTAGACCAAACATGAACTGTTGTGTTAGCCTTGTCCTTTCTTAAAGGGGTGGAATGAATGGGTCAGAGACAACTAACCCTTAAAAATACTACACAAAAAGTCACGAAAAATGAGGGGCGACTCCTTGAAGAGGGGGTGACGCGGGGACATTTTCTCTCTCCGCGCGTCTTGTTGTCTCTCTTATCTATGCTGCTGCAAGTCCGTAGGCTGACAGGCGCATAATATCGCGGGTAGAGAAACCAATGTTGCTGAGGGCTTCTCCGTACTGAATCATGAAGTCTTCCACCAAAGCTTCCTTTTCCATTGCCAAAGTGTGAGCATCTTCGGCGACAGAGTTAAGCATTTTCCAAACTATGGGAAGATTTTGGCGATTTGCTTCTTCTAACTCAGCTTTTGATTCTTCAAAGTGTTCTTTCAACCACACTTCTCCAAAGTTGAGGTGGCTGTATTCGTCTTTAACTACGCCTTCAGTAATTTTACGAGCAAAATCGTCGGCAACCGGGATGTAAATGTTGTATGCGGCGATCGCAAAACATTCAATAATTAAAGACTGAATCAGCAAGCAAGTCACAACCTTACCTTCAGCAGATGCTGTTTGGAAATTTTGATGCAGTGAGCTAAAAAACTCCTTAGCAAATTTCAGATCCGGTGTGACTTGAAGATTGCGCCCACAAGCTTCAAATCCTTTCTTGTGGCGACTTTCCATCTTTGATAGGCGAATGAGTTCATCCTGAGAATCCGGCAGCAGTTCAGCAAGTTTGATGTAATTCTCGTGAGCCTCTTGTTCTCCTTCGATCACAATCGCATTAATGCGGCTGTAAGCGTCTTTGTATGTTTCGCTGTGAAAGTCAATTTCAGATTGAGCTGCAAGCTGCTGCATGGTACGTTCACTCCTGTGATGTGAATCATTGGATACCAAAATTGAGTTACCCCTATGAATTCAGGGCAATGTTAACTGTGGTTTAATTTTACTTAACAAGTCTCTATGTTCTAGATTAGCTTTTGCTGGCAGCATTCGCTCAAGCTAATTCACATGAGAGTGAGGAAAGCAGGGACAAATGATAAATGACGAATCCAAAATCCAAAACACCAAGCGTCCTGAACGCAGCGAAGGATCTAAATCCAAAATTCCCTGGAGCCTAGGAGTGCTACTACTGGGAGGTGTTATCGTCTTGTTACCTTTGGTTGTCGTCTTCTTGACATCCTTTGCACCTCCTGGCGCAACTCCTAGTGTTTTACCCAAAAATGGCTGGTCTTTAACCAATTATCGCGATGCTTGGGACAGAGGTAAATTTTTACTTGCTTTCGCTAATTCTACCTTAGTAGCGATCGCTGTGACCGCCTTTCAAATTATCACTTCGGCACTCGCAGGTTACGCCTTGGCACGGCTGAAATTTCGCGGCAGGCAAGCACTGCTGCTCATTGTGTTGGCAACACTAGTGATTCCCTTTCAGTTACTAGTGATTCCCGTGTTTTTGGTGTTAAAGTGGGGACACCTGATAAATACCTATTGGGCGCTAATTTTACCAACAGCTGCCAATGGTTTTGGTATTTTCCTGTTGCGTCAATATTTCCTGACAATTCCTGTAGAGTTGGAAGAAGCAGCCGCCATAGATGGGGCAAACAGGTTGCAAATTTTGTGGCGGGTAATGTTACCTTTAGCCCGTCCCGCTTTAGTGACGTTGTTTCTGTTTACCTTTATCGGGGAATGGAATGATGTGTTTAAACCGTTGGTATTTACAACGCGCCCGGAATTGAGGACAGTACAGTTAGCGTTGGCAGAGTTTCAAGAGCAATTTACTAACAATTGGCCTTTGATGATGGCAGCCGTGACGATCGCGACTGTACCAGTGATGTTACTATTTCTTGTCGGGCAGCGTCAGTTTATTCAGGGTATTGCGACAACGGGGATGAAGAATTGAGGCTATTTAGGGCGGGCAAGATGCCCACCCCACAAATGCCGGTAAACCCCTCCCCGATGAGTGGCTACGCCAAAGTTCCCCTCCTCTTAGCAAGGGGAGGGGTTAGGGGTGGGGTGCTTTTATTATCAGTAATTTAACGAACTTGACATAAGAGTAGAAGGCGTCATCTCCTGACCGAATCAGTTACCAGTTATCAGTTATCAAGTACCATGCTGGTACTGGTGACGCTTCCTTGCCCCTCAATTTATTGATGGAGAAATAATGAAAGTGCATCCTTATTTCAAGCCCCTCAATTCATTGATGGGGATTGACTGGTAACTGGTCACTGTTCACTGTTCACTGTTTTGACATAGCCTAATTTGTTTCCTGAATTTGCAGGCGAATCGTATGTTCAGTCCCACCAATCAGTTGTAATTCCATAACTTCACCACCAAGTGGTTCCAAGCATTCTAGGAGTTCTCGCAAACGTGGGGTACTTGCACCCGTATCTACATAGAGACGGTCTGATAAATTACCAATTTTCTTCCAAGCCATGTACAATTTGGCTATCATCTGTTCTAGCTGGGATGCTTGATTCACCAAGTCAGCGGCTATGCTCAAACAGCCGACTCTTTGAGCTTCTATGAGTGCTGTTTCGATGTCAACGTCTTGGACAGTCAGCGCTTGGACTTGAGCTGCGGCTTTGAGATATTTTGCTAAGTTACGTGCTTCTGTGGTGACTTGTTTGAGGGTATCCACATCAGGATTTTGGGCTATTTCCTTTTGGATCGCGTTTTGGTGAGACTCTGGTAATTTTTCCATCTCCTTCACCAGTGGTGCGAGGTAACGCGGAGGAAGGGAATTATCTGCTGCTTTTTGCTTGACTGGTTCGGGTAGCAAATCGGAAGACATCGCTGTCCATTCGTCGTTGATTTGACGCACTTCTCGCCTAGTGATGCGATCGCCTTTTTGTGCTGCTTCACCCACCATCTGCTGGACTTCTGGCGCTGCTTTTGCTGTTTCGACAAACGCCCGTTTGCTGAAGTTATTGATAGCTGATGGTTCTAGTCTTCCTTCTTCTAAGAGCGTATCAGCACTGTTTGCCAGCTGAATCCAACTATAAGCCTGGCTTTTGCTGATTTCCCGTTCTTTGAGCCAATTGAGAAAGCCTGTACCCCGTCCATCGCCGCCCTTTTTCTCTCTGTCGCGGATGGCGCGTAATATTCGTCCCCGCCAGATTTCGGTTTGTAAGTCAAAGCGATCGCACACCTGCCAAGCTATATCCAGCTGCTGTTGAAATTCCGTCTCTGGAATTCCCTCATCTTCTGGATCGGGCAGTTCAAATGTTAAATCTGCTGGCTGTTGCAAGAGATCAGCCAGTTCATTATCGTTGTATAGCACGATGTATAGCTTAGTAGTGAATGCGCTCGGCTTATTATGCCACAATCTGGGGGAACTGTAACCGATGAATTTTTTTAGCGTATACCACTAGCTAAGATTCCTAAAATTTTATTGACATCTTTCAGGTAATATTCACTTAAGTCAATAGAGATAACTTGCCATTCCAACTTCAGAAATTGCCAAATGCTTCCAGTCGTGACAGTGGCATAAATTACAAGATTTGCATCACCTGCTCGTTCGTTCAATATTCTTGCTGCTAACATTTCCGCCACACATTGTCCGAAACCAGCGGGAATATTTTCTTTCTTTGCCTCCACAATAATAATGACCAGAAAGAAAAAGGTACAAGCCCCCAACTTATGGTATGGAAAAAGAAAAAACGTATTTCATCGAGTAGGCGCAAGCGTCTACGGCGTCCGCTGACTCAAGCCCCTAAATTTATTTATGGGGTTCTTACTTTTGAATGCGTGAATGCGTGAATGCGTGACTTCCCCGAAGGGGCTGACTGGTGCTGTCACAATTAATCTTTCTGGAGAATGGGTAATAATAAAATCACAAATTCCATTTAATCCTTGTGCAGGTTCAACATTAAATTCCACCCCAGAAAACAAATTTATTTGGTCATTTAACTGTCGTCTCAAGTCTAACAAAATTGGAGAAATAATCATTTCTGAACGAGCTTTCTCACTATTGCTTGCAACAGCTATAGGTAAATTATATTGAAGAACTTCTTTTAATAATTGACTGCACTCCAAATCAGCAACATTCGCAAAATTATTAGTTTATTCAATAGTATTTATTTGAAAAATTGGTTTTACTTTTTCTAAATTGAAATCGCTGTATGCCATTTATTCATATTTCCTTGTTCTAAAGTTCCTGTTTCTCTGATTCTGATAAAGTTTCTATATAAAGTTCAACTGCTTCTTTGATGTTTGCCTGTACTTCTTCTAAAGAATCCCCCTGAGATTGACAACGTGGAAGTTCAGGACAATAAGCATAATATCCATATTCATCTTTTTCAATAACAAAGCTGACTTTATACGCCATATAAATTTGCTCCTTGGCACGCAAAGCAGAACGATAGTTGAGGAACTTTCCCAAGGCAGTGTGAAACTCAGAAATAGTAGAGGGAGCAATAAAGCTTTTTACTTCCACGGCAATTTTTTCATCACTTCGTTTTGCGGCAACCAGACGTTCAGCTCCCAAATCAATCTGCATTTGTACATCCCCATAATCAATCGGAAATGGATCATGAGTAATAGTCCACCCATCTTGGACAAGCGCAGATTTAACCACCTGTCTGAAATTTATCCTTCGCTGACACCTGTGCCTCCACTTGGCAGCATTAAGCCGCCGCCCATCTCAAATTTATGGTACCAGTCTTATCAAATACGGGTTTTTGTGTCATGGTTGTTCTTCCCTTGCTAGCACGTCCTTGTTCTGCGATCGCTCTATTCAACCTATAATTAGCTTGATTTTAGGCTGTTTTACCGACCTTTCTAGAAATCCAGAATGTGTTCAATAAACAACGCCAGAAAAAGTCATTCTGAAGATTTAAGGAAATTTTGTTTCTAAAACGGAAACGATATTGGCTTGCGTAGAAGAGCGTCGTACAATCAACATTACATTCTCCGGAGAATTTCTCAAACAATTCAATAAACAACTGATATCAGGATTCGCGATCGCACGAATATCGCTGTCATTGATAAATTATTGAGGCTTAAGGATGAACACAAGTGCAAAGCTTCAGTGTATTTTTTGCTGCTCGTTTTCTAAGTTTTATCGTTACAGTTTAGCTGTGTTGATGGGTGTGGTTTTGCTGTCCGACTCAGTGGGGGCAACGCTGAAAGGTAGAGAGTTGCAGATAGCACAGCTACCAGAAACTAATTCTCAACAAGCAACTCGTGCAGCGGCACAAAAAGCTTTTAATGAAGGAGTTACATTTTTCAAAGAAGGTAGCGCAGAATCACTAAGACAGGCGAGAAAAAAATATGAAGTAGCTTTGCAACTGTGGCAGAAAGTGGGGGATAAAGCAAAGCAAGCTCTTACACTCAATAATATCGGGGTAGTTTACGACGCTTTAGGAGAAAAACAAAAAGCACTGCAATACTACAACCAAGCACTTCCGTTGTTTCGTGCAGTCGGCGACAGGCGTGGAGAAGCTACAACACTCAATGGTATCGGGCTAGTTTACGACACTTTAGGAGAAAAACAAAAAGCACTTGAATACTTAAACCAAGCACTACCTTTGTATCGTGCAGTCGGCGACAGGCGTGGAGAAGCTGCAACACTCAATAATATCGGGCTAGTTTATGACACTTTAGGAGAAAAACAAAAAGCACTTGAATACTTAAACCAAGCACTTCCGTTGTTTCGTGCAGTCGGCGACAGGCGTGGAGAAGCTACAACACTCAATGGTATCGGGCTAGTTTACGACACTTTAGGAGAAAAACAAAAAGCACTTGAATTCTACAACCAAGCACTTCCACTGCGTCGTGCGGTGGGCGACAGGCGTGGAGAAGCTACAACACTCAATAATATCGGCGCAGTTTACGACGCTTTAGGAGAAAAACAAAAAGCACTGCAATTCTACAACCAAGCATTTCCGTTGTTTCGTGCAGTCGGCGACAGGCGTGGAGAAGCTCTTACACTCAATAGTATCGGGCACGTTTACGACACTTTAGGAGAAAAACAGAAAGCACTCCAATACTACAACCAAGCATTTCCGTTGTTTCGTGCAGTCGGCGACAGGCGTGGAGAAGCTGTAACACTCAATAATATTGGGGTAGTTTACGACGCTTTAGGAGAAAAACAAAAAGCACTGCAATACTACAACCAAGCACTACCTTTGTATCGTGCAGTCGGCGACAGGGGTGGAGAAGCTGTAACACTCAATAATATCGGGTGGGTTTACTCTGAATTAGGAGAAAAGCAAAAAGGACTTGAATACCTAAACCAAGCACTACCTTTGTATCGTGCAGTCGGCGACAGGGGTGGAGAAGCTACAACTCTCAATAATATCGGGACAGTTTACGACGCTTTAGGAGAAAAACAAAAAGCACTGCAATACTACAACCAAGCACTTCTACTGGTTCGTGCGGTGGGCTACAGAAGTGGAGAAGCTGTAACACTCAATAATATTGGGCATATTTACGACGCTTTAGGAGAAAAACAAAAAGCACTGCAATACCTAAACCAAGCACTTCCACTGCGTCGTGCGGTGGGCGACAGGGGTGGAGAAGCTACAACTCTCAATAATATCGGGGCAGTTTACGACGCTTTAGGAGAAAAACAAAAAGCACTGCAATACCTAAACCAAGCACTTCCACTGCTTCGCGCGGTGGGCTACAGAAGTGGAGAAGCTCTTATACTCAGTAACATAGCTTACCTAGAACGCAACCGAGGCAACTTAGAACAATCCCTCAAACAAATCGAAGCTGCTATCAAAATCATCGAAGATTTACGCACGAAAGTTGTCAACCAAGACTTAAGAACTTCCTATTTTGCCTCAGTGCAAGGTTATTACAAATTCTACATCGACCTGCTGATGCAGTTACACAAAAAGAATCCATCAAAAGGCTATGATGCTCTTGCACTGCACATCAGCGAACGCTCCCGCGCCCGTGGTTTGATTGAACTGTTAACCGAAGCTCGTGCTGATATTCGTAAAGGCGTTGATCCCAAACTTTTGGCAGAGGAACAGCGCTTGCAAGTGCTTATTAATGTCAAAGCCAAAAATCTGCAAGAACTACCTAGTAATAAAGAAGAACAAGCAGCAGCCCTGAGAAAAGAAATTGATAACCTCCTGACTCAACAAAAAGAACTACAAACTCAAATCCGCACCAGTAGCCCAAAATATGCAGCGCTACAGTATCCCCAACCTTTGAAGTTACCCCAAATTCAGCAACAACTTGATAAAGATACCCTCTTGTTGGAATATTCCTTGGGTGAACAACGCAGTTATCTTTGGGTTGTCACTCCCAATTCTCTCACTAGCTATGAACTCCCTGCACGCAAACAGATAGAGAAAGCAGCCAGGAATTTCAGAAACGACTTGCAACAATCAACAGCAGGGGACTTAACAACCAAAACTGCAACTGAACTGAGTCAACTCATCCTCACACCTATAGCTGACAAGTTAGGACAAAAGCGCTTAGTCATTGTCGCTGATGGTGCTTTGCAATCGATTCCTTTTGCAGCATTAACTGAACCAGGAAAATCAGCCGCTTCTTCCAATTATCAGCCCTTAATCGTCAACCATGAAATAGTCAATCTACCTTCAGCATCAACTATTGCCTTTCAAAGACAAGAACTCAAAGGACGCAAAACCGCACCCAAAACCCTCGCCATCTTAGCAGATCCCGTATTCGCCGCAGATGACGAACGCCTGAGTGGTAAATCAAAAGCAATTGCTCCTGAACTGGATTTGAGGAGTCAATTACAACAGTCTGCCCTTAAGCAAGCAGCAAGAAATTTCAACCGCGATGGCTGGAACCGACTTCTAGGTACAGGTGAAGAAGCAAAGGCAATATTGAAACTTGTACCATCATCAAATCACCTGCAAGCCTTTGATTTTGATGCTAACTACAACTGGGCAACTCACAAACAACTCTCCCAATATCGGTTCCTACATTTTGCTACCCACGGCTTTGCAGATCCCAACAGCCCAGAATTATCAGGAATTGTTCTCTCCCTTATAGACAAAGCTGGTAAACCGATTCAAGGCTATCTGCGGTTGGGTGACATCTTCAACCTCGATTTTACCGCTGATTTAGTCGTACTGAGTGCTTGCGAAACCGGATTGGGCAAGGACGTGAATGGTGAAGGATTAGTAGGGTTGACAAGAGGGCTGATATATGCTGGTGCTGAAAGGGTGGCTGTGTCTCTGTGGCAAGTTAGTGATGACGGGACATCACAATTGATGCAGGAATTTTATAAACAAATGTTACAGCAAGGAAAATCACCTACTGCTGCTTTACGTGCTGCACAACTGAAACTGTGGCAATCGAACTGGAACAAACCCTCATATTGGGCGGCGTTCACTTTGCAGGGCGAGTGGCGCTAATGTGTATTTTCCCTTCTTTTCTAGTTCAAGTTGAGAAACGAATTCAACAATTTTAAGCGATTAAGGAGTCCTGATCATGGCTACAAAACCTTTCTACAACCAACCTTGTGCGCGTATTTTTGCAGGTCTTCTTGCAGCAGTGACAATGGCTAGTTGGGCATCTGTTAACGCCCAGGTTAACCAAGTTGATACCAAATCACAAACAGCAGCGCCGCCAAAATTCATCAAAGCTCAAGATGCAGGTCAATTCAAAATACAAGGTACTGGTAAGCCATTTCAACCATCAGGACTCGCAAGCTCAGAAAAACCTTATGATAAGACTCGCGCAATAATCCGTTCGGATGATCGCATCCCCATGATCAGCCGTAAATACCCTTGGTCAGCAATAGGTCGCATTGTTGGCGAAAGTACCGATGGTAGTCCTTATACTTGCACAGGTACGCTAATTGCTGAAAATATTGTCCTCACCAATTCTCACTGTGTTATCGATCCACAAACCCATCAATTGAGCAAGAAAGTCACGTTTCTACCCAACGTTATCAACCGCGAACTACAAGATGATAACGATGTTGCCTTAGCAGAAAAAGTTCTCTATGGTACAGACTTCACCAATGATAAAATCACTAACCAGACAAACGACTGGGCATTAATACAACTCAACAAGCCTATCGGTCGAAAATACGGTTACTTGGGTTGGAAATCCCTACCTTCCTCCACTTTAATCAAGAACCAGAAAAAATTTATCTTTGTTGGGTATTCCGGCGACTTTCCTAACCCCAAAAAAAGCGGCTATGATTTCCTTAGCGCAGGTCCTGGTTGGACTGCAAGTTTTCAAGAAGGTTGTAGCATTCTGCGGGATGAACAAAATATATTGCTTCACGATTGCGATACCACTAGTGGTTCTTCGGGTGGACCAATCATTGGTGTGATTAACGGTCAGCCTTACATTGTCGCATTAAATAACGCTGAGTTTAAACGTCGTGATGGCAGCGCAGTGGTGAATCTGGCGGTGAAGATTGATGTTTTGGATCGGCTATCTCGTGAAAACTAGATGAGCAGTATGGGTGTATGAAGCCGAAAAGGAGTGCGATGGTGGGGAGCGATCCATACGTGTCAACTTAAGATTTAAACCCTTGCGATGAGGTCGTTTTTCGTTCTTAGCCAGAGGTAGGGAAAACATAGCGAGGCAGAGCCTCCGATAGTGCATTCCCATGCTCAGCATGGGAACGAGAGAGCCTGAAGGTCAAGTCTCGACTTCAGTTGAGCTTAAGTTGACACCAATGGGAGCGATCGCACTTCTTTTCGCTGTTAATGTAGTGGTGGAATAGCTGTTGGAAAAATATAGCGCTTCTCACTCAGATAATATACATATTTTGTGGGGTGGGCATCCTGCCCGCCCTGAATTTAGGACGGGCTAGAGAGCCACTACCCACAAGAAAAAATTGGATATTTTTTAATTTGGAAGTCCCTAAGTTCAGGACACAGCGATACATAGCCGTCTCCCTCGCGCTCAATAATTGCGGTAAGTTGTTTTGTTTGCTTCATTTTCTGTCTCGTGCTATTCGCAAATATATTCAAGACACGTTAGCGTAAAAGAACGTAAATAAAATTTATAGGGCAAGCGAGTCTTTATAGCTTGACAAAAATTATATATTCTGCATCTATGCTATAAAATCGATAAAAATATGAACCAGGTAGATTATCTCCGTATTAGTTTAATAGACCGCTGCAATTTCCGCTGTCAATACTGTATGCCAGAGGGAGCAGAGCTTGATTATATCCTCAAGCAGCAGTTGTTGACCGATGCGGAACTGCTGACTCTGATTGAAGAAGTGTTTATCCCCGTTGGATTCACCCGGTTTCGTTTGACTGGGGGGGAACCGCTGCTACGTCCCCGTGTAGTGGAGTTGGTGAGAGCGATCGCCTCTCTCCCCCAAACGCAAGACTTGTCAATGACCACAAACGCCTTTTTACTCGCTCCAATCGCTCAAAACCTGTACGATGCTGGTTTGCGACGAATTAATATCAGCTTAGATTCCCTTGATTCCGACACCTTTGACCAAATTATCGGTAATCGCGGGCGATCGCGTTGGCAAAATGTTTGGCAAGGGATTCAAGAAGCATACCGTGTGGGATTTGACCCGTTGAAGCTGAATGTGGTGGTGATCCCCGGCGTTAATGACCATGAAGTTCTGGATCTTGCCGCGCTAACTATTGATAAACAATGGCACGTCAGATTTATTGAGTTTATGCCAATTGGTAATTCGCATTTGTTTGGCGATCGCGGTTGGGTATCTTCCGAAGAGTTACGCCAACGCATCCGCGAGCGTTGGGGATTGACTGAATCACAAATTCGTGGTAATGGTCCCGCTGATGTCTTTCAAATTCCAGGAGCGAAGGGGACACTGGGATTTATCAGTCAGATGTCAGAGTGTTTTTGCGATCGCTGCAACCGGATGCGCCTGAGTGCTGATGGCTGGTTGCGTCCGTGTTTATTAAATGAAACTGGTCAAATTGACTTAAAAACTGCTTTGCGTGCTGGTGTCAGCACTGCCGAACTGCGAGATCACGTGAGACACTTGCTTGCCCTGAAGCCAGAAATTAACTTTAAGCAACGTTATGCGGGTACAACGACTGGTGCCTACACCCGCACTATGTCACAAATTGGTGGATAAATTAATAAACAGTAGAGTGCCATGTGTAGAGACGCGCCATGGCGCGTCTTTACAAACGTCGGCGCGTCTCTACAAACGTCTCTGTTACGCTTGACGTGAGTAGTATTCCACCACAAGCAGTTCGTTAATTTGTAGCGCCACCCATTCGCGCTCAATAACGCCGTTGACTTTACCAACCAACTTATTTTTGTCAAATTCCAGATGGCTGGGTAGGTTTGCCAAGCCAGGATATTGCAAGTTAGCTTCCACCAACTTACGTGATCCTTCCCGGTTTCTGACAGCAATTTCCTCTCCAGGACGGCACTGGTAACTGGCAATATTGACAATGCGACCGTTGACGGTGACATGACCATGATTCACCAGCTGACGAGCTGCGGGAATAGTGGGAGCCATACCCATGCGGAAAATGGTATTATCCAAGCGCATTTCGAGCAATTGCAGCAGCACTTGTCCGGTAGAACCGGTGACGCGTCTGGCTTTACGCACGTAGCGCAGCAATTGCGTTTCAGTCACCCCGTAGTTAAAGCGGAGTTTTTGCTTTTCCTCCAACCGGATGGCATATTCAGAACGCTTTTTGCGGTTTTGACCGTGCTGACCTGGTGGATAGGCGCGTCTAGCGCTTTTGCGAGTTAATCCTGGTAGGTCGCCTAAGCGACGTACAACTCTAAGGCGTGGTCCTCTGTATCGGGACATGAGTTTCCTAAATGTAATCCTGCTTAACTTTACCCAAATATATAATTATAATTCAAAATTTCAGATGTCAATACACCAATGTTGATCTAAACAGCAGGGCTAATCAATTCAAAATTCGTCTTGAAAAGTTTGCTCTGTCGGGAAACCAACGCCAGTCGCCTGCTGTCGGGAAAGCCGTCATTCGCGCTGGCTCCTCCTGGCAACTTTTCGCAAAATTCAAAATTCGGAGTTCTCCCTCATCCCCCTCATCCCCCTCATCTCCCTCACTCCCTCATCTGGCTTATCTCTGTATTGCACGCATCAAAACGGGCTTCTATCATGAAATAGCATACTCTTGGGTGTTTGGAGAAGGGAAATAATGTTAGGGAATAGAAAAAGCGAAGATACCCATTGGCTTGGGCTAAAAGCTAGGCGCATTACAAAGCGTCTTGAAAGCGCAGACGGCTTAAGAGCAGTTGTTTGCCGAGTCACCGCAATGGCTAGCGTACCAGTCTTTGCTGTGACTGGATGGTTGGCAATGACTTCATCTACTATGGCTGTCACCGCCACATACAGGAATAATTTCCGTGTTTGTGCTGGACGACTTTTGAGGGCGGGGGTAGCAGCGGAAGCAGCATCACAAGCTTGTGCTGCAGCACTACGTCCTGGTGACTTGTCTGCTTGCGTAAGTAGAATTGGGCGGCAAACACAAATTGCAGGACCTGATGCACTGGCAACTTGTACGCAATCACGGCGTCCTGAAGATTTAGCGACTTGTGTTGTTGGGATCAGTCGCTACACTCGGGAGGCTGCTAACCCAGCAGTTTTAAATTATTGCGGTCGTAGCTTGTTACCTGTGCGGTTTGCTGAGTGTGTGGTGGGTTTGCGTGCTGAAATCGATATTGCCCCGCCTCAAGCATTGGAGACTTGTATTGATGCCAGCGACAGGGTTAGCGGCTTTTTGCCTACTTTTATACCGTCAACTGCGCAACCAAGTCAATTGAGACCGACTTACGAGTCTACTCCACTTCCGCCTCAGGCTACCCCAACTCCATCTGCGCCTTCCACAGTTCCACCTGCGACTGATTCAGGTTCATCTGACCCTAATCAAACGCCGACTCAGCCTAGTCAAACTCCAGCAAATCCCAGTACTAGGTAAGTACTATTAACAGTCATCAGTTAACAGTTAGCAGTAAACAGTCGATTGATAACTGATAACTGATAACTGATAACTGATAACTGGTTTTTAGTCTTCTTTTTTCCCAAACACCATTTGTAGAATCATAGGAACTCCTCCGTCTTCGTGATATTTATCTGCCCAAGCGCGGATGACTTCGTCTAATTCTTCCATAGCTTTCTCAAATCGCTCTGGTGGAATATCGAGTTCTTCCAGAACGCGCATTGTGTTTGGTCGCCGTTCTGCCCAATCTTTCATCATCCGGAAATACCGAGCAGTATCTTCCACCATGATGTAAGTACGCTCTTGCTCATCGACAGGAGCGTAAAAAGGACGCGTCAGAGCGTAGAAGGGCATTCCCCAAGGTGAATCGATGCGTGTCACCGTACCAGAGTAGAGCAGACGGCGCTTGATATGCTCCGCCAATGCTTCACTCAATTCCATCCGGTTTTCGGGGGGTAAGTCTTCCTGAGAGCGCTTGTGCAGGAATTCAATTAACTCCAGAAACTCAAAAGAAGTGATTAACTGGGCATCGGGCAGATTAGACGGCAGTTTCTGCTCAATTTGTCTTTTCTCTTCTGATGTGAGACTTGTACCCGGAATGCGCGATCGCCCCGGTCGCCAAGGATATCTTTCCATCCAAACATAAGGCAACTGAATCAGATAGCGCGGTTCCTGAGAACCCAGCATCTTCAGCAATTTACCCTCAGTCAGCGCTTGTCTGACTTCCTCAACTATGATTTTTACCCGCTTCGGCTCAAGGTGGTGTAAATGCCCAGTCATTCGCAGGTTTTGCCCCTGCTCCAGATAGGTCATGTAAATCGCACACTTGGCAGCCGTTGCTGCTGCATCTAAAAACGCCCCATGCCTATGCCCGCTCGTCCGCATAGCACTAAAAGCCAGGTATAGCATGATCTGATCCATTGCACTGGGGCCAAGACGTTTGATCAGATCTACGTCGTTACTCATATTACAGAAACTTGAATAGCACGTTTACACAATTGTCAATCAATGGAAAATAAGTAGTATACACCCACCATTAGGTGATGTCTTTACCTCAGATTATCTATTATGCGTTATGTATGAGTATTCATGGTAGTCATAGTTGGCAATTTATCCGTATTTTCAAGCAGAAATCTAGAGCCAGCACTGTTTGTACAGTTGTCTCTATATAAAAGTTGTACAAGCTATTGTCACCGAATCGCAAGTATCAACACGTACACGCAAAACCAACTAGCAACAATTCCACAAGCGCACCTTTCCGACAAGAGGCAAAGAACCGACACAACGGGAAGTCAAATCCAACGAATAAGGCATGATTTCAAGGAGGATGCCTCGTTTGAAGCGATTGTTTCGGTTCAAAAACTAGCTAGTCCGTACGGTTTATAGATAATACCTCTGTCAAAGAAAGATAATTTTCGTGCCTTTTCTTGCGAATTCAGGTAGTCCTGAGTAGAGCGAGATCATTATGAGCGAGTTACTCCCTTCTCGCATTCAGATAGGATTTTATATCTTGCCTACTTTTTTAGCCTGCCTAGGTAAAGACTCTCAGGATAGAATGCAGGTTTGGGTGTTTTACCTGCCCTGGTAACAACATTAACAGAAAAAGAGGTGGCGCGGCTCTTTCCATTTTGTACTGCTCAAAACTTGCGGTTATGTTTTGGCGGTACAACCAATCTTTTTTCCGGAAAATCGCTGACCTTACGTTCAAAAGATAATCCAAGGTTCAAACTACCTTTTATTTCGACAATTTTTGCTAATTCTATCAACCTCTTTTAGACCGTAATGTTAGAGAAGATACAGAATACAAAACTAGGATTTTTAAAGTCATTTATCTTAAAAAAATAATTTATACTATTAATTGAAATATATATATTTGTATAAATAAATTTCAGTTATTTTTACACAAATGTTACCAAAGAGAGTTAAGTAAACTCAATTTTTACAACTAGCTAACAATTACTTTTTATGGTGAAAAGCCTGATAAAATAAGGCTTTAAGAGATTATGATTGTTGACCAATCTAAAGAAATGCAAAAGAGGGTGTAGGGTTTCACCCCTCAATTTGAGCCACACAAAATTTACAATTAAATAACTCTATACTGACAAGGGTTTCCCCTAACAGTTGGCAAATTATAGCGCAATACGGCTCAGTTAGAATGAAAAACACAAAAGGGCTTTTGTTGGGGAGGACACTTCTGTGCAGGGGTTTCCCACGCCCTTGGAAAGTGCTTGTTTGACAAACGAAACCCAACTGTACAAGCCATAAGTTGCGTAGAGCCGCCTTACCTAACAAAAAACATTCTTCTTAAGTCAACGGTATTGAATTCTAGCGATTTTCGATTTAATCTGATAAATAGAGCACATTGCTCGTGCATCAAGTACAACGCTGTTGTCTAAAAGCAAGACTTAGAGGAAATTTTACTTCTGAGTTCTGAGTTCTGACGACTGAACTGCTGCTGCATGTGAAGTTAAGGCGTTCCCAAAGAATAGAGTACAACCTTACTCTTATTTGAAGCGCTACGCTCTACACGCCTACAATTTGGTGTACTCCACATACATGAAAAGCCCTATAAATATGTAACCAAAAACTTTTTTGTCAATCTTCCGGATTCATTGGTAAAGTCATCGTATATTCTGAATAGTTTGGAAATTTCTTGCTATTAATTGGAAGACTTATTATGGCGTTTAGGAGAATTGCGGATTTTTTCAAAACAGAAAGTCACGGCTCCGAAAGTCACTAGCAAAACTCCCAAAGCTTGCTCAAGCGGCAAGGTTTCCTGAATAATAAACCCAGCAAAAATGACCGTGAGGGCGGGAATCGTTGCACCGATAATTCCTGCTCGCGAACCACCAATTTTACGAATCCCAAAATTATTTAACAAATAGCCCAAGAGCGTCAGGACACCCAGTAGGAAAGCACATAAAACAAGTTCGAGCAAGTCAGCAGGATTGAGTTGCACCTTCCAGTTTGTGGGTAAAAGCAGTATTAAACCGAAGATAGACAACAGCAACATCGTAGCGAAGTTAATCAAGGTAAAAGAAACTGGATGCAGTTTCGCAGCACATTTGCGTGAGAAAATTAGGTAGAAGGCAAAAGCTGTTCCAGAAGCAAGTGCTGCAATGCTCCCCACAGGAATATTGCCCATGACAGTTCTGGTGGAACCTCCTAAAACGAGCAACTCACCTAAGCCAATGACAGCGATCGCGCCAGTACTGAACAAAGTCAGGCGTTCGCGGAATAAAAACCACGACAGGAGTGCGGTGATCACCGGATAGACAAAGAAAAGTGCGATCGCCATTCCAGTAGCGACTTGACCGATGGCAAGGTACATGAGAACCTGAGATAGAAATAAAAAGCATCCACTGACAATCGACAGCACCAACACCGGCTTTGCGGT
Source organism: Scytonema sp. HK-05 (assembly GCF_002368235.1). Lineage (GTDB taxonomy): Bacteria > Cyanobacteriota > Cyanobacteriia > Cyanobacteriales > Nostocaceae > Kalymmatonema. The sequence continues at coordinate 1,074,459 of NZ_AP018194.1, read as the reverse complement.
TGGATGAGTGGCATTTCCTCGGACTGAGTCACTCAGGTATTGCAAATCTTGCCACACTCGTGAATGCAACATCGGAGCCAAAAGCAACATCAGCGGTACAACCACCAGCATCCTAAGCATCAAAATTAACAGACAATTCCCCAAAGTCGGCGATATCAGGCGCTGGACGTCAAACACACCGAAAATTTGGGAACCTGGGAGGAAAATCACCTTAATGGCTACGTTGTACAGCGCTGACGCCACTGTTGACAAGACAAGCAGGATGATTCCCGTCAGTTGCACCGAAGACATTCTCGTCTGCGGTAGAGGTTGACTTGGTGTTAATTGTGGCTCTGGTTTTGAGGCGGTGGACTCAGATGGTACGGGAGTTGGTTCTGGAATTGCACCAGGAGGCTGAGTTGTTTCCCATGGCGAGGCTATGTTTTGGAAAACAGAACCCCGAGTAGGCGTTTCTTCCTGTGGCGCACTACTGGGTAGAACCGTAATTTCTAGCGGAACATCCGTTTGCAACTTTGTTGGAGTTTCCGAGGAAGTTGGCTGTGGCTGTTGAGTTTGTTCAATCTCAGGAGGGGGAACTTGTGCGATCGCCCAAGGGGCAGTGGTGGAGCCAATCGCACAAGTTTCATCTGTTCTTGTTCCTTCCAATTCACACCGGAGGCGATTCACTAACTCTATTAAAATTGCTTCGCCTTCCCTTTGTTGGATACTCATCCGGGATAACTGTTGAGAAACACTGCTTTGATAGTTTTTTAGCTCCTGTTGCAGTGAGTTAAAGGTGATAGTGAGGGTGTCATCCAAAGAGCCAAGGAGTTTTTCTGCATATTCATTTTCACTCTCTGAGGTTGTGGGTGTTTGAGAAACACGCCCCATAGCTTGAGTCGCTAAAGTTTCCAGAGAAGATTGCAGCTGCGTTGATATGTGATTAGCTAGGACTTGTGACAACTGACGAATCAACGCTTGCTGTTCGTTGATTTGGTGTCCCTGTTGTAGATATTCTTTTTCCTCTTGCAGCCGTGTAATATCTTTAGTTAAGCGGTCTTTTTCTGCCTGTAGCCTGTGGACATCTTCCTGTAAGGACTTCAGCAAATTCCGTTGGAGAATCTGCAATTCCTCAGTAACAGCCCGTAAGGCAGTTTCTGCTGCCCCGTATGGATCGCCTTTTCCTCCCAGGTTATCTGGTCGCCTCTCGAATCGCCCCATTAGTCTTTAACCTCTCACCGTTTCAGCATCAAGTAGCAAGCGTGTTTACTTGATCGGCGCTTATATTCCTACTATTTGTGTTTCGTGTCAATGGACATATACTTACTTTCAGATAGAAAATGGCGGCAAGGCTGAAAAATCGGTATCTTTTAATCTGAGATGAAAGCTGATACGCCAACGACACTGACTGTTCAGATATCTTGACAAATATAATTTTGTACTGTAATAAGTAGTATCAATAGTATCAGTAACAGAAAGCGCTACACAATAAAACCAGGCTTAAAATAATTGCACAAAAGTTCTTATAGTGTCAATGACACCTTGGATATTGTCTGAAATCAAGGTGCATTCTTCCACTCAAGAAATGTTAAGTGGCATCCACTGCACCAACAGCAAACAAGGTGGCTTTCTGCGCTTCTGTCAAACCTGTAACTCAGTAGATATTCATTTGTAAGTGTAAGCGATCGCCGTAATTCCTAAAGGAGGCTTGTGCCAACGCGCGTAGCGTTCCGCAGGAAAGGCGGGGCTTTGCCCAATGCCCTTTGGGCACGCAAAGAACGTTCGCCCCTTGCAAAAAAGCCTCCCTTTGGAAGCATCGCCGCTAGTGGGGGCTTTTTAACAGTGAACAGCTACCTACGCAGTTATCAGTTAAATCCTTGGGGGAAACACCACACCAAGAGCACCTTTATGCGTTGGTGGTGAGCCACTGCGGTCTTGGGGTTTCCCCAAGTAGAGCAAGTGGCGTTCGTCGAAGACGTGCCGAAGGCATACCCGGAGGGCGGTGAGCGCATCCCCCAAAGCGCCCGCCTGACTGACGACTGACGACTGACTCAGGACTGATTTAAAACGTTCATAGGCTTAGGGGTACTGGGAAGCACGAGGGCAATTGCTATTTGGTGTTGCGGACAAGTCACTCTCTTTCCTGTCCAAAAGTACTCTATTTGTAGATTGGGTTGAACAGTAGCGAAATCCAATTACTTGCGTAAGGCGTCAAAATTGCTACAATATCTGCTATAAATTTTCTGATGAAAGCAGATATCAATTCTGCTGCAATAGTTGTCTAGTGGAGAATCTAGTTATGACTCAAAATGAGAATGGTACTTTATCAAATGTAAATCAATCTTCTTCACATTCAGGTATTCGATACTGGGGTAAAGTTGAGCTTATAGAGGAAGGAGAAACTTATAAAATTAATCGTCTTGAAATCAAGCCTAAGCACAGCATGAAAGCACAAATTCATTACCATCGTAGTGAACATTGGGTCGTAGTTTCTGGTGTTGCAAAGGTGACTTGTGGTAACGAGGAAATATTACTAAATCGAAATGAATCAACTTATGTTCCTCCCGCCACGCTTCATAAAGTAGAAAATCCAGGATTTATTGAGCTAGTTATTCTGGAAGTTCAAAATGGTGAGTACTTGGGAGAGGATGATATAGAGCGCCCATTAGACTTGACGTTGGTCTAACCCAAAAAGGTGGGCAGTGCCCACCCTACAAGCTGCTAACCTAGGCTGTAGAGAAAAGAATGAATACGAACAAAAGTTTTCAAGTTAGAAAGGCAGCACAATCAGAGAAACACTTCGTATATCAATTGGAGCAGACATATTGGAGTGAATATGGCTCCAAGATATGGGGAGAATGGCAAGATGAACAATTTGAAAAAGTATGGGCAAAAAGTGGTTACGAAATTGTTTTATTAGACGGTGTACCCGTTGGTTTATTCCGGGTTACTAGGCAAGATTCTTCACTATATATAAACGCCATACACGTAATTGCAGCACACCGAAATGTTGGTATCGGTACCTGGATTTTTGGTAATATAGAAGCGCGTGCAAAGCTTTTGCAGTTATCTGTTGTCAAACTAAGAGTGTTCCACACAAACCCTGCTAAGCGATTATATTTACCCCACGGTTTTCAAAATGTGCTTGTGGAAAAGCACTGGGCTTTTATGGAAAAAACTTTTTTTGGGGAAACGATCAGAAACTTTTCTCAACCAACGTTTTCTTAGCTCTGTAACCGTTCCCCGCCTATTTCCGCGCATTGTAGTAGCTAATATTATAAGGTTTTTTCTTAACATTAATACATCTTCTTCGAGTCAAATTAATAAACTTTGGTTCACTAGTACCCTTGACAAATTACTCGCCAAGGAAACAAATTCTTAATTTTTAGCTGCTCTTCTAAGATTACAAAATTTATTATAAATTAATACTCTTTGAGCAGCATCAGAATCTTGTCTTTTTATTTAATGAGAGTTAAAATTCTCTATGAAACTGTGTATACAATCTATGAAGTATCGAGTTTCTAATTTGATTCGGAACTTTCCATGCGGAGGTTTGTACTTGGTTACAAATTATCACAATCCCCGCCCCTTTAACCGACATATTGGTGAACAGTAGTGATGGTTGTCTAGTTGAGAATCTAGTTATGACTCACAATGAAAATAATGTTTTGTCAAATGTCAATCAATCTTCTTCTTTACATTCAGATATCCGATATTGGGGTAAAGTCGAACTCATAGAGGAAGGAGAGACTTATAGAATTAATCGTCTTGAAATCAAGCCCAAGCACAGCATTAAACCACAAATCCATTATCACCGTAGTGAACATTGGATCATAGTTTCTGGTATTGCAAAGGTGAGTTGTGGTAACGAAGAAAGAGTACTGAATCGAAACGAGTCAACGTTTGTTCCTCCCGCAGCGCTGCATAAAGTAGAAAATCCAGGATTTATTCCGCTGATTATCCTGGAAATTCAGAATGGTGAGTACCTCGGTGAAAACGATACAGAGCGCCCATCAGATTTGGCTTTGGTCAGGTCTGTAGCTGAGAGTGAGTAAGCGTCAAAAAACCGCTTGACGCAACTGTGGGAAAACTTTAGATACCTTGCTCAATACGTAATCACCATACGTTCCACGAAATTCGTGAACACTAGCCCGATCCCAGCGTTCGTCTTTGTTATCAGGCACTACCCCCACGCCGTCTAGTTCAATTGGCTTCACTTCGACGTTGAAGTTGGGATCGAAGAAGAATGGGAAAGAAAGGCGGTTTCTTCCCGACTTATTTTGAACGCGATGAGGTGTAGAGCGATATAGTCCTTGCGTCATGCGGTCTAGCATATCGCCGATATTGCATACAAAAGAATCTGGAACAGGGGGCGCATCTATCCAGCCCGATTTCGACTTTATCTGCAATCCGCCTAAGTCGTCCTGCTTTAAAATCGTCAGAACGCCGTAATCTGTATGTTCGCCTACACCCCACCTCTTTTCACCCTCAGAGGGTGATGGATGAGGGGGGTAATTGAAGATGCGGAATAATATAAGCGGATCTGATGTGTAACGCTCAGCAAAGTAGGACTCCTCTAGTCCGAGGCTCAAGGCAATGCCACCCATTAGCGTATGTCCAAGCTGGGTCATTGCTGCCATGTAGTCAAGTACTGTCTCGCGAAATAGCCCAATGTTTGATGGAAAGAGGTTAGAACCGTGCATGGGGGTATCTGCTTTTACAAGCGGGTGGTCGTCTCCTAACTCAGCGCCAAAGTAAATACCTTCTTTCAAGTCAGGTTTTCCTGAGGTGAGTTCACCCCCAACTGGGAAGTATCCCCGCCATGCTCTACCTCCCAAAGCCATGCGGATTTGAAGCTTGGTTTGCAAATCTTGGGCAAAGAACTGCCGACTAAGCTTTTCCAACCTCTGCTGCAATGCTTCGTCCACCCCGTGTCCGACAATGTAGAAGAATCCATACTCGCGACACGCTTGTCCAATTTCAGTGGCTACCTGGTGGCGATTGCCAATTCCAGACACCAGCGCACTGATGTCAATGATTGGAACCACCTGTGAAAACCCATCATTTCTAACTTGCAAGATTTCCATCCTAGGATTGTGCTGAGGATTGTCCTGGAAACAGTTAAGGATAACCTTAACCTAAACTTGTACAACTTTTAACTCAACTTTTGCTGTTTCTATCTTACGTTATCTAAGGTATCTAGAGAGAATTGTGTTAAACTACGGTAAATACATCGTATTTTAGATATATGCAATTGTATCAATAGCTGAAAACAGTCAAAACTCTCTAAAATTGCTAGTCAAATGCTACTTTGCTTTGCCTAACAACTGGTAATGCCGTTGGTTGTAGAAAATAAATCATTCTAAAACTGTCATTCAAAGCAAAACCAACAGGATCTAAAAATCTCAGTCGAAAGCGAGAATCCTTGCAAAATGCTTGACAGCGCTATGGTTTTGTATGCTTTGTACCCAGTGCCAAGCCTTGCAAACCACGTATATGGAAACGCCTACAGCATACGGATTTGGATTCTTTTTTGTGTGGTGGTTTTTACTGAACTTGAGGAGTAAAAATGTTTAAGGCGATCGCGTGTGCTTGGATACTACTTGTTGTTGGCGACTTCCTTTCTACTTTTTGCTATCACGTACCTGAGCATGTTTTTGGTCATCTCCACCTACAAACTCACCACTCCTACAAGAAGAACTTTCGCCATTACGCTATTCTGACGCTGAATCTCCAGGTTCTTCTAGATGGTATTTTGGGTGCTTTACCTTATTTACTCGTAGCAGCAGTGCTATGGTACTCTTCCCCCATAGGCGTTTTGTGCGGGCTACTGTTTGGTCAGTTTCATGTATGGTGGAGACATACGAGCATCTTGGATTGGCAAACTCCAAAGTCAGTGGATCTTTTGTGCCGGATTCTATTTATCACAACTCCAGAAAGACATTGGCAGCACCATCAAAAAACCAACCAGGGTTACGGGGATATTTTCACATTCTTTGAACAGCCAGCTCAAGGCTGGTTGCGTTTGCTACGCCTGTTGAGGTTGCGTTTTTCGCACCGGATTGTGTCCCAATAATATTATTTAGGTTTTGCTAGAGAATCTGAGATAAGAACTTGCGAGTGCGATCGTGCTGGGGGTTTTGAAAAAAGGCACTTGGCGTAGCTTCCTCTACAATCGTACCGCTATCCATCAAAATCACGCGGTCAGCGACTTCGCGAGCAAATCCGACTTCATGGGTGACGACTACCATTGTCATACCATCAGCGGCGAGGGTTTTGATCACCTCCAAAACCTCTCGCACCATCTCTGGATCTAAAGCGGAAGTGGGTTCATCAAAAAGCATAATTTTGGGCTGCATAGCTAATGCTCTGGCGATCGCCACCCGTTGCTGCTGTCCACCCGACAATTGTCCTGGATATTTGTGTGCTTGTTCCAAAATACCCACTCGTTCCAGCAACTGCATCGCGACTTCTTCTGCTTTGACTTTCGTCCACTTCCGCACCCAGGTTGGTGCTAGAGAGATATTTTGCACCACACTTAAGTGAGGAAACAAATTGAACTGCTGAAACACCATCCCTACTTCTCGCCGAATTGCCTCAATATTTCGCATATCATCGGTAAGAGCGATACCGTCAATTTCAATTCGTCCTTGTTGATATTCTTCTAAAGCATTAAAGGTACGAATAAAAGTTGATTTTCCTGAACCCGAAGATCCCATCAACACCACCACTTCTCCCCGATTTACTGTCAGGCTAACACCTTGCAAAACGTAGAATTTTCCATACCACTTGTGAACATCTTGAGCAACAATAATAGGCTGTTGAGTCATGATTTAATAGTTATTTTACAAAAGTATGATTTAAGGATATTTAGAACCACAGATGGACACAGATTAACACTAGTTAATTATCTGTGTCCATCTGTGTCCATCTGTGGTTTTATTTTCATTACTCTTGACTTTTCTCAGAGGTTAAATAAAATTTTTCTAGCGCTACGTTGAAATTCCGATTCTCTGAATTGCTGATGACCAGTTGCCGTCGTGATTGCAAGTAGTTTCCCCTCATCTTCCATCACCGTTGACCGACACCCAACTGCTTTTCTAAACGTCGAGAAGCTAGGGACATAGAATAACAAAACACCCAATAAATCAGTCCAATAAATAAATAGACTTCTGCATAGCGATCAAGAAATTGAGGTTGAGCCAAGATAGACCGAGAAATTCCTGTTAATTCCAATAATCCAACAATTGCTAACAGGGAAGTGTCTTTAAATAGACCGATAAATTGACCGACGAGGGGTGGGATAACAGCACGTAGCGCCTGCGGAAGAACAATCAGTAGCATTGTTAGGGGAGTATTAAATCCCAATGCTTTAGCGGCTTCGAGTTGTCCGCGTGGAACTGATTGAAGACCACCACGTACATTTTCTGCTAAATAAGCGGCACTAAATAGAATTAAACCAGCAATTCCCCGTAGGACTCTGTCTAAGCGGTATTCTACTGGCAGGAACAAGGGTATCATCACTTGAGCAAAGAACAAAATCCCAATCAGTGGTAGTCCCCGAATAATTTCAATATAAAGGATACTAAACCAACGCACAAAAGGCAGCTGACTCTGACGCCCCAACGCTAGTAAAACACCCAAAGGAAAAGAGAGAACAATACTAACCAGCGCCGTCACCAAAGTGAGCAGCAAACCATTCCACAAACCGCTTTCTACGGGTTGCAGTCCAAAGCCACCGCCAATAAGCCACAGGATGATTGGGAAGGAAAGCGCCCACCCAAGGGGTAGCCAACTGTTCAACCTACGGGGTAAGCGTTTCGTGAGAGTTCCCCAGGACAAGCCAGCGAGACCGAGGATAATCAAGAGTGCAAGCCACAGTCGCCAATAAAGTTCCTGCGGGAAACGACCAACAAAAAATAAAGAGAAGTTAGCTTTGATGACTTGCCATTTTGCTTGAGTCAAGACCCAAGTCAAGATACCTTTGATACCAAAAAACAGCAAACAGAGGCAAACAACTGTGAGAATGCTGTTGTACCAGTTGTTAAACAGATTTTTGTGTAGCCATTGTAAAATAGTTGGTTTTTGACTTTTAAGAAAACTCATCTACTACCTCCAGGAGACTCCCGCTATAACGGTACTCCGTTCAGCGGTGAGAGGAATGGAGGGGAAATTGTGAGACGTTCCCCGACTAATTCTTGAGAGTGCAAACAAAGCGAGTGGGGACAGCCCTTGCATTTCTAATCTCTTAGAATGCATACGAGTAACCGTCCTTTTTGTGAATATGTTTGCAATGCTTGTACGAAATTCCTTGAACCAGTCCATTTTTAGTCGAGATATTGAAACTTCCTGTTGCACGAGTCGCGATTCTTCCAACGTATTCGCCGACTTTCTTACCACTCGTGACAACAGCTTTGACAATATCGCCAGTTTGAAAACCAAAGTGAAACTTAGTTCTTGAACAATGGCGATTTGGAAAGCCAAATTTGTCTGTACGACATGATTGACGTGTACCGTGACCATTAGCTGTAATTAGCAAAGGTTTAACACCTTTGATATTTAAAAGTGGTGTTGACTTACCAACACAAGCAGCGTCAAGCCAATGAGATTTTTTTAAGTTTTGCTGGTTACGATTAAACTTTGTTAGCCCACCAGAATCCGTTTCTACTGGTAAACCAGTTGCTTTTAAAACGGATAGTAACGCAAATCTAGTTGTGTTGACTGCTGCTGCATCTGCCAAGGGTCTTTTTGCAAGGCTTTGGATTTTCTCTAATCTAGACGGGTCTTTTTTGAGAAACTCTTTAATATCTTTAGTACCTTTCTTTGTATTACATTTCTCGCAACTCAAGGTCAGGTTTGTGATTGAATTAGAACCTCCTTTAGCTCTTGGGTGAATATGCTCTATTTGAAGTGGAACATCTTTAACTCCGCAATAAGCACACTGTCTGTCCCACTTTTCTAACAGGTACTCTCTTGTCTCGTAACCTGCAAGAGTACCTTGTTGATATTCCTTAGCTTGAATATCTGGATTACGCATCAATTGCATATCAAAACGTACTAGTTCTTGACTAATAGCTTCAATGGGTGCAAATTTACGTAACTTCTCAACCCAAATCTTGATATTGTCAACTCGACTTTGCAAACTTGGGGCTAACCAACCTTGAGGACGTGTTCTATTTAAGAAACGTGGCTTGCGATAGCGGGTTTTGCGATTTCTTCTACTGCGTCTTAATTGTCTTCTGGAGGTTAAAGCATCCCTAATTGTAAAACCTCTATGCTTTAACTCAGCAGCAAAAATAACAACGCCTGTGATATCGTTAACTAAAGCTAATCCCGTAGTTTTTGCTCCAGGTTCAATCTTTAATCTAAGTGGTGAGACAGGAGAATCAGAACGTGATTCTTTGAGAATCAAAGTAAAAGGAAATCGCCTATAAACTGCTGCTTTTTTGTTTCGTAATAACTGCCTAGCCTGTGCTGGATGAATTGGGTTTAACTGTCGTTTTTCTGAATCAATTACTAACACTTTGGACAGATGTCCCTCCTTGCGGGTAAAGTTAGCCTGGACAATGATTTAAAGGCTTTTTGCGCCAACGACACTAGCTTCAAACGGCAGGTGCTTTAAGTCGGGAAACCCTTTCGCCAGTCGCCTGCTGTCGGGAAACCCTCCAAAGGGCGCTGGCTCACCAACGCACTCTGCCTCCCCAATATGCTTGTTTAATCGTTGACCTCAGAGCTACAGACTGGCTATGCCTATCGGCACGCTTGCGCGAACGTATCTGTAGGTGAGATGACCTAAAAATCGTAGTGATTTAACACTTAGTCGGGTAAACTCTAGGCTTTTAAAGCCCCCATCATACTACTTTTAGCAGTTGGTGGTGGGTAGTTTACCTCTCCTTAAGTTGCACGCTACGGTTTAATAAATTCATCACTAAGGAGACGGTTAGGCTGATGGTTAAATAAGTAACCATAATTAACAGCATAACTTCTACGGCTCGCCCTGTTTGGTTAAAAGTGGTGGAGGCAACAAGGTAAATATCGGGGTAGCCAATCGCAATGGCTAAACTAGAATTCTTGGCTATATTAAGATATTGACTTGTTAGTGGCGGAATAATCAGCCGCAAAGCTTGGGGGAAAATCACTAGCCGCAATACTAACCCAGGCTTTAGACCTATTGCTCGTGCTGCTTCCCATTGTCCTTTAGGTACTGACAAAATGCCAGCTCTAACAATTTCGGCAATGAAGGCACCAGAGTACAGCGTCAATCCCAGAATAAGTGTTGATAATTCGGGGGAAAATTGTATCCCAAAAGGAAGGGTGACCCCCCGGTTGTTAATATTTATAAACCCAAGCAGAGAAATTTGATTTTCTGTTTTTGGTAGACTTAGGAAAACGGCGAAGTACCAAAAGAACAATTGCAGAAGTAAGGGTGTGTTGCGTAAGGTTTCTACATACACTAGAGCTAGCTGACGCACTAACCAGTTATCTGATAGCCGCGCCACTCCCACGATTATGCCAACAATTGTTGCCAGAATGATGCCAAAAACTGTGACTCTTAGGGAGTTCACCAGCCCAACTAATAAAGCGCGGCTATAGGGGTCAGAGGGCTGGTAAGAAATTGGAGTTTCGCCAATGTTGAACGATGCTTGGGATTGTAGAAAATCAAATCCCAGTTGGATTCCGAGTCGCTGTAAATTGTAGGTCAGGTTGTGCCATAGTATCGCTACTAAAGTAGCAACTATGAACACAGCTATTAACTGACCGACAACAGGAAAAAACCGTCGGTTGCGCCAAATGGGAGTCATAGGCAATTCAAAATTCACGCATTAAGAAACTGACTGCTAATGAACATCCTAACTGCTGCTTATAAGGGAATGAAATGGAAGTCTTTAGTCCTTAATTATGAGTCATTAGTCAAAAGTATTTGACTAATGACTTCTTTATCGGAAGGGGGGAGCATAAAGAATACCACCTTTATTCCAAAGCTTGTTTGGACCTCTATCCAGTTTCAATTCAGAATTTTTCCCTAAATTCCGCTCGTAAACTTCACCATAATTGCCTACGTGTTTAATAATGCGAGATGCGAAGTCGTTTGTCAAACCGATGCCTTTTCCAAGGTCGCCTTCTGTACCTAATAAGCGCTTCACTTCAGGGTTAGAACTGGTGGCTAATTGGGTAACATTTTGGGAATTAACTCCCAGTTCTTCGGCATTAATTAGAGCAAATACAGTCCATTTCACCACATCAAACCATTTAGAGTCCCCATTGGCAACAGCTGGTGCTAGGGGTTCTTTCGACAACACGACATCGAAAACAAGATGCTCATCTGGTTTGGGGAGGGTGGTGCGCCGGGAAACTAATTGAGAACGGTCTGAGGTTACGGCTTCACAGCGACCTTGCTCGTAGGTAGTGAAGGTAGTGTTAACATCTTCAAAGACGAGAGGCTTGTACTCAATACCCCGAGAACGCATTTGGTCTGATAGGTTTTGTTCGTTGGTGGTTCCTGTCTGGGTGCAAATGGATTTGCCTTTGAGGTCTTCCAGCTTTTTAATATTGCTACTTTTTTTCACCATTATGCCTTGACCGTCGTAAAAAACCACAGGAGCAAACTCCAGACCCACAGAGGTATCTCGGCTAATTGTCCAAGTGGTATTCCGGCTGAGGATGTCTACTTCGCCAGTCTGGACCGCTGTAAAGCGTTCTTTGGCGTTTAAGTTGCGGAACTCTACTTTTTTGGGATCATCAAAGAGTGCTGCGGCGATCGCACGGCAAACATCCACATCTAACCCTGCATATTCACCGTTAGGCTTCACAAAACTAAATCCTGGTAATTGTCCGCTGACACCGCAGATAACCTTGCCACGGCTTTTGATTGTATCCAACCGACTTCCACTACTTCCTCCTGATTGTCCAGCGCAAGCATTCAGTGAAAAGACCAGAGGTAAAGTAGCTAGCAGTAACAACCGCCATTTACGCTTCAACATTGACCAATTTTCTCCTCTACTCAATAAAGACTAAGATAAACTCTATTGTTTCTCAGATGGTTGCAAAAGCGAGCGATCTATACTGGCAATGCATTGTCTTGATAAACTCTTGTTGCCCAATGTCAAATTTTTTGCAAAAGACGCTATCTCTCAGGTTTTTGGAGGCTGATAAGTCGGGCGAGCAATCTCGTACAAATCTCTTGTGCGAGTATACCAGTTTCCAGAAAGGCGACCGATCGCATGGAGTTTCGAGACATCTATGGTATTTTGCGGTGTCAGTAAATCATCGCGTACGTGCCACAGCAATGCCTCAGCAATAATTAAACCAGATGGGCTGCTCTCGTTTCCTACATAAATCACTTGTTTCACTTGGCACTCAATATTAATTGGTGACTCAGCAACTCGCGGCGCACGTACTTTCACGGAGGGAACGGGAGTCAGTCCCGCCTCTTGAAACTCGTTCACCTCTGGCGGAAATTCTGCACTGGTGGTGTTCATTTGTTCGTCTATTTCTTCGACAACCACATTAACCACCAGTTCTCCTGACGACTCTGCATTCGCCAAAGTATCCTTTTTGCCAGCACCGCGCCGCGAACCGCAAGAAATAGCTAAAGTCGGTGGATTACCTGTCACGCCCATAAAGAAACTGAAAGGCGCAACGTTAGGTGTTCCATCGGGTGCGATCGTTGAAACCCAGGCGATCGGTCGGGGTACAATTGAACCGATAAGTAATTGGTAGCTGTTTCGCGGGTCGATCTGATAAGGGTCTATAATCATTTATCTGTTCCTTAAAGAAACTACAAATTTAAGATAAACAGCTTATTATCAAAGCAATTATCCACCTTCATGTCTTGTAAACTTGACAGCGTCTCTTGCTTTTTCCTGCTATCTGTGCGATTTTCGTATTTAATATAGTACGGTATCCCGGTAAGCTTACCGCTTATTTAAAATTAGTTCTTTAAAAAGCCCCAAAGACTCCCTTAAAATTCTAGAACCAGGGTGAAACAGCTATGTCTGAACCACGCTACGGAATTTGGATTCCTGTTGGCGGTAACTATGGACTATTGAACCACCCCCTGTCCCTTATTACTTCTGCTCTAGAGTTAGCAGACGAGGCGAGATCACTTCTTGCACTTGATAAAAATTAATGTTTACTTGAGTAAAAATATGCCTATTCAAACTGTTGGTATTTTAAGCCCTGGTGATATGGGACAGGCGATCGCCTCTGTGCTGAATCAACACGGGTTAAGGACGGTTGCAGCTCTTGATGAGCGTAGTCAAAGGACTCGACAATTAGCATCTGAAGCAAAAATTGAGGATGTTGGCTCGCTTAAGCGCTTGGTTGTCGAATCTGATTTGATACTCTCAGTTTTGGTTCCCGCAGCAGCGCCTCAAGCAGCAGCGCAGGTCGCTGAGGTGATACAAGAGGTTGGTAAAAGTATCTTGTATGCTGACTGTAATGCGATCGCACCCTACAAAGTCAAACAAATTGAGCAAATCATCCAGACAGCAGGCGGACAATTTGTTGATGCATCCATTATTGGTCCACCTCCACGCGTGCCAAATCGTACCCGAATGTATGTGTCGGGAGTACAGGCGTATGAGCTAGAACAACTGCGGGATTATGGACTAGATATCCGCGTGATTGGTGATGAGATTGGTCAAGCTTCGGGGCTGAAGATGTCCTATGCTGCACTTACCAAAGGGCTGATAGCAATTGGGACAGAATTACTCATTTCAGCGCATCGACTTAACTTGGAAGACGTGTTGTGGGATGAACTGTCTCTCAGCCAAAAAAATCTGCTTGATTGGCTAATTCGTGCCATACCGACGATGCCACCGAAAGCACACCGTTGGGTTGGTGAGATGGAAGAGATAGCAGCCACTTTTGGTAGTGTAGGGCTAACAGAACTTACGTTCAAGGGAGCAGCAGAAATTTACGAACTTGTGAAAGAGACATCGTTAGGTAAGCAAACGCCTGAGGAAAATACCCAAAATCATAGTAGTAACGGTCATCAAAAACACCTTGCTGATATCATTGCTGCACTCTCACATGAGAGCCTTGATCAAACTCAGCGCTAAAAGCAAAGCACACCATGTGCAGAGCAAAACCACAATCAAGCAGCCTTCCTCATTTGCCAGACACAACAATCACCATTCGCCTTATTACACGCGACGAACTTCCACAACTTCTGGAGTTGTATCACCACCTCCATCCCGTCGATGCACCTCTACCCACTGGCGATGTAGTACAGGTGTGGGACACAATCTTATGCGATCCACGCTTGTACTACATCGTTGCTGACATTGGTAGTCAGTTAGTAGCGACGTGTAACTTAACCATCGTTCCCAACCTGACGCGCGGCGCACGTCCGTACGGCATTATCGAAAATGTTGTCACCCACCCGGATCATCGACGACAGGGATTTGGTACGCAGGTACTGCGTTATGCCTTGAGTATTGCATGGCAGCAACAGTGTTACAAAGTCATGCTTCTAACTGGCTCAAAACGCGAGGAGACGTTGCAATTCTATGAGCGGGCTGGATTCAAGCGTGGAGTGAAAACCGGATTCATTGCCCTACCACCAGAGGAATTGTGAGAAGGTCATCACTTTGGTGAGAAAACAGTGTTGTCAACAATTGCAGCTAAACTTTTTAAATCTGGCACTTCCAAATCTGCTTTACCTTGAGCAGGTAGATAAGCTCCAGAACCTTCTTGACCTAGTCTGCGGTTCACCCAAACTGTCGATAACCCTAAGGAATTTGCCGGAACAATGTCGTGGTAAACACTACAAGCAACGTGCAAAACTTTTTCAGAGGGTAGTCCAATTTTTTCAAGCGCCACTCGAAAATTTTGCAGTGAAGGCTTGTAGCTTTTCACCTGCTCGGCGGTTACAATCTCATCAAACTCAACTTGCAAGTGCTTGCCTGTCAAAGCAAACAGCTCATCATCAACGTTGGAAATGATTGCCAGTTTGAATTGCTGTTTCAGTGTCTTCAGGGCTTCAACTGTATCAGGAAATGGTTGCCAGTCCTTGATAGAATCAGCAAGCGCATTCAATTGTGTGGCAGAAGGCGTAAATCCAAACTGCTCCCCAAACTTTTGTACAACCCCTCTCAGAACATCTTTATACTTGCGGTACTCTCCCTGCTCCAGATCGGATTCAAAGCGAGCGAACCACTCAAGGATTTCGTTCTCACTCAGTTGAATCTGATGGCTTGAGAAAACTGGTTGCAGCGCGTCCAGCACTCCTTTTTCCCAATCAATCAGGGTTCCATAGCAGTCAAAAGTCAAGATTTCATATTGGTTTAGGTCAATCATGGTGTCTATTTCCTCATTCAATACTTTACTTTGTTTGCTCTAAATTTTGTTTTTCTATTGCCCGTAGATGTTCCACCAGTGCTTTACCGTCAATATTGTGGTCTCGGGCAATTTGCTCCGCACTCTTATCATCGCCTGAGCAAATTGCGTTTACTAATTTCCGGTGCTGCTCTACAATGTCATCCAAATCTGGATGTATTGCGTTGCAGGAAATAATGTAAAGACGGATTTGCTGTTCAACAATTTTGTACTGCTCCTGTAATCGACGATGACCAGCAAGTTGAATGATTGCCTTATGCAGGGCAAAGTCTGCATCAGCGATTTGGCTCCAATTCCCCTTCTGGACAGCTTTGACTAACTGTTGCAAGCCAGCATTAAGCTCTTTTGCCTGACTCGGTGTTATTGCAACAGCCGCCAGTCCCGCCGCCAGACTCTCAAGCGCACTCCGCAGCGTGTATAGCTCCCAAGCATCCTGCGAACTCAGTCCCGAAACAGTACAACCTTTATAGGGTAACTGTACAACCAAGCCTTCATAGGTTAACTGCTGTAATGCCGAGCGTATAGTCGCTCGACTGAGATTAAATTGCTCTGCCAGGTTAATTTCTAGCAAACGACTCCCCGGTGCAAGTGTACCATCGAGAATTTGTTCTCGAATGACATCAGCCGCCTGAACATCTAAGCTCCGAGGAACGACGACAGACTTGGGTTGCTTCCCTTTCATCGAAACTCCTGGGTCTCTTGCCCCGTCCTTGTAGGACGGCTTTATAATTAATTAGCAACGCGCCACGAGTTATAAGACAAAAACTTACAATCTGTGGGTAATGCATTTTGAGTCAATCTTTTGCCCGAAGTAATATCGTGCAAGCTAATGAGTTTTCTTTTTGGGTCTTTTTTTGTCGGAGATTCTTGCCAACCCCCAACATAAGAGAACCCATATTTGGGATGTTTGACGATTGATCCACGTTTCAGTCCAGCGCTCATTGTCCCGCCGTACCGAGATCGGACGTGTCCCGCTTGATGTTGCAATCGGTGCAACTGGCGGCGATAGAATTCCAAAGGTACTATTTCAATTAACGCGGTGTTATCAGGCTTGACCTGTCCCGTGACAACCGAGTTAGCTAGCACCCATGAATCAACACAGTGAGCATCAAACTTGTTTGAAAGTTTGTTTTTGGACTTTTTCAGTCCTAATTCTTGGCGCATAGAATACGTCTCAAATCCCTCTCTGGTTTCTAGGATTGCCATAAGCTGTAGTTCTTGGTAAAACCACTGCTTACCCACTTCTAAGGGAGAAAACATCGCGTTGTACTTACGCGCCCCGAACCTGGTTCTTGCCTTGATGTCTTCAATTACAAAAGTAGTAACAGGAAACATTGAGGCTAACCACTTGCAAATACGTAATTTCCACTGCCAACGAGCTTTCGTGGATGGTGGTAGCTTCTCTTTGTTGACAAGTCGGTTGGCACGGTTTTGACGACACGGTGTTTTGCGGAACCGTCTAGCGCGTCGCATATTTCGACGAACTTCTACATGGTCCTTGACCCAATCTACGGCATGAGTTTGGACGTTGAGGTAGGTATGAGACTTGGACTTTACCGTAAAACCTTCACGCTTAGAACCTGGATCAACTCCTACCGCAACGGGTTGATAATTGCGGTCTGATGGTTCTACGTTGAGTCGAACACAAAACACTCCTTTTCTAAAGAATGGTGTAGCCTTACCTGATTTAATCCAACGCCTTGCTCGACTAGGTGTTGTTGGCATCAAGGGTCGATTGTTTGAATCTACGACTGGTACGAACATTTACGATAAATCCTATCGCTAGGTATGTATTTCCCTTCGACGCTGACCAACGGAGTGGAGAAAAACTAGGGAAGCATTCTTCCGTCCTACGAGTTACCATGCTAGTTGGTTCAGCCCCAACAAGAACGTTTGCAACGTGTGGGCTAGTTGTCTAGACACTGGTTTAGTCCTGAATTCAGAAAGTGGTGAGTTTTCTTCTTTCAAGCCCCATCCCTTTTAGGGTGGGGTCAGTGACGCAAACTACTCATACTCAGACTTTATCTACAATATTGTATATTGTCAACAATCTACAATTTAAATAAACACTGACTTGGATTCATCCTGCTTGCTTTTCGCAACTAACGGTGATAAAGTTCTACCTATCAAGCAAATTACCTATTGCCGACCAATTTACCGTATTTAAAATGAGTAAGTTGAACGGCAGCGCTATGATTCGTAATTAGTCATAAAATTACGAAGTATCTTTTTATGTTCTCTAGAAGAGAAATAAAAAGCAAGTGTAGCATCTCATTTATTTAAATTAGGAAAATTTATATAGATTAATTTTAGTAATTTTGAGGAATTAATATCATTTTTTTTAAGCTTAAATTCAAGCAAATACCAGAAAATAAAAGCAAAAGTTTTGTCGATTGATGGTGTGGATGAGTGACAATTGAAAATTATTTTTTCAATATTGAATTGCCAATTTTGAATTTTTCTACCTCTTAACATCCCTATTAAGCAGAGAGTACTATATATGGATATTGGGCTTTTCCATCAAATGTGGGCATCTCCTGGAATTGCAGACAAGGAATTTTTTGCCCAAACTGTAGCTGATGTGCAACTGGTTGAAACTCTCGGTTTTGAATCTTGCTCGTTTGGAGAACATCATTTTTGTGCGAGCGAAGGCTTTCTACGGCCGATTGTCGGTTCCTGAAGTGTTTATTGCTAAACTGGCTGCGGAGTAAAGCACGCATAATATTACGTATAGAAATTATTAATCAACCTAAATTTAGGAATCGAGGAGGCTGAAGATTGCCGGACTTACAAGCAAAACCCCAAACTTTAGCTGCCTCTCGAAAATGGTTGGTGATGTTCAGTATCGGTCTTGGGGTATTCATGTCTACTCTCGATGTGGGCATCATTAACGTGGCTTTGCCTACACTGGTTCAGTATTTTCAAACTAGTTTTCCTCGGGCGCAGTGGGCTGTCCTGGGTTACCAGCTGATTAGCTCCAGTTTAGTTTTGGGAGCGACTCGCTTGGGTGATATATGGGGTAAGAAATACCTCTACTTAGGGGGACTCGTTTTATTTACCTTGAGTTCGCTGTTGTGTGGAATGGCACCCAGCATTGATTGGTTGATTGGGTTTCGCGCACTTCAGGGATTGGGTGCTTTGTTTCTCTCCGGGCTTGGTTTGGCAATCATTACAGAAGTCTTCCCTTCCTCGGAGCGTGGACGAGCCGTGGGGATAATCGGTAGTGTTGTTTCACTGGGAATTGCCCTTGGTCCTTCGGTAGGAGGGCTGCTTTTGGGATGGGCTGACTGGCGTATTCTGTTCTTCATTAATGTACCGCTGGGTTTAATAGCTAGTTTCCTCATAGCATCGGTTGTGCCTCCTTCTGAACGGAAAAAGGAAAAACAGCACTTTGATTTGCTCGGAGCCTTGTTAACTCTGGTGACACTCAGTAATTTTGCACTAGGCATGACTTATGGGCAAAGCGAGGGCTTCGGCAGTGGTAGTGCATTGTCGTTACTGTTGCTTGCGGCGATCGCCCTCCTAAGTTTTCTTTTGGTTGAAGCTCTTTTGGAGGAACCACTTCTAGAGTTGCAAATGTTTCGTAATCCTCGCCTGAGCATAGGTTTGCTCAACGGCTGGCTAGTGTTCATTGTCCTGACTGGTGGGCTGCTCATTACCCCCTTCTTTCTAGAGCGAGTCAAGCAGTATCCAACCTCAAAAGTGGGGCTGTTGCTGGCGGTGTCGCCTGTCGTCAGTGGGTTAATTGCTCCACTAGCGGGTACACTGTCAGATCGCTTTGGTTCTCGAACAATGTGCTTAATTGGGCTGGGAGTGATGATTGGCGGTTGTCTGGGTATTAGTACCTTGGACGCTCAAACCACTGAACAAGATTATGTGCTGCGCTACCTTGTGTTTGGCACTGGGTTGGGTTTGTTCCGCTCACCTAACGATAGCACTGTTATGGGAGCGGTGCCCCGGGAGCGTTTGGGAATTGCCTCTGGGTTATTATCTTTGTCCCGTACCTTGGGGGTTAACGTCGGAGTTTCGGTGATAGGAGCTGTATTTGGAGCGCTGATTGCAAATTTGGCTCCAGGTACAGATGTTGCTGTTGCTCCCCCTGAGGCAGTTGTTGCAGGGTTCCAGGGAAGTTATCGCCTAGCGGCGCTGATTCTTTGTGGAGCAGCAGTTATGACAACTCTGAGATTTGGCAGGGTATAATGAATCGCGTACTTCCATCTCTTGCGTCGGTATACCAAACGCTGTCAAGACCCCAAATTAGACTCAACACCTAAAATACGGTAAATCGATAAAAATACAATAGTATAATACTTGCACGAAATCCAACTTTAACATGAGTTTGACAGCAATCTATGGCAGGTAAATTGGAAGGAAAAGTTGTCATTGTTACTGGTGCTTCAGCGGGTATAGGTGAAGCTACGGCTATTGCTTTGGCACAAGAGGGTGCAACCGTTGCGATCGCTGCAAGGCGTGCTGAGCGTCTCAATGCCGTGGCAGAACGCATTGAAGCCAGTGGCGGCAAGGCATTGCCCATTGTTGCTGATATCACTGACGAAACTCAAGCTAACAACCTGGTGCAAAAAACGAAAGCAGAATTTGGTCGGGTAGATATCCTTGTGAATAATGCAGGTGTTGCATACCTCGGTGAGATTGATGGTGGGAATACTTCAGAGTGGCGACGTATGATTGACATCAACGTCCTAGGACTGCTGTATACAACACACGCTGTTCTTCCCATTTTGAAAGAGCAAGGCGTCGGACACATAGTTAATATCTCATCGGTCGCTGGTAGGACAGTACGAGCAGGTGTGGGTGTTTACAATCTGACTAAGTGGGGTGTCAACGCATTTTCAGAAGCTTTACGGCAAGAAGTTTACAAGCATAACATCCGTGTTACCATCATTGAGCCAGGTCTAGTGGACACAGAAATCAATAACCACATTACTGACCCAGTTGCCAGACAAACCAGCGAAGAGCGTCGCAAATCACTCACTCCACTGCAAAGCGAGGACATTGCGGCTGCCATAGTATACGCCGTTACTCAGCCACAGCACGTTAATGTCAACGAAATCCTCATTCGACCAACTGGGCAAGACCGCTAAACCATGTCAGGGAAGCCTTTTCGAGTTTATTTTGTTCGGCATGGTGAAAGTAAAGCCAATGCTCTTCATGTGTTCTCTAATACAGGTGTAAAACATCCCTTAACTGTAGCCGGGATAGAACAGGCGAAAGCTTTAGCAAATCGGCTTTCGCCAGAAAAGATTTCTGCAGTATTTTCTAGTCCTTTACTACGGGCTACACAAACTGCAGAAATCAAGGCAAGTTACATTGTCTAGAGTGGAGTGGAATTCTGTTAAATGATTAGAGCCGTACTCTTTGATTTAGATGGAACTCTTCTTGATAGAGATGCTTCCATCAAACATTTTGTTGCTAGGCAATACGACAGACTCACGCCAAAATTAAAGCAGATTCCCAAGTCTGATTATGTTTCGAGATTTATCGAGTTAGATTGCCGGGGTTATGTTTGGAAAGATAAAGTTTACCAAACCATCGTTTCTGAATTCGGATTGCAAACTATTTCTTGGCAAGAGTTGTTAGATGATTACTACACACAGTTCATACATTCTTGTATTCCATTTCCAAACTTACTGGAAACTCTCGATATTTTAACAACACAAGGATATTTACTTGGAATCATTACTAACGGTCTTGGTGATTTTCAGAGGCGTACGATTCAAGGGTTAGGTATTGAGAAGTACTTTAAAACTATTTTGATTTCAGAAGTTGAAGGAGTCCGCAAGCCAGAAGCTGAAATATTTCTTCGTGCTTTACGCAATCTTGGAGTGACACCAGATGAAAGTGTCTTTATTGGAGATCATCCCGACACAGATGTAATGGGAGCAAAGCGCGTCGAGATGAAAAGTTTTTGGAAGAAAGACTTAGGTTGGCAAGAGCCAGAAATTTCAGACGGAATTGTTGATGATTTATCAGATCTGCCTGTGATGCTAAAATGTTTTTCATAACTAGATGAATTCTAACCTAAGCCCAAATAAATCATAAATAATCAGAACTATGGATGCTGTACTGTTTGATATGGATGGCACTTTATTAGACAGCGAACCACTAATCGATATTTCTTTGATAAAAATTTGTCGAGAACTTGGCATTGAATTAACAGAAAGTATCATAGAACAATTTAGGGGCTGTGATAGTCCAACATTCTGGAAATACCTTATCAGTGAATTTAATTTAACTCTGTCAATAGAAGAGTGTGTTTTAAAGGAAACATATGATTTTGTAGAAGAAGTCAAAAATCATGGTAATCTTGCACCTATTGAGGGAGTTAAAAAATTGATTGATGAGCTTTTAGGATTTGGTATTCCTTTGGCTCTGGCATCTTCATCTTCAAGAATAAAAATAAAGACAATTTTGGACATCTTTGGAATGCAAAGCAAATTTCGTGCCAAAATTTCAGGTGAGGACGTTGAGCGAGGAAAACCTGAACCTGATATTTTTTTATTAGCAGCTAAAAGCCTGAATGTGAATCCAAGTCGCTGTGTCGTTATTGAAGACTCGGAAAATGGTGTAAAAGCTGCTAAAAAAGCTGGGATGAAATGTGTAGGATTTGCTGGATTGAAACATAACAAGCAGAATTTATCGAGTGCAGATTTAATTGTCAGTGCCTACTCGGATTTGAACTTTCAAAGGTTACAGCAATTGTTCGACTAAGTTTTTAAAATAAGTAATGAATAAATTAGATAACGCAGTTTTGGTCAGGTAACACACTTATTTGAATAAACTTCTTGCAAAAGGATGATTTAAAGATAGACAGAACCACAGATGCAGACAGATTAACACTAGTTATTTATCTGTGTGTACCCCCCTCATTTCCCCCTACAAGAGCAGGGCTGTTTCATTCCCTCAAAGGCTCATAATGTCAAGGGTTACTTGAGCGCCATTGCCCAAAGGGCAAACTTCTAGCGGCGTATCGCTCTGATTTTCCTGAGTCTAAATGTAGGTTTTCCATCATTTCTGTCTCAAAAATCATCGCGCTTTGATATTGACCGAACAAGGCAAAAGTTAAAAGTTAAAAGGCAAAAGAAAGAAAAAGAAAAAACGGTTTCAAGCCCCTAAATTTATTTATGGAAAACCAAAAAAGATTTTTTTCGAGACACATAGTGCGAGAAAAAAAGGCGTCCGCAACAAAAATGCCCTAATTTTAATTATGGGGATTCTCTTTTTACTTTTTACTTTTCTCTTTTTACTTTTTAAAAATCCTCCCTCCTTATCGAATGAAACAGCCCTGCCCCGCTCAAGGGCTATTTTGACTTCTTCGTAAACCTTTTCTTTTATTTCGTATCCTGGAAGTCTAATTATGATGACTTTTTAGGTTAGAGAAGCAATCTTAGATAACTATACAAATACTATAAAAAGGAGGGAGATACCTGGCTCCTTTTTATAATATTTTTATAATTACAATGACAATGATAACTTTGGAAAAAACTAGGCTGGAAGAACCTTAACCTGTAGATTCTTTTGCTAGCACTTAAAAATCAACTTTCACCAGTCTACTAAATCTTTGCCAACGCACACTCTTCTCAAAGTCTGTGTTCGTTGATTACTCAACATCTATATCATCAATTTCTCTTTCGATCTCGTCTTTTTCATCCTTTGTAATCGAGGATAAATCTGTCTCCAGAAAGGAGAGCGTATTGTCGATTAAAGAGCGCTGATCACGCGTCAACTGAGCCTTGTAGCTAGCCTGGCGGGAACTAATATTCTTCAACCATGTTGTGTGTAATGAAAACCCAAAGTTCAGGTTAGGATGATACAACTTACATAATGGTCCCTGCTGCAGATTCTCCGCATCAAAAATCCAGATTTCATTGCGCTTTGGAGTGGAAACGACACATACAATGTAACCGTTTGTTGAACTTTCCTCACCCTCACTGCGTGGCACAAACTGCGGCGAAACCGCTATGTGTTCTTTAGGAAACGCGTAATAATCAGGGATTTCCATTGCCTCATTTGATGAAGTGTGTAGTCTGAACAAGCAAGAGGGTTTAGCAGAATTCCTGGCAAGTTCAAGAACTTCGTCCAATGGCTTTTGTCTGTATGGATAATCTCTGTACAGATCACAAATAAAATCAGTTACCAAATCCTTCCAAAGTCCTAAAGAAACCCAGTAGATATTGTCTAGCTTTTCTGGAGTTGTACCCGATGAAGGTAATCTATCAAGGTAAGTGAATAGCCCTGCTCCCCAAGTGCAAGTGTCATGAGTGATAAGTTTAGATTCAATTGTTGGCTCTTGGTTACTAAGGTCGATAACGTAGCGTCCCATAACGCTGATATCTAACTCACATTGTTGCATTCCATGTAGATGTTGCGGTAGAGGCTTCTGGTCATAAGGCGAGGTATCATATCTACGTATCCATTCGGCAACATTCCAAGCACAAATATGTGCAATGTGAAGTGTAATTTTATTATCGGGATTTCTGTAGTCAACTAGAAAATGGCAAGCTTCACGAGGAATGGTTATCTTCTTCACGACAACTGAATCTTGTCCCTCTTGCAGATCATGACGGGACACAATATAGAGAGTGGAATCAGGTGAAGGCTTACGTTTTAATAATTTTCTAATTGCCTCTTCTGAATGAGCGTCTAAACTAGTTGGCAAACGATTGTTAATCAGCTGCTCAATTCCAGTAATAAAGGAAGTGTCCATGAGCACGACATAATCTTCAGTTATCCCCATTTGATGCATACTTTGCTTAATACTGACAGGTGAACCATCGGGGTTGACTAGCTTCCATCGTTGCAAACTACCTGTACCATCCCAACAGAGCAGATGGACGAAATCACCATGAGTAATTACATCGGCTTTAGATATTAGCTGTTTCAAGAAATTAGTATGTAGTTGAGCATATTTTTGTCGCTGTTGCTGTTGATGTTCTTCAAGGAGATTAATATAGTCATTCGCCTCTTTTCTTCCTAAAATATTACTCAAAGATCTACCGTAGTTAACGGTAAACATTTGGTGCGTGTAGGTATCAAAAACAGGATGTGCAGTACTTAAAATCGGTGGAAAGCGATACGGCAGTTTCGTCACTGCTTGCCATTCTTTCCTTTCCCCAACTGGAGTCACTACCTCTAGTGTTTCTGTATCAATTTCGTAAGGACGACCCGCATCATAAGTTATTAACAGACGCTCATTTAAGTCCCCAGGAAATTTCATGGGTAGAAAAGCTGTATTTAACTCATTGCGAAAACCAAACACTAAGGAAAACCTCAAAATACCAAAATTGCGGAATTTCAACAACTTTTGATTTTGTGTTTTTATGTCAAAGAAGTAATCTGGTGGCTTAACAATCTGTGTCTTCCAAGTAACTTCTCCTTTTTGATCAAAGTCCAGTCGAAAAATCATTCCGTCACCATTCAGGTATGTGCTTCCGTCTTTGGGTGGGAGACCGTTAGAATCAATAGTGCCGACTGGTGCAACGATAAAAACGTGACCTTGCAAATCATTAGGTAATTCTCCGTCAATTTGCATTTTGTCAATGAGTTCTTCTCGACTGGCATCCAAGATTGATTTTGGTACTGAAAAACTTTGGTTGGTGAATTCCTGAACCATCTCTTCCTCCTTGGCAACGCAACCATGAATCAACTGCTATTCAACCCACATTCCGCAGGTGCAATCGCAAAACATTCTATTTTTGAAGCATGACAGCTTCACCATTAGATATCAGAGTACAAGATATTGACCACTGCGGCATAGTCGCAATGGCACGAAGTACCTGTCGGAGGCGATCGCTGTCCGCAATCAACCTTAAATAACTGCAAAATTAAAAGTTGAAAAATATCATTATAAATGACTCGTATCCAAGGTTTCAGGTAATACTTAGCTTGCCGCAGTCAGGAACATCGGTTGAAAATACTGGCGATACAGCTGACAACTCGGTAAAGATTTATTGTTATCTAATTTAATCAACCGCATACTGCTTAACTTGTAAGCAACGATGGGTTCTAATTGTACGGGTTCAGACCCACTCCACTCATCACCGTTTGACACTCCCCTGGCTGAACAAATTTCGCTACGCTCATTTGTTGGTAAAGCCAGGCGGGGTTTTCAGCCTACCCTTTATAATTTTTGGCGCAACTCTGGGGCGACTACGTTTTTTATTTACTGTTACAGCTATTTTCAGCTAATTGAACCACAGATTTTTGTAGGGGCAAAGGCTAGCCTTTGCCCCTAAAGCGTGGTTTATTTAGTTGAAAAGCGCTGTAATCTGTGGTTTCATTTTCTCCAAATTTGACTTTTGCTAGAGGTTTAATGAAAAGTCGGGCATTAGTATGTTAGATATAGAAATCCGAGCTTTTGAACTTTCTGATGAGTCCGCAGTCATCGCCTTATGGAGGCGGTGTGGTTTAACTCGTCCGTGGAATGATGCGAAAAAGGACATTGCCCGAAAGCTGTCTGTACAACCGCATCTTTTTCTGGTCGGTGTATTTGGGCAAGAACTTGTAGCGACAATCATGGCAGGATATGAAGGGCATCGAGGTTGGATTAATTACCTAGCAGTTGCCCCTGAATATCAGCGCCAAGGAATTGGACGGTTAATGATGCTAAAAGCCGAACGTCTGCTTCGTGAAGCGGGTTGCCCTAAAATTAATTTGCTCGTGCGAACTACAAATAGTGGAGTTATCAAGTTTTATCAGCATTTGGGATATGCTGTTGATGATGTTGTGAGCCTGGGTAAGCGGCTTGAGAATGATGAGTAAGTCACTACTAAAGCGCTCCTATTAAGAATTGTATGTTGAGTTGAAAAGGCGTAAGGTCAGGATTGAGTTTCGTTGCCCCAAATTAACTATGAACCCGTCTTGCTTTTTGCAAGTAGGTGTGCAAATATTATTTTAATATAACAAATTCCGACCGATTTACCGTATATTATACAAGCTAGCTCATACTAGCTCAATAGGTAGTCGGACGAAGGTTTTAGATAGTGCGATTTATGTGAACTAGAACGATGCGGTTCTCTCTCTTTTATAACTTTGATGTGCTGCCACCGAAACAGTTGACTGAGTTATACCGCGACGTAGAAGCTCAGGCTATTGCTGCGGATAAGCTCGGTTTCGATGCCATTTGGCTAGCAGAGCATCATTTTGCTCTTTACGATCGCTTGCCCTCACCACTGCTATTTTTAGCTCGCCTTAGCGCAATAACTCAGCAAATTAGACTGGGTAGTGCGATTGTAAAGGCTCCCTATTATCACCCCCTACGGCTTGCAGAAGACACAGCGCTGCTAGATGTGTTGTCAAGAGGTCGGGTACGGTTGGGTGTAGGTTCAGGTGCTAAAAATAAGCCGCAGGAGTTTGTTCCCTTTGGAGTCGCGCTTGAGGAGAAATCTGCCCGCACTTGTGAAATCATCGCCATCTTACACCAAGCCTTCGTATCAGGTTGGGTTAACTTCGAGGGTTAATTAACAGCACTAGTTTGACTAAAACGAGCTTGTGAGACAAGCTAAACTGCTGGCTCGTTTGGGACTGATCAAACAAGAGCCGAACTGGAATCAGGCAATTGATACAAAATTCGCTCAAGCCCTTGTTTCTTAAGGAGCGTACACAATGACAAAACCTTTCGCAGTGTACGATACACGCCATTACACGACTTTGGATGCGAACGCTGGATACGAACTTTGGTCGCACACGTACGATCATACTGTTGATGAACAGTTAGATATTCCTTTGTTGGCAAAACTGGAGACTGTAAACTGGAAATCCATACAAACCGTTGTTGACCTAGCGTGTGGGACTGGGCGAATTGGTCTATGGTTGCACAGTCAAGGGATTCGTTACATTCACGGCGTAGACTCTTCCCCTGCAATGCTACAGTATGCTGCGGCAAAGCAAGTTTATGAGCAAGTATACGCCACTGATGTTATTCAGTCTTCTCTCCCTAGTCATAGCTACGATTTGAGTTTCATTGGACTAGCGGCTTGTCATCTACCAGATTTGCAAGCTTTATATACTGAGGGAGCGCGCCTTCTTCGTCCTGGTGGGTTCTTTGTGCTCATCGACTACCACCCATTCTGCTTGCTTCAGGGCATTCCAACACACTTTGATAGTGCTAAGGGTAAGGCGATCGCAATTGAAAACTTCGTCCATTTCATCAGCGACCATGTGAATAGTGGTCGTCGTGTCAATTTGACATTACTTGAAATGCACGAAGCCTTTGTTGATCAAGATTGGATTGCCCATAAACCGAATATGGCTCGCTACGTAAATCAACCAATCACTTTTGTCATGGTTTGGAGGGCAGATACCTCATAAGTTAGTAAATTCTGAAATTATCCAGTTGAGCCTTCACAGCGTTAATGTATCCCTTGTCGGAAAGAACTTGCTCTGGCAGTCTTTTAGACTTAACGCCACTCCTAACAATATCCTCTGCACTGATTTGTTTTTCACGATAAGCCGTTATCAAGTCGTTGTAACTAGGGATACCTTGGTCTTGCAAGTAACCTTGATAAGCCAAGTTCACAAGATTGACAGGTGTTGTGCTCAGATAGGACTGAGTTTTGCCAGAAGCCGCAGGATTGTATGCAGTAGTCTCGGCTCGCAGTGTAGGCATATTAGCAGTAGATATGAGTATCAGAGATAAACCCCCAACAATTAAACTTTTCATAATTCAACTCCTGTATTTGGTTTGAATTTATTGCCATAACCTTGTTATCTTTAATTTAAACGAACCGTATCGTCTTGTCAATAGATAACGAGACAAATCGTACCGTCTAAACGAAAAGCTTGCAAAATGGAGTCTGCGTCTATGTCACAACTACTAGAGAACACAGAGAAAACAATTTCTGTGTGCAAAGCGCCTACCACTCGCAGGCGGAATTATCGTTCACATCAAGCTATTCTCAAGGCGACTGCTGAGTTATTAGAGGAAAAAGGCTATCGAGAGATTTGTATTGAGGCGATCGCCGCCCGTGCTGGAGTCGGCAAACAAACCATCTACCGTTGGTGGTCTTCTAAGGCGGCGGTGATTATGGAAGCATATTCAGATCAAACGGCACAGAATATTCCCACACCTGATACAGGTTCGGTGAGAGAAGACTTGTATCAAATTTTACGACAACTCTTTGTAGTGCTAACAACCACGACAGCGGGTACTGCTGTCACTGGACTGATTGCTGAGGCGCAATTGGATGCCAACTTAGCAGAGGCGTTTCGTGAGCAGTTTATTAAATGTCGCAGAGCAGCGACGCGGACGATTTTAGAGCGGGGTGTCAATAGAGGCGAACTACGCCCAGACTTGAATTTGGAATTGGTGATTGATGCGATTTATGGTCCGGTTTGGTATCGGTTGCTGTTAAAGCATGCACCCTTAGATGATGCATTTGCTGAAGAATTGGTGAATTTTTTGATAGCTGGAATTGTGGTTTAGGTGGCGAACCTGCGAATAGAGCGTTTCTGCTTGCAGGTGCTTGTTCATTTTGCAGGTACAGTTTGGCGTCGCTGCCAGAAGACAGAATCGGACCAACGTCTTTCTCTGTTATAATATGCTGCCCACATTTGCAGATATTCTGCAAAACTCTTTTCCACATGAGCAGCATATTCCTTTAGCGACGCTTGACAATTGCTTTGGCTTGCCTTGATAACTCTTGCAGCAGCAATACCAGATTGCAGCGCCTTATAAATTCCTTGAGATGAGAGTGGATCAAAAGCAGATGCAGCATCCCCAATTGCAAGCCACTGATTATCGGCAACACAATTCCTGCGATAGCTAAAAGCTGCAACAGTATGAAAACTGGAGTTCCAAAGGCAAGATTCCACACGTGCTTGCGTGTGAGGAACCTTGCCGTGGCATTCCTGCCAAAAATCAGCCAAAGGAATACTCTTTCTAGGAAGTAAATCGGTATCTGTCATATAGGCAACAACAAGATTGTTGTTGGGCAAAACAGCAGAATACCACCAACCTTCGTTGCTGGCTTCCACTAAGGTGCGACAGTCACAGGCAAGGATGGGAGAATTAATTGTTAAAAACTTTATGACTCCCACGAGTTTGTCATAAATCATTCTTTTTGTTGCAGGCTTACCTGCAAGTGAACTGGTTCGCCCAGTTGCTTCCACCAAAAAGTCTGCTTGGAAACTTATTGGTAGACCATCACACAAAGCCTCAATCCACCAACAACCAGATGGCTGCTGAGTACAAGTGACAACTCGTGTAGATAGGTAAACACTTGCTCCTACCTCTTTTGCCGCTAAAGCAAGCATTGCATCGAAACGACGACGGTCAAGATGCCACCCACATCCATAAGGATTGAAAATGAAGTCGTTTTCGTAGAGTTCTTCACTACCCCAAGCGGAAATAATACCAGGAGAGGGGAGATGACCATCTATGTGAAAACGCTCCCACACTCCCAGTTCCGAGAGCAATACACGGGCTGCTGGTGCTAAGGTTTCTCCGACTCGTGTTGTCTCGTAGCGTGAGCGCTCTAGAACTGCCACAGTCTGTCCAGTCTTTGCTAGTGCGATCGCAGCAGCAGTACCTGCGGGACCTCCACCGATAATTAATACATTTACTCGTTGACCGAAATTAATGGGTACAAGCCCCGCCGTTGTAGGGCGGCTTTTGGTATTTGTGATAGGATGGTTTACGTAGGGTTTGTCCACGTCAAATGATAGTTTTAGAGTTTAAGGCTAAGGGAAGGACAACTCAATATAGTGCTATAAATGAGGCGATTAGAACGGCTCAATTCGTCCGCAACAAGTGTATCCGTTTTTGGATGGACAATCGTGGCGTGGGACAGAAAGACCTTTATCGTCATAATACAGCGCTGAGAGCAGAATATCCCTTTGTCAAAGACTTAAACTCTCATGCTTGCCAAGCAGCAGTGGAAAGAGCTTATAGTTCAATTGCTCGGTTCTACGACAATTGTAAAAAGTCTATTCCGGGTAAAAAAGGCTATCCGAACTTCAAAAAGAACTGTCGCTCAGTAGAATACAAGACATCAGGATGGTCGCTTTCTAGGACTAGGAAGCAAATCACATTTACTGACAAAAAAGGTATTGGCAAACTCAAACTCAAAGGAACGTGGGACTTAAACTTCTACCAGCTAGACCAGATAAAACGAGTTAGGTTAGTCAACAAAGCTGATGGGTACTATGTTCAGTTTCTAATTAGAACTGACAACAAGATAGACACACAGCCTACTGGTAAAACTATTGGATTGGACGTAGGACTCAAAGAGTTTTACACCGATAGTAATGGACATACCGAACCGAACCCGAAATTTTATCGCACAGGTGAGAAGCGGTTGAAATTTCATCAACGTCGGGTTTCTCGCAAAAACAAAGGTTCTGCCAACCGCAAGCGCGCCATTAACAGTTTAGGGCGAGTACACCTCAAAATAAGTAGGCAACGTCAAGAACATGCCAAGAGACTGGCGCGTTGCGTAATCCAATCTAACGATTTGGTCGCCTACGAAGACTTGAGGATTAAGAACTTAGTTAAAAATCATTGTCTTGCCAAATCTATTAATGATGCTGGTTGGTATCAATTTAGAAAATGGTTAGAGTATTTTGGCATTAAGTTTGCAAGAGTTACGGTTGCCGTCAACCCTGCATACACTTCTCAAGAATGCTCTAAATGCGGCACGATAATCAAAAAGTCTTTGTCTATGAGAACCCATGTTTGTCAGTGTGGGTTTATCTTAGACCGGGATCATAATGCCGCGCTTGTTATTCTAAATCGAGCCTTGAGTACCACAGGGCATGTGGGAACTTGGATCTTAGATCCGAACGCTTCGGGAGATTCGACCTCTACTCTGATTGGAGCAATCCTGTCTGAACAAGTTGGGTCTTTGAACGAAGAATCTCCGCACTTATAGGGCGGAGAGTGTCAATAGATGGCATTTCTGTTTAACGACTCATATCAAATCCGGTAGCATTTGAATAATAAAAAAACCACAGAGACGCTGAGAGCGCAGAGGGAGAGGAAGGAAAAATAATTCCGGTGCAAACGGATTTGATATTAGTACTTTGGGGCTTTTGATTTAGGAGTCTCACCAGAACGAGGGAAATTTGGATCGCGCTCCTGTTCTACAAAGACAACTTCACCCACTGAATTTTGTTTTGGTACGACAAACCCAAGCTTGCTAAAATTTTGTACCATACCGTTTCCATCAGCAACTCCAGCATCCCAAAGTTCTTTGGGTGGACCATAATCCGGCGCGAGTTGAACTGTGTTAGGACGCTGTGACGGCCACCAATTTTCACCACACGCTGAGAAGTCTGCTTGCCAAGGAAGAGACATTCCTTGAGTTAGCGAGCCAGGAAGAAGGATTTGGTGAGATAACCGAAGATACCCGGAGTATATCTGAGGAGATGTTATGAGAAATCCGGCTTCGATGCCTGGGGCAAAACTACTCCCAATACAGGATTCCAGTGCTGCTCGGTCTAAATTTTCAGGTGTTAAAGTCACATTAGAGGAGTCAGGTGTCCAATCATCTATAAAGTTGCCTTCTTTCCACTGCTGAAGTATTAATTTTTGAACCTCTGTCAGCTGTACACCATTGAGCGGTGGAAATGTTATAAATTCAAAGATTTTCTCGCGCATTTCTGGTGCAGTTGGGTCTTGCAAATCGGAGAGTTTTTTCCAGTCTGTCGGCAGCGCATTCCAAGTCTCCCAATGATTAACCCACCGTAATGAAACAGCACGATTCAGGATAGGAAAAATATCAGACTTAAAGGACGGTGGAGTGGGTGGAAAATACCATCCACTGGTAAAAGCTGCTTGATTCACAACGTCATAAAGGGTGACAATACCCTGAATGTCGGGTGCAAAGTCTGTTGGTCCTACAATGACCCAAGCAGAATTGTCTACTTGCCGTGGGCGTTGTCCGGGAAAGGTAATCTTTGCCGTGACAGGACCATCGGAAACATCGTCATACCAACCATCGCTGAATAAACCAGTTATTTCTTTGCCATTTGGAGAAGCCGATTTGCCTCTACCGCCAAGAACAACCAGTCGTCCTGATGCATCGGTCTGCAGTTTTCCTAGATAGACGTTGACTCCCAAAAATTTGCCTGTGTCGAATTTAACACTCTGTTGTTGTCCACAAATGCTTCTCACTCCAGGATCGATAATCAGTTGGTCTCTGGGCACCCCTTGATTAAGATTTTCACTTGCTCCTTTACGATTCACAAGATGAACTTGCCATTCGATAGTCGCTTCGTCAGCAGTTATTTCACGTCCTGAGCTTATGACACCCTCTTCATTCTGCTCATATTCAAAAACTCTAAAACGAGCAGCTTGTCGTTTTATGAGACCATGTTCATCTTTATACTTCTGAAGAGGTCGTTCTTGTCCATTGACAATCTCCATTGGTGGTACACCTGGTATTTCTGGTCCGATAAAAAACTGAGTAGGGCTGTTGCCCACTCTGGCAATGCCAATAGATGGATGAATTTTGTAGATTTTTACCATTAATTTGTTGCTGATTATTTTTAAATGACTTATTGGCGATCGCCTAGGGAAATAGGACGTAAAAATTGATCAAATGCACATTTTGTGCATATAACAACAGCAGTCAAGCGAACTTTTGGACTGAACTATATAGATCAAACCAAGATTGACTTATGCAGCAATAAGGTTAATTGGCATAGTTTTGCCTGAGCGACACCCAATTGTGTAGTATAAAATTTATACTTTTGAGCTTTTAGACTACTGCCTATAGTAGACTATCCAATTTCCCTAGCAGCAACGGTAAATATCATAATTTCTTAAAAAAGGTCATCAACATGAGTTTTCATGTAGAAGTTGCAATTGTGGGTGCAGGCATTTCTGGTCTAAGTGCAGCCTGGGAATTGCATAAGTTGGGAATCGAATCTTTAGTTGTGCTGGAAGCCTATTCACGAGTGGGTGGACGAACTCTTAACCATCCACTCGTGTCGGGTGGTTATGTTGAACAAGGCGGTACTTGGGCAGGTCCTACCCAAACCGCTTTGCTTACTTTAGCAGAAGAAATGGGAATTTCTATTAAGAAGGGCAAGGTTGAAGGACAAACGCTGTATGGCTTTCGGCAGAAATGGACGATGCTAGAACCATCTCCATCATCTGAATCGGACATTGCTCAAAAAGATTTTGCTGAGGCGATGACGACATTTGAGGCTTTGTGCCGTACTGTTCCAGCAGAAGCCCCTTGGCAAGCTCCTGATGCAATCATGTTAGATTCTATGACAATGGGAGCTTGGATTGAGCAGAACACAAAGACTGATGAAGCACGGGCTTGGTTCGAGGGGTGCGTGCGGCAAATTCTCAGTGGCGATCCAAACAAAGTTTCGCTTTTATGGATGCTTCATTTTGTCCACACAGCAGGATTCAATGATTTGCTAGAGACTGCTGAGGATTTTGGTTTGGTTGGTGGAACACAACAGATTTCTTTAAATATCGCACAACGCCTCGGGGAGAGGGTTTTACTCAATGCGCCTGTCATGGAAATATCAGGTTACGATGGTTCGCTTGTTCAACTGGTTTCTGAACGTGAGGTTGTGTATGCTCAGGAAGTCATTGTGGCGATGATGCCCAAGACTATTGCTCGTATCGAATTCCATCCCCCTCTTCCCTCAATTCACCGTCAACTGATTGCACAATGGGAGACGATGAGTTGGATTAAATTCCA
The DNA here is from genome assembly GCF_002368235.1 of Scytonema sp. HK-05. Classification (GTDB taxonomy): domain Bacteria; phylum Cyanobacteriota; class Cyanobacteriia; order Cyanobacteriales; family Nostocaceae; genus Kalymmatonema. Next base: position 1,040,458 of record NZ_AP018194.1, on the reverse strand, counting down.
TGCTATTTATGAAAAACCTTGGTGGCAAGGTCAAATCATCAGCGGTCACTTTCTCAGTATTGATGCCAAAATTGAGGTAATTGATATTTCGCCAGAAGATGGAAGCAAAGGTGTTATTGTTGGATTACTAGCTCCTGATTACGCAATGTTATCAGAGTTAGAACGTCAAGAAAAATACCTTGATTTTCTGGAAGAAACTTTTGGTGAAGCAGCACGACAACCATTAGAGTTAGTGGAATTTGATTGGAATAGCCAACCTTGGACAGGTGGATGTATTTCTGCATTACCACCTGGTTTACTGACTACTTTTGGTTCTGCTCTCAATAGTCCAGTAGGTCGGATTCATTGGGCCGGTACGGAACGCTCTAGTATTTGGGTTAACTACATTGAAGGTGGTATTCGCGCTGGACAAAAGGCTGCTCGCGATGTTGCGGCTAAGCTGAGACCACCCATTCGGGGAATTTAAAATTCAAAATTATAAATTCAAAAATTATAAATTCAAAGTTTTTGGTGAATCGCAGGGATTGAAGTCGCTGTAGGTTCAGGGAAAATATCGGGACAAAGCTGATTTAGAATCACAAAGAAACTTGTACCATCTTTGTACCAAAAATACATGAAATTTTCTTCTAACCATATACTTTTATCTTGGCTACCGCAACTCAATTCTCAGGTTTGGATTCTTGCGGTTGCTCGATTTTTATCTCAGAGTGGTAGCGGTTTTACTTTATTCTATGCTCCGATTTTTTTCGTCAATCAGGTCGGGTTATCAGCAACAGCAGTAGGAATTGGTCACGGTACTGGCTCGCTAGTGGGAATCTTTGGTCGATTTTTAGGAGGATCTCTTGCTGACTCAAAACGCTGGGGGCGCAGACGGACATTATTGTTATCTACTGTGTTTTGTGCGCTGGCTTCGTTTGTATTGGCATTATCTAACAACTTCCCAATGTTTTTGGCTGCTCATTTAGTTATGGGTTTGGGCACTGGTTTATACTGGCCCACAGTTGAAGCTGCCATAGCAGATTTAACAACTAATGAGCAACGTAACGAAGCATTTGCTGTCACAAGGTTAGCAGATAGTGCTGGCTTGGGAATAGGGGTATTGTTAGGAGGAGTCTTAATTAGCACGACAGAGCTTTACCGTGCTTTGTTTGTCATTGATGGCATCTCCTATGTGGTGTTTTTTATGATTGTGTATGCTGGACTGAGGGAAACTCGTCATTTTGATGAACAGCATTCTCAACCAGTGCTTCAAGGTTGGAATGCTGCCCTAAGCGATCGCCTACTTCTGGTATACGTTTCGGTCAACATCCTGTTTACCACTTACATCGCTCAGGTAGACAACACAATGCCACTGTATTTTGCTAATTTTGTTTTGGGCAAAACCTTAAAGGGACTGTCACCAACAACGATTAGTGGCTTATTTGCTTGGTATATTTTCTTAGTTGCTCTGTGTCAGTTACCTGCTGTCCGCGCTCTAAATTCTCTAAGCCGCGTGCGTGCCTTAATGATTTCAATAGTATTTTGGGGAGCAGGATTTCTTTTGGTTTGGAGTGCAGGTGTGGCAACGCATGGTCAGCAAATCTTGGCGATTTTAGCGTTATCTGTGATTGCGATCGCCCACGTTACATACAGCCCGTTTGCGACTGCTTTTGTTGCAGAGATAGCTCCTGAATCACTACGGGGTATTTATCTTGCTATTAACGCCCAATGCTGGGGAGTTGGCTTTTTTGTTGGTTCCTTTGTTGGTGGCTTGGCTTTAGATCATCAGAAAGTTGCAAGTCAGACTATGACCTCTGGGTTCACTGCAAATAACTTATGGTTAGCAGCAGCAGCCAGTACTCTTGTTGGTTTTGTGATCTTGAAGACTCTTGATTGGATGTGCGATCGTCAAGAGACCACCTTTATCTGAGAGGGGTACTAATTTTTGTTGAGTGCGCAAGAATACAGAATAGGCGATCAGCATTAAGCCAATCGCCTATTCAAAAACATTTATTCCTTTCAGCTTCACAATGCTTATTGTAGAGATTGTGGAATGCGGTCAGAACCGTACTTCTGCTGATGCCAATACGGATAAATCGGTGGTACTGCACTGACCGAATGGAGTTGTTTCAATTCGTCCGATGTCAGTTCCCAATTTGCTGCTGAGAGATTATCTTTGAGCTGCTGCTCATTACGGGCTCCAATAATGACCGATGTAATACCAGGCTGACGCAAAAGCCAATTGAGCGCTACCTGAGCAACGGTGACTCCACGATTACGAGCTATTTCATCCAAAGCTTCTACAATATCGTATGCTTTCTCCACGTCACTAACCGTTCCAATATCACCAATCGTCGCCCGTCGTGTTCCCTCTGGTTCTGGTTGACCGCGACGGTACTTACCGGTGAGGAAACCGAAGGCGAGCGGACTCCACACAAGGATACCAACACCTTGGTCGAGACCAAGTGGAATAAGCTCATACTCCAACTCTCGCGCTACAAGCGAGTAGTAGACCTGCTGTGATACATAGCGCTCTAATCCCAATCGCTCCGACACGCTCAGTGCTTTCATTAAGTGCCAAGCTGAGTAGTTGGAACAGCCAATGTAGCGAACCTTTCCACTGCGGACGAGATCATCCAAAGCTCGCAGCGTTTCTTCAAGTGGAGTGAGCGCATCGAACCCATGAACTTGATACAGGTCGATGTAGTCAGTACCAAGCCGTCGTAAACTATCCTCACAGGCGCGGATCAGATGATATCGTGATAGACCGAGATCGTTCGGTCCCTGCCCCATACGTCCGTACGCTTTGGTCGCGATAATTGCTTCAGAGCGACGCCTACCAAGAGCTTTACCGAGAATCTCCTCCGAGAGTCCTTGTGAGTAAACGTCTGCGGTATCGAAAATATTAACACCTGCTTCAAGACAAATCTCAATCAAACGTTGGGCTTCATCGACTTGGGTTTTCCCCATATGCTCAAAGAAGTTACTGCCGCCAAAAGTCATTGTGCCAAAGCTTAAAACGGAAACTTTGAGACCAGACTTGCCTAAAAACCGTGTTTCCATCGTCTTTGCTCCTTGGAATCATGACGAGAGCGCGAACCAATCGAACATTATCCCACAAAACACATACTCTTTGACGTTTTTTCTCACTCAGACCACCTATCAAAGCATAACGGGAGCGTGAGAACCCCTACCTTTTTAATCCGGGGCAGGAAGGAGAGCACGACAGGTTTTAACCCGTTGTTTCTCTGGTATTATTCTTGAAGGTACGCCCTTGGCGATCCATACAGGGCAACCACCGGACTCCTTTGGGTAGAAACGTAGTCTTTGGACTGTACCGTAGTCTGCGGTGGGCGAGGGTCTTACACGTAAAAAAGTTGGGCAGCCTTTGTTTGTTGATCTGTCGGCGTAGAAGGGTACTCGTAGTAATAAGGCTGCCCAACTTTTCCCTTGGACAATGCGTGGACGCCCAAAGTGGACGTAAAATCAAAATGCCTGCGGAGACGGTAGTAGCGGGGACTGATTTTCAGTCTAGTTAAGAGTCTAAGAAACAGGAATTAGGGTGGAAATGTACGGATGCCGCCTACATTGGAACATCCTTTAAGAATCCCCGTGCATTTATGCCGGGGAGTACGTCAAGCAGGATAGAAGACCAGCGTCCGCAGCTCGATGCTCTCACGTGGCTCTGCGTCTTTTGGGCTCGTCGGGTCCTCGAAGGAGGTGTGGGCGGCGAACCGCGCCGGACCATCCTCTGCGGAGTCGAAGCACTTAATGAACAGCACCTCGTTCGGTTGCATTTGCGGAAAGTAGAACCATCGGTGAGTCGGGTTGTAGGTGACAGCGTAAGTCTCGCCAACGCGATCGCGGTACACAAGGTCGCCAGCCACCAGATCCGTTGGCGCGATGCTTTGCGCGTCGCACACCGCCAATGGGGACTCCAGCACTGGTCCGGCGATGGGTCGCCAGACGTTGACCACACTGAACCGATGCTGCAGAAGCACTTCGGGGTTGTCCGTCCCAAGCGCTGCCAGCACGGCGCGCGCACGACTATAGCCAGACTTGGCGGTGAAGTCGTTGTGTACGCGCTTTACTGGCTCCTTTGCGCTGTTATCGCCCTGCTTCGCCCGCCGAGCGTTACGGACGTTGTGATCGAACACGACCACCTTGGCTGCGCCGGTTACATCCGCCAAAAGCTGCTCAGCTTCTCTGTAGTAGACGCGGCGCACCTCGTCCTCGTCGTAGAAGTCGCGGACGGCGCTCTTGTGTGTGGCGTAAGCGAAGCCCTCCCGATCCAGGGATAGGTTAAGCGCGATCGCTCGAGCATTGCGGATCGGCAGCGTGTGCGCCTCGTACGTCCCGTTCTGTCGTGGAACCCCCACCGGCGGTTCGTAGGTGTAGTTGACAGGCTTTTCTGCCATCGGGGTAAGGTAATTGAGGACTGCCTCAACGTGCGGGAAGTCCTCGAAAACAGGTCTGTCTAGCTCGAAAACTTGGCGCTCTTGGCTCATGGGTTGCATCCTCCTGGAGTGATCAGGTCACATTGATCGCAGCGAAAGTGTCAGATTTTGGTACTCTTTTATGTTAGTGAATTCATTTTTTGGTCGCTAACCACGCTTTAACAGACCATTGCCCTATTTTTGAGCTGCACCAACGGCAGTGGGTTTACCGAGAACCTTGGCAAATCGTTCCAAATAAAAGCTCACAGGATTTTCAACTGCCCCAACTGACTCGCGCGATCGCACAGCATTCCACCATTTCTGCAAGCGAGCTGTTTCTGGTGGCAAGGTGAAATTGCGGAAGTGTTCCAGAACAGGCAAGCGTTCAAACCAGGGATAAAAGCTGATATCGACTAAACTCAGCGTCTCTCCTAACCAGTAGGAACCATCACCAGATAACTTGCCTAATCCTTCTTGCTCAATGTACAACAGTGATTCTGTAAACTCTGTTCGTCCCTGTTCCTGTTCCTGAGCATCTTTACCGCGCAGAAATTTGTTAAACGCAGGTACAAAGCGAGTGTTGGCGTAGTCGATCCAGATCCGGGCTTTCGCTTTCGCTCCAGGATCGCGGGGCAATAGGGGTGGTTCTGGGAAGACCTCATCGAGATATTCATTGATGATGGCAGACTCATAGATCTCGATATCCCCATGTTTGATGGCAGGGACTTTACCATAGCGCGAAATCTGCGTGAACCCATCCGGTTTGTTCTGTAAATCAATTTCAATCGGGGTAAAGTCAATTCCTTTTTCCAGCAAAACAACACGGGTTCGTTGGGAGAAGGTAGAGGCTTTGGCGAAGTAAAGTTGTACGGTGCTCATAGAATGCTTTCCTTGTAAGTATTGCGATCGTAGGCTGATATTCTCTTGTTGCACCGATGTGGGTTAGCGCAACTCAAATGACAGCCGTATATAGAAGCAAACTGAGTTGACTCTTTGGAGTCAAATAATTTGGTTGGCAGGCATCTACACCAGCATAACTATAATACGGTTTATTGGTAGACTTTTCGTATTATATATCATGAGTATTTCATGTCTTTCCTAAAATACAAGTCGAGGGGCTGCTACATGAATACTGCTTTCCTATTTTGAATTTTGAATTTTGAATTGTCTAAGCGTCCCCACATTAAGATACGCTTATATGGAAAAAAGAATGGACGCTCATCTTCTAAATACTTCATCAACTTCTGGGTGTACCGTTCCACAAATCGCTCGTAAGTCTCAGCATCTAGCCGCTGCTGATATGTTGTGAGCAGTGTCCCACGATACCATTCTATGACTGCTTCTCGTGACGGCAGCACATGTCCGTAAATTTGTAGCCTCACCTCTTGCTCTACAAATCCCAACTTATAAAGTAACCTTGCGTAATCCTCTGGCGTCAGAACCTCTAAGCGCCGCTTATATCCCCCCAGTTCCTTGCTAAACTCCTGTGCTGTCTCTGCTGCGACAATATGGACTGGTTCTGAGTCCATCGCTGGGATTTGTACAGCAAGTTGCCCACCAGGTTGCAGTTTGGCACTTAACTTTTCAAACAACGCCTCGTGTCCCGTAACCCACTGCAAAGCCGCGTTGGAAAACACCAAATCAAACTTTCCTGGAACGGGATCATCCTCAATGTGTCCAAACTCAAACCGCAGCCCATCTCCCTCAAACTGACGTGCTTTCAGCAACATCTTCTCTGAAGCATCCAACCCCACCGTTTCCCGTGCTGCTAGCTTCTGATGCAGATACTGTGTCAACTTTCCCGTCCCACATCCCAAATCCAGAACTCGCCAGCCTTCTTGCCCACGTACCATGTCTGCTAAATCGTAGAAAGGGCGGCTTCTTTCTTGTTGAAATCTTTCATATACGTCTGGATTCCATGTATCTTGCATCTCGACACCCTATTTTTGATGTAGACGACAAAAAACGATAGGTCAAGGATACCACTGGTGATTTAGTATGAGCGCCGACAGCAGGCAGACTACAGAATACTTCAATTAAGCCCAATTGCGTACTACGACAATTTTGAACCTGGTTTCACCAGACAAATCGTAATCTAAAGAGCCGTAGTGTTGCAAAGACCACTCCCGCAAATCTTGAATCGCACGGGCAAAGATGTCATCCGGGAGGTGCCAGCTATGGCGAGTCACCTTATTTTCATAATATTTGAGCAATTTTCCTACAGTTAGTTCAGATGCCCATCTGGCTGCAACAACTGTTTCCAAAGTTGCTCCTTGTTCGCGCAACTCTGTTAAAACTTCTTCTTCTATTGCACCGTAGCGGGGTAAAGGATAACCATAGCCAGCGATGATAGCTTCCCAACGTTGGTGAAAATCAAACTTGCCTTGATTGATATCTTCACTGCCTTTGGTGTAATCAAGAGTACCGTGAGTGTATAGGTAAATACTACCTGGCTTCAAGACACGACGAATTTCTGCCAGCGCTTGCTTCCAAGCTGAAACTAAATGAAACACATGAACAGTCAGTGCTACATCGAAAGAGTTGTCAGCAAATGGCAAAGAAGTTGCATCTGCCTTGATTGCTGTTAATCGGTAGGAGATACCTTCTAGCTTGCGGTGCAACTCAGCTAACATCTTTTCTGAGATATCTACACCAGTGTAAGAATAGCCTCTTTTCGCAATTGGGACAGCAATTCTGCCAGTCCCAATACCTGTTTCAAAAAATTTCGTTTCTGCTGTTGGTGAAACTAGGTTGAGGATAAAATCAGTCACTTGCTCAGAGATTCCTGGCGGTAATCCTCGTGTTGCATCATAGATATCAGAAACTCGGTCAAAAGAAATTGTCGAAGTCATAATCTTTTATCCTTTCTTGATAGTTATTGAAGGCAAACACAGTCAACTGACTAATAAAATTGCACTTTGCCAAGTTTTTTTAGGGCAAAGAATAATGAACTCATATGTAATGCTTGCAGAAAAACACCATTCTCAATTACTTCGATTAATTTATTTAGGGGCAATAAAACTACATCAATATGTTCTGTTGCATCTAACTTTAAAGCAGCTACAAGTTCTACATCTGTTGCTAAAAAACAATGCGTTAGATTAGTATGATTAGCTGGATTTGGTGATAGTATACCAGTTTCAATAAAATTATTGCTCGTGTAACCGGATTCTTCCAATAACTCGCGTTTCGCTGCCTCAAGTGGTGAAACATCTTCTGCCTCTACAGCACCGCAAGGCAATTCTAAAACTGTTTCTTTAAGACCGTGGCGATATTGCTTTACTAATATAACTTCCTGATTTTTTGTTAAAGCTACCACATTTACCCATGTTGGATATTCAAGAACATAATAGGGCTCAACTATTGTTCCATTAGGCATTTGGCAAGTATCAGCTCGTACTGTAATCCATTTGTCTTTCACTACATACTTAGACTTTAATAGAATCCAATCAAATGAATGCACTATACTTAAACCTCTATTTTTTGCTTGTCGCAGTAACTATTTCTAATGATTAGACTTCTTGCATTCATTCCAAAAAAAAGAAGAATGAACCACAGATGGACACAGATGGACACAGATGGAACTCACATTCCGCAATCTTGTCTATTTAAAATCGGGGAAAGGTAGTGCTACCATCGGATGTCATCTCTACTCCTTCACCAATACTTCTCGCAGCATAATTGCCAAATCCTGCAATGCACGTTCACCATCCCCCACAAACGTTGTGCCATGCATTGTAGCCAGTGTACGCGGCTTGAGTGCTGCCAACTCCTGGAGAATGCGATTGGTATGTGTTGTGTACGGTATGTAATTGGGAAAGGGACTTGCTTCGTAATCGACGATTGTTTTACGCGATCGCTCGATAACATCAGACTCAGTTATTGGCTCCACATCTCCAAATTGGTGGAATAGATCTGAGCACAGCAGTGTCTTATGGCTCGTTTCAAAGAGCAGCCCTGCGTCCCAACCGTGGGGGACTTGTGGTGTATGGTGAAAATGAAAGTGATATTTACCAGTGTTCAACACTTGCGCGTGTTCCATACTCTTTGCCGGACGAATCGCAAAGTCGTCCACACTCACAAACGCTGCTACAGGACTACAAATTGTCTGAGCATTTGGTGCAATGGAAAGCCATTCATTGAGCGATCCACACTCGTCCGCTTCAAAATGGCTGAAGCTAATCCAACGAATTTGGGATGGATCAATGATCCCCGCGACTGCATCATGAACCAGTGGAAACATCCCTTTCAAACCCGTATGAAACAATAGTGGTTCTTCGTCCTTCACCAGAAACTGGTTGAACTGAAGGTCTATCTTTGAGTCATAGGTTGAGATGCGATAGATATCTGGGGCAATTTCGGTAATGGTAGTCATAGTTGTAAGTTGTGAAATTCATATTGGCAACAATGAAAGATGTGCCAAAACCACTTTTTCATTCCTCCATTTTTTAGCTCATTTTCAGCATTAGTTAAACGATGTCTGTTACTAAAATTCACTGTACCGGCGCTCTAGAGTGATGAAAACTGTGTGTTATTTGCTTTCATCACCCAATTAGGGGCTAAACCAGCAAAAGCGCCGCTTTCTCAAACACTTCTCTTCGCTTACCGTAAGAAATGGCAGCAGCTTGAGCAGCAGCGACTAAATGACGCGATCGCCACGGAGTGCGTGTTGTGTAAAACTCTTCTACAGTCGCCTGATGGTGTTTCAAGGCGTGCAACTCAGTAAAATTATCTTGACAGGCAATCTCAGCAAGGCGCACGATTAAGGCAGTAGCATCATAACCCAAATTGGCATATTGCTGAGCTAGAGAAACGGTATTCTTGACCTCTGGTACCGCACGCATTAGCCCTAAGTTCCTGACTTGAGACCAATCTGTTGGGGGCTGCGAGTAAATACTCTCAGAAAGCGCCGCTAGCAGTTCTGGTTGACTGCGTTTGGGAAGTGCAGCGACTGCTTCAGGCGACGGTTGAGGACTAGGTTCCATACGGTTTTCGGTCGTGCGAACCTCTGGTCCAGTATGCCACGTTAACAGCGCTAATAACTTGTTGCGTAGGCTGATCCCCTCAAGTTGCAAGAGGTAGCGGCGCACATTGATCCCTGTGTGCAGATGCACATCCATCGGGTTTCCTGTGAGGGAGCGTAAAAACAAGCCTGCTGCACCTATCGATAGGGCTTCACCTGCTCCAGCTAGCGAGAGTCCTTCAGATAAAGCTTTAGCCAGTGTTTCAGGAATTTCAGCGTAGGTATTGATTTGGGCGATCGCCTCACCTAATTGACCTACTGCTACAGTTTCATCAGCATCTGTGTGGAGACGCAAAGGTCGCTCAAGCAGCTCATATTTATCAAGCAGCGCTTCATATTCATCCAAGGAGGGCGGTGCGGGAAAGCGGGTGACGTAGCGCACAACTGGACGCATCAAAATAGGAGTGTACTCAGTACCTAACCATTCCAACGCCCGCCAGGTATACAAAGGAAAAATGAAGTAATGGTCATCCAGCAGGTTTTTTGGAATAGCTACCGTAAGCAGCAAATCAAGGACTTCCACAGGTGGGAGATTTTGCCACAGCCAGAGAAAGTAGTGATCTGCAGCGTTGTACAGACCCAGTTGCACAGCTTTCAAGAAGGCTTGTTTAGTTTCTTCCACGCCTCCTGCACTTACTGGTTCAAATTCCGGTAGCACATAAGGACCCATATTTGGGTGATGAATATGTTTGTTGGAAAGCGCGACGTGTTGCACAACTGGTACGAAACGCAACTCGCCGGAGAGTCGCTCGATGATATGGCGAATGGCATGCAACCCGGCTAACGGATGCAATGGACCGCCATGATGACCAGGGGGTATATCTGATGAGCGCACAACAGCCAAAGCAGAGGCTGTGAGGAGAGTTTTAATCGGTAAACCAGTTTTGAGTTTGGCAAGGGTTTGTTCAACAAGATGAGCGGGATCGGTTTCCTCAACAAACTGCACCAAGGGTTCTATCTCGGCGGAATACTGCACGCGCTTATGCATAAATTCTCCTTGTTGCTTGCTACAAAAAGACCTGTTGGTTTGCAGGTAGTCGCTTAAACTCCAGGAGTCTGCCCGCCATCAACGTGAATTTCCGCTCCTGTGATAGAAGAAGCAAGATCTGAAACCAAAAATAGAGCCAGCGCCGCAATTTCGTCTGGCTGAACAATTTTCCCTAAAGGAATAGCTTTAATTGATTCCGCCTTCGCCTCATCCACGCTGATACCACGAGCTTGGGCATTCTGCTCAGCTAAACGCTCGGCACGCTCAGTGGCGGTGAAACCGGGCGAGATGGCATTAATGCGAATATTGTGGAGGGCTAACTCTTTAGAAAGTCCTCGGGTGAAGTTCAGTAAGGCAGCATTTGTTGTACCACCTGCTAGAAAGTTAGGACGAGGCGTGCGTCCAGCACCACCGACAATGTTGACAATCCGCCCATCGCGCCGCTTAATCTGGTCAGGGACTACGGCTCTTACTAAGCGAATGTAGCCCAATAATTTCAAGTTCCAAGCATCCACAAAGGCTTCGTCGCTTAATTCAAGAAACGCTCCTGCACGGGCTGAACCAGCGTTGTTGATTAAGATATCAATCTGACCGAAGCGTTCAAGGGTAGTAGAGACGACCTTTTCAACATCATTTGCTTGAGTCAGATCAGCACTGATGGGGATCACTTCACCACCCAAAGTAGGCTGTGCTTGGATAGTACTGACTGCTTTCTCCAGTCGTTCTGAGTCACGGGCAGCGATCGCCACACGAACGCCTTCTCTATACAGAGCTTTGGCTGTGGCTAAACCAATACCTGCACTTCCTCCTGTAACGATCGCCGCTTTACCTGATAGTTGTAGATCCAGGCTCACTGCGTACCTCCTTATATTGTTTAATTCGAGATCTTAATTCGAGATATTATTTAATCCGAGATGTGTAAAACAGCCTTGCCAGCATAGCGTCTGTCAAGTAATTTCTGTGCTAAGTCTGCGACTTGCGTCCAAGGAGCTTCCACTTCAATATAAGGACGCAACTGACCTGCTGCTACTAGATCCGCAAGCCGTTTCAGCCCCACTGCTGCTGATTCTCGTTTCAACTCGTCGAACAAAATCAGACCGTACAAGCTTGCGCCACCAGTCCCGTAGAAGCGGGCAGCATTAAACGTCACTTCAGATCCACCTGACGTTCCAAATAGCACTAACACTCCGTCCTGTGCCAATAAGCCAAGAGCCGTTCCAAGTATATTTCCGCCCACCGACTCCACAATCAAATGATAGGGACCATACTCGCTTGCTGGTGAGAGGTCTTCGCCAACAACGACTGAGTGTGCTCCTGCTTCTTTGACCAAAGCCTCTTGGTCTGAGCGACGAACGTGTGCCACAACGTGCGCTCCTGAAAGCCGCGCCAATTGAATCGCAAAATGCCCTACTCCACCCGATGCGCCTGTAATTAACACAGGGCGACCCAAAAGCGAACCACCTTTTAGTAGAGCATGGTATGCAGTTAATCCAGCTACAGGCAATGTGGCAGCTTGAGCAAACGATACCGAAGCTGGCAGTTCAGCTAAAGCATCGGTGGAAACGCTTACCAGTTCTCCCCAAGCACCAGAACGGCGAAAGCCTACCACACGCGCCCCCTGGGGAGGACCTGAGCCATCAGCAGCAGGAGTTTCAACTGTACCTGCCAAGTCCCAACCAGGCTGCCAACCTGCTTCAGCAGTGGTGGAACGCCTGACCTCACCTCGATTCAGGGAAATCGCTGCAACCTTGATTAATGCTTGATTTGGAGCAGGCGTTGGTGCTTCTACCTCACGGAGTGCTAAACGCCCTGGCACATTCGGGTCAACAATGACAGCACGTATTTTGCCCATATAAAATATCCTGCCTTAAGTGCAAAACTGAAGTCTGGATGTTGTCTGAATTTCTGGATAAGTGGCGCTTTGTTTGGTGTGTGCAATACGTACCCTAGTCTCTCGTGACTCTGAACCTCTTTGACTAGGTCAACAACATTTGTTAATCTACGGTAAGTTTATCAGTTTTTTGTACATAAATTCTGTAGAATAAACAGTATCACAAACAGCTACAACAAGCAAGTGTTTGATAATATTAGTAAATAATTAAGCCGTCATTGAGTTTTTGATTACGAATAATTAAGATTCGCGCTCATTTTATCGAATTAATATTATGCAACTGAAAGAAACAATCACAAAAGAAACGGATAATCGTCCTCCTGTGGCGATCGCTCATGTGAAATTAACTGTGACTGATGTTTCAATCGCTACCGATTTCTTCCTCAAGTTAGGGCTACGGCACGTCACTCACTCAGAAGAATTCGCAGTTTTGGAATTACGGGGAGGCACGCACTTAGTGTTGAGAAAGACTAAAGAAGCGATCGCTCCTGGAACAAATGCGCCCTTTGATTTGATGGTGGATGATGTTTTTGTGACACGAGATGCTTTGAGTGAGTTAGGATTCACTCCTTCTGAAATTGAAACGGGGAGAGTACACAAATCATTTACCCTTTCAGGACCAGATGGCTATCTGTTTACACTGACTTCTTCACATACTGGAGGCAGAGTTGTTTAATCCTTTTTAAGGGTACTCAACCTGCTAAAACTCTACGACTTCATCTTTGTCATGACAACGACCCGAGTATCTACATTCAGCACTTGCACTCCTTTGGACATAGCTGTCATTGGTACTCTCCAGTGTGAATGACCGCAAATAACTAATAAATTACTCCCTTTTGTGAGTTCGCCACGAATTGACTCATTCCCTATCAATCTAGCTTCTGCATCGTTGGGACCTTCATGCAGAATTAAAATGTCTGGTGACTCGTTGAGTAATTCCTGTACAAGTTTTCTAAAATCTTCTTCAGAACGACGGAAAGGTTTAGTTGTCTTACCAATAATTCCTGAAATTCCGGCGATGCGAATTCCATCAAGACAAGTGACGTCGCCATCTAAATAATGTATACCTTGCCCATTTTCAAATGTATACATTTCTTGTGATGTTTTTCCAAAACTGTCGTGATTTCCTCCTACCCCAGCAACCCAACGAAAACGACGACTAAAAGCTTGCCAAACTTCACGGACATCTCCTACACCACCACGCTTATCTATTTTTGCGTAAAAATCTCCTGCTAAAATGACACCCGTTGTTTGTGGCGATGGAATTTTTCCCGACTCTGCCAAGTTTTCTAGTTCTTCACTCACAAGATGACCGAGAAGGCGGTGATTGGTCGGGTCAATTCCCTGTAGATCGCTGGTGGCGATGATAGCTTCCAACCCATCTGGTAGTGAGTCAACTTTTGCTAACAAAACAGGCAAAACTCTGTGAACTATACCAACACCACTAGGTGAATGGCTAATAAATGGTATTAGATGAATGGGTCGTTCAGAAATAGAGGTTATAGCAGTTTTCGTTCGGATATGGTACAAAGAATCATGGGACATGGTATGATCTCGAGAATGCCTATCCGGGCTTGACTCATCGGGTAGAAAGGTTATTTATAAATCTCTATAAGGAATTGAAATAGAGACGGTTTATCGCGAGGGTGACAATTAGGATATTGCCTGTATATGGTGTTACTTATCCGGTTGACAATCCAGCAGTTGTTAGCTTATTCACCATCTGGTTCAACTTATAAACGTCTTCGCCTATTTCTGCGACAACAGGGTGTTCTTGTTCTGTGGAAGCTCTTCAAGCGACCCTAGCATTCTAGGTAGCACCGATAAGTGACTACCTACCAGTCTACATCTTGCCTTTGCCACTGCAATAGCTTCTTGTTGTACTTCCCTGTTGTTCAGATTTTGCATCGTCACTGCTTTAGTATAAAAGAGTATACTCTTGACGTCATCTATTGGAAACTGGTTCCAGATAGAGGTGGCAACAGAACTATGAATTTGAGGATAACACAGAACGCAGAACTTAAAATTTCCCCACGGAACTGATGAAACTTCAACTGTGGGCGATGAGAGGTTTATATTTGCATTTAAAATTGTTTTAGCAAAATGCCTCAATTTAGGCAACGAATTGCCTCACCTCTTTGGGAAAACCTAGATAGTATGTACACATACGGTACTTGGACGGGTCATCTTTAGCAGTACGATTGGTTTGATATCTGCATTAGCGTTTATTGTAGAACCAGCTTGAAAAAGCTGATGAGACTCCCGTCTCATTTTTGGCTCAAGTTACCTTACATTGATTCAGCCCTAACAACACCTAAAAACGCAGCTATACAAGATTTGTAGAGGTTCAGCAACGTGTGGAACGTGGTAGCATGAACTTCTCCCCAAACAGCGGAAATTCACCGCGAACCATTAGCAACGAATCACCATTAAGTCGGTGAGGAAATGCTTGAACTTCAGCATTCAGGCGTTCTGGAGTGAAATAGATTTCTACTTCCGTTAGAGCTTGGGGTATCCTTTTAAGGATGTCCTCTAAAGTACAAATCTTTGTTCCTAACAAGTCGAATAACTTGAGTTTCGTATTTTCTATTTCTATGCAAAGGATGACATCCAAGTCTTCAGCATAGTGCAGAGGGTTGCTTCCTTCGTTGACGCAAAATACGGCTTTCTCCTTTACTATCCCCAGAATGTCAGAGACAGGTTCGCGTGTCTCCAAAAGTCTTTGTAACAATTTGACATCATCGATATTGTTAGTATTTAGCAAGCGCAAGCCATGAGTACCGCCTAGAGTATTGCACTTTGAGATGAAAACGTGTTCTTGGACAACGCGAAAGCCAAACGGTTCGTATAATTCAGGTTGTGCTGTGGTTAGTACCAGAGTTTTGTATCGCTTGTCGCAGTAGTCTAGCACCTCTTGCATGACTTCTCGGTAATAGCCGCGTCGTCGGAACTCAGGACGCGTACACACTCCGTGAATTCCTCCAACTGTCACCATTTCGCCCATCAGTTGCATGGGAATTTCCACAACTCCCACATGAGTGATGGCGAGATCATCCTGGAAGCGCATGAATGGGGTCGAAGCCTCTTCCCACGGTGCGCCTAGCTTTCTCGCACATTCTGCAGCATTGCTGATTTCAAGTTCAGGAAACACAACTTCTAGGAGGTTAAACAGGCGACTGCTTAAGGTTGGGTCTTTTGAGAATGACCGCTGGAAGCGATACTGGTTCATAATTTCCAGACTCGAAAAAGATCTTTTTATATTACATATACTACAAAAAAGGATTGAAGTTAACAGGGCGTAGACACATATAGGAATCCGCGCAGGATTCGTGAGAAATAAGATCCCCGACTTCTTAGAGAAGTCGGGGATCTGAGGGGTACAACAGCGGCGTAGGCATAACCATATCTTGTAATGAAAGTGTATGTAATTTTATTACAAGATATGAATCCAAAAATCTTGTAGGCTTTGAAGAAGAAAACTTTACAATGAGAGGTCAGTGTGGCACGCAAACGCTTAATTATTGAAATGGGCATGGGAGTGGATCAGCATGGACAGGAACCAACGGTAGCAGCGGCGAGGGCTGTGAGAAATGCGATCGCACACAATGCTTTGCCAGGTATTTCGGAAGTCGCTGGCTTGACTGACCCAGATGATATGATTGTTGAAGTCAAGGTTGCAGTGCCTTACCCGGAGCAAGTACGACAAGACGAAGTTTTGGCTGTGTTGCCTTTTGGTCGCAAAACTCTCACCGTTGAGTCTGGGGGGATGGTGGTTCAGGGTAAAGCAATTGAGGCGCTCAATGATAAAAATGACGAAATGTTAATAGCTGTCGCTGCGGTTACAGTTCTGATTGAAAATGAGTAACCAACCGAAGCCATTTTCAGTTAACAGTAAATATCTTTGCCATGTCGGAGAATAACTCAAAAGCTATCGAAGCCGTTGTTGCTTCCTACTTTGCTAACATTGCAACAATGAACCCAACAGGCTGGGTGGAAAACTTTGCAGAAGATGCTGTGAGTTACGATCCAGTTGGACATCCGCCAACAAAAGTCCATGAGGGGTTTCGGGAGTTTATTGGGCAATTGCAAGCCGCATTTGAGAAGCTAGAACCAACAACAGAGCATATTTTCGTCGCAGGCAATGAGGCAGCAGTAAAATGGACAATGGAGGGTTAGAAGCTGTGAATTAATTCCTGCTCATAGCTCGTCATGTCTCATCATTTTGATGAGTATTTTCTGCAATAAGTTGATTAATGTACTGCCGTAAGCGTTCCTGCCAATTGGCAACAGACTTAAGCTTCTCTCTTACTCCCGGCAACACTTTTATCTGTACCGGGACTTTATCGTATGGCACTTGATTATCTGGTTTAAACTTTATTGTCGGCATCCCATTTGAGGTAAATATCTAGTATACTAGATAATATAAACCATTGAGTCAGTACCGTGTTATTGGGTTTCAAAACAGAATTAAAACTTAATAACCAACAGCGCACAGCATTGATGAAGCATTGCGGTGTGGCTCGTCATGCTTGGAATTGGGGACTCGCTTTAACAAAACAAATATTGGATCACAACAAAGTCAACCCCGACTCCAAAATCAAATTTCCTACTGCCATTGACTTGCATAAGTGGTTGGTAGCATTGGTGAAATCAGATCAGCAATGGTACTACGAGTGCAGTAAATCCACACCACAGCAAGCGTTAATGGCATTGAGAGAAGCTTGGAAACGTTGTTTTAACAAAACAGCGGGTACACCATTGTTCAAGAAAAAAGGAAAGCGTGACTCTTTCACATTGGAAGGCACAGTCAAAATCACGAGGGACAACAAAATTCAAGTGCCTGTGATTGGCGTCCTAAGAACCTATGAACGACTACCTCAAGTATTAACCAAGTCTGCAACAATTAGTCGTCAAGCTGATAGATGGTTTATCAGCTTTCGATTTGATGTAGAACAACAGGAATCAAACAATACAGACGTTGTAGGCGTTGACCTCGGTGTCAAGAATCTTGCCACACTCTCTACTGGGGAGGTAGTTTTAGGTGCTAAATCCTACAAAAAATATCAAGCCAAGTTAAGCAGAATGCAGTGGTTGAACCGCAATAAAATTATTGGTTCAAACAACTGGAAAAAAGCGCAGATGGCTGTAGCTCGTCTGCACAGGAAAATTGCCAACATTCGCAAAGACACATTGCACAAGCTCACCACATTGCTTGCTAAGAACCACGGCACAGTAGTGATTGAAGACCTCAATGTGTCCGGAATGATGGCAAACCATAAGCTAGCCAAAGCAATCACTGATATGTCGTTTTTCGAGTTCCGTAGACAGTTAACCTACAAGTGCCAACTGTATGGCTCCAAACTAGTTGTGGTTGACCGATGGTTCCCCAGTTCCAAGACTTGCTCTAATTGTGGAACCAAAAAGCAAGCACTCTTACTATCTCAAAGAGTGTTCGAGTGCGGACATTGTGGTTTTGTTATTGACCGCGATTTGAACGCGGCAATCAATTTGAAGCGAAGCGGTTCCTTTTAGGAACTAGAAAACCGTCAGTTAGACGGAGATAGCCTGTGGACTGGTTGATGCCGACATCTCCAGATTGAAACAGGAAATAAACGAAACTCAACCTCTGTGGCTAGTTCCAGTCATCTTGTTGTATAGAAAAGTCTAGCTATGGGTAGCTTTGGGTAGGTTTTATGTAACGGCATAACAGTTTTTGAAATTGACGATGCTGGTAAGATTCAAACAACTCGCGCTTACTGGAACCCTACAGTGCTATTAGCTCAACTGCGTTCTTAGGGAGTTGACTAATACTCTATTTTAACTCTGCGCTAAACTAGAAGCATCGAGGTGAATATCTCTGGCGGTAAGTCCAATAAACAACTTATCTTCACCACGAACCTAACGATGTCTCAAAACGATAACGAATCACTCCAGATTCAGGAGATAAATAACCTCAGACCAGTACACTTCGCTGACTTAATCAGAACTGCACAGTTAATTTTCGACCCTGGTAAGGGAGTATCTGGAATACACAGAGAAATTGATTGGAAAGAGTTCGGCGTTCCTGATGATGTCGCACAAAATTTGAAAGCGCTTGGTCAAGAGTATCAGTATGCATCTCCCCACGTACCCATTGAAAAAGTTTGGAGTCAATTAACTCCAGAAACTCGTATTTGGTTCATTAAAAATAAAAATGAATTGTGGCGGTTTGAAGAAGCTTTCCCGGCTCTTGACGAAGACTAAAAATCTGGAGAGCCCAAATCGACAAACTTTGTTAGACCAGTTTTGGGCTCTCTCACTGGTTGAAACTTGGTTTGTCAAACCACTCAGACAATTTCTCAATATACAAAAAAATAGCTGCACATCTTTACTTTAGTAAGTCACAATAAAGATGTGCAGCTACGGGAGGCTATACTATGTCTCGTTTAACACAAATTCTTCAGAATTCTTTTATTCGCCTTGCAGCTTTTTTCTCTGTTGTTTTCAGAAATATCTTTAATTTCCTGGGAAATGTCTTTGGTTTCTTTGGTAAACTCTTTGGACTTTCCAATTCTGGTTCTGGATATTTCCTAGAACCTGATTCAGCACAGGGTATAAAACGAGAGACAACACAAGAAAAAATTGAAGCTGAAGTTACAAAAGCTCTTGAAACCCCTACCGCTTATCGGCGTCGTCCTAATCCTCAAATGGACTACTACCGGAAAATGGCTCAGGAGGTGAAAAAGAGCTAGGCTAAAGAAAGCTGTTGACTAGGTTTCATGAAAAGTTAGGGGGCGATCGCTGTTTGCGGCGATCGCCCCCTCAATTCTATATATATTAGCCGCAGCGAAATGACTTGATTGTTAATCCTCTGAATGAGCATCTGCTGCTTGTAAAGACTTTTCAAAAGCCATCAGTTGTTCCACGTTACGCAGGAAGTAACCATTCATCGTCGCAGCAGCTAGTAGCCTTCCAAGATTTTCGCGATTGGTGGTAATGAGTACGTTAAAGTCTTCTGATGGTAGGTTTCCCAACATACTTACAATAGTACGTTCCATTGCCTGAAGCACGTCAGGAGAAGATGGCTTGGAAAGTTGGGTAACTGTCTGTGGACTCATAGATTGAACATACTGCCACAGCAAGTTGTTTCCCGAAGCCTCGCCAAAAGATTCTGAGTTGATATTTGACAAATTATTCACGGTAGTAACCTGCAAATTGCAAAGTTCACTATACTTCTAAAAACTACTTTAGCAAGGTTGTTGTTATTCCTAAGTGAGCTTAACCGAACTCACTCATGACGGTTTTATACACTAAACCTAAAAATATATAGAAATATTTGAATTGGAGTAGCCATAATCAATTTTCTATGGCTACTCCAAAATTTTAGACATCGTTTAATCAGTAGTATTAGAAGCGAATGATTCCGAAATAAGCACTTGCAGCAACAAGGATAATTGTTAAAACCCCGATTGTAACACTGGTGACAAATTGCACAGAGGTTTTTTTATTGAGTTCCTCTTTGCTCTCATGCTGGGAGGTAGACACAGCGTTGTTGGAATTGCTTGCTTTGTTAGTTGTCATGGCTTGTAAATATGGTATTGTTTATCTCTGTTCACTTTCTATTTTGCTTCACCTACCAGAAACTTCATCTAGCTTTTGGACTATCAAAAATTGTATAAAAATGCTGAAAAAATAATAAGTATTTTGGCAGTAGAAATTTACCTTTTCATACCGTTGCTCTATGAAGATACACAAAAATTAACCTCCCTATAGTCCCCGCAATGGTTTGGGGGAAGGAGAGTGCCGGGGGGTAAATAAAGTCCAATGTCACAGAGAATTGGTATAAGTAGGAAGGCACAAATAAACACAACTATGTGAAGAAAGATTAAGTCAAGAAAGATTAAAATTTTGAAACACTCTTCCCTTCTGCCTGATTTCTATGACAAATATTTATCTACCCTGCCTTATGAGGTAGAGGGAACTCAGGACAGAAGGCAGCAGGTTTGCAGTTGAGCTTAGCTGTTTTGGTAGTTGTGTTATTTATATAAGTTGATCTACTTGCTCCACTCCTCAAGTTGGAAAGTGAATCAATCTCGAGTAAAATAATATACTAATGATTTATAATATGCTGAAAATCAAAGATTTATATATTAACTAATAATTAATAATTCGTAACTCATCATGATCAATCTAATTACGAGTTACGAATTACAAATTACAATTTTTAATTATTATTAAATAGTTCTGCGAGCGAATGAATGCCAAATGAAGATAGCAAGCAGTGCGCCGATAACAGCTAAAGCCAAACCAGGGAGGCTAAAAGTAGGAGCAGCTAGGGCTAGTCTTCCAGTAGCCAAAAGAACTCCTAGACTTCCACCGATAAAAGCACCAACGATTCCCAACAAGATAGTAGCAAGAATTCCACCACCTTGATAACCAGGATAGATAGCTTTAGCAATTGCACCAGCTAAAAGCCCTAAAACTACCCATGCAATGATGTTCATTTCTTAAATACCTTCCATTCCTCTGGCCGATAATGTTAATTGAAACATTAGAAAATTTTTTATTCATCTTTCATAAGAAATAAATTTCAAAACCTTAAGGAAGAGTATAGAGGAAAGGCAATTACTAACTAGCTTGATTTTTGACTGTTGGAAAAAAAGTATTGAAATTATGGCTGAGGTTATAAGTTTGTCAGAAATTGGTGAGTCAAGATGGTTCTAAACCTATAGTGACATGTATCCAAATGTTACCTACAGTACAAGGAGTAAACAGACATGACTACAGCTAGAACTCAGGATATCCTTTCATTAATTGAAGCCGAGCATCGTCAAGTTGAACAACTCTTTACAAAAATAGAAACTGCTGAAAACACCAAACTGTATGATTACTTTAATCAAATTTACAAAATGTTGAACTTGCACACAAGAGCTGAAGAATTTGTCTTCTACCCAGCAATGCAAGAGTATGAAGAAACAAGAAAATATATTCAAGAAGCCCAAGAAGAACACGAACAAGCGAAAGCGCTTTTAGAAGAACTGAAGGTCCTCAAACCGACCGAATCTGAGTTTAAAACAAAAATGAGTGAGCTAAAAAAAGCGGTTCAGCACCACGTACAAGAAGAAGAAAGGGAAATTTTTAGCGCTGTCCGTAAGTGTATGAACCAAAAACAACTGACTCAACTAGGTCAGGAATTTCAGGAAGCTAAACCCAAAATAGAAGAAGATGTTGAAGTGGCAATGACAACTTAGCCCGATGTGGGGCTGTAGGAGTGTAAAGTTTGCAAACTACTACATCCTTTGTGTCCACTCCGTACACTGTAGAAAAGTGACCATTTCAGGATGTATTCTGAGTCAGGTGTTGGTAATTTGGAATAAGAGCTTGCCAACACCCGACTCAAAATGGACAAATTCCCCACCAATCCCCCCATTATTGAACAATTCTGGCAATCTCCCCCAGAACCGATTAACCAAATTCTCGATGCTCCATTGCCACCCACAATTCTGCTCTCTCCTAATAGGGAATGGATGGTGGAGTTAGAAAAGCCTTTATTGCTCCCGATCGCCTTACTTGCAGAAGTAGAAGTTGCTTTGGC
The DNA here is from genome assembly GCF_002368235.1 of Scytonema sp. HK-05. Classification (GTDB taxonomy): domain Bacteria; phylum Cyanobacteriota; class Cyanobacteriia; order Cyanobacteriales; family Nostocaceae; genus Kalymmatonema. The sequence continues at coordinate 1,018,567 of NZ_AP018194.1, read as the reverse complement.
GGGATTATTCATTAATCCCAAAACGAACGCACCTGCTCGCCACAACCCTTACGGGAGTATGAAAATAAGGGCGATTGGGCAAAGCCAAGGGGCGATCGCCTCTCCTGAAATAAGCAAAACGGTAGCGCTTCCTGACAACGCCCAAATTGGGTTCTTAAGGTGGTCACCTGATAGTCAAAAACTCGCCTTTACCCTGACTCAAGCAACAGGGCTAGAACTGTGGGTTGTGGATGTTGCTGATTGCACCACCAGGCGATTAACAGAGCCAGTTCTCAACGCTGCGTATGGAGAACCGTACTGTTGGCTGTCGGATGAGACACTGATTTGCAAGTTCATTGAGAGCGATCGCCCTGAGCCTCCCTCTGAACCAGCAGTTCCTCCAGGACCTCTCATTCAAGAAAACTTGCACGCTAAAAGCCCCTCTCGGACGTATACAAATCTACTGCAAAATCGGCATGATGAGGCACTACTTGAATATTACTTAACCTCAACTTTAGAGAAAGTGACGCTTGATGGTCACCGCACTTTGTTAGTATCTAGCAGTCTTATCTATCAACCCATACCCTCTCCTGACAGCAAATTCATTCTACTGGCTACGCTGCAGCGACCGTTTTCTTACCAAGTTCCCATCTCATATTTTCCTAAAAAAATTCAGGTTATTGATGATGCAGGGAAATTAGTCTATGAGGTCGCTGATGTACCACTTTTTGTACGTCGTACAACCAAATTTGACGAAGTGCGGACAGGACGAAGGGGAGTCTCTTGGCGCTGCGATGTACAAGCGACATTGTGTTGGATAGAAGCTTTAGACGAGGGTGATCCGACTTGTGACGTTGCCAAACGGGATGCTTTGTTTGAATTGGATGCTCCGTTTAGCGATACGCCAAAACAACTCTGGCAATCTGAATATCGCTTCCATAGCCTTGCTTGGGGGAAAGAAGATGTCGCCCTGGTTTGGGAACGATGGTACGATACCCGCAAAGAGCGAATCTGGCGCATTTATCCCAAAGCGCCTGAAACCCCGCCGCAACTGCTATTTGACCGCAGCTATGAAGATAAATACACTGACCCTGGGTCAGCATTGATGACTGTAGGACCATTAAGGTACAGAGTGCTGCGCTTTGCACCACAAGGCAATGTCATTTACCTCACCGGACGAGGAGCATCACCCAAGGGGGTATATCCGTTTTTAGATTCCCTAGATTTGGAAACAGGTCAGACGCATCGCCTATGGCAGTGCCAAGATCCTTACTTAGAGGAAATCAGTTATGTGCTGGATGATGAAGCACAAACTGTGATTACTCGTCGCCAGTCTCAAACTGAGCCACCGAATTATTTTCTGTTTAACCTTCGCGATAACCAGCTTCCGATTGCCTTAACTCATTATCAAGACCCTGCTCCTCAGTTGGCTGGAGTCGAGAGTGAGTTGGTGAAATATCAGCGCTCAGATGGCGTGCAGCTGTCGGCTAAACTCTACCTCCCTGCTGGTTATGATCCTACCCGAGATGGTCCTTTGCCGATGTTATTTTGGGTTTATCCTGAGGAATTTAAAGATAAGGAATTTGCAGGACAGATTACGAAACCTGAAAACACTTTCAGCCGTCCCAGCCGTGCTTCTGTTTTATTTCTGCTAACCCAGGGTTATGCACTTCTTTCTGGTCCCACTTTGCCGATTATTGGTGAAGGTGATGCCGAGCCAAATGATACTTACGTAGAGCAATTGATTGCTGGAGCGCAAGCAGCAGTAGACTATGTGGTAGGACGTGGCATTGCCGACCCCAATCATATTGGTATTGGCGGACACTCTTATGGTGCTTTTACAACCGTAAATTTACTAGCCCACACCGATTTATTCCGCATAGGCATTGCCAGGAGTGGCGCTTATAACCGTACCCTGACTCCTTTTGGCTTTCAAGGAGAGCAGCGCAATTTCTGGGAGGCACAACAGACTTACATTCATATGTCTCCTTTTACTCATGCTGCTAAAGTCAAAGCGCCACTTTTACTGATTCACGGGGAAAAAGACAGCAATGCTGGCACATATCCACTACAAACAGAACGGTTGTATGAAGCATTGAAGGGACTAGGAGCAACTGTTCGCTTGGTGGTATTACCTTTAGAAGACCACGGCTATCGCTCTCGTGAAGGGGTTGCTCATGTACTCTGGGAAATGGTGAACTGGTGCGATAAGTATCTGAAATGACCAAAACTGTCTTATGTACTAACTCATAAATGTAGAAATTTTTATTTTCTAACTCTGGTGTACTCAGTACTGAAAAAAAGCTAAAGATTTCTGCACACGGGTAGCGATGTCACCTTGGAGATTAGTTTTCACATACCAAGTCTAATTTTTGGGTAAGACGTGAACTGTCTGATGGGATAACTGTCACGAGCAGTTCTTTGGGAAGGAAGACACGGTAACGTGTGCTTTTTAACCCAATACGGTTCGGTTAGCTAGTTTATCGCGCGAAGATCCCCCCAACCCCCCTTAAACAGGGGGGCTATTTTCCTTCTTTACCCCCTTTTTAAGGGGGTCGCCGTTTGGCGGGGGGATCTTATCCGAACCGTATTGCTTTTTTACCCGACAACTGCAACGAGCCACCGTGCAATAGCTCAAACGCTCTCCATCGAGCGTTACAAAAATTTTTTGACATTTGTATTACCTTTTTGGGAATCTTTATCAAAGAAGTCAAGACAAATTTGTAGAACCAAAGTGGATGTTGCTTCCTTAGTCACTGTTTCAATTATTCTCCTGCTCCTAGCCACCGGCGTTGCTCTGCTAACGCGACGGCTTCGTGTTCCTTACGTTACAGGTTTAGTGTTGGCAGGTTTGCCGATCACTGAGCTATTGTCTCGTCGTATTGGTTTAGATCCAACCCTTGTTTTAAATCTTTTCCTGCCAATTCTAATCTTTGAAGCTGGCATCAATACAGATATCAGTCGCCTACGAAGCACATTTAAACCAATTGCCCTCCTAGCTGGTCCAGGCGCTGTGTTGTCCAGTGCTATTATTGCCGTCCTGTTAAAATTTGGACTGGGGCTGGCTTGGATACCTGCTCTATTTGTAGGAGTCATTCTGGCAAACACTGATACGGTTTCAATGATTGCCGTCTTTAAGGAGATACCAGTACCCTCCCGGCTTTCCACCATCGTTGAAGGAGAAACCCTATTCAATGATGCCGCTGCCCTAGTTTCGTTCAACCTGATTTTGCAAGTCTATTCGACAGGTTCGCTCACGTTACTACAGGGAATCCAACAGCTACTATTTATCGCTTTAGGAGGCTGCCTCGTAGGGTTAGTCTTGGGCTACTTGAGCATACCTGTATTCGCCCGTTTAGATGATCCCCTTAGCAGTCTCTTACTAACTGTCGCAGTTGCATTAGGAACTTTTCAGGTTGGGCAATTTCTCGGTGTATCAGGTCCTGTGGCTGTAGTTGTAGCTGGATTAATTTTTGGCAATTTTGGGCTTTCTCGCAATACTTCTGCTTCTAGTCGCATCACCTTGTTGAGCTTCTGGGAATATGCCAGTTTTACTGTCAACACCTTTATTTTTCTGCTGATTGGTGTAGAAATAAACTTGGTAACGCTCTGGAGGGCTTTACCTGGAATTCTCCTTGCAGTTTTGGCGTATCAAGCCGCGCGAGTTCTTACGGTCTATCCACTGCTAGCAGGGGTTCGTTGGTTTGACCGTCCAATTCCATTGCGCTGGCAACATTTACTCTTTTTAGGCAACATCAAAGGTTCACTCTCAATGGCTTTGGCGTTGAGCTTACCCACCACGCTGCCAGGGCGAGAAGGTCTCATCGCTTTAGTCTTTGGTAGTGTGCTGGTATCATTAGTAGGTCAGGGGTTAAGCTTGCCCTGGCTAGTAAAACGCTTAAAATTATCTAAATTTTCAGAGGCTCAGCAGCAGGTTGAAGAATTGCAAGCCCAGCTGATGGCAGGTAAAGCAGCACAAGATGAATTAGACAGCCTGTTGAAGTCAGGGGTGTTGCCAAAATCTGTCTATGAGGAGATGCGTTCTGCTTATCAAGTGCAAGTGGCAGCAGCAGAAAGAACACTGCGGGAATTCTATAATCGCCGCCCGAATGAATTTGACGAAAACAGAGGCGATCGCACAAAACTCGATGCTATTCGTCGCCGTCTATTGCTAGCGGAGAAAGCAGCGCTTAACGAGGCAATGCGTAAGCGAATTCTCTCAGAAGAAATTGTCCAACGGCGGATACAAAAGATTGACGAGCAATTACTGAGACTAGATGATGATTAGTCGTTCAATAACCCTTTACAGAAGATGAGCGCTTGTCATTATTTTGACTTTTAATAACCTTGCCAGGGCTGATCCAGGAAATTCCTTGTTGGAAGTCGGTACCAATCATAACTGCTTCAACCACAGGCTCAGAAACTTTTGTTTGAGCTACCCACTCCACAATAAAGTTAGCCCCTGAACCTCCACTAGTGTCAGTTCTATTTACAACAAAATCTGTAGAAGCTAGAGCAGCAAGTTGAATCGGGCGTTCTAAATACTGTTTAACTAATTTACCATTTGAGTCATAGTAGCGCACAGAAGAAATGATGATAGGGTTGGTCAAATCAGTATTACGAATACTGAGAGTAGCCGCTAAATTGAAAATCCTTTTCCCATCCCCATGATAGATGTGGGAGTAGACAGGGACATAAATAGTTTGACCCGTCACTGTCTTAAAATTTTCATCTAAAGTTACCACCTTTTGAGATTGAGAGACCTGATTAGTATCAGCTTTTGGCGGTGGTGGAATCTCTGATTTGCAGGATGTCAGTACAATAACAGCGATCGCTGAATAAAAAAGCGGATATAGGTTCATTTAAATGAATCATTTACAACCTTCGATAAAATCAATGACTTGATGTAATGTCCCTGGTTTAGTCACAATCAGCACAGTTGAATCGGGTTCCAGTACTGTACTGCCGTTAGGAATCATTAAATCTTCGTGGGGATGGGGTTGATAGCCAATTATTAAAGAGCCAGTAGGAAACCGGGAATCCTGAGCAATTTCGGCAACGCTACGACCGACAACATAGCAATTGTTTGAGATGGAAAGTTTTAAAACCTCAATCTGTCCCTGCTCAAAATGCATCATTGATTCTACTTGCGGATACTCAATAGCATTCACCATTGTTGAAACTGCCAGATCGACGGTACTGATAATATGATTAGCTCCAGCTAAACGCAGCGGTTCCACAAAATCGGGGTGGCGCATCCGAGACAGAATATGGGGAACACCGTAGTGTCTGGCAAGAGTTACCATCGCTAAGTTTAAAGCATCATCCTGGAGAACGGCTGCTAGGGCATCAGCTTTACGAATCCCAGCTTCTAACAAGACTTCTGTACTGACAGCACTGCCTTCAAAAGCCATTGCTCCCACTTGTTCACGGGCATAATGACAAGCGTTAGGGTCAATGTCAATCACAGCTATGGTATGTCCTAGTTCTACCAATTTCTGTGCTAAACATAGCCCTATCAAACCTGCTCCACCAATTAGCACGTACATGGTAACTCCTGATGTTCTTTGATTTCTTACTTTACTTGAAGTTAATTAAAGTATGATTAGGGTGTGATAGCTCTTAACTTCCAAGCCTCGCCTCCTCCAAGTCAAGTTCGCGCTCGATTCGGTGCAGCACTTCGTCATTGATGATCCCCTGATTACGCAGTCTAATGGTAGTTCTCCGCTCAGTAGCAAGCACCTCGTGCTGTAGCCTCCGGAAGGCGGCTAGTTGCTCGTAGCTTCCCTCATCCAAAGCTTCACAGCAAGCACTTAAACGTTGGATGCGGTCTTTGTACTGAGTCTGCAGCCATGCAACCATCTGGGCTTGTGCAAGCACATTATCTTGAGCAGAGAGTTCCTCGATACGTACCATCGCAGCTTGGGCTGCTGTAAGTCGAGCTTCCATCTCCTCCCTCTCGCTACCAACATCATCTACAATCTTGAGCCAGCGAATCAGTATTGGCAGGGTGAGTCCTTGTAGCACCAATGTAACCAAGATGACGCAGAAGGTGAGGAAGATAATCAAGTCGCGCCCAGGGAAGGGAGTTCCATTGTTGGTTGTCAGGGGTAATGCTAAAGCCGCAGCAAGTGAAACAACGCCACGCATACCAGTCCAGCCTAAGATCAAGAGTGTCTGCCAGGGAGGCGTCGGGTCTGTTTCGCCCAGTTTGCGATTGACCATCCTTGGAATGTAAGTGGCTGGGAATATCCAGAGTAAACGCACACCAATGACAACGGCACTGACGAGGACGGCGTACCAAACGAGAGTAGCTGTCGAATATTCAGAAATCTCGTTGAGGATGCTCGGTAGCTGAAGACCAATGAGAATAAAGATGAGACCATTTAAGAGAAAGACGATGATATCCCAAACGGCAATAGTCTGGATACGAGTTGTGGGTGAAAGCACTTCGGAACTGTGCCAACGGTGGTAGATCCCATTTGCAACTACTGCCAGCACCCCCGATACACCAAGATGTTCAGCTAGTAAATAGGCAACAAAGCCCATCAAGATTGTGCTGGTGATCTCTACTAAAGAATCATCCATAACTTTGTGTATCCACACAATGAGCCATCCAGTTGCCAACCCGATGAGCACCCCACCTATCCCCATAACAAAAAACCGCAGACTGGCGTCCCAGAGTGAGAACATACCGGTAACAACAGCAGCTACAGCAAAGCGGTACGCGACCAACCCCGTGGCATCATTAACTAGACTCTCGCCTTCTAAGATAGTTATAATGCGTCGAGGAACACTAAGTCGCTGGGTGATAGCGGTGGCAGCAACTGCATCAGGTGGTGAAACAATAGCTCCAAGCACAAAAGCCACAGCCCATGTAAATCCGCCGATAGCTATATGCGCCACCACAGCAACAGCAGTCGTGGTAAATAACACAAGACCAATAGCAAGTAGTAAGATAGGTCTTAGATTTGCTTGGAAGTCGCGCCACGAGGTATACCAAGCTGCAGAGGTAAGTAGTGGCGGTAAAAAGAGCACAAAGACGAATTCAGGGTCGAGTTCAACTTTGGGAAGACCAGGTACGAAGCCAAGGACAAGCCCACCGATAACAAGTAGAATGGGGTAGGGTACCGCAAGCCTTTGGGCAACGACTGCAAGGGCGGCGACAACCAAAAGTAGTCCGAGAATAACCTCGATTTCATGCATGGTAGATAAACACGTGTTACTTGGGTATTATCTGTTTATTCGTGAAGATTAAGAAGAGCTTCCAAGCGCTCTCTAATGCTAAACGAGATGAATTTTCCCAAAATACTGGTAACTAATCGAGCAATAAAAATCACCTCAATCAAATAGTTACTAAAAGCTTCCAGTCCTACAATCCAGCGGCTCAAGCCGATTGGTACCTGGTCACCATAGCCAATTCTAAAAAAAGTACCCATACTAAAATACAGCATTGCTAAAAACTCTTTTTCCCGGTCTCCATTTCTGTTCAACAGCCATCCCCAGTTGATGGTGTCTATACTCCAGTAGCAAACAGCAAAAAAAATTATAATTCCCAAGCAAATAAGCAGTAGCTGAGGCAGGTAAAAATGCCAACGTATTGTCCAAGGGGAATTCATCACAAAAGAAAACTCTATGATTATGATTAAACTCGTCCGCAAATTAATGTAGAATGCTTGTCCAATAGGGGCTGCACCTTAATTTCCGGACTGGTCTATTTGTATTTTATTTCCTAATGGCATTCTCACTTCTAAAAAACGTATTAGGCATTATGCAAAAATAAGTAGTACAAATTTAATCTGGAATAGGCTGTGAGCAACGCTAGCCTCTCAAAAGTGTTCTAGTTACTTTTGCAAGGCTCTTAGTTCAATTCCCAAAATTTTTATGTGGGGATTTACTTGAAATTCAGTACTGAGGAATCAGTAAGAATGACTCATGCCAAGTTGTACCATATCGGGTTCGGAAGAGATGACCTTGGAGAGCGATCGCCAACCATTGCCTTATTATCCGGTGATCCGGAACGGGCGCGGCTCATTGCCCACTCCTATTTACACTCTGTACGTCTTTTGTCTGAAAATCGCGGGTTGAACAGTTATCTGGGCATTTTGCCCAACGGGAAAACGCTGTTATCCGCGACGAGTGGTATGGGAGCGCCATCCACAAGTATTGTTGTTAATGAGTTGATACAAGTTGGCATTGAGCTGATTATTCGCGTCGGCACTTGCGGCTCTATTCAAGAACACGTGCCGGTGGGTAGCATCGTAATTACGAATGCTGCCTTGTGTCGGCAAGGAGCCGCTAACGATATTGCACCTGTAGAGTATCCCGCAGCAGCCGATCCGTTTGTGACGGTAGCCTTGGTAAAGGCTGCACGGGAATTGAAGGTGAAACATTATATGGGTATTACTGCGTCAGTCGATACATTCTATGAGGGACAAGAGCGAACCCAGTCTGTGAACCGACACTTGTTGCGCTCTCTACGCGGTATAACAGAAGAATATCGCTCTTTGAACGTGCTGAACTACGAAATGGAGTGTGGCACTTTGTTAAAAATGGCAGGCGTGTATGGTTTTAGAGCAGGCTGCGTATGTGGTGTCGTGGCTCAACGTACAGTTGGTGAAGAAGTGATTTTAGAACAGAAAGACGTTGCGATTGACAATGCTATCAAGGTAGCCCTACAAGCCGCAGAACAATGGGAATTTGAAAAATAGAATATTCATAAATATTTACAATAAAATTCCTGAAAGTTCCTGCATCTTTAAGCGGATGGCTAATATTTTTCACGGAAATTTTATGATGAAGTTGAAAAATAGGCAACAGATGACTCAGCTTTGATTTCAGTGCAAGTACATAAAACTAAAAACAGCAAGTAGGCTCTAAATGCAACTGGCTCCCCTATTTCCAATTTTCTACCGCATCCTCAAACCAACGTTTCCTAACTGCCTTTGGTGTGGTGATGCAAATTCCAAAATGATCGCATTGACGTTTGATGATGGTCCCCATCCTCAATACACGCCGCAACTCTTGAAAGTTTTAGACCGTTACAACATCACAGCTAGTTTCTTCTGGTTAGGTGCTTGCGTCAACCGTTCACCAGGTCTAGCTAAAGAGGTGTGCGATCGCGGGCATTGGATTGGGTTGCATGGGTATGACCATCAAAATTTTCCCATGCTGTCCCCGATGGAACTCAAGCACAGCTTAGAAAAAACCCAAACTGCTATCTACAATGCCTGTGATCTTGCACCCGAAAAAGTACGTGATGTTCGTCCTCCCAACGGTTTGTTTACACCCACAACATTAAAACTATTGAAGGACTGGAATTATCGACCCGTTATGTGGAGTGTTGTACCGGAGGATTGGGTGAGACCGGGAGCCGCCACAGTGGTGCAGCGAATTCTCCACCAGGTCTGTAATGGCTCACTGATTGTGTTGCATGACGGTGCTTGCGGCGGACAAGATATTGCCGCAACAACAGGAATCCTCATTCCTCAACTCATACAACAAGGCTATCAATTTGTGAGTGTAGATACTTTATGGCGGCAAGCTAGGGAGCTAGGGGTTCGCTCTGGTGTTGGGG
>NZ_AP018194.1:507042-1008986 GCF_002368235.1 Scytonema sp. HK-05 | reverse complement strand
GGGGGCAGTGGGGGGGAGACAAATAATAACTGATGACTCTTGAGTGTTGACTCCTGACTAATGACTCACTTGCTGCTTTTGAGCAACTTCAGAATTAGGGCTAGGAGTTAGGGAAGGTTCGTCAGTCCCCAATAGATGATGGATCTCGCTCAGGGAGCTAAGTTTTGCAGCAGGCTCATCAGGTGAATCGCTTACGTAATCAATCAAATCTTGTACTTCGCAATTCAGAGCTTTGCAAAACCTGATGATTCTCTCAATGTGTTCTGTTCCAGTCCTTCCGCTTTCCCAGTTCTGAATGGTACTTTCGGTCACGCCTACGAGGCGTGAAAGCTCGAGCTGGGTTAGCCCTGCTTTTTCACGTAGAAAAGCGATCCGTGGTTTTGCCTTCTGTTTCACAGTTACAGCGTATATATCTAACCTTTAGCCGTAGATTCTAGCACCAAAAAAAAATTGTGCCCAAAAAATTTTGTCTAAAAATTTCAGGTTAGCTCTTGACGCACCCAGTTTCTTTGGTTAAAACAATTAAGTATAGAGTTCACCTCTATCTCTAGTAATCTCTGGGAGGGGGGGGGAAAGGTGAACTGAGGGCAGAAGAAGGGCGATTCGCGAATTTTTCAAAAGTCTCAAAAGAGAAATCCGAAATGATGCGATTCGATTATGTAGCTCTCAATAGGAAAACAAAAAGAGAAACACCCGAAGGAACTCCTAGAGGTAAAGAAACATCTAAATACTTACCTACGGAAACAAGGGTGTTCACTCTTAGAAAAACAACAAACAACTACAACAACTCACACACAACTAACAAGGTCACATCAAAATGTTGAACAAGTCTATTGCTTTTGGTTTACTCGCTGCTGGTTTGATGATTGCTCCTACCGCTGCATTTGCGCAACAATCCCAGAGCGTTGACCAGTACACTGAGCAAAATGGTGCTGCTACCAACGGTAGTTCTACGGTTCAAACCTCCACAACCAACAGCAACCAAGTGCAAAATCAGAGAAACTCTCGCTCTGGCTACGGTCGCAGCTACGATCGCTCTGGCAATGTTCGCCAAGGTCAAGATGCTCGCCAAACCACCGTTCAAAATGGTGCGGCTGTTGATGGTTCTAGCACTGACCAATACAGCGAAACCAACAACAACCAGCGCCAAGATGCTCGTGGTCGTAATGGCGTCCGTCGCTACTATCGTTAATCATTGATTTCGTGCAAAGGCGTTGCACAATCAAAGCAAGAAGCGCAACGCCCTTATGTTCTTACAACATATAACTTTCACAACACACACACAACTAACAAGGTCAAAAAAATTATGTTGAACAAATCTATCGCTTTCGGTTTGCTGGCTGCTGGTTTGATGATTGCTCCTACCGCTGCATTCGCTGGTCAGTCACAGAGCGTTGACCAATACACTGAGCAAAATGGTGCTGCTACCAACGGTAGTACTACAGTTCAAACTTCCAAAACCAACAGCAGCCAAGTGCAAAATGCAAGAAGCGCTCGCCCTGTCTACAACCACGGTCGCGGTTATGTTCGCACTGGCAGAACTAACCAAGCTCAAGATGCTAAGCAAACCACCGCTCAAAATGGTGCCGCTACTGATGGTTCTTACACTAACCAAGACAGCCGCACCAACAACCGCCAGCGCCAAAATGCTCGCTAGTCATTGATTTCGTCCAAAAGCGTTGCACACTTGACTGGTAAAAGCGCAACGCCCTTCCCTGACTACAACACATAATCACAACACACACACAACTCACAAGGTCACATCAAAATGTTTAACAAGTCTATCGCTTTCGGTTTGCTGGCTGCTGGTTTGATGATTGCTCCTACCGCTGCATTCGCAGGTCAGTCACAGAGTGTTGACCAATACACTGAGCAAAATGGTGCTGCTGTCAACGGTAGTACTACAGTTCAAACTTCCAAAACCAACAGCAGCCAAGTGCAAAATGCAAGAAGCGCTCGCCCTGTCTACAACCACGGTCGCGGTTATGTTCGCACTGGCAGAACTAACCAAGCTCAAGATGCTAAGCAAACCACCGCTCAAAATGGTGCCGCTACTGATGGTTCTTACACTAACCAAGACAGCAAGACCAACAACCGCCAGCGCCAAAACGCTCGCTAGTCTTTGATTTCGTGCAAAGGCGTTGCACATTGAAAAGTAGAGTAGAAGCGCAACGCCCTTCCCTGACTACAACATATAATCACAACACACACACAACTCACAAGGTCACATCAAAATGTTTAACAAGTCTATCGCTTTCGGTTTGCTGGCTGCTGGTTTGATGATTGCTCCTACCGCTGCATTCGCAGGTCAGTCACAGAGTGTTGACCAATACACTGAGCAAAATGGTGCTGCTGTCAACGGTAGTACTACCGTTCAAACTTCCAAAACCAACAGCAGCCAAGTGCAAAATGCAAGAAGCGCTCGCCCTGTCTACAACCACGGTCGCGGTTATGTTCGCACTGGCAGAACTAACCAAGCTCAAGATGCTAAGCAAACCACCGCTCAAAATGGTGCCGCTACCGATGGTTCTTACACTAACCAAGACAGCCGCACCAACAACCGCCAGCGCCAAAACGCTCGCTAGTCTTTGATTTCGTGCAAAGGCGTTGCACACTTCACTGGTAAAAACGCAACGCCCTTCCCTGACTACAACACATAATCACAACACACACACAACTAACAAGGTCACATCAAAATGTTGAACAAATCTATCGCTTTCGGTTTGCTGGCTGCTGGTTTGATGATTGCTCCCACCGCAGCATTCGCAGGTCAGTCACAGAGTGTTGACCAATACACTGAGCAAAATGGTGCTGCTGTCAACGGTAGTACTACAGTTCAAACCTCCAAAACCAACAGCAGCCAAGTGCAAAATGCAAGAAGCGCTCGCCCTGTCTACAACCACGGTCGCGGTTATGTTCGCACTGGCAGAACTAACCAAGCTCAAGATGCTAAGCAAACCACCGCTCAAAATGGTGCCGCTACTGATGGTTCTTACACTAACCAAGATAGCAAGACCAACAACAACCAGCGCCAAAACGCTCGCTAGTCTTTGATTTCGTGCAAAGGCGTTGCACAGTCAAAGCAAGAAACGCAACGCCCTTCCCTGACTACAACACATAATCACAACACACACAACTCACAAGGTCAGATCAAAATGTTGAACAAATCTATCGCTTTCGGTTTGCTGGCTGCTGGTTTGATGATTGCTCCTACAGCTGCATTCGCAGGTCAGTCACAGAGTGTTGACCAATACACTGAGCAAAACGGTGCTGCTACCAACGGTAGTACTACAGTTCAAACCTCCAAAACCAACAGCAGCCAAGTGCAAAACGCAAGAAGCGCTCGCCCTGTCTACAAGTACGGTCATGGTCGCGGTTATGTTCCCACTGGCAGAACTAACCAAGCTCAAGATGCTAAGCAAACCACCGTTCAAAATGGTGCCGCTACTGATGGTTCTTACACTGACCAAGACAGCCGCACTAACAACCGCCAGCGCCAAAACGCTCGCTAGTCATTGATGTCGTGCAAAGGCGTTGCTAAATCTTTGGTAAAAGCTAATTCTTTCGCTATTCAAGCAACGCCAGATCTGTTTGCAACAATCCAATTATAATTTGAGACAAAAATAGTATGGTGAAGAAAACCTATAGCCTGGCTCTCCTAGCCGCTGCTGTGATGGTCATGCCAACTGCAGCTTTCGCAGGCGAAGCCGTTACTCGGCAAGAGATTAATCAAAATGCTGCTGTTAGCGGAGAAAATAGCCGAGTGAATCAAAAGGCTGATCAAAGAAGCATCCAGCAAAGAGCCGGTTACCCAAATGCTGGAAGACAAAATGCTAATCAGCGCATAGACCAAAATGGTGCCGCTATCGATAACAGTACTGTTGACCAATACGCTTCTCAAAACAGCGAGCAGCGGCAACAAAATAGACAATATAAAGTGCGTTCTTTCCGCCGTTAAGCCTCAACTACCAGTCTGTGTTTTTGCTGTTTCAATCTACTGTTAGTGCTGGGTTACGCATCTGCTAAACTTCTGATGAGTTCAACTTCCGAGATACATGAGGCTTCCGGCTAATTAGCCATTAGGCGTTGCTAAATCTATTGACACAACGCCTAATGACTCACCCGCTTGTAGAAAATTGCCAGTGTTTGTTCGCAGTGCGATGGTGTGTTATTGGTGAGGAGTTGACAGAGGTTTTACCGATTTCCTAGCTTGCTATGTAAAAGTCGGTTGTTTTTTAAGAAGAGAGGAATTAAGCCATGCCTGCCAGACAAACAATTTCATTACTAGTAATACTCTCTGCGCTGATTGCATTACCTGTTGGAATTGCTACCGCAGGTGACATTGATGTCGAAGGTAGTACCAGTAGGGTAACAATCGATGACGACGGTGGTATCACAATCAGGAGAAGTCCGACTTACAGAACCACTTATCCTTCGCGGTACCCCAGTTCTAGAAGACAGACTCGACAATACAATCTTGAGCAGCGTCTCCGGAGTTTGAGATATCCTCGCACAACACAGAACCTTTGTAACGGCAGAAGAGTAGTCCGAAACAGCACTGTACGCAGTGGCTCTAATAGCGGAAATAGTACTTACAGTTCGACAACTACAACAACTTGTCAATAATTCTAAGGATGCATACATGAAATCCAAATTACTTTCTCTCGGCTTGTTCTCTTTGACAGCTGTATCTCCCTTGTTTATTCCTTCCTTAACCCCTTCTGCATCAGCAGGATGTGTAGGTGTTAGTGCTGGAACACAAATATCGATTTCCAGAGAAGCACAGCAATCTACAAGAGTCAATCGCCAATTTAGTCCAAATTGTAGCGGTAACAGTGCTACTAGCACAGCAACCCAAGTTTGTGTGAATAATGGTCGCTGCGAACAACGTCGCACTGTCAACCAAAGCATTCAAGGTGGTAACCGCACAGGTTATGACCCTGTAAAAAACATTGAAGTTGATGTCAACGTTCCCGTACACGTTAAATCACCAAGAGCACCTAGGTAGTAGATAACATAGTCAAACAGACTGCTCACCACTAATTTCAGCTATCCGAAGTCCCTAGCAGGCGGGAACTTCGGCTTCATTGCTAGGGACAACTTTTCTTTGGCGAATTTTTTTTGTTGAGTTTACAGCACCAACTAAAATTTTTCTTCTCGCCTAATTTCTTTTTTCAGTATTCAGCAGGTACAGGAAATTTAACAAACAAATAAGTTGGTTTGCCCTGGTACCTGCTGTTTCCTAAATCTGGTTATATGATCATGAGTAAATTAGTGATTCTTGCAGGTTGCCTAGTTCTTGTAACTGTAAGCACAGCTGTAGCACAAACTTTTGTCCGTAGCAATCAGAGTACTTCCTCTGTTGTTGTTCAGACAGACAATGGTAACAGCCACAGCAACCAAAGTACTTCCTCAGTTGTTGTTCAGACAGATCGTGGTAGCAGCCACAACAGCCACAGCAACCAGAGTACTTCGTCTGTTGTTGTTCAAACAGATAGCAGTGACGACGACGAAAGCAGCGAAGATTCTTTTGTTGTTCCAACAGACGACGATGAAGACGAAAACATCCAAGATTCTTCCGTTGTTATTTCATCAGGTAGCAGTAGTGATATGAACAGATCCAGGACATTTTCTAGCCAGCACTCTAGTTCCGGTGATTCCTTCGGATATCAAAAAAGCTCACTCACTCTAAGTGCGGCTAATCTCAGTAAACCCCATATCTTGAGCATTAATACATCAGGTGCTCAAATGACAGGTGAAATTACTGTCAATGGTAAAGTTGTTAAACAAATCAGCAACGACAAAAACGTCAATATTGATTTATCACGTTATCTTTCGGTTGGAGAACAAAAGGTTGAAATTTCAGCCCGTTATAATCCTCCATCATCTTCCGTCAGCGTAGAACTAAGTGGTCCTGGCACCAATGTCACCCAGCAAAACAGTGGCAATGGTGCTTTGAACTACAGTATGGATGTCAGCGTACGCTAGGATGATGCGGTCAATTGTGTAGCAAGCCTGAATTTAAAGTCTCTAGGAGAAAAAATAATGAAAGGTTTGCTGCCCCTATTTTTGAGGAATTCCTTAGGGTTTTTTCGTGCTTGCGTGCGTTACGTTGGTTATAAGCTGTCGCTCTTTTAATGTGCATACAGCTACCAAATGGCATACTTGTCAATACTGGTTTTATTGATTTGGAATTTTGAATTGCTATGAAATAGACCTAGTTGTACGCAGTTGGTTTTCTAGATTGGCACGCACCCACAATTCTGCGACTGACCAAACCCAAAACTTGTTTGGAACTTCGGCAAAATCATCATAGTTGTGAGTGACAATTGCATCTAGTTTTTGATCACTAGCACAAACTAGCTCTACAGCAGATTCAAAATCTTTAATAGGTGAAGAGCGTGCTTGCTGAAGAATAGTCTGATCTACAGTACAAATTTGGATTTTATCTTGCAACCAATTTACGACTATTTCAGCAATCTTTGTATTTCGCAAACGGCTTGCATATGTATATATTTTTTGCCAACCAATATCTGTAACATACATTTGAATCAACGGATGCACTCTATCCAATAATTCACTGACTTCTGCGACACACCCGTTACGATTCATTAAAGCCTCTAATACTAAGTCAGCATCAACTAATATCCTGAACACTTTAAAACCCCATGATTAACCAATTAATATATTGTGAGAAACAAAGTATTGTATCTCACCTCGGTAGGAATATACTTACATACAAACTCAAAGGAGAGTATTTCAGATTTACATACAAGAATTCGTAAAATGCCCAATGCTGGGAAACGTACACTCGCTTTGGTACCATTTTGCTGTTTGGCAAAGATGATCCCCATTTAGTTGGATCAGTAACACTAGGTACGTATGACGCCAGATAAATTTTTGTAGTTCCAAACTGGAACTAAAGTTATTTACACTCAAATTTTAAGCAAGCTTGATATTATATCATTTTGGCGTTATTTAATTTTCACAAGCTTACATATTGTCTAGATCTGAGAATTATAACAATAGCTAGGATTAGCTATTATATCATAAATATGTCAAAGACGTCACAATTCATTAAAAATACCCTGTTCACACTATCAACTTTTATTGGAATTATCAATTAATAATATGAACATAAGTTTAAATAATGAATTTAAAATAACCATATAAATATGGTTGCCCCTTTATTATAAGTGTGATATGTCAAGACGAACAATGACTAAAGTCATGGCTAAACAAACAAAGTCTCCTTGTACAGACTTTTGTCGTTTCCAATGATCTTACGGGATAGGCAAGACGCCTGTCCTTAACAAGGATGAAATTCTTCTTCCTCATTCCTCATTCCTCATTTTTAGACGATGTTTGTAAAGTACCGAGTTGTATCGAGATCCCCCCTAGCCCACACCAGTCCGCAGGGGCGGGACGGACAGTTTGCCCCAGAGGGAAACCCTCCTTGCAACTGTCCTCACCGAACCCCCAAAACAAGGCTGGCTCCCCTTAAAAAGGGGGAAAATAATCTCAAAGTCCTCCTTCTGACGGGGGATTTAGGGGGATCGAAAAGTTTTTGATACATAACTAATCACTTTTAAAACATCCTCTTAGTAAATACTATTTATTAGACTTAAGTAATAAATAATATAACTGCCCATAACTAACGGTCACGCCAGAGCGATCGCCCGCCACCTTACCAGAACCTAGAAAATAATCCACTCTCCCCGCACCTTTAATTGCGCCTCCGGTATCTTGGTCAAGAACATATCTACTTACAATACGATGCTCCATCTTTCCGGTAAGATTATTGACAAAGGGAAAGGGAGCGCGAATCAACGCCAAAGCACCAGGGGGCATAAGGGATTTATCTGTTGCTATTGAGCGTTCTGGTGTCAGCTGTACTCTAATCGAACCTTGAGCCGGCGCACCGTGGTTTTCTTGAAAAAACACAAAGCTGGGATCGCGAGGAATATAGACATTTAACTCTTGTGGATACTTCTGAAAATAGTCGAGGATCTTTGGCATAGTCAGACCCTCAAGCTGTAACTTACCATCGTTCGCGAGTTCTCGCCCAATACTCTTATAGTTGTAAGCAGTGTTACCGGCATAACCGATTGTTGTTTGAGTTCCATCAGGAAGCTGAAGTTTAGCCGAACCTTGAATTTGTGCTTGGTATGGTTCGAGGCGATCGCGAAACCAAAACAACTCTAATCCCCGCAACCGACCTTTTGATACTTGCAAACCATCAGCTCCTTCTAGTTCCAAGCGTGTAGGATGAGGTTTTTGCCATGAGTCAATGTCAGGTGGTAAGCGATAAACAGGATAGCGATATTCTGCGGTGGGAACGCGACTTGCAGCATAAACTGGTTCATAATACGCGGTAAACAACACTGAACCTTTCTTGTCTCTCCCCACCGACTGATAAAAGACAAATTCCTTTGCGATCGCTGCATTAAGTTCGGCGGCTGATTTAGACTTAAGTACCAGTTCCCGGAATCTTTGCAAACTTTTGATCACATGAACGTTTGTAATATCCGCCACCTGATACCGTTGATACGCCGTAGCTGCATTGGTAGAAAACAGATATTGCAAACTTCTATCTACAGCTGTCAACAAAGCCTTTTTATCTGGTGCTTGACTGTTTTCGCCCCATAACTGGTTATCTAGACAAGAACTATCGCCCTTGCAACAAGGAAACGGTGACTTCTGGATAGGTAGCAGTGGAGGTTGCGCTGCTTGCTGTTGAACTGCGGCATCCTGTAATTGTGTTTGAGAGGATACTGGTAATTCCCATTTTGTCACCCTACACTCCAACCTACTCAGTGCTAAATGCCCCAAAGGTTGCATAGGTAATAACACAATTGCAGGAACTATAGGAAGGCTAATAAAGATGGCTGCAAGTGTCTTTTTCATACATTGCGAGTTAGTGGCTGGCTAATGCTGATTATTTGTTAAGTGTGGGGTGTGATGAAAATTGCCTACATCCTACCCCGAACGACTAACCACTAACCCATTTCATCACTCATTCATGTTGTGATATGTAGCAACAGCAGAAGGCGATATGCGATTTAAGTACCGGAATATCCAGTATTTGAATATCGTATCTAAAATCACCGGGAATGTGGCGATAAATAAGAAAATGAAATCATGATTTGCTGGTAATCCCCAATGGCGCGAAATGCCATCTAGAATGACTTCCCAACCATGAGGAGAGTGGAAACCGACAAAAATATCCGTGAACAAAATGATAATAAATGCCTTGGCACTATCACTCAAACCATAGACGACATGGTCGAAGAAGTCTTTGAGTACGGCTATTTCTCGTTTGCTAACGAGCAAAAGCCAGGTGAAAGTCACAATCGATAATATATCTGCAAAAACGTTTTTAATAGCATTAGAACTTGCGCCACGAAACTCTTCAGCAATCTCATGAGCCTTTGTTTTGATCTCATGTTCTAGCTGCTCAGGAGATAGTAATTCGCTAGTACCAAGTAAGTTATTAAACTTTACTCTTTCTTCAAATCTTTCTAGTTCTTGTAGTGCTTCCTCTTCCATTTCATAATTGAGGAAGATGGCAGTTTCTTCCGAATTCCTATTAAAAAAGCGGTCAACAATTGGTCCAACGACCAAGGCTTTTGATAATTGATGAGTCAGGATAGGAACTATGATGAGCAGAAGAAGAAATCTGACAGATATTATTGTTCTTCTTTGTGTACTACGGAAATTTTTAACAACATCTTGTTCCGCCTTGGGATCTAACTCAATTTGCAGACGACTAAAGGTATTGAAAATCGAACGCGGTAGGACTCCTGTTGTATTTGTTTTACTTGTAACTGATTGATTATTTAATTTCGGAATTGATAAATTTGGTTGTTTTAATTGATTTTTTGAGGGTTCTACTACCGTTAAGCTATTGTTTGCAACTTTTGAATCATTGGTATAGATTTCGTCAAATTTATATTTTGCTGTGACTTCATCAATGAATTTGAGCTTTTCTAGAATCAAGGAAAGGTGCGGATACTCTATACCAAATTCCCTTGCGGCTTTTTCATTCTTATCGTTCAGAAACAAACGACTTGCCTTAAACTCTGTTAGCCGCATTCGGATAATTTTCAAGTGTTTTTTAACGTCTGACTCAAAATAATCCATAACACTGCGGCTATACCTAGTTGAGTCAAAGTCTATTTTATTACCATTAAAATGTTCGTCTTCTATCGCCTTAATCTGCAATGCCTCTCTGTAAGCTTGGTCTAGAGAACGCTCTGATGTGCGTAAGTACCACTGGTAAGTTCTTACTAAAAAGGGGTATATTTTTTGACGAAAAACAGAACTAATCATTGTAGGCAATAATCCAGCATTGTTTTAAGAGTCTTAAACATAAGTTAACGTACGAAGTATATTAACAAATCTCCAAGGAGATAATTTGTGAATTCTGATTCCCTCTGGATAACAGGACCTAGCCGCAGCGGTAAGACTGCTCGCTTGGTGAAGCAGTTTTGTAATTGGGTATTCAGTGAAACTGGCAGTAAAGAATCATATTATACGAAAAACCGAGGACAAAAAAATAGCGAGATTATACTAAAACGCTTGTATCTTCATCAAACAGAACCAGGGGTCTTAGCTTTGGCTGCTAATGACGAAAATCGCCGAGATT
Source organism: Scytonema sp. HK-05 (assembly GCF_002368235.1). Lineage (GTDB taxonomy): Bacteria > Cyanobacteriota > Cyanobacteriia > Cyanobacteriales > Nostocaceae > Kalymmatonema. Next base: position 998,338 of record NZ_AP018194.1, on the reverse strand, counting down.
TGGCGGATAGAATTGTCACGGCAACTGAGGGAAAATATCCAGTACGTTGCAAGACACCTTTAGGTTTTATTCAGGATGAAGTTATTTTATTTTGGCCTTTGCTGATTGAGTCGTTGAAGTTGAAGGCGCAATTTCCAGTACGACTGCGTCCAGAAACTGAACAGGAACTAGCAACCAAGCTTTGGCGTTCCCAATTGGACGAGATGGCTTTGCGTCGCGCTGGAGAAACGTCTGTAGACGCACAGCAGCGCCTTCCGGTACTCAGAACTTCCGGAGAGAATGAGTACCGATTGGTACGCCGCATCTTGGATTTACTGCAATTAGCGGCTTACAGTGGCACAGCTTGTGAAAGAATTGACAATGTTTTGGTAAGTGCAATAGCACAGCAGGACAATGGCATAAACCTAGAACCCGAATTTATAGCATCTTTGCTACTCAATTGGCGTAACTGGTGTCTGGAGAGGGGATTCTTGACATATGGAATTATCACCGAACTTTACGGCAAATACCTCCTGCCAAACCCGATTTACCAGCAACAGCTGACAAAACGCTATCAGGCACTCTTGGCTGATGACGTGCAAGATTACCCCGCCCTATCGCGTCATCTGTTTGAGTTGCTCCTAAAGGGGGGTGCAGTGGGGGCGTTTAGCTACAATCCCGATAGTGTGGTACGTTTGGGACTGGGAGCCGACCCCAACTACTTGGAAGGACTATCAACAGGTTGTCAGCAAGAAACTTTAACTCAACCTCCGTTTTCATGCCTGGCAGATAGCTTAACGACACCGATGCTGGAGCTCATCACAGAACAGGCATTCGGCTTAAGCTTACCACAGGCAGTGCAGTCAATTCAAACGACCTCCCGCGCCCAATTATTACGGCAAACGGCTGAGGTGATTGTTAAAGCTGTAAAACTTGGGCGTGTACAGCCGAACGAAGTGGCGATCATTGCACCAGGCTTGGATGCGATCGCCCGTTACACCCTCACAGAAATCCTCACCAAGCAAAATATCCCAGTACAGCCTGTCAACGACCAACGCCCCCTGATAAGTTCGCCCATCATCAGAGGATTGCTCACCGTCCTTGCGTTCGTTTATCCCGGCTTGGGACGCTTAGTGGATCGAGATGCTGTGGCCCAGATGTTGGTTGTGTTGAGTCGGAGAGTTTCTGGAGTAGCGGGAGAAATTTCTCCTTCATCTCCCTCATCTCCCCCATCCTCCTCATCTCCCCCATCCTCCTCATCCTCCTCATCCCCCTCATTCCCACACATTGACCCCGTCAGGGCGGGATTGATAGCAGATTACTGCTTTGTACCGCATCCAGATAAACCCAATTTGCTGCCCGTAACAGCGTTTGACCGTTGGGATAGACTTGGCTATGCAGCTACTACGGCTTATAGTGAGATTTTGCAGTGGTTAGAGGAGCAGAGAGCGCAGCAGGAGATGCGTTTGATACCCAGTCCGATTTCTCTTTTAGACAGGGCAATTCAGCGCTTTTTGTGGAATGGAAGCAATCTCGCTTATGACCAATTGGCAGCACTGCGAGAATTACTGGAAACTGCCCAACACTACTGGCAAATTGATACAAGATTGCGGCAAACCCACACATATACGGACACGGCGACGCGGGAACACTCAGACGCCCAGAGAGGAAATGTTTCTAAGTCATCACATGAAACAATTGCCGAGTTCATACAACTCCTGCGGCGTGGCACCATTACTGCCAACCCATACCCTGTTCGTCCTTTAGGACCTCAAGCAAACGCTGTCACATTGGCTACTATCTTCCAGTACCGCTCAAGCAGGCGATCGCACCGTTGGCATTTCTGGCTGGATGCTGGTTCGCCTTTGTGGGCAAAAGGCGGTGCAGCAACTTTGTTCGGTGCGCCATTCTTTCTTCAAGAAAGACTGGGCGCACCTTGGACAGTAGAAGATGAACAATTGGCAGAAGAACAACGACTACGAAGAATTCTGGCAGATTTGCTAGCTCGCGTGTCTGAGAAAGTCTATCTGTGTCACAGCGATTTAGCTGTCAATGGGCAAGAGCAACTTGGTCGGCTGTTACCATTAGTACATGCGTGTGTAGCGGTTGTTTCTGAGCCTGCTGGGGTTTAGGATGATCCCCCTTTGTCTTCCTTTATAACGGCAATCTGCAATTGGGTAGTCAAAAATTGAATTATTGTGAGTAAATTCTTGTAGAAGCATGATGAATAGATGTTTAGAACCACAGATGGACACAGATGGACACAGATGAACATTAGTTCATTAACTCAGATCTTCCACCCAACAAGAGCCAGAGGCTCTAATATCTCGTTACCAGGTTGAAAGAGGTAACGAGGGTTTGGAGGCTCTGGCGACTCACTGTTGCAACTCGAGGCTTGATCTCAGTTAACCGATACTTGCACGCTCCTTGCCTGTGAGTGAAAATCCTCCTGGAGTTAAAACTGATGGCTGAAGAGATTTTCCGTGCTGGAAGTTGACAATATAGGACAAATAGATTCCAAAATATTTACAATGTTAAGTAAGGTAAACGTATTTATGAGAAATCAAAGTAAAAATCAATGGTACTATTCGGATTTGGTAAAAAACTAACCCTACCCACTCCTGAGGAAGCTTTACCAGGACGGGCAGAAGAAATGCCAGTACCTAAGCGTCACTATGTCAACGGTAATTCACTCAAGCCCCCATATCCAGGAGGTATGGAAGTGGCAGTTTTTGGCATGGGGTGCTTTTGGGGTGCAGAACGCAAATTCTGGGAACTTGAGGGAGTTTTCAGCACAGCAGTGGGTTACGCGGCTGGAATAACGCCCAACCCCACCTATAAAGAAGTGTGTAGCGGACGCACAGGTCATAATGAAGTGGTGCTAGTCGTCTTTGACCCGAACGTGATCAGTTATTCTGAATTACTCAAAGTCTTTTGGGAAAACCACAATCCCACCCAAGGAATGCGTCAGGGTAACGACGTGGGTACCCAGTACCGTTCAGGAATTTACGTATATTCAGAAGAACAAAAGAAGCAAGCAGAAGCATCGCGGGACGCTTATCAGCAAGCCTTAACCGCCTCAGGTTATGGGGAGATTACCACTGAAATTCTGGATGCTCCTGAGTTTTACTATGCAGAAGATTACCATCAGCAGTATCTGGCGAAAAACCCCAATGGCTATTGTGGGTTAGGGGGAACCAACGTTGCTTGTCCTGTAGGAATTGCTGTCAAGGATTAATCAATGTAGAGACGTAGTATACTACGTCTCTACACAGTTGGGATTTTCAACCAAATGCACGGTTGAGCAAACCAAGAGCGGTGAGCCACAAAATAATGCTGACGGGTGCGCCTACGAGAAGCCCGGCGATCGCCCAACCTCTTTGGTGTTCTTTAAAGTGTTGAATGCTGCGCCAGCGTCTGCTTTTCCAAGCCCATTCATTGCCTTTAGCACCAAGTGCAATGGTGGCTATCCAACCCACTTGCGGTGTAAAACAGAACAAGCCAACCCATACTTGATTAGTCCATAACCACAACCAAGGTAACAGAAATGCTCCCCAATTCCACCCTTTAATTTCATCGGGAATTTGTTCTGTCATATTATTTATACCGCAGCCAGAATTATTAATGACTTCTGGTAGTTGTGACTCTTGCTTTTTGGTAGTCAGACCAGACTTGAGAGCAATGAGTGCTTCCTGAGCTGTGGCAAAGCGTTGCTCTGGTGCTGGTTCCGTCATTTTTTCCAACCAGGAGACAAAACTCGGACTGAGGTTGACTCGGTCAGTAAACTGAATTCGCAAATCGCGCTGAGGCAAATCAGAGGGCGAAGTACCAGTTAACAGATGAATCAAACTGGCTCCCAATGCGTAGAGATCCGATGCAGCAACTGCCCTACCGCCAAATTGTTCCATTGGCGCATAACCATAAGTTCCTACCACAGTGAAGGAAGCTCCCTCCTTTGCGGCTTTATCTTGAACTGCGCCAAAATCAACTAAATAAATCTGATCGTCTTCACCCCAAATTAAATTGCTCGGCTTGATATCCCGATGCAGTACCACTGGATTTAACTCATGTAAAACCGTGAGAATATTTAAAACTTCAACAGCGATTTTCCGCGCTTGCTTTTGTGTAAACCTTTTACCAAGAACTAGCAATTCCTTGAGAGACTCACCAGGTATATATTCTTGCACTAAGCCAAACCAGAGTGCCTGGTCATCAATACAAAAGTAATCAACATACTTGGGAATGCGGGGATGATTGAGTTGTTGGAGAATTTGTGCTTCTCGTTCAAAGAGTTTGAGGTCGTCCCACTGTACAGCACCGCCAAAAGCAAGAATTTTAACCACAACTTGCTTCTTTTGTACATCAGCAGCTTGTAAATCCAATGCTAACCAAGTTTGGCGAATTCCATTGTTACCAAGTAGGCATTGGAGTTGGTAACGATTTTGTAACAATTGTTCTGCTTGCAGCATCTAGCACCTGCTTCATCACCAGCCTAATGTCTCTAATCTAGCTATAACTCTCTAAGAGTGGTAACAGAAATTGTTTAATGCCCACACCCTATGAATTCGCGCTCCAGCATCATTTATTTATGGCGATGTATTCTGCGTTGTTACTCCACACTAAGTTTTTATCTAACTTGAAGCCTTTCGTACTGGTTGTAGCGATACACGACTCCAGAAATTGCAGAAAATAACAACCACGAGAGCGTATTTAAGCGAAAATCAAAGAGACTGACATCTGCTGTATTGAATAGCACCCAGCCTACAAAAACCAGAAGATAACTGAAAAATATCAATTTATCTTCTGCCTCCTCTAGATATTCTGACTTTCGCAATACTTGGACACCTGCAATAAATATCCAAACGAGTAAGCCACAAAATAAAAGAGCGGTGGGAAACCCAGTTTCAGCAAATACCATCAAAAACAAATTGTGGGGATGTCCCAACCAAACGTCCATCTTTGCTTGATAAAGTAGAGTGAAATTGCGTAACCCCCAACCAGTCCAAGGACGCTGCCCAGTCAAAGACAAAGCAAATTGCCACTGTGTTTTGCGTAGTAACGCGACTGGTCTATCAGGATACATTTGGTCGTTTAACCGTGCCCAGAAGAAAGCAGGAACGACCTTACGAAACAATTGAGCCACAGGCGAAGGAGCAAAAGCAGCCAAAAGCACGCTAGTGGCGATACCAGCGACGCCAGCCACAAGAATCCGCCAGCCTTCGTAAAAGGCATAAGCTAAACAAGCAACAATAGCGATCGCCCAAGCATTCCGCGAGTCAGTCAAAATTAATGCCACTAAATTGGCAATCACCGCCACAGTCAGGAAGAGCAAGGTGAGATGGGGAGATGGAGAAGATGAGGAGGATGAGGAAGTTTTCCCCCTTATCTCCCTCATCTCTTTTATCTCCCTTATTCCCCTTATACGCCGATAGTTTTCCACCCACAACCCTAACCCTAGGATAAAAACTATCATCAAATAACCAGCCAACGTGTTGGCGTACATGAATATGGAAGCCATGCGACCTAGTGGTTGTCCTCCAGGTTCTATGTCCCATTCCACGACAAACCATAAAATTCTTATCTTAAAAGACCAATCCAAAAACAACTGCCCAAATCCAAGAATCACCACTGGTAGCGAACTGAACACCAAAATCCAAGACATTTGCCGCAATTGTGCAGGAGTCTGAATCAGGGCGTTGAAGCCAGCAAAAACTATAAAATACGGTAAGAAATTAAATAAACCTAGGAACGCCGCCGTTTTGTCATAAGCAAAGCCAGCGGTGATGATCAGCAATACACTCAGCAGAGCAAACCCCCAGTTAAGGGGGCGGCGAATAATAGTGCGGTATTGAGCGATCCAAGTTCCTAAGGATGCCAAAACTATACCCACAGCTCCAAAAAATGGACTCAGTGGGAAGATGAGCAGTCCCAGTTGGGCGTAATTCCACAAGGATTGCAAACTAGGTTTGGGATGACGAAAAGCTGTTTTCAAGCAGGCTCCCAACATTCAGCACGAGTCAGACGAATTTGAGCTAAGGCGAATATGGTAGGTATGATCCGACCGTAGTTAGTGGCGATCGCTCTCCATCCCAAATCCGCAAAAAACCAACCCCACATCACTGGTCCTACAACAGCAAACACGCTGCGAACTACCCCATATCGAGCCGCACTAACAGCCATACCTCGTTTTGCCATCTGCGCTGCGACATAGTTTTGAAACTGGTTGGTAACCACCCCAGAACCTTGAATTGCCGCTTCTTTGGCAACTTGATATGTAGCAAAATGCAGCGCAAATTGACTAGCGATTTGTTTGAGCAACAATGGCTGGACGACAGAGGTGACAGCGAGGGCGCTACCGCCTTTGAAAAGTAATCCTAGGGGATCTCGCTGCAATGTCAGTGGCAGCGGTTGACTTAATTCTGCTTTAGCAAGCTGGCGCTGTATCCGCACGGTCAATTTTTGCTTATCCTTCGCCGGCAATTTTTTCCATACGTGTCCCAAAAGGTGCAAAAACACCTCAGCTTCTAAATCAACTGTTGTCAGTTCACTAGAATAAGGTATTTTCAAATACTTACACACTTGAATCAGCGCTTGTCGGTAAGTCACCTGCTTTGTGCGTCCCCGCAAGACTGTCATCCCATCTGCTGCCAAAAAACGAAAGCGCTGTTCTAGTGCATCTAACCACGCTTTGCGACCTTGGCTTTGCACGTCTATCGGTTCTGGTGTGTGAACATAATCTAGGGGATTAAACTTACGACTAAACAGAATTGCGGTCAAATCCTGCAATTCTTCCTCGGTTGCTAGCTCTAATACCGCCCTTAGTTCATCCAATTTCCCTTCCTCCCTTCCATACAGCTTTTTCTGTACCTTATTCTACTATTAGCTTTCTGGACTCATAAGTAGTCGTGTCACTTGTCCTTATATTCTTTATTCTTTGACTAATGACTGACGTTGCAGTAATTGGTGCCGGCATAGCGGGTTTAGTTTGCGCCCAGCAATTAACTCAAGCTGGCTATTCCGTGCGAATTGTAGAAAAATCCCGTGGTTTAGGAGGACGAGTCGCCACACGCCGATTATATGGCACTTGCGCGGATCATGGGGCGTGTTACCTCAAGCCAAAAGGCGAACTTTTCGGACGTTTACTTGAATTGTTACACCAACGTCATGTCCTCGAAGTCTGGACAGATACGGTTTACGATTTCAAATCTGGTTCAGGGCTTACTATTGCCAACACCTCACCCCCCACTCCTCGATATGTTGCCCCTGGGGGAATGAGTGCTATTGCCAAATTTCTGGCTCAAGATTTAGAAATCTTGCTGAATCAGCGTGTCATAGCCATCACTCCTACCCCCGAAAACTCTTGGCGTCTGACTTTAGAATCCAGCAATGAAGAATTAACAGCTACTTCCGTAGTTGTCGCCATTCCTGCACCACAAGCTTTAATGCTGTTGGAACCCTTAGGGGAAACTCTACTAGGCACAGCATTTCTGAATAACCTGCGTTCTGTAGAATTCTACCCCTGCCTCAGTGTTATGGCTGGATATCCTTCCACTTCCCAACCACTTCCACATTGGAAAGCCCTGAATTTTGTAGATGATGCTGATTTAGCATGGATTGGCTTAGATAGCAGCAAACGTCCAAGCCCTGAACAACCCGTTTTCGTCGTGCAAAGTAGCGCTGCTTTTGCTCAGCGTCATGATCAAACCCAGGATTTACACCCAGTAGGACAGTATATAGTGCAACGTGCATCTGAGTGGCTGCTTCCTTGGCTAGATACCCCCGAATGGATACAAGTACATCGCTGGCGGTATGCCTTTCCTAGCCGTTCTTTGCAGGAAGCGTGTTTACCTGCTAACTCTTCTTTACCTTTGATATGTTGTGGTGATTGGTGTGGCGGAAATCTTGTGGAAGGTGCAATGCTTTCTGGGCTAGCGGCTGCTGAGGAAATTAACAATTACCTACGTCATTTACCTCTACCCAAAGAGAGTTTTTTAAACTTTTTGTCTTGAATAATTTTATTTACTTTTTCGGTCTATTGTAGTTGCGCGTCTATCCTAAAAATGGTGCCTAATGAAGTCTGAAATTGACTAAATGCATCAATTTAGAGTAGAAACGCTACTACGGGTTTAAGATTATCTTTTATTTTAACGGGTCGTGTCCCCAATTCATTAACGAGTAGCGCCAGCGTGTATGCTCAACATCGCCATCCGGTTGCTGTGCTGAATGGCGGTGGATGTAACTGATGACTTTTTTCATATGCGCTAAATCATCATCAGTGTAGTCATCTTTTTTCTTTTGCAATAATTCGACGATGCGCTTACCAGATTTATGTCCGATGGATTCATCGTCTCCATCTTTTTGCCCAACCGATTGAGAATCTTCAGTTTCTAGCCAAGATTCCAGTTCCTTTGTTGTCATATTGACTGAGGAGTTGAACTCGTCTATCACTGATTTGACATCTTTACTCATAACGTTGCATTACTCCTCAATTTTCTCTAAGGACTCAGGTTTGTGAGCGGCTTCTTTTCCAGTTTTGTCACTTTTAACCAAGTACTCAGGGTTATCTTTGGAGGCGGCGACATGATGTCCTTTAATATCTGTAGGTGAAGTGAGTTTCTTTTCCACCTCTCCAGTTGTTTCTCCTCGCGAGGTATTCCACTTCACGCGATCGCCTTTTTTCAACTCGTCAGTCACGGGGTTTTCTCCTATTTGAAGTTTTACACCCCTTAATTATGTGTACGGAAATAGACGAATTAATCTTTCTGTTGACAGAAAAAGTGGGGCAATGTTAGCTTGTCCTATGCGAAGCGGTTTGAAGCGGTTTACTGTCTTTTGATGACAGTAGCAAATCTCGTAGCTGAATAGAATGGCGACTTACTTAGTAGGCAAAAGACCCAAAATGCCAACAGTGAAAGTTGAAGTACAACTGTCTTCAAAAGAGTGACTTAAGGCTGTTGAGTAGTTGAACCAGCCAGATTTAGAGCTTTTTGTATCTCAAGTCCTTGCGCTACAAGCACAGCGGAAAGCTTCTAGTTTGCCCCAAGCAGAGGCTGAATTATTAACCCAAGTTGCTAGTGCAGTGCGAATCCACACCAGTGGTAGTCATCTTTGTATCATCTTGCAGTCGTTTAGTATATTTAAAGTTTTGCCACATAACACATATGGTAAAAGTCAATAATGACAGATAATTAATAATCATAACTAAACTAAAAGTCAGAAAAAAAGGGTGTAAATTCCATCGGCTTTTTTAGTGACCTCAATATGCCGGGGTCACTTTTTAGCTTAAATCCCTTATTTCCGCATTTAATAATGAAACAGAAGGATACTGAGTTTATTGAGCATTTCCAAGTCTTAGCCTTAGATGGTAAAAATGACCGAATCTGCTTTATAGTTCCTGAAAATCCATCAAGCAGTAAACCTTGCTGGTGTCGTGCTAATCAACGAATGCGAGTAGGAATGGTAGTCAAAGGCAGATTAGTTCCACAGGATAACCCTGAAATTCTACCTATGCTAGTGATTGAAAATTAGTAAAATTAGTGAAATCCAAAAATCAGGATAATTTTTTCTTCTGTACAGCATCTATATCAAGGTTGAATTATTGTTACTTATATTTGTAGTTTTCATCACATTAAGGAATTAACAATGTAGTGTTGTGTCCCTTGGATTGGATTGTCATGGAACAACGATTTTCGATATCGAATAAGGAGAAAAAGGAGCTATACCACTCTGAACTAGTGAGATATGGCGTTACTTTTGATAAAGCAGCAGAAGCAGCTAAAATCCTAGCATCAGGAAAACCAGATGAGCTTTTGACTGAGAAAGAGATAGAACGAGTGAATGAAGTTTGTGAAGCGTGGTTGTCAAAACACAAGCGTTATAAGAACTTGAACCCGCTTCTAGCAAAACATAAACGGCATTCTCATTAGTCCCACCTCTGGTCACACGAGGGGGGCATCTCTATCTATGGGTCAAGTATTACCTTCAAGTGAAAAGCCTCACTTCTATAAGAAGAAGGAGGCTAGGTATCTTTTCATTGTTTATAACAGAACAGATGTGATGTTTCGAGGCGCTCTATCTCCTTTGTAAGGGTGGAGCGCTTGTCTTTATAAGTATAAATATTACATTAGGGAAACAACAAAAAACCCCGGTGAAAGCAACCGAGGCAACTAAGCGATTAGGAGAAGTCCGAATGACAATTACAGATACTGAAATCCAAAAATTTTAGCTAACGCCCAAGGCAACCAAAACTAGAGTGGTGACGATTAAGGAAGCGAACACGCCTTGTACAACGTATTTGCGTTGTTCCCAAATTGCAGGGTACTCGGCATAGTACATTTTGGGTTCAGTTGCGTAGTTGTTGAGGATACCGTCTTCATTAACAGTGGTATACATAGCTGTTTTCTTTTTAGTTTTTAACTTATGTAAACAAATTTAACAATTTTATTACAAAAAGTCAACAGGGCTTGACAACCAAAGGCTGATGGGGTTAATAGGAATCACTTATCTGAAAATGGGGTTATAGTCCCTAATTCCATAGAAAAATATAGAATTAGTTTGCAAGCGTGACGCAAGACTTGGGTGAACTACTACACCCTTTATCCCGTTGCAGAAAGCATCTGGGAATACTTTGCGAATGATGTTATAAAACTGTGAGAACGCCCCATTGATGGTAATTTCCTCGTCGATGCCAGTCAACCAGGTTCAGGGTTATGACTCTTGGTAAATTTGAGTTATATTTTTGAAGGTATCAAACACTAGCTTTAGCTGAATTCAAAAAATGGAATTCTTTCTTCTTTATGGGACTTCCAACTAAAAAAATCTCCAATTTGTAGTGATGCACCGAAACAATGGTGGGTTACGGCGCACTTTAGTTACCATGTAAAACCTCATCTGTCATGCGCCTAACCCACCCTACATAATGGATAATTTATTTTTTGCTACTCCCTATAACCTTTGGATTTATCTGTGAAATCATTCCGAGTTGTGCGTTCTGCGTTATTCTCATTTCTTCATTAAAGATTTATTTAGGAGAACATGACTGCAGAAAAAATGCAATGGTTGCGAATAGCTTTCCAGCTTAAAGGTTCAGTTATCACAGCAATTTACAAACGCGTTCTCGCATGTGGTATTTTTGGTGTTTTTATTTCTCTACTTTACCATTTTAAACTTCCTGTCTCTCAACCTATTTTAGAAAGTGTTATTCCCAGTATTGTTTTAGGTTTATTACTGGTTTTTCGCACTAATACGGCTTACGAACGCTTTTGGGAAGGAAGAAAAATCTGGGGTAGTATCGTCAACGATGTCCGAAATCTGGCGCGGCAAATTTGGGTATCAATAGATGAAATTAACCCAGAGGATAGAGACAAAAAAATTAGGATTTTACGATTAGTGGTAGCTTTTGCCGTAGCGACAAAGTTACATTTACGGGGAGAACGTGTCAATAAAGAGTTAGAAGAATTAATGTCTATTTCTAAATACCTAACGCTGAAGACAATGAACAATCCTCCTCTAGAGATAGCGTTTTGGATTGGAGATTATCTACAGCTACAGTACAACCGCAATTGTATAAACAGCTATCAGTTGATAGCCATACAAGAATTGTTGAATAGTTTGGTAGATAGTTTAGGGGCTTGCGAACGTATCTTAAAAACACCCATTCCCCTAGCATATGCGATTCATTTGAAGCAATTATTGTTACTTTATTGCCTCTTGTTGCCTTTTCAACTTGTCCATAATCTTGGTTGGTGGACAGGTGCCATTGTCGCCTTGGTTAGTTTTACCTTATTTGGTATTGAAGCGATTGGCTTGGAAATTGAAAATCCCTTTGGTTACGATCCTAACGATTTGCCATTAGACACTATTTGCAACACGATGAAGCGGAATATCGAGGACTTGATCAGTCTGACTCCCAGCGTTCATGTGTATACAGGCAAGGAAATCAGGAATCGGGAGTCGGAAGTTGGAAATGGTTAACTGAAAATCTCCACACTACACCCCTTTTTCACAAACGCCGAATACCACTTTCCAAACCTTGACACACACCAGTCAGAAAATCTAAATCCAAAGTAGCAATAGTATCGCTGGGTTTGTGATAGTTGGGATTGCGCATATTGGCTGTATCTGTCACCATGATCGCTGGATAACCTGCATCCCAAAAAGGTGCATGGTCACTCCTTCGAGTTTGAGGCACTATCTTACCTCTATTCGGCACTGGTAGCCACTGACTGGGTACGCCAACTTTGCGGATACTACGGCTAATACTTATTAAGTCGCGAATTGTCCGCCAATTACCAATTAAAGCAATAAAATCACCGCGATTAGGATAAAAGCGTTCTAAAGGAGATGGGTAATTTTGAGTACCTGGAGTCGGATCACAATATCCCAGCATTTCCAGAGAAATCATTAAGCGTAAGGGTTGCTGTTCTTGCTTCAGCTTAGCGGCATACTCAGTACTACCTAGTAAGCCGTATTCTTCCATATCAAAAGCTACCAGCCGCAGGGGATGTTTTGTCGGTTGGGCAGCAAACATTCTTGCCAATTCCAGCAAGACTGCCATACCTGTGGCATTATCATCAGCCCCTGGTGTTCCGGGTACGGCATCGTAATGGGCACCGATTAAAATTGGTGGCAATCCCTTTTGTGAGCCAGGTTGTGATGGTAAATTCAATATGAGATTTTGACAGGTTTTTCCCCTGACGCTAAAGGTGTGGATTTCCACACTTCCCAATTGTCCAAATTGTTGACGAATGTATTCTTGGACAAAAAAATGTCCAGCAGTCGCCAAATAGGGATCGCGATCGCGCGCTATTTGACTTAGGTGAGTTTCGAGTTGATTCTTGAGATTCACAAATTAACTAATGGTGAACACTGTTTGACCGTGTAATTCTCAACAGCAAGATACAATAAATCAAGCATTAGCTCTAAACAATTAATTTATAAGACACTATAGGAGAACAGTAACGCATGGGCAAGGTAGTCGGCATTGACTTGGGTACAACCAACTCAGTAGTTGCCGTCATGGAGGGTGGCAAGCCGGTGGTGATTGCCAATGCAGAAGGAATGCGAACGACTCCCTCCGTCGTCGGTTTTAGTAGTAAAGAAGGCGAAAGAGTGGTTGGGCAAATGGCACGGCGACAAACCGTCCTCAACCCACAAAATACATTTTTCGCCGTGAAACGCTTCATTGGGCGCAGGTATGCCGAACTCAGCCCAGAATCAAAGCGAGTCCCCTACACCATCCGCAAAGACGAAGTTGGTAATATCAAAATTTCTTGTCCTCGTCTCGATAAAGATTTTGCCCCAGAAGAAATTTCCGCAATGGTGCTGAAGAAATTGGCAGAGGACGCCAGTAAATACCTGGGTGAACCTGTCACAGGCGCAGTGATTACCGTGCCTGCTTATTTTAATGATTCCCAACGGCAAGCCACACGAGATGCTGGCAGAATTGCAGGTTTAGAAGTGCTACGGATTCTCAATGAACCCACCGCGGCTTCTTTGGCTTATGGATTGGATCGCGGCAACAGTGAAACCATATTAGTATTTGACTTGGGTGGTGGCACGTTTGACGTGTCGATTTTGGATGTTGGCGATGGCGTGTTTGAAGTCAGATCCACAAGTGGAGATACACAGCTTGGTGGTAATGATTTTGACAAAAAAATAGTCGATTGGTTGGCGGAGAAATTTTTAGAAGAAGAAGGGGTAGACTTAAGACGCGATCGCTCAGCTTTACAACGCCTATTAGAAGCAGCGGAAAAAGCTAAAATCGAACTTTCTTCTGTCAGCGTTACCGATATTAACTTACCCTTCATCACCGCTACAGAAGATGGTCCCAAACATCTCGAAACTCGGTTAACTCGTTCCGAATTTGAAGGTTTGTGCGATGACTTACTTGGGCGTGTGCGCCTTCCAGTCAAACGCGCACTCAAAGATGCTGGGTTGACACCCGCAGACATTGATGAAGTCGTGTTGGTGGGTGGTTGCACCCGTATGCCAATGGTACAGCAGCTCGTGCGGGCGATGATTGGCAAAGAACCCAACCAAAACGTCAATCCTGATGAAGTGGTGGCGGTGGGTGCAGCAATACAGGCGGGTATTCTCGCTGGCGAACTCAAGGATGTCCTGCTGTTGGATGTCACGCCTTTATCTTTCGGATTAGAAACCGTCAACGGCGTGATGAAAAAACTTATTCCCCGCAACACAACTATACCAGTCCGTCGCTCTGACATCTTTTCGACATCCGAAAATAACCAAAATACTGTGGAAATCCACGTCATCCAAGGTGAACGGGAGATGGCAGCAGATAACAAGTCCCTGGGACGGTTCAAGCTGTATGGCATTCCGCCAGCACCACGTGGCATACCACAGATTCAAGTATCATTTGATATAGACGCCAACGGGATTCTACAAGTGACGGCTCTGGATAGAACCACAGGTAGAGAGCAGAGTATCACAGTTCAAGGCGCTTCTACGTTGAGCGAAGGCGAAATCAGGCAGGCAATTCAAGATGCTGAGAAATACGCCGAAATCGACCGAGAACGCAAAGAACGGGTAGAAAAGCGCACTCGTGCAGAGGCGCTGATCATACAAGCAGAACGACAACTCAGAGAAGTGGCGTTGGATTTTGGGATGCAGTTTGCCCGCAGCCGTCGCCAAAGAATTGATAATATCTGCCGAGAACTGCGCGAGAGTTTGCAAGAAAACGACGACAGAGGCATTGACCAAGCTCACGCCGACCTGCAAGATGCTTTGTATGACCTAAACCGGGAAGTCCGCCAGTACTACGTTGACGACGAAGAAGATGACTTGTTCGGCACTATTCGTGACTTGTTTACTGGCGATAAAGACCGGGAACGCGAACGCGAATCTCCAAGGGATACGTTCCGCGATCCTCCCTACGGAAGCCGCCCAAGAGGCGATGGCGCAGAACGCCCACCCTACAGAGATGATGCTTCCGGAGGAAGCCGCCCAAGGGGCGAACGCGATTACTACGGCAAAAACTACGACAGGGATGATGACAGGGACTATGACAGAAGAGGTCGTTCCTCCTATGACACCGGTTCTTCACGCAAACCCCGTCCTAGCTACCAAGATAACTGGGACGATGACGATGATTGGTTATGACATAGAAGTGGATGTTTTTAGGAAATAAAGTTATAACTTTCCCGGCGGGGTTTCCCGCCCTTAATTCCTAAAATGACATCTCTAACGCAAAATAAAGATGAAAGAGGTTGATTCCGAATTCGGATTTGATCATAAGTAATAGGTAATAAGTAATTAGTTAGTCGTTCAATAATTAATGAATCGTCATTCAAAAATCTAAAATCTAAAAGCTAAAGATAAACAACAGAACTATGCAAAATTTGCAGAATTTTCGCGATTATTACGAGATTTTGGGAGTCACTAAAGAGGCAACAAATGAAGATATTAAAAAGAACTATCGACGGTTAGCGCGTCAGTATCACCCAGACCTCAATCCAGGAAACAAAGCAGCAGAGGAAAAATTTAAGGATATCGGTGAGGCATATGAAGTCCTTAGCGATCCAACTAAGCGGGCACGTTACGACGAGTTCAGTCGCTTCTGGCAACAAAAAGGCTTTGCGGGTAAACAGGCACCACGAGGAGGGAAAACCTGGGAAAATCGCTCTAACGGTCGCGCCAGCACTGCTGAGGTAGACCCAGGGAAATATGCTGATTTTGATAGTTTTATTAATCAAGTCATTGGTGTAGGCGTTCGCAAAGACAATAGAAATGGAAACTCCAGCAATGGCGCGGAGAGCGATCCGTTTAGTTCTCCGAATAGAAAAGTTCAATATACAGTCAACTCCCGCCCCACTCGTCGGGATATAGAAGCAAGATTGACCCTGCCACTCGAAAAAGCTTATAAAGGTGGTTCGGAAAGGATTCGCTTGGAAGATGGGCGATCGCTTGAAGTCAGTATGCCCCCAGCGATGGTTACAGGTCAAACCATCCGCCTAAAAAACCAAGGCATCAATGGTGGCGACTTATACTTAAAAATTACTGTAGAACCACATTCTTTATTTAAAGTAGAAGGCTCAAATGTCTTCACTCAAGTGCCGGTCACTCCTACGGAAGCCGTCTTGGGAGGACAAATAGAAGCACCAACCCTAGACGGACCAGTCAAAATGTCTATTCCCCCTGGTGTGAGATCTGGTCAACGCTTCCGTCTGGCAAATAAAGGCTACCCCAAGGAAAACGGTGAACGTGGTGACCAATTGGTGGAAATTCAGATCGTTGCTCCGAAAAATATTAGTCAGCAAGAACGTGAACTTTACGAAAAGTTACGGCAGATAGAAAGCTTTAAACCCCGCGCTGATTTGGTGAGATAGGGATTGTGAGAGTGAGTGGTTATTAGGAAATGTTAATAACTAACAACTAACAACCAATAACTGACAAACTCACTGTCATCGTCTGCTTGCCGGGTTGGTTAGGTTTAGAATATTAGAAAAAACTTTATTGCCACGTGACTCAAACAGCCGTAAATCAGAATGGGGCAATGGCACAAAGCAGCGAACCGACCTATTACTCCCTGCTAGGACTGCATCCCTCAGCATCGCCAATCGACATCCGTCGCGCTTACCGGGAACTGAGCAAGCACTATCATCCAGATACGACAAAATTGCCGACTGCTTTGGCTACTGCCAAATTTCAGCAACTTAACGAAGCGTACGCCACCCTCAGCAGTCCAGAACGACGATTTAGCTACGACCTGAAAATTGGCTATTCCCGCTTTGGGGTCATCCAAGCACCCCCTGACTTGAACCGTCCTGTTTCCTATTCCCATGACTGGTCTAAATCAGCTTACCTCGACGCCAGCGATCGCCCCCTGTCAACAGGTGAAATCTTTGCTTTGTTTATTCTGGGATTAACATTTTTAGTTTGCTTGCTGCTGGCGATCGCCATCGGTTTAACTCGTGGAGAGGCTGCCTTTCAAATGCAACTGCTACAAAATACTCCAGCAGTACAACAACCCGATACCAGTATTTCACAACTTAATATCCCTTCACAAATTCCAAAATAAAAATTAAATAAAAATTATCTTTTCACTCTTAATTGTTGACTTGTGACTGAAAATATGCTTACTCCTTCCCCGGAAACACCCTTGTATAACCATCCCCTTCCCCAAATTGAACAGTGGCTGAGAGAGCAAGGCTGTCAACAAGATGAAACACAACTGCATTGCTGGCGCGTACAGCGATCGAATTGGCAAGCAGAACTTTGGCTAGATATCGAGCAAATCATCGTGCGATATGTCCAAGCCGGAGAAGGTGGGCAAGATATCCAACGCGCGTTCAAGTATTCCCTCAGCCGACAAGATATAGAACGAGCTGTTTTTTCTGGACCTTGAATAAGCGATTAGGGATTGGGGATTAGGGATTAGGGATTAGGGATTAAGGTAAGGTGCGAGTATTGTCCAGTCGCCAGTCGCCCTTCGGGTATCTCCTTCGGAGACGCTGCGCGAACGCCAGTCGCCTCAACGGGGGGAACCCCCGCACGGCGCTGGACTCACCAGTCGCCAGTCCCCAGTCCCCAATCTTCACACTTTGCCAAATCTACGATCCCGTTGCTGATAGGCGCATAAAGCGCGATGAAACTCATTGCGGTTAAAATCAGGCCAGAAAGCTTCAGTTATATAAATTTCTGCATAAGCTATTTGCCACAGAAGGAAATTCGATACCCGCATTTCCCCACTTGTACGAATTAATAAATCTGGGTCACAAATGCCCTGAGTGTAGAGGTGACGTTCAAATGTCGCCTCATCAATTTCATCTGGTTGAAGTAGACCTTGCTCTACTTTATGGGCAATTGCGCGGCATGCCTGTAAAATTTCCTGTCTTGCCCCATAATTGGTTGCGACTGTGAATTTAATACCGCGATTGTTTCTAGTTTCTTCCATTGAACGGGAAATTTCTTCTTGCAGCGAACTGGGTAAGGCGCTCAAATTGCCCACAAATCTAATTTGAACATTCTCCTCCATCATTTCCCGCAGTTCTTGGCGCAAAACCCGCTGAAATAGAGTCATCAAAAAATCTACTTCTTCGCTCGGTCTTCCCCAGTTTTCAGTCGAAAAAGCATAAGCCGTCAGCGCCCCAATTCCCCAATCATCGCAACAGCGAAGCAAATTTTTCAGAGCATCTACTCCCCGCTGATGTCCTATAAATCGGGGGAGTCCTCGACTTTTAGCCCATCGACCATTGCCATCACAAATCACCGCAACGTGCTTGGGCAATAGTTCTCGTTTTAAATCAGGGGGCAACTCTTGCAGTTCAGTGTGTTGTGCTGTCATTTCTTATCTCGTCGTGAAGCAGTCGATGGTAATCCTAGTAAACGTGAAATCAGTGCTAATGCTTTACCACGAATCTGACGACCCAAACTTAACAAATCAGGAGCAACATTCTCCCGATCAACAGTTGGGGAAAATCGAGCCTCTAATGACTCTTTCAGCTTCGTAATGGTCAGTGGTCTGTTTAGGGTTCCTCGTTCCGCTAAAGAAATGGAACCTGTTTCTTCTGATACAACCACACAAATGCAATTTTCGACCCGCTCAGTAATTCCCATCGCCGCCCGGTGGCGTGTTCCCAATTGGCGTGAGGCTGTGCGTCCCGATAGCGGTAAAATTATACCTGATGCCACGATGCGCGAGCCACGAATTAACGTTGCCCCATCGTGTAATAAAGTTTTCGGCTGAAAAATCGTCTGTATAAGTTCTTTTGAAACTTCGGCATTCAGCTTTACTCCCGGCACAGAAAAATCCCGCTCGTCAATAGGACCAGTGGTTTCCAAAATTAGCAAAGCTCCAATCCGGTTTTTCGACAGTTCTTTAACAGCATCGACAATTTCATCAATTACACTATCAGATTTAGGAACCGCCAGACGGGACGGTTGAAACAACTGCCGGAATTCACCACGTCCCAATTGTTCCAAAAAACGGCGAAACTCTGACTGGAGAGCAACCGCCATTGCTACAGCACAGCCAATTACTAACTTCTCCAGCACAAAGTTCAGCAGTTGTAGGTGCAATCTGCTACTTATTGCTGATGCCAGCATCAGAATAATAAATCCTCGCACCATCCAAAGTGTCCGGCGCTCACTAATAATAACGAGTATCATGTACGTCAGCGCCAGTACTAACACAATATCCAGAGTCTCAACCAGCAAGGACTGTGACCTTCCTAGGTTTATCAGCCATTGCGTCCACCAATCTTCCATGACATCTGGCGTGAAAGTATGAAGTATGAAGTGTGAAGAATGAAGAATGAAGAAGGAAGAATCAAGAATGAAGAATGAAGAATGAAGGATAAAGGATGAAGTATCAAGTATGAAGTATAAAATTTTCATCCTTTACTGTTCTACCTTCCTTTCATCCTTTATCCTTCTTTGTTTCTTTCTTTCTCTATCCTTCTACCTTCGTTTCATCCTTCATCCTTCTTAAGTCTTTCTGGTAGACGATCCTGTCGAATCAAGTCTTGATAAGTTTCGCGTTGCAAAATCAAATTTGCTTCGCCATTGGCTACTATAACAGCTGCCGGTCGAGGCAAGCGGTTGTAGTTAGATGCCATACTGTAATTGTAAGCACCAGTTGCCATGACTACGAGAATATCCCCTGGTTCCGTTTTTGGTACCTGGGCATCCTTTATTACAATATCCCCTGATTCACAATGCTTTCCGGCAATTGTTACAGTTTCTGTAAGTGGAGCAGACAATCGATTGGCAACGACGGCGCGATACACTGACTGATATGTAATTGGGCGTGGGTTATCAGACATTCCCCCATCAACTGCTACGTAGGTACGTATTTCTGGAACGACCTTGGAAGAGCCAATGGTGTAAGCTGTCACACAAGCTGTTCCAATCAGGGAACGCCCCGGTTCAGATAATAATTTTGGCAAAGGCAAATTTGCTGCCTCACAAGCTTCTTGAATCACTTCACAAATCGGTTTTACCCACTCTTCGATGCTAGGTGGATCGTCCGATTCTGTGTACTTAATCCCTAAGCCGCCTCCCACATTCAACTCTTTGACCGATAAACCGTATCCAGCAGCTTTACTCATCCACTGCACCATAACCGCAGCTAAATCCTGATGCGGTTGGCGTTCAAAAATCTGAGAACCAATATGGGCGTGTAATCCCACACAGTCAATCACAGATTGTTGACTCACAAAAGTAAACAAGTCATCGAGTTGATTGGGATCAAAGCCAAATTTACTATCCAGGTGTCCCGTGCGAATATACTCGTGTGTATGACATTCTATACCAGGCGTTAAACGCAGCATGATGCGGATGGGGGCTAGCGACTGGTGAGTCCAGCGCCGTGCGGGGGTTCCCCCCGTTGAGGCGACTGGCGTTCGCGCAGCGTCTCCGAAGGAGATACCCGAAGGGCGACTAGCGACTGGGGACTGGGAACTACTCCCAATCCCTAATCCCGAATCCCCAATTCCTAGGGAAACCAAAGTGTGCAACTCATGCCAGTTATCCACTACGATGGTGCAGCCAGACTCAATGGCATAAATCAGCTCTTGGCGGGATTTATTATTGCCGTGGAAGTAGATTTTTTCGGGACTCACGCCCGCAGTTAAGGCTGTGTAGAGTTCGCCTCCAGAAACGACATCTATTCCTAAACCAACGGAAGCTACTACAGCGCAAACAGCTAAGCAACTCCACGCCTTGGAAGCGTACAGTACCTGAGATTCTCCCTTGTAGTAGCGCTTGAAGCTGTCCCGGTACTGCTGACAAGCTATTGTGAGGGTTTCTTCATCTAAAATATATAATGGTGAACCAAATTGCTCAACTAAGGTTGTGACATCACAGCCTCCTATTTCCAAATTGTTATGACTGTTTATTCTGGCACTCAGCGGTAGAAGTTCCTGATTTGGTGAAAGACTTGTGTTTGAAGTGCTTGATGCAGGCAAATACTGACTACCAAAATGTTGAACCCCAGTAGGGTGTGTCGATACCATAACTATAAAAGTTGTCCTTGTCTAAATTACGGGCGTGAGTAAGTCCTCCGCTTCCCAGTTTACAAAGGGCTTGTACCATTACGAACAAGTGTGACCAAATTACCATTAGAAATTAGACATCTAACTCCAGCAGATTTGAATGCAGTGCTGGAACTTGATCAAGCCTGTTTTGGTGGTTTGTGGACTTTAGAAGCCTATCAACGAGAGTTAGATAGCCCTAACAGTGACTTACTCGGTTTGTTTTCCTCTGTTTCTGTCAACAGACTACTGGGAATATGTTGCTTTTGGTCAATTTTAGATGAAGCACACATCACAATTTTGGCGGTTCATCCCCAATACCACCATCAAGGCTTCGGACAGGCTTTACTATACTCTGTGCTAAAAACTGCTTGCGATCGCGGCTTGGAACGAGCAACTCTCGAAGTCCGAGCTTCCAACTCGGCGGCAATTTCCTTATATCAAAAATTTGGCTTCAAAACAGCTGGGCGGCGGCGGCGCTACTACAAAGATAATGATGAGGACGCGCTGATACTTTGGCTGCCAGACTTGCAACACCCGGAATTTCAACAAACTTTAGAGAACTGGTGTACCATAATTAGCGATCGCTTAACAAAAGCCTCTTGATCATTAGTCATTGGTGAGTCCAGTGCTGTGCCTCCTAAGGGAGGAGCTTCGCTAACGCGCAGCGTGGCACGAAGTGCCATAGGAGGGTTTCCCGACCTAGGCAACTGGCGAACCCGTAAGGGTCATTAGCTTTTGATTAGCTTTTTTTATTGAATTTATTATTTTCTTTTTCTCTTTATAATGATTTTCGATTGGATGCAAAATATATCTGGAGGCGTATACCCTAGCCTCAGCAAGCGTTTGGCGCTTACACTCCGACAATTTTGTCTATGCTCGTTATATAAGAAATTATCATAAAGTTTCAAAGCTTCTTGACACGAATACTCAACTCTGGTATTAGTGTTTATTTGGGATTGAATAAAAACTTTTCAATCCAACCATCAATTGTTCGTGGTCAACCCTAAAAAAGGTAAACAAAGTTACGCTCCTCAGCACACTGACCGCACAAAAGTAAAGAAAATTAAATAAAAATCATGAAAATTTAGCAATCGCCCCATAAAGCTGGGTGAGTGATGGCGGATGTCTATTTCTTTATACAAGCATCCGTCCGCTTAGCCTGTGCTAAAATCAGCGTACCGGCACGACGCAGGTGATGGGACGAATGCCATATGTTTGAACGCTTCACAGAAAAAGCCATAAAGGTAATAATGCTAGCCCAGGAAGAAGCTCGCCGTCTTGGGCATAATTTCGTGGGTACCGAACAGATCCTCTTGGGTCTGATTGGAGAAGGTACCGGAGTGGCGGCTAAGGTACTGAAGTCTATGGGCGTCAATCTCAAAGACGCTCGGATTGAAGTAGAAAAAATCATAGGTCGAGGCTCAGGCTTTGTCGCTGTGGAAATTCCGTTTACCCCACGGGCAAAGCGGGTTCTAGAACTATCCTTGGAAGAAGCGCGCCAATTAGGCCATAACTATATTGGCACCGAGCATCTGCTGTTGGGCTTGATCCGAGAAGGGGAAGGTGTAGCAGCCAGAGTGCTAGAAAACCTAGGGGTAGATCTATCTAAAGTAAGAACCCAAGTCATCCGAATGCTGGGCGAAACAGCTGAGGTAACTGGTGGTGGTCAACCACGCGGGAACAAAACCCCAACATTGGACGAGTTTGGCTCAAATCTGACCCAAATGGCAGCTGACGGCAAGCTCGATCCAGTGGTGGGACGTGCCAAAGAAATTGAACGCGTGATCCAGATTTTGGGTCGCCGGACAAAAAATAATCCCGTGCTGATTGGGGAACCAGGGGTAGGTAAAACCGCGATCGCCGAAGGTTTAGCACAACGCATTGCCAACAAAGATGTCCCGGACATCCTAGAAGACAAGCGTGTGGTGACTCTGGATATCGGTCTACTTGTCGCAGGAACCAAGTACCGGGGTGAATTTGAAGAACGCCTGAAGAAAATCATGGATGAAATTCGTCAGGCGGGCAATGTCGTTCTCGTGATTGACGAGGTCCACACCTTAATTGGTGCAGGTGCGGCAGAAGGCGCAATCGATGCAGCAAATATCCTCAAACCCGCCTTGGCGCGAGGAGAACTACAGTGCATCGGAGCCACAACTCTAGATGAATACCGCAAGCACATCGAGCGGGATGCAGCTCTTGAGCGTCGCTTCCAGCCAGTCATGGTGGGTGAACCATCAGTAGATGAGACAATTGAGATTCTCTATGGTCTACGCGATCGCTACGAACAGCACCACAAGCTGAAAATCTCCGATGAAGCTTTGGTTGCAGCGGCGAAGTTGTCTGACCGTTACATCAGTGATCGTTATCTCCCAGATAAGGCAATCGACTTGATTGACGAAGCAGGAAGCCGGGTTCGCTTGATTAACTCCCAACTGCCCCCGGCAGCGAAAGAGTTGGACAAAGAACTGCGTCAGATTTTGAAAGAAAAAGACGATGCAGTCCGCGCTCAAGACTTTGACCGAGCTGGCGAATTGCGCGATCGCGAAATGGAAATCAAAGCCGAAATTCGCGCCATTGCTCAAAGCAAAACGAATTCTACCCGCACTGAAGGTGACGAACCTGTTGTAACGGAAGAAGACATTGCTCACATTGTCGCTTCCTGGACTGGAGTTCCGGTGAACAAACTCACCGAATCCGAATCCGAGAAGCTGCTGCACATGGAAGACACCCTCCATCAGCGCTTGATTGGTCAAGAAGATGCTGTGAAAGCGGTTTCGCGGGCAATTCGTCGTGCTCGTGTCGGTTTGAAGAATCCTAATCGACCCATTGCTAGCTTTGTCTTCTCTGGTCCTACAGGTGTAGGTAAAACCGAGTTGGCAAAAGCTTTGGCTTCTTACTTCTTCGGTTCCGAAGAAGCGATGATTCGCCTAGATATGTCGGAATACATGGAGCGCCACACCGTCAGCAAGCTGATTGGTTCGCCTCCTGGTTATGTCGGATATAACGAAGGCGGTCAACTGACCGAAGCTGTGCGGCGTCGTCCTTACACGGTAGTGCTGTTCGACGAAATCGAAAAAGCACACCCCGACGTCTTCAATATGCTGCTGCAAATTTTGGAAGACGGTCGCTTAACGGATGCTAAAGGTCGCACCGTAGACTTCAAGAACACCTTGCTGATTTTAACATCTAATATCGGTTCTAAGGTGATTGAGAAGAGTGGTAGCGGTTTCGGCTTTGATGTTGCTGAAGACCAAACAGAAGCGCAGTACAACCGGATTAAATCTCTGGTCAACGAAGAACTCAAGCAGTACTTCCGTCCTGAGTTCCTCAACCGTTTGGATGAAATCATCGTCTTCCGTCAATTGAGCAAAGAAGAGGTCTCCGAAATCTCCGACATCATGCTCAAGGAAGTGTTTGGTCGCCTCACAGAAAAAGGCATCACACTGGAAGTTACCGACAAATTCAAAGACCGCCTCATCCAAGAAGGTTACAGCCCCAGCTACGGCGCAAGACCATTACGTCGGGCAATTATGCGCTTGTTAGAAGATAGCCTCGCTGAAGAGATTCTATCTGGTCGCATTAAGGATGGTGATACAGCGATCGTTGATGTCGATGACACTGGCAATGTGGTTGTCAGATCTGAACAGCGCCGGGAATTGTTAACCCCTGTCGTTGAATAGGAAGAAAGAAGAAAAAGAAAGAAGATTAAATAATTCTTCTCTTTTCTTTCTTCACTCTTCACTCTTTTAATAAATGGTAGAGTAGACAATTGCTCTACCTTTTTTGTTGTCCAACAATTTCCACGGCTTGGAAGTTTGTCCTTCACCCTAACAGACTAAAGTTGCGGGGATTTTTTAGCTTGAGCGGCTATTCATCCCGCACCGCCCGCTGAAAGCTTGGTGTCGGGATGAATAGCCGGACAAAAACGAGGCGTACCCGACGCATTGTCCCCTAGAAATTGAGCCAGCCCTATTACAACGAATACTCGACTTGGAAGACAGATAAACATTACAAGGGCTGGCTCAATTTCTTCGTGTTAGACCCCCGCCCCGAACGGCAGGCGCTTCAAGCCGGGGAACCCGTCCAACGCGCTGCCTCCCTATGTTGACCGTCGGTTAATGCGGGAGTGGGGTACCCTCGTTTTTGTTAATCTCCGTGTTGGGTAACCTGTCAACAAGCGTCTTCAACAATTTGGGTAATCGTCTTATCTTTACTTGCTGCATATGACCGCAACTTGTTTAACCTACGAGTTGACGAAGTGTCCCTAAGACAACGCTCATCAAGGTGATATAGCCAGTGACATCGGATGGAACTTCAATCACCATTCTCTGAATTTCTAAATTTGGCACTGATGTCAGCAAATCGCTTAAAATATCGAGTTGAGAGCGCTTTTCTACGACTTCTAGTGTTTTGAATGCTGGGATTCAAACATCACAAACACCCCAAGTAGGTGCACTACCTACCTGATTAACCACAAGCCCAACCAAAGGCGACCTGGGTTTTGTGCGTCTTACACTGTGTGATGTGACCACACCCGACATCGCCAAACATAAACGGCAGATTGTTCTGCGAGTCAGCTAATGTTTTCGGATGATACCCAAATCGTTTTTGAACTTGAATCGGAGATAAATACATCAGGGTGAAAAAATAGTATGACTCACTCCATTTAACTCCGAAATTGTGTTTTCTAGTAATGAGTCCAGCTGAAACACTAACCGCATTCTTTGATTGCATACTGGGCAATTGGGATATTCGATTCCTTGAACCCAGCATGGCCAACCTGAGAGTTTGTCGCCGGAGTAGTGCGGATATTCCAACTCGATGTTATCCCACTCATTATCAGTTAAGTCTATTCCAAGTTCTGTGAGTTCTTCAGAGCCGGGATAATCTTGTATTTCCTCCCAGCTTACAATTTCTTTTGGGGGAAAGTAATTCTCTATGTCCGGTATTTCAATATCTAGCGCTTCCGTGTCAGGTTGAACAACTCGGACAAGCGTGCTTTTAGCAAAGGGTAACCAAGCTTCACACTCGGCTTCACAATCAGTATCTGTGCTTGTACAGTAAAACAGTTGGAGTAATCCGGTGCCGAACTCTCCCTGTATGGATTCTGCCAAAGAGTTGAGATTAAGTTGCAAAAACAGTTGCATAGGTTTACCGCAATGTTGACAGACGGGCCAGTGTTCGTTCTTGTTCAACCACGGTTTTCCCGAAAACTTGGAGGCTTTGAGCGCACCGTCACCCTCACTCACTTTTGGTAAAAAAGCAGCACGCATGAACGGTCTTATGGATGCAGGAATCAAATCCATGTAGGCAAGTATCTTACTATAGTTCTTAGGTTATTCGTTCCTCTCCTGATTATTCTTGTTATCTTTGTTTCTATACAGAAAATGAGCAGTATTGCAAAAACAAAGCCGAGATACTGAGGATACGTAAACATTTCCTCATTGATAAGAAAACTTTTACTGATAGCTAATATCTATTCGTCTATTTGCCAAACATCCTTGGTTACATTTTCATCCAAAATCTTCTTCGGTCGCACAATCACAATGATTCGCCCAAGTAGCGGAATTTCCGGTGCGGTTTCAAACCATTGAAAGTCTAACTCCCCAGAGTTATCAACCACAAAATAACTATTAGCGTCCCATTCTCGCTGTTGCCGATCTATAACAACCAACACCGGTTGTGAAACATTTTGTGTTTGGTTGGGAAAGCGATCGCTCTTGCACAAAATCACCACTGGTTCTTCGGCATTCAACAAAACCTGCCAACCTGGTAATGGTACCCAAGCTTGCTCTCCTGCAAACTTGACCATGCGAAATGGTTCTATCTCTTCTATTACGGGTACTGCTTGCAGGTCTTTTGGTGCCAATGGCAACTCACCGACCACTGGCACGAGCCGAGGCAATTCTTCCTCTGAGTCTAGGCGGTAAAAGGGTAAAATAGGGGCAGGACGTTTAGGTACGACCGTAAAATCAGTCAATAACTGTTCGATTTGTTTCCTTGCTGTTTGTGAGTGAGCAAAACGCAAACCTTTGGCTATCAGGCGCGAGCGTTGTTGTAAGTCTGAGTTTTGGCGTGCTAGTTTCCAACATTGATAGGCAACTGCGTCTCCTGGATGATTTTCAAACCCCTCAGGTAAGGTACGAAAGCGGGAAAAATCTTTTATTGCTTTGGCGACTTCCCGCGCCTCATCAACATCAATTTTGTGTTGGAAGCTGAGTTCTGCAGCAGCGGCGCGTTCTTCTTGGGTGAGCAGCCGCAGTTCGTACAAAACATCACTTCCGCGCGTGGCGTAATGCGATCGCACTGCAACAGATGCACCAGCCTTTTCTATAGAATTGTAAACTTGAGAGCCAACAACGACCTGATTTTGTTGTATTTGCTCAAATCCAGTTGCCTCAAAAATGGCTTGGGGATCGTAACCGAGTTTTTGCAGTTGGGCTATAGCAGCTCCCCATTCCACCCAGGTGCCTTGCTTTTGTCTCAGCTTGCGCAGCAACTCTGGTGCCACATCGTTATTATCAGAATTTTGAGCATTGGGTGGTAGGTCAGTCATAATTCACGGTTCGAGCTTCAACAGAAGGCGGTTAATACTTATGCAGCAAATCTCATTGTATTATGAATCTTCCCGCACCTGACTCTTCAAGTACAGATGGGGTTTCAATAGTCTATTGTGAAGCCGATTTTTCAGTTCTCAATAAAAAAACAGTTTCTCGTCCTTGTTTTTACGTAATAACACTTAAAAAAAACTTGAAATAGTCTCTTATTTTGTTGTATAAATTACAAATAAAGGTTTAGAGAGTCAATATATGTTAGTTGGCGAAAGTCCAAGTTGAGGCATTCCCCCGCGAGTACAGAAGCCCCGTCCGCCGGGAGCGGCGGGGTAGTTCACGGCATTGCTTTTATGAATAATGAAATTCCGGAACTAGATAAGATTCGGTGTCAATTAATGACAATAGAGAAACCAAAAAAGCAGAAAATCTTGGTAGTTGATGACGAACAAGATAATCTGGATTTGCTTTACCGCACCTTCCGCCGCGACTTTAATGTCTTGAAAGCAGAGAGTGGCATGAACGCTCTAGAAGTGTTGGCAGCAGAAGGAGAAGTCGCTGTTATTATATCCGACCAGCGGATGCCACAAATGAAGGGAACTGAGTTTCTCAGCAAGACTGTGCCTCAGTTTCCGGATACCGTAAGAATTATCCTCACTGGTTTTACTGATATTGAAGACTTAGTAGAGGCTATAAATACAGGACAAGTGTACAAGTATATTACCAAGCCTTGGGACCCAGGGGAATTGAAAGCGGTGGTGCAGCAAGCGGCTCAAACCTACGATTTGCTCAAGCAACCAACAGAAGAATTGCGCCGTGCTGATGCTCAAATGGCGCTGCTGAGGGTTCTAGTGCAGGTGGCTCAAGAATCTACCTGTTTGGAGGCAACTCTCAACCCCATCGCTAGGGCTTTTGGTGAAGGTTTTGCCGCTGATAGCTGTATATTACAGCTAGTAGAAGGTAATGCCTTAGTTGCCAATCAAGGGACTTACAGTATTTCAGGTACAGTAGAAAACTGGCTGGCTCAAGACCCACTGACAACAGAGGCGATCGCCCTTAAGGGCGCTGCGCTCCGCGCAATCGCTACTCAGCAAATGCAAGTCTCAGGTAATATACTTAACGACCAAAAGTTGGCTGGTGTTGCTCACTACCCAGCTCACGGAGTTCAAGCACATCTCATTGTTCCAATAACCTATCGTCACGAAGTGTTGGCGGTGTTGTCAATACAGTGGAAACAAAAGAGCACTTTGCGTCAAGATGAACTGAAACTCATTGATTTATCAGCTCAACTGGTGGCGATCGCGCTTACTTGCACTCGTTACTATCAACCTAGAAAATAGTCATTGGTTATTTGTTCTTCGTCGTTTGTCAAATACCTGTTTACTAATGACCAATGACTAATGACTAATGACTAATGACTAATGACTAATGACTAATGACTAATGACTAATGACTGATAACATTCGCACTATTTTTAACCGCATTGCTCCTGTTTATGACCAGTTAAATGATTGGTTGAGTCTAGGACAACACCGTGTATGGAAGGAAATGACAGTGAAATGGAGTGCAGCTAAACCGGGAGATACAACTCTTGATTTGTGTTGCGGTAGTGGAGACTTATCTTTTCGGTTAGCGCGACGTGTAGGAAGAACCGGACAGGTGTATGGAGTGGATTTTTCTTCAAAATTACTAGAAATTGCCAGCTTTCGTTCTCAAACTCAGTATGCCCAACCTAAGATCACTTGGGTGGAAGCTGATGTTCTTTCCTTACCATTTGAGGATCATAAATTTGATGCCGCCACAATGGGGTATGGTTTAAGAAATGTAACAGATATTAAGCGTAGTTTGAAAGAGTTACACCGCATTCTGAAAGCGGGTGCTAAAGCTGCGATTTTGGATTTTCATCGTCCCAGCAATCCCCAACTCCGTGCCTTTCAGCAGTGGTATCTGGACAATCTTGTCGTCCCACTCGCCAATAACCTAGGTCTCAAGGAAGAATACGCCTACATTAGTCCCAGCTTAGACCGCTTTCCCACAGGAAATGAGCAAGTACAGATAGCTCGTCAAGTTGGTTTTGCAGCAGCAACACACTACCCCATTGCGAACGGTATGATGGGAGTGTTAGTGATAACGAAAGCTTAGTAGTTGTTTGTTATTAGTTATAAGTCGTTCGCTGATAACTGATAACTCATGACTAATAACTAATAATTAATGACTGTGGATTGGTCTCACCTTTGGCTTTATGTGTCTCCCCCGATAGTGGGTGGAGTTATTGGCTATTTCACTAACGATATAGCCATCAAAATGTTATTTCGTCCCTACCGCGCAATTTACATCAGTGGACGAAGAGTACCTTTTACACCTGGATTGATTCCCCGTAATCAGGAACGGCTTGCCAAGAATGTCTCAGATACCATCATGGGGTCGCTGCTGACACCAGATGAGTTGCAAAAATTGGCGCGGCGATTGTTGCAAACCGAACGCGTGCAAGGAGCAATTATCTGGATATTGCGACTTGCCCTTGACCAGTTAAAATCCGATAAAGAGCAGAAAACTGCCAAGATTTTGGCGGGAATATTGCGGGATTTGTTAGGGGAATCCTTGCCACGTCTTCTGAAGGTTTTAGCGCGGCGAGAAGACTTTTTAGAGGCGCAGGTCAATCAAATTTTTGACCAAATATTACTGGACTTTCAACTAACTGAAGAACAAGCTGGTCGTCTTGCTGAGTGGCTGCTACAAGTCGTTGTACCGCCGGATGTGCTGCGACAAGCAGTTATTGACTTTTTGACGGATCGCACGATTCAAACTATTGACGAAAGTTTTCGGGAAAAAACCAGCGGTACCTATTGGGTGGTGGCTAATCTCTTAGGCTTACGCAATACTTTGAGTCGGCTGCGGACTTATTGTTTGGATGAAAAAGACGCTACCAATGCACGCTTGCAGGAATTGATACAAGAATTGCAGGTACGCGATCGCATCAAGCGATTTCTGCTAAGTTTATCTTTACAAAATTTACCAATAGGCACAGTACGGCAACTGCGAAAGACGACACGCGATAGCGTCCGCCATTACCTGCAAACACGCGGTAGCGACTTACTCCAAGGATTAAGTGGTTCCGTTGACTGGGAGAATACTGCCATGTTGCTGGTGAATCGCCTCAGCACGTCACCCGTTGTAACTAGTTCGCTGGAAGTCGTCAGCAAGGAACTGGCTCTTGTTTTAGAGCGGTATTTGGAAAGAGACTTAGAAGCAATTGTGACTCAGGTAATTCCAATTTTGGCAATTGATCAAGTGATTGTTGACCGCGTAAAATCAACTTCACCTGCTGATTTAGAAGCGGCAATTGAGGGAATTGTCAAAAATGAATTGCAGGCAATTGTGAATTTAGGCGGTGTTTTAGGCTTTATTGTGGGATTGGTGCAAGTAACGTTTTTGTTCTTTAGTCAATCGTTATAAACTCGTACCTTGGCTTTTCCAGGGTACGCAATTCAATTCAAATACGCCTTCTGGCTCACTCTGTCTGTTGTTGCAACGAATGTACTTGTTCAACAGATAACTCAGTCATTTTTACTACCTCTTCCACAGCCATTCCGCTTTTTAGCAAATTCACAGCAACTCGCCTAATACCCTCTTCAATGCCCTGTTGAAGACCTTCAGCGCGACCTTCAGCTTTGATTTCTTGATAAATCACGGATTCCTTCATATTCCAGGGTACGGAATTTTTAGCTCACTCTGTGTCTTGCTGCAAAGACTGTATCTGTTCAACAGATAACCCAGTCACCTTGACTATCTCTTCCACAGGCATACCAGTTTTAAGCAAATTCATAGCAACCCGCCTAATCCCTTCTTGAATGCCCTGTTGAAGACCTTCAGCGCGACCTTCTGCTAGACCTTCTGCCTTGATTTCTTGATAAATCACGGATTCCTTCATAACGTCCTGCCGCAATATTCTTTGAATCAACCTTTGATCTAATACTAAACCAGCCAAAATAGATGTTGCCGCTGCCACATTGCTCTGTTGCCGTCGGTCATTAACCGCTTCTATTTCCTGTGCCACCTGCCGTAATATCCTACTACGGTCCTCTGTGGCACCTAACACTGCCAACGGCAACAAACCTGCATACTGTAACAATATTTCTGTTGGCTGCTCCCACAGTCGAATCACCTCGAATTCATGGCGAGTACCAGGAATGGCAAATATATTTTTCTGCACGAGTTCTGAGCTTGTTTGTTTAAGATAAATCACCACTTGACGCATCCGCTTGTGGGGAAAGCGACGGTACACTCGCAGTCGATAGTCAATCATGCGAAATGGCATATCAGCATCAGGTTGAGTTTGGAACTCTAGATGAAGCACAACCTCTGATGATTGCAGCAAAATTAGTGCATCGGCTCGAATGGGTTCTAGCGACAGTTCATTTGGACTTAACTCTGTTAAGGCAATTGGTTCTCCTAATAGCCAAGTGGCAAAGTCGGTGGAGAAAGTTTCGGCAAGGAATTTACAGACGTTATCAAACATTCCAAAATCCTACCATTTGATACGTTTGCTCCACCTTGAATGCTCGAATATCCGGCTTCTGGTTGTTGCAACCGTTTCAAAAGCAATATTTGGTACTGTTCCAAAATGACAATGTAATCCTTGCCTACAATGAAATTATTCTTTTAATCTTGGTTTATCTATCAAGGCTTAACCTCTTTCCTTATCCACTTATCAACGTATTGAGGTTGATAATTCGCTAATAAATCAAGTAAATTTTCTGGTTCGGATGCTTCCAATACCAGAGAGCGATTGATAGGACGTAAAAATTCTTCAGTGACAGCCTGGTCAAAAAATTTCAGTAGTGGGCTATAGTAGCCATTGACATTAAGTAGACCAAAAGGCTTTTGATGTAACCCCAATTGTGCCCAAGTCAGGACTTCGCAAAATTCCTCCAGCGTTCCGTAGCCTCCAGGAAGTGCTACAAAAGCATCGGACAGTTGCGCCATCATAGTTTTACGTTCGTGCATAGATTTGACAATGTGGAGTTGTGTGAGTCCAGCGTGAGCAATTTCCTTTGCCACCATAAAATCTGGAATCACTCCAATGACCTCACCACCAGCTGCTAAGGTGGCATCAGCAATTGTACCCATTAACCCAACATTGCCACCCCCATACACCAAACCCAACTCCCGTCGTGCTAGCGCTTCGCCCATTGCAAGAGCCGCTTGTTGGTAAGCTGGTTGTACACCCATACTAGAACCGCAAAACACGCAGACGTACTTCACTGTTCAGCTAGCCTCCTTGATACTTTGACACTCCTCAGCCGTCGATGCATGAGGATTCTTGCTTCAACCGTCCTCCCTAAATACCCAAATGCAAGCATTCAAATATCCCCGTTTGGATACGTCCACAAGCGTACACGGACTGCCCGACCGCGTTTGAAACGATTTATTAATTGCTGTTGTCTCTTTCCTACAGTATGTCGCACTCAGCTGAGCATTGTAGTTGGGGAGTACCCAATCTTGCCGGACTTCGTCCCGCTGAGTCCCAAGGGGACACGCTGCGCGAACGCTAACACAAGAGTCTTTTAGACTACGGGCAATGGTATAATCTCATGATGAGCGATGCGCTGTCAACCTTGAAAAAGCCGCACTCTTATGGGCGGGGCTTTAAACCCAAATTTTCGGTAAAAAAGCTAGCACACTGAGTTTCTAACTGGCTAACTTCCTCTGCATTCTGGGAGCTACTAGGCGAAGCATCATTGCTACAACTAGCAAAACCGAAAGCGGC
The DNA here is from genome assembly GCF_002368235.1 of Scytonema sp. HK-05. Lineage (GTDB taxonomy): Bacteria > Cyanobacteriota > Cyanobacteriia > Cyanobacteriales > Nostocaceae > Kalymmatonema. The sequence continues at coordinate 965,042 of NZ_AP018194.1, read as the reverse complement.
AAATAGATCAACATTGACTGGGAAATCCTCAGACTGAATTCCAGGGTAAAACCTAGCCAGAAATAGTGCATTCCGGTAGTGTGCAAAATCTTCCAGGCAGGTTGACCTATCCAGGCGGCTGGGCGCTTAAACGAGGTCACAGTCATGGCAATGAGGAAAATATACCCTAATGTTCCCAAAGGGTCAAATTTGAGAGCAGATCCAGAGGTTACAAACCATAAGCCGAGAATCGCGATCGCATGATAAGTATGCGACACCGCAAAGGATAGCCCCAGGTAGCGGCGATTCCTCAGAAGCCACGGCGTTAGAGGCGTTGACCAAATTCTGTGAAGTGGTGAAGCCATAAACGCACAAAGAAACAGGACACATGAGGTACGAGCAGTTGCTCGAATTGCCATCCGCATTCCTTGCTCATCGATTCCATGAACAAGCCAAATAACAGCAACTATCGTGCCAATGACTACTGCTGAAAAACCAACGATATTCCATCCTTGTAAAGATTTAGCACCTGCCATACTTTGCTACTCCTTGGAGAAAATTGCTGACAGGTACTAAATTAGCGATCGCCCTCTATCGCTGTCTTGCCTATTCTTCCGAAAAATGTCCTAATCTTCCTTTAAACTTCACAGCCTGTCTCGATATATCTTTGGTGTTGTTTTGGTATGTTGACGAAAGACCCTTGTGAAATGACTCTGACTTTCAAAGCCAACTTCCTGACAGATTTCTACAAGTGTCAAATCTCGCCTAACCAACAACTGTTTTGCTTTCTCAATTCGGCTTTTCGTCACATACTGATGAGGAGTCAGTCCCGTGGATTGCTTGAATAAACTTGCAAAATAATGTGGACTCATCTGCACTACCGCACTTAGTTCAGCTAAGGTCAAGTTTTGGTCTAAATTTTCATGGATGTAGCTGACCACTTGCCTGAGCTTATATTTAGGTAATCCCCCAGTATAGTGCTTGAAATGCTGTTCGCGTGACGAGTATCGCCGTAGTAAATGCACGGAGAGTGCTGTTGCCATTGACTCTGCGTATAGCCGACTGTCTGCGCCTCCTGCTTCTAGCTCAGCTAAGAGTGCCAAACCCATGTGCTCAATCAACGGGTCGCGTAACTTCAACTGCGGCACAAGTTCGATTTGGTCTGGATTCACAAATTCGTGAGCAGCACCGGTAAGCGTTGCTTTTTCAACAAACAAATCGATGATTGGGACTTCGCGATCAACCTGTGCCTTGGGGAAAGGTTGGCTAGCTGGGAAAATGCCAATATCACCCTTGGTATAATCTATATGCTGCCAACGTCCGTTCAGCGTATAGCTGCCACGAAAATCATCAAGAGCGATGATAATAAGATGCTGAGCAAACTGAGTTTCAGGTATTTCGTCAGCGGGTTCTAGCTCATAAATGAGGTGCAAGCCATCCCATCCTGCCTCAAAGCTTTCTAATAAGTGTAAATGCTGGGGTGGTTCGTGATTCGACATACCTGGCATCAGCTATAAAAAGCTACTTATTATTTACTGTTGACTTTGGATAAGCAATGCGCTTGTGATGGAATTGCTGCCAAACTTGCACGAAAATTTCAGCAATTTGGCTCATCTCCTCTCGTGTTAACCCAGAATCTACTAGTTGATTGTCTTGCCATCTGCCACGAAGGATATTATTCAGCATTGCTAGGGCTTTTTCTGGAGTGGCGTCTCGAAGCGATCGCAGCGCTGCTTCGCAAGTATCTGCCAACATGACGATTGCTGTTTCTCGTGACTGCGGAATTGGACCATCGTAGCGAAAATCTGCTTCGTCCACTTTTAAACTTGGATCGCACAACGCCATTTGCTGTGCTTGGTGATAGAAATAGGCAATTTGCATTGTTCCCTGATGCTCTGGAATAAATGCTTGAATTGAGGAAGGCAAACTGTGCTTCCGCGCCATCACCAACCCTTCACTGACGTGCTTTTTGATGATTTGGGCACTCTTCCAAGGGTCTTTAATTTCTGTATCGTGTTTATTCGGTCCCCCCATCTGATTTTCGATAAATGACATCGGGTCGTGCATTTTTCCAATATCGTGGTATAATGTACCTGCTCTGACAAGTTCGACATTGCATCCTAGGTGTTTGGCAGCGGCTTCGGCAAGGGTCGCCACAAACAGCGTATGCTGAAAGGTTCCAGGTGTTTCAGTAGCAAGTCTTTTTAATAAGGGGCGGTTAGGGTTCGCCAGTTCTGCCAAACGGATTGGGGTGACTAAATCAAATAGTTTTTCCAGGTAAGGACTCAACCCCATCGCCACGATACTCCACACTAAACCGGATAAAGCAAATAATCCGGCGTGTTGTAGTATGACGTAGTATACAGGAAGACCAAATGCTGCACTGATCAGGAGCTTGATGATCAGATAAACACCGCCCTCTGTAAAGGCGATCGCAACACTCAAAAGTGCGAGTTCCTCGCGCGATCGCAAGCGTTGTGCTACGTAACTGCCCAAAACTCCCCCTGCTGCACCAGCCAAAAGCGCAATTTTACTCATTTCTAAACTTATAGGCAGCAAAAGCGACAGCAACCCGATCACAGTCACGCCGAGAGTCGGTCCGTAGAAGCTACCCAACAACAAACCAACAGCACTCCAGGTTGTATACGGTGTACCCATCATGAGTACCAGTGGCACACTTAGGGAAAGCAGCAACACCAGCAGGCGATCGCTTTGCCGCAATCGGCACTTAATCCGCCGTTCTACTAGCGCAAAAATACTTACACACCCAGTGACAGCACCTCCTAACTGTATCAATCCCAGCCAATGAACCTCGCGCTGAATCAGGTGGTAATGCTCTAGTACATCAAAGTTCCATGCAGTAATCTTCTGTCCTTGGCGGACAATCACCTCACCTTTTTGTACAGTGATGATTACGGGTTCTACCTCAGCAGCAGCCTTTGCAGCTATGAGTTGCGTTCGTAATTCATCTTTTTTAAGATTTGGCTTGAGTACGGCTAACAAAAGTTTGGTTGCTAAGGGTTCGGCGTCTTTTGGTACTAAAGTCTGCACGTGTAGGTTGACTGCATTTCGTAGGATGCTTTGCGGTAGCCCCGGTGAAACACCTTGGGTGAGAATCCGCGTTAAAGAAAGCTGAATTCCCATCTGTGTTTTCGCCCATTCCTCATCTGACAAATCAAGTAGGGAAGCTTCATCGTACACTGTTTCTGGTTTGGCACTCACCAGATCTGTCAGTTTGGTCTTGGCTTCTTTGTATCCCTGCCGTATTTTTATGATTAGAGCGATCAGTGAAGACAAGTTTTGCTTAGAAGTTGTGAGGCGGTAAGTTTCTAATTCCTCCACTGCTTGTGTAAAGTCTATGTTTTGGAACAAATCATTTGATTTTGAGTCTAACGTGTTGAGTGGGTAAGACGTAGAAAGTGAGACGGGAAGATGGCCAGATGAGGGAGATGAGGCAGATGAGGAGGATGAGGGAGATGAGGGAGATGAGGAGGATGAGGGAGTGATCCGCTTTATCTGTCCTCTTTGACTTGTCTGCTTTTGAGCCAAAACTCCTGATTTGTGCTTACCAGTATTTTCTACTGCTAACAGCAGTGCTTGCCATTCCGCATCGGAACAGGAACGCAAGTAACGCTGGGTAGAGACGGAGAGAATGAAAGTGTCAAAAAAAGGAAAAGACCCTACAGAGGTACGAATTTCGTTACCTTCTTGCAGCATCTGTTGTAAATTTTCCTTAATTTCTGCATTGATTCGCGCATCTATCATCAGCACTGGTAGGAAGTTTTGAGTTGCGGCTTTGCGCTTTTCCTCTGTTTTTTTCTTATTCTCGATTCTCGCAGTAGCTGGTGCTCTGATCGTCTGTGGCGCAAAAGTCCCCACCTGCAACTGGGGTTGGTTATATAACTTTTGCCCCATCACCCCTGTCAACAAGACAACTGCGATCGCGAAAACAACAGGGTAACGCTTTGTTTTCACCCAGCGCGAACCTAGTGGATAAATACCATTTTTTTTATCTTTGACCGATTGTGTCATTGAGCTTGACGCTCTTGCTATTGGGTATCCGTCTTTCCCACTTGTTTTTGATAAATGCATATGACGGTGTAGCACTTTGTACTCTCGCCGCCAGAAAGTCAATTTCTGGGTCAAGGACTGAAAAAATTGCTGCGTTTTCATCACCTATGACCGCAGTTGTTTACTCTGATAGCTTAAAACAAGACAATCCGAAGCGGGAATATACTTGAAGCCGATTTGCCACAATAGCTACCTACAGATTTTGATTTCAGGTTTGCTTTTCGATATTAGTATTAAAATTTACTTGGTTATCACAAAATGGTTTTGTAGTGTGTCATGTTTTGCACAAGCGCCTTTGTTAACTCCAAAGACTATTAGCGTAACCGAATGACGCGAGGAGCTGCTGTTGCTTGTAAGGAGACAAGATGTGGTGCAAGGGCACTTCCTTCTTCAGTGACCATGACTGGATGCAAAGCCAGGTCATACACTCCTGACCACACAGCTACAAGCGCATCAGCTAATTCTACCATCCGACGAGATGAGCTTACTTGACCTTCTGTTGAGTTTGCTTGCACAAGCATAACCTGCCAAGTGATGGGAATACCTACTGCACTATTGTATGCTCCTGATAAAGCACCAGTAATTGCACTTATTTCTTGTGAACGATGACTATTTTGAAGACCCCGCAAAACTGAAAGCCGAAAGTCTTCTATGGTACTCAGAAAACAGTAAAAAGCCACAGCAATAGAGTGGCTTAACTTTCCTTCCTTACTGAATTCGGCTTGTACCCTTTCTAACCCTGCACCGTCTTCTAACAAATTATTAACTTTTAATAATTGTTGTGGCAAGTCTGTCGATGTTTCTCCAACAAAGGAGATAGTCTGAGAAATGAGGCTTGCTGGAGTGAGCTTTTCCGTCAGCGCAATTGAGATCGCGTAGCCTACTGCGAGTATTCCATCCCGCACAACCAAGTCATTCTGCCAAATTTGAGCCGCCAGCAGTAAGTTGTGTCGTAGTTTAATCGGATTTTCGTGAAAAAAAAGCGCCACAGGCAATGTGGCAAGAATAGCTTCATAGCTATTTTCTAAGTTCGTCAATTCTTGTTGCTTTGCTTTTTGCCAATCTTGTTGGTCAAATTTACCCAAAGAAATCAAACTTGAAGCACACTCAATAGCCATGTCACTCCAGTGCAAAGATGTAATTTTCAACGTCCCTGCACCCTGTAACTGATTTCTACGACTACAAGCTGTCTTTTCTCCAAGAAGTGCCCCGAGTATTGTGCCTTTAAACCGACTTCCAAGAGAGTAGCGCATATAGCAATAATAATGAATTATCAATGATGAATTATGACCTTATTTCCATTCATAATCCATCATTCATCATTCATAACTTCCGTAAATGATGCACTAACGCCTGCAAGCCTAGTAAATAACTTTGTGCCCCAAAACCACTGATCTGCCCAATTGCGACTGGGGCTATATACGAATGATGCCGGAACTCTTCCCGCCGGTGAATGTTACTCAAATGCACTTCTACTGTAGGCAAGTTAACAGCAGCGATCGCATCTCGTAACGCTACACTCGTATGAGTGTATGCCCCTGGATTGATTAAAATTCCTTCATGTTGCCCTAGTGCTTCATGAATAGCATCTACCAGAACACCTTCATGATTTGACTGCAATGGGAACACCTTCGCCTGTAGTTTTTTTGCTTCTTCCTCTAAGGCGCGATTAATTTCAGCCAATGTCAGCGAACCATATATTCCTGGTTCTCGCAGTCCCAGCAAATTCAGGTTTGGTCCATGTAGCACCAGAACGCGGTTGGGTTGCAACGTCAAGTCCTGCACAATGAATGCTTGTTAACGACGGCGTGAACGATCATCTACAGGAATCGGAATAAGTTCCGGCTCCTGTTCAGCCTCTGGTCCCAAAAGGGCTTCTATTAGCTTGCGTGCCAAGTCCTTAAGCTTTTCTAGCACCTTTTCTATATAGTCCATTGAACTGACCGCTCCTGAAATAGTTCCAAATATGTTTATTATCATTTACGGACAAACCAAAGTATTTTTGCACCTTTGGTTTAAAAATAGGATGGTTTACACTTCTTGAATTTTAAAAATTCGGTGTTATCTCTCCTACATTTTAGAGTATCACATCACCACCTATGAGACTGCATCCTACCAATGAGGGTTTTTGATGGGTTTGACACTCCCACTGTCTTTTAGGCGGTGGCATTCTTGGGCTGAGAAATGCCCCTAGGTTCTCGCTCTCAACTGGCGACTATACCTTTTGGCTTTTTACATATCCGCTTTAGGGCTTATCTGATTTTAGCAAAGAGTCACGGCACTTTGAGCGTGCAGTGACTCATCATCTTATCCAAAGCCTGGTATATCAGGCTTGGGCTTTTTGCTTCAATTGCTGGGTCGCGTTTTTGTGTGAAAAGCCCATAGTTAATAGTCAAGATTAGATGCTCATAGACTATTGACTGTGGACTTTTCAGCTTAACTAGCCTTGTTTGTCATTTTTTTTTGGCAGTGGTGCTTGACGACTTGGTCGTTGATTTAGAGTTAGAACTCGTTGATTTACTCGTTGATTTACTCGTTGTTTTGCGAGTAGATTTTGCTGTTGATGCTTTGGATGCCAGCGACTCTAGCGCTGAAGCAAGGGTCATATCTTCCACAGATACTCCTTCTGGCATTTTGGCATTCGTTTTGCCGTGCTTAATGTAAGGTCCGTAGGGACCATTGTAAATATTGACTGGTTCGCCGTCTTCGGGGTGAGGACCCAATTCCCGCACAGCCGCTTTAGACTTGCTGCTGGTACTGCGTCCCTTTTTCGGTTCAGATAACAATTCCAAAGCACGTTCTAAGGAAATTGTCAATACATCATCACTCGCTTTCAGAGAACGGTAGTCTTTTTCACCACTTTGGTTATGAACCACGTAAGGTCCAAAGCGTCCCAAATTCGCTTGGATTTCAGCACCTGTTGCTGGATGAGCTCCTAGTTTTCGGGGTAGTGACAAAAGACCAACAGCTTGCTCAAGGGTGACGTTTTCTGGCGTTACACCTTTAGGTAAGGAAGCTTGTTTGGGTTTAGGGTTTTCCTCGGTTTTGTCACCCAACTGGACATAAGGACCGTAAGGACCAATAAGCACATAAATCGGTTCGCCAGTTTCGGGATGACGACCGAGCTGTTCCGGACCTTCGGTTTTTTGCCGCAGCAGCGTTTCTACCTTTTGGGGATCGAGGTCAGCAGGAGTCAGGTCTTTGGGAATCGAGGCGGTGACAACACCGTCACCATTCTCTTTTTCCAAATAAGCACCATATTTACCAATACGGACTTTGACATCTAGATTTTCCAGTTCCACTGTCCGGGCAACATTGGCATCAATTTGGTTTTCCTGTTCCTTGACTAGGGTTTCTAGACCTTTGTCTCCCAAATAGAATTCCTTTAGGTAGGGTAGCCACTTAGCTTCACCTGTGGAAATGTCATCCAAGGTTTGCTCCATTTTGGAGGTAAAGCTGGGATCAACAATGTCGGGGAAGTGTTTTTCCAACAGTTCCGTGACCGCAAAGGCGGTGAAGGTGGGCACAAGGGCGTTATTCGTCAATTGGGCGTAACCCTTGTCAATAATTGTGCCGATGATGCTGGCGTAGGTGCTAGGACGTCCGATGCCTTCGCTTTCTAAGGTTTTCACCAGGGTGGCTTCGGTGTATCTTGCCGGGGGTTGGGTTTCGTGACCAACTGCTTCTAGATTGGAACAGTTGGGACTATCGCCCACTTTTAAGTTAGGCAAGATGACTTCCTGGTCTTCCAGCGCCGCTTCTGGGTCGTCGGAACCTTCCACATAGGCGCGTAAGTACCCTGGAAAGTCAATGCGTTTGCCAGAAGAGCGAAAACCAGCATCTTCCACTTGCAACTGCATGGTGATTTGAGTTTGGCGAGAGTCTGCCATTTGGCTGGCGACGGTACGCTTCCAAATCAGGTCGTACAGTTGTAGTTCCCGACCGCCTAAACCAGTTTCTTGGGGAGTGCGGAAGGTGCTACCGGCTGGGCGAATTGCCTCGTGTGCTTCTTGTGCGCCTTTGGATTTGGTGGTGTATTGCCTTGGTTGGGGGCTAAGGTAATTTTTCCCGTAAAGTTTTTCTACACAGTCACGGGCGGCAGTGATCGCCTGATCCGACAAATGCACCGAATCTGTACGCATATAGGTAATGTACCCTTGTTCGTACAAATTCTGGGCAATTCGCATCGTGTCCCGTGCCGAAAGGCGCAGTTTACGGTTAGATTCCTGTTGCAAGGTCGAGGTGGTAAACGGTGGTGCGGGTTTGCGTGTGACAGGGCGTTCCTCTAGGTCGCTGACTTTCCAGGTTTTCCCGGTTAGGCGTTCCTTAAGGGCTTGGGCTTGCTCCTGATTGAGCAGGACGACATTGCGATCGCTGGCAATTTGCCCTGTGGCGGCGTCAAAATCACCACCATTTGCTATCCTTGTGCCTCCCAGTGTGACCAGTTGGGAAGCAAATGACTGCTTAGGAGAATCAGGGGGGGTCAACGTTGCTTTCAAATCCCAGTATGAACCTTGGCGGAAAGCACGACGTTGGCGTTCCCGGGTGACTAACAGCCGCACCGCAACCGACTGCACGCGCCCAGCAGATAATCCCCAGGCGATTTTTTTCCACAGCAAAGGAGACAGGGTATAGCCCACAAGTCTATCCAAAATCCGCCGCGTTTCTTGGGCACGAACTAACTGTTCATCGATGTTGCGGCAGTTTTTCAAAGCTTTTTTGATGGCGTCAGAGGTAATTTCGTGAAACACCATCCGCTTTGTTGGAACTTTTGGCTTGAGCAACTGGTGTAAATGCCAACTGATGCTTTCACCTTCCCGGTCTTCGTCCGTTGCCAGGATCAGTTCATCTGCTTCTTTAAGGGCGTCTTTAAGCTGAGTGACAACTTTCTTTTTATCTTTAGGGACGACATATAGCGGTTCAAAGTCGGCCTCTACATTTACCCCCAGCTGCGCCCATTTCTCTCCCTTGACAGTCGCGGGAATTTCACTAGCAGACTGGGGAAGGTCACGCACATGACCCATTGACGCTTCCACCCGAAAGCCTTGTGGCAGGTAGTTGCGAATGGTACGAGCTTTGGTCGGAGATTCGACGATGACGAGAGTTGACATGGAAACTTCAAAAAAAAAGAATAGCTGCTAAGCTAAACACTCAATTGAAATCATTAAAAGCGCATCGGTCAAGCTAAAACCTCACGCTAGGGAACATGTGATTTCATCCTGACACAAACCGCCCACAATGGCGCAAGTCCCTCCCAGAGGGAAAGCTAGCAGCAGCTTGTTGTGAATTTCGCTTTTATTTCAATCTTTAACTTATCTAGGACATTATTGGCGACTACAGTTTTCACTCATCCCCCTCAAGGTGAATACAGAAATTTTTTGTGTGATTTCAGTCTGGCTGATTGTTACGGTTTGTGTTATTGGGAGCAACAGGACACGAGGAAGTTCCCTTGTCTTCCCTGGGTTCCCACCTGCTTGCATCGTTACACAGTTTCATAAAAATTCATGGGATGTGTGGAAACGAGCGCGTCTATGCCTGCGGCACGCTGCGCGAACAGACCTTCCTAGGAAACACGACTCATGCACCTTCGCTTTATTCCATTACCGCCTTGGGGTTACTTGAATCGGTGTACTTTTGTAATGTACTTTCGATGGGACAATTACCCTTACGGGTTCGCCATGTACCTCCAAGGAGGGAGACCCTCCTTCAGTACTGGCTTACCATCTCAACTTGTTCACCCCAACGGGAGAGCCAGTTCCCTGGGCGTGGGAAACCCGCCGATGACTGACTGGACTCACCTGTACGCGTAATGTTTTGCTCCCTAGAGCCTCCCAATAGGGGTTTAGTTAGCCTGGACAAAGTTATCAGTCGGCACTTATCAAAGACACTAGCTTAACCCAATAAACTTGTTTAATCTCTGATTTCTAGAGCTACAGACTGGCTGCGCATCCGTAGGTAGGAACTTTAACACTTGCTGATAACGTAGTACACTTCGGTACGCGCGTCGGGTCAACTATCGTCTTTAGACTTTAGGCGCTTAAGCAAGCGTGTCTTTAGACCTGGGTTGTTGACCATAAACAAAGCTTGCTCACCAAGAGCATAACTGCATTTCTATTCTTTAGGGTAGGTGGATAGTACGAATGAGAGCGCGAATACGAGCCGCAAGGTTGGCGCTATGTTGCAGACTCAAACGCGAGCAATACCCATGCTCGATGCCCCCATGCCCCAAGAAATGGCTGGCGGCTTTCCTCCCCACCCCTCCTAGGAGGGATGGGGAGGAAAGCCGTTTCTTTTGTTAAGTTGTTCAAAAAATACGCCAAGAGGGAGAAAAATACAAAATACAAATAGATTCCAAAAATAAGAGACTGTTTCTAGGCTGCGTTAGTCGCATTTTTTTGTTAACAGTAGAAATTACCTAACTATTGCGCCGCTATGCACTGCTATCTGCAAGAGGCTTACACTTCATTTTAGATTTCTGGTAGTCATGCACTCTATAAAAAATAGAGCCTCATGTCGGTGTTGAGTTTATTTCCTCATTAAAAATCACTTGCATTGTTCGCGGGATATATTCACGCCTTACCTATTCCACCTAATATCAAATCACGCGCTCAAGGCAATGAATTCAGTGAATTGGGGAATTGCTGGGGTGAAAATTTTATCTAGCAACCTTATTTTGTTTATTTTATTTTCAAATTTAAAATAAGTTAATACTCATTCCCTTATCTTTGCTATATGAGAGTAAGCTCAACCTAAAAAACAATATTGAAATGATTTATAAAAGTCATCTACCCTAAGAAATATTTAAGGAAGTGATATATGGCTGAGAAAATATAGTAATTAGTGATACATTTTATAAAAATCAAGTCCTAAGGACAGATTTAACCTTTCTTTAAGAAAAGTTGTGTTAGGATAAATATGGAGAAGAAAATTCGGCGATTCTGACCTTGTTATTATCAATAACTGCAAGCGGCTCTCCGGATAGATGTCTCTTGTATATAGGATTCTGGAGAGTTTCATGTCAATTTACGTAGGTAACCTGTCCTACAGCGTCACACAGGACGACCTCACCAAAGTATTTTCTGAGTATGGTACTGTAACGCGAGTTCAACTACCCACAGACCGGGAAACAGGACGCGCGCGTGGCTTTGGTTTCGTAGAAATGGAATCAGAAGCCGCAGAAAATGCTGCCATTAATGCTCTAGACGGTGCTGAGTGGATGGGTCGTGTTATGAAAGTCAATAAAGCAAGACCACGGGAGGAAAAAAGTACTCGCTCTAGCAGCGGTAGCTGGGGCGGCAGAAGTAACACCAGTGGATATTCTAGTAGACGCTATTAAGGCTTGAAGTTATTGATTAATCAAGCTTCAGAGCTATTGCCAAAAAGCACAAAAAGCATTTGCAGGCACGAAACTTAATATGCTACAGAAATAGCAGTTCATCAAAGAACTGTTTCTGGAGTATTGTATGCAAGCAGATCGGTAGTAGACCGATCTGCTTAATTGTATGAGAACAACTTTTAGTTAGTTTTAGTTAGTTTTATTTTGGCTTTTAAATCGCAGCGGGTAAAAGACAATAGAATGAACACAGTTAGACCTGAATGTGTGATAGCCAGAACCTATACAGCTCATGGATTTTGCTAATCTTGCATCCCAGTTGAATGCTGGAACGATTCTCCCTGAGGGAATTGTGATTGTCACCCTCTTGGGGGTTTTGATTGTTGATTTGATTTTAGGGCGGACATCCTCGCGCTGGATTGGATATCTAGCAATTGCAGGTTTATTCGCTTCTATCGTCGCCCTGTTCTTTGAATGGGAGAATACAAACCCCATCTCCTTTGGCGGTGCCTTTAATGGTGATGACCTGAGTATCGTCTTTCGCGGTATTGTTGCCTTATCTGCCGTTGTCACCATTTTGATGTCGATTCGCTACGTCGAACAAAGTGGTACCGCTTTAGCCGAATTCATAGCGATTTTGCTAACTGCGACCTTGGGAGGAATGTTTCTATCAGGGGCTGGAGAGTTGGTGATGATTTTCATCTCTCTAGAAACCCTAAGTATTTCCTCTTATTTGCTCACAGGTTACACCAAGCGTGACCCCCGCTCTAACGAAGCGGCGCTGAAATACCTGTTGATTGGCGCTTCGAGTACAGCAGTATTTTTGTATGGAGTTTCGCTGCTGTACGGTTTATCGGGTGGACAGACTGAACTGAGTGCGATCGCCAATGGAATTGCCATATCTGGTTTTGGTCAATCTCTAGGGTTGGTAATTGCTCTGGTTTTTGTGGTTGCAGGTATTGGCTTCAAAATCTCCGCTGCACCATTCCACCAATGGACACCAGACGTTTATGAAGGCGCACCCACTCCCGTGATTGCCTTTTTATCAGTCGGTTCCAAAGCAGCTGGATTTGCCTTAGCCATTCGCTTGCTGACAACAGCCTTCCCCTTGGTTGCTAACGAATGGAAGTTTGTCTTCACCGCCCTCGCTGTCCTAAGTATGGTGTTGGGTAACGTAGTCGCCCTTGCCCAAACCAGCATGAAACGGATGCTGGCTTACTCTTCCATCGGTCAAGCCGGGTTCGTCATGATTGGCTTAGTTGCTGGGACACAAGCAGGATATGCCAGCATGGTCTTCTACCTGCTAGTCTACCTGTTCATGAATCTGTGCGGCTTTACCTGCGTGATTCTGTTCTCCCTGCGAACAGGAACTGACCAAATTGTGGAATACTCTGGTTTGTACCAGAAAGACCCGCTTTTGACTTTGGGCTTGAGCATTTCCCTGCTGTCCTTAGGTGGTATTCCGCCACTTGCTGGATTCTTCGGTAAGATTTACTTGTTCTGGGCTGGTTGGCAGGCTGGAGAATACGGGTTAGTCTTGCTGGGGTTAGTGACCACGGTCGTCTCGATCTACTACTACATTCGTGTGGTTAGGATGATGGTGGTTAAAGAACCTCATGAAATGTCGGACGTGGTGAAGAATTATCCTGAAGTGCGTTGGAATTTGCCTGGGTATAGACCTTTGCAGGTGGGATTGGTAGCGACATTAATCGCCACTTCCATCGCTGGGATTTTGTCAAATCCGTTATTTACACTGGCGAACAATTCCATCGCTCATACGGCAATTTTGCAACCGACAACGGTTGTGACCACTCAAGTGAGTGCAATGAACAACGAGTAAGTTAGTTTTGTGTTGGTAGCTGCGCACAAGCGCAACTACCAGCCCAATTATTCACTATTAGCATTGACCAAAAAAGACCATAGACTAGGGACTCAGTAGTCAGAATAATAAAAGGGATTGGGGATTAGGGATTAGGGATTAATGCTTTAGTCGTGTATGTAAAACCTCAACTGTCGTGCGCCGTCAGCCCCCCTACATAATGGATAATTTATTTTTTGGTACTTTTTTATGAGGATACCCAACTGTGTTCTGTGTTCTGCGTTCTTCTTAAAGGAATTTTAATGATAAATTCTGCGCCTTGTCCTGGAATGGAGTGACAGCTAAGTTCTCCCCCATGTTTTTCTACTACAATTTGATGACTTATTGATAGCCCTATTCCAGTGCCTTTACCCACAGGTTTGGTGGTAAAAAAGGGGTCAAATAATTTTGAGCATACTTCCCCATTTATTCCAGGACCATTATCAGCAATACTAATAATTACCCATTTGTCATTGAGCACTTGAGTGCGAATGTGAATCGTAGGGATTGCAGATTGGTCATTCTTATTCCCTATTCCTTCTTGCAGCGCATCAATGGCATTGGCAATGATATTCATAAACACTTGGTTAAGTTGACCAAAATAGCAATCAAGTAAAGGAAGTTGACCGTATTCTTTGATAACTTTGATTTTTGGATACTTGTCCGTTGCTTGCAATCGGTGTTCCAAAATCATTAAGGTACTGTCTATAGCTGTGTGAATATCAACCTTTTTTTCTACTGCATGCTCAACACGAGAGAAGGTTCGCAGTGACTGAACAATTTCCTTAATTCGCTCTGTTCCTATTGTCATAGAATTAAAGATTTTATTCAAGTCCTGGGTCAAAAAGTCGAGTTCAATTGAATCGATGACTTCTTGAATTTCTTGTGGAGGATTTGGATAATATTGTTGATAGAGCCGCACTAATTTCAGCAAATCTTGCGTATAGCCTAACGCATGGTAGACATTGCCATGAATAAAGTTGATCGGGTTGTTAATTTCATGAGCAATACCAGCAACTAACTGTCCCAAACTGGACATTTTGTCAGTATGAATGAGTTGAATTTGAGTTTTTTGCAGCTTATCTAAAGTTTTCTGAAGATGCGTAATAGCTTTTTCAAGGCGGTCAGATTGGGTTTTTGTAGATTGCTCGGAAACATCCAACAATTGAGTTAATGTGGCAATTTGCGAGTTGAGACGCCCAATAGTTTCATCTTGAGGAGTTGTCTTTGTGTTCTCATTCGTAACGTATTGGCTATGAGTGCTGAAAATCCTACCACTATCAAAGGGGAGAATTGCCATTTTAACGTTTAATGCAAGTGGACGCAATAAATCAACAGTTGTCCGAGGAATTGCAACCTTCAAAAACATGAGAACGGCAAACATATTCCCTGAAGGCAATAATCCCCCAAACCCTACCACAGACTTAACCTTAAACGGAACCACAAAGCTCCTTTGTGAGGGAATGTAAGGACTACCCAAAGCATCAGGGACGTAAAAAACGTTATACATCCGCTGTTCTAAATCAGTGATTAAATTAGGGTCTGGTTGCACGACAGTACCAGGATTTAACCCTAGTTGCTGGATGAGTTGGGAAATCATTGGGATACGAGCGATCGCCTCTTCGCTCTTTAGGGGAATTGCCTTATGTTCTACAGATTTGTGCCGCGAGTTCCATTCTGCTACTTCCCCAGCAGTTGCCAATAAAGTTAAGCATTTAAGACCATCAGGAACTGTAATATTACCTAATATGAAACGAGCATCTTCTTGTAAATCAAGTGGTAGTTCTCCATAAGAATGAGTTTTAAAAAAACGGACAAGCACACAGGTTCTTTCACTATTTTTTGTATCAATTATATGATTATATAAATACTCAATAATTATCCGACTTACATCTTCCATGCTGTTAGCTTTATCGCTTAGGGAGCGAATAGCTAAACCGCATTCTGACATATCTCTCAAAGTCATTTTTTGTAAGTCAAACATTATTTCAATCCAATTTCTTATCTAGAAATAATTTGTGATTAAGCCAGATAATTTTAGTTTTTTTATTGAAATGTATCAGAACCACTGATAATTTGCTTTGTTGACAGCATCAATAGTATTTCTCAAAACATAGCTGCTTCACCATTTATAGCAGTAGCAACTTCAAAGTCTGTGTTCGTCAATGACTTTAAGATTATTTCTAGATTACCAGGAGTATCATTCCCGACTGAAATTATATTTTTCTATGAAATTCATTGTTTTTCATTTATGGCTTTATATTTTGGCTGATTAAATTATGAATCTTTTCTGGATAATAACTCGCTACACAAACCACAAAATTTCGTACAACCGATTGAGGAACAAAAAAGGGCAAAACATTTCGGTTTCGCTAGGTTAATGGTCGTTTTCAAGTGAGAACAGAGTAGTTTACGGCTCTTTCGGGGAAAGCTTCAGTAAGCCGAGATTAATATTGGAGGTTCATTTCATATTTTTTATTCAATTAATATATTTCCTGAGTATTATTTTTCTCACCCCTTCAAATTATGTTTGTAGTAATGCCTAAATTGGCATCTGTCCTAAGTAGGAAATGCTGTCTAGAGGCTAATCAGTATATTCTGAGCTTTTACTAAAGTACAGAATTTCTGATATCTAAATAAAAATACTTAACATTACAGAGACTTCCATGACTTCGATTTATTATGTATACCTATGAAGATATACTAAAAATATAATATATTGGAATTCACTTACCCTAAGCTACTATATGCAGTCTCGAAACTAGAAACCTAGGTAATGACGGATATTTTTAAATAGAAAAATAAAAAAAATTGCCAAAAAAAGTTTTGGATAAACAAAAATATCGTTAAACACCACGAACATTAACAGAAGACTTGATTATAACACTGCATGGAGCTTGCAGGCGATAGTAAGTTTTGTCTACAAACCTTATTTCCAACCGTCTTTACACAATTTTCAGTCAATAGCCTAAACAACAAAAAAGCCTGCGTGACTCCACAAGCAGACAGCCTTGGAAGGTCTTTGCTCCGCTTGAGAATAAATTCGGGCAGGCTAAGTGGTTTAACCATACATATACATCGTTCAGCTTCTACTAAGTAGGTCTGATAAATAAAGTTAACTCGTTCAAACTGTCATTAGTCATTATTGATTGGCAAGAGCTTCAAGCGTTTTTACATTTCTTAACGTAGTTCTGTTTTTTTCTACTTATCTACTTATGTGATTTTCTGTTTAATAAAGGTGATCACCTGAGCTAACTGTTTCTTCAAACTATCTATTTCTGCCTGCATTTTGGCAATTTTCTCATTTAATACCTGAATCTCAGCAGTTGATGCTCCTCCAGCATCAGAGGTGGCTGAAGCAGCACTATTTGCAGCTGCTGCTAAGAGTTGATTTGGTTCTTGGCGCGGCTGTTTAGCCTTTGTCATTGCTGACTTAATTGCGTCAATGAGTTGCTTTTGGTCAAAAGGCTTTCCGAGAAATTCAAAATATTCAAAGGGTTCTGGTATTTTCTCCGTCACCTCTTCTTTACGACCAGAGATAATGACCAGGGGGATTTTCCTGAGAGCCGGTTGGGATTGAATCTCTTGAAAAACTTCCCAACCACTCATTTTAGGCAGTAGGAAATCCAGCATGATCAGGCTAAGTTTTTCCTGACGGATTAAATTCAATCCTTCTAGACCATCTTTTGCTTCCAATACCTCGAAGTTGCCGGGTGGCAACATTTCTCGTACTTTTACCCTGACAACTGTAGTGTCATCGATAACTAAAATTTTGTGACTTGCCACGACTGTTTGCTCTAATAAAAACTTTAGGTTGAGTTGGTAATTTTGCCATGTAATGCCAAGAATTCTCCCACTATACTCAATGTTTCTTTGAATCGGGGGAGAGTAATTTCTAGGAGAAATGACAGTATTTGATGTGTTCTGTCGAACTTCAGCGGCTGAATTTGTGTCATGGTGATATTTAAGGCAAGATTGAAAGATAAATGACTTCTTCACAACAGGAACAACTTAAGTCTGAAATTACGGCAATGCCAAGGTGGTTGCGTCGCCCAATTGGCAAAGCCAGCGAACTTTCTACAGTACAACGTATTATCAAACAGCGCCAAATTCATACAATTTGCGAAGAAGGACGCTGTCCCAACCGGGGGGAGTGCTACTCCCAAAAAACAGCAACTTTCTTACTTATGGGCGCTACTTGCACCAGGTCTTGCGCTTTTTGTCAAGTAGATAAAGGTCATGCGCCCATGCCTCTTGACCTTGAGGAACCGCAAAAGGTGGCACAAGCCGTGCAGCTTTTAGGATTACGTTATGTTGTGCTGACTTCTGTGGCACGAGATGACTTGCCAGATAAAGGTGCAGGTCATTTTGTCAAGACAATGGAAACGATCCGCAAGTTTAGCCCAGAAACTCAAATTGAGGTGTTGACACCAGATTTTTGGGGTGGTGCGGGTGCTGGAGAGCAAGGTCAACGCGAGCGTATATATGAAGTTGTGCAGGCGAAACCAGCTTGTTACAATCACAATATTGAGACAGTACGGCGGTTACAAGGACCAGTGCGCCGGGGAGCGAAGTACGCTCGCTCGCTCTTTGTCCTGCAAGTTGTCAAAGAAATCGATTCTTCCATTCCCACGAAGTCAGGTCTGATGCTGGGACATGGGGAAACACTGGAGGAAGTCATAGAGACAATGGCGGATCTGCGCAAGGTGGAGTGCGATCGCATCACAATTGGTCAGTATATGCGCCCTTCCTTGGAACATTTGCCCGTCCAAAAATATTGGACACCAGAAGAATTCGATGAATTAGGCACAATAGCACGGGAAATGGGATTTAGCCATGTCCGTTCTGGTCCTCTCGTTCGCAGTTCCTATCACGCAGGAGTTGAGGACTAAGGGGGAACAAATTATCCCCTCTCAGTAATAAAAGCTGCTCCTCTTCCCTCCCCTAAAAGGGGAGGGTTAGGGAGAGGTGGAGAGGGGTAGGGCAGAGGTCCGTTACGTTTGTTCGCCAACAGTATTAGTTGTGGTGCAAAATCCTCAAAAATATTCTTAAAGAATCTGGCTATATATGACGGCTCTTTGGTATTTGTTAATAAGTCTTTAAAATAGGAGAGAACAGAATGACTACTGAAGCCAAGTTCGCAGCTGCTAACAAAAAAGTAGGCACAGATGTTGCCAAAACCGGGGCTAAGCCTCCTTATACCTTTCGCACCGCAATCAGCCTTCTTCTACTAGCAGGGAACATCCTGGTGGCAGCGATTTACTTCCATCTGATTAATCCATAATTGTCATTTTCATGGCATTGGGGATTGGGGACTGGTTAGCGGTACTTTTTCACAACTAACAATTCCCACTCCCGAATCCCGAATCTCTGTGTTCTGGTGCTGCTTAAATTGTGCTTCTGAACAAACCTTTGGGACGAACAAGCAGCACCAAAATCATAAGTAACAGCGCCACCCCTTGTTTGTACTGAGAACCTAGGAAAAGAGTGCTGGCTTCCTGGGCAATTCCGATGATAAAAGCCGCTACGATCGCACCGTAGGGGTTGCCAATTCCTCCCAAAATGATTGAGGCAAATAAAGGTAAAATTAAGAACCAACCCATATTTGGTCGGACGGCTGTCAGCAAGCCATACATACTGCCGCCTAAAGATGTCAGAGTACCGGCAATCACCCAAGTCCAAAGGACAACTCTGTCTACATTGATACCAGAAACCCGAGCTAAATCCAAATCGTCAGCAACTGCTCGCATTGCCTTGCCAATTTTGGTATTTTGCAAAAGGTAGTGCAGTATCACAATTGCTAACACTGCCAGGAACAGAACCAACAATTGATTTTGTGGGACTTTCACGCCCAGAATATCCATAGCAGGGGTGACAGGTAAATTGTAAGTTTTGTTACTACCGCCCCAGATCAGGATAATGCCATTGCGAAGGAATAAGGCAAGCCCGATAGAGATAATAATAAAAGTGGTGGAAGTCGCACGGATAGAGCGCATTCGCGACCAGAGTAACTTTTCAGACAACAGCATCGCTGCTACTGTGCCAATCGCAGCCACTACCATAGACAGCCAAATATTGACACCAAAGGTATTAACCAGCAGCGTCAGATAAGCCCCCAATGTCACAAAGTCACCGTGAGCAAAGTTAGATAACCGTAAAATTCCATTGATAAGCGTGAGTCCAACTGCTGCTAAAGCAATAATGCTCCCCACAGCAATACCGTTAACTATTAATTGAGCAAATTGTGCATTCATAATCTTTACTTAGTTTTCAGTCATTACAGCATAGAAATTCCCTAATTCCTTGATTGCCTCCCTAAAATGGAATTCATGGGGTGCTATGCCGTTTCGGCAAGATTGGAAATGATGCTAACAGAAAAACTTGAGCAACTAAAAGCGTTATTTGTAGAAATGGAGCAGGCAATGATCGCCTACTCAGGTGGCGTTGATAGCACATTGGTAGCCAAAATTGCTTATGATGTGTTGGGCGATCGCGCTTTGGCTGTGACGGCTGTTTCTCCCTCACTATTACCAGAAGAGTTGGAAGACGCCTCCATTCAAGCAGCAACTATTGGGATTTCTCATCAAATCATAAAAACCCACGAGATGGAAAATCCCAATTACACCTCCAACCCTGTGAACCGCTGTTATTTTTGTAAAAGTGAACTCCACGACACTCTCAAACCCTTGGCTATCAAATTGGGTTATCCATACGTGGTGGATGGAGTGAATGCTGATGACTTACATGATTATCGCCCAGGAATTCAGGCGGCAAAAGAAAGAGGTGCGCGATCGCCCTTAGCAGAAGTCGGTATCACCAAAGCTGAAGTCCGCCAAATTTCCAAAGAACTCGGTTTACCTTGGTGGGATAAACCTGCACAACCTTGCCTAAGTTCACGCTTTCCTTACGGCGAAGAGATTACCGTAGCCAAGCTGCAACGAGTCGGTAGGGCAGAAATATACTTGCGAAAGTTGGGTTATCAGAATTTGCGCGTGCGTTCCGAAGGAGAGACAGCACGAATTGAATTACCACCAGAACAAATCAAAGAGTTTGTGCTGAAGATTGATTTGCCATCTGTTGTTTCCGCTTTTCAAGAGTTTGGTTTTCTCTACGTCACATTAGATTTAGAAGGTTATCGCAGCGGTAAGTTAAATCAAGTGTTGAATCGAGAAACTTTAGGCGTTAAAGCATAAAATACTAGAGGCGATCAGGTCTAGATGAATACTGTAATTACACCAGAAAGAATCGAGTTGCCTCCTGGCGCTGTCTTGAAACTCTTGGGAAACTGGCAAGACTACCAAAGGCTGCTCTTACAGTTGGGCGATCGCACTGTTCCTCGCATCAAATATCGACATCATGAGATTTTGTTGATGGCTCCTTTACCTGAGCATGGGAAAAAGGCAAGTTTACTTGCATTGGTAGTGATAACTCTGCTTGACCACTTAAACCGAGTATACGACTCATTTACACCCATCACTATGAGCTTGAGCGAAGTCAGCGGCATTGAACCTGACTATTGCTTTTACATTGAGAATTGGCAAAAAGTTCAAGGCAAGGATCGCATCGACTGGCAGAACGATCCTCCGCCTGATTTGGTCATTGAAATAGATGTTACTAGTTATACAGATATCAATGATTATTTACCCTATCGAGTGCCAGAGGTTTGGCTGCTAAAGAATAACCAGTTACTCGTTTATAGATTGCACGGCGAGAGCTACGTACTTGGAGAAAGTAGCTACTTTCCTAACGTTTCAGAAATTGTGCGGCAATGTCTGCAAATTGCAAGTGAGCAGACGACAAGTGAGGCGATTAGGTGGTTAAGAAACTTTCTGCGTGGACAACAGTAGACATAGTTGGCGATGGCGCTAAGCCTAGGTTTCAAACTTCTCCATTAATCTTGCGTCGGAAAACCTCCTCCATTTGTCGCTGTCCTTCTTCGGTGTAGAAAAAGTTGTACCAAGTCGCTTCAGAGTCAGGACTACGGCGATTAAATAAAGCCTCAAGTGCATCCAAATCATCTCGATGTGCAAGCACATATGCTCTCAGTTCTGCCCAAGACATTTTTTCAAAATCAGGTTTCATTGACAAACCTCCAGTTTCCGTCGCGCGCTATCTGAATTTGAATGTTTTCAATAGCCAGAATGTATATCTCTCCTGTTCTGTCATTAAAACAACGTGAGTTCGACGGAACTAAATTTTACTCCAGTCAGTTAACGAAGAATCTTCGCTCTTGTAGCGCGATGGAGTGTCAGTGTCGAATTAATAAGTCCAGTTTTGCTTGGTCTGCAAGCTATAGGTTCCATCTTTCACATTTATCCGCTCAGGAATCAGATTTAAATCTCTAAACATATTTGCCTGGTGCTGTAGAGCAGTCAGCGATTGGTCGTCAATCGGGATGATGGCACGTTCCGCACTATGTTGCTGTAAAGTTTCTACGATGGATGGATCAATTTGATGGTTCTGGGCTAATCGTTGAGCCGCTTCTAATTCCTGTCTCTTAGCCAAAGCTCCAGCCTCGTTTACCTCTTCTAAAATCACCTTGAGCAGGTCGGGATAGTCCCGTACCAGCTCTGGAATCGCGTAGTAATAGGTCGGAACTTCTAAAGAGGCTTTGTCAGCAAATATGCTCTCTAGGTCTGCAATCGAGCGCCCTGGGTAAGCGCTTCGGGCAAAAGTTGCTGTGTAGGGAACCCAAATCACCCAAGCATCGACCTCACCCCGGCGGAATGCGGGCAGCGCCTCCGGCTGTGTCAGATAAACTGGCTCAATGTCGCTAAAATCGAGGCCTACTTTTGCCAGCGATCGCACAAGCACATAATGGGAGCTTGAACCTTTATCAAAAGCTATCTTCTTACCCTTCAGGTCTGCCAAGGTCTGAATCGGTGAATCTTCCGGTACCAGAATCGCTTGACCTTTGGGAGCAGTATATTTTTCTTTAGCTACCCGCACAAACACATGATCTGCGGCTTGAGAGAAGATGCTGGCCGTACCACCGCCACCGCAGAAATCAATCGTCCCATTGCTGAGTGCCTCGATCAAAGAAGAAGCTGATAAAAAACTTGACCAAGTGACACTCAGTCCGAACGGCTGCAAACGCCTTTCGAGCAACCCTTGAGTCCGAAGAACTTCCAGATTTGTCATCCCCTCTGGATACCCGATTTTGAGTTGTTTGAGCCGCCGCGCCTGTTCAGCTAAGGGCGTGTTGCTAGATCCAGTAGAAGGTTTAGAAAACCAACGATCCAAAGCTATACAAAAAATTATGCCTCCCACAAATAGTCCCACGGTTTCTAGTAACCGAATTGTCGAATTGTTGGGTATTTTGAACTGATTTAGTAGAGAAGAGGGTGTATTGGCAGATTCAGAAGCAGCAACAGCATGACCGTCAAAAACTAGAGTCAAGACCAAAATCGAGACAAGTCCGATGCAAAATCGAACTGCAAACCTATATGTAGCTGATATACGAGTGGCTGATCTGAGCGACCGTAAGATGTTTTGACCTGTGCGTCTAGGCAGAAGGTCAATCAAACGGCTAATCATGATGACTCCTTTGATAAACATAGGTGATGGACATTGCCGGATGAATTGGAGATAAGAGATAAAGTCAAAGCACCGCTTGATAATTATTTACGCCGACCTACTTAGATCGTCGAAGTCATTCCATAAAAATAATTGATCCTTGGAATCAATGGCGCGTTATATACAAGAATGCAGCCAGAATGTTAGACTTTTTGGGGCTATTTACATAATCTTATTAGGACTTACGCAAATCCTCTATATGTAGGGTGTGTATAGCCTGCGGCATTTAAGAAAAGCGCAGCATAATGCACCATCTCCACTATAAGTAGTTTTACTGCGTAATCCTTGTATTAGAACTAACTAAGTTGAATAAATAAGAAGTCGAGTCACACCCGATGCGCGAAACTGGCGTTCTCATATTAATATTTCTTGATATTGTCGGGATTGCTAAGGTTGAGCGATCCCTAGTTTCGGTCATCAGACAGGTGTTGAGTGAGGAATGGTGATGGATTGGTTGATTGCAACAATTAAGATCGGGCTAGCTACTGCTGTGGCAACAACATTTGACGACAATATTTATCTGACCGCCTTCTTCAGTGAGGTTAATCGTACTTTTCGTCCTAAGCATATTGTGGTTGGTGAGATTCTAGGGTTCACGGCATTAGTGATAGTAAGTTTGCTTGGTTTCTTACTTGGTCTAGTAATTCCGTCAACTTGGATTGGTTTACTGGGGATTCTGCCGATACTGATTGGCTTAAACAATTTGCTCAACCTTAATAAGGATGACTCAGCCGAAGATAAGTCAGCTAATCTGAAAAGAAACTCTAGATTTCGAGGATTTGATTCAAGAAAGCGATCGCTCTGGGACGTAATCCGCGATCCCCATACCTATCGCGTCTCTGCGGTCACACTTGCCAACGGTGGTAACAATCTGGGGATCTATATACCCCTGTTTGCCACTAGCTCAATCCAAAATTTGTCCGTAATCATACCAGTTTGCTATTTCATTCTTTTCTGCTGGCTGTTGATGTCCTATAACCTAACTCGCCTACCTGGTATTGCTTTCGTCCTCAGTCGCTATGCTGGCAAGATATTTCCCTTCGTACTAATGTGGCTGGGCTACAGAATTTTGATGGACAGCGAATCCTATCGTCTTTTTCTACCGAAAACTTCACATTGAACTTTTACCAATACGCACAATTTTTCCCATCCTTTTAGCTTAGTTATCTCTAACTTTGGCTAGATGGTTAAATCTGAGAACTGAATCATCGTGAATGTGTATATCCAAGCAATATTTAGTTCTAAGAGTTACTTGTTCCCTTTCAGAGTTTTCACGGCTTTTAACCGGATCATAATTTACAGCAAATTGCCTGGAGCTCTTATAAATAAATGAATGAATTTATTAGTGCAATTACTACTGGAATCACAGCTTTTATCGCCACCAATCTAGATGATTTAGTTATCCTGACATTATTATTCTCTCAGGTGAATGCCACTTTCCGTCCTCAGCATATCGTGATTGGCCAGTACTTGGGATTCTGTACTTTAGTCATTGTCAGCCTAGTTGGTTTTTTGGGAGGTTTAGTATTACCAGCCCATTGGATTGGACTTCTGGGTTTGGTTCCTATCACTATTGGGCTAAATGGTTTACTGAGTTTAAACAGCGATTCTTCATCTCCAAAGGAGTTAGAAACCGAGTCTATTCATGCTTCCATATTTGCTATTTTTCTGTCTCCCCAAACTTATAGTGTGACAGCTATTACCATAGCCAATGGTAGTGATAATGTAGGCATATATATGCCATTGTTTGCTAACACTGTACTTTCTGAGTTGCTGGTAATTATTGGCGTATTTATGTTATTGGTTGGGGTTTGGTGCTACATAGCATACAAGCTGACTTGCCAAAGTGCGATCGCCAATCTCTTAACTCACTATGGCAATAATTTTGTTCCTTTTATCTTGATAGGTTTAGGTGTATTTATTATCTTAGATAGTGCCTCACTTACTCCATTCGTATTGACAGTTATCTGCTTAGTTTTAATGGGCATTATCAAATCAACTCAAAGTCCAAAACTAAAAGTGGAAAATCTGTAATTTAAGGAAGAATATAAAAATTTTTCCAAGTTATTATCTCTGAGTAAAGTAGTAAATAAGTTCTAACTTAAGCATGAAGTTTTTTGTCAATCTAGACATTAGGCTCAAACAAAGTGAGAAAAATATGCAGATTTTAAAAATTGTTCTTGTCGCTCTTGTATTTATCGTTAATTTGATGATTGCTCAACCTTCTTGGGCAGGAAAAGATTTCACCAAAGGGGCTGATTATATTGAGGTAACTCAGGCACTCAATCAACTCCTAGCCGCGAAGGATAGACCAGAGCAAGCTGGCTATACACCTGAGGAATTTCAGCAGCGACTAGCACAATTGCAGTTTCAGAAGAATATTATAGAAACTGCTAAGAAGCGGGCGCAATGCCGTAATGAAACTGGAAAGACGTTGGCAGTTTATGCTAATAAACCGAAAAAATCTCCCACCCAACTCTATTACTTAGCAGCAGGAAAAATCACGGATGATGATTGGGATTGTGATGGGATTTATTTACCCGCAGGTACTTCGGTAGTTCTCAGTCCTAATACTCCAGCACAAGAGTTAACTGAAGCAATAGCCGTTAAGTTTGTTGACGGTACACAATCGGTTGCCAGAGTTGATCCGGCAACTGGTGTGATCGAATTGAATGTTGAACCTGCTAAAGTCTTCAAGGCTGGTGAAAGCGACTGGTTACTCCCAGCATTATCTCAAGCAGAGATTGACACACAAGTTCCTACTCCACAACTCATTGACTAAAACTCTCATTATTTCGTGTCAACTTTGGTTAAAAGGTAATAGACAATAAGGAAATCCCCTAATTTTAATGGGGATTTCCTTATTGCGGATGTATTTGTACCCAATAACAATGATAATTCGTTCTTCGGCTGCAGCTGTTGCGAATACCTCTGTGTCTGAGGCTGCTTGCATTCCGTAGTCACGGACATGGACTGCATCATAACCCGCTTGTCGAAGCCCTTGTGCAACTAGAGACGATAAGGCATTGTCTACCAGAAATTTCATGGATTAATTAACAACGGCAATTCACGTTCAGCAACAGCGAGTGCGGCGTAGTGTAAAGCCTCTCTAATACCTTCCAATTCCAAATCTGGGAAGGCTTGCAAAATTTCATCCTCTCGCATCCCCTCGGCAAACATTCCCACCACAGTAGCTACAGGAATCCGTAACCCTTTGATACAAGGAACACCACCCATTTGATTTGGGTTAACAGTGATGCGGGTAAATTTCATGAGTTTTGAGGATTTTCAATGGTTCTAGATTCAGAATAAGCGATTGGGTGAATGCGATCGCCTTTTACAAAGCAGGAGTGTCAAACACAGACTCACAAGGGTTAGCCTAACAGATGTAACGAGTAGATAGTCACTCATCCGTTACATCCGTCATTGCATTCGTTACCTTTCTATTTGCTCTTTGCCACTACATCCGCCAATACAATTTCACCTTTTTTGTTAATCTTCACCTGATCGTTGGGAAAATCTCGACTAATCAAATAACGCAAAAGTCCCACTGTCCGGAAACGCTGATCAATGTGGGGAATTCCTTGACGATTCAGGTGAACAGGGATAATTTTACTTGACACCAAATCTCCCTTGGAATTTAGTTTCGCCTCTAAAATCATTGAGTAGCCAGTTTGGGCGGCTGTCGATAAAGTTCGGTATCCGAGAAAGTTTCCCAAAGAATAAGCAATCAATTTTCCATTATAGATTTCCAGAGCTCTAGGAACATGAGGACCATGTCCGATGACTAAATCTGCGCCTGCATCAATCATGTTTCGCGCAAACTGGATAGAATTGCCTCGGTTTTCGCCATAGAAAAACTCAGTTTTATCTTGAACACGCAGTGCGCTCGTTCCCTCGGCTCCTGCATGCATCGATACAATCACAATACTTGCCTGTGTTTTGGCTTGTTGTACCAATGCTTTGGCTGTTTCTAAATCGTGAATAGAATTATAAAATTCGTAAGGGGCAAACCCAATCATCGCAACCGGAACATTATTCACTTGTAACAAGAGAATTTGATTTTTGTGACCTAATGTTTCGATGCCAACCGCCTTGAGATTCTTTACTGTGTCTTGGAACCCTACCATACCAAAGTCCTGTGCATGGTTGTTCGCAATATTCATAACTTTAAACCCAACATCAGCAAAAAGCTGGGCGTAGCTTGGTGGGGAGCGAAAAGCGAAAACTTGTCCTTGAGTGATATCTTTGGCGCTGTAGGGGTATTTTGTTAAACTACTCTCAAAGTTACCAAACAAAATATCGGCTCTTTGCAGATATGCTCTTACCGACTTTGGTATAAGCTGATTGCGATCGCTTGGAAGTCTGTAGTTAGGGTAATTTGTCCCAGGAATAACATCTCCAACGGCTTGAACAGTGATGGTGTCTGGAGATGCGTTTTCTGGTATGGAGAACGGAACTGGCACTGTATCTGTAGATGTCGTAGCGGCGTTGCTTCGTTGAAATTGCCCAAAGCGGAGGAATAATCCTATACCAATCCCTAGGCAAAAACAGAAACTGATAAAACTGAATGGTAGTAATCTCCCAAGCTTTTGATTTGCCATAGTTGCACACCTCACAATATGGCGCAAGTATATCCTAGAAGTGTTAAATGTCAATGTATACTGGGAGTTATTTGGAACATAAATTTTCAGGAATTGCGTTTGACAGCAAACCTACACTTTGTTACAGGGGATGGGCAACTGGAGAAGTTGAGGTTGTTGGGCAACTGCGATGATGAAATAGATATCTATATGCTTAGAGAGCAACTCGAAGACATTGAAATTAAATTGCTATTAGAAGGGATATATCGTTATTATGGGTTTGATTTTAGAAATTATGCTTTGGCTTCACTCAAACGGCGAATTTGGAACATAATTCAAGCCGAAGGTTTAACCAGTATTTCTGGACTGCAAGAAAAAGTTCTCCATCACCCTGAATATATGGAGAGATTTTTGTACGCTCTCTCGGTTAACGTTACTACCATGTTTCGTGATCCCAGCTTTTTTTTGGCATTTAGAAAAAAAGTAGTGCCGTTCTTACGAACTTATCCTTTTATTCGCATTTGGCACGCTGGATGTTCGACAGGTGAGGAAGTTTATTCTATGGCAATTTTATTACACGAAGAGGGGCTTTATCACCGTTGCCGATTGTATGCGACTGATATCAATGACATGGTATTACGAAAAGCTAAAACTGGAATTTATCCACTAGATTTGATGCAAGGTTATACTCAAAATTATTTACAAGCAGGTGGCAAAAAATCTTTTTCGGAGTATTATACAGCGGCATACAATAATGCTATTTTTTCTTCATATCTGAAAGAAAATATGATATTTTCACAACATAATTTAGCGACAGATAATTCATTTAATGAATTTCATATTATTTTGTGTCGCAATGTTTTAATTTACTTTAATCAATCTTTACAAGATAGAGTTCATAAGCTTTTTTATGAAAGCCATGTGAAGTTTGGAATATTAGGTTTGGGACGCCAAGAAACGCTGAAGTTCACCCCGCATGAGCAAGACTATGAGGAGTTAGAAGGTGGAGAAAAGCTTTACCGCCGAATTCGGTAAAATGATGAATGCTAAAAAAATTATGATAAAATTTCATCATTTATAATTACTTATAATTTTTCATTCCTAATGACCTTTCAACTGGTTGTTGTCGGTGCATCGTTAGGAGGGTTACAAGCCCTTGAAGTCTTACTCGCCGGATTGCCCAAAAACTTCCCAGTACCTGTGGCAATTGTCCAACACCGTCACAAATCTTCTGATGATAAATTGAGAATGATGTTGCAGCAGTATAGTCCTTTGGTTGTCATAGAGCCGCAAGATAAAGAAGAAATTGTGCCTGGTTGCATATATTTGGCTCCAGCAGATTATCATTTGATGATAGAAGCGGGAAGTGACTCGGTTCCTTATCCTTACTTTTCTTTATCTACTGATGCTCCTGTGACTTATGCGCGACCGTCAATAGATGTGCTATTTGAAACCGCAGCAGATACTTATGCCGAAAAAGTGATAGGAGTACTCTTGACAGGAGCCAACCATGATGGTACAGGAGGAATGGCAAAAATCAGGGCACGCGGCGGCAGAACTGTGGTAGAGGAACCTTCAACAGCAGTTTGTCCGACAATGCCTAAAGCGGCGATCGCCCGTGGTGTCGCCCAGAATATTCTACCTTTGGCAGAGATCGCCCCTTTCTTAGTGAAAATTTGTAATTTTTGATCGAGTTCTTTGTGAATTCTTCATAGAAAAAAGCTTTGAACTCTAACCATCAACAGTAGACCAAATTTATAACTTAAGATAGTGGGAATAGAATAACCGCAAGCGTCACAGTCAATAGGAAGACGTGAAAACGCCTTAATATATTTCCTAAAGCATACAGATAAAAATGTCATTTGAACCGAAAGTTAACGTTCTGCTGGTAGATGACCATCCAGAAAATTTGTTAGCCCTAGAGGCAATTTTAGAGAGCCTGGGGCAAAATTTGGTCAGGGCGACATCGGGTGCAGAAGCACTGCGATGTTTGCTTAATCAGGATTTTGCTGTGATTCTGCTGGATGTGCAGATGCCTGATATGGACGGGTTCGAGACAGCAACCCTGATTCGACAGCGAGAGCGATCGCGCCATACGCCAATTATTTTTCTCACAGCATTTAGCACCAGCGACAACATGGTGTTTAAAGGTTATTCCATTGGTGCTGTGGACTACCTCTTCAAGCCCATTGATTCAGAAATTTTGAAATCCA
Source organism: Scytonema sp. HK-05 (assembly GCF_002368235.1). GTDB lineage: Bacteria > Cyanobacteriota > Cyanobacteriia > Cyanobacteriales > Nostocaceae > Kalymmatonema. Next base: position 935,429 of record NZ_AP018194.1, on the reverse strand, counting down.
AGGTAGCGGCATTTGTTGATCTGTTCCAGAAAACCCTCGAGGTGAAGCGACAAGCGGCACAACTGGCAGCAATGAATAAGGAACTGAGGAAGCGTGAAGAGATGTTTCGCTCTTTAAGTGCTTGCTCGCCTGTAGGCATTTTCCTCACAGATACATTAGGCAAATGCACGTATATTAATCCTCGCTATCAAGCAATCTATGAGATGACGCTTGAGGAGAGTTTAGGCGACGGTTGGACGCGAGCAATTCATCCAGAAGACAGAGGACGAGTTATTGCCGATTGGTATGCTGTATCCGCTGAAGGTCAGGAATACAAAGGAGAGTTTCGCATACTCACGCCTACAGGAATTGAGCGTTGGGTTCATATGTCTTCGTCTCCGATGCTTTCAGATAAAGGCGAAGTCATCGGTTATGTAGGCACAATAGAAGATATCACAGAGCGCAAACAAGCACAAGAAGAACACATCAAGTTCATCCGCGAACAAACAGCACGACAAGAAGCTGAAACAGCAAACCGCCTCAAGGATGAGTTTTTAGCAACCCTTTCCCACGAACTTCGCACACCCTTAACTTCAATACTGGGTTGGGCGAGACTGCTGCGCCAGCGAAAATTGGATGAAAAAGCCGTTGAACGCGCCTTGGAAACAATGGAACGCAACGCTAATTTGCAGGCACAACTCATTGACGATATTTTAGATGTCTCGCGGATTATACGTGGCAAGCTGCATTTGAATCTAAGTCCCGTTAACTTAACATCTCTGATTCCAACAGTTCTAGATAGCGTCCGCTTAGAAGCCCAGACAAAAAATATTGAACTTGACTTTCTCATTGAATCCAGCAATACGGGGAATAACCAAACAACAGGACACACACAACAGGACACGCTTAATATCTCGGCGTCTTCCTCAACCTCTGGCTTTGTCGTTTTTGCCGATCCAAACCGTTTGCAGCAAATTGTTTGGAATTTACTGAATAATGCGCTCAAGTTCACACCCAAAGGCGGAAAGGTAGAGGTGCGATTGTCTATCAGTAGTCCTGAGTCTAGCTTTGAACAACTCAGCACTCAGCAAGACTACTTATCTGAACAGCAACCTTTGCAGGCGAAAAGTTCCTCAGTACTGCTTCAGGTGAGCGATACAGGTAGTGGCATCAGCCCAGATTTTCTTCCTCATGTTTTTGACCGTTTTCGTCAAGCTGATGGCAGCATCACCAGAAACCAAGGTGGGCTGGGACTTGGACTGGCGATTGTACGTTATCTAGTGGAAATGCATGGGGGAAGCGTTTATGCCCAAAGCCCGGGAATAGGACAGGGAGCAACTTTTACCGTGAAGCTGCCGCTTGTAAATACAGAGAGTCCAGATGACGAGGGGGAGAGGGGGGGCAAGGAATTAGGGGAAGTCGGTAAAGATAGGGATGTGGGAAGATGGAATTGGGAAACTCACGCACAAGGTATTACCCCATCCCCCTCATCCTCCTCATCTTCCTTATCCCCCTCCGAGTCCCTCCTCAGAGGTTTGCAAGTGCTGCTCGTTGATGACGATACCGATACACGAAACCTCCTCACCACCGTGCTGCAACAATTTGGGGCGACAGTGACAGCTGTCGCGTCAGTACGAAAAGCACTTCGCGCTATTGAAAAATCGCCGCCTGATATCCTGCTGAGTGATATTGGAATGCCAGAGGAGGACGGCTACACCTTAATTCGTGAAGTGAGAAACCTGGAACCCGAGGTAGGAGGGCAAATACCAGCGATCGCCTTGAGTGCGTATGCCAGAGAACAAGATTGTACGCGAGCATTGGAGTTAGGCTTTGAGATGTACGTCACCAAGCCAGTCGAACCAGCTAACTTGATTGATGCAATCGTAAAACTGGCACAACGCAACTGTACAACAGTGAACAGTTAACAGTGAACTATGAACATTTAACAGTGAATAACTGGTAACTGGTAACTGGTAACTGGTAACTGACAAACTGATAACTGACTACGCCACCAAGTCAGGAAAAACTTCCTGCACCGCAGGATGAACTAAGCGATGATCTTGCACGTTCACACCTTTGGCTAATGCTTGATTAGTCGCCAGTGCCTTTATCCCCAAATTCGCTAACTGCAATACATAGGGTAGAGTGCTGTTGTTTAGTGCCTGAGTAGAAGTCCAAGGAACTGCCCCTGGCATATTAGGAACCCCATAATGTACCACACCCTCTTCAATGTATACTGGATTAGTGTGGGATGTGGCGTGTAAAGTTTCCACACAACCGCCTTGGTCAACCGCAACATCGACAATCACAGAACCTGGACGCATTTGTTTGACCAAATTGCGTGACACCAAGATGGGTGCCCTGCGTCCCGGTACTAAAACAGCACCGATAAGCAAGTCAGCATCTTTGACTGCGGCTTCAATATGGGCAGAGTTACTGTAAAGTAGTTCTACTCTAGAGCCAAATAAAGTTTCCAGATAAGCTAAACGCTCGACGTTCACGTCTAGAATTTGGACAGCAGCGCCCATGCCCACAGCAATTTTAGCGGCTTCTGTACCCACGACACCGCCACCGAGAATCACGACTTTGCCTGGTTTAACTCCGGGAACACCGCCCAACAAAACCCCTCTACCACCTTGCTGGCGCTCTAGGAACCTTGCCCCAAATTGTACCGACAAACGACCGGCAATAATGCTCATGGGAGTGAGCAGAGGTAATTTGTTGCTACCTGGTTGTTCTACAGTTTCGTAGGCGATCGCCGTCACACCGCAATCAATCAGATGTTCGGTTAACTTTCTATCTGCGGCTAGATGCAGATAGGTAAACAAAATTTGCTCCTTCTGCAAAAACTTATATTCCGCTGCAAGTGGCTCTTTGACTTTGACAACCAGTTCGCGGTTCCAAGCAGCTTCTTTTGTGGTGACTATCTTAGCACCAGCGCTTGTGTAGTCATCATCTGTAAATCCCGCACCAAGACCTGCTTGAGTCTCTACGAAAACCGTATGACCATTTTCCTGTAAGACTCGTACACTAGAAGGACTTAACCCAACCCGAAACTCCTGATCCTTAGTTTCTTTGGGAATACCAATTTCCATTTACTGCCTCTTATGAATTTTTGTGTAGCTTATAGTTTGTCAGTCTCATCCCTAGTCTTTTGAATCAGAGACTACGAATTTAACAAGTCGTTATAAGCGGAATATCCTGAGTGCAAAGACAATGCGAGAGCGTTGAGTGCTGAATGGTGAGTCAAATTTGGGCAAGTAAGAAAAATTACTCACAGCTGGGCGCTCAGAACTCAGAACTTTCTTTCCGACTCAGCATTCACCACTTGGAACTCAGGACTACTGAACTTCCTCTTATACCAACTAATGTACTTCAAACTTTTGTCCTTGACGATTGCCAAACTACTTCTACAATAAATTAAGAAGAATCGTAAACAAATGTAAAGAGTGGCAAGCCTGCTTGATAGCTTAAGCTGTGTTGTCGCTCTTGTTATTCAGTTATAAAGTTCATTTGCCAAAAAGAGGTTTTTAATGATGACACAGACACAGACACAACCACAGCCAAGCGTTACTCCCAAGCTGGAGGAACCAAAGTTCGGTTTTAATGAGTATGCTGAGCGTTTGAATGGTCGAGCTGCAATGATTGGCTTCGTAATCATGGTGGTGATTGAATACGTCACCAACCAAGGAGTGTTAGCATGGCTCGGTCTGAGGTAGGATTTCCACAAAGCTAAGACAGTGCTGGTTGTACGCCATAAATGACAAAAAGCAAAGAACCAGCTGTATATTCCAGCTGGTTTTGATTTAATCAAGCCTTTATAGCCTTTAGAATCAAAGTCAAAACAATAATTTTGAATGGGTGAATGCGTGAATTTTAAATTTTGAATTTTAAATTTTGAATTGTTATACGCCCCTACACCCTCCTTTACTTAAGAAAAGTATAATAATATTGAGGCTCTCATCAAAAGCGCCAATTGCGGGTGAGGTATTCTCAGTAAATTTACATCAAAGGTGAACAGGAACCAATAAAGCTGTGATGAATGCTGTATTTCCTCGTTTTTTAAAGTTAGCCTACCGTAAAGAACCACTCATTAGTGTATTGATTACGATGGGAGTGGTAGATGCATTAATTGGTGGATTTGACGATAGCTGGTCGTTGTTTGCTTTTGGCGTGGGAACAGTAGGGATAACGCTAGCTTACAAGTGGTGGCGTATCCAGCAGCGCCAACCCCTGCCTGAGGAGCCTGTGGTGCAACATTACCTACCTTCCCGCTCGTCGTCAAGTTCTCCTTTACCTATGCTGAGTGTTTCTAAGAAAAAGCCCCCATATTAGTAGATTTGGTCTGTTGAGATTTGAGATTAGGCTGTTACTTACATGGTTGCTGGGAGAACCATTTAAACTACGGTATGCTTTGCAACCCTGAGCATCGGTATCCTGATTTGCGGGCGGGGCTTTCCTGCCCTAAAATTTGGTACAGGATAGCTTAAGATATTTGAAATATATGTATATAAATAATTACAATAAATTCCTCTCCCAAATCCAAAACGCGTTGCAAGAGCGTGTGCGAAGGGCTCAGCGTCCACAGGTAGACAAGGATCTAAATCTCAAATGACCAGTGCCAAAAATATTCTAATGCTTATGAGCGTAGCAGGTGCTGTTGCTATTGCTCCCCTAATGCGAATACCGTCTGCGATTCCTGCTGAGGTTGAAGTTACACCACAAATTACACCAGTCGATCAACCTACCACGAGCTTTGCTAATCCACAACTAATTTACACCTTCACAGAGCATTTGGGAACTATTAAATCCCTTGCCTTCACTCCAGATAGCCAAACTCTGATCAGCGGCGGTTCTGATAACGATGGCATCATTCGCTTATGGAATACAGCAACTGGCAAAAGACGTGGGATTATCAACAGAGCGCATCAAACAGCGATAGAATCTGTGGTCATTTCGCCAGATGGTCAAACTCTTGTTAGTGGCGGTGATGATAACACGATTAACCTTTGGAACCTGAAAAACAATAAATTTACTCGCTCCTTTGTCGGGCATACGAGCAATGTGCTGTCCTTAGCAGTCACTCCAAATGGTAAAGTTCTCGTTAGCGGTGCATTGGACGGTATTCGGATGTGGGATTTGCTACAGCAGCGCCCACTTGCTACTTTGACACGCTTTGATAACCTCATTTATACCCTGGCAATTAGTCCTGACGGTCAAACGCTGGCAAGTGGTGACAATATTGGTGTTGTTAAGCTGTGGGATTTGAGTACTGGAAAATTAATCCGTACAGTTCCAGGGGCGCATGCGAATACAGTCACCAAACTCCTGTTTACTCCAGATGGAAATACCTTGATCAGTGCCAGCCGCGATCGCACGATTAAACTCTGGAATGCCAGCAGTGGAGAATTAGTTCGCACCTTGACAGGACACAACAACTGGGTGAATACAATAGCTATTAACCCCAACGGACAAACCCTTGCCAGTGGTGGCAGAGATGGAATTAAGCTGTGGAATTTAACAACAGGCGAGTTAATAACGACACTTTATGGACATTCCGACTGGGTAAGCGCCATAGCCTTTAGTCCGGATGGGACAAAGCTTGCTACTGGGGGATTTGATAGAAGAATCAATCTTTGGCTACTTCAATAGCTCTTTCCATAACGATTGCAACGGGTTTTGTAGTGGATGTGCTTAGTTATCTATTAGATGAAATTAATTAGCAATTTGATATTTTCCACTTTCACAAGTCTTGATTTCTCTCACTTTAGTCGCTCATAATCTTGGAAATTTTACTTAGGCCGATCTGTAGTAGTAACGACTCTCAATCCGCTTGTCAATACCATTTGAAATGTGCTTACCCTGCTCTATTATTCTCTCACGCTTAGTAATGAAAGACAGCTAAATTGGTACGGGAGAATCAAGGTAGAGTGTTGGTTCTTGCATGGTAAATTCTATGCCATGAGTCTCAAGCTTTTTCGATATAGATTCATTGGCTAACTCTAATAAACGCTTGCGGAATTCAATCGAATTTTCATTTGAGCCTAAAATAAAGAAACTCACCCTAGCACGAACTCCTTTTGGATCATCCTGATGGGGAAACAAACTAATCTTTGTACTGTTTGGATCTATTCCAAACAATGTGCTGGTACTTTCCTTGATGACTTTTTCTAGCAATGCTTGTTCAGCTTTTTCTAAATGCCGAGTAAAATCAAGATAGAGCAACACCATGACCTTTTTCCCTCGCGTCACGTTTTCGATATCTGCTTCTGCCATCAGTGAGTTGGGAACAACTATGAGGGTACTTTTAGCAAGTGTCCGCAGTTTAGTTGAACGCAAACCAATAGCCTCGACACGGGCAAATAAAATTCCTTGGGAACTTAAGTGAACGCGAATGTATTCTCCAGGGATATAAGGACGGTCTAAGTATATAACAATTGTTCCAAAAATCTGTTCCAGAGTTTTTTGAGACGCAAAAGCAACCGCTATACCCCCAATCCCCAAACCAGCAATTAAACCAATCAAGTTCACATTCTGGCTTTGAGCAAATGCTACAGCCACAATAAACCCAATAACAAAATTAGCAATGGTTTCAAAAACGAGCAGTAACTCATCAATTTCAAAACCCACTTTACGAATCAATTCAATTCCGTAGACACGCAAGAATTGACGAAATAAACCAGAAATGAATATTGCTAAACTAATAGCTATTGATAGGTCGGAGAAAAATTTCAAAAATCGGTAAAATCCCGTGTATTCTTGAATAAAATTTAGACAAACAGAAACGAGAATTAATGTTGCTACAATTCCCAGTATCTTTTCCTGTGGCTCGACTAAGTTTTCATAAATCCTTAACAACAGTTGGGGCGCAAATTTCCGAACACTTAGCTTGAGAAAGCGGGGAATAGATTTCCCAACGATCCAAGCCAGGAAGAGAAAGAATAAGAAAATGGCGAGTTTAATTCCAATTGTAATCAGAAGCTTTTGTGTTGCTTCGTCCAACGAAAACCAAAGTTTTATGCTCAGTAGAGTTTCCATTTCCGCCCAAGAGTTAAGTTAGGTTAAGTTAGATAGTAATGGGTGCATCAACATCAATCGGTCTTTCTTCAATATCGAAGCTAATACCATACTCTTTTAATCGCAGAGTCATGCTTTGTTTCGCCATATCTAGTAACTGGCGGCGCATATCCATTGACATCTCACCAGAACCAAGAATGAAAAAGTTTATTTGAGCCTGAGTCATATTGGCTCTTCCCTCTTGGATAGTATCTTTAAATGTCACATCCGTGTTGCGAGAGTCAATACCAAAAATCTCATTGGTACTTTCTAATATGACTTGACGAATCAAAGCTCTTTCATCTTCCAGCACAACTCGATAGAAAGTTAAATAAACCAGAGAAACAACTTTTTTGGCTCCCGTGAAGTTCTCGATACTCATGCTTGTCAGGGAACTATTGGGAACTATGGTTAAAGTTCCTTTGCCAGAATTACGAATCTTAGTGGAACGCAACCCAATGGACTCGACTCTACCAAATGTCCCATCAGGTAAACCGATATAGTCATCAATGACAAAAGGTCGGTCAATATAGAGTATGATCCCACCCAACAACTGCTCCAAAGTCTGTTGCGCTGCAAAAGCAATAGCTAATCCCCCAAGTCCCAAACTTGCTGTCAAACCTAAGACATTGACTTGGTGAGTCTGAGCAAAAATGAAGAAAATAATCAGAAAAATAGCTGTATCGGCAACGACATTACCGACCATCAGCAACTCAGCGTTAATTTTACGGCTGAGGGCATTTTCTTGCAAGTAAGCCTGGTAGAATTTCTCAAACAAGCGAGAAGTCAACCAACCCACCATAATGGCAACTAACAACGCTAGAGCAAATTCCAGGTAGTTGAGCCAATTAGGTTTGGGAATCAGTAACAAAGTCAAGTCAATCAGCACTAAGACGACTGTTAAGACCAACAAATTTTGATAGTCAGAAACAACTTTGTTATACATTCTTGTTCCTTGAGTAGATAAGAAACGAGTTGTCATGAATTGACTCATTTTTTTAAATAAGAAAACTAAAAAAAATAACAGACCAAAAAAACTGACTGCTACTCCTATGGCACAGGCAATAATGACTAGAGGAAGGAAATTGTCTCGAATTGTTTCAGAGAAGAGAGTGATATCCAAAATAAAAGGAACTCCTTGATACCTAATTATTAAAGGTGATTTATAAAGTAAATATTAAGACTGGACTTTAGACTAAAAAGCAGAAAATGAGTCAGGGAAGCTGAGTTGAGAAGAACCAAAGCCAAAAAATTAAAAAATCAGAGTTGAACCGATTTTCTGGGCTGCTTTATGTATTGAAATATTGGTATGCCATGTGGAATTTTTTTCTGACTCGATTTTGGTAGATATATTGCCATAACAATGCTTTTTCTCGTGAGTGAGAATAAGCAATAATGTGTATAAATAAGATTTCATATTTCAAACTTAAAGACAAGGACAGTTAAGACAGTTAAGAAAGTCAGGTAGGACAGTTAAGACAGTTAAGACAGTTAAGCTAAAAATCTGTCTTTAGAGTGATTTTTTTAATAACTTAGCTTTTACGCATTGACAGAGAACGCAGGCTGTGAAATCACATTCTCGTTACAAGGCAGAGCCTTGTAATGCTGCTCTTTAAGGAGGCTCTGCCTACCATCAAATGGCTCGCCTAATTACATTCCCAGGCTCTGCCTGGGAACGAGGCAAACGGCGATTTAACAGCACATAATTGTTAATTTGTAAAGTGCGTAAGCCCTGATTTTGTCGTAAGCAAATGCTGCTTTACCCTTTTGTAACTTCAGTAGACCAAAAAGTTTTGCGAGTGCCTTGAAAAACAGATTGAAAATCAGAATACTGTTTCATTAACTGTATTAAAAAATACAGTATTTCAGATTTTATGGAAAAAAGATATGATAAGCAAACCTAATAATTGTACGTTTGCTCCTGATTGAAGAGAGAGGAATTAATGCCTGACTCGGTAAGGAAAAAACCGACGTTGAGGATCTGATTGTACTGATCCATGTAATACGTGGGAAGGCTGAAGAAGGGTAAAGGTGTAGTACATGGAAAAAGGAATCCACTTACCTCCGTGTAATACATGACAGTCAAGCATCAATTAATTTCCTTTACAAACTTCCTCTTGCAATCGACGGAGTTTGGAAGACAAATAAGTTTTAATGTTCTCCAAGTTACGCATCTTTTCAGAAATCTCTTGCAGTTTGCGTTCAATAATTTGGACTTGCTCCTGTTTTGGGATGGTCTTTTCTCCCCATTCATCCAGCAAATGCTTCATCTCACCGAGAGTGAAGCCTAATCCTTTACCCTGGTGAATCATCAAAAGACGCTCAACCATTTCTGAACTGAAATCTTTGTAGGCTCTTGTTCCTGCTTGGCGTTCACTGGCAGTAATGAGTCCAATTTTTTCGTAAAAGCGGATTGTGTCTTTCGACAATCCTGTTTTTTTGGATAGTTCACCAATCAGCATTGCATCAATCCATCTCTTGAAGAAACCACTTGACTGTGGAGTATACTCCACAGTTTACGCTTTTGCTTAGCAGTATTTGGATTTCACAGAAGTCAACGATGAGTAAGACCATTCTGATTACAGGTGCTTCAAGTGGCATTGGTGAAGCGACCGCGAAATACTTCCTTCAAAAAAGTTGGAATGTTGCAGCAACCATGCGATCGCCTCATAAAGCAGGAGATTGGGCTAAAGCAAAACGAGTTATCTGTCCACATCTTGATGTGACGGACCCAGAGACAATCACATCTGCGCTGCACAAAACATTAGAGCATTTTGGGCGCATTGACGTGCTAGTTAACAATGCTGGATACGCGCTTATGGGTCCGCTTGAAGGTGTTACACCTGAGCAGTTAGAGCATCAGTTTCAAACGAATGTTTTCGGGCTGGTGACCACTATCCAATCTATCCTTCCAGTTTTGCGCCGACAGGGAGGAGGCACAATCATTAATGTTACTTCAATAGGGGGTCGTCTTGCCTTCCCGCTTACGTCCTCTTATCATGCAACAAAATGGGCTGTAGAGGGACTCTCTGAAGCTCTACGCTATGAGCTACGCCGTTTTGGTATTCGCGTAAAAATTATTGAACCCGGTGGCATCAGGACGAATTTCATTAATCACGGTACAGCTTGGGCGACTCATGCTGATTATACACAGATGAGCAACGAACTCAAGGGGTTCATGGAAAAAATTAATGATTCGCTGCCAGGACCCGAAGGTGTTGCCAAAACAATTTATCGAGCAGCAAATGATTACTCTGGCAGACTGCGTTATTCCCCTCATGGCGAGTTGTTTTTCCTTATGCATGCCATTCTTCCCGATAGATTATGGCGGTCTTTAGTGGAAAAGATGATGCTTGGGAAAAGCAAATAAAATCCACCTCCGGTTTGTTGCCAAATTGGGATGCTCCCATTTAGAACCACACCACAGATAAACACTCGTTAATCATCTGTGTCCATCTGTGTCCATCTGTGGTTTCATTTTCATTCTTCTTAATTTTTGCAAGAGACAATAAAAAAACTAAAAACCCCCAAATGGGGGTTTTTATCAGTCCTGAGGTGGAGTAAAAACCACAACTTAAAGCAGATACAGCAAACCGAAAAGGATGATCCAAATCACATCAACGAAGTGCCAATAAATTTCGGCTGCTTCTATACCAAAGTGATGTTCATCGCTGTAATGACCTTTGGTGCGCGATCGCCACAACACGGCGAGAATTGCCAAAACTCCGATAGTCACGTGCAAACCGTGGAAGCCAGTCAAGACATAAAATGCACTGGCAAACAAATTGGTAGTTAGACCAAATTCTAGATGGGTGTATTCATACACCTGCCCCACCAAGAAAATAATACCCATTGCCGCAGTTATACCGAACCATATTCGCATTCCCCGCACATCGTTCTTTTTGATAGCGGTATCGGCATTATGGATAACAAAACTGCTAGCAATCAGATTAATAGTGTTGACTCCTGGTAGCAACAGTTCTAACTCTGGCGTGCCTTCTGGGGGCCAAGCAGGTAGTGTAGAACGGAAAGCTATATAAGCCCCGAACAACCCTAGAAAAATCATCCCTTCAGCGACTAGGAACATAATCAGCCCGAAGATGCGATGATCTGGATGTTCTTCGTGATGAGCTTCTGCTGTAGCAGCGTGATGATGATTAAGGGCTGTCTTTGCTGGGTCAATAGTTTGACTTTGCATGAATCTTCCGTTTAATGATGAATTATGGCTGATGAATTATGAATGAAGAAATCTTTTAGCATTCATCATTCATAATCCATTATTGATTAGCGTTCTTCTTTCTCGGCAGTGATGGTGGCATATGGCTCGTCCGGTTCGGCGCGTAACACCGAGTTAGGACCACCAGACAAGGTTGGATCTGGGTCAGATAAGGGGACACCCTGGTTGGTGTTCTGCAAGCCATAGTCGTAGGGACCAGTCGCGAGTACTGGTAATTTATCAAAATTCTCTATCGCTGGCGGTGAGGTCGTCATCCACTCTAGGGTCAATGCCTGCCAGGGATTATTACCTGCTTTGGGTCCGTACATCCAACTCCAAATCGCATTGAAGATGAAGGGGAATGTGGAAACCGCGAGTATATAAGCACCGTAGGTGCAAATTTCGTTGAGAAATGTGAATTTGGGGTCATATTGAGCAATGCGGCGGTTCATCCCCATCATCCCCAACTTGTGCATGGGTAAGAAGGTCATATTTAGACCGACAATCGTCAGGGCAAAGTGAACCTTACCCCAAAATTCGTTTAGCATCCGCCCAGTCATTTTGGGGAACCAGTGGTATATCGCCGCATAAATACCGAGAACACTACCACCAAATAACACATAGTGCAGGTGCGCCACCACAAAATAGGTGTCATGAACGTGAATATCAAACGGCACCGCCGCCAACATCACGCCACTGATCCCGCCAATCACAAAGGTGCCAACAAAGCCCATCGCGAAGAGCATGGCACTGTTGAGGCGCAGCTTGCCACCCCACATAGTTGCCAACCAGCTGAAAATTTTGATCCCCGTAGGTACGGCGATGATCATTGTGGTGATCATGAAGAACATCCGTAACCAACCAGGGATACCGCTGGTGAACATATGGTGCGCCCAGACGATAAGCCCTAAAAAGCTGATGGCAAGACTAGAGTAGGCGATCGCTTTATAACCAAAAATTGGCTTGCGCGAATGAATGGGGATCACCTCGGAAATCGCCCCAAAGAAGGGCAAAATCATGATGTAAACCGCTGGGTGGGAGTAAAACCAGAACATATGCTGGTACACAACTGGATCACCACCGCCAGTCGGGTTAAAAAATGTTGTTCCTGCAAGTAAGTCAAAAGCAAGCAGAATCAGACCAGCTGCGAGCACTGGCGTTGATACCAGAGTCAGCGCTGAGGTAGCAAACATTGCCCAGCAGAACAAAGGCATTTGATGGAATCCCATGCCTGGGGTACGCATTTTGATCAGGGTGACAAGGAAATTGATCGCCCCCAAAATCGAAGATGTACCCAGCAGGAGGACACTCATAATCCATATTCCCTCACCCACTTGACCTGTGACCAAGCTTAAGGGAGGGTAAGAAGTCCAACCCGCATCGGGTGCATCGCCCACTACCAAACTGGCAATCAGCAACAACCCAGCAGGAGGAATCATCCAAAAGGCAACAGCATTCAGGCGTGGAAATGCCATATCCTTTGCCCCAATCATCAACGGCAGCAGGAAGTTAGCAAACCCTGCGCCCGCAGGCACGATCCACAAGAAAATCATGATTGTGGCGTGCAGCGTAAACAAACTGTTGTACAGTTCCGGGCTGACAAAATCTGATTCTGGGGTTCGCAGTTCAGTACGAACCAAGTCAGCCAAAACGCCACCAATACAGTAAAAAATGAACGTAGTGACCAGGTATTGAATCCCAATTACCTTATGGTCAGTGTTGAAGGTAAAGTAGTCTCGCCAATTTCTTACCCCTGGTTCTTCAATTCGAGCAGGGATATTGGCTGTTTCTTGTACCTGTGCTTGTGTCATAAAAATTTCAGTTGTCAGGAGTCAGAAGTCAGAATTCACAACTCAGAAGTCAGTTGCTAATGACTGATGATGAATAATTACTTGTGCAGTTGATGTAGCATTTCTGAATGAATTCCCATCTGGCTTGTGTAAGGAGTGAGAAATTCATGTGGAGATAAATCCGTAGGATTCACAGCAACTGCTTGCTTGAGCTCTTCTGTGCTAGCAACTAGCTGTTCTTGAATCCACTGTTCTAACTCTTCCGGCTTTTGAACAACAACTTGTGTTCTCATCGCGCCGTGGTAGGGACCGCACAATTCAGCACAGATCAGCGCATAATCACCTTCTTTGCTGGGCGTAAAGCGAATCTCGCTTTGCCGACCGGGGATCACATCCTGCTTAAGGCGAAACTCTGGCACCCAAAAAGCGTGGATAACATCGTTCGCTGTCATATTGAGTTGTACCTCACGCCCAATCGGAACATGTAGTTCACCGGAAGTAACACCAGTTTCAGGGTAGGTGAAAATCCAGGCATACTGCAAACCTGTGACGTTCACCACAAATGCGGGTGGTCTGCCTTCTTTATCGGGAGTAGGACCAATGGTGGGAGAAACTAACCCTGTACCAGGAGCTTCCTGCTTTTGAGGAATTTGATCAGCATTGCGGACTGCTGCTGTGGCTGGGTCTTGCATTGCCTCATCAGATCTTTCCTGATTTCGGTTGGCTTCGGTACTGGGTGGTGTATCGCTTAAAGTTGCTGCTATAGCTGCCCCAGGCATTCTCATTGCTTGTGGTGCGATCGGGGCTTCATGGACGGCATGAGGATTGAAGCCGCCCATTTCGTTGTAAACGTCGAAACTGTAAACAGAAATACCGATAACGATAACAGCTGGGATCGCTGTCCAAAGGATTTCTAGCGGTACGTTGCCATGAACTGGCGGACCATCTGCATTGTCACCTGCACGCCGACGGTATCTGATGGCAGAGTAAATTAAAATACCTTCTACAAGCAGAAATATACCTGTGGAGACGATCATCATCGTGTTGAACAAACCGTCCACCAGAGTGGCTTCATCAGAGGCTGCTATTGGTAGTAGACCATGATTTTGACCGTACCAAAGGCTGACTAGGGTCAGCAGGATGCCAATGAGTAATGTCCAGATTGAACTTGGAATTTTCACGGGTTTATTGAGTTAATGACTTTACTACGTTGGACAGAACTGCTCACTTACTACAGTAGTCCAGCCTAAAAGACATATTGGGGGAAGTCTTGAAATTTTTATTAATTTTTAGGCTAATTTTCTCAATTGTGAGCAGAAGTAGTTTATGAGATGTGCCGCAGGGTGGATGTGGTAGGGGGGAAAAATTTCAAGGATTTAGAGTAATTACCATCAATCAATGCCCGACGAGAAAAGAACAAAAGAACACAGGTATGGTTTTTTGCAACTGGGTGTCGAGTCAGGATGCGAGGCTCTGTATTTATTATTCATGCAGGCTTGTTGAATTGTGCGAATTGATTCGTAGGAACATTCACCAATTCTAAATTTTGTGTTCTAAGTTCTTCTGGTTGCCTGACAACTTAAAAATCCCTAAAGCTTCAGGCAAAAAGTGGTTAGGGTGATTCACAGTATAGTGAGAGCCAGTCTCGAACCCTATTTGTACGCTAGGGTGGGAGATGAGGAGGACACTTGCTTGTGGCGAGAAGTTGAAGCGGTCCTGCGCCGCCACTCCAAACTTCCTTTGGGTTCCCCTGCCCTTGCAAGATGTCCGTTTGGTACTGACACATTTAGAACGTAGATAGCTCTCAAAGAGCGACAGAAGGTATCCTTCATGAGCGAATTTGTCCTAGAACAACAAAACATAACGACTGCGCCGCAGCAGGTGCCACAGGAACGAATTCGTCGCTTGGTGTGGAGAATGTGTGTAGCCACCTTGATTTTGATGGCAATAGGCAGTGCCACCCGTGTGATGAATGCTGGACTTGCTTGCCCTGATTGGCCTTTGTGCTATGGGGAACTTGTGCCAACCAAGCAAATGAATTTCCAGGTTTTCTTGGAGTGGTTTCACAGGTTAGATGCGGCATTGATTGGTGTCAGCGCGATCGCACTCGTTGGAATGTCTTGGTGGCATCGTCGCTCTTTACCTAGATGGCTTCCTTGGGCATCCACATTCGCCTTATTTTTAATCGTTTTTCAGGGTGTTTTGGGCGGACTGACTGTCACTGAACTTTTGCGGTTTGATATTGTCACCGCCCACTTAGGAACAGCGCTGTTATTTTTTACTACCCTATTGGTCATCGGCACCGCGCTCATCCCCTACCAGGGAACCGGAACCGTTGGTAACTTGCCGTATGTTGGTTTAACAGCAGCTATTTTAGTTTATTTGCAAAGTCTACTAGGTGCCTTGGTAGGCTCTCGCTGGGCGCTCCATCAATGCTTTGGCGCATCTCAACTTTGTGCCGTAATGTACAGCCATATTGCTGGCGTCGTGCCCCCAACAGTAGCAACATTGGCAGTGGTCTTTCTTTCTTGGCGGACACCAGCACTGCATCCAGCTTTACGGCGACTGGCAAATCTCGCTGGTGGGTTATTGATTATACAACTCCTGTTGGGAGTTGCCACTTTCCGGTTGCATCTTCAAGTTGAGCCACTCACCGTCTCTCACCAAGCTATAGGGGCAGCTTTGCTGGGTACTTTGGTGGCTTTTACAGTTCTCGCACTGCGAGATTGGGTGAGTAGCCGTGGGATCAACGCTACGAGCAACAAGGAAGAAGCAGGCGCTATAAGCCAACAAGCAATCGATGGATTGAATCCATGACAATCGACTTGCTAATTACTCATGGCTGCTAATGGCTAATTGCTCATTTTTGGTTGCTGTTAGCTGTTAGCAGTTAGCCATGAGTTCCTATAAGTTTTGAAAAAAAGGAAATAGTGCCAAAATGATTGAGACTAATGTCTCTCGCCACCATCAAACGTTTCTACAAGTTATTCAAAGCTACTACCAGCTCACAAAGCCCAGGATTATCCCTTTGCTACTCATTACCACTGCTGGAAGTATGTGGATTGCAGCAAAGGGAGAGGTAGATCCACTGTTATTGCTCGTTACACTGACTGGTGGCACTTTGGCAGCTGCAAGCGCCCAAGCAATCAACTGTGTCTATGACCGGGATATTGATTATGACATGGAGCGCACGCGTCATCGTCCACTGCCTTCAGGGAGAATACAGCCGCGCGATGCTCTGATTTTTGCCACCACTTTGGCTGTCATTTCCTTTACCTTGCTTTCTGTATTTGCCAACCTAGTAGCCGCCCTGCTAGCAATGTCTGGTCTGGTTTTTTATGTGCTAGTTTATACTCATTTGTTAAAACGGCATAGCACTCAAAATATCGTTATTGGTGGTGCAGCAGGGGCAATTCCAGCTTTGGTAGGTTGGGCAGCTGTCACGGGTACGTTAAGCTGGGCAGGATGGTTAATCTTTGCGATCGTCTTTTTGTGGACACCGCCTCATTTTTGGTCGCTCGCTTTAATGATTCGGGATGATTACGCAAAAGTTGGCGTACCAATGCTACCAGTAGTTGCGGGAACTACGGCTACAGTGCGGCAGATTTGGTACTATACCATAATTACCGTAGCAGCAACTTTCTTGTTAGTTTATCCTTTGCAAGTGAGTGGAATCCTCTACGGAGTCATTGCCATCGGCTTAGGAAGTGTATTTATTTACAAAGCTTGGCAATTGTTGCAAAACCCAGAAGACCGCAGCTTAGCTAAAGGTTTGTTTCTCTATTCCATCTCCTACATGATGCTGTTGTGCCTTGGCATGGTCATTGATAGCCTTCCTATCACTCATCATGTCATTGATGTTGTGGTAGATAAAGTGCATCTACTGATAGGTTGAGACAAGGCTTGGAAATTTTTGCGATCGCTTAAAGGGCGATGGCGCTCCGCGCCCGCCCTTTGGGCGGCTCCCTTTGCGAGCATCGCACGTCGTGAAAAGATAGATGAGGCGATTGCAAAGGTGCCAGTGCCCTCGTGCCCAATCGCGATTCGCTTCTGTGGCAAAGCCAATCGCAATTCCATCAACAAAACCTGTAATAGTTTAAAGCGCTAATATGACTAATTATCCAAATAGAAGCTCTAGTAATTCTTCACGGATCAAACCAGTATGGTCAGCAACATCTCTTAATATTGCGTTAAGTGACCTATCTTGATAGGGTCATGCGCTGGTACAGTGACGTGATGTTCACCATTGCGTAGGGTAGTTAGCCGAATCTGGCTACCTGTCTGATGACTCACCTCGTATCCAAGACGAGCAAGAGCTTTAACTAATTCTCTACTAGATAAGTCTCGTGGGAGCTTCAAGAAGCAATAACCTCATCACGGACTATGTGCAAACGAATGACCTTAGGACGGTTTTGTGCATCAGGAAAATGGCAATGAACCGCATCACGCACCATTTCTCTCAGGGTTTCGATATCATCAGCTTGAGTGAAAATCGATTCCCCTAATGCCCTGGCTGTATAGCCAGCGTCTGGATCTTCTTCAACTAGAAATACAATTTCAGTCATAGCTATTTTGTGTAACTACTAGATTTTACATTCCACAAGCTTTAAGGCTCAACCAACTTGGCGTGAACCCAACAATTGAAACAACTTAAGAAACTTGCTGACTATGTAGAACTGCTAGCACCTGAGCAGCACAAGTAAAATCGCCTCCAAGTGCATAAGTCTGACTTTTCACGCCATGTGGAAAAATCCACGAAAAACCTAACCCCCTAGTACACGACGGCGGAAATAAAGCTACCATTCACTCATAGCGCGAAAAGCCCACAGAATCAGCCTTTTGACTTTTGACTTTTGACTTTTGACTTCCGCGCAGCGGTACTAGCCCCCTGACCCTAATCCCCACTCCGTGGGGGCCCCGAGTTCCCTACTAGGGAAGGGGGAAAAATGAAAGCCTCTCTCCTTGTAGGAGAGAGGAATGGAAGCGAGGTTTCTCACATCCGGTGAAAAGTAAGGTGCATAAGTCGGTTTTCCTTGCACCTATTGATAATTAGACTGCTGATCGCCACATTCCAAATGACCTCCTCGCCCCCTTGAAGGTAAAACCAGGGGGGTTTTTATTTTTGCCCTCCTAGTTTGTACAACTTAAACTAAACCGTTTCGTTTAAAAGTTAGAATACCTGCGCCAGATTCGCAGTAATTTCAGGAACAAGAGGTGTTTGTAATAGAGGTACCCAACTTAATAAAAAAATAAATGTTTTGTTTCTGGAAACGCCAGCAGACACGTTGAGGATATATGTAGAACACCAATTACAAAATCGAGGAGTAAACAATGAAAAAAGTTTTAAATTTTATTTATCGCTTAATTGGTCTAGAAAGCGAAGAATCAAAGCTTACTGATTCCTATAAGTAGTCTTGGACAAGCAAGCGCCTTGATGACCCTAAGGAATGCGAATGGGTGCAAACTTGGAACACCAGGGTAAGCGCCATTGCCTAAATGATTGCTTTTTGTGACCTTTTCATTTAAAAACTTCTAACTTTTTCTAACTTTTGAAACCTGTCTAAGTTTTACCGAAAAAACTGGGTCTAAAGCCCCGTCCTTCTAGGACGGCTTTATTTAAACTGGGCATACGGATGTGATATCATACTTATGGCACTGCGGTAATACGCCTAGATAGCCAACGTTGGTAGCTCGCCCTTCGGGTTCAGCAGTCGCTCATGGGGGAAACCCCCAAGACCGCGCTGCTTCACCATCCACAATGCTCAGCTGAGTGCGACATAGTGTGGGAATGAGAAATAAAAAATTTGAATAAATCGTTTCAAACGCGGTCGGACAGCCCGTGTGCGCTTGTGGACGTATCCAAACGGGGATATTTGAATGCTTGCATTTGGGTGTCTAGGGAGGACGGATGAAGCAAGAATCCCCATGCCTTTAGGCTGGGGAGTGTCAATAATCCTTTAAATTTAATTTAGGCGATCGCCTAGACTTCAGAATATACCATTTGCACTCAGAGATTCTCTGAGTGCTTTTAATTAAGTTATCCCATTTCCTTCTATCAAATATCACTCCCCAACAGTCGATCAGCGCTTTTGCTAACGTGGGGATACAGGGTTCGTCGCCCTTAAGCGCAAGTGCTTGGGCGAAAGAGGTTTCATATGGCTCATTTAAATCTGCGTCGCCCCGAAAATGTCAGTGGCGATTTTTATGTCGATACTTCCTGCATTGATTGTGATACTTGTCGATGGATGGCACCAGAGGTGTTTATTGAAGCTGGTGAACAGTCGGCGGTGCATCACCAACCAGCTAACGAGGCCCAAAGATTAGCAGCGCTTCAAGCTCTTTTAGCTTGTCCTACCAGTTCTATTGGTACAGTTGAAAAGCCCCAAGATGTCAAAGCCGCTCAACTGAGTTTTCCTATCCCCGTAGAGGATAATGTTTACCATTGCGGTTATCACTCGGAAAATTCCTACGGCGCTGCTAGCTACTTTATTGAGCTACCTGAAGGTAATATTTTAGTAGATTCTCCCCGGTTTACCCCTCCCTTAGTCAAGCGTTTGGAAAAGATGGGAGGAATTCGCTATATGTACCTGACTCACAGAGATGATGTGGCGGATCATCAAAAGTTCGCGGAGCATTTTCAGTGTCAGCGCATCCTCCATAAAGATGACATCACTGCTGATACTCGTAGTGTGGAAATTCAGCTTACAGGGACAGAACCCATTGAGTTGGCTCCCGATGTATTAATTATTCCGGTTCCAGGTCACAGCAAAGGACACACAGTTTTACTTTATAAGAACAAGTTTTTGTTCACTGGCGACCATTTGGCATGGTCTAATGAACTGAAGCACCTTTATGCGTTCCGCGATTATAGCTGGTATTCCTTCTCAGAACAGATTCAATCGATGCGTAAGCTGACTCATTACTCATTTGAGTGGGTTCTACCAGGTCATGGGCGAAGGTATCATAGTGATACTGAAACAATGAAAGAGCAAATGGAAAAGTGTATTGCGTGGATGGAAGAAGTTGAATTTCACTAAGGTTATGAAGGCGCAGGGGAATAGGCTAAACAACGGGAGCATCCCAATTTTGTAAAGATGGTAGTAGGAGCCGAAAAGCTCCCTACTTTATTACCGAAGCAGGTTAGAAGCCTGGACTACAAAATCAAATAAATTTACATATTTAGGATGGTTCCCTAAACAACTTATTTTTTTTCTTTCAGTTTTCCCCTTTGTCTGTCATGCAAACAGTATTCATCTGCTACCTCTGTTCTTCGTTCATAAACTTTAGATAAACGTTTTTTGCCCCTGCGTTAATCTTTGTTTCTGTTTGCGCCTATGTCTCAGACCTACATAACTTATCGCAAAGCCTATAAGTCCCAAAGTATATGATTGTTCGGGAATAGTATAAACTCGCCGAAATTGGATTGGTGTATTGACAATTAAATTACCTCTGGCATCAAAGATCTGATCCAATGAGTCAATACCAGTCTGCCAAAAAACAATATTGGAAACCACCTTGCCACCAGTACTTGTTGGGCAACCATTTGGAGCGTTAGTTCCTACATAACGACTGGGTTCCCATAGAATTTCGAGATTGCAGCTTGTTGCTAATAGATTACTAGTGTTAACAATTCGCTGTGATTCTGGCTCACCACATATGCCATTTAAAATATCTGGGTTAACAAGGCTGCGAACACTGAGTTCTACAGCAGAAATTCCTCGACTGAAGGAATAAAGGCGTTGGCGAGCAATAGCACCTCTTTGTTCCAGATAAACGTTCTGTATTTCATTACTAGAAGCATTACTGTCTAATTGAACCCCACAGTTGGACATACTGATAAAAGGAACAGAAGGGTTACTTGTGACCTGTTGAGCATTGTTAAATACACCAATGAACCACTGGGCTGTCTCCTGAACTTGTTCCTCAAGTGGTGGAGGAATGGTTGCAGCCTGGCTTGCTTGGATAAATGTGAAAGTTGAAAGTAAAACTGTTAGACCATATGCTTTTAATTTATTCATCTTGTTATGAAGAAATTTAACTTCCAAGAAATAATAAAAATTTGAAATTTAACAAGTGTAAAAGATATTTTATACCTAGTAAATTAGGATCTCAAAAAAGTAGAAAAAGTTTACATTAGACGAACCAATTGTGAGCGTGATGCTCCCAAACTAGACTTTAGACTAAGGAATTAGAAAAAGACCCAGTAGTACTGGGTAAAAAGTTTGCATGAGAAAATTAAATTCGGGTTATCATCAACTCGCCATCAGTTGCGGCGGCGCACTACGCCACAACTGATATAACCGTGTCGCAGGCATAGTCAAATACAACACATCCCCAGCACTCAGGCTCGTTTCCAGTAAATCCCAGCCGTGGATGGTTTGGCTGTTGGTTTCTAAGTACAAAGGCACAAAGTCAGCGGACATGGCAACATCTTTCACTGGCTGACCGCAAAAGGGATGTGAGGCTGTAATCAAAGTTGCAAAAGCTACCCAAAGACTATCTGCTGTGATGCCATTACCGAGTATTTCTCCACCCAGTGCAGCAGCGGCAAAAGCTGGGGCTGCGAGTTCAGCAGGACTCAGAACCGCCTCGAAGTCAAACACCTGTTGCGCCATACGAGCAAAATCCGGCTCTGCGTAATGGACTATCACCGGCACTTTGGGTGTCATGCATTTTGCCTTGAGGGCAATCTCTAAGTTAGTCGCGTCGTTCCCTGTGACGGCAAGCACTGCTGCGGCAGATTCTAAATTGGCGACTTTGAGCGTTGCTGAGAAGCTGGCATCAGCATAAATGACGGGAATACCTACTCCACGGGCTGTGTTGACATATTTGTTGTTAGAATCGCGTTCAATGACGACCACTTCATGTCCGCTAGCATAGAGTTGTTGGACAATTTTTATACCTATGCCGCTCAAGCCACAAACGATGTAGTGATGGCGGTGGGGAACTCGTGCTGCATCCCAAAATTGCTTGAAGCGACTGCCCAAAACAAAATCATTGAGCAATGCGTACAATAGACCAATTACGGCAGCCCCAACTAGCATCATGAAAACGGTAAATAATTTAATGCTGGCAGGAGCGTTTTCTACGACTTTGTCATTACCACCTGCTCCCGTAATCATGCCTACTGCAAAATATAAGGCATCAACAATAGAAATATTCGTATTAGTAGAAGTGTAGGTGAGTGTGGCAATCACAACAATGACAAACAGCACAATAGACATTGCCACCACTGATTCCGCGTGTTTCTTAAACTGCCGCAAATTGGTCAGGACTTTCAACACTTTTGCAATTAGGGATTTGCGGATGGAACGGACACGGGGTTGAGTACCAACGATGAGGCGATCGCCCACCTTTAACTCTTGTCCAGACAACACCGCCGCTACCAAATCGATCTCACCCTTGAGTGGCATATAGTAAATGAGCATCCGCGAACGGTCATTCCACAAATCAACCAGCTTGCGACCTAGCCACGGATGATTTTCATCTATATATTCTTCGTGGATCGGCCAAGTTTGTTTGAAAAGCTTGATTTGTCCAATTGCTTGGTTTCCCAAAGCCGCAAACGTGAAGACAGGTGCTGCCAAACCGGCAACACTCATACTCAAGTGGTTGGGCACAGTTTGATCGAGGCGATCGCCCAAATTTGTATTAAAAAAGCGGTTGATAATCCGAATTCGCGGATTCAACACCCGCGCTTGCATCATGATTGACAAATTCAGTTCATCGTCAGGTCCAGCAATCACCAAAGTGTGCGCCTGCTGAATTCCCGCTGCTGTTAAGGTACTAGCTGCGTGCAGTACGCCGACAATCACATCTCCTGCTGATTCCCCTGGGATGGGTTTATGATGAATGCCGACGACTAACGCCCCCTGTTGTCGCAACAAACGAAAGATTTTATATCCGGTGCGACTTAAGCCACAGACAATGATTCGAGGTTTCATGTAATCGCAGCATGACTTACAAAGGAAAAGCTGCATTATTAGACATTTCCTCCTATTCTTGCCCATTTATTTGTGGCAAAACTGTAGCTGACAACACGATAATTTGAAGAAGAACAAGAGAACGCAGAACTCAGAATACAGAATGTAATTAGTGGGGGCGAGGGTACTACACGCCGAAAATAGTCCAGCCTTCTAAGTTACTTCTAGCACTGGGTATGAGAGGAACGAAATTTTATAGGTTGGCTTTCGCTTGTACTCCATCTGTTAATCTTTTGACCATTTGTGCATAAAGCAAAACTTGTTTTGGAGACCAAAAAAGCAATCTGCCTAAATTTAATGCAGCGGTGGTGAAGCTTAATGCTTCAAAATCTTTTTCATATTCTGCAACGGTTTCCAAATCTCCGAAAAAATTATTGACTGTTGTTTCAGCCGCAACATAAGTTTTCCAGCCTTCATTTATCGCTTCTGCAACGACTGAAGAACAGTTCCTTTTTATCAAATGGTAGGAAACTTGCTGATTTTGAAATTCTCTCCAAAATATTTTTATAGGCTCTTGAGGAAGGTTTAATAACTCAACTATACAGTCTGCCTCTCTTTTCGATCCATTTTTACCTAAAACCAAACAATCTTGTTCGTAACTATCACTTTTTATCTGATTTAAGTGCTGAAATAACAATTGATTAATGTTATGGTTTTTATGATTAATTATATTTTTACGAATCTCACTTGATGAGCGGTTTAAAACTTCTTTGTTAGGCCAAAAGCTTATATAAGTATCTTCGCCTACCTGCATTGAAGCGTGCCCTAAGAACTCCTTAGGAAGCCAAATGTACACAGTGATAATATCTCTCATAGGCTCACTCATCGAAAATTGTGGGTACAAACCCCGTCTTTCTAGGACGGCTTTGCATCTTTGTGAACTATTACCGCCTTGGGGTTACTTAATACCGTGTAATGAATGCGTTGTACTTTCGTTCGGGCAATTGCGAACTGATATTTTTCACCCTGTACGCATAATAGTTTGCTCCATAGAGCCTTCCCTTGCGGGAGTAAAGTTAGCTTCTCCCAAGGGGAGACGCTGAGCCCTGCGGGCACGCTGCGCGAACGCGAACGACAATGTTATTGGTCGGTACTTCCATTCATACACTAGCTTAACCCTCTAAACTTGTTTAATATGATTGGTTCTAGAGCTTGGAACTAGCTATGCCTAACGGCACGCTGCGCGAACGCATCCCAAGGTAGGAACTTAAACACTTACCAATAACGTAGTACTCAAGGTACGCGCGTCTGGTCAACTAATCCTATCGGTTTGAGGCTAGAGAGCCAATAGCCTTTAGGCAGGGGTGTTGACACTTAATTGTTAGCTTAACACCGCTCATCCTTGGGTATTACTACCCATTTTAAGCAAACAAGCCGCATCCATGCCGAAATAGGGGGCTGGCGCTGCGACTTATTTTCATCAAGTATTTGAAACTAAATTTCTGGGTCAACTAAGCGGGTTGTAGGACGGCTTTGAGACAAATCTTGCACAACTTGCACAGCAGAGACTACGGCGACAAGCCCAATGACCGCAACAGGTAATAAACCTTTGCCAAAAATGGCGATCGCCAGGATAAGAAGCGCTGCCCCAATGCGAAACTTGGCACGAATTTTACAGTAGCGGATGACCCCAATCCGGTGGAGAATACCTAAAGTTAGGTAGCACAGCGCTACAGAGCCACACAGCAGCCATCGCACTGCATCGGGTAATGCGATCGCACTCTCGCTCAACAATACGAGTTCCACGGCGACTCCGGTAGCGGCAATGCCTATCACCAGAGGTAGATGAGTGTAGAGCCAGATATTGAAAATGGCAATTCGTCCTTCTGTCCGCGTCCTCTGAATAGGTGTGCCTCCCAGGTTATCAAAGTAGACCCACCACAAGCTAAAAGCGATACATAAACCGAAAACTGCGCCGATTACCGTTGAAACATCCCATTTTTGCTCTGAGACACCATCGACCACAGCGACAATCGCTTCACCCAAGACAATAATAGTAAATAACCCAAAACGCTCCGGCAAGTGGGAGGAGTGGGGAGGTAGTTCTAGCATCAACTTGCGTGCTGAAAGGGGTGTGGCGAAGTCAATGATAAGCCCCAATGCCCAGAATACAAACCGCCAAGGACTCGGTAGAAATGCTGATATAGTCCAAAGGATAGCAGCAATTCCAAAACCTGTGGCGTAACGAGTTGTCAACGGACGTGCTGTGGGGATGTGCTGTCCAGCACGGATGTATTCAATGACAAGCACAGCGCGACCGAGAGCATAGGAAAGGGCAAAGCCAGTGCAAGTTTCGCCCAAGCCGTGATGGACATTAACAGCTAGTGCAGCAATGGCAAGCATCTGCACAGCAGTCAGGACTCGATGTGTCACGTCGTCGCTATCGAAGCGGTTGGCGTAGAATGTGCTACCAATCCAAGACCACCAAACGGGTATAAAAAGAGCGACAAAGCCCAACACTCCTGATAGGGAAACATGATCGTGAAGATAATGGGCGAGTTGAGAAACTGCAACGACAAACACCAAATCATAAAACAGTTCCAGCCAAGTGGCGCGTCGTTCTTCTTCGCTGTCTTCACCGATGCGTAAGCGTGGTGGTTCTAAAAAACTAGCCATAAAATAATTCAAAATGGTGTAAACAATAGCGCTGAAGCGCTTACTACGAACAAATTAGCTAGATACAATAATTGCCCATAGACTAGCTGCTAGCCCTATAGTTGCCAAGTGTTGCCAAAAAAGCGAACGCATCGGCTGACGAGCAATTTTTTGTGTTAATACTACCGTCAACAGCACTGAAAAAATCAGGGTGACTCCCTGCAAAAAGGCAATCACGGCTGGATGAGCCAGCAATATAGGTAATTGTTCACCATTTAAACCGAAGGTTGCAAAACTTACCGGGAGAATACGCCCTCCTTCCCCCAAACCTAAACGCAAATAATGAGCTAAGTTTCCTCCTAGTACAAGTGGTAAGTAGCCATAGGCAAGCTCTACAAATCGTCGCGGTTTAGGATTTTGTTGAGTAGATTTTAAACCTTTGTTACTTAGATATAATACTTGCATCACGCCATATGCCAAAAAAGGAATAGTTACTGGGATAATCAGAGCCAGTAAAGATAATCCTAAGTGAGGTAAAAACTGGGTTAAATCCAGATGTAGCCCTACCAAAGATTGCAACTCTGGTAAGCGATGGAGAAATACTCCCCCTAACAGTAAAAACAACAGTGCGACTTCGTAGGTATGGGGAACATGAGTTGTCCACAGTTCAACCCCAGGGGGACGTAAATTAAATTCAACAGAACGATGGGGACAAGCTTTGAGACAAGTCATGCACAGCACACAGTCTCGATTATCTTCCAACTGTGCTGGGTGAGAGTACAACGGGCACCCATTAGTTTCCATCCCCTCGCCCTTTTGCGGTCCACCTTTGTAGCATTGATACGTGGTACAAGTGGCAGAACAAATACCTTGTTGCGCCCGGAGTTCGGTCATGGAGAGTTTGGCAAATAACCCATTCATTCCACCAATGGGACAGAGATAACGACACCAAAACCGCCGCTCAAAAATGGCAGAAAATATCATCGCCCCAGCAGTAATTAAAAGCAGCAAACAACCAGAAAGGTAGGCGGTATTTTCTAAATTCCAAAGTTCTTCCCATAAGAAAATGAGGGTAAACAGCCCAAAGAGAAACCATCCGCCCCATTTTTCAGCTTGATGTCTGGGCCAGCGTTTCAGCTGTCGAGGAAAGAACTTTTGAGATAGCTTTTGCGTGACTTCCCCATAAATCATGAAAGGACATATAGAACACCAAACGCGACCTAAAAAGGGAAATGCCAGCAGGGAGAAGGGCCACCACCAAGCCCAAAATAGATTTAAAGCGAAATTGCGATCGCGCGTTTGTGGACCAATAAATAGCACTCCGACAATGAAGGCAAACGCTGCTAAAGTAAAACCATAGTTGATGCGATCAGGCCACCAAGGACTACGTAAAAAGTTCCGCAAACCAGGATAAGCATTCAACAGATTCACCCGAAATTGCTTTTTCTTAGTATCAGCTGACCAGAAAATTTCTTCTGTGAGTTCTTTTGCCTCCCCTGCTTGGACTATCGCCCGTTCCACTAGATTTTGCAACTCTTTTAAGTTGCCGGGGAAATCGTAGGACTGCAAGCGGCGCAATGCTTCTGGGCTGACTTTCGGTCGGGCAATACCTCTGGAGCGTGTGTAAAGACTGATGTAATATTCAACCTGTGCTTTGATATCAGCTTTTCGTACCCGCAGTGGTGGCACTTTGATAACACGACCAACACAGCGTTCAATTGTGGGTTGTGTTTTTTCTGCAACTATCAAAATGCGAGCATTGCTGACGCGGGGTTCGGGGGTTGGTTCTCCCGAACGGCTAACGGGAGTATATTTGCCCGTTTTGAACAAGGTTGCTAACGCCGGCAACAACTCTGTTGGTGTTTCTTGAATGTTGTTGAGAACTAAAGTGCCTTCCCCCAACCATTCCAGCAGTCCTGGTTTACCTCCGGCGCGACCAAACAAATCAGCACCACTTGTTTGGAGAATACCACAGTTAATTTTAATAATCGGTTCTCGCCGCTGTTTGGAACCAAAGTGGATTAAGGCTGCTATAATGTCTTTTCCTAAACCTGGTTCGCCGAAAATCAACACTGACTTACGCTCATCTGCTGCTTCTCGAATTTCTTGTCTCAAACGCACAGCATAGCGACTTGTCCCCACAATTCCACGTTGCGCCTTGGTTACTAAATAAGGTCGCAACGCTGTGGAACGTTCCTGTTCGTAGGTGAGAGCAGATGTGACTTGAGCTAATTCTTGCGCCATCTGGCGGGAAAAAGCCTGAGCAATTTCAGGATACTGGCTGAGTATCTCCCGAAATTTAGCGGCAGGTACAACCCACAAATGGCATTCTGTGACTGTCGTAATTGTACGCTGCGCTGATTGTTCTAAAAGAAGTTCTTGTAGGTGAATAACTGCTCCGGGAAGCAACCCAACAGCTAAGGCTGGGTTGGTTTGATTGCTGCTATCGCTTTCCAACTGACCTTGTTGGAGAATATACAAGGCTTCTGGAGGAGTCCCTTCGGTAACTAGACGGTGGTTTGCGCTTAAAACTTCTTCTTTAATAACTTCGGTTAATGCGCTCAAAGATGCAGGCGAAAGAATTCCTAAAGCCGTGCGTTCTTGTAGCCAGATCACTATATCTTGTGATGTCATGGTAGGTTCTCCCTCTCAGCACTGCTTTATAAAAGGAATTATCCCCGAAAGCAAAATTAAAATACCTGCGCTCAGCTTTAGTGTATTAATTTGTAGGGAGCCAGTCAGGATACTTGCCGAAACTGTGTAACAAGTTTTAACAACTGATTCACCACTATCGGGGATCGCTGATTTTAAAATTAGCATATGACTATACAACGCTATAACCAACAACAAATTGAATCCTTTGCCCAAGCAGTACTGCTTGATGGCTACTGCGTGTTGCCCAATCACTTCTCCCCGGCAACACTCGATGCTTGGCGCGAGGCTTTCGCACCGTTACTCAAGGAGCACATTGAGCGCGAAGGCAAGCTTCAGAATCGAGGTTCAGCCCGCTATTATGTCACGCTTCCGTTTACGACTCCCTTTGCCGATGCAAATATTTACGAAGATGAGGATATTTTGGCAATTGTTGAGCTATTGGTAGGCAAAGACATGGTGATGTGCCAGTTGGCAACTGATACGCCGTTGCTTGGTTCTGATTATCAAGACGTGCATCGAGATACTTTGCCACTGTTCCCCGAAACTGGTAAGGAAACGCCACCATATCAACTAGCAGTAAACTTTCCGCTGGTCGATATCACCCTAGAAAACGGTCCAATGGATATTACACGCGGTACACACATGATGTCCAAGGAGGAAGGACTGCGCCGCATGGAGTCGGGTGAAATCAAGTTAGAACCAGTGACAATGCAACTCGGTGACGTGATGATCCGCGATGTGCGGGGCTTGCATCGGGGTACGCCTAACCACACCTCAATCCCACGTCCGATGGTAGTTATTGGCTATAGTCGCCGCTGGCTGTATCGTCCGGAAGTGTCTATTAATATACCACGGCAAGCCTTGGATACACTCTCCCCTCGCGCTCGTCACTTGTTGCGTTTTAATCCGATTGTCGATTCAGTTGAGGAGAAACCTGAAGTAGAAGTTTATCAGTCCTTCGCTTATTAAAACTGGCAGACGGAACCGTTATTCTCTCTTCGTTGCAATACACAAAGGAACCTCACCCCCCAACCCCCTCTCCGCAAGCAGAGAGGGGGAGATGTTTTCCCCTCCTCGCTTGCGGTGAGTCCAGCGCAGCCAAGGAGTGTTTCCAACTGTCACGGCGACTGGCGTAAGCGCAAAGCCCCGCCTTTGCTGCCTCAGATCTTGCACCATTTTCAATAAAAGCCAGAGGCTCTAATATCTCGTTACCAGGTTGAACCTGGTAACGAGGGTTTGGAGGCTTCGCCTCCTCACTGTTGCAACTCGAGGCTTGATCTCAGATGCGGAACGCACTCGCGTGAGTCCCTGAGTCCTTACGGACACGCGCTCGCGCAAAGCCTCCCGTAAGGGATACGCGAACGGCGATCGCATCTTGTAATTTTGTGCTTGTTTTCCCCATAGTAAATAAAATAAATCAAATCCAACTTTCTACAGGAAATTCCCTGACTTGACGCATTCAAAGAAAATCACTATCTGATGTAACGAGAATTAATGAATGGCGTAAAGCTGTAGCAGCAATCCACAGATCATTTTCACCAATGCCAATTTATTGTAGTTGAGTTGTTTTGCGTTTACTCTTTTCTTTTGGTGCAAATCTTTTAATAATTTCAGACTTGAAATCTCCGTAAATTTCTGCTGTATCATCATCAATTGGATAAATATCTATTCTGTTGAGAAATGCGCGAATTTTGATGATATTTGCAGTTTTTTGTTGGGAGTTTTGTGCCATGAATCTGAGTTCACCTGCGACGATGGCACTGATGGCGAGTCTAACCTTACCTAGTTCCCGAAAGTGATTGACAACTTTTGGTTCACCTTCTATCAAAAAAGTGCAATGATTGGTGTCAAGCAAATACATTCTTAAAATTCTAGTGGCATACGAGTATCATGAACAAGCTGAAGACATTCTTTAATATCATCACCTTCCCAATTTCCTGCAAATTCTAGTAAATCTTCAGCCGTAGAACCGCGTAAGTTATTTTTATTTGACTGTTTTTCTGTATAACTGGTTTTGATTTCTCGAATAAAATTAAGTGCTTCTTTCAGCAACTCTGGTGGTAAAGTTTCTATTTCTTGGATTAATAATTCTTTAGTCGTCATATTTTATCTTTCTCACTGCTTTTTTATTTGCTATTTTACAAGCTGACAATTGACAAAACTTGCTCTTCTTAGTGACTTGCGAAAAATTTAGGCTACTTTTAATGGCTTCTCAGGTAAAGCAATGGGTTCCGGCAAAGCTTTCCGGTGCTCTTGATACCATTCAATGAGTGATTCAATGATTTCGTGTCCGTGTTTCGCAGCTTCTTCGTAGGTTTTGCCGTGGGTGTGGTATTGCTGCCAAGGAAATTCTGGTAGGTGGACTAAATAGCAGTTATCTTCATTTGACCATTGAATGAGCATACTATAGTGATAATTCATTCTTCCTCCGCATTAATTTCTTTAAGCTTCTGCATTTGTTCTAATTTATCCAAAACTTGATTCACTTGTTTTTCCAAGTATTTTGGTGCATCGTCTCCATCTTTACCAGCAATGGTAACGGGTTCATCAGGTATGAGTGGATGAATCCAGAATGTATGGCAACATGAGTGCAGGACGGTAGTCAAAACCTGCTTTCCGTAATATCGCTTTTAACTCTCTAATTTTCTTGGGCATCTAGCCTCACTGTATATTATGGCGATTTATGCCATTTTCTGTCATAACTGGATAGAAAAGAGGTTCTAATCATGGATGTGATTAATATCAACGATGCACAACAGCACCTTGATGCTGTCATCAATGAAAGTGCAAAATCTCATACACCAGTAATTATTACTGGTCATCAAAATCAAGCGGTACTTGTTGCTCTTGAAGACTGGAACGCAATCCAAGAAACATTGCACATACTCCAAGTTCCTGGAATGCGAGAGGATCTCCTTGAAGGAATGCGTACTCCTGTTGAGGAATGTGTGACCAAAGAGGAGCTTGATTGGTAGTGTGGGAATTACGCTTTACCAAGCGAGCACAAAAAGATGCAAAGAAGCTTGCTGCAGCTGCACTCAAGCCGAAAGCAGAAGAGCTTCTTGCAATTTTGGAGCAAAATCCTTATGAAAATCCTCCTTCCTACGAAAAGTTAAAAGGAGATTTGCAAGGGGCTTATTCTCGGAGAATTAATATTCAGCATCGGCTTGTATATGAAGTGCTGGAAGAAGAGCGAGTCGTCAAAGTTCTAAGTATGTGGACTCATTATGAGTAATATCGATGAAAATTTCATCAAATCGGGAATATTCTACAGCAAAGTTGTATAAAATCTTTGTAAAAACCTCTTCCTGACCCAGTTATGCCGCCAGACTACTCCGGTCAAAATCTCCGAGGTCGCTCTTTTAAAGGTGAAAACCTGACTGGGGCAAACTTTAGCAAGGCAGATATTAGAGGGGCTGATTTTACCAACTCTATTCTCATAGGTGCTGACTTCACAGGTGCTAAAGCTGGTCTACAGCGACGTTGGACAATTGGGTTGCTTATAGTCTCATGGCTACTGGCGGCACTATCAGGACTATTTCCACTATTTATTGCTGACTTGTTAGTATCTTCTTTAAAACAAACTGGTACTCTTAATTATTTTCCAGAATATCAAAATTTCATCAATTTTGCCCTCCTAGTTGAGCTTGCGATCTTTTTTATCTTCACTGTCTACAAGGGTTTCGCAGTAGGATTGAAAGTTGGAGCCGTCGCCCTCACCGTCATCGTCGTCGTCATCGTCGTCGGAGCCGTCGCCGGAGGGGTCTGTGCCACCGTCGCCGGAGACATTCCCGCCGCCAGAGGCGTCCGCGTAGCCGTCGTCGTCATCATCGCCCTCATCTCAGCCGTCCTCGCCGCCCTCAATGTCGCCGTCGTCTTCGCCGCAGCCGTCGCCCTCACCATCACTGTCGCCGGCCCCATCGCCTTCGCCTTCGCCGTTGCCTTCGCCGTCGCCGGCCCCATCGCCTTCGCCGTCGCCGTCGCCTTCGCCCTTGCCGTCCCCATTGTCCTCGCCGTCCTCGCCGCCTTCACCAGATACGTCGTCAACAACCCCGACGTCGCCAGAGACCTCATCAACCGCGCCGGCGCCGACGCCGTCGCCTTCCTCAACATCGCCCCCGTCGCCTTCGCCTTCGGCTTCGCCGTCGCGATGCTTGGCGTTTACGTTGGGTGGCACGGTCTGGCTGGAGACGAAAAATACGCCTTGGTTCGCTCAGTTGCTATTGACTTCGCCGCTACAGGTGGAACCAGCTTTCGTGGTGCTGATTTAACCGATGCTGATTTTACTGGTGCAACCCTCAAAAATACAGATTTCAAAAAAGCAAACCTGACACGCACTCGTTTTTATGAAGCAAAAAAACTTGACTTTGCCAGAGTCGGCAAGACTATATTAACTAACCTAGCTGTTCTAAAATTGCTTATTACTGGCAATGGTAGAGGAAAATCCTATGTTGGTGCTAACCTCAAAGGCGCTAACCTGATAGGCGCAGATTTGAAAGAAGCAAATCTCAAAGATGCTGATATTAATGAAGCCACTTTCCAAGGAGCTTGTTTAGAGTGGGCAAACCTGACTCTCACTCAAGCTGTCCGCACTAATTTTACCAGCGCTCACATGACTGGTGCTTGTGTGGAAGCATGGAATATTGAAAGTACAACTAAGTTAGATAACGTAGATTGTCGCTTTATCTATCTTCTGGAACGCCCCAAGCCTAGAAGCGATGACCGCGAACGCCGTCCCAGCAGTGGCGAATTTCAATCAGGAGAATTTACCAAGCTGTTTGAAGAAGTTTTAAATACTGTTGATTTAATTTTCCGCAACGGCATAGATTGGAAAGCTTTTGATGCGGCATTCAAAAAAGTGCAAGCCGAAAACGAAGACACGGAATTAGCTATCAAAGGTATTGAAAACAAAGGTGATGGGGTAGTTGTTGTTAAAGTTGAAGTGCCTATTGATGCTGATAAAGAAAAGTTTCATAGTATTTTGATGCAATATTATCAACAGGGACTGAAAGCAGGAGAAGAAAAATATAAAGCACTACTAAAAGCTAAAGATGAGCAGATAGTCATCTATCGCCAACAAAGTGGAGAGATGAAAGAGATTATTAGCTTATTAGCAAGTAAGCCTATAAATGTTCAAGTTGACAATAAATTAGAGAATAAAAATATGACTAACAGCAATGATTCCAGCCGCAAAATTGAAATTGGCAGTGTCGGCGGAGATTTTAATGCAAGCGGACAAGCTTTGAATTTAGGTGAAATTAGCGGTACGGTAACAAATACCATCAATGAGTTACCATCTGCGGAACCAGAAAAACCGGGAATTAAGGAATTGTTGACGCAATTGCAAGCAGCAATTGAGGCTGAGAAGGACTTACCCGAAGAAGATAAAGCTGAGGCTTTAGAACAAGTAAAAACCTTAGCGGAAGCCGGGAAAAATCCCCAAGAAGAGGCGAAGCAAAAAGAAGCTAAAACGGCTATGAAGATTTTAAAAGGGACAATAGCTGGCTTACCCACTGCGGCAACATTGGTTGAGGCGTGTAGTAAACTATTGCCGCTGATTTCAAAGTTTCTGGGTTTAACCTAAGTATAAGACAGGATGGTTTAGAAGTCACTGTATAATTAAGTAGGATGTGTTGCGGCTATGTCAGAATTTGAAAATTTGAGAGAGTCAGAACTTGCCGTAACGCATCCCATTTATTGGTGTGTTTATGTCAGAATTTGAAAATTTGAGAGAGTCAGAACTTGCCGTAACGTATCACATTTCTCGGTGCGTTACGCGTTGCTTTAACGCACCCTACTGAACCAATAGAAATATATGCTTTTAGAACTGCAACAAATTATTGTCAAACCAGGGCAACAAATGTTGCTTAAAGATGTTAGCTGGCAGCAGTTAGAAAACATTTTAGAGGAATTGGGAGAAAAGCGTGCTGCTCGCATTTCTTATAGTAATGGCTGGCTAGAAATTATGGTTCCCTTGCCCGAACATGAGAAAGATAAAGAATTTATTGGAGATTTAGTAAAAATCCTTTTAGAAAAACTAGAAATTGATTTTGAGGTTTTAGGTTCAACAACCTTTAAGAATGAGCGTATGACTCAAGCAGTAGAAGCAGATACTTGCTTTTACATTCAGAATTGTGCTGCTGTTATTGGTAAAAATCGCATAGATTTGACTATAGATCCACCGCCTGATTTAGCAATAGAAATTGATATTACTTCCCGTACTCGATTTAATAACTATGAGATGATGGGAGTGCCTGAACTTTGGCGATACACGCCGCAAGGATTGCAAATTAATCTCCTACAGCAGGGAAAATATGTGGCAGCTAATTTCAGTCCTAACTTTCCCGGCATCCCCATTATTGAACTCGTGAATGAATATGTAAAGCAATGTTTAAGTGTAGGGAGAAGTCAAGCAATCAGAGCTTTTAAAAGTTGGGTAAAGAATAATTTGTAACAGATGATATTTGATGAATCAGACGAAAAAAGTTGAAATAAAATGTCAAAAAACACCTTAAATACCGCTGGGACGTATAAAATCTCGGCGGCGTTGTATATCCTCATTTCTCCTTTGGAATTCGACTAAGTATGGTGTGCTAAACTGCTTGATCTCTTGTGTTTCTCTAAGTGCCTGCTTAACGACTGTATTAAATTTCTGAATTTGCTGGTTAACACGTATCCGTAATAATTTCTCAGATTCTAGTTTTTGCCCGGTTGTTACTGTTAAATAATGAGTTGATTGCTTTTCTTGTTGTGCCAAAACAGTAGCAGGTGTAAAGACTAGAAGTGTTACTAATAATACTGTGGCTCTCATCATATTTGCCACCTCCGAAGCGATCGCTTCCGCTAATTCTTCTTTGCAAAGCTTATTTCCCTTTTACACTTTCAGTATAGAAAAAAACTTGAGCAATTTGTGAAGAAGAAAGCAATGAGCCGAGGGTAATGCACCATTCATCCTTACTGTTGCTGTATCTGCCTTTTATTTCTCCCAATCATTACAAAGGCAACGATCGCACTTGCCAACGCCAACCCAACAGCAATAAACATCACCAAGCGAAAGCTATCTACAAATGCAAGAGCGATCGCCTGTCTTATCTTTCCACTCACCTCAACACTCACACCAGCAGGAACTTCAGCACCCGCTAGCTTGATACGCTGTTCATCCAACAGTTTCTGAACTTCAGGCGGTATGTTCAACGTTGCTAAACGTTGATTGAGGCTGCGATTGAAAGTATTGAAAACAAAGATATTGAAAATGGCGATCGCCAGCAAGCCAGCAGTGCGAGCAACAGCATTGTTAATTCCGGAAGCAATACCAGCTTGTCGTTGCTTAACAGCACCCATCACCGTTGTTGTCAAGGGGGCAACGCTAATTGCCATACCCAAACCTAAAACGACTATGGCAGGGAAAAATGTTGTCCAGTAACTACCGCCAATTCCTGGCACAGCAAACAAAGCAAATCCAAGAGCAGCAATTATCGGACCAATTGTCAAGGGGAGTTTTGCGCCGTAACGACTCACCAACCCGCCAGACCAACGTGAAAGGAAGAACATGATTACAATAAACGGCAAGAAGACCGCACCAGCCGCTGTAGCCGAGTAGTGTTGCACTTGAATGAGATTGAACGGAAGAAAGTAAAACACCCCGCCCAAGGCTGAATAAAGCAGCAGTGTGAGCAAATTTGCACCGCTGAAGGTGCGCGATTTGAATAAAGATAATGGCATCATCGGGGCGCGGTTGTTCGCCTCAACAAAAATAAACGCACTCATCTTGAGTGCGCCAACTGCTAAGCAACCTAGAACCAGAGGATGGAATAATCCTAAGTGAGACGATTCGATGAGTCCGTAGACAATCACCCCTAAGCCGAGAGTTACTAAAGCTGCTCCCCACCAGTCCAGTCTTGCAGACTCTTCATCGCGGCTTTCTGGTACGCGCCAAAACAAAATACCCAGTACGATGCCAGCTAGGGGAACATTAAGAAAAAATATCCAGCGCCAAGAAACATTTTCAACTAACCAACCGCCAAGAACGGGACCAAGTGCTGAGGTGATGGCTGTGAAACCTGACCAAGTTCCAATGGCTTGTCCGCGCTGTTGTTCGCTAAATGAGGCGCTGATGATTGCTAAACTTCCTGGAACTAACAACGCACCACCAATTCCCTGAACTGCCCTAGCAATGATAAGCTGATTCACATTTGGCGACAGTCCGCACCATACTGAGGCTAAGGCGAAGAGAGCAACACCGCAGGCAAAGATGAGCCGCCGTCCGAAGCGATCGCCTAATGATCCACCAACCAAAATTAAAGCAGCAAGAAACAGTGCATAAGACTCAACAATCCACTGCACGTCGGTA
Organism: Scytonema sp. HK-05; assembly: GCF_002368235.1. GTDB lineage: Bacteria > Cyanobacteriota > Cyanobacteriia > Cyanobacteriales > Nostocaceae > Kalymmatonema. The sequence continues at coordinate 898,805 of NZ_AP018194.1, read as the reverse complement.
GTGGTTGCATTTAGCTCTGATTGCAATACTGGAAGTGCGACATTGACAACAGTACCATCAATCATCGCCATGCTCGAACCGAGGATTGTTGCTGCTAGCACCCACCGTCCAACATTTCTAGAACAAGGGTCAGTGCATGGTGCCGAGCGAATCACTCCCTCATCACACGGCTGTTTGACGATGTTAGCCATTTTAAGTTGGGGAGAATGTTGTCACCAAGAATGCAAATAGGATTTTGCACTTAGGACAACCCTACCACACATGGATGTTCTTGGAATTTATTGGGATTTACCTGTTACGAATTAGCGTCCTACTACGACTGATTATATGAAGCGTGTAAAAGACGCATCTACATCATTATGTAGGACATCCTGGATGAATAATCCTCAATCTTCTATTCCCAGGCAACGTCTCCATCCGGAGGTTTCGACAAAACCAGACAACATTTTGGCAATTGATGCCAAACACAATCCTTCTGCTTTCGCCGAACTCTATCGCCGTCATTTGAAAAATGTCTACAGCTACTTTTTCATGCGAGTTGGAGATGTACACCATGCTCAAGATTTGACGACTCAAACTTTTCTGGCGGCAAAGGAGTCGATGACCAGTTACCAAGGTCGCGGATCGTTTGCTGCTTGGCTGATGGGCATAGCCCGTAGGAAAGCAGCCGATCACTTTCGTCACAACCGCGAAACACTGCCATTAACAGTTGTTGACCAGTTACCGTCTCCCTGTCCCCCAATAGACGAAGAAATTGACCGACAGTTGCAGCTAGAGCAAATTGCTCAATGTGTCAAGACTATTCTGACTCCAGATCGAGCTGAAGCCGTTGCCCTAAGAATCTTTGGAGGCTTGAGTACCGCTGAAGTTGGTCAGGTGATGGGAAAGAGCGAGGCAGCAGTGAAAATGCTGATTTATCGAGCCATAGCTGATTTGCAACAATACCTGGCTCCTCATGCAAAAGGAGAAGAGCAATGACACCTGAGAACCACCCAAAAAGTCACGAAATGCAGATAGCTGAGGACTTAGACACATTCCTCACTGCTCAACTTGCTGGAGAGAGTGTCTCTGCACCACCGAGCTTATCACAATCTGAAATGGACTTAGCTGCAATGCTAGCCGCTGTCTCTGATGAAGTCCAGCCAGATCCTACTTTTGCAGCCGAACTAGAAACACGATTGCTGGGAGCGAATGTGGTGGACGCTTCTGAGGTTTTTCCAAATCAGAAAACTGAGGAGTTGCCAGAAACTCAGCAAAACAGGTTGCGCTTTTCTCCATCTCTAAACCTACTCATACAAGGAACCAGAACTATGAAGTTAGCTGTGTTACGTTCTCGTCCTATTCACCGATTTTCTATAGCTGCAATGGCTGTGATCGCTATTTCATCAGTCGTAGTCATATCGACACCGTCGTTGCGCTCTCTAGCACAGACAATCTTTGAACATTTCATCCGTACTAGCAGCGATAGTATTACATCTACAGGTCGAACGCCGAAGGTCGTATCCGATACAGCAAAAGAGAGGCGACAGATAGAACAGGAGTTCCGAAACACTAAAACTGTTAGAGAAATGGAGATAGAAAGAGGTTTTGACTTGAAGGAGCCTACTTATCTACCCACTGGCTTTGTCTTACAAGATGTCGGTTCTCCTAACCCAAATCTTGTGGTTTTGCCTTATGAAAATCCTCAAACTAAGGCTTTGATCCTGATTGCTCAACAAAGGTTGGATGGAGAACCATTATTTGGTCCCATCTTTTTTGCACCTACAGGGAGTACCGCAAAGGGCAAAAGTGTAACTTGGCTCTGGTCAAAGAAGCCAATCATATCGCAGCAGGAGCCAGCTTTGCAAAAACCTGGCAAAAGTCCTGTGGGTGCTAGTGCGAAGATTGAGTTGATTCAAATTGGTAACAGGACTGGGCAGTATGTCGAGGGAGCATGGGAGCCAATTTCCCATCAAGAAGGCTCTATTGATGGGATGCGATGGGATCAAAACCCCCAGGCACGACAGATCCAGTGGCAAGAAGGGGATATGCTATTTCAAATCACCACTCCTAGCGGAGTCAGTCGAGATGAATTAGTGGCGATCGCCCGCAGTATGCAATAAGCCCTTTTTGGGGTTTTGTGATTTTTTGCAGTTTTGACTGCTGCCTTTCATTAAATTAACTAATACCAGGGGCAATATGCTCAAAAATAGGTATCATCAAACTTTTGAGCTACATATTTGCCCCTGCTTATGACACTCACGTGATTTTCTATCAGTCCTTTTTTATACCAATTTAATGTGAAGCTGCACTAAATAAATAACCTCCATTCTTGGCGCTCTTGGCGTCTTGGCGGTTCGTTTTTTAATATTCTATGCATCTTCATAAAGAATTGGTATTAGGAAAATTTCTGAACAAGCTGTCAGAATAAATATTTTTTTGTGTCAGCACTCTGGAGTGAGTCAGTTTAGATGTTTCGTTGTAGTATTTTGTAGGTACTTACAGAATATAAATAAAATAATTTTTAATTTTTATTTTGAATTTTATGAGTTTGTCAGATATCCCTAACCTCTGGGTACCTTTGGCGCTTTTAGGGTTAATTATCATTGCTGCTATCTTTTTCAGCCGCACCAGCTAGCAGTGTGTTGCAATCAAACGCTTAGGTGGAAGCACCAGAGCAGACGAGGAGAATAATTTTTGGCTCTTGAGTGTTGACTTTTGAGTGAGTACTAATAACTAATAACTCATGAGGAATGACTAATTACTGCTATTGGGGGTTAAAATAAATCCCGATTGTCTTCCAAATTCTGAAAGTTTCATGATCTCCAGTAACGACTTTCGACCTGGTGTCTCGATAGTATTAGATGGGTCTGTGTGGCGAGTTGTGGAATTCCTCCACGTCAAGCCAGGTAAAGGCTCTGCTTTTGTACGCACAAAACTGAAAAATGCCCAAAGTGGCAGTGTGGTAGAAAGAACGTTCCGCGCCGGCGAAACAGTTCCGCAAGCCAACCTGGAAAAAAGCACGATGCAGCATACCTATAAAGAAGGCGATGAATACGTCTTTATGGATATGGAAACCTACGAAGAAGGCAGATTGAGCGCAGCGCAGATTGGCGAGCGCGTAAAATACCTCAAAGAAGGTATGGAAGTCAACGTCGTTCGCTGGGACGACCAAGTTCTAGAAGTAGAACTGCCTAACTCTGTCGTGTTGGAAATTGTGCAAACAGATCCAGGTGTCAAGGGTGATACTGCAACTGGTGGTTCCAAGCCTGCAACTGTAGAAACAGGAGCAATGGTCATGGTTCCTCTGTTTATTTCCCAAGGAGAACGCATCCGTATAGACACCCGTAACGACACATACCTTGGCAGGGAGTAACTTTCTTCTCACCTCTTGATGCAAATCCCTATTTTCATTTATAACAGGGATTTACATCCCTGCCTGACGAGCAAATTCACTTCACGGATAAAGTCTATCTACTACCTAATTGCATGAGGTCAGAAAAGCTGTGCCATTGGACTTTAATGAAATCCGCCAACTGTTGACAACTATTGCACAAACTGATATAGCAGAAGTCACACTCAAAAGTGACGATTTTGAGCTAACGGTTCGTAAGGCGGTCAGCACTCATCAAATTTTGTCAGCACCTCAAGCGGCATTAGGCGCGGTTGGTTCGGAACTGACGCCAGTTCCACCACCTGCGTATGCGGTGGGACCGCCTCCAACCGTCACCCAAACCCCGCCAACTCGCGTTTTTGACAGCAATAGCGTGAGTGTACCGCCACTGACTGTTCCCTCACTCATAGAACAGAAATTCGTTGACATCCCTTCCCCAATGGTGGGAACGTTTTATCGCGCTCCTGGTCCTAGCGAATCACCATTTGTGGAAGTGGGCGATCGCGTCAGAAGCGGTCAAACAGTATGTATTATCGAAGCCATGAAACTGATGAATGAAATCGAATCAGAAGTCTCCGGACAAGTGATAGAAATTCTCGTTCAAAACGGTGAACCTGTGGAATATGGTCAGCCTTTGATGCGAATTAACCCTGATTAAGTATTAATCTATATAACGATACCTCGTTATAAACTTTTTAGTTGAGTCCTTACGGATCTAACCTGATGAAACAAGCGTTGCCTGTACCGCCAGAAGTTGTGCAACAAGTAGCTGAATACTTCAGCCTCTTGAGTGAACCCATGCGCCTACGGCTGTTGCATTTGCTGCGGGATGAAGAAAAATGTGTGCAAGAACTGGTAGAGGCAACACAGACTTCTCAGGCTAATGTGTCAAAACATTTGAAGGTAATGTGGCAAGCAGGAATCCTCAGCCGCCGCAGTGAAGGAACTTGTGCCTACTACCGGGTGGAAGATGAGATGATTTTTGAATTGTGTAACCGGGTTTGCGATCGCCTCGCCGCCAGGTTGGAACAGCAAGCCCGTAACTTTCGCATTTTAAATAGCAAGTAATTATTGACATCCTCACTGCCCTATAAGAGACGGTGATTTCCTACCAGTCGAACAGTTTTAACTGCTCGTACTGAATATGGGTTGACAGCTCAGCGGGAACTGCCGAAACTTCGGTCTTACACTCCCTCCCTGCCCGTTTAGAGTCGTGGGTATGCCCTACCCCGACTTTCTCTATATTTTTGGAAGCATTATCGTCTCTGTCGTGGTGATTGCCGCAGTTCACGCAGACAATCTCTCTAACAGACAAATCAAGCTTGCCCCATTGGTAGCCACAATCAGAACAAGTTTGACTGGTTGGTTCCCATCGACTAATGACAACAAACTCGCGCCCGAATTTGTCTGATTTGGCTTGACACATTGTCCTGAATTCTCGCCATCCAGCGCAGTGCTTATTGCCCGTGATAGACAGCGATTTTTCACCATTCCGGACACATTCAAGTCTTCCAAAGCAATAACTTGGTTTTCGTTTACCACTTTGGTTGATAACTTATGCAAGAAATTTTTGCGTATGTCTCTTAGCTTGGCTTTGAGTCTCGCCACCTTGAGACGCATTCGCTCACGTCGTTTTGAATTTTTTTGGCGACGCGATAACTTGCGCTGTGACCGTCTAATCTTGCGCTCTAGGCACGAATAATCTGGGCTGGATACCTTCTCTCCATTAGAGAGTGCAGCAAAAGTTCTGAGTCCTAAATCAATGCCTACTGCTTGATTTTGAGCAGGCTTGAATTCGGGTTGAATTTCTACAACAAAGCTCAAGAAATAACGCCCTGCTCGGTCTTTAATTACCGTTACTGAGCTAGGTTCAGATGGCAGTGGACGCGACCACTTGGTTTTAATATAACCAATTTTGGCAAGGTAAACTTTCTCATTTTTAATGGAAAACCCACCTTTTCTAAACCGTGCTGTTTGGCGATTGTCCTTCTTTTTGAACTTTGGTGGGTTGACCTTGACCAGAAAGAAAAAGGTACAAGCCCCCAACTTATGGTATGGAAAAAGAAAAAACGTATTTCATCGAGTAGGCGCAAGCGTCTACGGCGTCCGCTGACTCAAGCCCCTAAATTTATTTATGGGGTTCTTACTTTTGAATGCGTGAATGCGTGAATGCGTGACTTCCCCGTTCGCGGAGCGTGTCCGTAAGGACTCAGGGGCTGACTCCCTTTCGCTTACCCTTGCCAGATGCAAAAAAGTTCTGGAACGCCACCCCCAAATCAGCGATAGACTGCTGCAATGGAATGTTGGAAACTTCACCCAACCACTCACGCAATGCAGTTTTCTTCGCCTGAGTAATACAGATTTTTTGCAAATCTCCTAACTTAGGGAGTTTCTCAGACTGTTTGCACAGCGCTAGCGCATCATTCCAAACAACACGGACGCAACCAAATAACCTAGCTAAAGCTTGGCGTTGTTGGTCGTCAGGATAGATTCTGTAGCGATAACGTGCTTTCATAGTAGTATTGTATTACAAATATCAATACAATGCCATCGCAATCAGCGCTAAATATCCGATTACCTGAGTCTAAACTAAAAATTCTTGAAGACTATTGCGCCAAGTCGGGTAGGACGAAGACACACGGAGTGAGAGAGTTTATTTGTTCACTCTAAGACAAAAAGCCGTCCTAGAAGGACGGGGCTTGTATCCCATTATTTTCGGTCAAAAGTCCTTTGTCCTGATGTCATCGCTTGTGGCTAAGGACTAATGACTAATGACTAATGACTCTTAGCTAAAGTGAATAATTTTTATCGAAGCTTTCACGTGTCAGTGGTTGTTCCAACTCCAGACCTTCACCACCTAAAACCTCCAATGGTTGCCCGTTGACCTCAATGTACACCTTGGCATTCTTATCTAAAGCTGTGGCGGTGTAGACAACTTGCCCCACACGACCCATCATTGAAGAACTACCACCTCCACTACTAAATTCTTCCGATAAATTGACGTGGATGCCATCCGACGCCTCCTTGACGCTCAACAGCTTAGTTCCTTTTGGAATTGTGGTAGAGTCCGTCCCTTCTGTGGGTCCAGCTAATAATTGTTGGAAAGCCCCTTCTAATACTTGATTGGGCGACTTCCCAACTGCTTTAACTTGAACTGTTTGGGGAACCAATTTTAAACCAGTGCCAGTGTCTTGCAGCCAAAAGATTTCAGCATTTTGTTCATTAGCTACCCGATTTTCTGATGGCTTAGGTTGAACTACTTCTGGAACAGGGATTGCTACAGGAGCCTTATTATTATCATCAGATTTCGATGCAAAAAAAGCAACACCAGCAGTCACTGCAATCACTGCTGCTGAAACAGCTGCGATGATACCTGGAGAAATACGGTTAGGTCCTTGCTGTTCTTTCATAATGAAAACCTTCCTAAAGGCTAAAATAGCATTTGTATGAGGATAAGCCTGGTTAACGACGATACTTAGGAGCCGGGGGTTTCCAAAAACCTAGAGGATGGCTCTACTCGTAAAAATGCGGCAATCTCTAATTCTTCTGGTCTCATACTCAATTTTAGAATTCGCACTTGTAGACCGTCATCTTCCAGATTTCCTAAATCCAATCGTTTGTTGATATTGTTGACAATTGCATTTACAAATTGAGGTGGAACCTCTTCACCATTCGCTGCCACAATTGGGTCAACTAACTGAATATTCTTCCCACCAACGATATGAAATCCTGATTCCACCCTAATTAACAAGGGCTTCTCCAGACCTTTCTCCTGTAATTCTACTTGCAAACTCAAGCGGTTATTTGCTAAAAATTTTACATTTGGATTCACAAAATTATAAACAGAGTTATACCCTGTATTTGAAGAATTGCCTGTGTTAATTTTTAGCTTTTGCAACAAGGTTATGAATTGAGGTGATTGTATGAGTTTGTTGATATCCTGCTGAGTTAACACCAAACGTACACCAGCTTGTAAAGGTCGTTTGAATTTCGGTCTGCTTCCAAGACTACGCGGTTCTAATTCAATGGCATCGGTTTCCAATTCTAAAGCTGCAATCCGAATTTCTTGCCACTTGAGTTGCAAAGAACGCCCCGCAATACGCACCCTTTCCACCTTACCTTGCAGCAATTGATGAGTAGGGGCGTTGTCAACTCGCACTTGCAATTGTTCAACTTGAGCCAATTGAGAACGGATAGCAGCAACAGCAGCCTGATCAACCACCAGTCCCACCGGAGTCACTAACCCTAAAGCGCCAGATACAAGGAGTGTGAAGAATTCCACGTTTTCGTTTGTAATTAGGGTATTCAGTTACCAGTTGTCAGTTATCAGTTATCAGTTACCAGTTACCAGTTACCAAGATTCCTTCATGTTCACTGTTGACTGTTCACTGTTGACTGTTCACTGATTGATGAATCCACTGCTTTAATGTAGATACAACGTCAGCGATCGCAATTTCTTGTGAGTTGCGGCTTTTTCTTTCCACAACTTCGACTTTGCCATTGGCAATTGCTCGCCCTGTGACTATTCTGTAAGGAATCCCAATCAAATCCGCATCTTTGAATTTTACTCCCGCCCGTTCATTACGGTCATCGAGCAAGGTTTCAATTCCCGCTTGATTAAGTTGGGCATAAAGTTTTTCCGCAATTTCCACTTGTTGAGTGTCGTTGATGTTAGGAATCGTCACAATCGCGTGATAAGGTGCGATCGCCACCGGCCAAATAATTCCATCTTTGTCGTAAGATTGCTCTACAGCAGCTTGAGCCAATCTTGACACACCCACACCATAACAACCCATAAGTAGAGGTTTTTCTTCACCCTGTTCGTTGGTATAAGTTGCACCCATTGCGATGGAATACGTGGTACCTAATTGGAAAATGTGACCTACCTCAATTCCACGTGCGCTTTGTAGAGTTTGTTCTGGGTTATGGATGGCGCGATCGCCTGGTCTTGCCTTACGTATATCTACGCTTAATTCTGGTAATTTAAATTGCTCATCCCAATTTGCTGCTACGACGTGGTAACCAGCTTCGTTTGCACCCGTAACAAAGTTTTTTAAATCAACCGCTGTTTTATCGACCAAACGTAAAAAGCGAGGTGCGACATCTTTGACAGACTTAATATAATCATCTGCAACATCAGGAGCAATATACCCCAAGGGTAAAGGTTGATTCGCCCATTTTCCTTGAGCTTCTGCATCTGGTACTGCAAGTTTGATCACCGTTTTCGCACCGTACTTGGGGGCTAACTTTGTCAATTCATTTTGTAATTTGACATCATTAACTTCCTGGTCGCCTCGGATGCTTACCAGCACCAACACTGTTGTTCCATTATCAAAATTTGTTTGGTAAAGAACGTTTTTCACAATTTGGGTAGGGGAACATTTCAAGAATTTACAGAGTTTCTCAATTGTCTCCGTCCCTGGTGTTTCGCGTTTTTCATAACTGGTAAATGCTGAAGTTTCCGCGTCAGGTGGTAAAGAAACCGCCTTTTCCACGTTAGCCGCGTACTGCCCATCTTCAGTGTAGAGGACTTCATCTTCGCCTGCTTCCGCCAGCACCATAAATTCTTGAGAAGCAGAACCACCTATAGCCCCAGAGTCAGCTTGCACAGAACGAAAAGCCAAACCAGACCGCCGTAGAATATTACTGTAAGCGGTATGCATATCCTGATAAGTTTTTTCCAAACTTTCTTCATCTACGTTAAACGAGTAAGCATCCTTCATGATGAATTCTCGTCCACGCATCAAACCAAACCGGGGACGAATTTCATCGCGGAACTTGGTTTGAATTTGGTAGAGGAGCTGTGGTACCTGACGGTAGGAACGAATCATATCACGAGCGATCGCCGTGATGACTTCCTCGTGAGTCGGTCCTAGGGCTTGTTCTTGGTCGCGGCGGTCTTTGAGGGCGAACATAATACCCTCGGCTTTGGTATAAGTATCCCAGCGTCCAGACTCTTTCCATAAATCAGCAGGTTGGAGTTGGGGTAACAGACATTCTTGTCCACCTGCGGCGTTCATTTCTTCGCGGACAATTTGGGAAACTTTTTGCAGTACCCGCCACATCAAAGGAAGATAGGCATAGACACCACTACCGATGCGACGAATGTAGCCTGCGCGGAGTAAGAGTTTATGACTGGGAATTTCAGCATCTGCTGGGTCATCCCTGAGTGTAACGAATAACATTTGTGACAGTCGCATCGTTTGTCCCCTTTCCAAATTCGATAATCTCTATTTCAGTTACAGTCTAAAATGAACGCTTGCAACTTCAGGAGAAAATCACTTTGCCTGATGTCATTTATCAAGCACAGCCACCCCTAGAATTTATCCCTCCAGCGCTAGACCCCACCTTTCTACGAGTCTGCCAATTCTTCCTACCCAGCTTAATACACTGGAGAACGGCAATTAGTCATATTGAAGCAGACAACCTAGAAGTTTTGCTGGATCTATATCACCAGTTTCAGGATAGGAAAATCCGTTTTTTAATCGCTTTTCGCCATCCCAAGGCAGAAGACCCGCTTTGTTTGGTTTACTTGCTTTCCCACATTTTGCCAAAACTAGCACGACACAAGGGTATCGTGCTACAGCCTCCGATTCATGCCCATTTTATCTACGACCGTGGAATTCCTCTATGGGCTGGTTCTTACATCGGCTGGGTTGCTCCGCGCTTAGGTGGCACATCTATCCAGCGAGGTAAGGCAGATTGGACAGGGTTGCGATCAGCGCGTGATTTGTTTGCCAATGGTCAGTTCCCGATGGCAGCTGCACCAGAAGGAGCCACGAATGGTCTTTCAGAAATTGTCAACCCCTTGGAACCCGGTATCGCTCAACTCGGTTTTTGGTGTGCTGAAGATTTGCACAAGGACAATCGAGATGAGCAGGTTTTTATTGTACCAGTTGGGATTAAATACAAGTACGTCGCCACTCCTTGGGGTGCGATCGCCAACCTTTTGAGTGAATTGGAAGCTGCTAGTGGTTTACCTGTAGAGACGAGAGGTGGCGCGTCTCTACAACAAGATGGCGCGTCTCTATCACCGGACTCCCTCTACCCACGTTTGTTTCATTTGAGCCAACATTTACTGTCTTTGATGGAAAATTTCTACACGCGATTTTATCATCAAAAACTGCCAGTACAAGGGGACATAAAAGATGCCAATGAACTTTTGGCAGCTCGTTTGCAAGCTTTGTTAAATGTCGTGTTACACGTAGCAGAACAGTATTTTGATTTACAACCCAAAGGCAATTTTAATGACCGCTGTCGTCGAGTAGAACAAGCTGGCTGGAATTATATTTTTCGAGAAGAATTTAAAGATGTGAAAGCACTGTCGCCTTTAGAACGTGCTTTAGGCGATCGCATTGCCGAAGAAGCGAATTTGCGGATGTGGCACATGAGGCTGGTAGAAAGTTTTGTGGCTGTCACAGGCAAATACGTACGCGAAAAACCCACAGCAGAACGCTTTGCTGAGACAACATTACTGATATGGGATTTGGTAACTCGAATTAGAGGTGGTAACCCCTCCGGGCGTCCAACTCTTGGCAAGCAACAGGTAAAAATAACTATAGGTGAGCCATTATCGGTTTCAGAACGTTATCCAGCTTATAAGACGAGTCGGCAAGGTGCAAGGCAAGCGGTAGCTGATTTAACGAAGGATTTACAGCTGGCGATGGAGGATTTGATTTTGAAGGGAAGGTAATATTGCTGACAGCGATCCTATTTTGAGAAGAATTTCTGGCAATTAGCTCAAAGTTAATCGTAAAAACGATTTGGCACTTTCTCTCGTGACTTTGCCCCTGATGACAAGCTTTGTAACACTGCTCCTAGTGTCTGTGAATACAGGTCAGGCTTTTGCAAGTATTGTATCAAAAAGAACTTGTCTGCTTTTTCTGCAAGCCTATCAAAAGCCTATTAAACGAAATTAATACAAATCAAATATCACAATTAGGAGGCAAAATAAATACAATGGAAATTCAAATTCCTGTTAGTTATCAGGACATTGTCAATGAGCTAGTTAATTTTACTGAGTTACCCAGACAGGAAGTAGAACACAGAGTGTGGAAGCAGGCTCTGGGGGATGGGAGTGTGAAACATGATGCTGAGCATTTTGGCATAACTCCGCATGTATATGACGACAAAATGGAACAGCTATACAAAGAAGGATATGGGTTGATAATTGAAACTCTAGTTTTTTGGGCAACAAATGAAAGACAGCTTTGGATTCAACAGGCGGTTGAAAGGATTCGCTTATACGCCCAAAAGAGCGATCGTGCTTTAGATGAATTAGCAATACTAATGTTGGGTGACGGCACTGGCAATGATTCTTTAGAGCTTGTAAGGAATGGCTTTAAGGTCAACTATTTTGACATACCTGGCAGTAAAACTTATGATTTTGCAACAAAGCGCTTCGCTCATTATGATTTACTAGGAAACAGTGTAAATCTTATATCTGACTTTGATTCCTGTCTTTCTTCTCAATACGATGTTGTACTTTCCTTTGAAGTCCTTGAACATCTTACTGACCCAATATCAGCTATCAGAGATATTTCATTGATGTTGAGAATAGGAGGAATAGCACTAATAACAGAAGCATTCGGTGCTGTTTCAGATAATTTTCCCACACATTTACAATCTAACTTAAAGTTTGCCAATAAGACACCTTTTTTGTTTCTAAAAAGTGGAATGCTACTTTATTGGTATAGTCAAAAAACTTTCTTTAAGTTCAAACCAATGGAGTTTACTAAACTGGAAAAGCCATCAATTATGAACTCTATCTCTCTCTTTAGAGATGACAATATCAGGAAACCGTATTTAGATAAAAAAAAGAGTGAATTGAAGTTGGCAGTCAAGAAAATGCTTGCAATGCAGAGTTGAGCGTATTACTCAGGTAATTTTTTTGGAAAAACCTTTGATAAATCTAAGGATAGATCAGGAAAACACGGTAGATTAACTGATTCATTAGGCAGAAAAATCAATTTGCTGCGATAACCAAATTTACCTTGCAAATCTTGATAAAATTCACTGTAGTTTTCCAGATAATTGTCTACTAGATTAAAGATCCAATAATGAGAAATACCCGCTTCAGCATAAATTGGTAATTTCACCTCTTGGTCATATTTTAAAGAGGAATCAGAAATTTCAATTAAAAGTAATATCTCATCTGGATGGGGATGAGTGCTGAGATAATCGTCTTCTCGATTTTTTACAATAACTCTATCTGGTTCAGGTTCATTATAGTCAGGAATAATAATCGGTTGTTGTCCTCGTAGGGTTGCACGTTCCCCCAGAAGCTTATATAACTCTCGTTCTAAACGGGTTTCGCAAACAGAATGTGGTTTACCTTTCGATACCATTGGGATAATTTCTCCGTTGATTAGCTCAACTCGGTCATCTTCACTGAAAAATCCGAGTTCTGCTAAACGGTCATATTCGGCTATGGTAAAGCGTTTAGCGGTGGTTATGGTCATAGCATTTTAGGAAGTGCAGGACTATTTGAATCTTAATATTTAATAGCAAAAACAGAGGCAGGCGTCTTGCCTGCCCTACTTCAGCGGTACTAGTGACCTTTTCCTTTACCAATGCAAAAACAGCCCTACCAAGACAAACCATGCTGGCACTTTGGGCTGATTTTGACTGTTGATGAAATTGCCCAGATTGATAACCTTATCAATCCTTAGTTGAAGGAAAAGTCAGTAGTCAAAAGTCAAGAACTCAGGACTCATGACTAATAACTAGTCACTATGAAGCTGTTTCTCTAGCTGTAGTAGAACCTAGCTTTTTCGGAGACATGGAATTCTCGCGACGTCCTGTCCGCAGTTTGGGCTTGGAACTGTGTTTGTCTCCTTCTGTGGTGCTGCCGTCTGATGGTACCCAAGCGGAGCGACTGCGCTCACCAGAAAACTCACCGCGACGGTTGTTGGAACGCAGCCTGGGTTTGGCAGATGGCTGCACGATCTCTTCTTCTGGAATATCAAGTTCTGATTGCAGCCAAGCAGGACGGGTTTGGTCGTAAGCGATTTGCAACGCTGCCGCAGCGATCGCCTGAGCATCGTATTGTTCAATCAGTTCGCTCACCATCGGTAAAAATGAAGCCAAACGCTCGCCAGCCAAAGCTTCGCGCACCTGAACTTGCAATTTTTCTATGTGCCGTGCCTCAATTTGTGTCCGTGAAGGAATCGACAGGACTTGCCAACTTTGGCGGTTATGGCGTTCAAACAGTTGCTGCTTGCGTCGCTCAAACGGCTGTACTAAAGAAATTGCTGTGCCTTCCTTACCAGCTCGACCAGTACGACCAATCCGGTGGACGTAGGTTTCTACGCTATCGGGTAAGTCGAAGTTGATGACGTGAGACAACTGGTCAACGTCCAAACCTCGTGCCGCAATATCGGTTGCGACCACCCAGCGTACTTGACGATTGCGGAACCGTGTCAGTAACCGTTCCCGTGCTTGTTGTGACAAATCACCGTGGTATTCATCAACACTATGACCTGCCGCTTGCAGTTGATTTGTTAGTTCTGCTGCTGTACGTCTGGTGCGGACAAAGATTAAAGCCGATTCTGGATCTTCCATTTCCAAGATGGGCTGTAAAGCTTTGGCTTTCGTCCAGTGACGCGGTACAAGATAAGCGACTTGATTAATTTTGTTAGGAGCGGCTTTTGGCTGCTCAACAGTCACTGTCACTGGCGAGTGCAAGAACTTATTCACCAATTGGCGAATTGAAGGTGGCATAGTTGCCGAGAACAACGCTGTCTGGCGCTCTTGAGGTGCTTGTGAGAGAATTTTGTCTACATCGTCGATAAAGCCCATGCTCAACATTTCATCGGCTTCATCTAACACAAACCACTTCACGCGATCCAGCTTCAAACTACCCCGCTCTAGCAAGTCTATGACTCGCCCTGGCGTACCTACAACCATGTGAACGCCGCGTTTGAGTTGTAACATTTGGCGCTCAATCGATTGACCACCGTAGATTGCTAAAACCCGCAATCCTTGGGTTCCCATGAAGGTGCTTATAGCATCGTGAACTTGGATGGCTAACTCACGAGTCGGTGTCAGAACCACAGCTTGGACTGCTTTTTGAGTCAGATCGAGCCGCTCTATGATCGGTAGGGAAAATGCCGCTGTTTTTCCTGTTCCTGTTTGCGATTGACCTACGACATCGCGACCACCCAATAGGTGGGGAATTGCTTGTGCTTGAATGTTAGTTGGTGCGGTAAAGCCTAATTTTTCTAATTGCTCAACACGCTCTTGTGAAATTCCTAAATCTAGAAACGAAAGATTCATCAAATCTCCTATGTTTTTCTTTGCTCTTTATAGATTGGTTAGTAGTTAGTGGTTATGGGTTAATAATGACAACTAATAACCATTAATTATTGACAACTTGACCATAAAGGTCGTAAGCATCAGCATTTTGGATAGCTACTGGCACGATTGTTCCTAATCGTGCTTCCCCATGAACTAAGACCTGCCCATCGACTTCTGGGGAAAATCTGTCAGAACGACCAATTAATTCTCCTGTTACCGGATTTTCTTGTTCAATCAGAACATTGACCACTTTGCCAACTTCTTGTTGATTTTTCTTTAAAGAAATTGGCTGTTGGAGTTCCATCAATACGTTCCGCCGCTCATCCATGACGAATTGGGGCAGTTGGTTTGGTAGGTTGTAGGCGGGAGTTCCTTCTTCTGCTGAAAAGGTGAAGACACCTACGTGGTCAAATTCATGACGCTCGACAAACTGTAACAAATGCTCAAAATGCTCCTGTGTCTCTCCTGGAAAACCGACAATAAATGTCGTTCGCAGCACAGCGTTTGGTAGCGCGTCTTTGATGCGTTCGATAATCGCATCATTCACTCGTCCTTGCCAGGGACGATTCATACCCCGGAGAATATCTGGATGGGAATGTTGTAGGGGCAAATCCAGGTAAGGCAAGACGTTCGGTGTTTCTTGAATGACCGCTATCACATCTGGGGTCAGTCCGGTGGGATACGCATAGTGCATGCGAATCCACGGCACATCAACTTTCCCTAAGGCACGGAGTAATTCGGCTAACTTCGGCTTGCCGTAAATATCAATACCGTAATTGGTGGTTATTTGGGAAATTAGAATAATTTCCTGTACCCCTTGACTTGCTAACTGCTCTGCTTCGGTCACTATTGATTCAATTGTACGCGATCGCTGGTTTCCCCGCAGGTGGGGAATTATGCAAAAAGCGCATCGGTAATCACAACCTTCAGCAACCCGCAGGTAAGCCACGCCTTCAGTCGTAGTGCGATAACGGGGTGTGGTTTCATCAGCAATGTAGGTTGGTTGTGAACTTACGATCTTAACCCGCTTGCCTTGTTCTACCTGCTGAATGACATCGACTATTTTGTGATAATCCCCGGTTCCTACTACGGCTACGGCTTCTGGCAGCTCTTCCAATAACTGTTCTTGGAAGTGCTGCGCCATACAGCCTGTGATAACGATTTTTTTATCTGCCTCTGCCAGTTCCACTAAGGTTCTGACAGATTCTTGTCTTGCTGCTTCAATAAAACTACATGTATTGACTATAACATAATCTGCTAACTGTTCATCAGAATCTACGCTGTAGCCTGCTTCTACCAGCAGTCCTAGCATATGTTCTGTGTCAACTCGATTTTTCTCGCAGCCTAGGTGAGAAATTGAAATTGTTGGCTTGTCACCCATATTAACAAAGAGTCTTTAGGTTTTTTCATGTACTTTAACGCCCTTGAGCGCAAAATTTTTGCTTGAGATATCAACTAGGTCAAAACCTCTGAAACTAAGCCATGACCTGAAATGTTACACACCGTCAAAGCAAGCTAGCACCATGATGAATCTGGAGTTCATGCTATGATAACTTTATTAATTTTTTTCTCGGGCAAAATAGACAGAATTTAGATAAATTGGACACTAGTAGTTAATCTTTTTTAAAATTTTACCTTTTGGTATTCTATATTACCGCAAAGTGTATGTTATTAATCAATCTACTGGGAAGCCACTCTCTAAATGACACTGGTTTTGGTCAGGAGCGGAGTCATCCATCTCGCCGAAACCAAGTGTGTGTGGCGCATTTGGAGAAGTCGCTACCAGCCTTTGAAAATATCGCGTGACGAAGCTTGTATAGCGGTAATGCCTGTACCTTGATCAGGCGAGATGCCTGTTCATCGGAAAGCTGCCTCGCGTCTTATGAGCGGCAAACTCCTCTTCTATCCATATGTTATCTTAACATATCTTAGGGAAAGTGTTACGTTAAATTCCATCTAAAGGTGGAGGTAAGCAATTTCCATTTGAAAGTCGAAGAAACCAGTGCTAGCAAGCATCCTAGCTGCTAACAGGGTGCAAATGAAATGCGTGACAGAAATGGCAGCACGGTTAGACACCTCAAAGGAGGTACAGCGCCCTTTACTTTACTTAATTAGTAATGAGTCATGAGTAAATAGTCAATAGTTAGCAGCGATAATAACAAATGACTAAGGACTAAGGACTGAAGACTCCGTAAAGCGGGTTAAAGACGTGACTTTATATCAGCTATTTAAAACCCGAACACCAATTATTGGCGTAGTTCACCTACTACCGTTACCTACCTCGCCCCGTTGGGGAGGTAGCCTGAAAGCAGTTATAGACCGTGCCGAACAAGAAGCAACAGCCCTAGCAAGTGGAGGGGTTGACGGCATTATTGTGGAGAATTTTTTCGACGCGCCGTTTCCCAAAAACCAGGTTGATCCAGCAGTTGTGAGTGCCATGACCGTAGTGGTACAGCGGATACAGAATTTGGTGACGCTACCTGTAGGTATAAATGTCTTGCGGAACGATGCCAGAAGCGCAATAGCGATCGCCACCTGCACAAAAGCGCAATTCATTCGCGTTAATGTACTGACAGGTGTCATGGCAACCGACCAGGGTATCATTGAGGGAGAAGCTCATCACCTGCTACGGTATCGGCGGGAGTTAGGCAGCGATGTGAAAATTTTCGCCGATGTGTTGGTCAAACACGCCCGTCCGTTGAGTGCGGTGAATCTCACCACTGCAGTGCAAGACACAATTGAACGCGGTTTGGCAGATGCAGTGATTATGTCTGGCTGGGCTACGGGTGATCCTCCAAACCTAGAAGATTTGGAATTGGCAACTTCTGCTGCTAACGGCACTCCAGTGTTGATTGGCAGTGGAGCAAGTTGGGAAAATATTGCTACACTCCTGGTGGCGGCAGATGGTGTGATTGTTTCCAGTGCGTTGAAACGCCACGGTCGCCGCGAGCAACCTATAGACCCAAATCGGGTCAGTCAGTTTGTGGAAGCTGCACGTAAAGGTTGGAACTCTAAAGAGGAAACAAAATCAATTCCTTCTGTAAAGCTACACTCATAGGTACGGAATAGGTAATGGGTGAGAGGTAGTCATGAATGATGAATTATAAATGAGGAAAAACACAATTCGTAATTCATCATTCACAAAAATGGCTCTCTGACTAATTACCAGTTTCCAATTCCCAATTCTCTATTGCAGTTTATGAATCGCCGCCGTAGTACTCCCTGGATTCATAGATGGTCGCGGATATTAATTGCCGCGATCGCATCTGTTGGTGCATTGACAACGGGTTATCTCACCGTAGTTAAGTTGACACTAAGTTCCGCCGCTTGCCCCACCAATAGCTGTGATTTAGTACTGTCTAGCCCTTATGCTACCGTTTTCGGGCTACCTTTAGCCTTGTTTGGCTTTCTTGCTTACGCCAGTATGGCTATCTTCGCTTTGGCTCCTTTGGCAGTTAACCCTTCCCAAAGTAAAGATACTCGGACAAAGCTGGAAAATTGGACGTGGTTGCTGCTTTTGGCAGGTGCGATCGCCATGTCTGTCTTTAGTGGCTACTTAATGTACCTGCTATTTTTCAAAATCAAATCACTCTGTCTCTACTGTCTTGCCTCAGCTATCTTCTCCACCAGCCTCTTAGTACTGACCATGATCGGTCGCACGTGGGAAGATATTGGGCAAATCTTCTTTACCGCCATTGTTGTGGGCATGGTGACGCTGATTGGTACTTTAGGCGTTTATGCGAATGTGAATAACCCTAGTGCTAACACTGGCTCTAATACTGCTAGCTTAGAACCAACAGGACAACCCACACTTGGAGTTGGTTGGCCCATCACTACCACCTCTGGTGAGGCAGAAATTCAGTTAGCACGTCACTTGACCAAAATAGGTGCTAAAGAATACATAGCTTGGTGGTGTCCTCATTGCCATGAACAAAAGCAACTGTTTGGTAAAGAGGCGTATCAAGAAATTAAGCACATAGAGTGCGACCCGCAGGGCAAAGACGCCCGTCCAGATTTGTGCAAAGCAGCTGGCATTCAAGGCTTTCCTACTTGGGAAATTAACGGTAAACTTTATCCCAACGTGCAAGCATTAGAGAAATTAGCGCAAATTTCTGGTTATCAAGGTCCGCGCAACTTTAAAAATTTTCCTGGCGCTTTCAAGTAGCCTGCAGGCAGCAGCATAACTTAAGACAAAAAAGTCGGGTGGTAGTAATGTATGACTTTTGCTCTACCATCTGACTTATTTTTTTTATGAGTCATACTCTACCATCTGACTTATTTTTTTTGATGTTGCGAAAGATACCATTGCCGTTTTACGAAATGATGAGTAATTTATATCAGAGACATCTGAGATTGTCTTTAATAACTCAACGAGTAGATTAACAGCTTATAAAGCAGTAAGGGTAGCCTATGAACTGCATTCGCCAGGTCGTTAATAATTACAAAAATATAAAAATATTTCTCCCAACTAGGTTATGGGAATAAGTAAGCAGCTTAGTCAGCGTCTTGTGAAGTTACGGTTTGCACTGCAACAACCACTTCATCAAGGACGTAGGGAACTTTTTACCGCCTCAAGCGTAGCAGCCTGTATTCTATTGCTGCGCTCTTTCGGATTCATGCAATATTTAGAGTGGGCAGCTTTGGATTATCTTTTTCAGTTGCGTCCACAGGAGCCACCAGAGCAGCGCATTACAATTGTAACGATTGACGAAGCTTCTTTACACCAAGTCGGTTCATGGCCAATTCCAGACCGCAATATTGCTGAGGTGTTGCAAAAATTAAAAGATAACCAACCTCGGGCTATTGGTTTAGATATTTACCGTAATTTACCAGTGGAACCAGGTCATCAGGATTTGGTTAAAGCTTACAAATCCATACCAAACTTGGTTGGAATTGAACTCCTGTCCAATAATAAAAACACCAGTGTTCCTCCAGCATCGTGGCTTTATCAGACCCGCCGAGTAGGTTTTAACAATGTGGTGTATGACGCTGATGGCAAAGTACGTCGTAGCTTATTATATTGGCACACTGAGCATCAAGCACACGAAAGTTTTGCTTTGAAACTCGCTTTAATGTATTTAAAGTCCAACGGTATTACTCCCAAGAAAGCAAAAAACAATCCTGACTATTTACAGTTGGGTAAGGCTGAGTTCCGCCGTTTTCAGCCTAATGATGGTGGCTACGTGGGAGCTGATAACAGAGGATACCAAATTTTGTCTAATTTTCCCAAAGTTGGCACCGGAAGCTCATCAGTGGAAGGTTATGGCTTCCGCAAGGTATCGATGCGAGATGTGTTAAACAATCAGGTACCACCAAGTTGGATTAAAGACCGCATTGTACTTATTGGTTCCACTGCGACTAGTCTCCAGGATTTTGTATTTTTCCCATATTCCAGCCGTCTGATTGGTACGGTCAAGCCTGTGGCTGGCATTGAACTACAAGCTCATTTTATCAGTGAGATTATCTCAGCCGCCCTCGAAGGAAGACCTTTACTCAAAGTTTGGTCTCACCTTATAGAATGCTTGTGGATTTCTGCTTGGGCTTATGTGGGAGCAGTTGTAACCAGGCGAATACAACGTCCAAACTTAAACTTTATCAGCATTCTACTATTATACTTTGTGCTATGTGGAAGCGCCTACCTTGCTTTGTTGTTTGGTTGGTGGATACCAGTTGTACCTGCGTTGCTCACCTTTAGTGGCTCAGCTATTGCAATCACTTATCAAGTTGCATATCGTCAGGAAGAGTTGAAACGCTCCAAAGAGTTTTTGCATCAACTCATCAATAAGATTCCTGATCCAATTTTTGTCAAAAATAAAAAACATCAGTGGATAGCCTTAAATGAGGCTTATTGTCAATTTATTGGCTATCCCGAAAATGTGTTAATTGAAAAGTCTGACTATGACTTTTTCCCCAAGCATGAGGCGGATGCTTTTCGTGCCTCAGATGAGCTCGTTTTTCAAACGCAGCAACCCCATGAAAACGAAGAAGACTTTACAGACGCGCGTGGAATCACTCATGTGATTGCCACAAAGCGATCGCTTCATAAAGATGCCGCAGGCAATTTCTTCTTAGTTGGGGTTATGCGAGATATTACCGTACGCAAGCGGATGGAAGACGAACTCAGACGTGCTGCTGATGACTTATCTCGGATGAACAAACAATTAAAAGTCAAAGAAGACCACTTACGTTATCTTGCTTATAACGATGCCCTGACTGGTCTACCCAATCGTAAATATTTTATAGAACAACTTCAAGAGTCCCTTTTGTGGGCACAGGAAAATAATTCGTTAACAGGGCTACTATTTATTGATTTAGATGGCTTCAAACAAGTTAACGATACCTTTGGGCATGAGATAGGCGATCGCCTGTTGATAACCGTTGCCCAACGTCTCACCCACTGCTTACGTAGCAGTGATACTGTTTCTCGCTTGGGTGGTGATGAATTCACCGTCATTTTACGGGCAATTCCCAAGCTACAAGCTGCTGCTACAGTCGCTGAAAAAATTCTAGCAACTCTTACTGAGCCGATTGTCTTAGAAGGACATATAATGAAAATCTCCGCCAGTATTGGCATCAGTTTCTACCCAAGTAACAGCCGAGACAGTGAAGCTTTGATTAAGCTGGCAGACAATGCAATGTACCGTGCCAAGCATCTCGGGAAAAATCGGTATGAGTTTGCCTAATGAGTCATTTTTCTTGTGAGATGCTATCTCGCCCGTCCTAAACTATCGTCTAAATATTGATACTCCCACTGCGCGTGAAAACACGGCGTTAGCTCGTTTTCATTTAAAGCCGTGGGATTCTTGATTCCCTGGGCTTCTACTGAACTTATACCAAGCGTGAAAAAAGAATGGGACAGATACACACTGCCAAACCCTGGTTATATCTGCCTTTCTTAATGCCGTACAGAGATGAATGCGTGAATGAGCGAATTGGTATTACCCTCCTGTGCGCATCTTGATCGTCTGCAAAAAACCTGCGTAACAGCTTAATACTTTGTCTAGAAATTAGCTTACAGCTTTACACCCCACAAATAGCACCCCAGTTCGATGAATACGAACAACAACTGCTATATTCATATTTGATGAACTAAATTTTTTATACCAGTAAATGGATTGTGTTCACCAGTAACGTATTCACTCTTTCGATAGAGGTGACTGACTCCATTTTCATAATAAAACTTAACTAACTTGAAATAGACAGTAAAAATAGACCTATGGTTAAGCTGCTATTTACCACTCCCGAAAGATGGCACAGTTAAGTAATTATCCTGATGACAGCGTGAACTTTATAATTCTTTAAATATATGTCTTCGTTTTTAAGTAAAAAAGAATACGAAATTAAATAAACCCAACGGGAATCTACAGAGGCGTATGAGAACTAGCTTGAGACTCACTAGTGTTGTGATATTTTTTATCGGAGCCTATCTGATAACTGCCAAAATTGCTGATACTGCGGCGGCTGTGGATTCGCACACCACAGATAAAGCAGTTTTCAATGGAGTTAAACACAGTCAAAGTAGGGGCACGGCTAGCCTTTGCCCCTACCGAGTAGTACATACAACTGAGAACTGCTATAATGAGGAGTTAGCAAATCTCAAGCTTGATACTCAAGTGTTCAAGCAAGCTGTTTCTGATGCTGACTTAGATAATAATTACGAACCACCAAATTATGGTGGTCCTGATAGCCAGTACGGTAGTGGTACTCGATGAACGATTCAAAATTTTAATAGACCTCTTGCAAAAATGGTTGAATTGTCATGTTGAGCGGAGCGAAACATCTCTGAGATTCCTCGCTACACTACGTTTCGCGACTAATGACATTCACGATTTTTTGAATGAATGCAAGAGGTCTAATGATTCAACACTGGAGATTTCCACCAATTGTTTTGTTGTACAAGTGTGTGGACTTGCCAGTTAGGGTCTAGTTGAGGGTAATCTAAGCGGTAATGCCCTCCCCGGCTTTCGGTTCTAAAGGCAGCACTTTTGAGAATTAAAAAAGCGACATCCAATAAATTACGGGTTTCTGCCCACAATCGCAATTGTCGTTCAACATCAGGTATGTCCAAACGAGCTGATTCTGTAGGATGTACAGATAGCAAGAATTGACTGATCGGCAAAGAAGTAAAATCTTGCTGCCAGGACTTAATGGTTGATATCGCTGCTTCTAAGCCTGATTGCTCCCGGCAAATACCAGCACTTTGCCAAACCAGACGCGGTATGTTTTCTCGCAGTCGTTCTAAGTTTTCTTGCTGAGGTTGCCATTGGGCTACATTGGCAGAAAATTCTCGCTTAGGAACTACTGGCACGTCTTCTGGTGTAGTTACATCTAGAGGCTGCAAATGAGCCATCTGTGCGCCAAATACGATACATTCCAGCAGAGAATTGCTGGCAAGGCGATTTGCTCCATGCACACCAGTACTTGCGGTTTCTCCGACTGCGTATAAACCGGGAATGTTTGTCCGGTTCATGAAATCGGTAACAATACCACCCATCCAGTAATGAGCAGCAGGGGCGACGGGAACGGGTTCTGTGAAGACATCCACACCCCAGTGTTGACAAACTTTGATGATGTTGGGAAAACGGTGGCGAATTTTTTCAGCAGGGATGGGGCGCATATCTAACCATACATGAGCGGTTGCAGGGTCAGATGAAGTGCGTAGCAAGTGACTAAAGATTGCCCGGCTGACGACATCTCTGGGGGCAAGTTCGCCTGCTGGGTGATAGTCAAAGGTAAAACGCCGCCCCTCATTATCGACAAGGTGTGCGCCCTCGCCGCGTACAGCTTCACTAATGAGAAAGCGACCGGGTTTTGTCAAAGCAGTGGGGTGGAATTGCACAAATTCCAAATCTCGGAGAATCGCCCCAGCACGCCATGCGATCGCCACTCCATCACCTGTGCTAACACCGGGGTTTGTACTTTGGGCAAACACCTGACCCCCGCCACCTGTCGCTAGAACGACAGCATTTGCTCTGACGAGGCTGATTTGACCTTGATAAAACAGGCTAATTCCTTGAGCGGACTGTGTTTCTGGTTCTAGCCATAAACCCAACGCCAAAGCTTGTTGAATGACTTGAATATTTTGGCGTCGCAGGACTTGGGCGGTGAGAGTGGTGATCACTTCTCTGCCTGTGGTGTCTGCGGCATGAAGAACGCGGTTGCGGGAATGAGCAGCTTCTAAGGTTAAGGCTAACTGGGTGCCATGACGGTCAAAGGCTACTCCCAAGTTTACAAGCGATTGAATGCAGCTAGGAGCTTGTTTGGCAAGGAATTCGACAGCAGGGCGATCGCACAAGCCAACACCTGCGGCTATTGTGTCTTCAACGTGTAAAGAAGGAGAATCTTCTTTTGCGATCGCTGCTGCAATGCCACCCTGCGCCCAATCACTAGCAGAAAGAGAAACTGTTTCTTTGGTAATCAAGCCGACTCGCAATTCCGCAGGTAGGCATAGTGCCGTGTACAGTCCAGCAGCACCAGCACCGACAACGATGACATCAAATTGGCTAGGAATATCTATCTGAAGCAAAGCAGGGGGGTGGGGGGAGTGAGGGCGATGAGGGAGTGAGGGAGTGAGGGAGTGAGGGAAGTGGAGGAAGTTTTTGCTCCCCTGCTCCCCTGGTCTTTCTTGTCCCGGTTTTCCCTGTTGCTGAATAAACTAATTCCCACTCCCAGAAAGGAGTGGGTTAGGGCGGCTGAATAAGCTGCAAGTGCAATTATCTGTAAATACCGTTGTTAAAGCGGTCGTCTCCTTCGGTGAAGACTGATTCCACTTCTGACACGGTAAAGTGGTCTAGGTTAGCTTGCAGAACTTGTTTTTGACGTTCGCTCAATCCTTGAATATCCAACACATCCTCTACTTTGTCGTAAGGAGCATTCTTAATGAGTGTCCTTGCAAGAGTGGGATACAATCCTGGATACTTTTGGAAAGCTCGCACGTTGGTATTATTCAAATCAATTTTTTTACCATAGACCTCTGCCAGTTTATCGTCTGCACGGTTGCGGAAGGTTTGAGTTCCCTCAACTGCCAGAACTGGAACTGAACGAAAAGCAATTGAGTTGAAGTCAGCTGCTTGAGCGATTTGAGGGGTTCCCAACCATCCCAAGCATCCTAACAACAAACTAAACACTGTTAATAAACGCACCAATCCTTTCACGATTTTTCCACCTCTTTCCATCCACTCTAATTGAAATAAAACCCTTAAGCTAAAAGCAGTCAGCGCAAATAAAGTTCTGAGCAATGAGTGTTAAGTGCGGAGTAGACCGACTTATTATCCCACTCTTTACTCGCTACTTTGTACTTAGAACTGCTTTGGCTGATAGGCGATCGCTTAATCAACACAGCAGTATCAGAAACTAATATACAGCTTATTAATATCCACAATATTTACCGCTACTAGGTTTGACTGTAACTTTTGCCAAAAATTCTTTGCAGTGGCAGAAGTGCCTACTCTCGCATAGGTTTAAACACAGTCAAAGTCGGGGCACAACGCATTGCGTTGTGCCTCTACCATGTAGTGCATACAATTGACACAATGACGGTAAAATGTTCACGCTAGAACTGCAGCTAGCAAAAATAGGCAGTCTACCAAAATAGTACTCAAAACTGCTCCACTAAAAGCGTACCAGTGCCGCTGCTTCTTGGGTAAAGGTAAAACTCCGATTGTTAACAACGCTATGGCGAGAATCAGCGCCCAGACTTGTCCCCAAGGCGTTTGTACTTGCGTCACGGCACTTTGCAAAATTGCTGCCACTTCAGTCGTTGATTCTACCTGCATAATTTGCCGCCAATAGGGGATTAAATCTACCAGGTAAAAATACACATCAGTCAACGCTGTACCGAGTAAAGAACCTAAATAAAACCAGTTACCTATCTTGCCCCAGTTGCGACACACACACCACAACGCGAATGGCAAACCTATAGACTCCACAGGTAAATGCCATAACGGTTCCCAGCGCAACCAGCCCCAATAAATTGAGCCTGCTAACCAACTCCAACTAAATCCTAAGAGCAAATCTCCCCACACATAAGTAGAGGGACGCGACATTAATTTAAAACTTAGCCATACCCAGCCTGCTGTTAGGGCTAAGCTGAACCACGGCAGCGATCGCACCAGTGGCGCTTCAATAAACACAGGCACAGACACCAAAAATACCGCCGCCGCAAATATTAACCATGCTGGCTGAGAGGCGACTTTCCATAACAAAGGAACCTCAGCGCTTTTCGTTGGCTCAATTGGCGCGATCGTAGTGGTAGAAGCAGCGTAAGAAGACAAAGTATTGTTAACCAATGTTTTTTAATATTTGTTACTTAACTTTATTTTATTTAAGATATCACAACATAATATCCCCCCTAGGGGCATATTGATTTTAGCTTAATTTCAGAGTGTGTTATGTGCCACCCGGAAAGACCAAGGAAAACAGCGTAAATTTGGATAATCCAGTACAATTACGCAAGTATATTGAGAGTCCGAGTCATGACGACAATATTAGAAGCGGGTAGTACACAGTGCTACGGGTTGCTTTATGCTGTATGGGGACAACTGGCACAAGTGGGAGAAATGAACAACGCCACAGCCAGTGGTGAAGTGAATTTGATACAGCAACTGATTCAGGCGTTTATCTTAGGGATTGTCCAAGGGATAACAGAATTTCTTCCCATCAGTAGCACGGCACATTTGCAGGTGTTTACCAAAGCATTAGGTTGGGAACTTCTGGGACAAAAGGCTTTTCTGGCGACGATTCAATTCGGCAGTGTGATTGCCGTGTTGCTATATTTTTGGAAAGATATCACTCAAATTTTGACAGGAGGCTGGGCGGCTTTTCAGCAAAAAGACTGGCGGCGGGACGAATGGCAATTGCTGGTGGGTATAGCAGTAGGAACCTTGCCAGCTTTAGTCGGGGGTTTTCTGCTGAAGAAGGCACTTAATGACGAAAATTCGGTAATTAACAGCATGACCACCATTGCCATTGATTCAATTGTGATGGCAATTTTATTAGGTGTGGCGGAAAAATTTGGCAAGCGCAAGCGCGACTTTCAAGACTTGAAGATTCGAGATGGACTGCTGATAGGGCTAGGCCAAATGCTGTCTTTAGCACCTGGTGTATCCCGTTCTGGATCAACTTTAACAACCGCTTTGTTTTTGGGGCTTAAGAGGGAGACAGCAGCCAGATTTTCCTTTCTGTTGGGGATTCCAACGTTGATGATCGCCACTTTATATGAATTTGTGAAAGAGGCATTGGGCAAAATTGATTTGGTAGTGGTAACCTTTGGGACATTTTCAGCGTTTGTATTTTCTTATATATCTATCGCCTGGTTGTTGCGATATCTTCAAACCCATAACAATTTCGTATTTGTCTGGTACCGCTTGGCATTTGGGGCTACAATTCTGGGTGCGATCGCAACTGGGCTATTGAAAAATACTTAGAAGCCATTATTATATTTTTTACAGTTACAACTTTGGACTACTGCCTGTGGACTCATAGCTCGATGCGTGAGTTTAACCACCTAGCACTCCTAAAAAAGCTATTTTGCCTCCGGGTTTGTGTGTCGGCTGTTTGTGTATTTGGTTGTAGAGACAGTGAGCATAGGTAAAGGAATGGCTTTATCAAAACGTCAATTATTTTTGCTTTTAAGTGCTGCATCGGCGATGATCTCGGTTATCGCAGTACCGATAAAAGTTTTTGCCACCCAGCCCAATGTAGGGGCAGATGGGGTGCAACAAATGAATATTTTCCAGGCTCTTGTTTTAGGCTTTGTGCAAGGAGCTACAGAATTTCTGCCTATCAGTAGTACAGCACACTTAAAGGTTGTGCCCGTGCTGCTTGGATGGGGCGATCCGGGGGTAACTTTTACCGCTGTGATTCAGCTTGGAAGTATTGCTGCTGTGGTGTGGTATTTCTGGAGCGATTTGACACAACTTGCCCAAGGCACAACAAAAGCGATCGCGCGTTCTGATTACCAAGACAACGACTTTCGTGTCACCTTGGGAATTCTTATCGGAACCTTGCCAATTGTCTTTTTTGGACTTCTAATCAAAAAATTCATTCCTGATTTTGATAATTCACCCCTGCGGAGTCTGGCAGCGATCGCAGGTGCCTCAATTTTTATGTCACTGTTATTGGGGGTTGCAGAAAAACTAGGCACACGAAAGCGAGAGTTTAGCCAATTGAATATGTCAGATGGTATATTCATGGGGTTAGCTCAAGCTATGGCATTAATTCCTGGTGTTTCGCGCTCCGGTTCTACCTTAACAGCAGGATTATTTATTGGTTTAGAAAGGGCAACAGCAGCTAGATTTTCCTTTTTGCTAGGTATCCCTGCCATTACCTTAGCTGGGTTAGTTGAGTTAAAAGATGTTTTAGGACAAGGCTTAGAGAATGCAGCGATAGTTTCCCTGGTAGTTGGCGTCGTTTCATCTGCGATATTTTCTTACATGGCGATCGCTGGGTTGTTGCGCTTTTTGAAAAACCGAAGCACTTGGGTATTTATCTGGTATCGATTGGTGTTTGGCGTACTTATCCTAGGCGCAATTGGAGCAGGATTATTGAAAAATATTTGATGAGATTTCTTACGAAAATCTGATTTTTGGCTCTTTAAAACCGCAGATGGACGCCGAAGTAGATGGACGCAGATAATTTATCTGTGTCCATCTGTGTCCATCTGTGGTTCTTATCTCCTGATGTATTGCACTCAATTGAGCCCGCTATATTAACTGTTTACTTCTAGCTTGATAAAGCTACTTTTAATTGCTGACAAGCTTTTTCAATCGCATCTACACTACCAGGATTGACAAGCCCGTAATAGTCAAATTCGTAAACTCGATTATTTTTCGTAGCTTTGAGTTGATTCCAAAAAGACTCTGACTTGAAAGATTTTAATAGTCCTGGTTGGGGACTAACAACAATTAATACATCTGGATTTGCTTCCAGAACTTTTTCAGCAGAAAGCGTCACATAACCTGGTACTGACATTTTACCTTGTAAATCAGCTGTGAGATTTTTTGCTTGAAATTTCTCTAGCAAATTTCCCGCCCAACTTTTTTTGCTTGGTGACAAAATTGGTTGACGGCTAACTAGCACCAATGTAGAAGGATTCTGAGCAGGCTTATCTGGCACAAAAGTTTGATAGCGGTTTAATAATGGAGTGGAGTCTGCATCAACAATTTTTGCCAGGCTTTTGGTTAACTCTTGTAATCCTTCCCAACTGTCAACTTTGGTAAGTAAAGTTGTTATACCTAACTCTTTAAGTTTGTCGGTAGTCAGATTAGAAAAACCTTCAGCGCCAATCACTAAATCTGGTTTCAGTGCTACGATTTTCTCTAAATTTGGTGTTGCTTGCCCCTCACTCACACGGGGAATATCTTTAAATCGTGAGTCATTTTTGAATAAAGTGCTACCAGATATACCGACTAGTTTTGTACTATCCAGTTGATAAATCATATCAGCCGAAAGAGATGTGAGGCTGACAACTCTTTGGACTGGCTGTTGGGATTGCTGCAATGTAGAGATAGTAGTTGCATCTGTATTTTTTTCTTGTTCAGTTGTTGGACTTGTGCAAGCAAAAATGCCCCAAGTCAACCACAGTATTAACCCAAATAGTATGAAACGACGTTGCATAATTACCCCATAATTTTTATTCATTGCTAGATGCAGCTTGGTAGTTATCACCAATAGCAGCCAAGGAGCAAATTTGCAAACCAACAGGCGTTTCCAACACAGCAACTTCTACGCCTAAAACATTAGCCAAATTAAGAGGCGTCAAAACTATCCTTGGTTCTCCTACAGCCCAAATTTTACTTTGGTATAACAGTGCAATGCGAGAGCTATATCTTGCTGCCAAATTTACATCATGCAAAACTGTGATAATTGACAAGCCTTGTTCTTGGTTAAGCTGTTTGAGCAGTTCTAGTAACTGTAACTGGTAGCGAATATCTAAATAAGTCGTCGGTTCATCCAACAGCAGAACTTGCGGATCTTGCGCTAAAGCCAACGCCAAAAAAGCTCTTTGTCGCTCACCACCAGATAATTGTTCTACAGGGCGATCGCACAAAGATTGCATCCGCGTTAACTGTAAGGCTCTCTCTACTTTATCTCTATCCTCGGGGTTTAATTCCCATTGCCACCAAGGTTGATGGGGTGTGCGTCCTAAAGACACCAACTGTCGCACCGTCAACCCCGCAGGTATCGTTTGCTGTTGCGGCAATAATGCCAGTTTTTGGGCGACAACAGCAGCTTTTTGAGTGTGAATGGCTTTACCATCGAGTAGCACAGCGCCTGTTTGCGGTTTCAGCAGGCGACTCATGAGTTTTAAGAGGGTGGATTTTCCTGAACCGTTCGCACCTACTAGACTCAGCCATTCTCCCGCTTGCAGTGCGAGAGTGATTTCTTGAACAATCGGTTTACCTGCGTATCCACCGGTGAGATTGTGTGTTTCTAGTGGCATTGAAGAAAGTTAAAGATAAAAAAAGTCAAAATACACAATAGTTGGAAAAAGGGTTAATACCATTTTACGAAAAAGATGATACAAATCGGTAGTGTAGAGACGCGCCATGGCGCGTCTCTACAGAATTTAAATGTATTGCGATTAACGTGAAATGGTATAAGAATGGAGTTCTAAAATTGTACTGCATACATCCAAACTAGAACCGCACTTGCCTAGAACAACCCATGAAACTAAATGGTCAGCAATACAAACAATTCACACAAGCTCTACTTGACGCATTTCCAGATCAGCAAAGACTTGCTGAAGTAGTAAGATTCCAGTTTGAAAAAAACCTAAATGCAATAGCAATGGGCAATGACTTGCAAGCAATTATCTTTAGATTAATTCAAGCAGCAGAAGCTGAGGGATGGGTTGATAAACTGATTGCAGGTGCTCGTGAGTCAAATCCTGGAAACTCAGCATTATTTGTCTTTGCTCAAGAGTTTAATCTTGCTACTCCTATGCCACCACAGCTATCAGCAAGAGGCGCATTAGAGAAAATTATTAAGAAAACGAATAGTTTTCTAGACGTGAATACATGGCGAGAAAAGTTAGGCACAATTGAGGCGCAAGTCTGCAGGATAGAAATTACCAAAAACAATAATACGAAAGAATTTGGAACAGGTTTTCTGATTGCACCAAATGTCGTTATTACCAATTACCATGTCATCGAATCTGTGGATTCAGGACAAGCAACTGCCAGCAATGTTATTCTGCGTTTTGACTATAAACAACTAGTGGATGGTAAAATAATCAACAAAGGTACAGAGTATCGCTTAGTAGAGTCCGACTGGCTGATTGATAAAAGTCCTTATGCCAAAAATACTTTGCCAACACCTGAGGAACTAGATTATGCCTTGCTCCGAGTAGATGGAGTTCCTGGAGAAGAAGCGATCGCGAAAAACTCTGATCCAAATGCTCCACAGCGAGGATGGATTTCGTTACCTACCGAACCTTATGAATTTTTGCCTGAGACTCCATTATTAATAGTGCAACATCCAAAAGCCGAGCCATTAAAATTGGCGTTTGACACAGATGCTATTATTGGCATCAATGAAAATGGCACAACTGTTAAATATAAAACTAATACTCAGCCTGGTTCCTCTGGTTCTCCATGCTTTGACATTAACTGGAATTTAGTAGCGCTGCATCATAGCGGTGATCCCGACTGGAGAAATCCAACTTACAACGCGGGAACTCCCTTCAGTGCTATTTGTTCACGTTTAGAGAAGCAAGGTTTATTGGCAGATTTACGAAGTGGTCAACCAGTATGGTGAATATAGCAGTTTTCATATCGTGCCTTTATGCTTGCCCACAATTCTCGCTTTACCCCACCCCGGTTTTGTCTTGCGCCAAAACCTCCCCTCCCCGAGCTCGCGGGGAGGGGACGTGAAGCGTAGCTTTACGGGGGTGGGGTCAAATCAACGTGGGATAAAGGTTGTCTCGTTCCTTCAATATGGTGAATATACCAGTTTTCATATCGTGGCTTTATGCTTGCCCACAATTGTCGCGCTTACCCCACCCCGGTTTTGTCTTGCGCCAAAACCTCCCCTCCCCTTACCAAGGGGAGGGGACGTGATAGCGTTTGCGCAGCGTCCCTCTTAGGGACTAGCGTGGCGTTAGCCATAGCGTAGCTTTACGGGGGTGGGGTCAAATCAACGTGGGATAAAGGTTGTCTCGTTCCTTGTCTCTGGCAAGGAATGCAGCAATGGAGGCAGAGCCTTCTTTTGCTACTAGAGGCAGCAGCCCACAGCGAATTTCATTCCCTGGCTGGAGCCTGGGAACGAGAGTGATAAATGATTCTGTTGGCGAATTGGGAGACAGTTTGACCCCTCATGTCTCGTTCCTTGTCTCTGGCAAGGAATGCAGCAATGGAGGCTCCGCCTCCTTTTGCTACTAGAGGCAGAGCCTAAGCGAATTTCATTCCCAGGCTGGAGCCTGGGAACGAGAGTTAAAAATCTTATTTTTTCTAACTATGGAGTAGCCGTTAATGAGTTTGTCTGGAGAAACAATCAGGAAAATAAGAGAAGCAATCAAGTCTGCCTTTCCGAACCGCGACGAACTGGTGATGATGCTACGCATGGAACTTGATATACCCGAATCAGAAGTTCCTGATGGTTCCAACTATAATTTAGTTGTTTTCAACTTAATAGACCAGCTTGACCGCCAAAATCGTATACCAGAGTTAATTAAGGGAGCGTTGAATGAACGACCTGGTAATCCTGATGTGCAGAAAGTCGCTCAAGAAATTAACGCTATCTATTCCAACCTTAGTGATAAACCACTTTTAAAATCCTTTGAGTTTGATGTGGTAACGGTGAATGCCCAAGGTTGGAAAATTAGCCGCAAAAGATGTCGAGCACAATACTTTACGGAAGACTTAGGAAACGGAGTCACCCTAGAAATGGTCGCGATTCCTGGTGGCACGTTTATGATGGGCGCACCAAAGAATGAGAAAGATAGTTTCGATTACGAACGTCCCCAACACGAAGTCACAGTTCAACCCTTCTTCATGGGTAGATATCCCGTTACTCAAGCACAATGGAGAGCCGTAGCGGCTTTACCTCAAGTCAACAAAGAACTAAAACCAAATCCGTCTTACTTTAAAGGAGATGACCGACCAGTAGAGCAAATTTCTTGGTATGATGCATTGGAATTCTGTGCTAGACTTAATTTTACAATAAATGTCACAACGCAAAGGGATTATCGGTTACCCAGCGAAGCGGAGTGGGAATATGCTTGTCGTGCAGGTACAACGACACCCTTTTACTTTGGTGAAACGATAACGACTGATTTAGCAAATTATCGCGGTAACTCCACTTACGGAAATGCTCCCCAAGGAGAGTATCGAGAAGAAACCACAACCGTAGGAAGGTTTCCACCAAACGCCTTTGGTTTATACGATCTGCATGGCAATGTCTGGGAATGGTGTGCTGATACTTGGCATAAGAACTATGAAGGAGCACCCAAAGATGGCAGTGCATGGATAAATGATAATGATAATCCCATACTGCGGGGCGGTTCCTGGGGCAACCTTCCTGTACTCTGCCGTTCCGCGTTTCGCTTCTACGACTCTTGGGCGGAGCGCGACAGCCACGACGACCTTATTGGTTTTCGTGTTGTCTGCGCGTTCGGGAGGACTTAGTAGCCCTTTATACTTTTGCCCTTTTACCCTTTACTCTTTTTTCTTTTCTCTGGTGTAAGCGGAGCGGAGCGGAGCGAGATAAAATTTTTTTCAGGAAGAAACTGTCTAAAAATAAATCTATCCTCTTTATCTTAATTCTAAAATATCAAAAACACAAGTTTTAATAAGATTGTCATAACAGCAATCACAGCAGCCGCTCTTCAATAACCCTTGACACTTTTGCACTATTACCGTGGCGTCGAAGTATCACAGAATCAGTGCTTCGATTTTTGCTTGCACTTCTTCAATTAAGTGTTGTTCTGCTTTCTCTACAAACAGAATTTTTCTGGCTCTCCAATCTAGAGATTTGATTTGGTCACTTAAAATGACACCGCTCGTTTTCATACCCTCTGTTGGGAAACCGTTCGGAGTTCGGCGAGGAGTTCGGCGAAGGCTCACTCGAGCCGCTCACTCGAGCCGCTGAGCGCGGTTGGGCTGATCTCACCGTCGAAGCCTCACGGCGAAGCCCGCCTGCTTTCTCTGGACTCACCATTCTCAACAAGAGCCAGAGGCTCTAATATCTCGTTACCAGGTTGAACCTGGTAACGAGGGTTTGGAGGCTTCGCCTCTTCACTGTTGCAACTCTTGCAAAATTTCAGTCTCCCAAAAACATCAATTGTTAAAATTTCCTTTGCGTTGATACAGCAACCAGATAAACAAAGGCGATCCAAAAAGTGCGGTGACAGCACCAACTGGTAACTCTACAGCGCCTAAGCGAGAGAGCAAATCAGCGCCTGTGAGGACGAAAGCACCGCCAACAGCACTCAATGGCAAAACAACTCGATAATCTGTGCCAACAAACAAGCGGATAGCGTGGGGAACGATTAAGCCGACAAAGCCAATCAATCCTGCTACACTCACAGCACCTGCGGTTAATAGTGTGGCAATAGCGCCAATAAAAATGCGCGATCGCACTAAAGAAACCCCTAACCCAACTGCCAAGTCATCGCCCAAATTAAGCAAGTTGACACTACGCCCCAACAGACACCCCAGCAGTAAGGATAAACAAATATAAGGTCCGGCGATCGCTACCAGATTCCATCCTCTTCCATTCAAACTACCAATTAACCAATTTAACGCCGCTTGCACCCGTCCATCGTCTGCCAGTAGCAACAATACCGATTGAATCGCCCCAAATAATGAACTCACTGCGACTCCACCCAAAATTAACCGTTCAATGGAAATACCATCAGCACTGCGAGCCAGAAAATAAACGAAAATAGTTGTTAATAAACTGCCAATCCAAGCAGCCAAAGGAACCCAACTCTGCAATACCCCAAGGGTGATTATTGGCACAACTACCAAACCTGCACCAGCAGAAATACCAAGTAAGAACGGATCTGCGAGTCCGTTTCGTAGCATTCCCTGAAGCAGTGCGCCAGACATTCCTAAGGCTGCACCGACTAGCATTGCGGCTAGGGTACGCGGTAGTCGTAAATCCCAGATAATCGTTTGAGTGAGTGTGTCTCCTTTACGCAGTATTGCTTGCCATAATTGGGCTGGAGTCATCGCTACTGCTCCAAATGATAGGGAAATCCCTATCATAAAAAGTAGTGCGATACTCAGTAATAAAGTTACCACCAGTACACGGTTGCTTGAGATTATTTTTGGCACTCGAACTCTACACTGCTGTTACGACTTTAAACGTTGATAATCATAGAGAGATTTCATTAGACTTCTTGCAAAAGTCGAAAAAAAAGAATAACTAACCACAGATGGACACAGATGGACACAGATAGAACTTATATTCCGCAAGAGGTCTATTTTATGCAAAATAAAGTTAATACACTGATTTTTGTTCTTTATTAAATCAATTAAAGTCTATTATCGACTCTTGGATAAATTATAAATATTACTTTGATTCCAGGTAAGTTAAAATCAGTAGCGATAAATTATAAGCTTGTAGAGTATCACTCGTTTGACTCTACAACTTCCCAGACGATTAATTATCGCATATTAACTAATACATAATAAATAGCCCGTATATTATAACTGACAACTTATGACTACCATTCGTCCTGCCCGAATTACAAAAGTCCTACCAGAGTCCATCGCCGCAGAAATTGGATTTGAACCGGGAGATGCAATTGTCAGCATCAACGGTACACATCCTCGCGATTTGATAGATTATCAGTTTTTGTGTGCTGATGAGGTACTAGAACTAGAAGTTTTAGACGCTGCTGGCAAAACTCATCATCTTGAAATTGAAAAAGACTATGACGACGACTTAGGGCTAGAGTTTGAAACAGCTCTATTTGATGGTTTGATTCAGTGTAATAACCGTTGCCCGTTTTGCTTTATTGATCAGCAACCACCAGGTAAGCGCTCAAGTTTGTACCTAAAGGACGATGATTATCGCCTGAGTTTTTTGTATGGCTCCTACTTAACTCTCACAAATTTAACAGAACGAGAATGGCAGCGAATTGAAAATATGCGGCTATCTCCTTTGTATGTGTCGGTTCATGCGACGGAACCCGATGTTAGAATTAGACTGCTGAAAAATTCTCGTGCAGGACAAATCTTGCAGCAAATCAAGTGGTTCCAAAAAAGGAGACTGCAAATTCACGCACAAGTCGTAGTTTGTCCTGGTATCAATGATGGCATTCATCTGGAACGGACGTTAAGAGATTTAGCGTCTTTTCATACTGGAGAAGTGCCTGCTGTTGCCTCTGTGGCAGTGGTACCAGTGGGTTTAACGCGGTTTCGTCCCCAAGAAGATGAACTCACGCCTGTCACCAGAGAAAAAGCACGAGAAGTCATTTCCCAGGTGCGATCGCTACAGCAGGAATTTCAAAAGAAACAAGGACAAAGCTGTGTTTGGCTAGCTGATGAGTGGTTTTTGATTGCTGGAGAGGAATTACCAACCGAAGCAGAATACAAAGATTATCCTCAAATAGATAACGGTGTCGGTTCGATTCGTTTGTTTCTCAAGCAGTTTGCCGAAACAGCAAACAAGTTACTACCGCCAAAAGTTCAGCCGAGAAAATTGACTTGGATAGTTGGTAATGCAGTAGAACAAGCGTTTCAACCTATTTTGAAGCAATTGAATTCTGTTGATGGTTTAGAGATCAAAATGTGTGCTTTGTCAAGCGATTACTGGGGACAAAGTATTACCGTTACTGGCTTGCTAACTGGTCATGATTTGCTTTTGAAATTACAGGGGCAAGATTTGGGAGATGGAATTTTGCTGCCAAGTGTCATGCTAAAACATGGTGAATTGGTATTTTTAGATGATATAAGTGTTGAGGATGTGGCTTGTAAGCTCGATACAAAAATATTTCCAGTAGCGGGAGTAGAAGAATTCATTCAAAAGTGCATCAAACCACTTAACGGAGACAAGAGTTAAGATTTTATAGTTTGATTTCAAAATTCATCATTAAGTTATTTATTTTTGTTCGCGCAGGGTGCCGTAGGCATAGTTTGAATTTTGAAGTTTGAATTTTTCAAGGTGAGGGTAAAGAGTGAGAAATCAGAAAAGACGAAGTAAAAAAATAAAATTGAAAATTAAAAAAGCAGGAATATTAATTCTAAATTTTAATTTTTTAATATTTAATCTATTAAACATTTTGCCAGCCAGCGCGGCAACTTCAGAACCGATATTGAGCATAGTCCATAGCGAAGAAAATGCAAATCAGTGGACGGGAATCACAAACCGCTTGCAGGCGGGTGGGGTGAAGTATTGCGTGATTTCTCTAGCGAGTGTGAAGGATGCAGCAGATTGGGGCGATCGCGTGGTTTTATTTTTGCCAAATATCGAGTTATTATCGCCCGCACAAGCCATTGCCCTAGAAGAGTGGATGAGCAAGGGAGGGCGCGTAATTGCCAGCGGTCCTGTAGGGAGTTTGTCAGCGCCGGGAGTGCGACAGCTACTGCGAACTCTTCTAGGCGGCTATTGGGGATTCAGCCTTGATAGTCCACAAAAGCTACAACCATCACCAAAAGCAAAATTCCTAGAATGGGCAAATCAAAACGGACTCTTTGGTCAGGTACGCGGTGGCGTCGTCATTCCTGATAACTTCACAACTCAAGCTGCTGCTGTTTGGGGTTCCAAAGATAATCCAGCAGCAGTGGTAGCGAATGAGCGTTCTACCTTTTTTGGCTGGCGCTGGGGTGTAGATGCGGCTTCACCAGCTCAGTTAGATACTGCTTGGTTACAGACGACCATCAACCGATATGTAAAAAAGCCCACAACTGCCCCAACTAAAGTAGCAGGAGGTTCTCAAACCTGCTCCACCACTGTGGTGGCGAAAGCACCAGCAACTCCGGCGAGAGGACAAGCCAGAGCAGGTCAGCAGGTCAGCAGGTCAGCAGGTCAGCAGGTCAGCAGGTCAGCAGGGGGAGAAAAGACTTCCTCCACTTCCCCATCTACCCCTAGTTCCCGCACTCCCTCATCCCCCTCATCTTCCTCATCTCCCTCATCTTCCTCATCCTCCTCATCCCCCTCATCTTCCTCATCCCCCTCATCTCCCCCATCTCCCAAGATTGCCACAGCTCCTCTACCCAGACCTGTTCCTAGTGTCACACCCCCAAAATCAGATGAGGCTATTGACCAACTTGAAACAGCGGTGCGTTTCGATGTTGTCCCTAACTCGCAAGCACCAATTAGCCAAACTGAAACGCTCACCCTGCAGTACGAGCTAGAAAAACTTATTGGTAGAGTCGAGAGTGCTAATTTAGCAGCACGAGCTCTTTCTGAAAATGACGACAACGCCCAGTTAGCAAAGACGCAACAATCGCAAGTTGCCTCAACAAGACCTGGAGGAGCAGTTGTGAACGTAGAGCAAGCTTTAGATGCTGCTCGCGAAGTTGCGAAAAACTTGCCCCAATTGATTGCACAGAAAAATTACGCTCAGGCTCGTCAGCAATGGTTGGTAGCAAAAGCAAATTTATGGAACCAATTTCCTTTGAATCGGAGACTGGCGCAACCAGAAATCAGGGCGATATGGCTCGACCGGGGAACGATTATCCGTGCGAGAAACGAGCAGGGACTCGCTCTGATTTTTGACCGCATAGCGCAAGCCGGAATTAACACAGTATTTTTTGAAACGGTAAATGCTGGCTACACGATCTATCCCAGCAAAATTACGCCCCAGCAAAACCCTTTAGTTCGCGGTTGGGACCCATTGGCATCTGGAGTCAAGTTAGCTCACGAGCGAGGTATAGAATTACACGCTTGGGTTTGGGCTTTTGCTGCTGGCAATCGAAAACACAATGAACTGCTCAATATAGATCCGAACTACCCAGGACCAGTGCTTGCTGCTTATCCTGATTGGGCAGGATACGATAATCGCGGTCAAATGGTTCCTTCTGGACAAAGCAAGCCATTCTTAGACCCGGCAAATCCCCAAGTGCGGCAGTACTTGCTGAGTTTGTACGAGGAAATTGTCAGCCGTTATGACGTGGATGGTCTACAACTAGATTACATTCGCTATCCCTTCCAAGACCCAGCCGCTAACCGGATTTATGGTTATGGCAAGGCGGCTAGAGAGCAGTTTCAGCAAATCGCTGGTGTAGATCCAGTGAGGATTTCTCCAAGAGAACGACAGCTGTGGCAAAAGTGGACAGAATTCCGTACCCAGCAAATTGATAACTTTGTTGCTCAAGTGTCACAGCAACTGCGAAAAAAGCGACCTAATTTGATTTTATCGGCTGCTGTTTTTCCCCTTCCAGAACAAGAACGGATTCAGAAGCTACAGCAACACTGGGAGGTTTGGGCAAGACGTGGCGATATCGATTTAATTGTCCCCATGACTTATGCTCAGGATACCCCGCGCTTTGAGCGACTCGCACAACCTTGGATAACATCTTCTACACAACTGGGTTCTTCGCTGTTGGTACCAGGAATTCGCCTGCTTTCTTTGCAGACAGTCGGAGCATTTGATCAAATTCAACTGCTGAGAGATTTGCCTGTTATTGGTTACGCTTTGTTTGCTGCAGAGAATTTCACCAATGACCTGAATAAAGTCTTTAATAATACTCAAGGTAACGTTCAATCCGGACAAAAAGAACCGATTCCGCACCGCAAACCTTTTCAAACTGCTGCTGTCCGTTACACAGCCCTACAAAGTGAGTGGAAATTGGCATTGCAAAACAACAAGCTGCGAATACCTTCCACAACGCTTTCAACTTTTAACTCCCAAGCAGAAGTTGTGGAAAATGCTTTAAATCAGCTGGCTACTAACCCAAATCAAACTAAGTTGGTAACAGCAAGAGCGTCGCTTTTAAGGTTACAGTCTCAATTTAGAGTGTGGATGCGTCTACAAGCTCTGGAAAATCCATATCAAGTCAAAGTTTGGGAAAATCGTCTCGCCACGATAGAAAAGTTATTGCGTTACGGAGAACGGGTACAGTTGCATCCCTAGTGCAAGAACTCAGAACTCAGAAACCGCAGCTAGGAACTCAGCAATGCTTATCCTGTCTGTCTAAGAAGTGATTTCTAACTGACCGAACAAGAAAAGGATACAAGCCCCTGAATTTATTCATGGAGACGAAAAGATGCACAAGCTAATTATTCAAGCCCCCGGATTCATCCGTGGGGTCTTCCATTTTGAATGAGCGAATGCGTGAATTTTGAATTCCCCGGAGGGGTTGACGACTTATTTCCGCCGCGCTGTACTAGTGCGCTTTCATTCTTAGATCTTTTGCAATAATTTATTAGACAAGCCAAGACTTGGGAGAGGGGGAAGACAAGGAAGCAAATTCCTCCTTGTCCCCCTTGTCTCAATACGGTTCGGTTAAGGGGTAAAGGGGAAGGCGCAAAGGTGTTTCTCTCCTTCTTTCACCCAAGCCCAGTAACCTTTACCCGTTCGGAGCGTTGAAGAATAAAAGGTTCCTTGAACTTGCACTCGTGTTGGGCTAAAACGTGTAAAAATCCGGCAACCTCTGATGAAACGGAGGATGGACAGAAGAATGGAAGAGTTTTGCTTAACGCTAAAAGATGCAACTGAAGTACGTAACAGCTTAATTTCTTCCCCTCTACTGTCTTGACTTCCTCTTAATATGCATTCGATTAAAATTTAGTATAAAATTTAACTAATTTAAGGGATTTTACGCAAGAAATTACTGAGAAAAAACGTAAAAATAATGGAAAATAATTAAAGACATTACCTCATAGATCTAGAACATTTTTGTGCTATAAGCTATTGCAAACATTTATGCACGCCTTTGCTCAATTTATCTCACTACCATCGTTGGATTCTGCAATTGACTTTTCTCCCCTGAGTGTTGTACCTGATACACCATTGTCAGATGTAGTTGCTTTGATGAGTCAGCGTCAACCGCAAGCAGGTTGTGCGTTGATAGTTGAGAATTTGCAGGTAGTGGGGTGGTTCACACAGGATGATGCATTGCAGCTTTTGTACTCAGACGTAAACCTACAAACAGCTAAAATATCTGAAGTCATGGAGACTTCAGTACTCACCCTAAAATGCTCTGAGGTTTCTAGTGTAATATCAATATTGTCATTTTTACGCCAATATCGTTTGTATTTCATACCACTAGTTGATGATCAAGGTCAACTCGTGGGTTTATGCACTTATGAAACGATTTGTCAAGCACTCGAACAACAAGCAGGGGAAACAAGCGAATTAACGCAAACCGAGGCACAAGGGCGCTTGCTGGAGGCTGCTGTAGTCAATGGCAACGACGCTATTGTGATCATTGAAGCTCAGGGGCTGGATGATCCATTGGGTTGGCGTATAGTCTATGTCAACGAAGCTTTTACCCGTATGAGCGGTTGGTCAGCTTGTGAAATTATTGGCAAAACGCTACCGACTTTATATGGTGAAAAAACTTCTAGCAGCGAGATAGATAGAATTTGCACGGCGCTTAGGGATGGCTCGTCCATTAGAACAGAATTCATTAATTACCACAAAAACGGCTGTTGTACATACTGGGTTGAGGTTAACATAGCCCCAATTGCATATTGCGAAGGCAAAATTACTCATTTTGTTTGCACACAACGAGATATTACTGAGCGCAAACTGGCAGAAGAAGCGCTACGGTCGAGTGAAGAACTCTTCAGACAAACAGCAGAAAATATTCGCCAAGTTTTGTTTGTGCGAGACCTCAAACAGAACAAAATCGTTTATATTAATCCGGCATACGAAGAAATTTGGGGACGCAGCCGCGATCGCCTTTACGAAAATCCTTTTGACTTTATAGAGGCTATCCATCCACAAGAGCGCGATCGCGTTATCGCAGCAATCAAGACCCTTGAATCAGGTAATCTTTACAGCCACGAATATCGCATTGTCCGTCCTGACGGCGAGGAGCGCTGGGTTTGGACGCGAGCCGTTCCCGTAAAAAATGAACTGGGAGAATACCGCATCTTTGGGATCAGCGAAGACATTACCGAGCAAAAAAGAGCGACTGAAGCGTTACGCGAGAGTGAAGAGCGCTTTCGTAAACTCGCAGACGAAGCACCAGTCCTGATTTGGATGAATGATGCTAATGGTTCGGGTACGTTTCTCAACCAATATTGTCTGGAATTTACAGGACGACCTTTAGAAGAGTTACTGGGTGAAGGTTGGGCAGAAGGAATTCATCCTGAAGATAAACAGCGCTGTTTTGAGATATACCTATCTGCATTCAAAAAGCATCAGCGTTTCCAGTATGTCTGTCGTTATTTGCATGCAGATGGAGAATATCGTTGGCTGATCAACATGGGCGTTCCCAGGTTTGCATCTGATGGCAGCTTTATCGGTTACATTGGCTGCTGTACAGATATTACTGAACGTGTGCAGGCAGAAGCAGCACTGCAACAGGCACAGGCAGAACTGCAGCAGGCAAACGCAGACCTAGAAAGGCGAGTTGAGGAGCGAACAAGGGCTGTTAACGAAATAAATCGGCAACTCATTAATGAAATGAGCGATCGCTTGTATGCACAAGAGCAACTGCGGCAATCGCAGGAAATGTTGCAGCTCGTCATGGACAACATCCCCCAGACTATTTTCTGGAAAGATACAGCTTCTGTATTTTTGGGTTGTAATCGCGTCTTTGCCGAAATAGCTGGTCTTGAGAGTCCAGAAGATGTTGTGGGCAAGACTGACTATGATTTACTCCCTCAAAAGGAGGAAGCAGATCTCTACCGTGAATCTGACCTTAGGGTGATGCAGACTGATACGCCAGAATATAGCGTTATCATTCCCCACCTCCAAAAGGATGGCACACAACTTTGGCTAGAGGTAAGTAGAATTCCACTTCACGATGCTGAAGGCAATGTGATAGGGGTTCTTGGCACTTGTGAAGATATAACTGAGCGCAAGCAGGCACAAGAAGCGCTAGAACAAAGTGAAGAGCGCTTTCGCTTTTTGGTTGAATCCATACCTCAGCTAGTCTGGTTCGCTCAAGCGAATGGTAGCCTTAAGTACGTTAACCAGCGATTGCTCGACTACTACGGCTGCACTCAAGAGGAGATTCAAGGCTGGAATTGGCAACAATGGATACATCCTGAAGATTTGCCAAGGTGTCTTGAGCGTTGGACAACATCACTCTTCACTGGTGAAATCTTTGAGGTTGAGGCACGTCTATTCAAAAGGTCTGATAATTCTTACCGTTGGCATTTATCACGTGCTTTACCCCTGTGTGATAAGCAAGGACAAATCTTAAGCTGGTTTGGGACAGACACAGACATTCACGATCAAAAGCAGGCACAAGAGGCGCTCAAACGCAGCAAAG
Source organism: Scytonema sp. HK-05 (assembly GCF_002368235.1). Lineage (GTDB taxonomy): Bacteria > Cyanobacteriota > Cyanobacteriia > Cyanobacteriales > Nostocaceae > Kalymmatonema. The sequence goes on along the minus strand of NZ_AP018194.1, from coordinate 855,791 downwards.
AGCGTTTCCGTAATTTAGTTGAAACGAGCAGCGATTGGGTTTGGGAAGTAGATGAGAACACTGTCTACACTTATGCAAGTCCAAAAATATACGAGCTGTTGGGTTACCAGCCGCAATTCGTGTTGGGCAAAACTCCTTTTGACTTGATGCCACCGCAAGAAGCCGAGCATGTTGCTAATATATTTGCCCCAATTGCTGCTGCACAACAACCATTCAAATGTCTGGAGAACACAAATACTCATAAAGATGGGCATTTAGTTATTTGCGAAACCAGTGGGGTTCCCATATTCGATGCTGAGGGTAAATTTCGGGGTTATCGTGGCGTTGGCCGAGACATTACTGAGCGCAAGCGAGGAGAGGCAGTATTGCGGGAGACTCAGGAACGACTGCAGGCGATTTTGGACAACTCCCCAGCTTTCATTTACCTAATAGATACTGAATATAGATACCTGTTGGTCAACCACCAGTATGAAAAGCGTTTCAAAATTAGCAAAGAGCAGATTGTAGGCAAAACCATATATGATATGTGGTCGCACGACATTGCTCATAAGCTTGCCGCAAATAACCACAAGGTGATCACACAAGGCAAACCGATAGAAGTTGAAGAAGTCGTCCCCCACGAGGATGGGCTACACACCTACCTTTGTGTGAAGTTTCCTCTAAAAGATGCCAATGAAATCCCTTATGCTGTTTGCGGCATCTCTACAGACATCACTGAGCGCAAATTAGCCGAGGAGTCGCTTTTGCGCTTTCGCAAAGCCATAGAAAGCACCAGCGATGCCATAGGCATGGCTGATATCACAGGTGAGGTCATTTACCTTAATCCAGCATTTGTCAAATTATTTGAGTACACCTTGGAGGAGTTACAAGCAGCTGGGGGACCACCAGCTATTTATACCAGCAAGGCAGAGTGTGAACAAATTTTTGCAAGTGTCAACACAGGAGAATCATGGCGCGGTGAAGTGAGGATGAAAACTCGCAGTGGTCGTATCATCCAAATCGAATTACGTGGTGATGCGATTAAAGATACCACTGGCAAAATCATCGGCTCTGTCGGTATTCATACTGATATCACAGAACGCAAACAAGCAGAAGAAAGTTTACAACTGCGCGATCGCGCGATCGCAGCTAGCAGTAATGGCATCATGATTGCTGATGTCACCATGCCAAACTCGCCAATCATATATGCTAATCCAGCGTTGGAGCAAATCACTGGTTATTCAGTAGCGGAAGTGATTGGGAAAAACAGCAGTTTTCTGCATGGTGCTGATCTCAATCAACCAGGGATAACCGAACTACACGACGCCATTACCCAAGGAAAAAGCTGTACCGTGGTTTTACGTAATTACCGTAAAGATGGGACTCTGTTTTGGAATGAGATAAGTATTTCTCCGGTTTATGACATTCATGGCAGATTCACTCATTATATTGGTATTCAAAGTGATATCACAGAGCGCAAGCAGGCAGAGGTGGCGCTATTAGTATTCCAAGAGCGGTTACAATATTTACTTTCTTCTAGTCCAGGTGTGATTTATAGCTGCAAAATTTACGGTGACCATAGCATTACCTTTATGAGTGAAAACGTTGTCACTATGGTGGGATATGAAGTACAGGAATTTATGGAAAGTCCGAACTTTTGGGCTAGCCATGTTCACCCGGAAGACTTACAGCAAGTCTTTGCTGCGACGGCAAAACTGATACAGCAAGGACAACACAGCCAGGAGTACCGCTTTTTGCATAAGGATGGCACATATCGATGGATGTACGATCAAACCAAGCTTGTGCTGGATGATGCTGGTAATCCATTAGAAATTGTCGGTTACTGGCTAGATATCACAGAACGCAAGCAACTAGAAGAGGAACTGAAAGCTGCGCTGCACAAAGAAAAAGAACTTAATGAACTCAAATCTCGCTTTGTGGCCATGACGAACCATGAGTTCCGTACACCTTTAAGTACTATTCTTTCCTCATCGGAGTTACTGGAACACTACCAGCATAAGTGGACAGAGGAAAAACAACTGGCGCACCTGCATCGCATTCAAACTGCTGTTAAGCATATGACTGAGATGTTAAACAATGTATTGGTGATTGGCAAAGCAGAGGCAGGGAAACTAGATTTTATACCCGTCCCCTTCGATTTAGTGAAATACTGCGATTATTTAGTGGAAGAATTACAACTGAATGCCAACAATCACCATGCAATCAACTTTATTCGTCAAGATGATTCGATGCCGTGTTGTATGGATGAGAAATTGCTAGAACATATCCTTAGTAATTTACTCTGGAATGCAATTAAGTATTCTCCAACTGGTAGTACTGTCAGATTTTCTCTTACGTTTAAGGATGGGCTAGCAGTATTTACAATTCAAGACCAAGGAATAGGCATTCCACCAGAAGACTTACCCTACCTGTTTGAGTCTTTTCATCGAGCTACGAATGTGGGTAACATCCAAGGCACGGGGTTAGGATTAGCAATTGTCAAAAAGTGCGTGGATACCCACAATGGTGAAATTGCTGTAAAAAGTGAAGTCGGAGTGGGAACAATATTTACTGTAACTCTGCCGTTAAATAGTCACACCAAAACAGAGGCAAACTATGACCAAAATTTTAGTCATTGAAGACGAAAAATCAGTACGAGAAAATATTCTGGATTTGTTGGAAGCAGAACATTTCGATACTATTGCTGCTGAAGACGGACGCATTGGGGTAGAATTAGCAGTTTCGGAAGTTCCCGATTTAATTCTATGCGACTTGATGATGCCAGAAATTGATGGTTATGGCGTACTGATAGCATTACGTGAAGAACCAGTAACAGCAAGCATTCCGTTTATTTTTCTGACAGCTAGAGCCGCTAGGGCTGATTTTCGTCAAGGGATGGAATTGGGTGCTGATGACTATCTGACGAAACCATTTACTCGTGATGAATTATTAAGTGCGATCGCAAGTCGCTTGAGCAAGCAAGCGAATTTAACAAAGCAAGTATCTACAAAATTTGAAACTCAGACTATTTCTCCCAGAGTACAGATGATAGAAATGTGCTTGCGTCGTACTTTAGAACAAAGAGATTTTCAACAATTTCTAGTTTACTATCAACCTATAGTCGATCTTCGTTCTGGTAAAATCATCGCTGCTGAAAGTTTATTACGTTGGCAGCATCCCGAATTGGGGATGGTTTCTCCTACACAATTGATTCCTTTGGCTGAATCTACTGGTTTAATTCTCCCTATTGGTGATTGGGTTTTAAAAAATGCTTGTAAACAAACTAAACTCTGGCATAATGCAGGTTTTTCTGAGTTACGTGTCGCTGTTAACCTATCATCACATCAGTTGGTTCAACCTGATTTTAGTGAAAAAATAATGAAATTTTTATTAGTAAACGATTTGCTGCCAAATTGTTTAGAATTAGAGTTAACAGAAAACATAATTATGCAAGATGTCAATAACGCTACTTCTACTATGAAGGAAGTACACTCGTTCGGTGTAAAAATAGCTATTGATGATTTTGGTGCTGGATATTCTGCTTTAATGTATTTGAAGCAATTACCGATTGATACGTTAAAAATAGACCGTTACTTTATTCAAGATATTGCAAATGATTCCCAAAAAGCAGCAATTACAACGGCATTGATTGAAATGGGGCGTAATCTCAAGATTCAGACAGTTGCTGAAGGTGTGGAAACGGAACAAGAACTTGATTTTTTACGCGGATATAAATGTGATGCTATGCAAGGTTTTCTCTTTAGCCGTCCGTTAAGCGCCGCAGAATTTGAAAAGATTTTGTTTGCTAACAAACGGTTGAATGTATAGGTTTGATACAGCAGAACTCACAACTCACAACTCACAACTCAGAAGTAAAATTTGCTTTATCTCTGGCTTGCGAGTTGAAAAGATGTACCTCAAAAAAGATACAACCTGCTGTAATAATGGTTTGTAGTTAGTGCTGAAGCACTACTACCAACCAAGTTGAGATAAATAATAGTAAATGAAATCACAAATATAAATAATTTCTATTGTTAAGTTTGATTAAGTATGTATAAAATTTTAGTCATAGAAGATGAGATTAGTGTACGGCAGAATCTTTGCGAATTACTAACCTATGAGGATTTCGATGTCATTGCTGCAGAAAATGGTCGCATTGGCGTGCAGTTAGCTCAACAGGAAATTCCCGATTTGGTCATTTGTGATGTGATGATGCCAGAACTAGACGGTCATGGTGTTTTAAATATATTACGTCAACAAGCCACAACAGCAACGATTCCGTTGATTTTTTTGACAGCTAAAAGTGACAAAACTGACTTCCGCCAAGGGATGGAGTTGGGAGCTGATGATTACATAACAAAACCTTTCACCCGCGCAGAACTACTAGCTGCAATTTTCTCCCGATTAGAAAAACAAGTTACCATTCATCAGCAGTCAGAGAAAAGGTTAGACGAGTTGCGTAGTAGTATTACTATGTCCCTTCCTCACGAAATGAGGACACCACTCAATGGTATTTTGGGTTTTTCAGAACTTTTAATGAAAGAAGCTAATACTCTTTCTCGGGAAGAAATCCGTGATATGGCTTTATTTATTCATCTGTCGGGAGAACGCTTACACAGATTAGTTCAGAACTTTTTACTTTATGCGGAACTCGAAATTATAGCAACAGATTCAAAACGAATTAACCAGTTGCGAAGCCAGAAAACGATTTTCCCTTCAATCGGGTTGAAAAATTTAATTACCGAACAAGCTAAACAAGCAGGACGTGATGCAGATTTACAAGTGAATTTCCAAACTCGTTGTTGTCTACAAATTTGTGAAACAAGACTTTATAAAATTATTGAAGAATTAATTGATAATGCCTTGAAGTTTTCAGAATCAGGAACAAGAATTCATCTTGTAAGTACTTTGGTTAGCAATCAACTTACTATATCACTTACCGACCACGGGCGAGGTCTGACAGCCGCTCAAATTGCTGAATTGGGAGCATATCGGCAATTTGAGCGCCAACTTTATGAACAACAAGGTTTGGGTTTGGGTTTAATCATTGCTAAACGTATGGTTGAATTACACGGAGGCAAACTGAACATCCAGAGTCAGCTTGGAGAAAAAACAGTTGTGCAGGTGGTGCTTCCCTGTATTTGAGGACTCAGATCTTGCACCCAACAAGAGCCAGAGGCTCTAATATCAAAGTTACCAGGTTGAAAGAGGTAACGAGGGTTTGGAGCCTCTGACGACTCACTGTTGCAACTCGAGGCTTGATCTTAGAGGAAGGAACACAAAGAAATAATGAACCACAGATGGACACAGATGGACACAGATAAATAATTACTTCATTCAATTGAATTGCGCTATATATATGAAATGGTAAAAATCGGACTTTAGAATGGTGGCAGTTTTGGAACATCTAGTCTAATTTTGAAGAGAACGTGCATCATTCTTGAAATTGCTACTATGAAACATCTGCGTTGCTTGCTGCTTTTTCTGCTACTGTTTACAGCAGCAGCCTGTGACCAGACTCGCGCTTCTTTGGAAGAAGCCACACCCCAATCTTCTCCAGCTTCTGGTCAAATAGCACAGAATTCTACACAGCCAAAAAATCTTGTTCGTACTGAACCACTTTCACCCACACCCATCCGCATTAATGTCGGTGATTTGCCAAAACCCTTCGCTACTGAAAGTGCCTCAAAGTCACCTAATGTAGTGCCAATTCCAGCCAACCCGACTCTGCGTGTACCCCCTGGCTTTGTGGTCAACGTTTTTGCTGACGGTTTAGATGCGCCACGCTGGTTAGCTTTAACTCCCAACGGTGATGTGCTGGTGACAGAAACCAAGCAAAACCGTATTCGTTTACTACGCGATACAAACGGTGATGGAGTGGCTGATGTCAAAAACACCTTTGCTAGTGCGGCAAACGGACTAAATAGACCCCTTGGGATGGCTTTTGCAGATAATTCCTTTTTCCTGGGTAACACTGATGCGGTGTTGCGGTTTCCTTACGCCAAAGGTCAGCAGGAAATCACTGGTACTGCCACAAAAATCGCTGATCTGCCTGCTAGTGGCTACAACAACCACTGGACGCGCAATGTCGTTGTTTCGCCTGATGGCAATAAGCTGTACGTTTCTATTGGTTCAGGAACCAACGTAGATGAAGAACCACTCCCACGGGCTTCGGTGCAGGTGATGAATTTGGACGGTTCCCAGAAGCAGACTTTTGCATCTGGGTTGCGTAATCCAGTCGGTTTGGACTTTCACCCTGTGACTAAGGAACTTTACACATCTGTCAATGAACGGGATGGTATAGGCGATGACCTGGTACCAGACTATTTAACACGCATTCGGCAAGGGGAATTCTATGGCTGGCCTTATACATATCTAGCACCAAATAACCTTGACCCACGTCAGAAGACGAGTGACAAAAGTAAACGCCCTGATTTAGCAGCCCGTACCCGCACCCCAGATGTGCTGTTTCAAGCGCACTCAGCCGCGTTGGGATTGCAATTCTATGACGGTCAGACGTTCCCCCAAAAGTATCGTAATGGTGCTTTTGTTACCTTTCGTGGTTCGTGGAACCGCGATCGCGGCACTGGCTATAAAGTTGCTTTTGTTCCATTTGATACGAAAGGGCAACCGCAAGGTTACTATGAAGACTTCCTGACAGGATTCCTGCTAGACCCTGCTATACCAACTACATGGGGACGTCCTGTAGGCTTGCTCGTCTTACCTGACGGTAGTCTTTTAGTCACAGAGGAAGCGAATAACCGTATTTATCGGATTCAGTATACGGGCGGAAAAAGTTAAAAGTAAAAAGGCAAAAGTAAAAAGAAATTTCTTTTGAGTTTTAACTTTTAACTTTTAACTTGTTAAAACCATCCTTCTTGTTCAAGTGTTTCAATCAATTGAAGTCCACGGGGATCGCCGACTCCCAGAAGGGCTGCTTTGGTGTCTTCCCGCACTCCCAAATCTTGGTCTTCGGCAAATGCTTGAATTAATGCATCAATAGCGGTGGCGTAAACTACGTTAGAAGGCAGTTCGCGACACAGTTGTCCAATCGCCCAAGCACAATTACTTCGCACTGCTGCTACAGGATCTTGCACCAAGGCTGCAATCAAGGCTGGTATTGCTCCCACAACTGTCTCGTAACCCACGTCTGCCATCTGCGCCAAGGCGCTGGCTGCCCACAAACGTACTGCGGAAATATCGGTTCTTAAAGCGTCTGCTAGGGGTGCGAGACTTCGGCGATCGCGGCAGTTTCCCAATGCCCAAACGACTCCTTTACGCACGTAGCCGTTCCAATCTCGGTTTAACTGGGCAATCAACGGTTCAACAGCATCTGGATTTGGGTTTCTTCCGATACCATATGCCGCACTCACGCGCACCAAGGGACAGGTATCAGTTAACAAGCGAATCAGATGCGGAGTCGCCCTCGCATCTTCTATGTCGCAAAAAGCACGCGCTGCCAGCATCCTTTGCTGTGGCTGAGGATGTTCTAATAATGCTAGCATCTGCTCTGGATTCGGCTTTGGCGTCTCTGTTTGGGCAGAGAGCGGTTCCATATGATCCAGAGGGCTTTCTAGCTCTGCTTCGACATCTAGTAGGCTGAGGTCGTCTTCGTCATACATAGTTTCAATCCCTGATAGGGATTAACATATAACCCCCCATGTCAATAAGTCAAACTCTTAATAGTAGTTTATTTTTCTAACTATTTATTTTTCTAACTATAAGGATAAGGGGTAAGGCAAGTTCTTTGAAAATTCAACATTCAAAAATTTTTCTACACCCCTATTTCCTTGAACTATCAAGAGATTTTACCATCCATAGTGACTGGGTTTGATAACCTAACTGATTGTAAAGATTTAATGCGGCTGTGTTGCTTTGAAACACTTGCAATCCAATTTGGTGATCGCCTCTCGCCTTTGCCCAATCTTCTACATATCGCATCAAAGCTGTGCCGATACCTCGTTGTCTGTGTTCTGGCACAACGTAGAGTAAAAAGATGTGAGCATGGCGCGTTCCCTGCACTTGATCTATGGCATTTCCCACCCAGAGACACGCAACGGGGGATGAGGGGGATGAGGGGGATGTTATTCCCTCTCGCCTGAGTTCTTCTCCTGCAAAGTCTACCCACCACACAGGGGTGTCGTTGGAGAAGTATTGCTCGACTGTTCTGGCTAAATGGGAGAAATCTTGCTGTGGGTAGGCTTCTTGGTAAGTTCGCTGCATGAATTTCACTAGCAGCGCCTTATCCAAGGTAGAACCACGGCGAATTTTGTAACCCGGTAGCAGTTCCTTAGACACTTAAAGAATGAGACAAGGAGGACAACGAGGACAAGGAGGAATTGATTTTTCCTACCGTCCCCAACTCCACAGGGAACCCCAAACCCCCATTTTCCCATCTGCTTATCTGCCTATTTTCTTCAATCGGGGCGGGTGCAGCCATATCAGAGGGTAAAAAGATGCGGGCGCTTACTGCTACAAGGGCAGTGAGGAATATCAGCACCACGATGAACGGGGCGATGTACTGACGAAATATAGCCATATTCTTTGTATTTTGCAACCAACAGCGAATTTTTATGAGAATTTTACTTAAAGTATTGTGAAGCTTTCTTGGTTTATTTTAGCGATTTTTGCGTAATTTTAAAGAAAACACTTCGCTGATTGTAAAGCACCTACTAGCTGTGAATGAGCCTCAAGCTTTGCTTTTAGCAGGGCTTGAGGCTTGTTGGACTGAGTGATGCTTTTTAAGGGCGATCGCAAAGCGTATGCTGCTCCCGATGCTAAGAGCGCACATAACTGAGGGCTACGGGCGATTGGGTAAGGAACAGCGCCCCTAAGGGCGATCGCGTTCTAAGTCAGCAATTGCTTTTTCCCAATACCAATTTTCTGGCATACCAGGGTAATCTTGCTTTGTCTGATTGACTAGCCGTTCGGCGCTAGCAACATCACCAGCTAAAGAGATGAGCCTGTTTTTGAGATTGACATCAACTGAACGCTCCTCTGTTGTTGAACGTCGCGTTCTTCCGGGACCTGTTTGCGACTGTTGTCTTCTAAACTCCCAAAATAAAACATAATAAAGCGTACCAAAAATGACAATTAGGCTAAATGTTCCTAGAAATGTTAGTAGGTTAAGCGTCAAGAATCCCAGAACTAACTGGGAGAGAACGTAGCCAAGTAAGACGCCAGTAATTAAGAGAATAGCTGTTGCAACAATAATAATTAGTTTCTGCCCCATAAATCCTTATTCCTCATAGTCGAGACCTGGTCTGTTCATTGCCACTGGCTTAGAGTTCCAAGGGGCAAAGAATGGCAACAGAAGTAGCCCCGGCAAAGCAGCGACTATACTAATTAAGAAAAACATAGACCAACCTGTGCTTTTTGCCAATCCGCCAGTTGGGGCAACAAGAATATTATTGCTGAGAGCCATGAAGCTGGAAAGTAAGGCATATTGCGTGGCAGAAAAGCGCTGGTTACAAAGACTCATCATAAAGGCAACAAAGCCTGCTGTTCCCAACCCAGCACAAAAGTTTTCCACATTGATTGTAATTACCAGAAATTGATAGTTTTTTCCAACTTGAGAAAGAAAAAAGTAAAAAATATTACTGAAAGCCTGCAAAACGCCAAACACCCAAATTGAGCGATTGATACCAATTTTGCTTAATATTGAACCACCAACTAAAGTACCTACAATGGTAGCAAGCAGTCCCATACCATTTCGGATATCACCTATTTCGGTTTGGGTAAATCCGGTTTGCAGCAAAAAGGGTATGGACATATTACCAACTAAGGCATCACCTAGTCTGTAAAGAATGATGAACAACAGAATTAAAAAGCCTTGGAGTAACCCCAATCGCTGGAAAAATTCCCCAAATGGTAATATCACGGCATCGGCTAAAGATTCTGGTGGACTGATTTCCTTTGGTTGTGGTGCTAACAAAGTACCAAGAATTCCAATCACCATGAATCCCGCCATTACCAAGTAAACTGATGACCAAGGAATCTGATCTGCAAGTCTGAACGCTAACCAACCTGTAGTTAATAGCGCTACTCGATAACCCAAGACAAAAACCGCTGCACCAGCGCCCATTTCTAGTTGATGAAGGACATCGGTACGATAGGCGTCAGCGACGATATCTTGAGTCGCACTGAAAAAGGCAATCAGTACGGCATTGATGGCTAATAGTTGTAATGCTTGCTTGGGTTGTTGCAAAGACATGAAGGCGATCGCAATCAACAACGCCACTTGTATCGAAATTAACCAACCCCGCCGCCGTCCCAAAAATGGCAGCGAAAATCGGTCTAACAGAGGCGACCAGACAAACTTCAACGAGTAAGGTAAACCGACTAGGCTAGACAACCCAATGACTGTCAAATCGACATTTTCCACAGTCATCCAAGCTTGCAACATCTGAGTTGTTAAATACAAAGGCAAACCGGATGAAAAACCTAGTAACGACAAAGCCGCCATCTTCCGGCTGCCAAAAACTTGCAAAAGCGATGAAATTGTTTTCACCGAACCTCCTCGTGGCGGAAGCCCCTGTTTTCTAAACATGGCTGCCAGGAGCAAACAGGCGAATTTATTCGCCGTCCAGATATCTTAAAAACCATAAGAGTAACCATCTTTTTGTTGAATTGGTGTGCAAAATCTGTAACTAATACCCGCAATACGACCTGCTTTAGTGACAATATCAAAACTGCCAGTTTTGCGGCATAATACCCGACCAACGTATTCCCCAACTTTCTTCCCGGAAAGTACAACAGCTTTAATGATGTCGCCAGTTTTGAAACCAAAATGAACTTGTTTGCGTTCACGATGACGAGTTGGGAAACCGTAACTGTCAGTACCACACATTTGACGGGTTCCCCAACCAGTACACTTAATGCGTAATGGTTGTTGGGTTAGTAACTTAATTGTTTCGATATTCCCAACACAAGCCGCATCAATCCAGTGTTGCTTTTCCAAGCATGAGCGAGTGCGGTTAAACTTTGTTTGTCCGCCCGTTCCAGTAGTTGTAGGCAAAATATTCTTCAATGTGCGAAACAATTCCCAACGAGTTGCATTGACCGCCGCAGCATCTTTTAGTGGTTGCTTGGCTTGCCGCTTAATTCTTTCTAGCCGAACAGGATCTTTTTTAAGGAATTCATCAACAAGTTTGACTCCTTTCTTCGCGTTGCACCGCTCACAACTAAGAGTTAAGTTGCTGACGCGATTGCTACCGCCTTTTGACCTTGGGTGAATATGTTCAACCTGGAGTGGTGCATTTTCTTTATCGCAGTACGCACATTTACGCCCCCACTTCTGTAGAAGATATTCCCGCACCTCATACCCAGTGAGTTCGCCCTGCTGATATTCAACACCATCAACCTCTGGGTTTTGCATTTTGTGAGTGTCAAATTTGACTAATTCCATCGCTATTTGAATAATGGGAGAGTACAAACAAAGCCGCTTTACCCAAGTTTCAACCGTAAGAACACGATGCATTAAAGATGGAGGTAACCACCCTTGTGGACGTTTACGGTTATCAAAACGCGGTTGACGATAGCGAGTTTTGCGATTCCTGCGACTGCGACGCAATGAACGTCTTGATTCCAAAGAATCCTTAATTTGCCACCCTCTATGTTCTAACTCAGCCGCCCAAATAACCTTATCCTGATCAAGAACCGCAATACCCGTGAATCGACTACCGGGGTCAAGCTTGATCACTAGTGGTCTTGGTGCTAGGTTGTCAACTACGTGTTTGAGTATCAGAGTAAACGGATACATTCTGAACACTGCGGCTTTTTGTTTTGTTAACAGTTCTCTAGCTCGTGCTGGAGGAATCGGGTTAAGAGGTTGCTTGTTTTGGTCAATAACAAAAACATAATTTTGCATTGCTGCATCCTTTTTACAGGTAATGTTTGCTTCTCCCAAGGGGAGACGCTGCGCGAACGACATTGTTTAAGGTCGGTACTTTCCGAACGACACTGGTTTATTCTCCGTAAGCCTGTTTAATCGTTCGGTTCCAGGGTTCAGAACTAGCAAGCATTCTGAAGTGGGTCTTAAACTCTTGCCTTAAACGAGCAGTCTGGTCAGGTGAGTCAATCAGCAAGCCCCTGCCTTTTAGGCATGGGCTTGCCGCGAGGGCGAGAGAACCCTGACTGTTTTATATAATTCTCCTGACCAGGATGAATTTCAGATATCTTGCCACACTTACTGTGTAATGTCAGGCAAAGATGCCAATATGTAACACAAAGTTCCGCAATCTTATGCAGTTTGCGTTTTTCAGTTTTTGGCTGTTTCCTAAACGTCTTTAACTTGATAAATTTGATGTCCTGTAATTTCTACACCGTGTTCAGCCAGGCATTTTGCCCAACCTTCACGAGTTCCGATGTCGCTTTTGTGCTTGAGTAGCCCTAATTCCTGTTCTTGTTGGGTGAGTTGGGCAAATTCTTCGTAGAGTGGGTAATTTGTTGTCACAAATGTTTCTTTACGGTGGAGAATTGGCGGATTTGCTCTTTGTTCGTAGTCTCGGTGAGTTATGTACAACGTTTTTAAGTCAATTGTGATACTTGCTTTTAACGCTGGATGGGGATCAGTATCAAATTCAGGGTAAAATAGGTAGGAAATACGCGGTTCATCTGTACAAAACTTTATCAGTGTTGCCCCATCAACACGCCCTATGGTGCGGCTAGCGCAGCCTTCGTAAATTCGCAGCAAAGGGTCGAGTTCACCAAGCGCACAAACATGGACGTAAAGGGCGCTGCGAGTATGTTTGCCAATTTTACTTTTTTCGCAAGCAGTTTGAACGACTCTTGGTTTCCCTAAGCTAAAAAGCTTGGCGTCAGCGACTTCGCAAGCTTCCTCATAGCTGCCAAAAAAGGCTTTGATGTCATGGCGCATTTCTGGTGATAGTTTGTGCCATGCAGGGCGCTGCTCGAAATGGGTGAGAGCAAGATAAACTTGGATATCAAGAGAACGACGGTAGGCGATCGCATCCCATTCCGCTTCATCCGTGGCTTGCAAAACTACAGCAAAAGCACGGCGGAAGTTTCCAAATTCGCCTAGTAATTCCTGTTCGTTATCCAATTCGCCTTTCACTGGAAGTCTCCCACGTTTGGTAAAAAAATCCATCAGTGGTTCCAGCTTTTCTTTGTAGTCCTCAAACCGTTTGGTAGGGATGCGTACTCTTGGCGTTGAGGTTCTGGAGAAAAAGCGTATTGCCTTGAATCCTTCTTTTTCGGCTTCATCTCGAAAAACAAAATAGACGCCCAGCGCCACTGGTACCGCATCGACATTCAGGGCTTCATCAATGTATTTTTTGAGTTCTTCTTGTTCGTAATATTTCTGAAAAGTATTGCGGCGAGTTACAATGCCATCGCCGTAAGCAAGTTGAGCTTTGCTGGGAGCATTTATCAGCACTTGTGCCGCGACAATTAAGACCTTGCGGGTGAGTTCCCATGCTTTGCAAAGAGCGTGGCGACGTTCTTCTGGGTCTTCAATCACGTTCAGGACAAAGCCCAAGTTAACGACATCAGCAGGAATGGGCGGAATATCCGGGTAGTAGTAAGGGTCCCAGCCTGCACTGCTGTAGCCCAAGTTTGCCACTCGCTGGACATCGCCACCGTGTCCGCATCCGTAGTCAAAAAACGTGGTATCTTTATTTATAATTGCCCATTCTATTGCCAATCGCACAGGTCTCGATAAGTCAGTGCGAACAATCGCGGCTCTATGGCGTTCTATTTCTACGTAGCTCTCTAACGACATAATAATATTAAGAAGAACCACAGATACACACAGATGAACACAGATGTTTTTTATCTGTGTCCATCTGTGTCCATCTGTGGTTTATTAATTCTTATATCTTGTTCGTCGCCAGTTCTATCAAATCTTCAATCTTCTTGATATTTGGATCGCCTGCTAAGTACCCAATACCACGATGCAAGTGGAGACGAAATTGCGTGGCGAGAGTTTCTTTGTCTGTTCCGAAGCCGTCGTTGTAGCAGCGTTGCTTGAGGGCGAGTAGCAAAATATCGGACATTTCACCGCCAAAAACGCGCCATGTCATCTCGACGTTGCTATCTTGGGGAATTGGTACAGGTGAGGGTGGGGTTGGTTCGGCGAGGGAACGACAAAATGCCCAACGACATAGAATATTCCATTGATCGATTTTAGTGTTGCGTCTGAGTTTGAGGAGTTGGTCTTTGGCTGTTTGAGAGAGTTTGATACGATCTATTGGGGATTCCATAGTTTTCTTAGAATCTTAGAATAACGAACCGCCAAGACGCCAAAAGCGCCAAGAAGAGATGAAGAAGAGGGTTACCAGAAGTAGCCTGGTTGGACTGTTGTTTGGCGGGTGGATGAGTCGTATTTGAGGAGGTATTCGCGGGCGATCGCCTCGTTTTCCCGCAAGGCTTGCACTTCTTTTTGTCCGATTTCGGTGTCGGTGGAAAGGAGAATGACTTGATGAGAAGCTGATGGAAAGTAACGTTCAACTAGGTTACTGCGGTGGGAGGAGTCTAAGCGTCCTAAGGGTGTATCAATTGCAACTGGTAGGCGGCGTCCGGAAACACGAGCTAATCCCCAAAGGAAGGCGATCGCTAAAAGTTGTTTTTCTCCAGCGCTAAGGCGATGTTTGGGAACGGGTGTCCCCTGTAAATCATACAGTGAGAGGCTGAAGCTGTGGGTGTCGATTGCCACGCGATGCACTAAATCAGATTTGTGCAGGAGATAGCGGAAGCACTCGGTGACTTCGACTTCGAGTTTATTAAGTTTTCTCAGGGTTAATTTTTCACGGAAAATTTTGAGTGTATCTTGGACTTTAGCAGAAGCTGCAATAATATGCTCTCTATTTTTGCGGTCAATAGTTTGCACAGTATATTCTTTTAAGTCTTTTTTTAACTTTTCGATGACGTCTTCTAATTCCGTCACCCGACGGCGTGTTGCTTCCCAATTCGCTTTTACTTCAGCAACGTGATTTTGTGCTTTTTGCAGTGCTTGGACTAGCTTATTATAATCTTCTGGTGATGCAGCAGTCTGCACTTGTCGTTCCAGGGTGATAATTTCTTCTTCCTTATTTTTGAAAATCCCTAATTGCTGCTTGGCAAGATTTTTAGTATTTTGCAAATAGTAGAGAACGTTTCCCAATTGACTCAAAGTTTCAGCATCAGCTAATAACCAAAGTTCTTCAGGTTGTAGAAAGCTTGAATTCAACGTTTCTACATCTTGGTCGAGAAAAGTTTTGATTTTGTCAATTTGTTCTTCTGAAATACCTACCTGACTCATCCAATTTAAGAGGCGTTTATCTCGTTCAAATAAGATATCCCGTGCAATTTGTGCTTGAGAGATGCGAAATTCTTTTTCTGCTTGGGTTTGTGCTTGAGTAAGTAAAGGTTCAATCAATGCTAGCGGTAAAACGTCAGCCGCTAATTCACACATACCTTGACGAGATTCCTCTGTCTCTGCTTTCTTTTGGTCACGCTGCTTTTCTAACTGGGTGCGTTCTGCTGCAATTTTACCGCCCTCAGAAATGAATTTATCAAAAGCTTCTTGCTGCTCTTTTTCCGCATCTTTTAGAGATGTTGCCAAGCTAATCTCTACCTCTTTAGTTGCTTGGTATTCTTCTTCTTGCTGTTTCAGCTTTTGTTCAATTTCCTCTAAATTTGCCAAATCTTTAGTATCTGCAAGTTCCTTACGTTTGCGATTGGTTAAAATTTCTATATCAACTGCCAAACGTTCCGCCAATTCTAATCCTAAAAGTGCGCGAATCGCATCTACGACAATTGGTGGAGGAATTTCCTGTTCTGCCAGTTCTTTAACCTGTTCCCCATCAAAAAGAAACAAATTAGAAATTCCTACAGGCAGCAGATTTTCAATATACTCATCCCAGATATTAACTAATGCCGTGTCCAGCCATTCATCATTTTCACGAATATCCAAAATACCTAAGTGGTCTTTACCATCTTTAGGATTTTTTTCCCAAGTCCGCACAACACGATATTTGACTGGCTTATCATTTTCAATGTGTTCAAAAGCCAATTCAATCCGGGTTTTTTCATTTGTCGGCGCGTGGCTGTTAACGCATTGGGTGAGAAAATCGCCGTAGCTAAGATTTCCACGGGTCGAACATTGGGCGCGAGGTCCATAAAGCGCGAGGCGAATGGCGTCCATCAGGGTAGTTTTTCCGCCACCATTCATCCCACCCAAGAGGATGATTGGGCAAGAATTGTCTTTATCAATTTTTGGATCGAGATTGATGACTTGTTTCCCAAAGTAGGGACCAAAGTTTTGTAGAACGAGTTCAAGAAAAATCATGGTGATGTTTTATATCTCGTTCCCAGGCTGAGCCTGGGAATGTATTTTGGGAGGCTCTGCCTCCTATATAATATGAATGAGGTAAACTAGAGGCTAAGCCTCTGGGTAGGCATTCCCACGCGGAGCGTGGGAACGAGTCAAACAAGTCAATCATCTGAATCTTTAGCTTGAAACTTGATGTTTGCCCAAGTTCGCGGTTTGGCAGTTTCACTGTTATCTTCAACAGCAACATCTCCCAAAGTTAACTGTTTAACTGTTGCAACATCGCCTTTATCAACAGCCTCTTTCAAATCCCTTTTCAAGTGTGCATTTTTAATCGCTTCATCTTGGGAACGCGAACTTGTTTTAAAACACTTTTCTAGTGCATCGTATATTCCCACGCGACGCGCCATCTTGCGAAACTGGTGTTCCGTGTTCAACAGTTTCGCCATCAGTTCCAAGTGCATCGCATCACCTTCACAGATTTCTTCTAACACAGCCCATTCATCATGACCTAGCAAACTATAGCCAGCGCCAGGACGCGGATCTTGGAACTCTTCACCAGTAACTTCCATATAAATGCGGGGCAAACTATCATCAAATTCGTGTTTTTCTTCTAGCCAAATGCGGCGAATTTCGCTCAATTCTTCTAAGGTAATTAGGGTTGTGTCGCGCATATTTGCTGGTGCTGTGTGCCGGATTTGTGTTTGCGCTTTTAAGACTCGTGTTAACCAATGCTCTCGCCAATATTTTGTATAAGGACCAGGTATTGGATCAACTGAAATTTCACCGTTTTTATTGCGCTCAAAGAGTTGGACATCCCCCCAAATTCGTCTAAAGTCTCTTTTGTCATGGTCATCCTGCACATCTAATTCATTACGGATATCCAGCAGAGGCTGCATCCATTCTTTCTCTTCGTCATTTTGGATCATTGCCTCCATTGATTTATCCTTATTAACCATTGTGCAAACCCAGCATCCAAAGCGGGAATCACCACAACTGGGAGTAGAAGTATCAATCACAAGAGGGCATTCGTTATCTGCTGTTGCACCTCGATAGAGATAGAATAATTCTTTATTGCTTTGTCCCCAAGGATTTTCACATTGATGAAGGTAAACCCAAACATCATTGTTACTCCAGTCTTCAATAGGAGTGTAGATGAGAGAGTTGGGTAGACTTGCGTTTGGGCTGAGGCGATCGCGTACTCTACCAACTTGATGTTTTTTCATCGTAGCAGCACGTTTGCTACTCTCAGCTTTACGAGTCCCTAAGACAAGAATTGTTTCACCATTAGCGCGAACTATCTCACGGATGAATTGATTAGCCGGATTAATTTTCAAACGTGGAGTACACCAGCGAAACTGGTTACGAGGAGCTGGGTAGCCCTTACCAATCAAATTTACCCAAAATGTGTCTTCAATGACTGGTTTTAGCAGATGAGGCTCAATTGGTAGACCCTTTTCTTTGGCGGCAAGCTTGAGCTGTTCCAATGATTTGCGAACCCAAGCAGAGACTACAGGGTTTTCTACCAGAGTATCTGTTGTAATGACATGGATTGTTTTCGTTCGTTTTTCAGTAGGCAAAGCGGCGATCGCATTCCAAACAAGCTGCAATACAGCACTAGAATCTTTACCCCAGGATACGCCTATAATCCAAGGTATTTCGTCTAGACAGTATAATTCTTGTATTTCAGTGGTCAGAGATGGGATATTATCTATCACCGTAGAAGGTGCTTGCTGAGCTTGATTTTCTAGTTGTTGTGCTTTAGCCATTTCTCCCTACCTCTGGAAACACGGGCGATCATCACTTCATCGAAAACTTGGGTAGAAACCCCGTCCTTGTAGGACGGCTTTACTTAATTTGGGATACGGGGAGGTTAATCCCCGTAATAAACCTTGTCACCGCCTTGGAGATACTTCACACCGTGTACTTTTGTATTGCACTTTCGCTATCGACAGTTACCAAGTGATGTTGTTCACTCTGTACGCATGAGCAAGTGGCGATAAGCCCTTGTGTTTATTTCCCTAAGCCCTTCGGGCACGCTTCGCGAACGCTACTGACTATCGGAGAGGTTACAGACTTGGGAAGCATCCAGTAACGTCCTTTGATGTACCACCATCAGATAATTCAGTTTGGGCTGTTAACCCGTAAGCTAGACACTGGTTTAGTCCTGAATTAAGAAGTTGGTGAATCTTCCGCTTTCAAGCCCCATCCCTTTTAGGCTGGGGTCAGTGACTTCTTGCAACCAGCGACTGACGCCCACTCCTTAGACTTTGGTATCGCTCTGCACAAACAAAGTCCGCGCTGGCGGACTTAATTGAGGTTGTAAAACCCACGACGTCGGCTGGTTTTGTTTGTGTGGCTACGACTTAAAGTTGTCTGCCGCTTTGGTCAGTATATAATTGTATCATCTTTTATTTGAAGAGTTTTTAAAAACATTAATATTAATATCAAATTTTTTAGACAATTGACCTGTGCAACAAACTGTTATTTTCAAAAACTACCATGAAGGACAGCGCATCCGACCTAACCACTGACATCGCTAGCGAGTACTTGCAACGGGAAATCAAAGATCAACAGCTACTCGCTTTACTGCTAGAGAAGTTCCTTGGGAGGAAGGATCGCATTCTCGTTCAGAAAACCGAGATGGGTGGTACCGAGGCTTATGTTGGTTCTGTCAGTCTGGAATGGTTTGCGGGTCGTGTTCACTTCGCGTCTGGCTTACCACTGCTT
Source organism: Scytonema sp. HK-05 (assembly GCF_002368235.1). Lineage (GTDB taxonomy): Bacteria > Cyanobacteriota > Cyanobacteriia > Cyanobacteriales > Nostocaceae > Kalymmatonema. The sequence continues at coordinate 836,812 of NZ_AP018194.1, read as the reverse complement.
CAAAAAAAGTACAATCCAGAGACTGATAACGTCGAAATTGACGCGGATAGCATTGATGAAATTCAACAGCGCCCCCTTGATTGGTCACGTCAAGCACCCCTAGTGCAGTATTTGGCAGCGCGAAAAAATCACAAGTTTCCGCCAGTTCTCGTGGTGATTAATCAACCGTGGGTGGATAATCCCAAAGCTGCTGAGTGGGATAGTCAGGGACGCGCCACAAAATCTACCACCGAATTCACTGCACTGGATAAAGATGATAAAGCTGGTCTGCTGAATATTTCTGAGGAGAATGTCACCATTTATGCCTTGGATGGTCAACACCGATTGATGGGGGTGCAGGGTTTAATGGAGTTGATCAAAACTGGCAAACTCCAGCGATACAAAAAGGATAAAACCGCTTACGAAACTTTCATTACGTTGGCTGACTTGGTAGAAAAGTACCACGTAGAACCAAGTTACCTGCAAAGTTTGCCCAAGGAAAAAATTGGTATTGAGTTCATTTGTGCGGTTGCGGCTGGCGAAACCCGCGAAGAAGCAAGGCGACGGGTGAGATCCATTTTTGTTCATGTTAACCTGATGGCTGCACCCTTGAGTAAAGGTCAGTTAGCACAGCTCAATGAAGATGATGGTTTTTCGATTGTTGCCAGAAAAATCGCTGTCAACCATCCGCTTTTGGAACAACAAGAAACGCGAAAGCCTCGCGTCAATTGGAATAGTGCGACAGTTGCAGCGAACTCAACAGTTTTGACAACGCTGCAAGCTGTCAAAGAAATGTCTGAGCGATATTTGGGGCAAAAGTACTCTCACTGGAAACCCTTGGATAAAGGTCTAATTCCCATGCGTCCAGAGGATGAGGAACTTGAGCAGGGGATACAGGAGTTTCACAAGTTATTCGATTGTTTAGCAAGCCTTCCAAGTTATAAGCTTCTGGAAGATGAGACTACGCCTGCATTGCGACGGTTCAGCTTTGAGAAGGATGGCGGCGAAGGAAATATGCTTTTCCGTCCTGTTGGTCAAGTAGCGTTAGCGCAAGCTTTGGGTATTCTGGTTTTTAAGAAAAGTTTTTCGCTAGCAGACATTTTTAAGAAGCTGCAAAAGTTCGACCGTTCCGGTGGTTTTAGCGGTATGGAGTACCCGCAATCTCTCTGGTACGGTGTTTTGTATGATCCAAACAAAAAGCGGGTGCAGGTTGCTGGACGGGATTTGGCGGCGAAGTTACTGATATATATTTTGGGCGGAATTCAAGATCAGATGGAACGTGCTGAACTTCGTAAGGATTTGGCTAAAGCTAGAACTTTTGAAAATCAAACAATAGGTTTTGATGGCAAGTTTGTTGAACCGAAGGCGGTAGGGCTTCCACCCGTTCTGTAGTTACTAATGATGACTCGCCCATAGAGAAATTCTTATGCTACCTTGATACGTAATGTATAAAAGGAGTCTACTTTGTGGCATGGCTACATGGCAATGATGCTGTGCAACAGCTAAGTGAAAACGTCGTCTTGTACGACTTAGCACAGATGCGCGGAAATAGTGCTGTTTTAAGCCGCATCCCCGAAAATATCGGTGGTGTTTACGCTTGGTATCGGCGATTTGAGCTTGATCCTGCTGCTAAAGACGATCCTGAAGTTTTCGTTCAGTATATTCTGGAGGAACTTTGTAAGGATCATTCCGCTCCCAGAGAAACAAGACTTCCTCCAGCACACAGGATCAGACTCCAAGCGGAGACTTCATTTTCTAAAGAACTGTTGCTGAAAGAGTTAGCTGCTGATTCGTCCTTTCGTCAACTGCTGTGTATGCTTCTGAATAATTCCCTGATATTTCAGCAGCCATTATATATAGGTAAAGCGACTAATTTATACTCTCGAATTCGCAGCCATCTTCGTGAGAGTAGCATTCTACGCGAAAGACTAGCATCTGCTGGGCACAGAATTAATCGATGCAGGCTTCTAATTATTCATACTTCATATAGTGATTCAAGCATTGCCCCAAATGGTTTCAATGAAACCGATGAATTGGAAAATCAAGTTGATGAAGACTCTGAATGTTCTGAACTTGCTTCAGACAAACTAATTGAAGATATATTATCTAGGCTATTTATTCCATCATTTACTCTTAGATACGGTTGATATAAAATGCTGATATTCTCAAATAATGAAGGAAAAGCAAGATTCAATAAACCTCTGTATGGTTTAACTGGTATTTACACTTTATCGGAAGGTATAGCACTTCCCTACTTCCTTTCACTACTAGAAATTAACCGAGCTATTGACGAACTGAAGATTGCTGAACAAATTCCTGCTTCGTTAGATACACAATGGTCACTTAAAGAACTTTTTCAACGGGAGATTGATGAGAAGAGAGTAGAAGATGATATTGTTAAAGGCTATCTTCTCGATCCGAAAAAGCTAAAATTTTTTAATGCAATTACTATTGTATTGATGCCAAAGGGTTCTGATGGCAAGATTCAGGATACTTTCGATGATTCTATAAGCATCGAGCCTCCTCCTATTCCTTGGGATGGTACTGATCCTGATGATGCACAATGGAACCATTCACAAGCCAAAGTTGCCAACTTTGGGGGTGTTCAATTCGTCTCTATCGGACTTTCTGCTCGACTTCGCTGGGATGAAGATCGAGTGTTGGCAGTCGCTGTAGATGGACAACATCGCCTCTGGGCACTCCGTACTTTCCGTGAAGATCAAAAGTTTCGGGGCGGTACTCTCCGTACAGTTGAGCAACAAACTAAAATTCCAGTCTTGTTCGTTTTGCTTCATCCTGATTCTGGTTTCCAAAACGTTCAGAGTGAAGCTGACTATTCCATTCGGGGAATTGCTCGTGAATTATTTACTGATTTAAATAAAAATGCGAAGACAGTAGATAAGGCTAGAGAACTCATCCTTGATGACAAGAGCATTAGCGCACAATGTGTCAGAACATTACTGACTGAGAGTACAGGTGAAGACGCTAAAGATAGACTCCCCCTTTCTCTAGTACGGTGGCAAGACGACTCAAATCGGTTTGATAGTTCCTACTACTTGAATTCGCTAGTTCATTTGGATTTGTTGGTTTCGGCAATATTAGATCTAAAACTACCACGCGATCCAATGGAAAAGAAGCAAGTTTTCGATTTTATCGAAAGTATTGACTCTGCACTCGGTATAAATGATAAAGAAGTTCAGTATGAGGGGCGTTCTCTCAAAGAATATTATGTAGAAGACTACTGTGATGAAGATGGAGAACCAGTTACACCATTTGTGCGAATACCAGAAAATTACCTTGACTCCGCAATAGAAGGTTTTAAAGTTAACTTTCGTCCCTGGTTATTAAAACTTTTATTAGAGTTCAAACCATACAATAACTTGCTTAAGTATGCTCGTGAAAATAATTTAATTGAGGGTAAATTTGGTAAATTTCAAGCTCAAACGAGCAAACATAAAGGAATTATTCGGGAACAGGAAATTGCCAGAGATAGTGATTGGAATAAACGAGAAATACTAGCTCATCAAGATGCTATTACTCGGATGAAAGAGAATCAATGGGCTTTCAAAACAATATTTCAAAAAGCTATGGTTCGTCTGGGGAAAATAGTGGAATTTGAATCTAAAGGTAAAGATGTAAACTTAGGCAACATAGAAAATGTATTGAATTTTTTGGATCGGTTATATGACAAAGATATTCTTAGAGTAGATGCCAGTTTACCAGGAGACCCTTATCCTCTATGGACATTTGTAGCTATCAACCCTGGAAATAATAAAATCAAGGTTGCAAAAGCAGTAGAAGATAGAATATTTTCATTATTATCCTTGTGGTACTACGGTTCTCGAAAAACTGAAATTGATGCTGCTAAAGGTTATCAGATGTTAACGAGGCGAAGGCTACTAAATTTCTTTAATGCAGAAACAAATAAAGCCCAGTGGCCTGGTTGTACTGATGCTTATAAAGCATTACATAAAGGTTTTGATACTGTTGCCTTTTATGGTAAAGAACATGAAAAATTGAATGATAAGAAAAAAGAAGATATGGTTCGTGACAGATTTTCTGCTGTACTAGCTGCTGGTTTGCCTGAATTATATAATCAGTCTTTAGCTAAACAAACATCTGATGATGATGATGAGCTAGATACAGAGTAGTAGAGTAATGAAAGAAAAATTGTAATTTTACAGAGGGTCAAAATCAGTTTACTTAAGAAAGGAATTTGCTGAGGTCAAATTCCTCTTCTTGCTGTTCTTGCTTAAATCTTTGAGAACTAACAATCAAGAGAAGCCGCTCTGAATAGTCTACTGCTCCCCGCAGTTCATTTTGCAAAATTTCCAGTCCACCATTAGCATACTCTTCAAAAATATGGATGCGTTGCTCGTCAGCTATATCATCATCACCTAAAATTTTGATGTCCTTTATTTCGGTAATAGCCAATAAATTAATTAACAGAGCAAAGCTGCTGGTAAAATAATCCTGTCGCAGTGGAGATAAATCTTTAGCAACTCCCTCTAAAGGAACTCGTTTTTTATGCTTTGCCCCTAAAGCTGCTGCAAACACCATAACCTCTACATAAGTCTGAAAGGGACCAGTTGTATCCTTTGAAGCTACTAAAGCTTTAACTAATTCAACCTTATCTTTAGCAATTTTGATTCTATTTGCAGCCATGATATTGATATCTATTTTGTTGCAATTTTAACTTAGAGATAGAGCGATGTCTAAGGACAAGCCGCTGCGCGTCTACGCACTTCTAAACCCACTACTTTATACTAAGCGACAAGCGATCGCCCTCTCTTGTCTCTGCGTCCTTGGCGTCTAAAGCCCTCCGGGCATGCGCCTGAGCGCAGAGCGCACGCTACGCGAACGGCGTAGGGCGGTTCGTTTCTCCTACCTCGGAAACTGGACATCCTCGTAAACTAGAGATATGGGAAAGTGAAAATCAACACTGGTTAAGTGAACTTCATCCCCCTCCTCGTAGGGATGTAACTCCCAGAAACCTGTATTATTTAGCCGAAAACACTCCACACTGATTTTTTCAGCATCGATGAGGACGTATTCTTTCAAAGTTTGGATGCGACGATATTGGTAAAATTTACCGCCTCTGTCGTAAGCTTCTGTACTAGGCGAAAGGACTTCGACAATTAAACAAGGATACTGAATGAATTTAATAGCTTGTCTATCTCGTTCATCGCAACTTACCATGACATCCGGGTAGTGAAATGGTCCATTCTCAGATACACCTACTTTCGCATCCGCCATAAAAGCACGACAACCACGACCTCTGAGATGGCTTTTTAATGCCGAAGCCAAGTTGAGGGCAATGGTAGTATGAGGAATAGTACCCCCAGTCATGGCATAAACTTCGCCGTTGACGTACTCATATTTGGTGTCTTGGCGTTCTTCCCACTCCAGGTATTCCTGGGGAGTCATATGGGGAGTCATATATCGTTTGTCTGAACTCGCAACCATAACCCAATACCTTGCTATTGTTTTAACTTTTACTTCTTAAACACTCTCTTCCCTCTGCGTCCTCTGCGCCTCTGTGGTAGCCTGCGGCACGCCGCTGCGCGTCTACGTTTCTCATAAATTCTCACGCCAAGACGCAAAGACACAAAGTTTTTCTTAGTACAGCATTTTATTAATTCGTAATGTTTTTAAACGCAGAGGAACGCTAAGTCAGCGCAAAGAGACGCAGAGCCTTGGTTTAAGTTTTCGCTATCAAACAGATGCAATCATGTACTTAGCGCCTTTGCGCGAAATTTTCATATCCCTACCTCTCCCTATTCACCTCAACAATCTCCGTATACTCAAACTCATTTGGACTTTGCCTAACCAAAGCATATCGTTCTCCACCCAACTTAATAGAATCTTGTTCACAATCAGGCTTAGAAGAATAGTAAGTCAGCACATATTCCCTACCAATTCTTTCTGTCATCTCTTCTTCGACTTCACCTCGCCACTGCGTTTTACTCACCAACACAATCAACTGATTTGCCAATTTAGGAATTGTCTTGGCAATTTGTCGCCGAGAAATTTCATCCAAACTCCCAAAAGGTGAATCCATGACAATCGGGAAAGTACTACTATCGGGAACCAGCAGAATTTTTTTCTTTTCACTCCAATCCCGTACCATATCGATAATGCTGGCAATAAAAGATAAACTGAGAATTTGATTTTCTCCTGTAGAAGCTGCAACTGGCATTTCTAAACCAGCAGTATTCTCTACAAGCGTCAGTTCATATTTATCGCTGATTTTGGGAATGTAGGGTGTAAATGAAATTTCGCTGAATATCTCTTGTACCCGCTTTTCTAGTTGCCAACGAAACTGCTTTTCTTGACGGTTTCTAACTTCCGTGAAACGTTCAATAGCATCTTGAGTTGCGGCTATGCGTCGCTGCGCCAGTGCTTGCCTATCTTCATTCAGTTTCTGTTTGGCGATTTGTTTTCTCAAAACTTCCAACTCAGTTTTAAGAGTCGCAATTTGCTGCTGATTTGCACCCTGTTCTAATATTAAATCTCTGATTTTCTCTTCAATCTCATCCAACCGCTTTTGTAAACTGCTAATTTCTTCATTGGCATCTTTCCGCAACCGTTCTTGGATATTATCTAACTCACCTTCAATTTGGGAGATAGTTTGCCTTAACTGATTAATCCTCGTTTGTTCTCTGTCAACTTCTTCCCAAAAGCTGACTGCTTGCTTGTCAATTTCATCCACTTGAGCACTCATACGGATGGCTGTTTCTTGCACCGCCGAAGAACCCGCTTTATCCAATATTTTTCTCACATTCTTGTGCGAGTGACTTCCATCGCGTAAGTCTGCACCACAAATACAACGTTGAGAGTCAAGTAATTCATTCACAAATTCCCGCGAAATTCCAGAGGTTAACTCGCCTCGCTGCTTCAAATCATTTATAATTTCCCGAAATTGTGCTGTTGTTTCTGAGATCAATACAGTATAACCGCGTGCAGAAATCGCTTTTTTGATTGCTTCCTTACTTTCTCTCAGGTTTTCCTGACTTGATGCTTTCTGTTTTTCTAACTCTTGCCGTCTTTCTTGCAATTCCTTGGCAGCACTGAGTTCTCTTAAAAGGTTGCTTGTCTCTTTTTTAAAAGTTTCTTGATATTCCGACTCTTGTTTAATTTCTGTTTGCCGCTTGCTGATTCGCTCAATTTCCTGTTCTAGATTATCCTGCTGTTTCAAAAGCTGTTTAATTTCGGAATCACCAATTGCCTTTAACTCATTCTCTAAAGTTTTTTTAGCTTCCTTCAGGTGACTGATGGAACGGTTGATGACTTCCACACCTAAGAAAATCTTCGTGGCTTCCGCAATTTCTGCTTTCTTATCAGAACGGACTATCTCTTCAATGCGCTCACCGTCAAAGAAGAAATATTGATGTAAACTCACAGGTAAAATTTGCGCTATCACGTCTTCTGGTTGCTGAGGGGGAAAATACCAACGTCCATCATCCCCAGCTACCTGCATACGCAATTCTGTTTTGGTAACGTTGACGTCGGTTTCTTTTTTATAAACCCGACACACGCGTTTCACGTTGTAGCGTTTGCCTTCATGTTCCCACTCCAACTCTACCCAACACTCTACAACTTGCCCTGGTTTTGCTTCGGCGATCGCCCGCTTATTCACCAACTGTTCAACTGATGCAAAAGCTGCACTAAATTTCTCATACAGTACCCAAGTAAACGCATTCAAGAGACTGGTTTTTCCTGAACCATTATTGCCGTGAATGATCGTTGTGTTGTAAGTCTCTGTTCCCGCAAGGATAATTTCCGGCGTTTTGCCATAAAAAGACCGAAAGTTGCAAAGTTTAATTGAAGTCAGCTTCATCGCACCGCTTCCTTCACAATCGCCAGAATATCATCATTAATATGGCTGTTAATTTTCTTATCTAGTCGGCTTTTTTCTAGTTGCCATACGCGATCAATAATTTGCCGCACTTCTGGGGGAGCATTGGTAATTGGCTCCTGCACTTCATCTATATTATGTTCTTTATTATTATCTTCTTTATTCATTTTTTTTCAATAAAATTTTAGTTATATTTTAACCAGTCTACTGGGCTTATTGCATCTTAATATATGTAAGTTTTTAATTTTTCAAAATTCGCGCATTTTATTTCATAAAATTTTCAAAAAATGCTTGATTTTTGGGTCTTTCTGATATTATCATATTAGTTAATATCATTTCTGTTATAATCGAACTATTGGTCGATTTAAAAAAATAGCCAATATTCCCATTATCTAAAGTATACCCCATTGCCCGGCTCGGTAGATCATCTATTTATAATAATTTAAATTTTTTCTTGCCCAGATGTGAAAATTATTTCACGCCAATCCGCAAAGTTTTTCTTGGCGGATTGGCGCGATACTCAAAAATTAAATATCCAGTAATCCGTATCGCTTCTGTAAGTTCAATAACTTGATTCTAGCTTCACCTGCATTATCAGCTAAATCAGCAAACTCAACAAATCTCAGTAATTCCTTTCGCAGTAAATTGCGTTCAACTTCTAAAGTTTTCCTGTCTAAATCTGGTGGCAAAACAATCATGTCAAATATTGTGGCGCGTTCCTTTTTTGGGTGAGGACGCAAAACTCGTCCGCGCCGTTGAATGAACTGGCGAGGATTACCAGAACTTGCCAAAATCACAGCCGTCTGAATTGCTGGAATATCGACTCCTTCATCTAAACAGCGAATTGCTACTAAACCTTGCAATTCGCCGCTTTCAAATTGACGCCGCAAAACTTCCCTTTCTTCTAAAGATGTTTGGGCGGTGTAGGTGCTTACCTTGTAACCAAGTTCTACCCCCAAAATTTTGGCGACGGCTTTTAGTTGGTGCAAGCTAGAACGCTGTCCCACGTCTTGTGAACCATCACTGCAATAGAAAAGCGTGTGAGTCGTTTCGCGGCGAGTTGACATTAACTCCCGCAAAGCATTTAACTTATTTTCTGCTGCACCAATTAACCTGGCTCGTTGCATCAACAACGGCTTCAAATCTTCGTTATCTTCAAAATATGCCGATTCCACATTTTCTCGTTGCCGATAAAGTAGCGCCCGTCCAATTTTTTGCGTTAATTTAGCATAAGCGCGGCTTTCTGTATCTGTTAATTCTACTAATATGGGATGATAAAGATAATGTACTAAAGCATTTTGAGCAATAGCATCTCTTAAGGTTAGTTCTGGTTGGAGAACAGGACCAAAATAATCAAATAAAGATTGAGTTCCCCCTTCATCAAAATACCTTTCTGGCGTAGCAGACAAAGCCAGTCGCAACCCAATACGGCGAGGTAAACTTTCTTCCAACCTGGGTGCGCCTAAGTTATGTGCCTCGTCTCCAATAATTAAAGTTTTTTCAGGAAAATACTTGAGTTGAGATTGGAAGCCTTCTCCAATTAAGGTAGAGTTGCTAGTAATCACCGTGAGAAAACGTTGAGAACCAGAACGTACATTATAAAGTTGTGTGGAAAGTTGACTCTGCCAATTGCGTACGTTTTCAAAAGCTAAGATAGGTTGCAAATTAAATTTTTCAGATTCTCGCGCCCACTGGGTGACAAGATGTCGGTAAGGACACACCACCACCAAGACTTGCAAGTTAATTTGCTTGTATAATTCGCAGGCGATCGCCAACGCCGTGATTGTCTTCCCACTACCAGTTGCCATTTTCAGGGTACCTCTGCCGTTATTGGCAAACCAGTTGTTAACGGCTTGTCGCTGATATCCCCGCAATTGCAGAGATGGTGGCATTCTGGGGCATCCTGGTGATGGTTGTGTGTGATAACCGCCCTTTGTTTCACCTACAAATGGTAACCTGAGTTTGAAAGTGGGCGGTTGCTTAACTTGGTTCTTTACTAAATACATAAACTAATTCATTGATAAGGGAAGTGGTGAGTGGGGAGTGGGGATAGGTTGGTGTTATACCAATTCTGTATGAAGATGCGCCGCCTTAATACCCCCCTGTAGTCCCCCCGATGCCTTGGGGGGACGCCAAAGGCGGGGGGTAATTATTAAGCGCATTGTTACAGAGAATTGGTATTAGTTGTAGAAACGCGCTGTTTAAAGCGTCTCTACATTTGTGAGTTGTTGTTTCACTATCCACTACCTACTACCTACTACCCACTAACTACTACCCATTACCCAGTCCCCATTCCCTATTCCCCATTCCCTATTTATCAGTTGTAATTGCGCCAAATGGCAACAAGGGAACCTTGCACCTGTACTTGAATGGCGTTTACTTCTATTGGATTGTATTTCGGGTTTGCAGGTTTCAAGGTGATGCGATCGCCTAATCGATAAAACCGCTTCAATGTGGTACCATGTCCATCCACTCGTGCGGCGACTATGGTACCATTTCTCACCTGATCTGGTTCTGGTACTGGGCGCAGAAATACCAAATCTCCATCGACAATAGAATCTTCAATCATGCTGTCGCCAGCAACCCGCAAAGCATACGTTTGGGGAGGCAATGACAAACTAGTTAAATCTACATTTTCTACAGCCTCAGTGAAGGGTTCTATTAATCCACCAGCGGCGATTGTTCCCAAAACTGGTACACCTTGTTTTATCGCTTGCAGAACTCTAATTGTCCGCGCCTTACCTTCATTCCATTCAATATACCCCTTGGTGCGTAAATGTTCCAAGCGACTTTGAATTGGTGCAGGCGATTTTAAATTCATCGCCTGCATCATTTGTCGAATTGAAGGTGAATGCTGATGGACTCGTATATATTCTCCTAGCCATTCGTAAAGTTCTCTTTGCGCTTCTGTGAGACGTTCCATAAATTTGTAGGGAGGTAAATACAAATGTTCTTAGAACATTAGTACTACAAAAAACCTCCCTATGCACTATATATTTTGGGATTTTTGATTTTTTATTTAAGAATTTAGAACACAGAAGTTAAAACTGAGGAGTAAATACTTAGCTACTTACTCGTTTTCACTTAAAATTCCTCTGCCCCTAAGATACTTGCAAGTAAAGCTTTTTGAGCGTGCATCCGATTTTCTGCTTGGTCCCAAATGCGTGAGTGAGAACCTTCCATCACCTCATCGGTAATTTCTTCACCACGATGTGCTGGTAAACAGTGTAAAACAATTGCCTCTGGGTGAGCAAGACTCATCAGTTGTTCATTGACTTGATAAGGTTGGAAAATCGGCATGCGATCGTCTGCTTCTGATTCTTGCCCCATACTTGCCCACACATCAGTGTAAATGACATGAGCACCTTTTGTCGCGACTTCAGCGTCATGAGTTAAGAGGACTTCAGTTTTATTGCCAGCAATCGAACGTGCTGTTTCTATAATTGCTGCATTTGCTTCAAATCCACTAGGTGTGGCAATTTTCACATTCATTCCCACCAAAGCACAGCCTAACAACAGGGAATTAGCAACATTATTCCCATCACCGACATAAGTTAAAGTCAATCCAGAAAAAGTGCCAAAGCATTCTTGAACTGTCATCAAATCAGCAAGTACCTGACACGGATGCTCTAAATCAGTGAGAGCATTAATAACAGGAATTTTGGCATAATTGGCAAAAATTTCTAATTCTTGCTGTGCAAAGGTACGAATAGCCAAAACATCGAGGTATCTATCCAAAACCCGCGCTGTATCCTGCACTGGTTCCCCGCGACTCACTTGAGTGACATTAGGATTCAAGTCAATCACTTGTCCACCCAGTTGGTACATTGCTACAGTAAAACTCACCCTTGTCCGAGTTGAAGCCTTGGAGAACAACAGCCCTAACACCTTGTTACACCGCAACCTCAGCTTTTGTGATTTTAGCTGGGATGCCATTTGCAGAAGTTCTAGAACTTCCGTTGGACTAAAGTCTGCCAGACTTAAGAAATCTCGTCCGATCAACGCTGCCATGCTTCTGATGATCTGTAAAAAACAGTTCTGTCTTTTTGTTCAGTGTACCTAGCCGTCTCAAAAAATGGTGTCTTAAAACTGTATCAGATATTTTTGTGTCTAGCCCATAATTTAAGGTGGCTTTGGTCTATGATTTAGTTTATCAATTTCATCAGTGATAAAAATCACAAATTTATTTTAATTTCTTTACACTTGCAGCGCTTAAATATATTTCCGGCTGGAATATCAGCAGTATGAGAATAATTACTTATTTTCAGGCTCATTTGGACTGAATACTGCTCTTCAATTAAATATTGTACAATCAGCTAGCTTGTGGTATAGTCATAAATTAGTGTGAAGCTCAAAAAACATAACGTAGCTTTTATCGTAAAAGAGCTAAGTTAAAAGAGCCAAGTACGCCAGCATAGCACAGTGGTAGTGCATCCGACTTGTAATCGGAAGGTCGTCGGTTCAAATCCGACTGCTGGCTTTTAAATGTAGAGCGACAAATTATTTGTCGCCACGGTCAAATAATTTGTCGCTCTACACCATTATCAAAAGTGCGTAGAAGCTCTGCTTCTTGTCGCTAGACATCGCTGACTTGACACATTTGCTCAGAGTGCGTAGGCGTAGCCCGTCGTAGACATCGCCTTTATGATTTTAAAGCGAGAATTCACTAGGTAAGTTCATAAATTTTGCAAAATTTTCTTGTAAATACAAATTTATAGATAGTAATTGGGATTATCAGTGATGAGTTTTTCGGCTTGAGCAACTGCTAGCAAGCGTTCGTCAGCGGTGAGAAATGTGAATGTTATCGTATTTGTCCCAGACAGTTGAGGTAAGATGCATAGTGCAGAAGCCAGTTGAACAGCATCATAAGCTCTCAGGGGATGACGACTGACAAGTTGTCCTGCCATTTCAGTCACTACTGGCAACAATTCAACTTTTTGATATTGACTATCGAAGTGGTAACGAAATGCTTGCAAAATTTGGTTAGCCTGATTACCAGAAATACTGCCCTCTCGCTGACGACGAGCCAATGCACTAAAAACTTCAACCCAGACAATTCGGGTAACGACCAATAAATTACCAGTTTCTTGAGCAGTTAACGATTGAATCCAAGCAGTTCCTGTCTCTGGAACATACCGTTTAAGCAAAGCACTGGTATCTAAAAAATATGCTGCTACCACTCACCTCGATCCTCAATGATTGTTTCTGAAAGTGGTTGACCAGCAACATGAATAGACTGTACCATTGCTACCAAATCAGCGTCAGAAATCGGGGGAGCATCAGAGGAAGTTGCAGGAGTAAGTAAACCAGACTCGTAGAGAGGTTCAAGTAAAGGCAGAAGTTCAGTCGTGGTTTGTTCGGGTAACACTTGTAGCCAAACAGTTTGGCGCTCAGAAAAATTTACTGGAGCCAAGGGACGCAACACTCCATTTTCGTAAATTGCCGGAATTGCCTTAGCCATTGAAATTAATTGACTTTTAGTTTTAAGGCTATTCTATGCTAAGTCTGTTGGTAGTTGTTACCGACCCACAAAATACAAATGTCCGCAATGCTGAAACTGTAGATTGCATTAGAATATTCAAAAGCGATACGCGTAGCGTCAAGCCTCCGGCTTATCGCCTTACGGCGAAAAAGGTAAATACTAACCGCAGGCGATCGCGCATGCTGCTGCCTTTAGCGGATAGCCTACATCAACCCCATCATCAAAAGTGCGATTGCAAAGGTGCCACTGCCCTGCATGGCAATCGCCCCCAATACCGCAAAGCCCACTACACTAAAATCAAACTAACCCTGTTGTCTAAACGGTAGAACAAAGCTTAGATAAAGTGTCATGACCGTAACTACCTATAAATGGACAATTGAACGATATCACCGAGCAATAGAGGCAGGCATTTTTGATGACCAGCCTATAGAATTATTGCGCGGCGATCTCATTGTTATGCCGCCAGAACGAGAACCCCACGCCTACTACAATACAGAAGCCGCCGATTATCTCCGCACACTACTTGGTGAACGGGCAAAAATCCGCGATGCTAAACCTGTAACTCTGCCAAACAATTCCGAACCTGTCCCCGACGTTGCCATTGTCAAACCTTTAGGCGAAGTTTACTTAGAACACCACCCCTATCCTGAAGATATTTTCTGGATTATTGAATTCTCCAACGCCACCTTAAATAAAGATTTAGGTGAAAAAAAAGATATCTACGCTGAGGCAGGCATTACTGAATATTGGGTTGTTAACCTCAAATATAAGCGGTTGCAAGTATTTCGTGACCTCAAAAATGGGCAATACGAAACCGAACTGACACTAACTACAGGTACTATTGCCTCTCTAGCCTTTGGTGATGTATCCGTCCAAGTTGAACGTCTCATAGGTGTAGCGAGAAGCTATTAGCTGTGTTGTGTCTCTAACCGATGAAGCTCGGTGATGTCCTCGATCGCCAGCAAAATCATCTGTGTATTGTCGATTATAGGCATCTTGCGAGCATTGAGCCGCATGATTTTACGCCCAATCTGCTCAAAATCATGCTCAACCTCAAAATCTTGAAACTGGGTATTATTGGCAAGAATCTCTTCTAGCAGCGATCGCAATTGAGGAATGTTCCACTGTCCATTGCCCAATTCAAAAATCAAATGTTGCTCAGTTTCCACTGGCGCAACCTCAAATGTGTCATAAAAAGAACGATTTGCAGTGATAACCCGCAGGTCTAGATTCAGCACGAGCAGAGGTTCCCGCACGGTTTGCACAATCGCTTCGGCATAATCTCTCGCTTCCATCAATTGCATGTTACTGCGTTTGAGATGATCAATATCAACCAACACCAAAACCGCCCCATCAATCTTGTTGTCAATTGTCCGATAGGGGCGAATCCGCAGGTCATACCAGCGCCCATCTCGGTCTTGAATCTCCTGAGCCTTCAAGTTGAGCGTACGAATCACCTCTAAAATCTGTTGCTCTAAGTTAGGCAGATTCAGCTTGTGATTAATATCGCTCAACGGTCGCCCCACATCGCTTGAAATCAAGTTGAAGATGCCTTCGACCGATGGAGTAAACAGCCGAATTTGCAGATCGCCTCCTAGCATCAGGATAGGGATATTGATAGTGCTGAGCAGATTCTGCAAATCGTTGCTCACCTGAGTCGCTTCCAGCGTGCGTCGGCGCAGTTCCTCATTCACCGTGTTCAGTTCTTCATTCGCCGCCTGAATTTCTTCTTTCGCTGTTTCCAGTTCCTCATTCGTACTTTGCAGCTCTTCATTGCTCGACAAAATCTCTTCGTTGGCGGCTCTCAAGTCCTGGTTCGTGGCTTGCTGCTCTTCAATGATCGATTGCAGATGTTCTCTTGTCGTTGCCAGTTCCTGCTGGAGCCCAGCAATCTCAGTCGCTTCCCTTGTCTTGCGCTTAGAGGGGGTGCTGCCATCATTGGTTGCCGGTGGCAAGGCTGGGATGAGCGGAGCATCTTCAAATAGAACTAAAAAACACTCTTGTGCGCCGATTTGGAACGGAATGACATTAATGGTGATTTGCCCGATCCTATCGCCGTGTCTCACCTGTAAACCTTCCCGTTTGATCGGCAGCTTTTGCTGTTTTACCTGATAGATAGCAGTCTGTAGCTCTCGCCGCAATTCTTCTTTTGCCATCCTCAGCAGGTTCAAGCTCGCCTTTCTACCCCGATATAAATAACAAAAGAAGTCTCAATTCATTTAATTTCTTGAGACTCGTATTTCGGGGCGTGACCTCGCATCCCGCGTTATTCAGGTGTGCATTTTTGATTCGTACGCAATAAAAATAATATTTTTGAGAAAATTATTATTCGTACGCAACCTTATTTTTTATTACAATAATAAAAGCATACGAATCATAGTTTAAGATTTGTTTGTCAGCAAGTAAATTTTGTGAATACGTCCAAGTATAGGAAAATTTTCAATTAATAATGATAATCACATAAAAGACAGGGGGTCACAGGCTCGCCTGTGACCCCCTCCACATTATCATTTGTTGCCTAGGTGTGGCAAACCGCCGTCTACAACTGCATGCAGCTTCTAGAACAGCGATTGGCTGGCTGCTTGAAGTGCTTTGTTTGAGTCAATTCAGACAATCTAGAGGTTAAGGCATGGCTTTACAAGAGAAAACATCAACACTCGTCATCAATTCGCCCGAAGCTAACCCAGAATTTGAAGCGTTATTAGACTACCTCAAGCACAGCCAAAATTGTGACTACACGGGCTATAGACGCTCTACCTTGATGCGACGGTTCCAGCACCGAATGCAAAGCATCAACATTAATAGCTATCAAAGCTACCGACAGTATTTGCAAAGTGAGCCAAGAGAATTGCTTGCTCTGTTAAACGACGTTCTGATTAACGTCACTTGTTTTTTTCGCGATCGCGACGCTTGGAATTATTTAGCAACTGACATCATCCCCAAAATCATCGCCAGCAAACAACCTGATGAACCCATTCGAGTTTGGAGTGCGGGGTGTGCTTCTGGGGAAGAAATCTATAGTTCCCTGATTTTATTAGCAGAAGCGCTCGGTATCGAGTCCTGCTTAAAGCGAGTTCGGTGTTTTGCAACCGATGTAGATCAAGCTGCCATTTGGCAAGCGCGGCAAGGCACATACAGTGCGAGAGATATTATGGGCATTCCTCCCGTTCTGCTTGAAAAATACTTTCAACATACTGAGGAGGGTTATGTCTTTCACCCACAACTTCGCCGCACGATCATCTTTGTTCATCATGACTTGGCTAAAGATGCTCCCATGTCTAAAATAGATCTGCTGATGTGCCGCAATGTGCTGATTTATTTCAACCCAGAGGCTCAAACGTCTATCTTGGTTCGCTTTCACTTTGCGCTCAAAAACACGAGTTTTTTATTCCTGGGTAAGACAGAATCAGTAATCAGCCGCAGGGAAATTTTTACGCCTGTCAGTTTGAAGCACCGTGTTTATGCAAAAGGGCTAAATCTAGAACTGCAGGATTACTCATCGCTTATCAATCCTCACAAGTTAAAAGCAAGTGGACGAACAAGCATTGTTGACGTTCCGAAAAAGCTACGGTGAGTGAACCTCACCCAGCAGCACTTCTTGACTTGCCCCTGTAGCGGTTGGTAAGTTACCAGGAGTACCTGATTGTCGCCAGTATGCCAAAACTGCAAAGGCGATCGCTTCTTTAAAATCGGCACTTAAACCAACTTCATCTGTTGTTAAGACTGGTACTGGTGCCAACAGCTGTTGTAACCGACTTTTCAGATAAAGATTGCGACTGCCACCCCCGCACAATAACACCCGCTCTGGCATTTGTGGTAGAAAAGTGCGGTAACTGTGAACAATCGAAGCCGCCGTTAGTTCTGTGAGAGTTGCCAAAAAGTCGGCTGGACTGAGTTGGTAAGCTTCGGCGTCTTGTAAACACTGATGTAGGTAAGTCACACCGAATAACTCTCGACCAGTAGATTTGGGGGGTGGTAGATGAAAGTAGTCTTGACTCAGCCATTCTTCTACTAATGGTTCACAAGGATTACCACTCGCCGCCCAACTGCCATTTTCATCGTAGCTTTTAGCACCATCCGTTAAATGCTGCACCGCCAAATCCAAAAGACTATTTGCAGGTCCCGTATCCCAAGCGCGAATTTTTTCTAACCAGTTGTCCCGGCGAGGTGGCATATAAGTAACATTACCAATACCACCTAGATTTTGTATACAACGTGCTTCTTGAGGATGGCTGAGCAAAGCCGCATCTATCCGAGGTACGAGGGGCGCACCATGACCTCCCGCAGCAATATCCGCTACACGGAGGTTACTCACTGTTGTTATACCCGTTAAATTAGCAATGACCGCACCGCGACCAAGTTGGAGGGTGTAACCGAGTGGGGATGAGGAAGTATTTGCTTTCTTATCTTCCGGTGGTCTATGGAAAACGGTTTGACCGTGAGAACCAATCAAAGTGGCTTTTTCGTGACCAATTTGAATATTTTGCGCTGCTTGGGCAAAAGCAAAGGCGATCGCATCATCTAATTCTGCCAACTCTGCCATTGAGATGGCAACCCCTGCACACACTGCTAAGATGCGTTCTCTGAGATCCGCTGGGTAGGCATAAGTTGCACCAGCGACCAACTCAATTTTGATATCTAAATTTGTACCAGAAATATCTACCAAGGCAGCGTCTATACCATCTACAGACGTGCCACTTATTAAACCTATTACAATCATCTAATTTTAAACCGCAGATAGACGCAGATAATAATTATCTCAAAATTATCATTCCTGCATCGAACGATTGAACCCATTATTTCTCTCAGCGGATTTATCGGCGGAAATAATATGTAAATCGATGTTTTTCAGCAAGCGTAGCAATTTATGGGTTAAAGACCCTTTGAGGAGGATTTGCCAACGTGTACGCTGACTTGCACCTATAACAATTTGGGTGATGCGGTATTTTTCAGCGATTTGGGCGATCGCCTGAGCTATATCATTGCTGGTGTGACGAATGAATGTACCGTCAAATTCTTTACATAACTTTTCACAAGTTTCTATATATAGGCTTTCTTCCTTAGTGAGGAAGCGGTCTGGAGCGGCAACGAAGATAACATATAGAGGGGCATTCATGTAGCTAGCAATTCTAGCTCCCCGACGTAACAATTGTACTGAGTTGGGATAAGTGGATACACACACCAAAACCCGCTCGTGAATATTGCAAAATTGACCTTGTGGAGTCGAGGCAACGGCATTTTCCTCAATGTTGTCCGCCACTTCCCGCAGTGCTAACTCTCGTAAAGCAATCAGGTTGCGGCGTTGGAAAAAGTTATCGAGTGATTCTTGAATTTTTTGCGGTGCGTAAATTTTGCCTTCTAGCAAGCGCTCTCGCAGCGTTTCTGGAGTAACATCTACTACCACAACCTCCGATGCTTCCTCTAGGATGCGGTCAGGAACGCGCTCTCGTACTACCACCCCAGTAATTCTTGCTACCAGGTCATTGAGGCTTTCCAGATGCTGAATATTCATTGTGGAGTAAACATCAATACCTGCTGCCAGAATAATTTCTACATCTTGGTAACGTTTTTCTCGTAGCGAACCTGGGACATTAGTATGTGCTAGTTCATCGACTAACACCAACTGAGGCGATCGGGCTATGATTGCATCTGTATCCATTTCTGTGAGAATCAACCCACCCCGAGGAATTTCCTTGCGCTTTACTATCTCCAACCCTTGAGCCTTTTGCGCCGTTTCCTTACGTCCGTGGGTTTCCAACAGCCCAATCACGACATCAATACCTTCGTGTTTCAGTGAATGGGCTTCTTCCAACATGCGGAAAGTTTTGCCGACTCCGGGAGCCATGCCAATGTATATTTTGTGTTTACCTCGCCGTGCTGGACTAAGGTCATAAGGGGCAGAAGGTACCGATTTAGTGTCTGTTTGTTTTGAGTTATTCTTACCGAGAAGCTCACGCTTATCAATCATGAAAGTGTTGGCTTTTATGCTTTAATATGCTCCCACTGCTACAAGCGAATAGTCCAACAAAACTAATGACTAATGTAGAACTTTCGGATGCAACGTCTCTACATTAATGAATAATTATCTATTCTGCTGACGGTTAAACTCATCTAGCTCAAGGGCGTAATTTAATTTTAAAACGTTAACTCCAGGCTCTCCAAAAATGCCTAAAAATCTGCCTTCGGTATACTTATTAATAAAAGGAAGTATCTCATCTGGTCTGACACCACGGGCACGAGCAATTCTATCCAACTGCTCTCGTGCTGCTTTCACTGAAATATGTGGATCTAAGCCAGAGCCAGAGGTGTAAACTAAATCGGCATATGGTTGTATATTTTCATCTTTGAGGCGATTTGCCTGTTCTACAATTCGCTTAAGCAATTGTGGACTGCTAGGAGCGAGATTGCTAGCCCCAGAAATGCCAGTAGGATTTCCTTGTTTTCCTTGGCTATATCTAATAGTACTGGGACGACTCTGAAAATATCGATCAGATCTGAACTGTTGACCAATCAAAGCTGAACCAATTTCTTGTCCCTGAATATTTTGCACTATGCTGCCCTGTGCCTTGTCTTTAAGGAAAGGGACTTGACCGACCAAAAGTATGAATAAAGGATAAATGATAGCGGTCAACAACCATAAAATCAGAGTGATACGAATTGCTTTAGCAATTTCTCTAAGAATAGACATAAAATTTTTTCTACACCCTCTTTAATATGCTTTAATAATCAATAAAATTGTGTAGTTTAACTAAAAGCGTTCTGGCTGAAAAACAACAACAAATAAGTAAACGATAACTGCCAAAGTCACCAATCCTAAAACGCCAATTGCCCAAGCAGAACGGCGTTCCAAAGTACCATCAGCAGCAGCATAAACTATAGGGGCAATGAGTAAATTCAGGCAAAGCGCCACAAAAATTGCCAGTGGCAACTTTTGAGAACGCCATTCCGACCAGACAAACGAAATTGCCTGCATCACATCCATTGGCAAAAACTTATCCAATACATCAACTTTTTTCTTCATAAACTACCTTGCTTACTCATTAGACTTATTGCACGAATATAGCGCTTTGCAACCCGGAGTAAGGTACACCAAAGAAATAATGAACCACAGATGGACACTCATGGGACACAGATAAATAATTACTTCATCTCCCCTTTTGCGTCCTTTGCGTCCTTTGCCTCTTGGCGGTTTTTTTGCCTCGTTCCCAGCCTCAGGCTGGGAATGCAGCCTTGGGAGGCTCTGCCTGCCTTACTTGAGGGACAGCCGCTTCAAGGGCATTTCCAGGTGGAACCACCCTTCGGGTATGCCTGCGGCACGCCCAGGCGACTGGTGTAAGCGCAAAGCGTGCCGTTAGGCATACGCGTAGCGTCTCCGAACGCTCTTTGCGTGTCCGTGCCTCCTGAGGAGGAGCTTGCGCTAACGGCCTCAAGCCGTGCCCGTTCGCTCTTTGCGTGTCCGTGCCTCCTGAGGAGGAGCTTGCGCTAACGGCCTCAAGCCGTGCCCGAAGGGCTCAGGACATAGGGCTCAGGACATAGGAGATACCCGAAGGGGGGTTCCCCCCGTTGTTCGCGTATCCCTCACGGGACGCTTTGCGACGAGCGCGTCTCCGTGCCTCTCTAGGAGGACGCACGGTACAGGCGCAGCCGTGCCGCACCGCGAGGGAGATAGCAACTGCCGTACAGATGGACACAGATAAATATTCCTATTAAGCCAATCCCACAGCTGTAATCAATATATCAATCAACTTAATGGCAATAAATGGCGCAATCACACCACCAAAGCCATAAATGAAAATATTTTGTTGCAAAAGCTGATTAGCCGTCAAAGGTCTAAATTTCACCCCTGTTAGTGCCAAAGGAATCAAAGCTGGAATAATCAAAGCGTTGTAAATCAACGCCGACAGCACAGCAGAATGAGTACTAGTCAACTTCATGATATTCAAACTTCCCAGATTAGCTGAGGTAAATAACACCGGGATAATCGCAAAGTATTTAGCAATATCATTAGCGAGGGAAAAAGTTGTCAGCGCACCGCGAGTAATCAGCAATTGTTTACCAATAGCAACAATATCAATCAGCTTTGTGGGATCAGAGTCCAAATCCACCATATTGGCTGCTTCTTTTGCCGCTTGAGTCCCAGTATTCATTGCGACTCCGACATTTGCCTGGGCTAGCGCTGGTGCATCGTTGGTACCGTCTCCCGTCATCGCCACCAGTTTGCCCAGCGCCTGTTCCCGTTGAATTACGGAGATTTTGTCTTCTGGGGTGGCTTCGGCAATAAAGTCATCAACTCCAGCTTCTTTAGCAATCACAGAAGCGGTAATCCGGTTGTCTCCAGTCAGCATGACGGTACGCACTCCCATCCGCCGCAACTGGTCAAAACGTTCGTGGATACCTGGTTTGATAATGTCTTTGAGATAGATGACGCCATATATTTCACCATCAAGGGCTACTGCTAACGGTGTTCCTCCCAGTTGCGAAACTTTTGTGTATGCTGCATCAAGTTCTGGTGAATCTCGTCCGTCGCGGGAACGGACAAATCCCTTAATGGCTGATACCGCACCCTTACGTATTTGACTTCCATTGGGCAAGTTTGTGCCACTCATGCGGGTTTTTGCTGAAAATTCTATCGCTTGGGACCTTTCGTGGTCAAAATCAATCCTTGCCCCTAGTCTTTGTGCCAGTCGGACAATCGATTTTCCCTCGGGTGTATCATCGAACACACTCCCTATGAGCGCTACATTGGCAATTTCCTCCAGAGAGTGACCGTTAATGGGGATAAACTCTTCTGCCAAGCGGTTGCCTAGGGTGATTGTCCCTGTTTTATCCAAAACCAGCGTATTGACATCACCACACGCTTCTACGGCTCGTCCGGAGGTGGCTATGACGTTAAACTGGGCGACTCGATCCATACCAGCAATACCGATCGCACTCAGTAACCCCCCAATGGTAGTGGGTATCAACGCGACTAACAAAGCAACCAATATCGCCACACTGATTGGACTTCTGACATAGCTGGCGATCGCGCTTAGAGTCACTACGACAAACAGAAACACTAACGTCAGAACCGCGAGTAACACCGTCAGGGCAATTTCGTTTGGTGTTTTGCTGCGTTCCGCCCCTTCCACCAAGGCAATCATTCGGTCAATAAACCCTTTACCAGGGTCTGCACTGATGCGGATAATCAGCTCATCCGAGATAATCCGCGTACCGCCGGTGACAGAACTGGCGACATCTGAACCTGTTTCCTTGAGGACTGGCGCAGATTCTCCGGTAATTGCCGATTCATCCACACTGGCGACACCCATAATCACTTCCCCATCGGCGGGGATCACATCACCAGCAACCACATACACCGTATCACCCTGCCGCAAGCTGGTGGAAGAAACTTCACTCATTGAACCATCAGGAGCGAGTTTTTTGGCAATTGTTTCTGACTTGGTTGCTCTTAAGGCATCCGCTTGCGCTTTACCCCGCCCCTCTGCCACTGCTTCGGCAAAGTTGGCAAATAAAACGGTGCAGAACAGAATTACCGTAATCAATCCGTTAAAAAGTCGTAGGTTTTTGCCTGAAACCGGACCAAACAAATAAGGGTCGATGGTCACAAGTAAGGTGATAATGGTGCCAACCCAAACCAAAAACATGACTGGGTTTTTAATCGCGTTTTTGGGATTAAGCTTGACAAAAGCATCTTTGATTGCTCTTTGGTAAAGCCCTTTCGTATTTACCCGCGATTGTTTGCGTGCTTGGCGGCGATCGCTTTTACGAGGAGAAGGTTTGGATGAAGGATTTGTGGAGTCCATGACGAACAATTCATAAGGTACGGCATTCACGCATTCAAAACTAGCACCCACCACGAACAAAATTATTTAATGCCACTGGCAAGGTTAAAACCTTCGGCTATTGGTCCTAAAGCCAAAACGGGGAAAAACGTTAGCACACCCAAAATCAAAATGACACCAGCTGTGACAGTCGTAAATAGCCGAGAGTCGGTTCTCAGAGTGCCTGGAGTTTGGGGTACTGTTTGTTTGCGTGCCATGCTGTCTGCTAAAAGCAAAATGGCAATAATCGGAATGTAGCGTCCCAGTAACAAACTGAAACAGGTGCTTAAGTTCCACCACAAAGTGCTATTGCCCAACCCCGCAAAGCCAGAACCATTGTTGGCACTAGCTGAGGCGTATTCATACACCACTCGTGAAATGTTGTGAAATTCCGGCGAACCGGTATATCCAGGCGGCGGAATTTGAAATGCTAAGGTACTGGGAAATGCCAAGGCGATCGCACTGGGAATCAAAACTGCAATTGGGTGAATCAATAGCACTACGCTAGCAAGGACAATTTCTCGCTTTTCAATTTTGCGCCCCAAAAACTCTGGAGTACGTCCCACCATAAGTCCTGTAAGAAACACGGTGAGAATTAAATAAATGAATAAATAAGCGGTTCCTGTTCCTTGCCCACCCCAAACAATTTGCAAAAACAAGTTTAATAGGGTGGAAAAGCCTCCCGGTGGCATGAGAGAATCGAGCATTCCATTGACTGCACCACACATGGTTCCGGTGGTTGCGATCGCCCACAATGCCGTTTGTGCCCAGCCAAACCTGACTTCCTTGCCCTCTAAATTCGGCTGTTCCAATCCCAATGTATTATCAACAATGGGATTGCCTTGATACTCGCCAACCGCTGTAATACTCACCAAAACCGCAAAGATGGCAAAAACCATCCAGAAAAGTCGCCAAGCTTGCTTGGTGTTGTTGGCAAATAAACCGTAGGTGTAAATCATCGCCGCTGGAATACAAATCATGGCGATGATTTCTATTAAGTTAGAAGCACTATTGGGATTTTCAAACGGGTGTGCGGAGTTCATCCCAAAAAAACCGCCGCCGTTTTCTCCTAACTGTTTGATTATCTCAAAGGAAGCAACTGGACCTCTGGCTATATATTGCGTTGCTCCCTCTAAGGTTGTCACTTTCAAAGGACCATTCAATGTTTGCGGTACACCTAATGCGAGTAATGCGATCGCACCCACAATTGAAATTGGCAGTAATATGCGCGTAATTGAACGCGTTAGATCCACGTAGAAATTTCCCAAGGGTCTACCTGTCAAACCCCTAATAAAAGCAATTCCTACTGCCAACCCAGTAGCAGCTGAAGTAAACATCAAAAAGGCTAAAGCTGCCGTTTGGCTGAAATAACTTAAGGTTGTCTCACCAGAGTAGTGCTGCTGGTCGGTATTCGTTAAAAATGAAATTGTCGTGTGCAGCGTTATGTCCCATCTAGGAGCAGCTAACCCAATAGGATTCCAAGGTAAGAATTTCTGAACAGATATGAGCAGAAACACCACAACACCCATAATAATGTTGCTGTAAAGTACTGCTCTGGCATACTGCCTACCCGTCATATCGTCTTTTGTGCCTGTACCAGCTAATGTAAAAATAATTCGCTCTACAGGTTTCATGACTGGGTCAAGCAGCGTTTTTTCTTCCAAGAAAACACGCGCTATATATCTGCCCAATAGCGGAGTTATTGCTATCACAATACACAGCGTTACGCCAATTTGAAAAAATCCTTGTCCCATTTATCTAGCCAAAATTATAGATGGATAATTTGAAATATTTTTTCACCCAAAATTAGTTAGCAATCAATCTTATTGCTTCAGCCTTTATTTATAAATTGAATCTCTATTCTTCTTCTGCTTTATCTTTCCTCCTAATATCTAGGACTTACCCACTGTAGAAATGCACCCGCATATGCATTTACTATCGCCGTCTTTGCAAGCAGCTTGTAAAAAGCTGTTAGTTTCACTTTAGGCTGCAATTGTCAATAATTTGGAAACATTTAAACACAACGGTCGAAAATTACCTTGTCTTAAGATTTACTGCCACCATACAACCCCGTTGATTAACGTAGTATCGTTCCTACATATAACAACTTATTTGTAAAGTGCGTAAGTCCTAATATCATTTTCTCCTTTTTTTCTGTCCTCCCATCTTGGCTTGATTTGTTAAATTTTGTATTTTACATCTGTCTTTAGTTATAGTTGTTTTACTAAAATCAAGAAAAAATTGACTAAAAAATACATATTTTTGAATTTTAGCTAGTATGGCGTACTTATAAGCAAATTAAATTACCACTTTTTACCAAAAAATTATATTTCTTGTTGGCTCTTTATTAAGAAATATCACATTTCTACCAGCACCAGCAATTATCTATTTGATATAAGCATCTATATATGTGTTGATATAGGTGAAAGCAAGGTTATATATATGTTGATATAGGTCAGATAAGGGTTGGAATATAAAGTATCAGGTGAAAAGGACTTCAAAGGATTATTATAGGGGCTTGGAACAGAGAGATTTTTCAAAGATAGAAATAGTATTTAGGGCTTGGAACAGAGAGATTTTTCAAGGATACAAATAGTATTTAGGGCTTGGAACAGAGAGATTTTTCAAGGATAGAAATAGTATTGAAATGAGAATAGCAACTGAATGACATTATCAACCCGATTGTAATTCATATCATTCTTTATTAAAAGCTTAAGATGTGGTCTTGGTTATTAAGAATCAAAGAAAATGTCTTGACAACGAACGAACGAGGTCTGATAACTGGTGGATTTGCCGTAGTCATGGCACTGGAATAGTTGACGCCGCCTGAGTATGTGTTCGGCTACCTTTACAGGGGGACGATTTTGGAACGCAAACTCCCGGAAAAGCCGCAAGGCAGTATTTGGCGTGACGCTAGCGGCTCTTGGATGAAGGCTGTTGAATTTGTTTGTCCCTGGAGTAGAAAACGATTCATCCGCCAACGGTGGCGAATCGGTTGATTGCTATGATAGCACTGCTGGTAACAGGTTACTTGAGTGACGGCAACCGCCGCAACGAAGAAGCCATTGCCTACACTTCAGAAAGGATTGGTGGCAAAAGAACTGCTGCGGAGTTAGTTACAGATTCAGGTCAAAATCAGTCATGATAGAAGCATAGACCCTGTCGTATGCTGGGGAAACTATGACAAACACCCCGCTTTTTACTAACCGCACTCAAGCTGGTGAGCAACTGGCGCAAGCGATTCAGGCAATCTTAACCCAGCAAACTGCTAACTTGGTAGCAAAACCTAAGACAATTGTCTATGCTTTGCCAAGAGGAGGATTACCAGTAGCAGCACCAGTAGCGCGTCTCCTCAACTGTCCGTTGACGATAGAGGTAGCGAAAAAAATTAGCCATCCAGAAAATCCCGAATTGGCTATTGGTGCGGTTACTGCTTCAGGAAATGTTCTTTGGGATCAGCATAAGGTGTCTTTTCGCAATCTGCCGAATTCAGGGTGGCGAGAAGCAGCATTAGATACAGCAGCGAGTCTTGCGA
Organism: Scytonema sp. HK-05; assembly: GCF_002368235.1. Classification (GTDB taxonomy): domain Bacteria; phylum Cyanobacteriota; class Cyanobacteriia; order Cyanobacteriales; family Nostocaceae; genus Kalymmatonema. The sequence continues at coordinate 810,137 of NZ_AP018194.1, read as the reverse complement.
AGTCTCTTCAGGCTCAATTGAGTCTTGGCTCGAGGCAGGTGAATACCGAAGGTGCTACGCTGATCTTAGTTGATGATGGTATTGCCACAGGTATGACAATGGCAGTAGCCGCAACATCTCTAAAGGCACTTTCTCCAGCAGAAGTTTGGTTATGTACTCCAGTAGCGCCTTTGAAGTTGCTACCTTGGTTGCATCAGTGGGGCGATCGCGTGATTGTCCTAGCAACACCAGAACCTTTCTGTAGTGTGAGTCATTTTTACTCGGAATTTCCCCAGCTAAAGACAAGAGAAGCTTTGGAATGTCTGCTCCAACATAACGAAGAAATGATGAATGAATCATTGTAAAATTTCATAATTCATAATTTATCATTCATCATTTTTCTATCCATAGTTGATATTCCATGAGTCTTGTATAGTCACCCAAAGCGTAGTAAGCCATCCTTAAACTGGCAAGAATTTTCTCCTCACTACCACGGTTTTTGAGAAACTTAGCTAGCTCCAAATGTTCTTGATAGTAAGTAATTGCTTTAGCGTAATCACCCAAGGCTTCAAGCGCAACTCCCAAACTACCTAATGATTGTTCTTGACTGCGCTGATCTTTCATTGCCCTAGCTAATAGTAAACGTTGCTCATAGTACATAATAGCTTTGGCATAATCGCCGAGTGCATAACAAGCATGACCCAGATTCTTTAACACCTGAGTTGCACTAGGTTGGTTGTTAAGCGAGTAAGCGATTTTCAGACACTGCTCGTAGTAGGCGATCGCTTTAGCATAATCCCCTAAAGCATAGCAATCGTTGCCCAAATTCTTCAGGATTTGCTCCTCGCCCCAATCATCGTGGAGTTCCCGCACAATTTCTAAGCTTTGCTGTTTAAATTCAATCGCCCGAGCAAGATCACCCAAAGCTTTATAAACTAATCCCAAATTATTTAGTCCTGCCACCTGACTTCGCTTATCTTGTAGTTGTTGCGCTATTTTCAAACACTCTTGTAGAAACTCAATTGCCTTGTTATGCTTGCATAAATGACGGTAAGCATTGCCTAAATACGAAAGTGTCTGCATTTTTACGATTTGTAAGTTTGCTATATCTTTTGTTAAAGACAAACACTCTTGTGAGTAGGAAATTACACTCTTGTAGTCTCCTAAGATGTAAACTATAAAACCCAAACAAGAAAGCACAAGTGCTTGTTTTTCAATGTCTCCAATTGCTTGAAATAACGCCAGCGATTCTTGCAAAGACTTCATAGCTACAGGTAAATCTCCAGCTTGCTGCTGTTGAACTCCTTGCCGTAGTAGCGTGTATGCTTCTCTTGAGCGATCGCCTCGAAGAGGCGGGAGAAAAGCGCCATCGTCCTCAGCCTGTGGAACTAGCATCTTTAGTTGTAAATGGCTAAAGTCATGGGTGATAGTACCGCGTTTCCTTGCTGTCAGGTATGCTGTAAGCGATTGCAGGAGAACTATATTTTTCGAGATGGGATTCCATTCACGATTCCACATCGACCAATCCCTGTTAATAATGGTGATACATTTAGTGTTCCCAAAATCAGGACGCATCTCTCATGGGGAGAGGGGGAAGTGGCGACAGTAGGGGAAGTAGGGGTTAATTAACAGAAGTCGGTGACAAAGCTACCCCCTTTTTATTCCATCACCGCTAACACTGATTTTGGTAACAACTTATCTTTAAACCAAACAATTCTTGCAGGAACATCATTTAATTTGACTCCTGCCTTATCCAAATTCAAGCGCTCAGAAATTGCTAAAATCAAGTTATCGCATCCCGAACGCCGCACCTGTGAAAACTTTTTTTGTAAATACTCTGGTCGCCAATAACCAACTATTTCTAATAAAAACGTACGACCATCAGGATGAACTAATCTAAAATCGGGAATCATCACACTTCCAGGAATGGGAATTAAGTCAACCTCTCGCTCTAACACCCAATCCGTTTTCATTGACTCCCACTTATTAGCAAAAGACTCTTCCAGCATACTATCATATGGCTTGCCGGCTGAATAATGAGACACCAACCCACATTCAGAATTGAGAGTAAAACGCCCAGTTTTCCATGTATTCGTGTAAAAATCGCGAGTTTGCAGAGTCGCAGAAAGGCTCCATTTTGTTACATGAAGTAACGCCGGAATAAGCTTAGCTATTGCCAAACCATACCGTGTACTTGGAGTAAACAAACTCGTCGGACCATCAATCGTAATTGTAAACCCGTGGTCAGCATCTCCCTCAATATAAGACATTAATTGAAATAGCTTAAGATAGCGAAATAAAAGCTTATATTGCCCTGGAACATTACGATGAGCATTTATTATCAACTGACTCGCCTTATAAAACACCCCTTGCACTTGAGATAAATTGTATCGATGCAACAGTTCCTTAGAGTCTGGTGTATCAAAAGCAGTTAAAATTTTATTCTCAGACAAATCTGCATATAACCCCTCACGAACTTGTTTCGGCAAAACTTCACGCTCAAGTTCGTGACTCAATTCCAGAGCAATCTTTGTCAACGTAACCTCAGTCAACTCCCGACTCGGAGGAGACTTCGCAGCCATTGCAAAAACCCTTTCTCGTAACATTTGAGGTTCCAAAGGACTCACAACCTCAAACGTGCAAAAAGCGCTTTTGAGGATATAAGCCAAACCCCGCTTGATTCTATAATCAGGAGTATCCCCCTCCAACTCCAACAACTGACGCTCCAGCGCACCCTGAGTATCGCCCACAACCTTCTGAAAACAAGTCATTAACTCAGTGGCGATCGCCAAATTCTGATCATCAATCTTTAGTCTCTTCGGGATGATCTCTTCCCCATTTTGCCTGTGACTTAGTAACTCTGTTGGTAACATTGGAATTTTAAACCGCAGCTTATAGCAGATGAACACAAAGAACTATTGAAACATTATCAACTTTCATCCGTGTTTATCGGCGGCTTTTTTTGAACCTTATAATTTATCTCTAACTGTTCAGCAGCCTTAAGATTCTTTTCCTGTCCACTCCCATAAATAACCCGCAAATTCCCTTTCTTCTCCTCTTTATCTTGGCGCTCTTGGCGTTTTGGCGGTTCATTTCTCTCCACCCCTCTTCTCCTCGCCGAAGTCCCCTCCTCACTCGTATCCTCCGCCACCACCTCATATAAAATCGCCTGCTTATTATTATCCTTCCCCTTCCTTAAAACCCTTCCCAATCTTTGAATATACTCCCGTGTCGAACCAGTCCCAGATAAAATAACAGCAACAGAAGCCGCAGGTACATCAACACCCTCATTCAAAACATGAGAAGCAACCAGAGTTTTATACTCTCCCTCCCGAAATTTTGTTAATATCTCATGACGTTCCTTCACAGGAGTTTGATGAGTAATAGCCGGAACAAGAAACTGTTGCGAAATATGATAAACCGTAGCATTATCAGCAGTAAAAATCAAAACACGTTCTGGATAATGTTGAGCCAATATATCAGCAAGAACTCTTATCTTCCCATCAGTGCCCAAAGCAATTTCTTTCGCTTCCCGGTGTGCTAACATTGCTCTACGTCCAGCTTGCGATCGCGCACTCATCTGCACAAAATGTTGCCAGCCTTGAAGACTCCCTAAAGAAATCTTTGATTCCTTTAAAAAGTCGTTGCGAGTTTGAATCAGCTGAGTGTATCTTTCCCGTTCCAGTTGTGATAATTTCACCTTAAGTTGTACAATTTCATGTTCTGCTAACGCCTTTCCCGCTAAATCTTCAGCCCTTTTACGATAAACTTCTGTGCCTATTAAAATATTTAAATCAGCGTGTTTGCCATCGGTACGTTCGGGTGTGGCGGATAGTCCCAGACGGTAGGGTGCGATCGCGTATTCCGCAATCACTCGACTAAAATCTGTTGGCAAATGATGACATTCATCAAAAATTAACAAAGCATACAGATTCCCCAGACTTTCCGCATGAATTGCTGCACTATCATAAGTGGCAACAAGTACAGGTGTTCTATCCCGCGAACCACCTCCTAGCAACCCCACCTCAGTATCGGGAAACGCCGCCTTTAAATGAGCATACCACTGGTGCATTAAATCCAGCGTTGGTACGACAATCAGCGTCGTGCGCGGTGTTGCTTGCATCGCCATCTGCGCCAAATACGTCTTTCCTGCTGCTGTGGGAAGCACTACCACCCCTTGTCTTCCCGCGAGTTTCCAAGCTGCTAGCGCCTCACTTTGGTGGGGATAAGGCTCCATTTCCACACTGGGAACCAACTCCAGAGGATAAAACGCCTTAGCTTCATCGATAAAGTCAGTATTTTCCGCTTGCATTGCTTCCACCAAAGCACGGTAATGAATAGCCGGAATGCGGAATTTTTCCACTCTATCATCCCATGTAGCAAAATCCATCCAAGCTTTGCCGCGTGGTGGTGGATGCAAAATTAATGTGCCACGATCAAAAGTTAATGTGGATGTGCGAGCCATTTTTCGCTATCCTTCGCTTTCTTAAAATGCAAGATATCTCTCACATTTAACTATGAATAACGTAAAAGCTGCATGAGAAATCCAAGTCGCGCTCTTTTCCACACTCACCGCGAGGTTTTATGAAGGTCAAGGAAAAATGAAAAAATGTTAAATAAATATAAAGTTATTTTCGGTATTTTTGAAAAAAATTTAAAACTCTTTAAAATTATCTGCAATTAGAGTTTTAACAAAGTAAAGTTGCTGATACAAGCTACAGCAGTAGAGCAAGCAATTGTTGCTGTGAGTGCTGCACCAAAGGAGAACCCGCTTTGAAAGGAATTCGCCCTCTTCTTGTGCCTTACGCTGTGGCAGCCTTAGCTGTTGGTGGCGCGTTCATACTAACACTATTGCTACAGTCACTGCTGATGCCAACCTTGTGCCAACTGTTTTTTGCGGCTGTAGCAGTGAGTACCTGGTATGGTGGGATGCAACCAGGGTTGCTGGCTACTGCTCTGTCTACTTTGGCTATGGGCTACTTTTTTACAGAACCTGTGTACTTGCTAGGCAATTTTGCTCTGGATAACATATTGCAGTTAGGGACGTTCGTACCTGTAGCGATTCTTATTAGCTCGCTAAATTCAAGGTTAGGCAGTGCTAACCAGGGCTTTGATAGAATTGATGTATCCCATGAGATAGATAAGCATGGAAATTCTCAGTACTTGGTGAAGAATCTTGTGGGAAGTGTGGAAAATGGCGTTTTAGTGCGAGGGTGGGGAACTCAACACGACATGACAGAACGCCAGTGTGAAGATACCACGCGCGAGAGCGACAAGCTGTTCCGAAGACTGGTGGAGTCGAATATTTTTGGTGTAGCCTTAGGTGACTTTAGTGGCGGTGTTCACTACGCCAACGACTATTTTCTCAATATGGTGGGCTATACCCGTGAAGAACTACTAAAAGGCAAGTTACGTTGGGATGCCATAACAGCGCCGGAATATCGGCATTTGGATGCACAACGAACAGAAGAACTCAGCAAACAGGGAGTTGGCACTCCCTTTGAGAAAGAATACATCCACAAAGATGGTAGCCGTGTCCCAATTCTCATCGGTGGTGCACTGTTGCAGGAACCTTACGACACTCAACAGGAGATGATTGTATTCTCTCTCGATTTGAGGGAACGCAAACGGATGGAAGAAGCATTGCGTCAACGAGAAGAACAACTGCGCCTAATTACAGATGCTGTGCCAGTTTTAATTTCCTATGTCGATGCCGAGCAACGGTATCGTTTTAATAATAAAAGATACGAACAATGGCATGAGATTCCCGCGTCAGAAATTTACGGCAAGCATATTAAAGAAGTTGTGGGCGAGTCAGTTTATGAGTCGATTCGTCCATATGTGGAAGCGGTATTAAGAGGAGAGCAAGTCTCCTATGAGACAAATTTAGATTATGAAGATGGTGTCACCCGTTATGTGAACGTCTCTTACGTTCCTCAATTTAGCCAAGGAGGAGAAGTCGTAGGATTTGTTGCCTTAATTAGTGATATCTCAGAACGCAAGCTTTCAGAAGCAGCTCTCAAAGACAGCGAAGAACGGTTTCGCAAACTGGCAGAAAAGGTGCGAGTGATTCCTTGGGAGGCAGACGCTACTACAGGGAATTTTACTTATGTAGGACCGCAAACAGTTGAAATTCTTGGCTATCCATTGTCAGATTGGTACACAGATAATTTCTGGGCTGATCATATCCATCCAGAGGATCGGGAGTGGACAATCAAACATTGCATAGAGTCTTCGCTGTCTCTGGAGAATTACGAATTTGAATATAGAATGTTGGCAGCAGATGGCAGAGTCGTGTGGCTGTATGACATTGTCAATGTCGTGCGGGGTGAAAATGGACCGCAGATACTGCGTGGATTTATGATTGACATTAGCGATCGCAAGCAAGCAGAGCAAGAACGCGAACAACTGTTGGCAAGAGAACAAGCTTCCCGCGAGTCGGCACAAGCAGCAAATCGCATGAAGGATGAGTTTTTAGCTACACTCTCCCACGAACTCCGTACCCCGCTCAACGCAATGCTTGGCTGGACACAACTACTCAGGAGCCGTAAATTTGATGAGGAAACCACTGCCCGAGCGCTAGAAACAATTGACCGCAACACGAAATCCTTAACAACACTGATAGAAGATGTCTTGGATGTATCGCGTATCATTACTGGGAAACTCCGTTTAGATCTGCGCCCAGTCAAACTAGTATCGCTGATCAAGGTAGCAATTGATACTGTTGTTCCAGGTGCTGACGCCAAGGAAATTTGTATTCAATATTTTTCAGACCCTTGTGTCGGAGTCATTTTGGGCGATGCCAACCGCTTGCAACAAATTGTGTGGAATTTACTCTCCAACGCCGTTAAGTTCACACCTAAGGGGGGAACGGTAGATGTACGACTTGAAAGCATAAATTCCCGCGTGCAATTTCAGGTGAGAGATACAGGAGAAGGCATTGCTCCTGAGTTTTTGCCGTATGTATTTGAGCGCTTCCGCCAAGCTGATAGCTCAAGTACGCGATCGCATGGCGGGCTCGGTTTGGGTTTAGCCATTGTGCGCCATTTGGTAGAATTACACGGTGGTACAGTTCGTGCCGAAAGTGCAGGAATTGGACAGGGGGCAACGTTCATTGTCAATCTGCCTATGAAAGTTGTTGCCACAAAGACAAGTGAGGCAAAGCAGCTTTTATCTACACCAGACACTCAAGTGGTTGAGAACGATCTTCCAAACTTGGGAGGCTTGCGGGTGCTAGTCGTAGATGATGAGCCAGACGCCCGTCAGCTTTTGTCCACAGTGCTCTTACAGCATAAAGCACAAGTCATAGCAGTATCATCTGCTCGTGAGGCACTTGTTGCCCTGCAAAAATTTCAACCGGATGTCTTGATCAGCGATATTGGTATGCCACAAGAAGATGGCTACTCCTTGATTCGTAAAGTCAGGGCGCTTCCTGGTGAAAGCGGACGAACTCCAGCAGTGGCGTTGACAGCATATGCTAGAGCAGAAGACCGTACACAAGCACTCAACGCAGGTTTTCAGCTTCATGTTCCCAAACCAGTCAACCCAACCGAGTTAGCTACCGTTGTTGCCAACCTCGCCGGACGCATTTGAAGAGGAGGGAGGGACAGAGTTCTTATTTTGAATGCGTGAATTTTGAATTGATTTGTCCCCCTAATCTTCTTATGCACCTTTACCGAGACAGGAATTAAAATTAACGTATCCCTTTCTGGTTGCTAAAGTGTCTGATTCTCTGCCATTGCGTGAAAAGTATCTCGCCTTAATCGACGAAATTGTCCAAAATACACTTAAGGGCAAGATTAGCTCTCAAGAGCAAGTGTATCAAATGTTGCTTAAAGGTGTGACTGCTGACACAGGGGAAGTTTTTGAGTTAGGTTTGAGCGATCGCCTCAATTCCACCCAGCAACAAGTAGACACCGAAAAAGATGAACTTAAGCAAGCGAAAGCAACCCGCACTCTTAGGGCAATAAAGACGATTCAAAGTCAATGGCAACGCGCTCAACAGCAAAATAAAGTCGTAGAAGCCATTACTTCTGCAATTAAAGAAATTACTACAGCCGAAGCAGGACAGCGTCTTACTGCATTCTTACGCACTATCGACTTTAACCGAAAGAATGCACTCAATTTGCAGCAAATTCAGCAATTGTCAAAATCTTTACAGCAATTTGCTCAGCCTGATTCTGATTTGCAGCAAATATCAGAAGGTATCACCCGTGGTGTAGCTGCTTGGGTGCGACTGCAAGACCACTTGATCAGCTGGATGTACGAGCAAAGCCGGGAGTCACTGGGATTTGGCGGCGTACCGGGAGAACGTGGTCCTTGGGCAACTTGGGCAAAGCAAGTGAATACTGAGTTACCCCAAGCACTGTTTCGCACCTTGGCAATGGAGCAATCTGCAATAGAATTTGCCCAACAGCAGCGCGGTATCACCGTCCGCGACTGGGTGGAGATGGCAATCGTTTTGCAGTACTTGCAACGAGGGTTAGTCAACTGGTTTGATCAACAACCATACAACGTCAAAGCAGGGTCAAAGTTGTCAATTTCAACTTTCTTGACGTTTGCAGTGATTTGGAGTCAACTAGCAGATGGTTTTAGTAGTGCGGCAATGTACAGCGCTGGTTGTTCTCAAGTGATGCTACAGATTCTGCGAACTTTTGCACAGCGTCCATACTTTCCCTTGTACGGCGGAATTTTCGCTTCGTTTTCTGGCAGCTATTTGCGGGATGCACTGAATTATCTGGATGAACCGTTGCGTCAAGCTGAGGGTACTCAAGAAAAAGCAAGGGTTTTGACACTTTTAGGCTATTCTCAACGAGCATTTGGACAATATAAGCGCTCTGTAGAGTTTCATCAGCAAGCCTTGGAGATAGCACGCAATTCAGGCGATCGCCCTTGTGAAATTGCCAATCTCAACCACCTCAGCCGTACTTACGTTGCCCAAAAAATGTATGATGAGGCAATTAACTACAGCCAACGTGCATTAATACTGAGTCGGCAAACAGGCGATCGCACGGGAGAAGCAAATGCTCTGGTAAACTTGGGCTACAGCGAAGTCATGCAGGCACAGCAGCTCGAACAAGTAGAACCCGAGACCTATGAAATGCCGATTAACTACTTACAACAAGGCTTAACACTATCAGAAAGATTGGGTGATGTTCAAAGTAAAGCTCTGTGTGTCAGTAGTTTAGGCATCGCTTATCTAGTTATCGAACAACCACAAACAGCGATTAAATATTTGGAAGACGGCTTGCAAGCAGCGCAAATTTCTGGCGATTTGTATCTCCAAGCTTTGAATTTAGCGAAGTTAGCAGAAGCTTATTATAATCTACAAGACCAGGAAAAAGCAATTTCCACAGGTTGTTTAGGAATGTATTTGTTAAACCAAATTGCTTCCAATGAATGGCATAAAACAGCAGCATTGCTAACAATTTTACAGGGAGAAATAGGGGAAGAAAGTTTCAGGAACTTATTGCAACAAAATCGTTCTAAAATCATTCCGGTGATTGGTGTTGATGGGTATGATTATATTCCTCAACTGTTAGAAGAGTACAAGCAAAGTATGTAGTATTTATACCTCAGGCTCTATGTCTGAGGCTCTAAAAATGCAAGCTTTATCAAGCTAAAACAAGCATACTGAAATCTAGACATAAATTGCTTTTTATCTATAATGTAAGCTTTTATTAAAACAACGATATAGCAATCCTAAATAATAAGCCCTACAAGCACGCTACACGGAGCGCGTAAGCTCCTCCTTTGAGGAGGCACATGAGATTCTCTCTCTTCTTCCTCTGTGTGTGTCTTGAAAAGTTTGCTCTGTCGGGAAACCAACGCCAGTCACCTGGGCGTGGGAAACCCTTTCGGCAGAGCCGGCACGAGGGAAACCCTACCAAGAGCGCTGCCTCACTGCATGGCTCTAGCTCCTCCTGACAACTTTTCGCTGCGTCCTCTGCGGTTCGTAAAAGAAGCTAAGTATGGCTATGGCTGACGCCACGTCTAGCGCCTAACGCCACGCAAGCGAACACAAATGAAATAGGACTGCCATACGTGACACGCCATAAACCCATCTTTATTTAAGATTTACCTTATAAATAGTTCTTAAGCTATTGCTCAGAGTAAAATGAAAACCTGTCTCTTATAAACCAATTTATAGCAAGGAATCCCAGCAGTATGTTCAAAGTCCAGCCTCCCCAACTGCTGCGTTACAGTGTCTCCGTTTTTTCAGTTTTATTAGCACTGCTACTGGGCTTGCTATTAGGATCACAGCTTAAGCAAGAGGTTTCACTACTTTTCTTTGCTGCTGTAGTCTTCAGTAGCTGGTATGGGGGACTGGCTTCTGGTTTAGTGTCCACAGTTTTGACTATTTTAGTTAACGACTACTTCTTTACAGAGCCGTTTGACTTGTTAGCTATAGCCAGTAGGGCTGACAGATTAGAGTTAATCGTATTCAGTTCAGTCGCATTATTGATGAGCTCGTTAAATGTAGAGCAACAGACTGCTAGGGAACGAACAGAACTCAAACAAGTAGAGAAAATACTGGCACAAGAACAAGCAAATCGTGATCTCGAACGTCAGCGTCTCCGCAGCGTGTTAGATATTTTACCTGTTGGAGTCCTGATTTCTGATGCGAAGGGACGGCTTTTAGAAATCAATCCAACGGTCAAAGCGATTTGGGGTGCGGATGCACCATTGTTGGATGATGCCAGTCAATACCACAAATACAAAGGCTGGTGGGCAAGTACAGGCAAACCTGTTGCTGCCAAAGAGTGGGCATTAGCCCGTACCTTGGCTACAGGTAAGGCGGTGATTAGCGAAGAGATTGATATTGAGACGTTTGACGGGCAGCGAAAAACCATCCTCAATTCTGCCGTGCCCATTCGAGATCAAACAGGTACTGTTGTGAATGCAGTGGCTGTCAACGTAGACATCACTGCTCGTAAAGTCGCAGAGGAAGCATTGCGGCAAAGTGAAGCGATCGCCAAAGCACGAGCAGAAGAACTCGAAACTATCATGGAGACTGTTCCAGCTGCTGTCTGGATTGCTCATGATCCACAATGCCATCACATGACAGTCAATCGAACTGCCTACGAATTGATGCGCTTGTCACCAGGTTCCGTCATGACGGCGACTCCTGCTAGTGGAGAATATCCCTTCCCATTTAAAATCCAGAAAAATGGTCAAGATATTCCACTTGATGAACTAGCGATGCAGCAAGCCAGCCGCACTGGGCAAGAAGTTGAGGCAGAATTTGAATTTGTCTTTAGTGAAGATGATGTCAGGTCAATTTACGGCAAAGCTGTGCCATTGCGAGAGCCGGACGGTGCTGTAAGAGGAGTTGTCGGAGCATTCCTGGATGTGACTGAGCACAAGCAAGCGGAGGCAGAACGCCAACAGATAGAAGCAGCATTGCGTCAAAAGCAGGAATGGCTTGATTTAGCGCAAACAGCAGCTAAATTGGGCAGCTTTGACTGGAATATACAAACCAATGTGAATCTTTGGTCAAAGGAGCTAGAAGCGATCTACGGTTTGCAACCTGGTGAGTTTGGCGGCACTCGCGAAGACTGGGCAAGATGGGCTCACCCGGATGATTTACCTAAGATAGAAGCAGAATTCAGCCATTCTCTAACGACAGGTACGAGCGAATTTTTCGCCGACTTTCGTATCATTAGGAGGGATGGTAGGATTCGCTGGCTGCAAACGAGAGCGAGAATTCTTTATGATGATGCAGGTCAACCCTGGCGGTTGGTAGGAGTCAATGTTGATATCACAGATAGCAAGCAGATAGAAATCGCACTGCAAAATAGCGAAGCTCGATTCCGGCACATTGTTGAGTCTAATATTTTAGGCGTGTTTTTCGGTAATATGAGCGGCAACATCACAGAAGCCAATGACGCCTTTTTGCAAATGGTTGGCTATACACAGCAGGATTTGCTCTTAGGCAAACTGCATTGGCTTGATATGACTCCACTAGAACAGGTTGAGCGAACTCAGCAAGCAGCTGAGGAACTTAAAAAGTATGGAGTTTGCACACCATTCGAGAAAGAATTCTTCCGCAAAGATGGCAGCCGTGTGTCTGTGTTGATTGCTGCTGCCTTATTTAAGGATTCGCCAGAATACGGGTTCTCTTGTGTTATCGACATGACTGCTCGTAAGCAGGCAGAAGCAGAACGCGATCGCAGTGAATTAATGTTTCGCACACTTGCGGATACAATGCCGCAGATGTTTTGGATTACCAAGCCAGATGGCTATCATGAATACTTCAATCAACGCTGGTATGAATACACCGGAACGACGCTAGAACAAACACAAGGCGAAGGATGGCAACATATTTTGCATCCCGACGACGTGCAACGCACAATCAAAGTTTGGCAAAATTCCCTTCAAACTGGAAAAACTTATGAGATTGAGTACCGTCTCCGTTGTGCTTCTAACGGAGAATACCGCTGGCATTTAGCACGGGCGTTTCCATTGCGAGATCGAGACGGTCAAATTATGCAATGGTTTGGCTCATGTACCGATATTCACGATCAGAAGTTGGCGATCGAGGAACGGGCACAGGCTTTGCAACGGGAACGTGCTGCCCGAATAGAACTCGAAAAAGTCAACCGGATGAAAGATGACTTTTTGGCAATTGTCTCGCACGAACTGCGCTCCCCGTTGAATCCGATTTTGGGCTGGTCACAACTCCTCAAGTGCCGAAAATTGGATGCAGCAAAGACGACTCAAGCGCTAGAAATCATTGAGCGCAATGCGAAATTGCAAGCGCGGTTGATTGACGATTTGCTTGATGTTTCGCGGATTCTGCGCGGTAAGCTCAGCTTGAATGTCTCTGCGGTTGACTTGGTTGCTACGATTGAAGCAGCAGTGGAAACCGTGCGTCTGGCCGCTGAAGCGAAATCAATTCAAATTCAGACGCAGTTTGCTTCTGCTGTAAGCACACTCGAGGGCGATTCCAACCGCTTACAGCAAGTGGTTTGGAATCTAGTCACGAATGCCGTTAAGTTCACACCCGCAGGTGGTCGGGTAGAAATTCGCCTGGAACAAGTTGGCTCTTTTGCCCAAATGACAGTCACTGACACTGGCAAAGGCATTAGTCCCGACTTTCTGCCCCATGTGTTTGACCGCTTCCGACAAGCGGATGATGCAACGACAAGAACGTACGGCGGGCTGGGGCTAGGGCTAGCAATTGTCCGCAACCTGGTTGAACTCCATAGTGGTTCTGTTCAAGTCACGAGCCTAGGAGAAGGGCTGGGAGCAACCTTTACGGTAACGCTACCCCTGCTCACGACTGGTGTTTCACAAACAAGTAAGGATTATCAGTTACCTGAGCATTCCTTAGATCTTAAGGGCTTGCGAATCGTGGTTGTGGATGATAATGTTGATACGCTGAATTTACTAGTTTTCATCCTTGAGCAGTATGGGGTTGAAGTCAAGGCAGTTGCGTCGGCAAGCGAGGCACTCGAGGCGATCGCACAAACACAACCCGATTTACTGTTAAGCGATATTGCAATGCCTGAAATGAACGGATATATGCTGATTCGTCAAGTGAGAGCTTTGGAGGGAGCCTCAGGAAAGACGTTACCGGCGATCGCCCTAACAGCATTTGCAGCAGAGACTGACCATAACAAGATCATCTCAGCAGGTTTTCAAACACACCTTACTAAACCTGTAGAGCCAGCCGAGTTAGCAGTGGCAATTGCCAACCTCTGTAGACGCAACAGTCAACCCCTAAGCCCTGAGTCCTTACGGACACGCTGCGCGTAAGTCCTTACGGACAGGCTGCGCCAACACGTAGTGTGCGCTTGCGCTTACGGGCACGCTACGCGAATGGGGAATTCAAAATTCGCTCATTCAAAATTCAAAATTGAAGACCCCAAAGAATGAATCCGGGGGCTTGAATAATTAGCTCGCGCATTTTTTCCTATCCATGAATAAATTCAGAGAGAAGTCCTGCAGGCGGAGAGAAGTTGCAAGGAGGAGCCAGCGCTGCAGGAGGGTTTCCCGACAGCAGGCGACTGGCGTTGGTTTCGCTCCGGGCAAACTTCGGGGCTTCCCAACCTAGGGAACTTCGGAAGGCTTGTATCCGTTCGGAGTTCGGCGAAGGCTCACTCGAGCCGCTGAACTCACGGCGAAGCCTTTTCTTTTTCGGTGATAATTACGCGTCCTAGGAATTCAAGCGGGACGCTCAATACCGCTACGGCGGTTTGACAGGCTACGTGTATTTGCGGCTATATTTTAAAAATTTATTACATAATAAATTGTGACAATGTGATGAGAAAACATGTATTATATTTTACATATACAATACATACTTAAAAATACTACTAAAAGGGTTGTGCAAACCCAACAAACATAAATATCGACCTGTAAAATAGCAGAGATACTATAGGAATGGGATGCATTAAAATTTATTATGAAAACCCTTGTATCTCATTACAAAGAAATAAAAGAAAAGCTAAAGTCTCAATTAGAACGTGTAGAAACAACTGAGCAAGTCGTCAAGATAGTCCAAGAAGAGATTAACAAGCTTGCAGACTTGAGTGGTGATTACATTAGGGGATTGACTCCACCACAGGCGCGCCTTGCTACAGTCATGTTAAAGGCGCTTAATCAATACACGAGCATTTTGATATTAGTCAAACTGCAAGATTCAACCCCAAATGCTCTAGAGAAATCTAACAGCACTACCAACTCGCCAAGCGAAAGCCAGCTAGCCTTAACTGAGTTAACTTCTAACACTTTATCGTCATTTAACACAATTACTCAGCTAGAAAAAAATCTGAAAGCCTTAACATCGCTTGATTATTACAAGCAGACGTTATCACAACAAGTACACAACAACCGCGAGATTATGAGCAGCCTACTTGCTGGCGGTATAGCAGGAACCTTGGCTGGGGGTTATTCATGGGGGTTAATAGGAGCAATAACCGGAGGTTTGCTTGGAAAAATATTTCAGCAAACGCAGTCGTCTGAGAACGCAAGTATTGCCTCACAGTCAGAACCTCGTAAAAATGAGTTGAAAGTAGGTGTAGATATTGATAAATTACTTGACCATCTTTATCAAGCTTTTCAATCAATTGACCTAACTGTTGCTGCGTACGGGGGAACGGAAGAGAAAGCACCCAAACCCGGTCTGGAAAATCATCTAGACTTGTTAGAGTACCTACAAGACTTGATGGCGGATGGACTGGATGAACAAAATCAACTGCCAACAGCCGTGCGTAGGCGCATTGAACAAGCTGCGACGATTTTGAGACGCTACGGAATTGAGACACGAGTTTATCAACCCACAGAAGAACAGGATTTGGCAATGGAACCTTGGTCAATGTTCTACTTTGAGCCGAGTCTTGACCCACAAACCACAGATTACATCACCCTGAAGCATGCTTTTGTGAAAGATGACCAAGTACTCTTACCAGGCAGCGTAGTTGAGCCTCCATCGTCTTCAGCAGCCTAGTGGTCTGTCGCATTCATTTTCAGGGTTGTAGAGACGTTGCATGCAACGTCTCTACAGAATTTATCACAAATACTCTCGTTCCCAGGTTACTCTCGTTACTCTCGTTCCCAGGTTCCACCTGGGAATGCCTTGCGAGAGGCTCTGCCTCTGGTTTCAGGAGCCAGAGCCTCCTGAATGCATTCCCACCCAGAGCGTGGGAACGAGTCATGGTATAAAATTAGGAGATAGAATTACAAATGCATGATTATCACAATCTTAAAATTATAGGATTTGATTTAGGGCACGGAGAAACGGCTCTTACCTGGGTGCGAGCAGATAATCCAGAAACGACTCCTCAAAGTCTGCTTATTAATAACAGGAAAAGCCAAACCACCGCCATTGCCCACCATCCTAAAAAAGGAATTTTCATTGGGGAAATGGCGTATCAAATGCCCGATGCCACCATCTTTGAAATTGCCTTTAAAAGCAGAAAATTTAATGAACCAACATACCAAAAAAACATTAAAGAATTTGTGAATGCTATCTATCAGCATTTGATTGATACTAAACAAATTCAGTCAGGAGATGACAACTACTTTTTCATAGGTTGTCCATCAGGATGGTGGCAAGAAGAAATTGAGACTTACAAACAACTCCTTTCTGAAGATTGCTTGCTAAAGGCAACCGTAGTCAAAGAGTCACGCGCTGCTTTGATGCACGCCAAAGAAAGTGGCATATTCACCATAGAAGAATTACAAAAGTCGGTGCTGGTCATCGACATTGGTTCTTCCACCACAGACTACACCCTTGTCAAGGGTATGTCTGACACCCCGATAGATTTCGGACACGACTTAGGTGCATCCCTCATTGAAAAAGAAATTCTCAAGAAAACCTTGGAATGTCAAAGACAATATAGAGAGGGACGCGAAGACATTTTACGACTTGGAGAAATTCTCAGAGATGAAGAAATTCTGCAACTAGAAGAAATTTCACAGCTTGAAAAAATTTTTGAGCAAAACCCAATATACAAAAATCGCTGTGAACTCCGATGCCGTAAAGCAAAAGAAGAGTATTTTAACTATCAAGATTCTTACGAAGAGAGCATTGTTAATGTAGGCGTTGAGGATATTCAAAGAAAATATAAGTTTTTGCCTCTGGTCAATGGCAAAATTATGAACGCAATCCTCAGCAAACCTCTACCAGAACTTGCCAACAAAAGTTGGTGTGATGCTTTCCGTGACGAGTTGCAGGCAGTCAAACAAAAGTTGGAGCACATAGGCATTCAACCCAGCGTCATCCTCCTCACAGGCAGTGCTTCCAAAATGGGGTTTGTTCTGGAAATATGCCAAGAAGTCTTTCCTGATTTGCCTTGCAAGCGCGATGGAGAACCTGAACTTTCTATTGCTAGAGGACTTGCCCGTTGGGGACGGGTGTACATTCGCACAGAAGGATTTATCGAAGAAATTACTCAATTCCTTGACCAAGAATTGACAGGTATTGTGGGAAATTACATACCCTTATTCTTGGAAAAATTAGCAGAGGAACTGGCAAATGGTTTGGTAGACGAGGTCATAAAGCCAAGTGTGCAATCTTGGCGGAAGAGGGATATCATAACGCTCTCATCTCTGGAGTCGGAAATAGAGCAGAAAGCCAAAGCTTGGCTAACAGGAAGTGATGCCAATGACAAAATGGCTACTTGTTTAGTTGAGTGGTTGTCAAAAGTTCAGAACGAGGTGAGGGAAAAAACAGATTCAATCTGTAGAAAGTATGGCTTACCACTGGAAACATTTAGCAGCAAAACAATTGACTTGGGCGACCACACAGACAAGGTTCCCACTTCCATATCGTTGGATGATTTAACCGGGCTTTCTATATTTGTTGGACACCTTGTTGCTTTAATCGTAGGCGTTGTTCTGGCAGGAATATTCCATATCCTACTTTTCACTGGAATCATTGCACCAATTGTTGGGATATTAGCTTACTTTGTAGGTGAGTCCTTAGTTAAGGAAACTGATATACCTGGTTGGATACGCAAATTAGTGCCTGATCAGAAAATTGACGAACTAGCGTATCAGAAGAAACCGGAGTTGCAGCAAAAAATTCAACAGACTTTAATCCAAGATCCAACAATCGGTGTCAAACTGGGTAAATCTATTAGTGAATGGCTCAAGGAAAGTGTGCAAGAGCAAGCGGATAAAGCTAGGTTGTTGATTGCGTGATGTATGTGAGTTTTCAAATATTTGTTTTGAAAGCATGAATACCTGACAGGTAAAATTCGCAGCTAAATAAGCAAAGCCCGCCTAGATGGACTAATAGGGGATGATTTGATTCGTGTAATAGGTCTTAATCTACCCCCTTAATTCTTTGGTAATCTACTCGTCTTTGTCTTAACCAATATCTAATACGTGCTGCTGCTTCATTAATTTCAGAAACATATTCTATAACTCTTCTGTTAGAAGAGTTTATTTTTTGCCTTCTATCATCAGATATTTTGAAATAAACAATTTTTCCATCCATAGTTGTTAAAGATAATAAGTCAATATACTTTCTTTTTTCATCAGGATTTGCTTGATTTAATGAAGACCTTTCCTGTGTTTTCACAGAAACTATACTGTCATAAAGAAATTCACATGTTTCCTCATCTACTGATTCGCCTTTAAGAAAGTTCCAATAGCATCTATAATAGGAAATAAAATTTGCACATAAGAAAATTAAGAAGCACTCATAAACACCATATCTATACTTTCCGTCAAGTCCCTTTTCTTTGTAAAAATCCTTCTCATTTATCAACAAGTTTTGGTATTTGTTCTTAATTTTTTCCATTTCTCTGTCTGTAATTAAGATAAAGCTCTCTGAACTTTCGTCGGAACTAATACCAAAAAATGAAAGAATTGGGTCACGATCTACTAATTCTTTTTCAATGTTTAACTTACTCATGCCCAATTCAATTAAATCTAATTTATCCTCTTCTAGCCAAATCTTAACCTTATCTTCTAAATCGAAAATATTATAAATCTGGGACTCAATAATTTGATTTTCTAATGCTTCTATTTCATTTTTGTTCTGTTGAATGATTTCTTCCCATAAAGTAATTCTTTGTTCACAATCGTCTCGAATATTTTTTATTTTTCTTACTAAATAAATAAAAATAATAATTCCTAATATTAGGATTGATATATGAATATTTCTCCTGATAATCCTTACAAGAATAATGATAAGAAATGGTAAGAGAAGACAAGTTAAAACAAATATCAGTGTAAATAACGGTATTCTTTTTTTAGGTATAGGTGTAACCCAGAAATTGTTGTATACAAATATAGCTTTTGAAATTATAAATTTTAAAACATATTTTATATCTTCATATATCTCATTTAACAACTTTAAAAGTATTCCCTTTGATAAGAATGGAGGAATGGGTATCGGATGAGACAAAAAATATTCAATTTCACGTAGTAGAAATTTTGTATAAAATAGTTCTTTTTCATAAAAAAATAATTGTTCTTCTAAACTTTTTTTTACTTCTTCTAATGCAGGATAAGATTCGTTTTCATGATGTTTTTTGAGTAATTCAAAGTATATTCTAATCAAACTCCTTTTATAATCATTAGAATTCATCTATTTTTTCTACCTTTTTGACAAGAATAGACATCTCTTTATCTTTAATCAGAGAACTTAGCCTTACAGTTCCTACTCTAATTGTTTCTTCATCTTCTATTAATTTTTTCATATACGAATAGTAATCTTTCTTTTTGAAGCTGGCAAACTCATTAGAGCGAGGTTTACCCTTATTAAGATAATAATGACAAAAGTTAAAAATTAAGTCGAAAACCTTAACTTCAAAAGCAGTAAAGTCAAGAATATTATGTTCTTTAATATGAACATTTATTCTTAAAATTTGCAAAACTTCTTCCTGATAGCAAGGAGGTAACTGTTCTAAAGAAACAGATTTTTTGTGAATCCATTCTAGAAGACTACAGAAACTATTTTTCTGGTTATTTGGTTGTGATACCAGATTTATTATCTGAGTTAAGCTCTCAATAGAGAAATCTCTACCAACATTAACATTTTCAAAAGCTCTCTGCTGTACTTGCTTATTAGGATCTTCAGGTTGAGAGTTCATTACTTCAACTCTCCTGACTCAAATTACCAAGCTTCACATTTTGTGCTTTCACATCCTTGAGCATTTCTTGCTGCACAGAACTGCTACGTGTCGCTTTCTGGCTCATGTCTTCTGCTTCTAGATCACCTGAAATCTCGATACCACTTGCCATCACCTGCCTAATAATCTCAGATGACTCAAGTTGATTCACCAATTCTTTGAGATGATTGGCAAATGTCTCATCTTCTTTTATTTGAGTCTCCAGTTCTGCCTTAAAAATTGACTTATTCGATTCTGTAGGTTGGTTTTGCGCTCGTATCAGTAGCCCTTCCGTTCCAACTGCCTTGAATTTCTCACGGATAATAGTAACCAAACGGGCAATATGTTCCGAAACACCCTTCCCTAGAGTTTTGCCGCCCTCTTTCAAGGCTTCGGAAAAAATCAGAGTTGTGATTGCGGTAGCGAGTGTTACAAGTTCCATAGTTGATTAACAATACACCCAGGTTTTTGTTTGTAGTAGTCTATATGTTTCCAATTTCGCAAGCAATATGTAGTGATTTTGATCACTCACAGTAGTGCTAATGATAACAAGGGGATAGTTAACCATGAATCAAAACCTGCTCCACCTGCCTACCTATGACACCATAGATAATGTAATAGCCTGCAATTCCTGCCCAACCTAAGTGCGAAGCTTTCCACTATGGTCAACCCCACCATCATCATTCCCAAAACATTTAAAGTCAGTCACGAACAGTTCAAGGAACTTGCCGCCGTCAACCGTGATTTAAGGCTAGAGAGAACTGCGACTGGAGAGTTAATTGTCATGCCCCCTACTGGAAGCGATACGGGTAACCGTAACCTCAACATTGAAGGGCAACTTTGGCTGTGGAACCGTCAAACCAAGTTAGGGGTAGTATTTGACTCATCCACCGGATTTCACCTTCCCAATGGTGCTAACCGTTCTCCTGATGCCTCTTGGGTAAAGTTAGAGCGATGGGAAGCACTCACGCCCAAAGAGCGAGAAGGTTTCGCTCCCATATGCCCAGACTTTGTTGTAGAACTGCGATCGCCCTCTGACAGCATAGAAACGTTGCGGGCAAAGATGCGCGAATACATGGAAAACAAAGCCAGTTTGGGTTGGTTGATTGACCGCAAAAGCCGGAAAGTTGAGATATACAGGCAAGGTCGAGAGGTGGAAGTATTAGACAATCCCACGACTCTATTAGGAGAAGATGTGCTACCGGGATTTGTCTTGGACTTGAGCGAAGTTTGGTCATGAATGATTATAAAAGGAGACACGACGCTGAATCCTAACCTACCAGAGGTCAATCGCTATGAGCGAGGATAATTTGTTGTCGAGAATTTCTATCGACCCGAATATTTGTTTTGGTAAACCTTGCATTCGCGGACATCGTATTTGGGTTTCTCTCATTCTTGATCTCTTAGCGACCGGTGAAACTATTGAGGAAATTCTTGAGGAATATCCTAGCATTGAGCGGGAAGACCTGCTTGCTTGTCTCGCCTATGGTGCAGAAATGGCGCGGGATGTTTTTGTTGAAATTCCTTTAGGTACAACCAAGGAAGCAGATGCGTAAAGTGAAAGCTGGAGTCAAAGGTGTAGGTGTAGGTGCAAGAGAAACCTTACACCTTTGAATCTTCAATGAAGTTTTAAGAAGAAATTTCTAGATTGTAACGTTGGCAAAGGGTTTTGAGTTTTTCTTTGACGAGCGATCGCACATTTTCCGGCGACACAATCAAAACATCTGGGGCATCTCGCAAGACTTCGCGGATAAACCAGTAGGTATTGGTAACACGTCTGATAACTCGACGCACTGGTGGAGAAGCTTCTAACAATTTACTGTCTACATCTTCATTTTTGTTTTTGTAAGCAAAAGCTAAGCGTCCATGTATATTGTGAACAACTGCGACACGACGTAGGTCAAATAAGTTCTTCCGCTGACCAATGTAACTATGGGTGGGGGTGTTATTTGAAGCTTGTCTGTTAGCATCTAATGTGACATTGTTTTGAATTGGTGGTGAAAATGGAGTCAATATGAATCAGCAATTGCCTCAGTTCATCCACCGGGTTGTCGATCGTTTGCAGTCAATTCAGGGAATTGCAGCGATCGCTCTAGGTGGTTCAAGGGCACGAGGCAACCATACACAGAAGTCAGATGTAGATCTAGGAATTTATTACAAGCCAGAGAATCCGCTTGATCTGATTGCTCTAAATCACCTCGCCTCTGAACTTGACGACAACCACCGCGCAAATCTAATCACCCCAATTGGTGAATGGGGGAAATGGATTAATGGCGGTGGTTGGCTAAAGGTAGAAGGTGTATCTGTAGATTTTCTCTATCGTGATGTGGTTCAGGTTAATCGTGTCATTGGTGATTGCCATGCTGGGCAAATCACGATTGATTACCAACCAGGACATCCCCATGGCTTTGTGTCCTCTATTTATATGGGTGAAGTTGCCATTTGTCTGCCACTTCACGATCCGGATGGCGTTTTAGACGCTTTAAAGGCTAAGACAACTCCCTATCCGATTCAGCTTAAACAAGCAACTGTTAATACTTTTGCCTGGGAAATTAGTTTTTCACTGTTAATTGCACAAAAGGCAGTTGCACGCGGTGATGTTGCCTATGCAGCAGGTTGTTGTTTCCGCAGCGTAGCTTGTATGAATCAGGTATTATTTGCACTCAATGAAGAGTACTTATTGAATGAGAAAGGCGCGGTAGCAGTTGCCAACAGCTTTGCGCTGTGTCCACGGAACTATCAACAACGGGTTGAGTCAGTGTTTGCTAATTTAGCGGTTGATGCAAAATCAATAATGGATGCGATCGCCATCCTTGAAGGAATTGAGCAGGATTTGAGTCAATGGTATGGCAATCGTCGGTTAGTCATGTAAAGTCTAAAGGGTTTCATTGACTCCTCATTAACTTCACGCTGCTGGATAGGAACTGACACTACACAACTAGAGTCCAAGATTGGGGGCACTAGCCTTTTACAGTTGTATTGTCAAAAATATCACTTGTGAACCTTAAAGCGATTCTTCTCAGTTTATTGTTACTCGGAGCCAGTTCCCCCGTCCTATCTCAGGACATCCCACAAAAACCAGAAAATACCATCCCAACACCGCCCTCAAGAGAATTCCGAGGTGTGTGGATTGCTACCGTAGGCAACGTTGATTGGCCCTCTCGACCCGGCTTAACCAGCGACCAGCAAAAGGCAGAACTCATTACGATACTTGACAGGGCGGTAGCATTAAAGCTCAACGCGGTCATCTTTCAGGTACGCCCAGCCTGTGACGCTCTATACCCATCTCCCTACGAACCTTGGTCAGAGTACTTAACTGGACAAATGGGCAAAGCGCCAGAACCTTATTATGACCCTTTAGCTTTTGCAGTGGAAGAAGCGCATAAACGGGGTTTGGAGTTTCACGCATGGTTTAATCCCTACCGTGCCCGTCAAGCAAACGCAAAATCCGAAATTGCGGCTAACCACATTAGCAGAACTCAACCACAGTTAGTCAAGCACTATGGCAAGGCTCTGTGGCTAGATCCTGGAGAAACGGCAGTTCAGGACTACTCTCTAAAAGTCATTATGGATGTTGTTAGCCGATATGACATAGATGGAGTTCACATTGACGACTACTTCTATCCTTACCCAGAACGCGACGGAGGGAAGCAGATTGACTTCCCCGACGAACTCAGCTGGCAACAATATCTGCGTACCGGAGGGACACTCAGCCGCAGTGACTGGCGGCGCGAAAATATCAACACGTTTGTTCACCGTCTTTATCAAAGTGTCAAAACTCAAAAACCTTGGGTGAAAGTTGGCATTAGCCCGTTTGGAGTTTGGAAACCGGGCTACCCTCAAGCGACAGCAAATAAAACCTTCAACGCCTACGACCAAATATATGCTGATTCTCGAAAATGGTTGGTGAACGGCTGGCTAGATTATTTGTCACCACAACTTTATTGGAAGATTTCACAAACTCATCAAAGTTATCCCGTTTTGCTGAACTGGTGGCTAGAGCAAAACTCCTTGGGTAGGCATATTTGGTCTGGAATTTACACGAGCCGCGTAGGTAACGACACCTCGAAAACTTGGGATGCTCACGAAATATTCTCTCAAATTCAGGGGACGCGGGGTTTTTCAGGAGCGGGTGGCAACATTCACTTCAGTATGAAATCCTTGATGCAAAATCGTGGCGGAATTTCTGACTTGTTAGCAAAGGAGGTTTACACAAAACCAGCATTGGTTCCTGCATCGCCGTGGTTAGATAACACAGCACCAGGTAAACCTGAACTGACAATATATAAAGATCCAATTACAGGCAGAATTCAACTTAACTGGAAACCCACAGGGCAGCAAAAAGTTTGGTGGTGGGTTGTGCAGACTAAAACAGGAAGTGAATGGACGACAAATATCTTACCCGTCGGGCAAACTTCCTACGTGTTAAATAATACGCAAGTTGAAAGTGCGGCTGTCTCCGCAGTGACTCGCTACGGCACTCAGGGAGCGATCGCCCAAACGACACTGACAAAGCCAATCGCTGTTACACCTTTTAAATCAATACAGTCCAGATAAGACCAAAACCATTATAAACACGTCAATGTAGAGACGTTGCATGCAACGTCTCTACATGTGTACAATCTTTACCAACAATCCTTCACTGAACCGTATTGCCTTTTAATTGACGTACTCCTCGGCATAAATGCACGAGAATTCTTAAAAGATGTTCGAGTGTAGGCATTAGCCATACATTTCCACCTTAATTCCTGTTTCTTAGACTCAAAGCTTGACTGAAAATCAGTCCCCGCCAGACCCTCCGGGTATGCCTTCGGCACGCTACGCGAACGCCAGTCGCCTGCTGTCGGGAAACCCTCCCGCAGCGCTGGTCTCACCGTCTCCACAAGCATTTTGGTTTTACGTCCACGACGCGTCCCACCGCAGACTGTGGTACAGCCCTTCATACTACGTTTCTACCCTCGGAGTCCAGTTATGGATATCCTGTATGGGTCGCCACCCAGTACCTTCAAGAATTATACCAGAGAAACAACAAGTTAAAACTTGTTGTGTCGGGTTTCATCCCCTGGCTTTTAAGCAAGGGGTTCTCACCCTCCCACTATGCTTTGATAGAAGTATGAAATGTGTCCTAGATGTGCATCAACCTAGCATCAGAACTGCGATTTGACGGAGCGCTCACAAAAAATACCCTTCATCAGGTAATAGTAAATTGTGAACAGAATTGTTGAGAAAATTTGTTCACCCCAACCACCGTGCCAGAATTCAAATGCTTCTTTCCCCCAGAAGGTATTTGCAAACGCTAGCAACATAATTCGGGGTAGATTCAAAACAAAAGCCAGAACAATTCCTAAAATAACTAATCCTACTGTTTGTACCCAGTTTTGCTTAAAAATTAAGCCCAATAACAAGCTAGTTGCAGCCATAGTAATAGCCATATCAGTGCCAGTACAACCCCACTCTACCTGGATTGCACCTGTGCCTAAATAGATAATATTATCAGTTGAAGTCGCTGACTGACCTATAGCTTGAAGTCCTAGACTACCACTCCAAGCCACCAAGTGCTCTAGAGTCTTGTGGGAATTAACGGATATCCATAGATAATCTATGAGATAATTTGGTGTTGGATGTATGCTTAGAAGTATCAAGAAGGTAGGCTGCGGGTACTTTTTGAAGAAACTTACACCCCAAGAACTTAAAGCAATCCCAACTAAGACCAAAAACCACAGTAGAGCCTGTGACCAGAAGGCGAAACGACAGAACCCAAAAAGACCTACACTAGTCAGAATTACGATGTGTCCTAGTCGCCTCTGTTCGACAGGAGCAATTAGCTTAGCCAGTTGGTTTCGCTGATGCCATAGCTCTTGTATTGCTAGATAAGCAGCTCCAAAGACAAGTAAAGGAAACGCAACACCGTGAACAACTAATTTTAGTAGAATCCCTAACCAAGCAGGCAGGTAACACAAACCTACTACAAGACCACATAGAACTATCCAATTGTGAGCAGTTCTTGGGCTTTTAAACAACAACAGCCGACCCATATTGCCTACCTTTTACCACATTTTTACAGCACTGGGATTCTATGCATTGGTATAATCTCCGGAGATAACCTCAAGCAGCAATGCTATCTCCCCGCTAACTGCTGTCAGTAGTATGCTAAGAGCTTTTCCACGTTGCTCTAAAGACTTCCTGCCTTATCAGCTAGGTAGAACCCAATTGACAGATAAATAAGAATGATGGCTCTCTAGTCAAAGTTTTGCCTTAAAAGTGCCATCATTTATGACTTATAGCTAGTGAGCCTAAGCGGGACGACATAACAGTCCAGGTACTTAGCTGTAAGAAACTTTAGATATCAACCTCAGCCTCCTTAGCCTTGCGCTTGCGTAGTAAGCCCACGCCTAAACCAATTAAACCTGGCAGTAGAGCCGGAGTGGGAACTTGTGCGCAGTTTCCTCCCAATACTCCAACGCAAGCATTAGCATCAACAACATTAGTATCAACATTAGCATTAATATTAGCACCTTGAGCTTGAGCAGACTGCTGATGGCTCAGTGTTAACCCTGTGAATACGGCAACAGTGACGGCTGCGCTCATGAAAATAGCTTGCAATTTCATGTCCATCTTCCGGTAACTTCATAAGAAATTTCATAACAATCTAGTGTTACTTATGTTCTATTTCCATCCGAAATTTTACTGAAAAGTTGTTTGCCTGTTATTTTGCAACTCGCATTTGAAACTCTATTACCTAAGTATGAAGTGCAAATATTTCATCAACTAGGGATGATATTTCAACACAAGAGTGCAAATACTGAACACCTAATTGGCTTTCCTTATCTATGTGTCATAACAACCGTATTCGTCGCTGTCGGCTAATGAATTCACAGAAGTACAGGAGCTACATCGGCTCCAAGCGTTGCTCTCTTATTAATCAGCCAAAGCATAAGCTTAACGCATAATGGCAAAATTCAGCAGATAATGACATAAAACCAGCTTGTAAGTTACCTATGCCACAGGATAACCAAATCGCTGTCGAATTCCACAATGTTACCTTTAGCCGTAACAACCGCCCTTTAGTATCAAACCTCAATTTTTCTATCCATCGGGGGGAAGCACTGATATTACTAGGGCGCAGTGGAAGCGGCAAAACCACGACAATGAAATTAATCAATCGCCTATTTATACCCACACAAGGCGAGGTGTTATTTGATGGCATTCCCACCGCTCAATGGGATGAAATTAAACTGCGGCGCAAGATTGGTTATGTCATTCAAGAAACGGGTTTATTCCCTCATTTCACAGTGGAACGCAATGTAGGTTTAGTTCCATCTTTAGAAGGTTGGAAACCCAAACAAATTAAAACGCGAGTTTATGAATTGCTGCATTTAGTTGGTTTAGATCCAGAAAAATTTGCTCAAAGATATCCACATGAACTTTCAGGAGGGCAAAGGCAACGGGTTGGTGTGGCAAGGGCGCTTGCAGCAGATCCGCCAGTATTATTGATGGATGAACCGTTTGGCGCACTCGATCCCATTACGCGGTTGGAACTGCAACAAGAATTTAAACGGTTACAGCAGGAACTGGGGAAAACAGTTGTGTTTGTCACTCACGATATTCAAGAAGCATTTGTCTTGGCATCGAGAATTGGGTTAATGGATGGGGGAGAATTAGTAGTGTTAGGTACAACCAATGAATTTTTGCATTCTCAACATCCAGAAGCCCTCGCATTTCTCCAATGTCTTAAGCCAGCTATATGAACATCACTGACTTCTTCTTAATAAAATATGCCCCGGAAATCCTGGAACGCACTCTAGAACACTTGCTACTTGTAGCGATTTCTATCGGGATTGCCACTGTTATAGGTATTCCACTTGGTATATTAATTACCCGACAGAAGAATCTCCGTCAACCAATTCTCGGGATTGCGAATATTATGCAAACCGTTCCCAGTTTGGCGCTGTTTGGCTTGCTTATCCCTGTGCCTGTCATTGGCGGAATTGGAGCAAACCCTGCAATTTTTGCCCTGATTTTGTATTCTCTATTACCAATTATTCGTAACACTTACACGGGTATTACTGGTGTGGATTCAGCCATTATAGAAGCTGGGCGGGGAATGGGAATGACTGATAAAGAACTCTTGCTTCAAGTGGAGATTCCCTTGGCGCTAAGTGTGATTTTGGCAGGAGTGCGGGTGGCGACGGTGATTGCGATTGGAATTGCCACGATTGCTGCAGCAATTGGTGCTGGTGGTTTAGGGGAGTTGATTTTTCGAGGTATTTCAGCGGTGAATAATCAGTTGATTTTAGCTGGTGCGATTCCTGCAGCAGTGATTGCTTTGCTTGCTGATTTTGCGATTGGTTGGTTGGAAGGGAAATTTAAAATTACAAAAAAATAGGGTGCGTTGTCATTAATAAACCGCAGAGGAAGCCGAGGAGGAGAAAGAGAGATAAATGAAGAGATTTTTTGCCTTTTTCCTTTTAACTTTTGCCTTAGTACTGGGAATTGCCAGTTGTAACCCCA
Organism: Scytonema sp. HK-05; assembly: GCF_002368235.1. GTDB lineage: Bacteria > Cyanobacteriota > Cyanobacteriia > Cyanobacteriales > Nostocaceae > Kalymmatonema. Next base: position 782,076 of record NZ_AP018194.1, on the reverse strand, counting down.
GCACAAGTGGCGGTGGTGGTGGTGATATTGCCGTTGCTTCAAAAGGTTTTACTGAACAAGATATTTTAAGCGAACTTTTAGCACAGCAAATCGAAGCAACAACCAATTTAAAAGTTCAGCGTCTTCGCTTTACGAGTGCGTTAGTCACTCATCAAGCGATTACTGCTGGCAAAATTGATGCTTATGTTGAGTACACGGGTACGGCTTTTACTGTTATTTTAAAACAAAAAGCAATTAATGATCCAAAAGAAGTTTATCAGCGCTTAAAAGAAGCTTACGCTCAACAGTTCAATCTGGAAGTGATGGAGTCGTTGGGTTTTGAAAACACTTTTGCAATGATTATACGCGGTGAAGATGCAAATCGTTATAATATCAAAACTCTTTCGGAAGCTGCTCAATATACACCTCAATGGCGTGGTGGTTTTGGCTATGAATTTATAGAACGGGAAGATGGTTTTCCTGGATTGTCTAAAAGTTACGGTTTGCGCTTTGCAAAATCTCCTCGGATTATGGATTTGGGGTTGATATACCGGGCGATTCTACAAAAGCAAGTAGATATGATAAATGGTAATTCGACTGATGGGCAAATTTCTCGCTTGGGTTTAGTTGTGCTTAAGGATGATAGGCAGTATTTCCCACCTTATCAAGCGACTCCAATTCTACGGAAAGAAACTTTGCAAAAGTACCCGGAAGTTAGGAAGGCGATCGCCCAACTTGGTGGAAGAATTTCGGCAGACGAAATGCGCCAATTGAACTATTTGGTTGAGGGCGAGTTACGTGATGTTAAAGAAGTTGTCAGCGAGTTTCGCAAAGCTAAGGGTTTAGCCTCACGACAAGATGTAAAGACGTAAAGTTGGCAATGCATTTTATGACGGATGCTGGGGATGAAGGATGTGTGGGGCTAACAGATCATTGATTAGACAAGAGTGCAAAAATCAAATTTATGAAAATGAAACCACAGATGGACACAGATGAACACCGATAAATTATCTGTGTGCATCTGTGTCCATCTGTGGTTCAAAATATCCATATACCATGAATCTTGCAAAAAAATATTACATTTTTTATTCTATTGATTCTTGAGAACATATCATATTATATATTTTTCCAAAAAATTATTTATGAATAATATTTTAATGAAAGTTATCAGATTTCCTTTAAAGACTTTGATAATAGGCGCTTGTGTTGCTGGTGGAAGTGTCTTTGCTCAAACATTAACTCTGCCACAAAATTTGATTGCTTTCAATTCGCCTGAAGGTGAAAAATTATTTGTTCAAAGTCAATCGAGGGAAGATTTTTTTCCACTCAGTATGCAGTTTATCACGCAAAACAATCAGGCATATTGTGGAGTTGCTAGCATTGTTATGGTGTTGAATGGGTTGCAAGTTCCTGCACCAGATACGCCCCAGTATTCTCCTTATCGTGTGTTTACTCAAGAAAACTTTTTTAGTAACGAAGCGACGCGAAAAGTGTTACCACCCGAAGTTGTTTCTCGTATGGGTATGACGCTAGAGCAGATAGGGCAATTGTTGGCTAGTTATGGTGTTAAGGTCAAAGTTTACCACGCTGCTGACACTAACCTAGAAGATTTTAGAAAATTGGTTTCACAAAATTTGAAACAGCCAGCTAATTTCGTCATAATTAATTATTTACGTAAAGAAATTGGGCAACAAAAAGGCGGGCATATCTCGCCCATAGCAGCATACAACGAGAAAACAGATAGGTTTTTAATCATGGATGTTGCTCGTTACAAGTATCCCCCGATTTGGGTGAAAACAGCGGATTTATGGAAGGCTATGGCAACGCCTGATTCAGTTTCTGGTAAGACACGGGGATTTGTATTTGTCAGTCGAAGTTAAAGGTTGAAGGCAGAAGTGCAATAGTCTATTCTGCCTTTCGACAGATGCACAATAAGTAATATTCCTTATGGGAACTTCAAAGATGCATTTTGAGTCTAACTTGTCTGTTCATAATCCTCCCAGTTTAAGGGTCCCTAATCCCCAATCCCCAATCCCCAGTTCAATAGATTATTCGTTTTTCCACACCCGAGTTATTATTGTATCCACACGAGAACCGCTATCATTATGGTTCAGCCCCAACATGGATTCAGCCGAGGTGTATCTTTCGGTTTTCGCCAGTGGGTGAGTTACACAGTTATTCTCAGCCTTCTCGGTTTGTCTACTGCCTGCGGTGGTACAACCCAGGCACAGGATAATACTTCTGAAACTCCTTCTGCAGCAAATCCCAGTTCTACCACTCGGGTTGTTGCTCTTGGTAAGTTAATCCCAGAAGGAGACGTGATCAAGATTTCAGTAGCAAATGCGCAGGATAGCCGCGTTAACCAAATTTTGGTAAAGGAAGGCGGCTTTGTCAAAGCAAATCAAATCATTGCCATCCTTCAGGGAAAAGATAGAGCTGAACAACAGCTGAGGGATGCTAGGGCAAATGTTGCTATTAAACGGGCGCAGTTGCTGAAAATCCAGCAGGGAGACGTAAAAGAAGGAGAAATTGCTGCCCAACGTGCGGCTATTGCTGAGTTAGAGGCTCGCATTCGTTCTGAAACGAAACAGAGAGAAGCAGCGATCGCCTCTTCTGAAGCAACTCTGCGCAATGCTCAGCTGAAATATCGGCGTAACCTTGCTTTGTCAAAAGAAGGAGCTATCAGTACCTCTAACCTAGATAATGCACAAGAAGAGTTTGACAAGGCTACAGCAATTCTTGCACAAAACAAAGCAGAGTTAGAAAACACTAAGACGACTTTACAGGCACAACTTGCTAAAGAACGAGCGAATTTGGCGAAATTGCAAGAAGTTCGCCCAGTCGATGTAGAAATTGCCAAAGCTGAATTAGAACAAGCCCTGATTCAGGTGGAACAACGAAAGGCTGAATTGGACAACACCCAAGTGCGAGTACCGATTTCTGGACAAATTTTGAGAATCAACACCCGCGTTGGAGAACTGGTGAGTACCCAACAAGGGATAGCAGAATTGGGAAGGACAAACCAAATGTATGCGATCGCCGAAGTCTACGAAACTGATATTGTCAAAGTGCGTCCCGGGCAGCAAGCTATAGTTACGAGTGAATATGGCGGCTTTGGCGGCGATATTCGGGGTAAAGTTGACGAAATTGGTTTACAAATTGGCAAAACGCGTCTTAATCAAGACCAGAGTAACCCAACTAATGATGTCAATGCTCGTGTTGTGGAAGTGAAAATCCGCCTTAACCCACAGGATAGTCCGAAAGTAGCCGCTTTAACAGGTATGCAGGTAAGAGTCAAAATTGATACTGATTCTAAGTAAGGACGAGATTTCAAAACATCAAAGAAATAATGAACCACAGATGGACACAGATGGACACAGATGAAATTTCCCTATTTGAAATCATTCTTCAAGAATTTTGACTTCGAGACTCCCCTTGCTTGGGCGCAATTGTCTCATCAAAAGGTTCGCCTTGCTGTTGCAACGACAGGCGTTTGCTTTGCCAACATCCTGATGTTTAGCCAGCTAGGGCTTCTGGCTATGCTGACAGATGGATCAACCAAACTTCATGAAAGTTTGGCTGGTGATTTGCTGTTAGTATCGTCTTTCAGCCCAAGTTTACTGTTTAGAATCTCTTTTCCACGTGCTTACCTTTATCAAGCAGCAGCTGTAGAAGGTGTCGCTTCTGCTAGCCCTGTATATATAGGTAGGGCGAATTGGGTGAATCCCAATCAGTTATCTTCTTCTGGAGAGAGTTATATTGCCAAAGGAAAACGCCCACGTTCGCGTCTTTTTGGTAACGAAGTCAGGATAATTGCCTTCAATCCTGCCCAACCTGCCGTACTGAATATGCCAGAAGTTAATCAGCAGTTGGCAAAATTGGCAATCCCAGATGCTGTATTGTTTGATCGCCTATCCCAATCATCTCTTGGAGATATCCCAAAACTGCTTGGCAAGAAAGAAGAGTTACCAACTATCATGGACAATCACCGCACCTATGTTGTTGGGCTTTTCAATATGGGCAGCACCATGAATGATAAAGGTAATGTCATCATCAGTGACTGGAATTATGCTCAACGGAATGGGCAAAATAGTCTCCAACAAGTCAGGATAGGAGTCTTGACTCTAGAAAAAGGAGCAAACAAAGAAACAGTGCAAGCAAAATTGCGCGATCGCCTTCCCAAAGATGTTGCTGTGCTGACTCGTGAGGAATTGATTCAACGAGAACAGCAATTCCATGCATCACAGCCCGAGGGAGTCATCCTGAAGTTCGGTACTATTGTAGGTTTTGTCGTCGGTGTCATCATCCTTTATCAAGTCCTTTACGCTGATATCAGCGACCACCTATCTGAGTATGCCACACTCAAAGCAATGGGTTATTCAGATCGCTCGCTGCTTATGGTGGTACTTCAGGAAGCGATCATTCTTGGTGTCATGGGGTTTGTCCCCGGCTTTATCGCTTCAGTGGGGATCTATCAATTGCTGGTTACACTCACAAGAATTCCTTTAACCATGAAGGTGAGTGTTGCCATTCAGGTATTTATTCTGACTCTAGTTATGTGTGCCGTATCAGGTGCGATCGCCACAGGAAAACTTCGTTCCGCCGATCCTGCAGATGTGTTTTAATTGACAATTCCCCGACTTCAACAAGTCGAGGGATAATCAGCATCAGGATTTTTGTGAAACGGTATAACGCTTCGCTGGAGCCTGATTCCTCAAACGTTACTAGTCCCTAATGAGAGAATGAATCTACGAGGTTTTACTGAGACAAACTATTTTGAGTATTGTTTCCACCAGCAGAAGAACCGCTACTGGGCGTGACATCAGATTGATTTTGTCCCTCTCCAGAAGGAGTCGCTGTACTGCTATCGCTTGGTGATGTTGTAGGAACAGTCGTGGAGGTGGTGGTATTAGTACCTGTCTGTTCACTAGAAATACCACTGTTTAAGCTTGCCGATGGCGTGGGCGTGGTTGGTTTTGCAGAAGAAGTTGGTTTAGCTGCAGGCGCTTGGGGCGGAACAGTGATCTTGATGTTAGGTGTCGTAGGAGTGGGTGTTGATAACGCCTTTGGTTGAGGAACTAGGATTGGAACTGGAACTTCCCTAGTTCTTTCAATGATTGTTGTTTGGGGTTGAGGACTTTGAGTAGCTACAGGAGATGGACTGGGAGATGCGCTGTTAGTCGGTGCAGGAACCTCTGTTGGTGTAACGGTATTATCTACACCTTGATCGTGTTGATTCATGTACCAAATGGCACTGCCAGCCAACGCTGCTACTATGGCAATAAAAAAGCCTAACAACAATCCACGAGTCGTGTTGTCATTATCTCGTTGTGCTAGTTCCTCCTGCTGATAGTTGCGCTCAGATTCTCGACCGTGGAGATAACCACTTTGGTACGACTGAGAATTCACTCTACCATTATTAACCGCTTCACTGGTTGGCGTTACCTTGCTGTGAGTATTTCCGTTACTATCGGTATAATTTTCTCGCGGAACTTCATCGTGACTTTTGTTATTATCGGTCATATGTCTTAATGGAATTGTTATAGTAAATTGAAAAATGTAGATGCAAAGAATTTCAAAGTTTTTTTAAGTAGAATTACGACTGAATACAAACCCTGGTGTTAGTTTTAAAACTGACTTTTAAAGTATTATCAAAATAACTTCTGTATTTTACAAACGGTTCTATCTAAAGAAATGATATAATCCTCCACCAAAGGAAGGATTGTTTAACTTTCGGTAGCAAACATTGCACTTTTATCACCTACCCTTCAAATTGACTATCTGACTTGGATGTAGCTATATGAGGAATAGAACTGAATTGGCATAATCTGCGTCCTGGTGTCAGTCCGAGTACAAACTTAATTCCTAGTCCAATAATTTAGTCCAACTTATGGAACCTACCGTAGCAGTCTGCAATGTTAACCACGCTTTCGGTCAAGGGATATTGCGTAAACCCGTGCTGAGTGATGTGAATTTGGATATTTACCCAGGAGAAATTGTTATCCTCACTGGTCCGTCTGGTAGTGGTAAAACAACATTATTGTCCTTAATTGGAGGATTGCGTTCTGTGCAGGAGGGTAATCTAAAAGTCCTTGGTAAAGAACTACGGGGTATCAGTAAAGGACAACTCACTAAAGTCCGCAACAAAATTGGTTTTATCTTCCAACACCACAACTTACTGAAATGCCTAACTGCTTATGGTAATGTCCGTATGTCCCTGAAACTGCACCAGGAAATTCCTAAACAGCAGTATCGACAACGAGCTGTCGCAACACTGCAAGCAGTGGGATTGAGTGATAAGGTGGACTGCTACCCCGCAAATCTTTCAGGAGGACAACAGCAACGGGTGGCGATCGCTCGTGCTTTGGTTGCTCAACCTAGATTATTACTTGCAGACGAACCCACTGCATCGCTGGACAGCAAAACCGGTCGAGATGTTGTTGATATTATCCAGCGCCTTGCAAAAGAAGAGGGCTGCTCTGTGCTACTTGTGACCCACGATAACCGTATCCTAGATATTGCTGATCGCATTGTTCATATGGAAGATGGTCGCATACAACGGCATTGAACAAAAAAGTTTTAATGGCATTTGGTACTCTAGATATGGGTTTAGCCCTCAAAAAAAAGCTAAGATGATCCTTTAGATCGATCCTGTCTAAATTTGCCCTCTGATCCAATTTTCGGTAAGAAAGCCGTATTTACGGGCGAGGTGATGAGTCCAGTCTTGTAAGCGCTTCCTTGGGCCCAGAACAGTTATTACGAAAGTGATGTACTATACAAATAAAATCAAAAAAATTAACAATGGTAGAACCCCCAATCAAGAAATCTGATCGTCAGCCCAAAGCAGGTACTGACAACGATTTAGAAAATTCGGATTCTGTGCCTCGTATTGAATCCAATCGCAAAAGCTCAAAGCAAAGTGATGAGCGCTCAAAGGGTAAAGGCAAAAGAGGATCCTTTGGGGATGAATCTAGGCAACCGGTTAATCCTGCTTTAGCGCGTGGACCGAAACCCGTGAAGCCGAAAGCCAATGTCAAAACTGAGCCGGAAACCGAATCGGAACCTATCTCTGAAGAGTCTCAAGATTAAAAATAATTTGGAGATATAAAATGCGTGTTTTTGACCGATACACGCGGTTTTCAGGGTCTTTACTTTATCTGTGTTTCTCTCTATTGCTGTTTAGCAGCCACAAAGCAGCATTCGCCTTTGTTGTCTCACCCCTACGTACGAAAAAGGCGATGGTAGTCTCAGCGCATCCCTTGGCAAGTGAAGCAGGGATGACGATGTTACGCAAGGGTGGCAATGCAGTTGATGCAGCAGTAGCAACCACCTTTGCAATTTCTGTGGTAGAACCTTTTTCAGCGGGAATTGGTGGCGGTGGGTTTTTGCTATTGCATCAGCCGAAAACTGGCGAAATCCAGGCGTTGGACTTTCGGGAACGCGCACCGCTAAAAGCTACAAAAAATATGTATTTGGATGCACAAGGCAAAGTGCGTCCAAATGCAAGTGTAAACGGTTATTTGGCTGCAGCGACACCAGGGACAGTGGCTGGATTGTATGAAGTCCATCGTCGTTATGGTAAGCTGCGTTGGCAAGAAGTGGTGCAACCTGCGATCGCTCTGGCTAAAGATGGTTTCATCGTCTCTCAACAGCAGACTTGGCGTTCTATAAAATTCTACGAGAATCGCAAGCAGGTGATTCTGGATAATCCAGCAGCACGAGCAATTTTTACTCGCAACGGTGAATTTTTTGGTCCTGGGGAAAGGTTGGTACAGAGTGATTTAGGACGAACTTTGGCAGAAATTGCTAAAAACCCCCAAAGTTTCTACACCGGAAATATTGCCCGGGCGATCGCCTCCGACATGACAAAAAAGGGTGGTTTAATCACTCGTGACGATCTAAAATCTTACAAACCAGTATGGCGCACTCCAATATGTGGCAATTTCCGCAATGCTAAAATTTGCTCAATGCCACCACCTTCATCAGGAGGCGTTCACCTATTAGAGATTTTAAATATTATCGGTAACACCGATTTAAAATCTTTAGGATGGCACCACCCAGACGCCTTGCACTTGATGGTGGAAGCTATGAAAATTGCTTACGCTGATCGTTCGCAACTTTTAGGCGATCCAGATTTTGTCAAAGTCCCTGTAGCACCACTTATCAGCCTTGCCTACGCTCAAAAACGGCGTCAACAAATCAATATGCAAAGGGCTACACCTTCAACTGAGGTTAAGCCAGCAGATAAGCAGATATTACAGCAGTTTACATCAAATTCGCTTCATTACCCTCAATTATTGCAGCACCTCACCCCCCAACAGAGTCTGTGCAAACCCAGATCGCGACTATTTCTTCCCCTCTCCGCGTGCGGGGAGGGGTTAGGGGTGGGGTTGCGCACCACTCGATATGAATCGCCCGAAACGAGTCATCTTACGGTTGTCGATGAACAGCGCAATGCTGTGAGTTTAACTTTCACGGTAAACTACGGTTTTGGTTCTGGCGTTGTGGTGCCAAGAACTGGTATTCTACTTAATGATGAGATGGATGACTTTGCAGCAGCACCCGGAGTCCCAAATGCATTTGGACTTGTAGGGAATCAAGCGAACGCGATCGCACCACGCAAAACTCCCTTATCTAGCATGACTCCCACAATTGTCACGGAAAATGGTCGCCTGCGGATGGCTGTGGGTGCGCCTGGTGGTGGTACCATTATCACCCAAGTGTTGCAAGTGATCTTGAATGTACTGGAATACAATATGGATGCTGGCGCGGCTGTTTCTGCACCCCGCATACATCATCAGTGGTTACCAGATGAGTTAAGAGTGGAACCTCTTGGTTTGGATGCTCTCACCCTTGCAGACTTGCAGCGTCGGGGACATAAAATTAAGCAAACTGAGCCTTGGGGTAATATTAACGCGATTGTCGTCGCACCTGATGGAACATTAGAAGGTGCAGCCGATCCACGTGGAGAAGGTTCCCCCAGAGGTTTATAAAGAGTGAAAAGTGAAAACTCAAGAGTGAAGAAAGTTTTCTATTTTCTATCTTCTATCTTTCTCATGACTGAACTGAAGTCGCTGATGGAGAGAACTCGTTTGCTCTTGCAGTATGTATCAAAGTCCAGCCTGCTTTTAACAGTTTTTGGTAAGTTGCCCAGCCCTTGGAACCGCCTGGTATTTCGTAATCTGGAACTGCATATTGCCCAAAAGCTGTGTAAGGACGCCAAGGTTCATTAGGTGCAGTCTGCAAGTGCAAAACTTTTTCCCCGTTGTCGCCAGACTTTGATAACCAGCACATTCGTCGATACATGGCAAACTCCTCATGTATTTTATTTCGCTTTTAAATGCATAATCGCAGACCGATGTCAAGAGGTACATCACCCTTGTGGGGTACTTTTTTTATCCTTCACAACTGTTAACCTCAACACACGTAACAGAATTCAACGCAAACGTAAGATGTAGACACCTTACAAACGAAAGGGTACAGAAATAAACGCAGCAAGCTTCTACGTTTAGCCAATGGTATCTGTGGTTCACAAAAATGTATGTATGTTTGAGTACTTTTTTAGATAGTTATACCTTATATGGATGAGGCATATAGCTTATCGGTAACGATGTTGCGAATTTGGGCGACTAATTGGGTGTATCTTGAATCAGACAAAACTGGTTGTGCTCCTTGCCGTGAAATCGGTTGAGCCAAATCAATCCATGACTTACACCCGCCATATTCGGTGCGATAGGGAATTTCCTGCTCTTGGGGGAGTTTGTAAGTCCGCAGCAGGAGAATATACAGTGGCTGACGCGGTTTCCATTTGAGGCGATCGCTAATAAAGTACTCATTCCAGATATGGAACGGAAGTAAAGCATTGACTATTGACTCATCACTAACTGGGAAAATATCCGTAATTTCAGCCCAACTGGTGATCCGGACTGTTTCTGGATGCCAACCAGATGTCACCGGAACGACGAGATTGGCATACTCGGGTTTGAGCAAGAAAGGCTGTTGATGTTCAAACGTTGGGTAAAGCAATATCTGCTCGTGGGCTACTTGGAAGCGTCCATTCCGTTCGTGGATACCACCTTTGCGGAGGAGCATAATTGTTTTACCTGTTTCCAAGGCATTGATAGCAACAGCCCATTCTTTGAGTGCATGATTCGTCATAGTCAGTTCTTGCATAAGCATCTACTGTAACTCTGATTTAATTTGAAACCAAGACCGATACACTAGGTCACTGCCTGAGGAAATGAATTAAGGAACAGTTAAGGAATAATTATGGAAAAGCGAAGGCTGGGTAGATCGGATGTGAGAATCACGCCTATTCTCATGGGGACATGACAAGCTGGTAAAAAAGCATGGGTGGGAGTTGAGGACACTGACTCGATTAGTAATACGAGCAGCATTTGAAGCTGGTATCACGACAATCGACACCGCTGGAGTTTATGGTGACGGGCACTCAAGGCGAATTGTTGCTGAAGCTTTATCTGATGTTCGCCATCAAGTGGAGTATGCCACGAGAGTTTTTGCCAACCATGCTATTACTACTTACAACGGTTTTCTCTAACGTGTTCCTTGCCTCACGAATATCTTAAATATCCGTTAGATAAGCTTTTATGGGCAAGGAACACCCGAAGATTTGTAGTCTAATCATAAGAATAAGCGCTGTAACAATCAAAAATTAACAATATATCTAAATTTTACGCTTTTAATCGTATTTTTAAATATATAGGGCTCCTCCAAGGATTTTTGAAATACACGTAGGGTGGGCAATGCTCACCAAAACCCAGATATAACTCAGATACGGTAGGCATTGCCCACCCTGAGATACTTAGATTTTTAAGCGCAAAGCGCAGGCACTTTCACAAAAATAAAACCGGATTGCTATAACCTATTGAATACCGAAATTCTTAGCATATTTTTTCTTAAAATCAACTGCTTTAAGTTAGTAAAAACAAGGCTGATTTCAAAAAAAATGTATTCTCAAGTACAAGCTTGTTGAATATGAGACTATGCTTTAGGCAGAGGAGCAAGAAAATTAACAGAGTTAACTTTTAAAGAGAAATATCAACATCAAGTTAAATACTTCTGACTGACATAGTGAATTCATTCCAGTTCAGAAGTGCCACAATATTTTGTCCAAATTTCAGCAAATAACTTAGCACATTAAAAGTCTTTCAGCTTCAACTTCAGGAGATACAAATGAACAGAAACAACAGTAAAAAATTCTTCCAAACGCTTGCTAGCCTCGTCGGAGTTGCTAGTGCCAGTGCTTTACTCAGTCTCCCAGCATTTGCACTAACCAATTCCAGCTCCAGAAGCACGGTAATTAGTGAAGCCCCAGAAGGCACCTTATACTCCCAAGCCTCCCAAAGAGGGCAATCCTCGGGTGATTCGACCAGCGGAACAGTGCAAAATGGTGGCACTAGTACCGACGGAACGCGGCAATATCAGAATCAAAATGATACCACCACCGGAACGCAAGAATATCAAAATGATGGTACTAATGAAAATAATAGTACCACCAGAACGCAGCAATATCAAAATGATGGTACCACCAGAACGCAGCAATATCAAAATGATGGCACCACCAGAACGCAGCAATATCAAAATGATGGCACCACCAGAACGCAGCAATATTATCAATACAACAACACTACCGAAACACAGCAAAATCAAAATGGTGTTCGCACTCGAACCCAGCAAAATACTGGTGGAACCGGCACAACAGGGGGACAAAATACTGGTGGAAATGGTGGAGGCGTCAGAGCGCTGTGGTAGATTCTAAGGGAATTTCCTAGATTTACACAGGCTGCCAAGCTTGTTAACTGTAGTGCCTCTGGTTGCTTAATTGCAAATGCTGGCTGCTAACAACAATAGCAGCGAGAAATATGAAATGCGTTGTCAATCGGTTCGATTTTTACGGCAACAAACTTTGACAATTTTCTTAGAGAGACTACCGAAATTACTCCTGATAACTCGTGGTAAGCTTTTACTGCCTATTAGGAGTAATTTTTATAATAATTAGTCTCAAGATAGATGTTTAACAAAATGCTAATGTATTTGGATACTAAATAATTGATTGCAGATTATTTATGAAACTCATATGAAACTCCAGCAATCAGTCAGGCTAGCTCTTTTAATTTGTGCATTTGGTTTCTATTCAAGTCCTCAAATATCGTTAGCTGCTGAGAAAACTTTGGATGATAATAATTCCTTAAACAATTCAGTTACTGTACCGACAAATTATTATATCGATGATTTAGTTCCTCAACCGATGTACCTAAAGATAAGTCTTAGCCGCCGTGAAGTAACCCTCTATCGAGGAAAAACCCAAATTAAAAGTTATCCAATTGCCGTAGGTCGCCGAGATTGGGAAACCCCAACTGGCAATTTTCGAGTCCGTGAAATGTTAGTAAATCCTACTTGGATACACCCTTTGAAAAAAGGTATAGCCATTCCAGGAGGAGACCCTGAAAATCCTCTTGGTCGGTATTGGATTGGATTTTGGACAAACGGTAAAAATTGGATTGGCTTTCATGGCACCCCTAATCCTCAGTCAGTAGGCAAAGCAGCCTCACACGGTTGTATTCGCATGTACAACAAGGATATTGAGGAATTATTCTCTCAAGTGAACATTGGAACACCAGTTACTGTAGTGCGTTGAGATTAGTTGCGTAATATTAAAAAGGCATTACTTTCGGGATTTAAGCATGGAAAAGCGACACTTGGGGACATCGGACGTACAAATCACGCCTATCCTTATGGGGACTTGGCAAGCTGGTAAAAAAGCGTGGGTGGGGGTTGAGGACACTGACTCGATTAAAGCAATACGAGCCGCATTTGAAGCTGGTATTACGACAATTGACACCGCTGAAGTCTATGGTGACGGGCACTCGGAGCGCATTGTTGCTGAAGCTTTATCTGATGTTCGCCATCAAGTGGAGTACGCGACGAAAGTTTTTGCCAACCATCTCAAGTACGACCAAGTGATTGAGGCTTGTGAACGCTCCCTCAAAAACCTCAAAACTGACCACATAGACCTTTACCAAATTCATTGGCCCTCTGGCGAGTTCAATTCTGAACTTGTCCCTATTGAAGAAACCATGAGCGCTCTTAACCACCTGAAAGAGCAAGGGAAAATTCGGGCTATTGGTGTTTCCAATTTTTCCCGTGTTCAATTGGAAGAAGCATCTCAGTACGGACGTATTGATAGCTTACAACCTCCCTATTCTTTGTTCTGGCGGTCTGTAGAAAACGATGCAATGCCTTATTGTATTGAAAACCAGATTACCATCATTGCTTATTCACCTTTAGCTCAGGGATTGTTGACAGGGAAATTTGGAGCTGGTCACAAATTTGACCCAGAAGACAACCGCGCCAAAAATAAGCTGTTTCAGGGAGAAAACTTTGAACGTGCCCAACAAGCTTTAGAAAAACTGCGCCCCATTGCCGATCGCCATCATTGTACCCTTGCTCAGTTAGCGCTAGCATGGCTCATCGCCCAACCACAGACGAGTGCAATAGCCGGGGCGCGTCATCCCGAACAAGCGATCGCAAACGCCCAAGCTGCTTCTGTTCAACTTTCTACAGACGATCTTCAAGAAATTGATGCCATTGGGCGTATTGTCACCGACCATTTGGACGATGGCTCAGTTATGTGGAATTGGTGATTTAGACAGAGGTGTAGAAAAATTCAAAATTCATCTCTGTACGGCGTTCAAAAAATAATTTTGAATTTTGAATGGATTTACTCCTTATTGAGAAGTTCTACAACTTATTAACTTAGGTTAACAACCGCTTGCAATTCCATATTGGGGTGATAACTTATAGATAGGACACCAAACAAGGCACAACCAAACTGAAAAGGGCAAATGACCCGGTGTCTCCCGTCAGTAGCCCGAGCAAACGTCGGCATAAGTATGATGATAAGTGGCACAGCGCCCTGGTTGCGAGGCGAAGCCAAATCCCAAAGCGGAAAAACAAACGTATGCTGAGTTTGTTAGTGTTTTTGTCCACCCTAGTCATTGACCGTTTACATTTTTTAACGATAAAAGCAGTTTGATCACTACGAACCTTTTAAAAAACCTGGTCACCGTTGACCAGGTTTTCGCGTTTTATATAGGGTTTGGGTTAAGTAAATATGCTTAACTAAACAAGAAATGCAACTGCTATGCAGCTAGGGGGTGCAATGTCGGGTTTAGGTCGTATTCGTTGTGGTTGGTTCTTAGGTATTGCGATAGGGAGTATCAGCGTTTGGAGTGCAAATTGTGCAATTGCTCAAATTACCCCCGATGGCACTCTACCTAATAATTCCAGTGTCACAAGAGAGAGTAACATTTTCAATATCACTGGTGGAACCCAAGCAGGAAGCAATCTGTTCCACAGTTTTGAGCAGTTTTCTGTACCCACTGGGAGTACGGCTTACTTTAATAATGCTGTTGACATTCAAAACATTATTAGTCGGGTGACGGGTAAGTCTATTTCTAATATTGATGGTTTGATTCAAGCCAATGGTACAGCGAACCTGTTTCTGATGAATCCCAACGGAATTATCTTTGGACCGAATGCCAGTTTAAATATTGGCGGCTCGTTTTTGGCAACGACTGCAAGCAGTTTCAAGTTTCCTGATGGTAGCTTTTTCGGTGCGGTGCCATCATCACAAGATAAACCCCTGTTGACGATCACCGCGCCTGTGGGATTGGGTATGGGGAGCAATCCGGGAACGATTCAGGTACAAGGACCAGGACACGAAATTGACTATCAGGACCTAACCAAGCCAGGACCCCGTGGCAGAATTAACACAAGTTTTACGGGATTGCGAGTGGAACCGGGAAAAACCTTAGCACTTGTAGGAGGTAATGTCTCTGTTGAAGGTGGCGTACTCACCTCAGAAGCAGGACGTGTTGAAATCGGCAGTGTAGGTAGCAATGGGGTTGTGAATCTCGTCCCAGTACAAGAAGGTTGGAAGCTGGGTTATGAAGGCACTCCCAGTTTTAGAGACATCCAGTTTTCTCGTAAAGCATTCGTGAATACCACAGGAGATGGCAGTGGTTCTATTGCAGTTGCAGGTAGGAATATCAATTTCACAGAGCAATCAATTCTATTAGCTGATACGCTTGGTGATAAAAATGGCGGAGAAATTAGCATTGTTGGCGACTCTATAGTTTTCAATCAGTCCAACATCAGCACTAACACCTTCAGTTCGGGGAACGCCGGACAAATTAAACTGGATGCCAACAACATCAAATTTCAGAATAAGTCTAGTGCGAGCATTCAGACATGGGACAGGGGTGAGGGGGGAAATATCAACATTCGTACAAATTCTTTGGCGATTGAAGGCTCAGCGCTCGCTAGCATAACGACAAAAAATAGCACAGGTAAAGCTGGAGACATTAACATTACTGTCAAAGGTCCATTGATGATTGTCGGTGCAGGTATAGTTACTGACACCTTTGGCACGGGTAACGCGGGTAAAATCAGCATGAATGCAAATTCTTTGCGAATTGAAGACTCGCGTGTCTCTAGCGCTGTGATGGAGGCATCAGGTCAAGCCGGAGAAATTAACCTTAATGTCGCAGACTCTGTTGCAATCAAGGATACAGATATAACTACCGACACCTTTGGCACGGGTGACGCTGGTAAAATCAGCATTAATGCAAATTCTTTTCGGTTTGAAGATGGAGGTGTTGTAAGCCGGACGCGGCGAAATAGCACAGGTAAGGCTGGAGAAATCAACATTAATGTTGCTCTTTCTTTGGAATTAACGAACAGGGCAGGTATAAATACAGGCACTTTTAGTCAAGGTGACGCTGGAAAAATCAACATTCGTGCAAATTCTTTTCTAGTGGAAAACTCAACGGTCGGTAGCAATACGGGGAGAAGTAGCACAGGTAAGGCTGGAGAAATCAACATTACTGTCGCAGATCAATTTACGATCAAAAGGGGAGGTGCGCAGACCAACACCCTTGACAAAGTCACTGCTGGAGACTTGAAGGTGCGAGCAAAAACCCTAATTCTTGACAATGGAGGGGGATTGGAAGTTCTCAGTACTGGTAATGGTGATGGTGGTAATTTGACGATTGTGGCTGATACCATTAAGCTTGAGCGTGACAGTGCGATCCGTGCAACCACTACCTCTGGTAATGGCGGCGACCTTCAACTAAACGTTGCTAAATTACTGTTGCTACGTGATGGTAGCCGCATTTCTGCTACTGCAGGTACTGAGAATGCTGGTGGCAATGGTGGCAACATCACCATCAATGTTCCAAAGGGTTTTATTGTTACTGTCAGGGGTGAAAATAGCGACATTACCGCTAATGCGTTCAATGGCAAAGGTGGGAATGTCATAATCAACGCTACTGGTATTTTTGGCATCGCTCCACTAAGTCGGCAAGACCTTGAGAGGTTGAACCCTACAGACCCGCGTCAAATTCCGACGAATGACATAACGGCAATTTCCCAGACAAGTCCTACTTTAAACGGTCAGGTTACTATCAACACACCCAATGTTGACCTCAATCGGGGATTAGTGCAACTGCCCACAAATCTAGTTGATGCCTCACAGCAAATTGACACAAGCTGCAATCCTGGTAGCAGGCAAAGAGCTAGTTCCTTTGTGATGACAGGACGTGGCGGATTACCTCCTAACCCCATAAGTGAACTCCTTAACAGTGATGCGGTGCTGGTTGATTGGATATCGCTTAAACCAAGCACAGAAAAACGCTCTACTGCATCTGTTACAACCAAACCATCTACAGCTACACCAGAACGGATAGTAGAAGCGACTGGGTGGGTGATAAATAAAAACGGAGAAGTGGTTCTTACAGCTAATCCGCCTACCACCACGCCTCATAGTCCTTGGCTAACCCCAGCATCTTGCAGAGCAAGTTAGAAGCCCAAAAGGAGTAATATCATGTCCGGCAAATTACCCATAATTACAGAACCCCACCCCTAACCCCTCCCCGCAAGCGGGGAGGGGACGTGAAGCGTAGCTTTACGGGGGTGGGGTTTTCCAGGATTTGTTGGTAATTGAGCGGACATAATAGAATATCAAGCCTCTTACTTACCAAGCTTGATATATAACCATTTGCGATTCAATGAGGTACATCTGTAAGGGCGCAATGCCTTGCGCCTTTACATCGGGTGTACTTCATACAGATGAAAACCGCTATAAGTCCTAACTCATAACTGTGGACAAAACCCAATCACGTAACAGACGATTTACCTCATCTGGTACTTCATCATGGGGACAATGACCAGCCCGTAAGAAGTGTTCTGTCAGTTCAGGATAGTGTTGCCGAAACTTGTTTGAACGTTCTCTAGCATTCACCCAAGGGTCAGCTTCTCCCCACAACAGCAACAAAGGACAAGTTAACTGCTTGAGTAGCACATCAACTTTTTCCCCTTGAGGAGTGCTAAACACAGACGTAAACACATCCAAAGCACCTGAGTCGCAAGCAGGGCGATAAATTTCTTCTACTAATTGGTCTGTAATCGCGCTTTTGTCAAGATAAACCTTCTCCAAAGTTTGGCGAATGACCCAAGGTTGTTTTATGTATTGGAATAGGACAAACTGGGCTAAAGGTTGTTGAAAAATCCACTTGACAATATCACCCAGGAGTTTTTGCAACTGTTCGTTCGGCTTCACCGCAGGAGGCTCAATTTCAGTTTGCAAAGCTTCCGGTTCCGGAGAAGGCTGGTTTTCGCTAAAAGGACCAGCACTGTTAAGCAATACTAAACCCGCAGCTGCATCAGGACGTTGTCCTGCAACACACAAACTGGCATATCCTCCTAAGGAATTGCCTGCTAAGACTGCCTTTTGACCAATTACTTCCGTGATAAAGTCGTAAAGTTGGTCGCGCCACAAGTCGCCACTGTATTCCAATTTTGGTTTTGCGGAACGCCCAAATCCTAAAAGGTCAATAGCGAAGACTTCAAAATCGTTACACAGTCCGCTGAGATTCTTGCGCCAGTGGTCTGTGGATGCACCAAACCCATGTACCAGTAACAAGGGAGGACGTTGCGTGTGCTTTTCTCCCGCTTGTACGTAATAAATCCTATGCCCTCGCCACTGCCAATATTTACCTGGAATTGGGGTTGTAGAGGGGGCTATTGTTCCCTGCATGGTCCGAAGAAATGTTAAGTACCTTTTAATAATTGTAACGGACTCATGAGAGTCATTTGTCGTTCGTATCAGTGAATAATGACTAATGAACGCCACTTGCGGGACTCGGGGGGAACCCCCAAGGGCGCAGTGGCTCCTCATGACTCATGACAAACGAATGATTACAGGTAAAACCAAACTGCTTGGAGTGATTGGGTATCCGGTGGAACATTCCCTATCACCAGTGATGCATAATGCTGCGATCGCTCATTTAGGATTAAATTACGTCTATGTCCCTTGGACGGTAGAACCACAGAATTTAGAAGTTGCTATTCAAGGCTTTGGCGCTGTCGGTGTTGTTGGCTTTAACGCCACAATCCCCCACAAAGAGGCGATTCTACCTTTGCTATCAGAAATTTCACCCATTGCCAAAGCCGTGGGAGCAGTCAATACTGTTAGTCGCAAAGATAATAAATGGATTGGCACAAATACTGACGTTGAAGGATTTCTCGCCCCTTTACGAACAACCTATAACCGAGATTGGAGCCAGACGGTAGCGGTGATTTTAGGCAATGGTGGTGCAGCCAGGGCAGTTGTTGCAGGTTGTGCCCAATTGGGTTGTGCCAAGATTTTGGTCATTGGACGCAACGCCCAAAAGTTAGAAGAATTTCACAAAAGTTGGGACAATTCACTCGAATCGAAAAATTTGCACATCCATCAATGGGATGAACTACCAAAATTAATTCCACAAGCAAACTTGATAGTAAATACAACTCCTATTGGGATGTATCCTAAGGTAGAGGAATCACCTTTGAGTGCAGAGGAAATGGCGAATTTGCCAGCGCAAGCGATCGCCTACGATTTGATCTACACCCCTAACCCAACAAAATTTCTCCAACAGGCGCAGCAAGTGGGTGTCATTGCGATTGATGGACTGGAAATGCTCGTTCAACAAGGCGCAGCAGCGTTAAAAATCTGGTTGCAACGGGACACTGTTCCCGTTGATGTCATGCGCCAAGCCGTGCGAAAGCACCTCGGTTTAACAAGTTAGAGTATTAAGTCTGATGAGGAGGAAGAGGAGTCTGTTCCTCATCAGACTTATGCCGTACAGAGATGAATTTTGAATTGATTTATCCCTCACTCCTCACCCCTGCAGTCTTCGCCAATTAAAGCGATTCCATTCGTACATACCTTGAATTTCAAACTCAGAACCGTTGTTGAAGCGGATGATGCAGTTGGTAGAGGAGTTATCACCATCGCTGATTTCATCAACCTTTATGACGATGCAGGAATACCATTCCGGGGGACAAGGACCATTATCTTGTACCCATTCCCAAAGAGCATTGCAAACTTCAATGCGATCGCCTACCTTTAGCTTGAGGACATCCTGAGCAGAATACTTCTCAAAATGATATGGCTCAATCCGATTCAGCCACTGCAATCCATAGCGATCGCGAATAAATTGTACTGCTCCAGAATCATTTTCTTGCAGCCAGTCGTTCAGTAACTGTGCTTTCCACGAGCGGTTTTCTTCTTCTTGTGCTTTAACGAACTCAAAAAATGCTTGCAATTCCTCTTTTGTCAGTTCGTCTAAAGGGTTGGCGATATCAGACACAGTAGAATGAGATCCCTTCATTTGCTCTAAGACTTGCAGTAATATCTCTTTCTGCGTATCAGAGAGAGGGCAGCTTGCGACATCACAACGATAAAACGCTGTTTGCAAGGCTACTTTAATCTCATCTGGACTCATAAGTGACGTAGCAATTTAGGGTTTAATATTTAATAATTATTACAAAAGTTAAAAGGAACTTGCCAATACCTTGAGAGTGAATTTCGCGTTACTCTGAGGTTGAAAATAGTGCTCAGAAGCTTTTAACCTGTACTGAGTTAGCCGCAGCGCTTCTATTGTTACAAATCTCGTTATTTTTTGTTATTTGAGATATGGAAAAGAAAAATAGCCTACTATCGTTGTTGAATCTCCTGCCTTTAGCTATTAGGAACTTCTTAGAACTCAGTACTCAGTACTCTGGACTACTTAAGGTTATTTTCATTTCCTGTGTTATTGGGGTTCTATCGTGGCTGTTGACTCCAAGCGCTGTAGCGCTGACACAGATTAAACTATCTAACCTTTCCTATCATGAATGCCCACAAGAACTCGCGCAAGGAGCCGTTACGAGTGGTGGTAGTTCGATGGCAGCCAACTGCTTTATTGTTACAGGTAAAGCTCAAAATGGCACTAACAAAACGGTCTACGATGCAGATATTTTTGGGCGCATTTATGATGCTAACAATGACTCAGTGATGCAAAACCGTACCCGTCTTGGTTCTATTGACGAAATTCCACCAGGTGACAGTGATTTTGAATTAAGGATTTCTGTGCCTGCAAATCAGCCGTTACCCTTGAAGTTGAAGCAGTTCAAGGCGGCGGGATTTGGCGCTCAAGTTCGTAAGTAGTTGGACAAAATAAATTTGTAGAGACGTTTTCCACAAGCGTCTCTACAAAGGTTGCTATATCTTTGGTCTAGACTTAACCAACTAATGGAATAGTACTTAGCGAGGCGAGCAAATAACTCAAGAAGTTGAGTAACAGAAACGCCAAGATTGGGGAAAAATCAATACCACCCAACGGGGGAATGATGGAACGGAACAGATTGAGATAGGGATCGGTAATCTGGCTCAAAGCAGCAAATGGTTGGTTGTACCAGTTGATACTCGGGAACCATGTCAGGAGGACTCTAATAATCAGTAGAGTGCTATAAATCTGTATGAAAGTACTCAGTGTGGTAATCAGTAGACTCATGGATTGGTTGATTTCCTGTTAAGTGTCAAATGCGGTCTTATCATTAATTTTAAATTAGCCTCTGTCATGGCGGATGCAGGTTCTGCATCTGTTCATGATTGCCACTCTCGCGTTTATCGTTGGCATTTGCCACCAGTCCCAAGGTATATCTGTTAGCGTAACTCCTCACTGCGCGGGGAACGCTCCTGAATGGCTTGCTCCGAATTGCCATTCACATTCCCTAGTTGTTGCCGCACTTCATCAATTGTGGCATTCAGTTGGGCAATTTTATCTTCAAGCGATCGCCGCGCCGTTTCCATTTCCATGTTCTCCTGATCCGAAGCTTTCATCTGACGCCTTTTTGCGGCTTTTTTAGCTTCTACTGAGTTGGTACTCATTTGAGGTTCTTCCTCTAGTGCTTGTTCTGAATCGCGTTTCGTCGCCACAAGCGCACCAACTATACCACCAACGACACTACCGAAAATTGCTCCGGCGAAAAAACCGCTCGCGAAACCATCTTTTTGACTCATATCTTTACCGCCTTGAAGAAACGCTGCACCTCTTGGGTTGTTTTTGCACACCAATGCTGTCTTAGCTGCATACTAACTTATGTCCCAAAGATGCGATCGCCCGCATCTCCTAATCCCGGTACAATAAATCCCTGACTATTGACCGTTTCGTCAATGGTCGCAGTGTAAACTATTAAACCCGGATAAGCATCATTCAGTTTTTGTAAAGCTGGCGGAGATGCTACCACACATACAATCCGCGTCATGGCTGGGTCAACACCCCGTTGTGTCAATTGTGCCATTGCATTCATAATCGACCCTCCCGTTGCTAACATCGGATCGGTGACTAACACTCGCGTTTGTGGTTGAAATTTTTCTGGCAATTTGTTGAGGTAACAAGAGGGTTGCAGTGTTTTTTCATCTCGCACCAAGCCAAAATGGTAAATTGACGCCAGAGGTAAAACTGTTTGCGCTCCTTCTAGTAATCCCAGCCCAGCCCGTAAAATCGGCACCACCGCCACTGGAACTGTTGGATCTATTAAAGTTGCGCTGCTGTAATCCAAGGGGGTTTGCACTGTTGTCTCTTGAGTTGGCAACCACTCTCTAGCTGCTTCATAAGTCAACCACCGTCCCAACTCAGTCATCGCACTGCGGAATAAGACAGAAGGTGTTGCAGCATCACGGGCAACTGCCAACCAATGCTTAATTAGGGGATGGGGTGGGACATAAACACGCAATTGTAGCGTCATAGCCGGAAATAGGCTTTTCCATATCGTATAACAACTGAAACATAATAATACTTTTTCTTGGATGCGGCTGACCGACAATCATGCTCAAATTCAAAAAATCATTTTGAATTTTTCACTTCCCCAAAGGGATGTGGGGTAGTTCACCTTTGAATTTATATTGCGTGAATTGCAAATTCTCCTCAAGGAAGTGACAGCCAAAATTGGCACCCTCAAATTTTCTTGAAATTTTCTTGAAAAATTATTGAAAATATCTTGCATTAGTATTTGACATTTATTCTCAAGCAAGGTTATATTGTAATTCAGTGTTCTCCTCTCTTTAAGGATCGGCAGACGGGATTGGCCAGCGGTAGCGGGCTTGTCCCTCTTTTTTGTAATGAGCGCCCCACGAGGGGGAAGTCAAAAGTCACGCATTCAAAAGTATCAAGCCTCCTCGCAACAAATAAAACAAACACCTGCATTCTTGTTTGGCTAAAAGCCCTGCTCTATAAGGGTTTTAAAATGTGTTAGTTAGGAGTCATTAGTAAGCTGAAAATCCTACAATTTGCACATCATCTTTTAATCACATTCTTGTGGGGTGGAGAGAAGTCCGAGGGTCGGTTTCCTCCGTTCGCGTAGCGTGCGCCTTAGCGCAAAGCGCGTTAGCTCCCACCGGGTGAAGGCTCGGAACTTCGGGGCTATCCTGTCCGCCCAAATTGTGCAAACGGCACGGCACAACAGCTTATTAGATAATTGGATTTTGGACAAAAAACAAAATGCAGGATACTGATGTCATCGTCATTGGATCTGGTATTGGCGGCTTGGTAACAGCGACTCAGTTAGCCGCAAAAGGTGCTAAAGTACTTGTCTTGGAACGTTATCTGATTCCAGGGGGCAGCGCAGGTTACTTTGAACGGCAAGGCTATCGCTTCGATGTTGGGGCGTCGATGATTTTTGGCTTTGGTCAGAACGGTACCACCAACTTACTCACTCGTGCTTTGCAAGCCGTCAACGTAAGCTTAGATGTGATTCCCGATCCAGTGCAGATTCATTATCATCTGCCCAACGGCTTAGACCTAAAAGTTGAGCGAGTATATGAAAAATTTTTGCAAAATCTAACTGCCTATTTCCCCAATCAAAGCCAAGGGATTCGTCGCTTTTATGACGAGTGTTGGAGAGTATTTCATTGTCTCAACAGCATGGACTTGCTCTCGCTTGAAGAACCCCGATATTTAATGCGTGTATTTTTTCAGCATCCTTTAGCGTGTCTTGGTTTAGTGAAGTATCTGCCCCAAAATGCCGGAGATGTGGCGCGGCGCTATATTCAAGACCCCCAGTTGTTGAAATTTATTGATATGGAGTGTTATTGCTGGTCGGTGGTACCAGCTGACATGACGCCAATGATTAATGCTGGAATGGTATTTTCCGACAGGCACTATGGAGGAGTCAACTATCCTAAAGGTGGTGTGGGACAAATAGCCCAAAAATTGGTAGAGGGGCTTGTCAAAGCAGGTGGTCAGATCAAGTACCAAGCTCGGGTGACGAAAATTATCCTAGAAAATAGGAGCTCCGTAGGTGTACAACTGGCTAATGGTCAAATCTACCGTGCCAAACGCATTGTTTCCAATGCTACACGCTGGGATACATTTGGGAAATTACTTAGTCAACAAAAAATTCCTTTTGCTGAGAAAAAGTGGCAGCTACGCTATCACAAGTCGCCCAGTTTTCTGAGTTTGCACATGGGAGTGAAGGCAGAAGTTTTGCCCCAAGGAACGGAATGCCATCACATTGTGCTAGAAGATTGGGAGAAGATGACAGCCCCAGAAGGGACTTTATTCGTGTCTATCCCGACGTTGCTTGATCCAGATTTAGCGCCTAGCGGGTACCATATTATTCACGCCTTCACACCTGAGTGGATCGATGATTGGCAAGGACTCTCTGGGCGGGAGTACGAGGAAAAGAAACAAGAGGCGGCTAGGCGAATTGTTGACCGATTGGAAAAGATTTTTCCTGGTTTAAATGCAGGGTTGGATTATCTGGAGGTGGGAACACCACGAACCCATCGCCGCTTTTTAGGTCGTGAAGATGGTACTTACGGACCAATTCCCCGTCACAAATTGCGGGGGTTGTTGGGGATGCCGTTTAACAGAACGGCAATTCCAGGGCTTTATTGTGTGGGAGATAGTACATTTCCAGGTCAGGGGTTGAATGCGGTGGCGTTTTCCGGGTTTGCTTGCGCCCACCGCATTGCCGTGGATTTGGGGTTGTAGAAAACTCCCTAACCTCCCTTGCCACAACATCTAGCAAAAATAAAATCCCCTTGCTTATAACAGTAAGGGGAAGATAAAAAATGATACTTTTTGCGGTTTATGCAACATTTGCTCTAAAATCTCCAGAAAGTACTGGCTGCGATCGCACTAATTCTTTGCAGAGTGCTTTCAAGGTAAAATTTGACTCAAGCAAACAATTTTAAAGACGCGGGACAATGCGAGCCACTATACTGGTAACTCTATTAATGGTTGAGAGAATAGCAACTGTGTTTTTAACGTTTTGAAGCTCAACCTCTAACTTTTCAATAGCATTTTCAAGATCAGGAGCAAGAGATTTTAAATTTTTGGCATGGTTCTTCAATATTTTTGTTTCTAACTCCATCCACTTGGCTCTATAAAGGTTTCGTTCTTCTAGAAAAGCTCTTCTTTTAGCTATATCTGGTTCCTTTTCAAAAGCAAGCTGAATTTTTGAGGAACGGAGTTTTTCTTCCTGCTCTCTCATTTTATCAAGTAGTTGTTTATTTATTTCATTGAAAGATTCATTTTGACTCATTACTTTTTCCATGATGCTAATTCTCCTTAATAATGACTATTTGGTGTTTTGTACGAGTGCGAGAAACGAATCAATATCTTGCAAATGATTATTGAGACGTGCTAAAGTTAACTTTCCTTCTACGGAAGCTTGGTAAATTTCTTTAAACTCTCCTAAGGCATTGCTTGCATTTTTGATTTCTTCTATCTTTCTATCCATAAGGAGAATCTTCTTGCGGCTTTGAACCCATTCATCCTCATTTTTGATTGGCTTTGGCTGAATGAGAGGTCGAATAACAAGCCGTATCTCTTGCGCCGATTGTATTGATTTCACATCCTTTTTCATTGAATCACTTAAGGTATTTAATACCTCTTGTTGAATTGTTAGTTCTTTAAGAATGACTTCATGCCGTTTCTCCAACTCTTCTCTCAGCGCACCACGGATTTGAGAATTAATAACAAGATTTGTGACACCTTGAAGTAAACTTTTATTTGTAATCAAATCACTACCCTGAAGTTTCTTACTAACACTGTTGAGATTGCCTGCAATACCATCAATCTCTGTCTTAGCCTTATCAGGTGCATCAGATGTTGCTAAGTCTTGTAGTTTAGAAAAGTAATTTTGTAGAAGTTGATTGTGACTACGAATATCGTTGATAATCGTTAATTTTTCCTCATCATCTTTAGAAATTGTTCTATAGTCATTTTCATTTTGATTGAGTATTCTGTCATCTTGCAATAGTTTTTCGGAAGTCGCTTCGATTCTAATCTCACTAGCAGCTGTCAGTAGCTCATTAACAGCATGAGCATATTGATTTCCAGCTTGTGTGAGTTTTTTGTACTCTTCGCTAGAACGACAACCACTAGTTAAAGCTGCTATAACAGCAAAAACTGCTACTGTTTTATGAATGTTTTTTCTCATAGCGATATTTCACCCTTAATAAAGATGATTAATACGATGAAATCCCATATATTTTCCTAATTTTCGACTGGAAACACTTGGTTTCAAGTATTAGGTAATTGTGAGATGTTGAAAAGGAAAAGGTTTGGTTGCTGCTGGTTTTTGTTAACTCGTCTACCAGCGTTGCTCTATCTTGAAGTAGATGTGAGTGAAATTAAGTTATGCACTTAGTTTTTGTTAACTCATCTACCAGCGTTGCTCTATCTTGAAGTAGATGTGAGTGAAATTAAGTTATGCACTTAGTTTTTGTTAACTCATCTACCAGCGTTGCTCTATCTTGAAGTAGATGTGAGTGAAATTAAGTTATGCACTTAGTTTTTGTTAACTCATCTACCAGCGTTACTCTATCTTGAAGTAGATGTGAGTGAAATTAAGTTATGCACTTTTTAGAGAAAAAAGGGAGCATCATATGCAATTCACGCATTCGCTCATTCAAAGTATGCTCTACGGGCACGCACTTTACAAAATGAAAAAATCCAGTACTAGCAAGTAGTCTAGCCCTTAGCAGTATGCACTTGTTTTGGCGCGACAACTTAGGAAGAACGCAGATCACACCACTCGTGTCGCTTGTGGCTGACCACTTCAAAGAAGCAGACTCGAAGGACTGCATAAGTTGAAAACGCTGGCATTTAGATATTTAATGCAACTATATGAGATTGGTTATTCTGGGGCGAGGCAGTCACTATGGATGTATCACCGAGATACTGGAAAATTTGCCGAATCAGTGCCAGTCAAAGAGTAGGATACGAATACAGTTCCGTGACTCTGGCACAGGAGTTCTTAAACAAACAAATTCGCCATCTTGCTCCTAAAGACACGCAAGTTGTTCTGTTATCATCTTTTCTCGCTAAAAATTCTGCTGTTGATGCCACAAGTCGCGCTCATGCGGGGCTTTGTTTGCGGTGCTATGTTTCTGAACCCATCCTGAGAGCTTGTCAAAAAATTGACAACTTATTCAGTGGTGAAAAGCAGTTTACCTACCAGGATTTGCTGCGTTATGTCCTCAATGACGATGGGCAAACTCTCGTGACCATAGACCGGGATGGCAAAACTCAACTGATTGTAGATAACAATGGTGAAACTAAGACAACCGCTTACAAATTCTTTTCTGTCAAAATTTTGCAAACATTTAATGCCGATTCTGACTCTAGCATGAGCTTAGACAATTGGGCATACTTGCAAACGAAACAAAATCCCGAACTGAAAGATTTTTTATCAGAATTTGGATTTAAGCATCTTAGCGACTGGGCGCTTCTCAACAGAGTTAGACCAAAACAACTCGAAGGTTTATCAAAGCGCGATCGCCACCTTGTAGAAGTGTTTCATGCTGTCTATCGCCGTGACAGACTTCAACAAAATTCCAAGGGAGGAAGAAAATGTCCAGATCCATCAAGCCCTCAACTGCAAGAAATGCTCAACGGCTTGCGAAAAAGAGATGTCATTATCAACTCTACTGTGGAGTTGATGAATGAACTCAAACAGGTCGTCACCCAGCTCAGACACTATGATATCTGGAGTTATAGAGAATCTTTGGAAATCCAAGATCCTGATAGTGGAGGTTATAGCCTTAGAGCAGATTTACCCGGTGAGAACCTGGCGGAGATTGATGTAGAACAGCAGGAGATGTTAGATTTCTTACATGAGCAAGTTAGCTTAGCTTTGACTAGTGCGATAGAACAAGAAATACGCGATCGCATTGCTGCCTTGACAAAAAGCAAAAAATATGCATACTTTGCTCAACAATTTATTCCTGGTTTGCAGCTCTACTACTGCGACAATTTATCTCTTAAGGATATTGCTCCTAAGTTGGGAATGACAAGTTGGGATCAAGCGAGACGGATATTGAATCCTGGCGATTTACTCAGCAAGATACGCGCTTCAACAGTCCAACAAATTCTTGACAAGGTTCTTAAGAAAGCTGTTGAAAAGGGTTTGACCAAAATGCCCCCGGAACCAGACTATCTTAAAACATTAGCTGAATATACAGAAGCTTTTGCTGATGACGAAATCTTTCAGGAAGCAGCAGAAGAAATCAGAGCTGGAAAAAGCCGTTCAATGGATAGTGCATATGCTCAACAACTTCGCAAATATTTAGAATCACAGACACACGACAAACACATACATCCCCAAACCCTCCTGTTGAAGCGAGGCTAAAGGAATCTTAGACAAAAAACCCATACATATAAGGAGTACAATAATGCGCCCTTCCTCGGTTAATTCATCAGACATAAGACTCTCGCTTCCAGAAGTGATTTGGCTAGAACCAGAAGACTTCCATCAAGCAAGAGGTTGTAGCCAACTGGTGATGAGTGAAGCACAACAGTGGCAAACCTATCTAAATACATTGGCAAGACTTGGCTGTGAAAAATGGTTAAGTACACGCATAAGCGATCAACCCATCCATCGAGATACGGATGTTATGGAAACTGGTTGTCATCTCAAGGTAGGTGAGTTTAAGATTTGTCCAATTGCTACAGAACACATACTTGATGAAATAGTAAATATCCCAACAGACGCCATTGATAAACCAGAATTGGCAGCTCATTTCTATGTTGTCGTTGAGGTGTTAGAAGAGGAAGAACAAGTTATTCTCAGAGGGTTTCTACGTTACGACCAACTGGTGAATTATCGAAACGAATTCAATTTACAAATTCTGGAGGATGGTTCTTATCAGCTACCACTGTCTTTATTTGATGCAGAACTCAATCACTTGTTGTTCTACCACCATTTCTTAGAACCCTCAGCTATCCCTTTACCTGTAGCCTCAACCCAGTCTGCCGCCGTATCACTTCAAACATATTTGCATAATACCAAAACCAAGTTGAGTCAATGGTTAGAGGGAGTTTTTGAAGAAGGCTGGCAGACGATTGACACGCTGATTAATCCGGAAGCCAATCTGGCTTTAAGTACCAGAATTACACACAAAGGTCCCAAAAAAGCCAAACTCATTGACTTGGGAGTGCAACTGGGTCATCAAACTGTGGCGCTGCTGGTTAATATCACAGAGGAAACCGAGGATAAATTGGGTATTTTGATCCAGTTACATCCTACAGGTGGAGAAAGATATTTGCCGCCTTATTTGAATTTGACTTTGCTGTCTAAAGCAGGAAAAACTCTTCAGGAAGTCACTTCCAGAAGTCAAGATAACTACATTCAACTCAAACCTTTTAAAGGGGAATCAGGAAAACGTTTCAGTGTTGAGGTAAGTTTAGGGGAGCATCTAAAGGTGAAAGAAGACTTTGAACTGTAGTAAAGGGGAAAGAGGGTGGCGAGAAAAAAGCCTGTATTTTTCCGTATTCTAAAATCCATTTTTCAATCCAACTACTCCCGTAGGGGTTGGATAGCTCAACCCTTACTAGCGGTCATGGCTGCGTTTCTGTGCGTGATCATATCACCCGTGTTGACAAAAGCTTCGGCTATCAATTCTACTGCACAAAACTTAGCAATCAGCCAAGGTAAGACCCAAGACCTTGTGCAACAGGGTAAAAAACTCTATGAGGCTGGACAGTTCACTCTTGCAGTCAAAGCGTTGCAACAGGCTGCTGCTGATTTTAGAACTCATCAGGATAGTTTACGGGAAGCTATGACTTTGAGCAATCTCTCCTTAGCTTTTGAGCAACTGGGTTTATGGACTGAAGCAGAAAAAGCGATCGCTCAAAGTCTCAATTTATTGAAAAGTTTAAATAACTCTCAAGAGCGTTCTAAAATTTTGGCACAAGCCCTTGATGTGCGAGGACAGTTACAATTGGCACAGGGACAAGCAGACGCAGCAGTGACTACTTGGCAACAAGCTGCTGAGATTTATCAGCATTCTAAAGATAGTGCTGCATTAACTCGTAACCGCATTAACTCGGCTCAAGCGATGCAAGCTTTGGGGCGATACCGTCAGGCAAATAAGATTTTAACTGAGATTTCGCAAACTCTTAAAAATGAACCAGATTCAGCGACGAAAGCCGCAGGACTGCTGAGTCTTGGTAAC
Organism: Scytonema sp. HK-05; assembly: GCF_002368235.1. Lineage (GTDB taxonomy): Bacteria > Cyanobacteriota > Cyanobacteriia > Cyanobacteriales > Nostocaceae > Kalymmatonema. The sequence goes on along the minus strand of NZ_AP018194.1, from coordinate 752,246 downwards.
ATTCGGCAAGTGGTTGGTGATTTAAAGGAATCGCAGCAGGTTTTAGAGCAAAGTTTAGCACTAGCAAAAGCCACCTCATCGAATCAAGTCGTCAGTGAGGCTCTCTTCAACCTGGGAAATACAGCCCGCCTCCAGCATGACACGAAAACTGCGCTACATTACTACCAGCAAGCTGTAAGCGCATCTGTTGACCGAACCACACGTATTCAAGCATATCTCAATCAACTGAGCCTACTTATTGAGACAAAGCGACTTGCGGATGCATTCTTCTTATCTTCCCAAATCCACTCTGAAATCAATAACTTGCCCCCAAGTCGGATGGCAGTTGACGCCAAAATTAACTTTGCCCAAAGTTTGATGAAGCTGGCTAGCATTGATAAGGCGAATGAAGGAGTACTAAAAGCAACATCCCCCTCACTCCCTCACTCCCTCACTCCCTCATCCCCTTCCCTCCAAACCTCAGCCCAGATACTGGCAAGTGCAGTCAAGCAGGCGGAAAGCTTGCAAGACAAGCGAGCAGAATCTTATGCCCTTGGAACTCTTGGGAATCTGTATGAAATTAATCAGCAGTTGACTGATGCCCAAAAGCTGACACAGAAAGCTTTGTTTCTAGCCCAAAGTATTCATGCATCAGACATCGTTTATCAATGGCAATGGCAACTAGGACGTATACACAAGCTACAGCGAGATATGAAACGGGCTGTCCCCTACTATTCTGAAGCCTTCAAGACTCTCCAGACTTTACGTAGCGATTTAGTTGCGATTAATCCAGATATTCAGTTTTCCTTTCGGGAAACTGTGGAACCTGTGTATCGGGAGTTAGTGGCATTGCTTTTGCAAACAGAGAATGAAGAACACAGAACAGCAAAAGGAAATTCCAATGTCCAATACCCAGACCAAAAGCCAGAAAGCCAAAAGAATATACAGCAAGCTCGTTTTGTGATGGAATCGCTGCAATTAGCAGAACTGGACAATTTTTTTCGCTCAGCCTGTTTAACTGCTAAGCAGGAACTTGACCCAGTGATTGATAAACAAGACCAACAAGCAGCAGTTCTGTATCCGATTATTTTACCAGACCGTCTAGATGTTATTCTCAAGTTGCCTAACCAGGACTTGCGCCACTACAAAACTGTGATTGCCGAAGATAAAGTAAAAAGTGTTGTAGAAGACCTCAGAGAATATTTACGGGATGTAACGCGGACTTCTCAGGTGAAGCAGTTGTCCCAACAGATATATGATTGGTTAATCCGACCTGCTGAAGCACAGCTTAGCGAAAGTGGCATCAAAACCTTAGTGTTTGTCTTAGATGGGGAGTTGCGGAATCTACCAATGTCAGTTTTGTATGACAAACAACAGCAAAAATATTTGGTGGAAAAGTATGCGATCGCCGTCGCCCCTGGTTTGCAACTCCTTGATCCCAAACCGTTGCAAAAGGTACGCTTAAACACCTTAACTGCTGGAGTAGCGGCAGAACGCTCTATCGAAAACCGCAAGTTTCCTTCACTAAATAACGTGCCACGGGAATTGCAAGAAATCAAGTCTGAGGTACCTAGGAGTCAAGAACTGTTAAATCAGCAGTTTACCGAAACCAACCTGCAAAACCAATTGGGATCTGCTTCCTTTTCAGTAGTTCATCTAGCAACTCACGGCGAGTTTAGTTCCGATCCAGAAAAAACCTTTATTGTCACCTGGGATGAGCTCCTGAAGGTGAAGGAATTTGATAAATTACTGCGAGTCAGCGACACGGGTAAGTCTAACAATATAGAATTACTTGTTCTGAGTGCTTGCAAAACTGCTGTTGGAGACAAGCGAGCAGCTTTAGGACTAGCTGGAGTTGCTGTGCGGGCGGGCGCACGCAGTACACTGGCAACATTGTGGTCTGTAGACGATGAGTCTACCGCCAATTTGATGAGTAAGTTTTATCAAGAGTTAAAAGCTGGAGTCAATAAAGCCGAAGCACTCCAGCATGCCCAACTCGCTGTTTTTGCTCAGCAGAAAAATCCATATTTTTGGGCACCGTTTGTGTTAGTCGGGAATTGGCTTTGACCAACAGAAGAATTCAGGAGTTGCAAGAAGCAGGAGGATGACCTAGGAGACTCAATCTAAATACAGTCAATCAGGAACTATGAGGAGTCACGGTGAGTGCAGTAGCGACTAAGGTATAGCGATCGCCATCCACTACCCACCCCTGGACTTCTACAATCTCCCGCTTGATTGTTCTTGACATAATCTGCGTTACTTTTGGGGATTGTAACGTTGCACAATCGGTGCTTGGGCTAGTTCTTCCAAGCCAACAGCTTTAAACAAGTTAGTCCAGTCTTCCGCCAACACGCGCTCATTTGGATTGGTGCTGCGTAGGTTAGCTAAATTTGTTACAGCATCGTACCAAAGATTATTCGCACCATAGACGGTGTACTCCCTTGATTTTGCAGTCTTTAACTGTTGCTCAAGCTGGGGAGTTAGTGCCACCCGTTGCAGCCATGCGTCCACAAAAAAATAGTCCGGTTTGTTTTGTGGATTACCACAATAAACTCGGAAGAACCAGTGATATTTTGAGTTTTGCTTGAGAGCATATTGTGAACTTGAGGGTAGGCTAATGCCTATAATACCAGCCTTTCCTGGCAATGTCAGAGAAGTTCGGTATACATCATTACCCTGTTCATCCTGCAACACAAACTCTCCAAAACGTGAGTTTGTCGGTAATTCAGGAACATAAACCCAAAAGGTTGGATACTCAGCCACTGTGGATGCGAAGAAAGATTTGTTGTTATTTTCCTCACCAGGTACTAAAGCAGTAATAGGTGTTTTCAGTTCTGGACATCCATCACGACGGCTTGTCCCTCCTCGGCGGCGTCCTCTAGGCTCACCATTATCAGGAAATTTCTGGGCAAGAAGGTTTGATGTGTGAGTGACTCTATTGCCCAATGATTGTACTGGATTTGCCTGCACTTTTATTGGCTCACTCACAAGCCCAATAACTAGCAAAGGGATAGCATATGCTAGTTGATGGTGCCTTGGAGGCAACTTATTTTTGCTCATATTTGAGACTTCCAACGTTTTTTGCTGTTGCTTGCATGGTGATTTGGTAGCATCTTCAACACAACCGCACAAGACACCAATGCCAATGTTGAGGGAACGAGTGGAATCCACCCTGCTTGTGTAAATATACCAAAGCAGATGGTAAAAAGTATCAATAGTGCTGTTACAATAGCTAATCCTATATGAAGTGGCTGTAAAATTCGCCAAGATAGAATACCTCCCAGCAATGCCCAACCCCATATCCACAGTGCTTCCACCCATCCAGACCACCACCACATCAAAGGTCTACCATCCAAAACAGCACTCACAATATGACTCACCATCTGCGCTTGTAGAAATACGCCTGAAATTTGCTTTTCTTTATCCGGTGCTTTTGCAGTGTATGGAGTTTCCCAATCATCAGGAGAACTAGAAGCGGTGACGCCAATGAGGACGATTCGGTTTTTCACCGACTTCTGTAATAACTCAGGAACAATCTCGTCATTGAGAATTTCTTTAAGAGAGACTGTTTGGGCAATATTGGCAAGAGAGGGCACAGAACGATAATTGAGCAGAATTTGATATCCTGAGGCATCCACTCCTTGATAGCCGCTTGTATGGGATTGTAAGCGCTTAAAAACAGTGTTGCCAATTTGCAAGTTTTTCTCTTGATTAATGTCCCATTTTATACCACTATTTTTCAGGTATTGCTGTGCTAGCTGAAAGCTGAAAGCATATTCTGCTGCACAAGGAGATTGCACAGGGGGAGTTAATTGCACAGGTTGGCGACGAAGAATACGGTCTGCGTCAGCTACAAAATCACTAAAAGCGAGACGTTCTTTTGAGACTTCCGGAGAGGGAGGAACACCATCCGGTGCGCCATCATTAGGAGCAGAAACTTTGCACACTGTAAATATTCGCTTGTCCTGCTGCAAGAGTTCGCCTAAGTCTGGATAATTGGGATCAACAGGGAAATCACGATAAATATCTAAACCAATAGTTGCTGGTTGGTACTTCTCCAACTTTTGCAACAGTTGACTCAGTGCTTGGTCTGATAGCGACCAACGCATATTCATCTTCTTCTGAATTTGATACTGAATATCCGCTTCATTAATAGTGACGATTAATAAACGCGGATCTGGCTTTTCATCTGCTGCTCGCAGTTGCATTAAATGATCATAAGAATGCAGTTCCCAAGGTTGTAGCATCCCTAAATGGCGCACTCCCATGAGACTAGCAGCTACCAGTACACTTGCTAGCAGTATTGGGAGACGACGCGTGGCGGCGACGCCTAAGCGACGTCTAACTAATTGGTTTTGCTTTGCTGTTCTCGAAAGAGTATGGTTTCCAAAGTAACGAGCAGTGGGTTGCTTGGTTACGGAACCCGCCACTAAAGAGCCTACCTTGTATACAGGTTCAGTTTGTCGCTGTGTATGCCAGACCATCGGCAACTCCCCAGGATTTTGGCAAATCACTGGTAACCAAGTGGCACAAGGGTATTCTCCCTCCAATCCTTGCAGTCTTTCTCGTGCAGAACGTAATGCTGTGTATAAAGACTGCCCCCGAGAAAATTCGGCGAGAAAATGCTTTAAAAATTCTTGAGCGACGACGTTTGGCACTGGCTCACGCATGACAATGACTTGCCCAATGTGCAACTCCTGGAGCTGCTGCGCCAACCCTAAGCCATCACAAGAGTTGAAAATTGCCAAACGTAATCCACGGCTGATAGCTTGCTTGAGACCATACTTTAGTTGGTCAAGGGTAATTGTGTCTTTTTGATTGAGTTGCAGCCTACCTTTTTCTTGAGTGCAGCTATGACCGGCAAAAAAGAGAATATCCCAACTTTGTTGCCAAAGCTGGTCATTAAGATTGTCTAGCTTCGGCTCTACTAAAAACTGAATTTCTGCATCAGTTGATAATTGTTCTAAAAAAATCCTATCTTGGCTAATATCAATTTCTTGACTATTTCCCAATATTGCTAGTATTCTAATTTTACTTTTTTTTAGTTGAGGCAATTTCTGTGGTTGTTTATACTCAGACGCACTTAAGCCAACTTCTGCATAGGGATAATCATCAAAAAAACTCCACAAATGCCAAGGTAATCGCCGCAACAAATTGTCGTTGGTTTCAATAATGAAGCGAATTTCTTCAGATGGTTTTAAATGTGTACGTAATTGCTGCTCAATTTTGCGAAATTCTGCGGAATTCAGCCACAAATTTATCGAGTCGTAAAGTTGCTCGCATAAATCCTTAAGATCTACTTCAGAAACATTAGTGACGTAAGCGTCTTCTATTTCAAAAGTATCGTCACTTTCTTCAGTTTCTTCTACACCAACACGTAAACATGGACGATGAAAAAAAGCCGAATAAAGTGACTGCCAATTGCGGTAAAGTTTTGGAATCTCTGGTGCAGACGGTAAGCTAGCAGTAAATTTCGTTTGATAGGGATTTTCTGCTTCCCCGATATATGCTGTTACAACAGGAAAGCCTTCGTGTAGATTTCCCTGACCCAAGCTTAAAACTATCAACCTATTCATAAGCGTTTTAGGTGTCTGATTCAAAGAGTGGTCAGATGATAAATGTCTTAAAGTTAATTGATTAAACTTCATCTTAAGGCTTTAGCATGCGTCAATCAAAAACGCATCACCCAAAATTAATTTTTACTTTATAAATGATGACCTCTTTTCGCAAAATATCAAAATATTCTACAACAGATTTAACAAGAGCGCGATGCACCCAGATACTAAAGAATAGAGGCTCTTATTACAGAAATGCCTGTGTTGAGACCTCAGTATAAACCTTGGAAAGTATCATCGCCAAAATAACCGAAAAAAAAGTCATAAGAAGCTGATTTGGCGATAGAAACCAACTTTTTCAATAGCTGAAAGTATGCAGACATCGTTTATATTGTCAAGCAAAAGCGTCATGAATTCAAGACGCTGCTTTGGAAGCCGATACGCTGGGATACTCTGTTTTTGGCTGGTCATAGTCAAACTTCTTAGGACTTACGCACTGTACAAATAGAGGATTATGTGGATTAACTAAACTGCAAACTTCACGGGTTTTTGTTCAAAAAATTTACAAAACCCTCTCCACTTCCTCACTTTTTATACATATTCTTAAGAGAAAGATTCTAATGGAGATGAAGTCATGCATCTGAACAATAGTTAAAAGTCAAGATTTGACTCAATTCACATAATCATTTTTTGACAATGCGTAAGTTTTCATTATGTCGTTTTCGATACCGATTGAAGAAAATACAATACGGTTACGGGAGAACTGCATAAGCTCGTGCAGAGTGGCAACGATTTACCTTAACGAATTCTATTCTTGTCAGAGTGTGTCTTTATGAGGGTGTCTTTCAACAGGAGTGATAGGCTATTAAAGATATTCTTCTCAAAGACAGTAGGCTGGGTTGTGATTCCGAAAATAAACCAGTTCTTTTACAAATCTTATTTTTAATGTAAAGATACGAAAAAGAATAAACTGAATTTGTAGAAGAGACCATGCTTGCCAAAATAAAAAAGTGTCTTCTCTATGAGTAAATCAGTTGTTATCAGCCTAGGAAGTGGGGATTTGAACAACGGATTTCCAAATGTTACTGCTAGGTTATGGTCATCAGGAAACTCTTTTCCACAGCAATTTATTGGTAGCTTACCTGCAGCACCATCTTTAGTTGAACTCTGTCAAAATTGGCAGTTAAATTACAAAAATGTTTGTGCTCGCCAACATTTGCGTTCTCTATTGATGGAAGATGATGATGATGATCTGGAAATTGACGAAGGCGGCATAACTAATGTCTCTGTTGTCGGTTTTGATGAGGTGTGCCAAAAACTACAAGAAGATATCAATAATTGGCTCAAATCTTTTGAGTTTCTTAATATAGAACGACAACTGCGATCGCAACTAAATCCAGCCGAAGAAATTCGAGTCATTGTTGAAACCAACAATGACTTGCTACGGCGATTACCTTGGCATCGTTGGGACTTCTTCAATGATTATCCTTTAGCCGAAATGGCGCTTTCTCAACCCGAGTATAAGCGCCGGGAACCCTTACAGCCAAAATTACCTAGAAAGAAAGTGAGAATCTTAGCGGTTCTGGGTAATAGCCAAGGGATTGATTTGGAGAGAGAAATCAGATTTCTTGATAGTTTATTAGATGCAGAAATAGTTTTTCTTGTCAATCCTTCTCGTCAGGAATTTAACACTCTTCTTTGGCAAAACCCCGGCTGGGACATGTTCTTTTTTGCGGGTCATAGTCAAACCGAGGGTGAAACAGGCAGAATTTATATTAATGATCATAAGACCAACAATAGTTTAACAATTGGACAGTTAGAAGAAGCTCTTAAAGCAGCAATTGATAATGGTTTACAACTAGCAATTTTCAATTCCTGTGATGGACTGGGATTGGCGAGTGCGCTGGAAAAATTAAATATTCCGACAGTGATTGTGATGCGTGAGCCAGTGCCGAATCTGGTGGCACAGGAATTTTTTAAGCATTTTTTAGAGGCTTTTGCAGTTGAACGACGTTCTTTATATTTAGCAGTACAGCAAGCACGCAGAAAGTTACAAGGTTTGGAAGATGACTTTCCGGGTGCTTCTTGGTTGCCTGTCATTTGTCAAAATCCGGCAGTGGAACCGCCGAGTTGGCTAAAGTTAGGGGGAGTACCGCCATGTCCGTATCGTGGGTTATTTGCCTTTGGTGAGGAAGATGCTGACCTATTTTTTGGGCGGGAGCAGTTCACACAGGACTTGGTGACGGCGACCAAAAGAAAGCCGTTGGTAGCGGTGGTCGGTTCCAGTGGAAGTGGTAAGTCGAGTGTGGTGTTTGCTGGGTTGGTTCCTCAGTTGCGCCAAGATCCAAATCTTAAGTGGCAGATTGTCTCGTTTCGTCCGGGTAATAATCCGTTTGAGGCGTTGGCTGCTGCGTTAACTTCTAGCATTGGCGAAGGTTTATCCCTTCCATCTCGGCAAGGAGACAACCTAAATAAAGATATAAATCAAATAAATCAAAATCAAAATTCAAAATTAAATGCTCGCCGCCTGATTGAATTAGAACTGGAAATCGCACTGCGACAAGATAATAAAGCCTTATACAAAATTATCGAAAGCTTTGTCCAGCAAAACCCCAAAACTCCTCTGGTCTTAATAGCTGACCAATTTGAAGAGCTCTACACTCTTTGCCCAGAAGAAGAACGCCAAGGTGTCTTAGATGCATTACTGAATGCAGTCAGGTTAGCTCCGGCATTTACCCTAGTCCTGACTCTGCGAGCGGACTTTTACGGACATGCCCTTTCTTACCGCCCCTTTAGCGATGCATTGCAAGGAGCAGTCCTGAATCTCGGACCAATGAGCCGTGAGGAATTGCGAGCAGCTATTGAACAGCCTGCAACACAAATGCAGGTGAGATTAGAGAATGGGTTGACAAATAAACTGATTCATGCAGGTGATGATCAGTCAGGACGTTTACCGTTGCTGGAGTTTGCTTTAACACAACTTTGGTCAAAACAGACAGATGGATGGCTAACTCATGAAGGCTACGAGGAGATTGGCGGCGTTGAGGAGGCTTTGGCTATGCACGCCGAAGCAGTGTATGCCCAGCTTTCTGAGGTAGACCGAAGTCGGGCGCAGCGAGTGTTTATGCAGTTAGTGCGTTTAGGGGAAGGAGTGGAGGCTACCCGGAGGTTGGCGACTCGTGATGAGGTGAAGTCAGAAAACTGGGATTTGGTGATGCGCTTAGCTGATGCACGTCTTGTGGTGACTAACCGCAACGAGTCATCGAGTGAAGAAACAGTGGAAATTGTGCATGAGGCGCTGATTAGAAGCTGGGGACGCCTAGAGCAGTGGATACAAGTTGATGGTGAATTTCGCTATTGGCAAGAGCAGTTGCGATCGGCAATTCGTCAATGGGAAAGTAGTGGCAAAGATGAAGGTGCTTTATTGCGCGCAAAGCCACTCTCGGATGCAGAATATTGGCAGAGCAAACGCATAGATGAACTGAGTTCTGGTGAGAAACATTTCATTGAGCTTTCTTTGGCATTGCGGGATAACGAGATAAATAAGCAGAAGCGTAGACGCCAACTTACTATTTTAGGACTCACAGGTGGCTTAGTGGGAGCTTTGATGCTGGCTGGGGTAGCTTGGTGGCAATCGCATAAAGCAAGCATCAGCGAGATTCAAGCTGTGACCAAATCTTCTGAAGCACTGCTTGCCTCGAATAACAGATTGGATGCGCTCATAGAAGCAATCACAGCTCAGGAGAAACTAAAAACAGTAGGTAGGGTAGATGCAAATATCCAGGTTCGGCTTGAATCAGTACTAAGGCAGGCAATTTATACGGTAGTTGAACATAATCGGCTCATAGGGCATAGCGAAAAAGTTAACGCAGTCACCTTCAGCCCCAATGGTCAGCTGATTGCCACAGCGAGTGATGACAACATGGTGAAACTCTGGAAGCTTGACGGTACTTTGCTTACTACTCTAAAGGGACATAGTGGTGCAGTTTACGGAGTCGCGTTCAGCCCTCAAGGTAATATGATAGCCACAGCAAGTGGGGATCAGACAGTCAAACTCTGGAAGCTTGATGGTACTTTGCTTACTACTCTAAAGGGACATAGTGATGTAGTTAACACAGTTGCGTTCAGTCCTCAAGGTAACATCATAGCCACAGCAAGTAGTGACAAAACAGTCAAACTCTGGAGAGCTAGCGATGGCACCTTGCTTACTACTCTAAAGGGACATAGCGATGTAGTCAGTGCAGTCACTTTTAGCCCTGTTGGCGTAGCGTCCCCGCAGGGGTTTGGTCAACTGATTGCTACAGCAAGTAGAGACAAGACCATCAAACTTTGGAAGCAAGATGGCACCTTGCTTACTACTCTAAAGGGACATAGCGATGTAGTGAGTGCTGTAGCTTTTAGTCCTGATGGTCAGATGCTTGCTACAGCTTCTTGGGACAAGACACTCAAACTGTGGAAGCGTGATGGCACCTTGCTGACCACCCTCAATAACCCTAACGGTAAGGTTTACGGATTAGCGTTCAGTCGTGAGGGTGATACAATCGCCTTGGCTGGGTGGGACAGGACAATAAAACTCTGGAGGTGGCATGATCGCACTTTGCTGACTACCCTTTCTGGACATAGCGATATTGTTTGGGGAGTAGCGTTTAGCCCCGATGGTAAGACAATTGCTTCAGCAAGTAGCGACAAAACAGTCAAACTCTGGAAGCGGGATAACATCTTGCTGACTACCCTTAATGGTCATAGTCGTGCAGTTTGGGGAGTCGCGTTCAGCCCCCAGGGTGAGATAATTGCCACAGCAGGTGACGACAACACGGTGAAACTCTGGAAGCCCAACGGCACTTTGGTGACGACTCTAAAGGGACATAATGCCGGGGTTTGGGCAGTAACATTCAGTCCTGATGGTCAGACAATTGCCTCGGCGAGTCGGGACAAGACAATCAAACTCTGGAAACGAGATGGTGAGTCAGCGCTGCAGGAGGGTATCCCGACCCAGGCGACTGGCGTTCGCGTAGCGTCTCCGCAGGAGATACCCCGAAGGGGCACTTTGTTGACTACCCTTAATGGACATAGTCGTCAGGTTAACGCAGTTGCATTTAGCCCTCAAGGTAGTATCATTGCTTCAGCAAGTGACGACTACACGGTACAACTCCACAAGCGAGATGGCACTTTGCTAACTACCTTGAGACATGATAATGAAGTTTGGGGAGTAGCGTTTAGTCCTGTTCGCGTAGCGTCCCCGCAGGGGTTTGGTCAGATAATTGCTTCGGTAACTCGGGATAAGACGCTCAAGCTTTGGAAGCAAGATGGCACTTTGCTGACCACCGTTAAAGGTCACAATGGCGGAGTTTGGGGAGTAGCCTTCAGCCCTGATGGTCAGACAATTGCTACGGGGAGTCAAGACAAGACAGTGAAACTCTGGAAACGTGATGGCACTTTGCTGACTACCCTCAAAGGTCACAATGGCGTGGTTTGGGGAGTAGCGTTCAGTCCTGACGGCAAAATGATTGCTTCAGCAAGTGACGACAAAACAGTCAAACTCTGGAAACGAGATGGCACTTTGCTGACTACCCTCAACGGCCACAATGGCACGGTTTGGAGAGTGGCGTTCAGTCCCGACAGTAAGACAATTGCTTCGACAAGTGACGACAAGACAGTGATTCTGTGGAATTTGAATCGTGTTCTAGATACAGATAAACTAGTGAGCTACGCTTGTGATTGGGTTAAGGATTATCTCAGAACAAATGCACAGCACAAGCAGAGCGTTAGCGGATATTCTGTGCAGGAGGCGAGCCGTTTCTGTAGTGGGATTAAATCTCAATAGCTTCAGGCAACATGATTGCATTTTTCCCATTTTTCTCCCCTAAATGCATAAGTTAATTTTGCTTACATCTAATTAAGAGTGTAGAGGCAAAGCTCTCTTAGCTAAACTGACCTCCAGCTTTTTTGATAGAGCTTCGTTCTATATAATCAAACTTTTGTCAATGCGTAAATCCTACGTATTGGTTCCACTTTGGATTATCTTTTTGTGTAACTTTCTTTGGAGAAAAATATGACTTTATTGGTTGGTAATCTTCCTTCTGAGATAACTGAGGCAAATTTAAGAGAGCTTTTTACAAAATTTGGCACAGTCGGAAAAATTGACATTTTTCCTGGCTCCGGTTTTGCAACAGTAGCAATAGAAGGTGAAGCAAATGAGGATCTTGCTGTTCAAGAACTCAATGGCGTGGAAAAGTTTGGGCAGAAACTTAAACTCTTTAAGTCAGACGCACCAACAGACGCATCAAGGGGAGGAGACACTGGACCAAGTCCAGAGAGCAAGACGGGGAACCCCCCTCCTCGCAAGGCTGATAAGCAAATGATTATCTGAAAACTAATTCCAAGATTAGTGAGAACGTAAGCGTTGCTCCTCTACAGCAGACTCGCACCTTTCTAATAAATTAGGGTTGGTATTCTAATTTAATTTTACTTGCTGCTCTCGTAGCCTTTTGCCTCGCTTGTTGAATATCACTTCCTTTAGCCAAAGCGACTCCCATGCGCCGATAAGGATGGGCATTAGGTTTACCAAATAGCCTAATGTCCACATCTTTTTCTGATAGTGCTTCGGCTACACCTGTATAAGCAATGGAATCTGATTTTTCCGTGGCTAAAATGACAGCACTGGCAGAAAAACCCAACTGTTCTATATGAGGAATTGGCAAGCCTAAAATCGCTCTTAAGTGCAGTTCAAATTCGTTGAGATTTTGCGAAATTAATGTCACCATTCCCGTATCATGAGGTCTGGGGGAAAGTTCGGAAAAAATAACTTCGTCTTTGGTAATAAAAAATTCCACGCCAAAAATTCCGGCTCCTCCCAAAGCATCAGTGACTTTTTTAGATATTTCCTGCGCTTCCACTATCATTTTTTCCGCCATTTCTGCTGGTTGCCAAGATTCTTGATAATCTCCTCTTTCTTGGCGATGACCAATGGGAGTACAGAAAATTGTTGGTGCATTCCACTGCTTAATTGTCAGTAAAGTAATCTCGATTTCAAAATTGATAAATTCTTCGACAATCACCTTTTGACTGTCACCTCTGGAATTGGCGATCGCATAATTCCAAGCCTTCTCAACTTCACTCTTTTCTTTCACTACAGATTGCCCTTTCCCAGAAGATGACATCACAGGTTTCACGACATTAGGAAACCCAACTTCATCAGAAACAGCAATCAACTCTTCTAAGGTTATCGCATAACCATATTTAGCAGTGCGGATACCCAACTCTTTATGTGCCAGTTCCCTAATTCTATCCCGGTTCATTGTATAGTTAGTCGCCGCCGCCGTCGGGATAACTGTCATTCCTCGCTGCTCAAATTCCAAAAGTTTTTCTGTTCTAATTGCTTCAATTTCTGGTATGATAAAATCAGGTTGATATTTGCTCACAACCGCTTCCAAATCATCAGCACTCAGCATCGAAATCACTTCCGAGTAGTCAGCAACTTGCATCGCCGGAGCATTCGCATAGCGGTCAACAGCAATCACATAGTTACCAAGACGTTTAGCAGCAATAACAAATTCTTTGCCGAGTTCTCCCGAACCAAGCAGCATCAATTTTTGGGGCAGTTTAACCGAATTATTCATTAATTTATTAATTCCATCTATATACAACAAAAACCTCTATTTTTCTCTGCGTTCTCTGCGGCTCTGTGGTTATTTAATTTAATTCTCACCTAAAAGATTAAACCTACCACCCCGAATTCGTAAATCTTGACGCTGACTCTTTGTCAACCCAATCCCTTCTCCAAAGTCGCACTCTTCTACAAGAGTATTTAACCATATAGTCTCATTGAGAGTAGCACCATTCAAATTTGCATTTCTCAAGTCTGCGTTAGTAAAATTGGCAAAGATAAGGTCTGCATTTACTAAACTGCTTCCTTGTAGGTTTGCACCTAATAAATTACCACGGATGAAGTTAACTTCATCTAAAATCAACCCAGATAAATCTGCTCCCATTAAATTAGGGAATTTTAGCTGACTAGGATTTTGGAGAAACCGCATGATGCATGCTATGTTTGCTTCCTTAAGACACATTTTGGTTAAGAACTCATAGCGGGCTATGCCAAGTTGCTTGAGAATTTCTAGACGTTGTTGAGGACTTTGTTCTAAAAACTGAATAGCCCTGCTACGGAGATTTTGAGTAGAAGTATTTAGCATAATCATCAGATTGCGGTGATGGTATTAATTTTTAAAATCTTTATCGCTAATTCTTTTGTGTAACTGCTGAAAAGCTTTGCTATTACCAGTATTATATTAGTAATATCTGCTACAGAAAAACTACACTGCCAATCATGTAACAATTTCATCCGGGTAATAGTAAGTACCATTTGTAAAGTTAGGCAGTTACAGCCTTTGTCACCAAAGCAAGCATGAAAAAGACAATTATACCGTACAAAATTAAAGGTAGTGTAGTAACAATAACAATATTGTTTGGGATTCTTTCACTGTTCTTGACCTGCTTGTTTGCTAAGATTGTCAGAGTAAAATTTGTAGAGATTGATTTTGTACTTGAAAAATTAGAAATTCAAAGCAAAGCACAGGCAAATAATCCTCGTGCTATCCCTAGAGTTGATGTACAAAGGCGGTTAGGTTCTGATATAAGACCTGATTTGAGATGTCTATTTTGGGCTACAACTGTGGTAGGAAGAGGCTGGACTAATGATTCTGCGGATCGTGATTTTTTTATAGATTACTATATACCTCCAGATAAGAAAGCAATGATTTGTACAACGCCAGCCCTAGCAGCTGCACTCATTGCTAAGCGTACTAAACCGCTTTTATATAAGGTTTACCCAACAGAATATGGCTTTCGTGTTCGCATTGTCGAAGGTCTTTCAAAAGTGAGAAAACCCTGTAAAAACTGGACAGGGAATGTTGATTGCGCAGATTCTCTATTGTCGCGACAGGCAATTATTAGGTATGAACCGTAACAATAGTAAATTCAGCTTTCTTTCTACTGTGCTGCATGAAAAGCCATTTGCCAAAAATCTTTCTCGAATTTTGCTACCCTTAAAAAAGCCTCTTCAGCTTGCTGTTGAACAGTTACTGATGCCGTTTGCAACACCTGATCAGCTTGCTGTTCCAAAAATTTCACATATTCAGTAAAACCGCGATTTCCCCATCTGTCTGCAAATTCGGTGTATGGTTTAGGCATGACTCCAGGCAACTGCCAACCTTGATTGTAGGCAAATTCAATTGCCCAAAATGTACTTGCTTGCACTGGATAAGGCATTGTAGCAAGGCTCTGCATATATTCACAATATTCTATGCAGGTTGGTTGTTTTGCTGTATCTAAATTAAGCTGTCGTTGGGCTGCTTTTTCCTTAAACCAATTGAGTTCATCTTTGAGTGCTGTCAGTCCCCCCAAAATGACATCAAAATGGTGTGGAGGCGCGCTTGCCAAAGCCCGTCCCACCATCCGTGTAAAATCGACAACGAACAGATAATCTTGCACCAGCCATGTGTTAAATTGCTGGGGCTGAATGGTGCCTAATTTGCACTGTTCAAGGAAGGGATGTACGGTAGCTTCGTGCCAAGCTTGAGCATGATTTTGTAAAAGTTGTTTGCAAGTCAAGGTCATCGTGTTAGCCAGCCCGATAGACTAAGATTCAATCTCAGCCAATTCTAACCAACGTTCAGTCGCCACATCTATTGCTTCCTTGAGTGTTTCCACTTGTTCGTAGAGTTTTTGTACTTGGGTGTAGTTACCAGGAGGAACATTTGCCATTGCTTTCTCTGCTTCTGCTTTTTCGGCTTCCATTTGGGCAATTTTCCCTTCCAACTGCTCAAATTCTCGCTTTTGCCAATTAGATAAACTCCGCCGCTTTTTATTTTCTGAAGTCTGAGGTGGAGATGTTTCTTGCAAAGCCTCTACAGTATTTTTCGGCTTTTCTTTAGTATTATTAATTTGCTGCTGTTGTGCTTCCTCTGCTTGCTTGTAATCTAGATACACTGAATAATTGCCGGGATATTGTTTAATATTCCCACCTTCTTCAAAGGCAAAAATTGTATCTACAGTACGGTCTAAAAAGTAGCGATCGTGAGAAACGACAATGACACAACCTGAAAAATCTTCTAAATAATCCTCTAGCACTGCCAATGTCTGTACATCCAAATCATTGGTTGGTTCATCTAATATTAAGACATTCGGCGTACTCATGAGAACGCGCAACAAAAACAAACGCCGTTTTTCACCACCAGACAGTTTAGAAATTGGAGCATACTGTTGGTTAGCAGGAAACAGAAAACGCTCCAACATTTGGGATGCGGTAATTCTAGTTCCATCGGCAATTTTGACAAATTCCCCTTCTTCTTTGATGTAGTCAATCACGCGCTGCTCTTCGTTCAATGCCGATTGTAATTCCTCTGAATGCTGGTTAAAATAACCAATATGAATGGTAGTTCCAATTTCTACACTCCCCGAATCTGGCTGAGCACGCCCAGTGATCATATCTAATAAAGTGGATTTACCCGCACCATTACCGCCGATGATCCCAATGCGGTCATCTGGGCTAAATTCGTAGGTAAACTCTTTAATTAAGGTGCGTCCGTCATAAGCCTTGGATATGTTATTGAGTTCAATAACTTTTTTGCCAATGCGACGACTGGGTGTAGAAATATCAACTTTACCCTGAGCTTGTTTAAACTCAGTTTCTTGCATATCGCGAATGCGATCAATTCTAGCTTTTTGTTTGGTACTGCGGGCTTTTGGTCCTCGTTTTAGCCATTCTAACTCGCGCCGTAGTACACCTTGATGTTTACGTTGACTGCTAATAGCAGATTCTTCAGATAGAGCTTTCTTTTCCAAGTAATATGAATAGTTACCCGCGTAAGTGTAAATGTCTCCTCGGTCAATTTCGATAATGCGATTAGTCACCTTATCCAAAAAGTAGCGATCGTGAGTGATCAGCAAGATTGCACCGCGATAGCGATTCAAATAACTTTGCAACCACTCAACGGAATTAGCATCTAGATGGTTTGTCGGCTCATCCATCAGCAACAAATCTGGTTCTGACAGCAAAGCTGTGGCTAAAGCAATGCGCTTGCGATAACCACCGGATAAAGTCCCAATCACAGCATTAAAGTCTGTAATTCCTAACTGAGAAAGGATGATTTTGGCATTCGTTTCCACCTCCCAAGCACCAATTGAGTCCATGCGCTGCATCAGGGAAGAAAGACGCGTCATGAGTTGCTTATCTTCTGGTGCATGAGCTAACTTATCAGAAACTTCCTCATACTCACGTACCAACGCCATCTGTTCGCCAGCATCAGCGAAAACTTGCTCTAAAACTGTGTGATTTTCGTCTAAATCTGGCTGCTGAGGCAAGTATACAATTGTAGCTCCTGAGTTTGCTAAAATTTGACCACCATCAATCGGTTCTAGTCCCGCCATCATTTTTAATAATGTTGACTTACCAGAACCGTTAGTGCCAATTAAGCCAACTTTATCAGTTGCATCCAAGCTCAAGCTGGCATCTTTTAATATTTCTTTGATGCCAAAATCTTTTTTAACCGATTGTAGGGTGATAAGACTCATAAAATTTAGATTTTACATTTTAACCGCAGATGGACGCAGATAAACGCAGATAATTATCTATTTTATCTGCGTTTGTCAGGGTGTATCATCGGTAGCAATTTTGGAGTGTGTCATGACTGAAGTAGGGCGTATGCCCTACCTACTATTTAAACAAATAAATCAAGGGGTAGATGCCCGTACATTTCGTTAATTCCCCCTTGAGAGTAAGATTGGCAAGAAACTAATACACCCCGATGATGACCAAAGTAAGAATCGAGATAGCACACACCATTTTTGCCGTTTAATTTGATGTAAACTGGACCTTCAATCATAGGTAAATCGCTTGGGGGTTCATAGCCGAAAGCATGGGAATATGTTTTCATTGCTAGTATTCCTTCCTCTGGTGTATCAGCACAAATACCTAAAATTTGATAGTCTGAAATATTGGCAAGCGAAACTAAAGCCTGACGAATTAAAGTCTTTTCTGAGGGCTTGAGTTTGGGCGGAATGTCTATACAGTTGAATTTATTAAGAATTTTTTTCGCTTCTTGAATGGTGAGATTGCTCTGATGATTGCTTGACATAAATACTTTTATTATTCCTTAATGTTTCCTCTTCGTTTGAGTAGGGCGATCGCCCTACATAAAATTTCAATTCGGGATTAATCTTGCATATTACCTACATTAAAGAGAAATGGTACACCAGTTTTTGTATCACCACTCATAACGAGGACTTTTGGCATTTGAGCACCGCCAGTCTTCCAGGCTTCAATTGCTTCCTTTTGCAGAACCAATTGTCCACCTTGCGCTTTCAAAGTCTCCGCTAAAAGTCTTTGAGCTTCCGCTTTTCCCTTGGCGCGATTTATCTCTGCTTGAGCCTCTTGTTCAGCTTCTTGTGCTACATAGACGGCTCTTTGTGCCCTTTGCTCAGCGATTTGTTTTTCCTCAACGGCTCTCGCAAATTCTGGAGAAAATGTTAAGTCAATCACGCTGGTATCTAGTACAATTATTCCATATTTATCTAGGCGTTGCCCCAATGCCATATCAAAGTCTTCCTTCAAGTCACTTCTTCTGGTAATCGCTTCCTCAACTGTTCTTTTAGCCGCTGCGATTTTAAATGATTCCTGGGTTTGGGGTGCAATAATTTTATTGACAATATTTGCTAGAGTTCCTTGTTTTCTTCTTATATCAACAACTTGTACCGGGTCGATGCGAAAGTTAATAGCAAATCTTGCAGTTAAGGTTTGCAAATCCTTAGTTGAACTCTCCGCCGGAACTTCAAATTTTTGTACTGTCAAATCGTATACATCAACTACTGATATGAAGGGTGGTATTAGGTGGATACCTTCTATTAAAGCTCCATCTCTGGCTTTACCCAAGATACTAAGTACTCCTGCTTGCCCTGGATTTATAATGATAAAGGAATTGAGGCTGAGGATAACAAGGACTGCCGCTACAATTGCTGCTACTACAGTTTGCCAATTCCCCAATTGCTGATTTTTCAACTTTTTATCTCCTGTTCATTTTTAGATAACTCTTCTTAATAGAGATACTTTACTACTGGCGCTCGTGGTAATATTTCTAATCCACGCATCTACAAACAACTGTGGCTAAGGTATTTAAATCTCATCGAGCATCGAGAAGACAGACACGCGTAGCAGGTGATGCTCCCAGGATATCGCCCTCAACTCATCCCCTCCTGCGGCTTTTTGACTACGGACACCAGTATCGCAAACAAATCTGGCAAGCGACGATCTGTTCTATCCTCAATAAGCTTTTTGACTTGGCTCCACCAGGGTTAATTGGCATTGCGGTGGATGTGGTGGTAAAGCAGCAAGATTCTATCATTGCTCAGTTGGGAGTGAAAGATATTTTTGGGCAATTTTTAATTCTTTCGTTCCTGACTGCCATCATCTGGATATTAGAATCGGTTTTTGAATATGCTTACGCAAGGCTTTGGCGTAATTTGGCACAAGATATTCAGCATGATTTGCGTCTGGATGCTTATAAACATTTGCAGGAGTTGGAACTCGCCTATTTTGAAGAACGCAGTACAGGGGGTTTGATGTCCATCCTCAGCGATGACATCAACCAACTGGAACGTTTTTTAGATGCGGGAGCAAACGACATTCTCCAAGTTGCCACAACGGTAGTGATCATAGGTGGTGCTTTCTTTATTTTGGCTCCCAGTGTTGCCTGGATGGCAATGTTGCCGATACCGTTTATTCTTTGGGGTTCGTTTGCTTTTCAAGATTTACTAGCACCTCGCTACGCTGATGTCAGAGAAAAAGTCGGTCTTCTCAACTCGCGTCTGTCAAACAATTTGAGTGGTATTACGACTATTAAAAGCTTCACCTCCGAAGATTACGAAATCTCACGTTTAGCACAAGAAAGTGAGGGATATCGTCGCAGTAACACTCGAGCCATTAAACTTTCGGCAGCATTTATTCCCCTCATCCGGATGTTAATTTTGGTGGGGTTTACAGCCTTACTGCTATTTGGTGGTATGGCAGCAGTAAATGGCAAAATGTCTGTGGGTACATATAGTGTATTAGTCTTTTTAATTCAGCGGTTACTCTGGCCCTTAACCAGATTAGGCGATACTTTTGATCAGTATCAACGGGCAATGGCTTCTACGAATCGAGTGATGGATTTGTTGGATACTCCTATTGCTATTCATACGGGGGAGATAGATTTACCTGTAGCAACAGTACGCGGTGAAGTAGAATTAAAAAATGTCACTTTTGCTTATCAAGACAGATCGCCAGTCGTAAAAAATCTTTCTTTGCATATTCCAGCGGGTAAAACAATTGCCATTGTTGGTTCTACTGGTTCTGGAAAAAGCACTTTGGTGAAACTTCTCTTGCGATTGTATGAAGTGCAATCGGGAACAATGACCCTTGATGGGATTGATATACAACAGTTGAATCTGCGGGATTTGCGCCGCTGCATTGGTCTGGTGAGTCAGGATGTATTCCTATTTCATGGTAGTGTAGCAGAAAATATTGCCTATGGCAGTTTTGATGCTTCAGATGATGAAATTATTAAGGCGGCTAAAGTGGCTGAAGCACACGAATTTATTGAGCGACTGCCTCAGGGATATGAGACAATTGTAGGTGAACGGGGACAAAAATTATCTGGTGGACAGCGACAGCGGATTGCTATTGCTCGCGCCATCTTAAAGAATCCACCAATTTTGATTTTAGATGAAGCAACCTCAGCGGTGGATAATGAGACAGAGGCAGCCATTCAGCGCTCCCTAGAACGTATCACTGTGAATCGCACAACAATTGCGATCGCCCACCGTCTTTCCACCATCCGCAATGCCGATCGCATCTATGTCATGGAATACGGACAATTTGTCGAGTCAGGGACTCATCAAGAACTGTTGGAGAAAAACGGAGTTTATGCGAGTCTGTGGCGGGTGCAGTCGGGGTTGAGATAGAATTTCAAAGCAAAGGCGAGCCAGCGCTATGCAGGAGGGTTTCCCGAACTCACAGCGACTGGCGTCGCAAACTTTTTCTTGGCGTCTTTGCGTGAGATTATTATTTTAATAATAAAATACACACTTCAATCAAAAATTTAAAATCTGAAATTGGTATGATATTTTCTACTAGGCAACCTGAATCACCAAACAATCAATGGCGTCGCCAGTTGGATAAATTTGTCAAAGAACATCAACAAGAATTAGCAGCGCTATCTTGGGGTTTGTGGTTAGAAAATCGTGACAGCAAGGGTACTATTGGTATTGATTTGCAACCAACGCCACATTTTGTTTATTGTCCGAAAGAGGCTATAGAAAAACTAAATACCAATGTCGAGAACAAACTTCAAGAAGTTTTAGGGATTGTAAAGCATTATAAACCAGAAGTGGAAGTTCTCATGATAGGAATTGGCAAAGACCAAATCAAGTTAATTTATTTTGAACCAGAACCTGCACCACCAAGTTGTTATGAACAAGTTGGAAAAGATGTGGATACTTTATTACAACATTTGGAACAGCTTCTGAGCGAGCAGTTGAATGCTGAACAATCACCATCATAGCCTTCAAAGCTAATTAAGTTATGAACTTGTCCAGTGTACTAATAGACAAACTGGACACTTTCAGTGTAGAAATGGGCTTATTTATTCTCTTGCTGGGTTGACACTTTATTAGACCTCTTGCAAAATTATTTTATGGTAAAAAAATAAACTTTTACTTAAATCCAATCACCTATGCAATACGAGCAAACCCAACGGCTATCGAATCGGGAATTCAAACGTCTGGTTGGGGTGCAACAACATACCTTTGATCAAATGGTCAAAGTGATGCAACAGTCCGTTGTATTCTGCCTGCCTTAAGGAGTCAAAACAGAAAAAAATTACCGATTTTTAAAGATAAAACTCTTGATTCATAAGGTTTTCAGCGATTAAAAAAGGTAAACTGTTCCTGTGAGCTTCCTAACTTGAATTTTGCTATTTTACCTTTGACATTATGCTAGATTTAGACTCAATGGAATCTTGCCGTGAACGTGTAAATTTTCTATTAACGAATTACTACGATCAAGAAAATCCTCTCTATCAGCCACTTAACCTCGCATTGTTTTATAGTAGGCGTAGGTTGCGAGCAACTTTAGCGTATTGGGGAAGTGGGATTGTCCGTGGAAGACCTGAAGACGCTGACAACATAGCAATGCTTTATGAAATCATCACTGCAAATTATGTTCTTATAGATGATAGCGTGATCTTAGATGCGGGAAAAGAGCGTGCGGGTCTTCCAACACCAAGAATCCAGTACGGAGAGGCTGCCGCACTTTTGTCCGCATGTATTATTCAGCTGGAACCAATTCGGTTGCTTCCATCAGATAACCTACTACTCAAGGAGATTTTCTACCAATCGGCTCGCGACACAATTATAGGCTTATTCCTGGAGCAAAAGCTTGCCGATTTATCTCCAGATTCAATTGTAGATGAAAAAGAAATTCTGCGTATTGCGCGGCTGATGACAGGACCACTTTTGGCAGGTGCAATAACCTCAGGTGCAATAATGAGTGGCGCTACGCAAGCCCAAATTGATGCTCTAAATGCCTATGCTATGGATTTTGGTACTGCTTATCAAATAGCTGATCATATTGTTGATCTCATGGTAACGGCTGAAAATTCGGGCAAAGATAATTTCTCCGATATCACAACAAACAAGAAAACTATTGTTGTTAACCATGCACTACAGCATTTACCAAAAGACTCATGGCAATGGAGTGAAATTATTAATGCTATAGGAACTGTTCCCTCTGCTGAGAAAAAAAGTGAACTACAGCGTATTTTCAAGAATAGCGGCTCGATTCAGCACTGTCTCAATCTTGTAGTAGCGCTATACTCCCAAGCCATATCACACCTACAGGAACTTCCAGACAACCAATACCGCTCCTTATGCATGAAACTCCCTGATATATATCTCAAGGAGTTACTCAACTCAATAGATGGCTGAATCTTAGATGGGGTATAAGACTAAGCTGAACTTCCAAGAGCGAATATACTTACACAATCAAAAAAGCCCCTCACAGCCAGGGTTTTAGGAGTTCCAAACAAGAGCTATTGCCCGGATCGCACTCCCCTTACGGGCGATCGCACTCACTTAGGGTTAACGATTTTGGAGCTCATTGTGCCACGTCCTTGTTCCTTCTTTGCCTTCTTACTGCTATTTCTTCCTTATGCTTAGTATCTCCGATTATGGGTATCTTACTTACCCCGTGCTGTAAAGCCTGCTAATCCTCTTGGTTGGTATTGTCCCTTATTTCTTATGTTTTGGCGCATTGGGCGCAACTTCTACGGTGATTGCCTCCTCCAGGTGCCCCTTGGGGAATCGCCTCTACAAAGAAGCCTGATTGGGGACAAGCCGCAGAAATCGCATCTCCTTACTATATTTCCACAATTGGTGCTGTACCTTATTCTACTAAACATTGAACGCCTAAGAGATTTAGCACGTAAGTCTTGGAATTGACATTCCAATGGACAGGTGCAAGATATGAGCGCCCAACTATAGCAGTCCTAAATCATTTGTAAGATTTTCTTTTATTTTTCTTGGCGCTCTTGGCTCAGGAGTGGTTTTTTTATTCTCACGACTCCAGCACGGATTGCTATAGCGGCAAAAAGCAGCTTATGAAAGAAACACATTTTCCTTAAATCTCTAAAAGCCATGCTATATAAAGGTTTGAAAATGTGTTTTTTAGAAGTAAAGGCGATTTTTCCTCAGTAATAGCTTAATCATATTTAACCGTATTTTTCATATAATGATTGTATATTTTTGATTTTATGGCACAGCCATAAAATCACACCTTTCACTGAGTAGAAATTCAAATTTAGTTCAGTAAACGCTAAAAACTATCAGTGTGTTTACTTGAGAAAGCAACGATTATACTACCAAGTAAAAATTATGGGACAAAACACTTTACGTCGCTCAGTTTTACAAGGTTTGATTACCAGTGCAATTGTTATTGGGTTTGATTTAACTACTCGTTCCTGGGTAACATCTACCAGTGCCACATCTATTTTTGAAAGCTTACCTCCCTTAGATGGAGTACTTTACACTGATAATGCGACACTTGCTGATGCCAGTATTGACTTTGGTAATATCGTGCATCGTCAACCGATAGCAGTACTTAAACCAGGCTCAATTGAGGATATTGTTCAAGTTATTCAATTCGCTCGGACTCACAAGCTCAAGGTTGCCCCACGCGGTCAGGGGCACTCTACTTACAGTCAGTCACAAGTAGAAGCAGGCATCGTCATTGATTTAAGTACGCTCAACAAGATTCATTTCATCGGTACAGACCGAGCGATTGTTGATGCTGGAGTGTTATGGAGTCAGTTATTGCAACAAACGCTTGTGCAGGGATTAACACCGCCTGTTCTTACCGATTACATAGAACTTTCTATCGGCGGTACTTTGTCAGTAGGAGGTATTGGTGGTGCAACTCATCGCTACGGTGTGCAAGTGGATAATGTTTTAGAACTGAAGGTAGTAACTGGAGAAGGTAACCTCGAAACTTGTTCACCGTTATATAATCGCAATCTATTTACAGCAGTACTAGCAGGGCTAGGTCAATGTGGAATTATTGTACAGGCAACAGTTAAGCTAATTCCTGCCACTACCAATGCCCGTGTGTTTCAGTTGTATTATGACGATTTAGCTACCTTTACTCGTGACCAACGCGAAATCATAGATGATGAGCGCTTCAATTATGTAGAAGGTCAGTTAGTTTCTAATAATGCTGGTGGATGGCGTTATCTGCTAGAAGCGGCTAGCTTTTACAGTCCTCCCTCTGTACCTAATAACAGTTTGTTACTTGCGGGGTTAAATTATACTCGCGGTACAGAACAAATAGAGGATAAATCTTACTTTGACTTCCTCAACCGTTTAGCTCCTACAGTTGCCTTTCTCAAATCTATTGGTGTTTGGTCTTATCCTCATCCTTGGTTAAACCTGTTTGTGCCAAGTAGTGCAGTTAACAGTTTTGTTGGTGAAGTCGTTGCCAGCTTAACCCTCGCTGACACAGGTGAAGGCCCAATTCTGCTGTATCCAGTTAAAACTGAACGCTTCGGGCTACCCAATTTCCGGGTTCCGAACCAGAAGGTTGTGTTTCTGTTTGCCCTATTGCGAACAGCAGTACCACCAGATGATTCTGTAATTACAAAAATGCTCAATGATAATCGTAGACTCTTTGAGCAAAATCGTGATTTGGGTGGTTATCAATATCCTGTAAACGCCCTGTCTTTCTCCAAAGAGGATTGGCAGCAGCATTTTCATCCGGTTTGGGGAAATCTAGTAAGTGCAAAGCGGCGTTACGATCCAGATAATTTACTAACGCCAAGTCAGGGCATTTTCGCAAACTCTTAGCCCAAACTTTTCCTCGCTTGAATGATTATAGCTGAAATACTCGCTATTGGTGAGAAGCAATGCAAGTGAAATAATAAACTAAGCGCAGCTTGATACAGAAATGGTATGAGTGATCCTTGAGGGTCCATATCGACAAGTAAAACTTTTTTATTGCGTTGTGTCAGATGATATCCCAGGTTAAAAGTAAGGGTGCTTTTTCCTACTCCCCCCGCTTGATTGAACAGCGTAACGACTTGACTCATACGTTCTATACTTTGGAAATTTACATTGAAACAGGCATTACGCTTTTATTCAAGATTTCTTAGGGAGCCAACTAACTGAACTGCCCCTAAATCTTGCAGACTAATTTTTTGAGCCTCAGTTAAACCCGTCACTCCAGTGATGTTCATGCCATCGTAAAGGTTAGAGTTTTTAAGAGTTTTCACGCACGTACCTGTCTTAATATTCCAAAGCTTCATCGTATCATCTTGACTACCACTGACTAGGGTTTGAGCGTCGGGACTAAAGGCTATTGACCAAACTAGCTTGGAATGTCCTGATAAAGTTCTTACACAGGTGCTTGTGTTGATATCCCAAAGTTTCACGCTTTGATCGCCGCTGCCACTTGCCAATGTGCAAGCATCTAAAAAGGCAACTGAGTATACGGTGCTAGTATGTCCTTGTAAAGTTTCAATGTGCTGACCTGTGCTGACATCCCACAGCCTTATTGTTTGGTCAGTGCTACCACTCACTAACGTTCGACCATCGGGACTGAAGGCAACTGACCATATCCAATCAGTATGACCGTGCAAAGTTTTGAGGGATTGACCGGTGGCGACATCCCATAGCCTAATTTTTTTGTCATGACAGCCACTGGCAAGCATATGACCATCCGGGCTGAAGGCGATCGCCCATACCCAATGCATGTGCCCTTGCAAGGACTTAAGGCATTGACCCGTTTTAATATCCCACAGCCTTACTGTTTGGTCATGACAACCACTGGCAAGCATCTGACCGTCTGGGCTAAAGACGACTGATGTGACCCGATTAGTATGTCCCTGCAAAGTTTTGAGGCATTGGCCAGTAGTAGCATCCCACAGCCTCACTGTTTGATCCTCACTTCCACTGGCAAGTATATGACTGTCTGGGCTAAAGGCAACTGATGTAACCCGATTAGTATGTCCCTGCAAAGTTTTGAGGCACTTACCATCCGAGGCATCCCACAGCTTCACCTTTTGGTCATTACTGCCACTGGCAAGCATATGACTGTCTGGGCTGAAGGTAACCGACCAGATCCCATTACAATAACCTTGTAATGTCTTGAGGCATTCACCAGTGTTGACATTCCAAAGCATTACCGTTTGGTCTTCACTGCCACTTGCCAGTTTCGTTCCTTCTGGACTAAAGGCAACTGACGTTACCCTGCTACTATGACCCTGTATAGTTTTAAAGCAACAACCAGTATTGATATCCCATAGCTTCACAGTTTGGTCATCACTGCTAGTGGCCAGTGTTTTACCATCAGAACTGAAGGACACTGAATTTACACAGTCAGTATGGCCTTGGAGAGTAGTCAGGCACTGATCGGTAGCGACATCCCATAGCCTCACTGTTGTGTCATGACAACCACTGACCAGAATTTGACCATCTGGGCTGAAGGCGACTGTTCTACTCCCGGTGTTATCAACCTGCAAAGTTTTCAGGCACTTACCATCCCTTGCATCCCACAGCTTTACAGTTTGGTCATCACTTCCACTAGCAAGCATATGACCATCCGGGCTAAAGACAACTGATGTGACCCGATTAGTATGTCCCTGCAAAGTTTTCAGGCACTTACCATCCCTTGCATCCCACAGCTTCACAGTTTGATCCTCGCTGCTAGTGGCAAGCATAATACTTTGTGAATTGAAGGCGACTGACCATATGCCACCACTATGACCCTGCAAAATTGTGAGGCATTGTCCCGTATTAGTATCCCACAGCTTTACCGTTTGGTCGTCACTGCCACTGGCAAGCATATGACCATTTGGGCTAAAAGTAATTGGCCATATAAAACCCATGTGACCTTTAATCGCAAGCAGTTGTTTTCCATCTGCAACCTGGTATAGGCGAATCTCACCAAGAGTATCCCCGGTAGCCAAGAGTGTTCCATCAGGGCTAAATGCCACTGAATGAATGCCGCCTAGTGTTTCAGCAAAAACACACTTAGCTAGATTCGCGTAGCTGAAATTTACATTGTGCAAATTGGCACTACGCAGGTCTGCTTGCCAAACGGTCAAATAAGAAAAATCATAACCCATCAGATCAGTTTCCAGATTAAAAAGCAGATTGAGAATGTTTCCTGCCGTATAACCTGGTTCTAGCGGGGATGTCTTTTGTAATGTGATTAAGATTTGAGCGAGCTGATTTTCAATGCGTCTTTTGCTGCCAAATATAGTCAACAGTCCATCTATAACTGATTGGAGGATGAGGCGAACTTGAGCGTCCCTAATATAGTCTTTCGTAGTTGCCTTCATCAGAGCATAACACTTGAACAAATAAATATTTTGAGTGGCAATCTCTTGACAGACGTCTTCTATCAAGCTATTAGTAACATACTCCATGACCACAGGCTGGAGCGTAAAAAGTGATCCACTTTTTTCAATTAGCGATCGCCTTCCTAAAGATTCCAGAGCCTCCAGTAATTTTGCTGGTGGTACTGGTGATATAATATCTTCTCGCAATTCTGAGAGTGTCATCGACTCACGATTAATCGCTAGCCAGTACATTAGGTCTTTTTCTAAATCTGACAAGCGCTCAAATTGCTGCTCTAAAATATCGCGAATATCTCCAAAAACAGCTGTATTTTGTTGCAAAAATTCAGTCACATTACCATCAAAGATATCTTGAACTGTTGTGGCAACTATCTTCAAGGCTAATGGATTGCCTGCATAGCGTTCAATCATTACTTTCCATTCATCCTCTGCTGCAGATAATCCCTTGAGTTTCAAGATTTCCAGCCCTTCCACGACCTTCAAGCCACTCAGTGGTAATGAGCGAACAGCTAGTGCTTTTCCTTCCAGTAATGCCACTTCTTTAGGTTTTTCACGACTAGTCAGCACTAAGCTGCTTTGGTGAGTTGCTTCTCCTACCCGTCTAAAAAGCTCAGCATACCCCTCATATCCTTCTCGATAAAGTCCTGCTCGACTACCACTGCGCAGAAGTGACTCTGCATTATCAAGTATTACTAGACAACGATGATTTTGCAAATAATATAGTAGTCGCGATATCCTATCACTCAAGCTTTCTGGTAAGTTGCTTTCTATTTCCTGTTCGTTAGATAGAACCTGGATTAGGTTAGCAAGAATAGTTTTAACAGGAGGAGCTTCTCGTAGCGATCGCCAGATAACATACTCAAAGTTGTCCTGAATCTGTTGGGCAAGCTTGACAGACAGCGCCGTTTTACCAATGCCTCCTATCCCCAATAGTGCCACCAATCGGCACTGTTCATCGAGAATCCATTCCTTTAGGGTAGTAAGTTCTTCTGTACGCCCATAAAAAACTGATGTAAAGATAGCTTCTCCCCAGTCTAGATGACTATTTGAGCTTGAATAGTCATTTTTCTCTACTTTTAAGTAAAAAGCTGAAAAAAGCTTTTCAATAGTCTGTTTGTCAACTCCTCCTTCGCGATTCAGTACTTTCGAGATTGTGGCTGAATATAACCCAGAGCGTGCGCTCATTTCTTCGAGAGTGTACCTGTTTCCAAAGTTTTCCTTTGCTTCTGACTTACGCTTGGCTTCTTTAATTTTTTGCAAACCCTTGGTCGTAAGTGCAACGCCACGCTTGCGTTTCCAATTCTGTAAAGTCATGTATTAATCTACCGTTCGCGTAATCACTTTTAATTTAAAATATTATCAAGCAGGTTGCTGTATATATGAGTTGATAGCTATAACAAACAAATAATCTCATGTATTAGAGGAATTAAAGGAAGTTTATACCAAAACATTCCCTGCTCAAAGCCACATTAGGCAATCCACTCTTCTTTTGGAAGTCAACTCCACTTGCTCAACAGATAATCTAGTTAGTCTATGGGGAATTACTAACATAATATCTCTAACCGAAAGCTTGTTGTACTAGGTAATGGCTGATTCATTAAGTATGATGCTAGTAATATACTACATAACTTTTTCAGTAATATCCTTGGAGCATCAAGCTTAAGTTCAATCTCAAAATCCCGATTTTCACTGGTAAAGATAGTTATAAATTGGCAATCTTGATCTAGTAAAGTTTGCAAATACATACCTATCAATCAATGAATAAAACCAGCGTACATAGATTTTCTAGCTTTGCAACTTTTAGTAAAACAAGGGCGCTCAAGCAAATTACCTTAAACTTGACATCAGATGAAGCTGAGAACCTTGAAAAGTATTGTGAACAGACAGGGAAAGCACCAACGGATGTGATTCGGAAACTTATTCAAGGGTTGCCCGTGACCTAACTTTTCAGACCGAGTCTGAAAAGCCAAAATCTAGAATGGTCATAGCTCAAGTAGAAGGTGTTGCAGATTTTGACAAGGCGTATTATTTTACTGTGACGATAGTAATTAAAGAGCGATAATCATAGATTAGACGATCACGATTGGATATTTGTCATTTAAATACTATCGTTGCGAAAACACTTAAAAACAAGGGTTAGAGATTATTTTCTGACGAAAGTGACGACATAAGAAGGATAGTCGCCCAACCTGAGAAACATTCTCTCAGTCTTGATCGTGCAACCCAATCATGGTTATCACGTTATCTTGTTTTCGGCGTGCTGCGCTCGCTTAGCGTGGGCTTAGCACGCCATCACTGAATTGTTACATCCCTCTCAATCATCACCAAAAATTGCCAAGACTCCTTAGTTTAACCCTCCAATTAAACCAAGTTCTAATGCTTATATCTTGAGAATAAACCAAGGTTAAATGGTTCGCAAATCTACTTTTACTTCGTCACTGGCAAGGCTCGAATGAGTTCTCGAATCACATCCGTTGCTGGTCTGCCAGTCTGTTCACAATACTTTTCAAGGTTCTTGGCTTCATTTGATGCCAGGTTAATGGTGATTCGCTTGACCGCCCATTTTTTGTTCATACTGAAACAGGTAACTCGTGTAATCATAGCTTCAAACCCTGATTTTACCTTCCGGACTGGCAATTACCCTACATTCAGTAGATAGAAAAGTTTCTCCATAAAAGCGAGCGTTCGGGAGTTTTGTAGCCTGTGATACTTTTTCGGCAATTTCTGTTGTATACAGGTTCCGTCTACATCATCGCATTTTTACATTTGGTGAACATTATGAATGAGTTTAAGCCCTCTCTTCCAAATGGATAGAAAAGCTACATGAAAAATTTTCTTTTCGGAGAGTGACAGAAGAGGGTTATGGATAGCATTAGCAATCTTCGGGTAGTTTGAATAACTGAAGCGCCTGTTCCACACGCGGCAAAGTTTCAGCAAACATTTCTTGTGCAAGTTGCTGTTTCTTTGCCAAATCAGCCAAATCCGTCACACAATAAAGTTGTTCCACACGCGCTACAACTTCAGGCGGAAAATCTCGGTAAAAATATTTCAGATTCATAAAATCGTATCGGTAGGGACGGTATATCATTCCCAAAAGTTCAACCAAGGGTGACAGAGTGTGGGATTGATAGTTGACAATTGCCTGCGCCAAATGCCCACGATTTATTTGTTTTGTGACAAATATTTGTTTAAACTTATAGAGCATTTGTAACTGCTGAAATCTTTGTTTCATTTTGGAAAAATGCTCTTCTCGATTTAAATTCGTTGGTACAACCAGATTTGCTTTATCGAAGGCGATCGCTGCCTTTCCGTGTCGTTCCACCTCTAAAAAATCATTACGGCTACTACGCTTCATCACGGCAAAATCAATTGCCAAAAAGGGGCTGACTTCTGCTAACTGATAAAAGCATTGTGAGTGACCATGCCATGTTGGTTCAGGAACTCTATACTTGAAGCTAATCTCAGAGATTGTTTGCAAAGCTGCTTCAAGGGTATCAAAAGTTTGTTGAACAAAATTGTCCTCAACAATCACTACAATATCGATATCAGACCACTCATCTGTATACCCATGCGCTGCTGAACCTCCCTGCCATAAAGCTAAAACAAAATCTTTGGGTTGTAATGCAGCGATAATTGTTTGTAAAATTTTCTCTCTCATCGTGACTCAAAAAATGCAGCAGGCGAAATGTGAAAAAACTCTGCCAATTGGCGAATGTGGTTTACTGTTAGATTGCGTTGACCGCTCATAACTTCAGATACTATAGATTCAGTTTTGAATATGGGAACTCAATCTTTTTGTCGCAAACCAAACTCAGCTATCAAAGCTTTGAGTAGTTCTACACCAGAAATATCAGGTATAGGTTTATGCTTCTGTTCATACTCGTGAACGAGAGTACCTAAGACATTGAGATAGTCTTGTCCATGGATGGTGGGCAATGCCCACCCTACTAGCCTAAACAAGCACTCTCGTATTTGCACGCTTGGACAAAGGCGTTGCAACCATTCGCATTCCTCCTGATGGTACTAAGGTAAGACCACGGCGCACGGGACGCACGGGACCCTTGTTAGCCTGGGATACCTGAAAGCGCGATAGAATCGTCGCCAATACCAGTTTCATTTCATACAGAGCAAATGCCATGCCAATACAGCGATGACTACCGCCACCAAAGGGCAAATACTCGTACGGGGAAAATTGCCGCTCCAAAAAGCGTTCTGGTTTGAATTGCTTTGATTGTGGGTAGACTTCTTGGCGATGGTGCGCTAAGTAAATACTGGGGAAGATGACCGTTCCCACTGGCAGCTTGTAGCCCATAATTTCAATAGGCGATCGCACAATGCGAGGGGAGGCAGTGATTGCGATGGGGTAAATCCGCAAGGTTTCTTGGCAGACCGCTGTCAGATAGGGCAATTTGGTAATAGCACTCGGCTCAAGGTTGTCACCAAGGGTATCCAGTTCTTTGAGCAATTTGTCACGCACCTCTGGTAAATGGTCAAGCCAATAAAAAGCCCATGTCAATGCCGAAGCGGTGGTTTCGTGTCCTGCAAACAGCAGCGTCATTAACTCATCGCGTAACTCTTCATCAGTCATCGGCTGACCGTCGTCGTAACGAGCAGACATCATCAAACTAAGGACATCTTGCCGATTTTGGTTAGATTCGGCTCTTCGTTCTTGAATGAGGGCATAAATCATTTCATCAACCTGTTGCAGCAGGCGCAAAACCCGACCCCACGGACTCCAAGCGCCTAAATCTTTGCGTAGAAACTGAAAAAATAAGGCGGAGGATATGAGGGGGGAATCCATAGAGTTCAGCAGTGAAGTTAATACTCCTCGAATTTTTTCCAAACGAAGTCCCTCATCTAAGCCAAACACCACCCGCAAGATGATGCGCAAGGTGATTTCTTGCATTGATGCATGGATACTAAACGGCTTGCCAATCTTCCAAGAGTCGGTGACCCGGTGAGTGATTTCGCAGATAGTCTCGCCGTAAGCCCGCATCCGTTCACCATGAAAGGGAGGGGTTAACAGTTGACGTTGGCGCTGGTGGGAATTGCCATCGAGTAAAAGCAGCGAATTTGCCCCCACCAGAAATTTTAAAATCATATTTCCCTTGCCACCTTCTAACTGGCTCGAATCAGCAGTAAAAATCTGTTGTAGTGCTTGGGGGTGGCTGAAGTACACCTTATGGGAATCATTGCGACCCCAGATGGTAAAGTTGTCGCCATAGGTTTTGGCAAAATCTTCCACGTATTCCAACGGCTGAAAAATAAATTTTATCAACCGTAGAATTACAGGCATATTGGGACCATCGGGCAGATTGTTAGTTGCTCTCATAAAATACTTGCGGAGTTAGGCGCTTATCGAGATTTATTGTGACTATTGTGACCGAAGTTCTCAAGAGCAGCAGACAGAGTGCAGTGTTCCTGGTGTACTATTTTACCACTTTCCCACGCACAGTCTTCCGAACCAGAGACGCAGTGACTAGATTGATTTTGGCTTTGCCACCCTAGGCATGAACCGCATCGAAGCAGTCTGTTTGCCAGAAAACATTGCTTCTATGTTGGCTAAACAAGCACTCTCGCACTTACACGCTTCTCTACAGGCGTTGCAACCGTCTGCATTCCTCCTGGTAATGCCAAGGTAAGACCACGGCGCACGGGACGCACAGGACGCTTGTTGACCAGGGAGACTTGAAAGCGCGATAGAATGGTCGCCAAAACGAGTTTCATTTCATACTGGGCAAAGGCAAGCCCAATACAACGACGATTTCCGCCACCAAAGGGCAAATACTCATATGGGGAAAATTGCCGCTCCAAAAAGCGTTCTGGTCTAAACTGCTTTGGTTGTGGGTAAGTTTCTTCTCTGTGGTGCGCTAAGTAGATACTGGGGAATATTATCGTTCCTTCTGGCAACTTGTAGCCCATAATTTCAATTGGCGATCGCACAATCCGAGGGAAAGCATTCATCGCAATCGGGTATATTCGCAGGGTTTCTTGGCAGACTGCTGTTAGGTAAGGTAATTTGGCAACAGTACTTGGATCTGGGTTGTCGCCTAGGGTGTCCAGTTCTTTCAGCAACTTGTCGCGCACCTCTGGGAAATGGTCAACCCAGTAAAACGCCCATGTCAATGCTGAAGCCGTGGTTTCATGTCCGGCGGTCAGCAGCGTCATCAACTCATCGCGTAACTCTTCATCAGTCATCGCTTGACCATCGTCATAACGAGCAGACATCATTAAACTGAGGATATCTTGCCGATTTTCATGAGATTGGGCGCGACGTTCCCGAATCAGCGCATAAATCATTTCATCAATTTGTTGCAGCAGGCGTAGCATCCGACCCCACGGACTCCACGCGCCGAAATCTTTTTGCATAAATCGAAAAAATAAGCCGAAGGACGCCAGAGGGGAACCCATAGACTCCAGCAGTGAACTCAATAGTTGTCGAATTTTTTCCAAACGGGGTCCTTCATCTAAGCCAAACACCACCCGCAAGATGACGCGCAAGGTGATTTCTTGCATTGGCGCACGGATATGAAATGGCTTACCAATCTTCCACTCGTCGCTGACTTGCTGTGTGATTTCGCAGATAGCCTCACCGTAAGCCCGCATGCGATCGCCATGAAAGGGAGGGGTTAATAGTTGACGTTGGCGTTGGTGGGAATCGCCATCCAGTAAAAGCAGAGAATTTGTCCCCAGCATAAATTTTAAAATCGTATTTCCTCTGCCAACTTCTAACTGGCTAGAATCAGCACTAAATATCTGTTGCAGTGCTTGGGGATGGCTGAAGTACACAGTAGGAGTACCTTTTGCACCCCACACGGTAAAGCTGTCACCAAAGGCTTTGGCAAAATCTTCCACATATTCCAACGGCTGAAAAATCAATTTCATCCGCCGCAGGAAAACAGGCATTTTGGGTCCATCAGGCAGATTGTTAGTTGGTTTCATAAATATTTACGATATTTGTAGCGTTGAGCACTTATCGATTCTATTGTGACCTTTTCGGGGAAAGGGTGTGGGCGGTGTCAAGGTGGTAAAAGTATTCCCCTATTGTGCATACCCCATTGCCCATTCCTATCTAGGGAGTGGCAAATAAAGGCAAATAAAGAGGTATATTCTGTGAAAGCAGCGTCGGAAGCAAACAGTGCCAAAAATCATCGCTATCCTCAACGGTAAGGGAGGCGTCGGTAAAACAACGACCGCAGTCAATCTGGCTGCAACTTTTGCAGAGCAAAAAAAGGTTCTTTTAATCGACGCAGATATTCAGGGTTCTGCCAGTTGGTGGTTTGGGCGCAGTCAGAACACTATGAAATTTGATTTATCACAATCAACTGACCCCAAACTTTTAGGTCATTTACGAAGGATAACAGGTTACGATTTAGTAGTAGTAGATACGCCTCCGGCGCTGCGCTCTGAAGCATTAGCGGCGGTAGTTGCTGGAGCAGATTATCTGGTTTTGCCCACACCATGTGCACCAATGGATTTGGCTATCCTGATCGAGACAGTCCAGCAAGCAGTCATTCCCGTGGGGAAACCTCATCGGGTTCTGCTTACTAAAGTGGATACGCGGAGTTTGGGGGAAGTGCTGGAAGCTCAAAATACTCTTATGGAAATGGGAATTCCTGCTTGTAAAGCCTTCATCCGCGCCTATAAAGCGCATGAACGAGCTGCACTTGAGGGTGTTCCAATTACCCAAGGGCGAGGAAAGAACGCACGGGAGGCGGAGTCAGACTACCGCCGCGTAGCTGAAGAACTAAAGCGTGATTGGAGGGAATAATGGCTAAGAAACGTCTTTCTGACTTATTACAAGAAGAAGCACAAAAATTTTCACCCCCAGAAGGTGAACCTACTATCGATGTTGTTGCTATCTCTGATGATAGTCCCTCCACCTCCTTGGATAATGATACGGGGGAAGAAGAGGATTCTGCTCAATTAGAGGAACCACAACAAGCTGCTGAGACAACAACGTCTCGGCGTACAAGCCCAACAAAAGCTGAGTTAGAAGCAACTGTCAAAGAGTTGAAGGAAGCTTTAGAAAAAGCACAGCAAAAAGAAACTTCTCTTGTCAAAGAGTGGAAAGAAACTTTTGAAAAAGTACAGCAAAAAGAAGCTTCTCTTGTCAAAGAGTTAAAAGAAGCTTTAGAAAAAGCACAGCAAAAAGAAGTTTCTTTTCAGCAGCAAATTATTGATTTGCAATCAGCATTATCTGATCAAAAAGAATTAGCAGCAAATCTGAAAACAGAGCTTAAAGATGCAAAACAGGCAGCTGTCCATCTAGCAGACGCTAATTCCAAGCTGACAGAAACAATCAATACATTAGAAGCCAAAAAAGAAAACACTCAATCATTACAACCGAGAAAAGAAAACACTCAATCATTACAACCGAGAAAGGAAAACACTCAATCATTACAACCGAGAAAGGACAACACTCAATCATTACAACCGAGAAAGGACAACACTCAATCATTACAACCGAAAAAGGACAACACTCAATCGTCACAATCAATAAAAAGCTCGCTCAGCTATAGAAAATCATACCACCTACCAGAAAGACAGCCTATGAAGAAGCCTGAAGACTCTGTTGACAATTCCTCCCCAATGTGGTTGCTTGATTAAGGAATTAAAAATCACATAAAAAATCACAATCTTTTTGGTGCGTTATATGCGTTAACGCACTATATATAGCAATCCTAAATGATTCGTGAAAAACAAGCTCGCCGACTTCTTAGAGAAGTCGGCGAGCTGAAGGGTAGTGAATTTTCATGTTTGAACTTACGTATTACGTATGAAAACAAGATACTCATTGCCCCCGTTTTGCTTGCGAAACCTCTGGACAGGCAGAAATGCCAGGTTTTGCCAGACTTTCAAGGCTCTAAAATTGAACGCTGCAATTGTGACGCGAAGGCGTTGAGGAGAAAACGACTGTTTGGCATAATCGATTGTAGCGATCGCTATGGGAGATCCAAGACCCTGACTAGTCAGTTCTGGACGAATTCCAAGTCCGATATCAAGAGCATCGAGCGAATAGTCGCCACCTGGAACCTGAGCGTCAGCTCCAATACAGCAGAATGCCGTGAATTCATGCAAATCAGAGGAAATCGCGAAGTAGGAATTTTTTGGATCTACGAAAAAATCA
Organism: Scytonema sp. HK-05; assembly: GCF_002368235.1. Taxonomy (GTDB): domain Bacteria; phylum Cyanobacteriota; class Cyanobacteriia; order Cyanobacteriales; family Nostocaceae; genus Kalymmatonema. Next base: position 715,644 of record NZ_AP018194.1, on the reverse strand, counting down.
ACCGTATTTTGGAGACTATCAGTATCGACCTTAATGTTGTAAATGTCTAATGGTCTATCATATCGCCATGAGATGAGTTCGGTAGCTTCTTTTCTCGTCAATGGGTGGAATTGAAACTGCATATCCGAGCAATTATTAGCTTTTTGTCAAAACCTATCTCGAATTTATATAGCAGTCCTATCTGCAAAATGAAAATTACCTTTAAACGAACCGCCAAGACGCCAAGAACGCCAAGAAAAGAGACAACAGAGAGTTAAGCGCAAGCGCAGGCTGAGGCTTCGCCACGCCAAAGGCGAACGCCAACACAAATGATTTAGGATTGCTATAGCAGCATTAAGACATTCAGGTGATGTACAACTTTTGTCTTATCTAAACTCTAAAATACGCTGTGCTGTCATTTGCGGCTGTTCTAAATGAGGGACATGACCGCAATCTTTAATCCAAATGAGTTTACTATTTGGAATTGCCAGCTTAAACCTGTTGGCATCCGTGATACCTAAAATCCTGTCAGAATCACCCCATAAAATAAGCGTTGGTTGCACAATTTCTGCTAGTTTCTTAAATCTAAAAGCACTGTAACCACCACTTTTAGTGAAAGCAATCAAAGCTTTATGCCAGTCGGAGCATTCTAGGTGCAATGCTGCACATAATTGAGCATCAAGTGATGCTAACTCCCTGTTTTTGTACGCAGTACGGGAAATACTTGCCCGAACGTAAGGATTACGCAAAAACTGAGTTGCCCAATAATCCAAAGGTGGAACCATCAATTTGCCTAACGGCGAACCACTCGCCAAACCAGCACTATCAATTAACACCAGTTTTTGCACCACTTCTGGGTACGTGAGGGTGAAATCAATCGCCGCTGCACCTCCCATCGAAGCGCCCACTAAAATGACAGGTTTGTTAATCAGGGTTTTCCAGAAATAATAGAGATGGGTTTTAATTGCACTGGGGCTAAACTTGACTCCCTCTGGTCTGTCTGTGAACCCAAAACCCAATAAATCCACTGCCCATGTCTCATTTTGTACCGCCAGTAGAGGCACAAGGCGGCGAAACTCTAACACAGAACCGTCAAAGCCGTGAATCAACAGCAAAGGTGTACCCCCGCTTCCTTGACGCACATAGGTTGTGGTGATTGGTTGTGTACTTAAGGGAGTGGCTAGCGCTATCTGTTCAATGCTCTGAGCAAGAGCGATCGAGGTGGATTCTGTGAGATCCCCAACTGTAATCGGTAAGAAACTTGGAAACATAGAATTTAGTTTACCTTGTGGCAGGAAAGTGGGCAATACCCTTTGTTGAGCGAGTTATATTATGTCTAATATTATGTCTAATTTTATGGTCGGTCATTAAGATTTCTTGGGTGAGAAGAACCGAACCAACAGTATTTTTATCTTGCAATAATATGAGAATCAAAGGAAGGAATTGATTCCTGACTTGATTCAAACAACAACTTTTTATATAAGAGGGAGAACTATATATGTTAAGTCGTTGGAACCCGAGGCAAGAATTTAACGCTTTAAGCGATCAACTTAACCGCCTATTTGATGAAATAGCGCCAACAAAAACTTGGGAAGGCTTCACAAGATTTCCTGCGGCTGAACTCACTGAAGCAGATGATGCCATCCATCTGAAGTTAGAAGTTCCAGGCTTGGAAGCCAAAGATATAGATATTCAAGTGACAGAAAATGCCGTTTCTATCAGTGGCGAGCGTAAGTCTGAAACCAAAACTGAAGAGAAAGGCTATACCCGCAGTGAATTCCAATATGGGAAATTTCAACGCGTCATTCCTTTACCTACTCATATTCAAAACACGAAAGTCACCGCAGAATACAAAGACGGTATTTTGAATCTAACATTGCCTAAGAAGGAAGAAGCGAAAAACCCAGTCGTCAAAGTTAATCTTGAACAAGCTGCTCATTAAATTGTTGTAAATTTCAACAGTGCAGTATAGATTTCTTCCTCATTACTCTGTAACTTAAATATCAGCCTGGTTGCATTATAGCTACCAGGCTTTTTTATCATCCTGTACAAAAGACTTCTTGCAAAAGTATGATTAATAGATATTTAGAGTTGATTTATAAAGTAAATCTTAAGTAGGGTGCGTTACGGCGCTTTGCCTAACGCACCGCTATATAGCAGTCCTATTTGATAGGTAAAAATTATCAACCGCCAAGACGAGCCAGCGCTGCAGGAGGGTTTCCCTCGTGCCGGCTCTGGCGTCGCCAAGAGCGCCAAGAAAAGAGAGAACAGAGAATTTTACGAATGATTTAGGATTGCTATATAACATGGTGCGTTAGGCGCTTTAAACATGTTTTTCGTTACAAATTATATCGAAAAGGTGCGCCTAACACACCCTACAGTAATTTGATTTTTACTTTATAAATGACTAAAGCACTAAATCTTTAAACCAATGCCGTTTTTGGCAAACTCTTCTACAGTTTTGTCGGAGAATTCATGGGTAGTCATGGCTTGTAACATTGGCAAAGGTAAAGTGAGATGATGCGCTCCAGCTTGTAGCGATGCTGCGGCTTCTTCTGGTGATTTGATACTAGCTGCTAGAATTTCAGTATCACTGCCAGTAAGTACGCTAGCCATATCCCGTACCAGGGCAATTCCGTCGCCTAACAACCGGGTTGCACGATTGACATAAGCGATCGCAATTTTAGCACCCGCCTCCCGTGCCACTGCTGCCTGTGCTGCACTGTAAATCGCCGTCACTGAACAAGTTATCTCCGGCGACAGACACGCCACCACTGCAAACCCGACTTGTGTTGCTGGAATTTTTAACACCGTTTGCTTGCCAATAATCTCAAAAGCTTTCCTCCCTTCCGCCACCATCCCCTCAAAATCAGACGACACAAGCTGGTAGAATAGTGGTCCTGAGGTTAACGGTGCCAATTTTTTCAGCGTGGTTTCTGGTGGCTCCGAGCTTTTAGCTAAAAGTGTTGGATTCGTCGTGATGCCCTTTACCCAGCCCATTTTACTAGCAATTTCAGCTTCAGATAGAATTGCCGAGTCCAGATAAATTGCCATAATTGTCTCGCCCCTTTCAAGTTTGTTAACTACACAGGTACTTTAACAGTGCTTAAGAGTGGTTTTCTGGTAACTCACCAAACCGTTCTCGATAGCGAGTTAGCAACGCCTCCATTTCTACTACTTGCTGTTGCGCTTGTTCGCGCTGTAGCCGTTCTTGTTCAGCACGTTGTCGCTCTTGCTGTGCTACTTCTTCTGGTGTGGGTATGAGTTCTCCTTGGGGAGTAAAGAAACGCAGCTTAGAATTATGAACTCCCAAATATAGCTCCAACTGTGGACTCCACAACCAGCCGACTTCGTTAGGTTGAAGTTCTTGGTAACGACCACCTACCAGCTCAAAACCTTTGAACTCCAGTGTATCAGGGTCAAACCAGAAGTAATTTGGCGTACGCCAGATATCCTGGTAGATTTGCTTTTTTAAACCTCGGTCGGTGTCAGCTGTTGCAGAAGAAAGAATTTCCACAATCACATTTGGATATTTGCCATCCTCTTCCCAAACGACCCAGCTTTTACGCGGCTTGCGTTCCGTATCCAGTACAACAAAAAAGTCGGGACCTCTGAATTGTTCAGATTTGCGCTGACGAGGACTGTAGTAAATTGTCAGGTTCCCAGAAGCGTAGAAGTTATTGCGCTCACGCCACACCCATTCTAAACATTGAATGAGCAGCGTCATTTGCAACCGATGTAGATCCGTTTCCAAAGGCGGTTCGTCACTATATAAGTCACTAGGTGGAAAGATAACATCTTCCATAGTGTTTTCCGAATTTCTTATGTCTGGAGCGAAAGACATAGCATCTGCGTATATATTTGACGTGGCGGTTGTAAGTCTAGTTTAGCTGGTCAATGTTGCACCAAGAGTTCTTTGCCAGAGGTAAACTAAAAGCTGTGGTACAAGTGGAAGCCGTTCTTCCTGCGCTTTATTGCACAAGCCAAAACTTATAGTCATTGCTTAAAAAAATATGCAATGGATAGTTAACGCAGACGAAGCCAAGCAATTGATATCTCAAGGGGCGACAATTCTTGACACTCGCAACAAGTTGGCGTGGTTGATTTCACATATTCCTGGTGCTGTTCACGTCACTTGGCAGCAATTTTCAAATAACCAAAAACCCTATCGGGGAAAACTACTTGCAGATGCAAATCTTTTAGAACAAAAACTACGTCAAGTTGGTATTTTTCACTCTAAACCTGTCATTGTTCTTGGCAATCCGCCTGACAATTTTGGGGAAGAAGGGCGCATTGTTTGGATGTTACGCACTTTAGGACATCAAAGTGCAGCCTTGGTTGATGGCGGGTACAATGCATTAGTTAAAGCAGGTGTTCCGACGACTCGCGGACTTAATCAACCGCTAGAAATAGGAGATTTTGTTGTTAATCGCACTGCTTTATGGGAAATTCAGCGTGATGAACTTCAAGTCAATCTTTCAGAAAACAAGATGGCTGTCATTGATACTCGGCAAAAGCGAGAATATGCTGGAGAAACTCCCTATGGTGAACAGCGAGGGGGACATATCCCTGGTGCTGTGCATTTCTACTTTAAAGATTTAATGGATACTAAGGGAAATTTACTTAAGCCAGAGGAAATTATCGCCAAATTAGAAACCTTAGGAATTCAGCGTGATACTCCTACTGTTACTTATTGTACGGGTGGAATTCGCTCGGCTTTTTTTGTTGCTGTTCTTGTTAACTTGGGCTTTTCTAATGTAAAGAATTATGCTGGTTCTATGTGGGAATGGTCAGCTTCTCCAGATGAAAAGTATCCACTTGAATAAATAAGCGTTTCTTGTGAAAATCAATTGGTTTAGATCCCCGACTTCTTAAAGAAGTCGGGGATCTTGCTTCTATTTCGACTTGTGGGGTGGGCATCTTGCTCGCCCTAGGCAAGATGCACACAGATAAATTATTCGTGTGGCAGTGTACGAAGTTCTTTCTAGCAATTAAATTGCTAAAGTGAATAGTACCTGGGATAATCTCAATTCTCCCTAGTCTGTAGTCTGGAACGGAAGTTCCAGATTTGAGAAGTCTACCACATTTTGGCTAGTGCCGCATCTCCGTGATTACAGGACTATTACAAAAACTGCGTGCCTCATGGGCAAAAGATGGCGATGCTCCCAAAGGGAGCCGCCCAAAGGGCGATTGCGCTCCGCGCAGTGCCCTAAAGGGCAATCGCTTGGCTGTTCGAGCCTCCCCATTTCCTTTGCAGATGTTGAATCGATATCGCGATATGCTTGTTGAACGCAAGCCTGAGGAAGTTGGTTTAACTGAGGCTCCCAAAGAACGTATTTCTGATCACAACAATGCTCCCAAAGGCTGGCTGCGAACTGTTCTTGTAACAAGTTTGGGTGTCACTGCTTTAGTTTTGGGAGTACGGGAACTCAAATGGTTGCAGTCTTGGGAATTAAGAGCATATGACCAGATGTTACGGTTACGTCCTACTGAAGCACGTGATCGGCGTATTTTGCTGGTGACTGTTACTGAAGATGATCTTCGGCAATACAGATGGCCTGTGTCAGACAGTAAAATGAACGAGTTGTTGGCGAAATTAGAGTCCTATCAACCGCGTGTCATTGGTATAAATATATATAGACCAGAACAGACAAATCTGGGGGCTTCTTTAAAGCGTCGAGATAACATTGTAAGTACGTGTGCATTCAGCAGCGTGGGGACGGCGGAAATTGCACCACCATCGAATTTTCCTATAGATAATGTCGGATTTACCGACTTGATATCTGATGAAGATGGCATCGTTCGCCGCAGTTTGTTGTTTGCTAATTCCCCAGAAGATAAGAAATGTACAACGAACTTCTCGTTTGCTGCTTTAGTTGCAGTTAAATATTTAGAAAAACAAGGTATTGAACCTGATTTCAGCGATGAAAATAATTTCAAGCTGGTTGATGCTCATTCACAAAAGGTGAAAGCCAGTTTTAAAATTCTTGACAGCAATGCAGGTGGTTATAAAAGCATCGATGATGGCGGCTACCAAATCATGCTGAATTATCGCCATCCAGATAGCCTAGCCCAAGAAGTCACTTTCTCACAAGTGCTGAACGGCAATATAAATCCTAACTGGATAAAAGACCGTCTCGTTATTATTGGTACTAAGTCTCCCAGCCTTGATCGTGGCTTTTATACACCATATAACGCTCTGCCAAACCAACCTGCAAGAATGCCTGCTGTCTTTATTCATGCAGAGATAGCCAGTCAGATTCTCAGTACAGTTTTGGATGGGCGTCGTGTCATTTGGTACTTTTCTGACTCGGGTGAAGTTGTATGGGTTTGGGTTTGGTCGCTGTTAGGTGCTGCTTTAGCGTGGCGTCTGCGACATCCTTTATTGCTGGTTGTTGTAGGAGGTATAAGTTTAAGTGGCTTGGTGGTGATTTGCGCTCTGTTGTTTCTGCAAGCAGGGTGGGTGCCCTTGATACCGCCTGGTATAGCATTGGTACTGAGTGGAGTCAGTGTGATGGCTTACACTACATACCGTACTCAGCAGCAAACAAAAATCATTGTTCTGCAAGTAGAAAAACAACAAGAGGCTATAGAACAGTTAAATACACTGTTAAAAGAAAGTACAGCAATTAAAGACAAACATCTTCACAGTTCATCAAAAATTGATACTCTAGAAAAAAGAACTGGTGATACCGTCTTAAGCGGACGCTACAAAATTACTAGAGTTCTTGGTTCAGGTGGATTTGGTTGCACTTATTTAGCAGAAGATACTCAGCGCCCAGGCAATCCTATCTGTGTCGTTAAACAACTGATGCCCGCCCGCCGGGATACAAGATTTTTGCAAGTTGCAAGAAGATTATTTGATGCCGAAGCCGAAATTTTAGAGGCTTTGGGAAAACATGATCAAATCCCACAACTGTTAGCATATTTTGAAGACAATCATGAATTTTATTTAGTACAAGAATATATTGAGGGACATACTTTAAGTGAGGAATTACCACCTGTGCGGGGGGTGCAAAATGAACTGTTCGTTATCGATATGCTCAAAGGGATTTTAGAAGTTCTTGCCTTTGTTCACGAGCGTCGTGTGATTCATCGAGATATTAAACCAACTAACATTATCAGGCGTGCTACAGATCATCAGTTAGTACTGATTGATTTTGGTGCAGTTAAGATGATGCAACCACTCAATCAGGAGGAAACTGAATTAGCGACAGTAGCTATTGGGACGCGGGGGTACGCACCACCAGAACAGTTTGCTGGTCATCCCCGCTTGTCGAGTGATATTTATGCTTTGGGGATGATTGGCATTCAGGCAGTTACTGGGTTGTCACCTCACGAACTCCAGCCAAATAATGATACTGGTACTGTAATGTGGCGTCAATGGGCGCAAGTCAGCGAGGAGTTGGCGGAGATTTTAGATAAGATGGTGCGTTACCACTTTAGCGATCGCTATCAATCAGCTTCTGCTGTACTACAGGATTTGAGTGGTGTAGAAAAGTAAAAAGTAAAAAAGATTTTTGACTTTTGACTTTTGACTTTTGACTTTTAACTTTTAACTTTTGACTTTCATCCCCATCTAATTCACCTTGAATGTCCGCACACTTTCTTGCAATTGCTGGGAAATCTCCACTGTTTCTTGGAGAGAAGTGGAAACTTGACGAGATGAATTGCTGGTCATTTCAGATATTTGGGCGATATCTTGCATGAGAATGGAAACCTCTTGGGAAGTTTGCACCTGAGATACTGTAGCGTGAGAAATTGACTGTACCAATTGGTCAATTTGGCGACAGACTTCAAGAATGTGGTTGAAACTGTACTTACTATTTTGAACCAGACGCGTCCCTTCAACAACCTGCGTGGTTCCCACCTCCATAGCCTTGACAACTTCACTGGTTTCGCGTTGAATATTGGCAACAATTTCTTCAATTTCCTCAGTTGCTTCGCTACTTTGAGCTGCTAGTACGGCAACTTCTTCCGCAATCACCGCAAAACCTTGAGCTTCTTCACCAGCACGCGCCGCTTCAATACCCGTGTTGATAGCTAACAAATTGGTTTGCATGGCAAGTTGCTTAATCAATGCCACCACACGCGAAATTTGTTGCGAAGATTCTCCAAGACGCTTGACTTTTTTCCCCGTTTCCCCTATTGTATCGCGCAAACTTATAATATTTTCGACTGTTAGGTCTATTGCTGTATCTCCAGTTTCGGCGGCGTGATATGCTGTACGGGCAACTTCTTCGGCTTGCTTCGCATTTTTTGCTACGGCTTTAATCGATTGCCTCATTTGGTCAACAGCATCGAGGGTACGGCTAATTTCCTCTGCTTGTTTGAGTGCTTCAATTGCCAAATCACCCATCGATCCTGAGTTGTCTGCAATTGCATTATTTACCTGAGTAGCAGCTAGTTTGACTTGGGTAACAATCTCCTGCCAACTTTCCAATAAGGAGTTGAAAAAGTCAGCCACAGTGCCAATTTCTCCAGCGGTGACTTCCGCACGCACTGTCAGGTCTCCTTGAGATGCTCCTTCAAGATCGTCTATTAATCTTAGCAGTTGCAGTTGCAGCCTTTCTTTCTGCTGACGTTGCAGCTGAGAAGCTTTTTCTGCTTCTTGGCGTCCTTGTTCGGCTTGATCTAAAAAATTGGCTCGCTCTAAAGCCAGTCCCACAATTCTGGCAAATTGCTCAAACAAATCAATTTCAGACTGTTGCCACAAACGAGGTTGGGAACACTGATGGGCAATTAACAAGCCGAGCAGTTTATCACCTATTAAAATCGGTGTGACCAAATTTGCTTTGACTGCAAACGGTTCTAATTGCTTGATATAACACTCGCTCAAATTACCTTGGTAAATATCGTTAATTGCGACAACACGACCTTGCCGATACTTATCAATATAATCTTTCAAACATGGGTCGTAAATTTCTGCCCCAAGAGAAGCCGGCCAACCCGCAACAACTGATTCCGCAATGACCCTTCCGTGCAGGTTTTCGTCTATTTTGTATATGACTGCTCGCTCCACCTTCAAGGCTTTGCGGATGCTTTGAACCGCCAAATTGTAGATATCTTGCGAGTTATGGGTTCTAGACAAGTGGATAGCAAGGTCTTTGAGTGTCTGTGTCACCTCCAATAAACTGACACGTTCCAAAGTCAGCCCAACTTGAATTGCTAACTGCCGCAAGAAATTAATTTCATATGGCTGCCAAGCATGAATTTCTTCACAATGATGAGCAATCAAAAAGCCTAAGACTTGGTTATCTTTTAAAATTGGCGTGACCAAGTTCGCTTTGACTTGCAATCTTTCCATCAACTTGTGATGTTCGGGAGAAAAGCCTGCTTCACTGACGTTGTTCACAGCCATCACCCGGCCTTGTTTGTAAGCGTCTATGATGTCCTTATGAATACAGCCATCTTCAATCATCTCCCCAAAAGCCACAGGCAAACCAGGATTCACTGATTCAGCTATAACTTGTCCGCCTCCTTTAGCATTGAAGCGATAAATCACGACTCGATCCGCTTTGAGGGCAAGTTTTGCTTCTGTGACTGTAATGTTGAACAATTCTTCAGAATTGACAGAGGAGCGAATTGAGAGCAAGATGTTTGTCAACAACTTTAATTGCTCAGCTTCGGCGGTTTGTTTGTGTAGGAAGCCTTGCACTTGGTCTGCCATTTGGTTGATCTGAGAAGCCAAGATTCCAAGTTCGTCTTCGCCTTTGATCGCAATTCGGGTATCAAGATTACCTTTACCCAATTTTTGTACTGCCATAATAGCAGCTTCAATTGGCTTGATCACACGAGTGGCTATAATTGCCGCGATTGTACCAACCAGCAATCCTGTTATTAGCGTCCCTATCTCCAATGCCAGTAATAATTTTTGCTGTGTTGCGAATGCAGTTACTGTATCTAAACTCAAAACTAATGTCCATTTTAAATCTGGCAAGCCTTCTACTTTTTGCCAGGGCGCATAAGTCACTAGTTTTTCAGCATTGTCCTTTTTGTTAAATAATATTTGAGTCGTTATTTGCTTCTTTGCTTGTATTTCTTTCCACTTAGGAATTTCTTTTTTTGCATCTAAACCCGTTTTGCTCCCTGTCCTAGACAGGAATATGTTTCCAGAACTATCTACAACATCGTAATCATCTTGGCTAATTTGCGGGATCAGGACTGCCTTTTCTAAAGATTTCACGGGTATCACTGTCCGAACAATATAAATTGTTTCACCCGTGTCACTATCTTTGACAGGCGCAGCCATGTAAATTTTAGATTGGTCTACGCTTTTTGTGGCTTTCGGCTGGCTAATATAGGGCGTGTTAGTTTTGAGTACTTCTTGAAAATACTCTTCGTTTTTTTGGTTAGCTATAGATTCTCCTGCTGAATCGGCAACCAGATTACCCTTGATATCAAAAACGGCAATGCTTTCATAACTGTTTTCAATATCTAAATAGTTCCTCAGCCGTGCTTGCATCTGTTCACGGCTGATCACTCCCCTCAATTGACGATTTTGCAGAAATGTCAGTCTAGAGAGGATTTGAATATCTCCATACCGTCTCTGCATGAAACTGCTGATATTGTTTGCCAACAAAGAAGCTCTATCTTGCTTGTTGTTAACAATTTCCTTTGTCGTTGATTGGTTTACCAAGTAATAGGTGATTGCCCCAATCCCAAATACTGGCACAGTACCAATAACAAAGATAAACGCTATGGCTTTATTACGTAAGCTTATCTGCCTGAGCCAAGAAATAATACGACGGCGGCGCGAATTATGAAAGTCAATTTTAGGTTGTATGACAGTTTTTTGCTGTAACGATGTTATGAAGAAACTCTGTTCAATATCTTCATTTTCATCTCTAGCATGATTTATATCTTTGTCAACCATTTTAATCATCTACCAATCCTCAAGAGTCTTGTGCTTAAATGAGTAATGTTTGAGAATTTCCAGTGGTAGATGCAAGCTTCTAGCTGAGAACAAAGACTGAACCATAGCCTATAGGTATCACACTAATAAGATTAACTTATTTTGGCAGCATGAACATTAATAGGGTAATAAACTAAGTATTGATTACTGCTTAGTAGATTCAATAGTATCAGAAACTAATTGTTTTGTATACTCTATTTCTATTACAATGAAAGAAAAATATTTACACTCAAACTTTACATTGATACTGCCACTGATTCAATGGCACGTAGCAACTGTTCGCGGCTAAAGGGTTTAGAGACATAGGCGACAGCGCCTTGCTTCATCCCCCACAAACGGTCAACTTTCTGATTTTTGGAACTGCAAATCACAATTGGCACTTTTTGAGTTGCTGGATTTTTTTTGAGGAAACGGCACAACTCAAACCCGCTCATTTCAGGCATGACTACATCAGTAATTATCAAGTCAAGTTCTTCTTGTAAAGCGATTTTCAAAGCTTGTTGAGCGCTAGTTGCTTTAATAATGCGGTAAACACTATCTCTGAGATAATGACACATCAGATCCAACTGGCTAAGAGAATCCTCTACAATTAGAATCTTTTCAAGCAAAGCCATACTCGTCCTTTAATTTCAAGAAATAGTTGTTCGATTAATTGCAAGAAGCAATGGCATTGCTAAATAATCTCGCCTGAGTTTTATCAGTTACGCCGCTTTTTTATTAAAAAACATTAAACCCATATTTAGATATTCAAAAAATAGTCAATATCTAAATAAACTCATTTAGTATGACAAGGAATGTGGAAAGTTTTTTAGTTTAGTACCTTTACATTTTCTTGCTTCCAACCAAGAAATTTTGCAATTTGAGGAACCAGAGTCAGAGCGTTAAAGGGTTTGGCGATCGCCCCCACAGCACCCAATGCTGAAAACTGATACTTTTGAGTGATATTCCACCTTGATGTTAAAAAAACTACTGGTATTGCTTGAGTCTTGGCATTTAACTGTAGTTTTTCCAAACAAGTAATACCATCCATATCCGGCATTATCACATCTAAAATGATGGCATCTGGTTTCAACTCCTCTGCTTTAACTAAACCCTCTGTGCCTGATTTCGCGACTTCTACCTCCCACCCTCCGAAAGTCTGGAGACAGGTTTTCACAATCAGTTGCATATCAGGTTCGTCATCAATATATAAAACTCTTTTAGTAACAGGTTTTACCATCATCTGTTGTTTCTACGTATTATAATTGTACTTTATTATACGTATAATTTTATAGAATACTAAATCTTTGTCAGAGTTACGAATGCATTCAAACCATAAAGTTTCCTTCCGGGAATAATTAAGAGTCCAGAATTTAGAAACATTTCGATACTTGTTTGATGATGTTATGTAAAAAAAATGAGGAAATTCTGAGGATTGCCAAAAATTTGTAGTACTTGGAATTTTGTGTATGTGATGATAATTTGAATTAGACTAAGACAGGCTTATTCCCATCCCAGCAATTCGGCTACCTGATCTACCAACTTTATAGGGTCAAAAGGTTTGGGAATGACCCCTACAACGCCTAACTGTGCAGATTGATTTAAGTCTACAGGCTGTGGTTTAGCAGTCAGCAAAATTACTGGAATTGTTCGGGTAACCGGATTAATTCGCAATGCACGTAACACCACCAATCCGTCCATATCCGGCATCATGACATCTAGCAGAATAGCATTAGGGAGTTTAGTTTCAGCGAGTAGCAGTCCTTCGCTAGCAGAATAACTTATCAGTACTTGCCAACCTCCTATGTGTTCTAAACAAACCTTAATAACAGTACACAGGTTTGTTTCGTCATCGATAAGCAAAATCCGCTTTGGTAACATAGTTTTACTTTTAGCTTTCCAGCCATTTGGGAATACAGTCAAGTAAAAAAACACGTTGTTGTCACAAGCTTTCTTATCAAATTCTGTTAATAGCTGAAAATGCTATAGCAGTACTATTTGAGTTGTAATAAAGCTCGTTCTGGTCGTCATTAGTCCTTTGTCATTCCAAATGATAAAGGACTAATCACAAAGGACAGCAAGTGTTGCAACATTTCACAAATCATATCGGATGCTATACACTTTATTAAGGGCAGGCGACGCATTAACAATGTTAACAACCCAGGTCTGATGACACGCTTGCTTCTAGCCTTCTGCCCTCTGCCTTTTTTTGTAAAAAGACAAATTTGCACCTTTTTGAGGATAAACACAAAAAATAACAAAATAATGAGGATATTCCCGATTTTGTTGTTGCTTATTATTTTATATATAAAGAAATGACGCCACGACCTCATCCCGATTAAATTACTCTGAATATAGAAAAATAAGACAGAGAAAAGCTCAAGCTGTCACGCACTTAACTTGCATCTTTTTCGGGTTGAGCAAAACTCGTCAATTCCTCTGCCCATCAACCGTTCCTCACCCTTCGCTGTCAAGCGGTTGAGGTAGAGTGAAATAGAAAACACTACCGAGTCCTAACACACTTTCAGCCCAAATTCTGCCGCCATGCTGTTGTATAATACTACGGCAAATAGGTAAACCCAAACCTGTTCCTCCTTTTTCGCGTGAGTCACTAGCATCGATTTGTTGAAACCGTCCAAAAATACTTTCTAGCTTATCATGGGGAATACCCCGTCCTTGGTCTTGAACTTTAAATAAAACGTCTTCTGGCAGCGCTTCGACACTCAGAGTTACTGTAGTCTGTGGAGGCGAAAATTTAATTGCGTTGCTCAGCAAATTGACAAGAGTTTGAATAATCCAGTCTGAATCTGCCCATACTTGCACCTCACAAGGCACAACAGAAAGCGTGATCTTGGTTTCTACCGCCAGGGATTGCACAGTTTCTACAGACTGACGCATTATTGTGGTAGCATCGCACCATTGCTTCTCCAAAAAAACTGTGTTCGCTTCTAGGCGCTCTAAGTGAAGAATATCATTCACCAAACGTACCAAACGTTCTGTGTCGTTGGCGGCGATTTCTAACATTTGTTTTGCAGTGTCAGGTTGGTCTTTGAGTACGCCCGCGGCGAGTAATCCCAAGGAACCGCGAATTGCAGCAAGAGGGGTTCGTAGTTCATGGCTGACAATCGAGATAAATTCTTTTTTCATTTTCTCAATTGCGTGACTTTCCGTGATATCTTCTACTATGCCAACATAACCTGTAAGTCCACCAGACTCGCAAAAGATGGGAACTGACATAGTTCGACCAAACCGGATAGTTTTGTCCTTGTGGATACAACGAATTTCACTGCAGTATCCCTGCTTTGCTGCCACTGATTCAGCCCATTGGGGCATAATAATTTCTAAATCCTCCGGGTGAACAAATTGCATCCAGCCATACCCCAAACCTTCCTCAAAGGTATAGCCAAAAATTGCCTGACAGTGAGGATTAGTATAGATAATTTGCCCCTGAGCATCACATCTGAAAATGCCCACGGGTGCAAACTCCGTTAGAGAACGAAACAGAGTTTCGCTTTGTCGCAATGCGACTTCTACCCGTTGGCGATCGCGCAGTTCTTCCTTAAGTTGCTGGTAAAGTTCTGATTGTTGAATGGCGATCGCTACTTGGCTAGTTAATTGCTTGAGCAAATCTATTTCCCAAGTTTCCCATTCTCTTGGTTCACTGCATTGGTGGACAATCAGCAGTCCCCAAACCGTATCTTGTTGGATAATAGGAACCACCAGTTCTGCCTTAACTTGAATTTTTGCTAAAAAATCTGCAAAACAGGGTGATATTTCCTCGCTATCACAGTCGGTAAGGGTGTAAATCTGTCCTTCGAGATCGCGTTTTTGGGATCGTTTGGGGAAAATCTCTTCGGGAAATTTCTGGTGTAAAGTCCTAGTCCAGTCTCCCACAACAGCTTCGGCAACGACACTGCCAGTACCATCTGGCTGAATTTGGTAGACTGAAACTCGGTCAGATGCCAGCAATTTTTGGACTTCGCTAACAACAGTGTTAAGGATTGTTTCCAAGTCGAGGGACTGGCGTATTTGTTGCGTGAGCCTTTTGATTAACTGCTCTCGTCTGAGCTGCTGTTGCAAGATTGTTTGAGAGCGTTCTAGCTCAAGAGTCCGCTGTTTAACTCGGATTTCTAACTCCTCATTAAGTTGCTGTAGTGTAGCTTCAGCAAGTTTGCGCTCAGTGATATCCTGTGCGATTCCTGTAATGTACTTAACTTGCCCTTCATCCTTTACCGGAAATCCTCGGTCTCGAATCCACCGCACCGTTCCATCTGGGCGCACAATGCGATACTCATGCTCAAATGTTGCTTGGTGTGCATTTTCAACAAAAGTTGCTAGCACTCGTTCCCGGTCATCTGGATGAGTAGAATTAATAAGGTTTATGTTACTGGCGTACAAGCTTTCTATGGAACGCCCCCAAATTTTTTCGTATGCCGGGCTGATGTAGAGTAACTGAGGCTTTGTAGGGTCTGATATCCAAAAAACATCTTCGATGTTCTCTGCTATTTGGCGAAATCGCTCCTCGCTTTCTCTCAAAGCAACTTCTGAGAGCTTCTGCTCTGTGATGTCCTCTGCTATCCCTGTTATACGCTGTACTTGTCCGAACTCATCCTTAACCGGAAACCCTCGGTCTCGAATCCACCGCACTGTTCCATCTGGACGCACGATACGATACTCATGCTCAAAAAGGTCTGTGTGTACTTTATTACCAATAGTCGCTTGCACTCTTTCGGTGTCATCAGGATGTATGCTATTCATCCAATCCATTCGAGTGGCATACAAACTTTCACACTTGCGCCCCCAAATTCTTTCATAGACAGGGCTAATATAAACTATTTCGCCGTTGAGAGGATCTAATATCCAGAAAACATCTTGGATATTCTCTGCTATTTGGCGAAACCGCTCCTCACTTTCTTTCAAAGCAGCTTCTGTCTGCTTACGCTCGGTGATGTCCCGCCCCACTGATACCCAGTGAGTCACTTGACCTGTTTTATCGTCTATCGGGAAAATACTGACTTCAACCCAAAATTCTCTGCCGTCTTTGGTATAGTTAATCCCTTCAACCTGCACTGGTTGACCACTTTGCCGCGCTGTACGAATTTTATCTAAAGTTGCTGGGTCACTTTTTTCTCCTTGGAGAATATACAGTGTCTTGCCCAAGAGTTCCTCTAAAGTATAACCTGTCATTTGGGTAAAAGCAGGGTTAGCGTAGACAATCGGGGAAGCCGTAGGGTCAGTGGGGTTTGCCTCAGTGATTACTACTCCGTCATGTGTATGAACGACTACAGATTGCAACAGACGCAGTTGTTCTTCTCTAGCTTTGCGATCGCTAATCTCCATGACGGTTCCCAGCATCTGCACTGCTTGACCTTGCTCGTTATAAAAAAATCTTCCCTTTGCCTCAATCCAGTGGATACTACCATCAGACCCAAAAATCCGTAGTTCCTGATGATAATCATGCCGTTCAAGACGTGCTTGATTCAAAGATAAAGTCACAGCTTCTAGGTCACTTGGATGAACACGAGCTATAGCAGATTCGTAAGTTTCTGGAAAAGTTCCAGGTGCCAACCCAAATAATTCTTCTTGACTGCTTGACCAACCGACACAATCGGAAAGCAAATCCCAGTCCAAAATGACGATTTTGGCTGCTTCCAAAGCCATGCTCAAGTGCTGATTAATCTGGGTTATTTCATTAATTTTACACATGATAATTACTACAATTTGCTTTCAATTCATCCATTGATTTTTCTTTTGTTAAATTTAGTCAATTAAAGCTAATTAAATATTATGATTAAAAATAAATATTTTTTACGCAATTTTTCTAAAATTTTAAAAGAATGTATAGCAGTCCTAAATCATTTGTGAAATACCTTCCCCAAGTCTGGCAAGTCTGCCCTCTTTCACGAATCAAATAAGATTGCTATAGGGGCATATAGAAGCGATTGGGGAAACAGTCTAGCCTACACAATTCATGCTAGCTAAATCCACTCTGGGCAGAATATCTATCCTACAAAACCGATATTGAATGCAACAGCAAGTCTTTGTATTTTAAAGTTTTTTTCAATTAATAAAGTATAAATTTACACTTATCTCCTCATCCAGAATTTGCACAATCGTTTGTAGTAGGCGTTTTAACCCCTTCAAGAATTGAGCCGTTTTTACCTGTAATATCAAATCCGTCTAATTATTTACAGCGCTGATTCTATGATGAGATCACAAATCTTCGGGTAGGCATTGCCTACAAAAGTGAGCAATGCCTAGCTAAAAGAAAACCACTGGATCATTCAAAACTCTCCGCGTCACCGTGTCTCCCCATCTCCCTTGTCTTTTTCGGTCAATCTTAACCAGATAAATTGCACGTAATTTAATCTGCAATCCTTACGCTAATTCTTGTCTTTTGTTGTGTCCGCTCTAACCTATTAAGAACACGGGTTATCAGTTCTTGTTCCACTATTGGCTTACGCAGATAATCATCAGCTCCTACCGCATACACTTGACGCACTATTTTTGCATCGGAATGGACAGAGAGAAACAGCACGGGTAAATGACTCCAACGGCTGTCAGTGCGGACTACTTGGCATAGTTCAATCCCATTAAAATTTGGCATTTCAATGTCTAAAATCAGTAATTCGGGGGTAAAAGTTTCTAATTCCTTCCAAAAATGTTGAGGCTGTTGCAGTGTAGTGACTTCAAATCCCAAAGGTAAAAGCAACGATTTCGCATGATTTAGCACAATGGGGTCATCATCTACAACCATAATTTTAGCTTTATGAGTAGCAGCAGACTGATTGAGTGATTTCCTCACAACAGAAAGCACTTCATCCACAGGCGTAGTTTTGTGGAGAAAGGTCTGTGCCCCTAGACGAGCAGCTTCTACCCGACAACGAAATTGATTGGATGCGGTAAAAACTATAACAGGAATTTTAGGATTTTTCTGAGAAATTTCTGATAGGAAGTTTAAACCATTTTCCTGTGGGTTGGAAAAAGTCAAATCTAGTAAAATCACATTGGGAGAATATGAAGCAAGTACGCTTTTTGCCGTGGTCAAGTCTGTAGCTACGTCTACCTGTAAGCCCCAAGCTGCGGCACCTAATTTGATTCGTTCTGTTAGGATAGTGTCATCATCAATGATCAGCAGTCGCGGCAATGATAGTTTAGAGGTTGCAAGGGTAGCAGTTTGAGATGGCTGCTGCTGCAATATTTTTTGCAGTGATGTTATTAATTTCTCCAATCTCTCCAACTGCCAAAGTGGGTATTGCTCCCAACTCATTAAACTTTGCAGCAACACTTCGATTTGCCGTGCTAGTTTTGAACCTTCATGAAAGCCATAACACCCTAAAGTACCAGCTAAGCGGTGAGCCTCTGTGTGTGCTAGCTTAAGCAGATGGCTGTCTAGGTTTCCAGTCGATAAGTGTGCTAGCACTTGCTCAAATAACTCCAACTGTTCCTGTAGACGGCTCCCTTTAAACTCTTCCCACATCTTTTTGACGAGAACTATAACCTCTGCCTCGGCTTTGCGACGGCAGTCGCTCATGGGGGAAACCCCCAAGACCGCGCTGCCTCGCTTTTGCGAAAACTCAGTACATGATAGGGATCTGCGCTTATTCTGCTTCTTTGAGTCTTGTCTGCTAGTGCCCTTTTCATCTTTTCGGAGCCGATAGCCCAATCCGTAAAGCGTCTCAATCAAATCTTCGGTCATTCCCACTGCTTTTAACTTTTGCCGCAGACCTTTAATTTGGGTTGTCACAGCTTCCTCTCCAGGAGATTCAGAGGATAACCAAATGCTGTCGAGCAAAGCATTGCGAGTGAATATCCTGCCGGGATTGCGCAAGAAAAGCTCTAATAAACCATGCTCTTTGGGGGTGAGGTGCAAACTCTCGCCGTTATAAGTAACTTCTCTTGTGTTGGTGTCTAGATGTAAGTTTTCCCAACTCAGTATTGTAGGTAAGATCACCTTTGCCCGCCGCAGCAACGCTTTCATCCGAGCTAGTAATTCTGACAGGTCAATAGGCTTGGTTATGTAATCATCAGCACCTGCCTCCATACCTGTAACCCGAAGACTGGTACTATCATTTGCAGTCAGCATCAGAATGGGCATATGATAACCCTCTAGACGCAGTTGCCGACAAAGGCTAATGCCATCCATCTTAGGAAGCATGACATCTAGCAAAAGTAGGTCATATTCAAACATCTTTGCCAACTCCAGCCCGGTTGGACCATCTTTTGCAATCTCAATCTGGTAGTTGTATGCCTTGAGCGCTTTTTCAAGCAATAAAGCATTAAACTCATCATCTTCTACCAAAAGAATTTTCATGCAAAATTCTCTCCCTCTTGAGACATCATGCCTGTTGTATTAATTTTATAAATTATTGATAAGTAGAATAGTGGTACTTCCATTCACCAGAGCAGCCTGTGTTATGCGCAAATATCGTTCAACAGTGGTTGCTCCCTACATTTTTTCATTCTAAATATGCGCGCTAGAATTTTGCGCGCACTTGAACAGCACAAGGTAATATCTTTATACATCTGATGAGAACACACTTTTAAGTTGTATTTGTGTTATTTGTGTTGTATTTGTATAGAGAGTCACCCTGAATATCTCTAACTGCCAAGTTCTTGAACTAGTCGTAAAGTACAAAAAGTTTAGTATTGGCTACCAGAAATCCAGTATATCTAGAAAAGTAGAAATTTTTTGAAAATCTATCCAAAATTACACTAATAGTTTCCAAAATTCGTCAAAAATCTATAAACACTATGACAATCAAAAAAATTAATGTTAAAAATCGCACTTGTCAAGTGTTGATTCTTACAACTACTTGTTTCTTATTAAAGAGCAACACTCATTCTTGGTATTTTTTTGTATAAATTAATACTAAATTTTGGCTGATGATCATTTTGTGTAAATTTTTTTCTATTAATAAAATATAAAAATATTCAGTTAACAGTAAACAGTTATAATTATCATTTGCATTTACATTTACAAAATCAATATCAAGCTAACAAATTGATTTGTGGAAAAATTCCAAAAATCCTTAGTTACAGAAACTAACTGATAACTGAACACTGCTAAAAAAAGCACTTGAATTATATGTAATAAATAACTATGAATCAGGGGCAACAAACGGCTATTGAAGGCATCTACGAAGTGTGTATTGGGGTTAAAGAGCCAATTTCTGCTATTCAGTATTGGGAACTATTTGGCTACCGCGTTGGTCAAGTAGGTGAATTATCACAAGCCGCAGCTTACCAATTATATGGAGTCAATTCATCTTTACGTTCGATTCGCCTTTACCACCAGTATACAGATCATGGTTTGCTTCGTCTGATGATTTGGCAAAATCCCACCAATGAGGGATTAGGGATGGGGTCGATGAAAGTGAAGGGAAATCGCTGGGCAACGAGCTTAACGGATGATGTGTTAAGCATCTTAAATCATGTGGAGGAGGCTAAAACAGCCGGTTGGGCGATTAAATATACATACCCTCACTGGGAAATTATTTACAACAAGGACAAGAAAAGCCGTCCTTTTATCGAACCAGTGATCGGGGTACGAGAAATGCTTTTGTTGCAACCCTTGACGCGACAGGTTTTCTTTCAGAGGTTTGGTTATACTCTGCCACATTACGGAAACATCAACAAAAATTCTACCCTCAAAACCAGCCAGTTTACTCATATGGGCATGGTCATTCAGGATGACAGCAAAGAAACTCTAAAGTTTTATGACGAAGTTTTGGGTTTGCTGCGCGTGCGTGACGATGTAGAGACAAGCTACGAATCTTCCTTAGCAGGTCGAGAGATTTTTGACCTCCAACCAGGGGAGAAGTTTTATCTCACCGCCTTTGATGACCCCAGATCTTCAACAACAAACCTGTTTGCTGCGCGTTCCGGTAGACTTTACATCATTCGCTTTCCTGATTTTATGAAGTTAAATTCCCAGTATGAAGCCGCGCAACCAGGCAGCTTGGGAGTTTGTCTTTACACCTACCGGGTACGAGGACTAGATCTGTACTGCGATCGCATTAAAGCAAGCCCTGTGCAGAAGTATACACACATAGTTCCCAACGAGTTTGGAGAGATGAGTTTCTCCTTCGTTGCACCAGATGGTTACTTTTGGACATTGTTAGAAGCTGTGTAAACTTGTTAAAACGGAGATGAAGTGTTGTAAATTTACATTGGGAGATATTAACAATGCCCAGTTACCAAACTAAAACACAATGGCTAGCTTTGGTTGTACTTGGGATTGTGTCTGCACTCCTGCTAGTAGTCGCAATCACAGCATTCAGAATATACTTTTACGGCAGCGCTAACCGTATTGTCAAAGCTGATGCTGCAATAGTTTTGGGAGCAGCAGTTTGGGGAGACGAACCATCTCCAGTTTTCAGAGAAAGAATTAACCACGCAATAAACCTTTACAAAAGAGGGATTGTTCGCACCATTATTTTCACTGGTGGCGTTGGCAAAAACGATCATCTGGCTGAAGCCGTTGTCGGCAAACGTTACGCAATGGCGCGGGGGGTCAAACCAGCCAATATTCTCATCGAAACAGAATCGCACACGACTCATCAGAACCTTGAGTATGCTCAGAAGGTGGCGTCTTTGTACCATCAATCTAAGTTTCTCATTGTCAGCGACCCCCTGCATCTTAAGCGAGCCGTGTTAATGGCACAAGACTTGGGAATGGATGCCTATCCATCCCCTACACCCACCACTCGCTATCGCAGTTTCAAAAGCCAGTTTGAGTTTCTGATGCGAGAGACGTATTTTTACTTTGTCTACCTCGTGTTAAAATTTTAACTTTCATCTTGTCTTTCCTCTGTGTTCTCTCTTGCCTCTTGCGGTTCCCCAGAAACTAAATTTCCTCCGCCTCCGGTAGCGGAAAGGTTTCACCGGCTAAGTAAGCATCAAAGTGCTGTTGGAAGTAAAGCCAAGAAGTCATATCCTCCACATCAAGAAACGATTTGGGTGCATTCTTGTATAAAGGTACGCGGGTATTGATTTCATCTTGCAGCAGTTGCGGTAACTCGCTAAAGCCATTCACTTTGCTTCCATAAGCACTGTAGATCAGAT
Source organism: Scytonema sp. HK-05 (assembly GCF_002368235.1). Lineage (GTDB taxonomy): Bacteria > Cyanobacteriota > Cyanobacteriia > Cyanobacteriales > Nostocaceae > Kalymmatonema. Next base: position 693,704 of record NZ_AP018194.1, on the reverse strand, counting down.
GACCGAGGCGTGTGCCCATCTTCATCCAAGGAAGCCATTGACCAATCCTATCCCAACTCAGCTTGAGTTCAGTTACAGAGGAAAGTTCAGAGTCCAACAAATCTGCAGTAGGAACAGTTAATTTAAACAACTCTGCCGCTTGATAAGTAGTTTGTGGGCTATACTCAGCAAACTTGGGATTTTCCCCCAAAGGATTGGGATAAGTGGGAAATATATCAAACACAAAGGTTGTACTGTCTCCTTCCACAGGCGCTGGAAACTTGCTTTTAAAATGACCTTGCACAGGATTATTGGCAACGTGTACAACTGGGACTGTTTCCCCCGTCCAAGGATTCTGCCACTTATGCAAAATCTCACCTGTTTCTGGGTTCAGGTAATAAGTCAGTTCCCTAGAAGTAAAATCCCAGCTACCCTCTCCTGTAGGAATACACCGACTCACGCTCATCCCGACAATTTTAAATAGGAGTTTTTTCTTTTCACCTGGCACAAAAGCGTAAATATTGCCCTTCCAGGCGAGAAAGGTTGATTCGTTGGGATCAAGGGATGAACGAGTTTTCACCCAGTGTTGGGCATCAAATTCTTTGATTTGTGCGACCATCTACAGCATCCTTGGTTTGTGAGTGAGGGAAAAATAGCATTAGAACCAAATGATACTTAGATATGGGGTCATTTAGCATCAGCTACCAATTTACACGCTAATTTTTGGCAAAAATCCAGTTTGGTACACTCCCCCAGCAAAATCGTAGAAAAGGTAGTCAACGATTGGTTGCCCGTCCCAATCCCTAACCAATCGATTCTGAATTCTGACTTCTGTCTTCTGACTTCTTGTTCAAAAATCATTTCTAAGCAGATTCTGACAGTTGACTGTCAAGACGCCGAAATAAATATACCCATATTGGCAAGGAACTGTTAATCGCGATTAGTCGCACCAAATGACCTGCTGTGACAATTTCAACATTATGATGCAATGTCAGGGCAACTAAAATCATTTCCGCTGAACCTCCGGGTGCTGTTACTAACAAACAAGTTAACCAGTCCCAGGAAGTTAATTCCATAGCAAGGATGGTGGCGAGTCCCCCTGCAACGAGGGTCATTCCTACAGACATTAAGGCGTAGACTATGGTCTTTTTCCCTAAAGTGGGTTTGTCACCCCAATACTCACCGATGGTAATTCCCAGAAGCATTTGACCGACTATGTTGACTAAAGGCGGCAAAGTAAAGTTAACACCACTTATAAAAGGTAGTAAATTTAGCAAAGGAATAAACGCTATACCAGCGACTATTGCACCGAAAAACTCACCAGCAGGAATTTTACTTAATCTTGCAAGATATACTGCTAATCCGCCAAATAGCAGCGCCAATAATAGTAATCCTAATTGAGATGGTTCGAGACTGAGCAAGGCACCTTTAATGGGAAGTGCTTGCGGATAAAGTTGATTGCCCCCGGATGATAACCTGGCAACTAAGGGAATTAGAAAAACTACGGTAGTGACGCGAATCGCTTGCACGAGTGCCACTAGGGCGACATTTCTGCCGTAATCTGCGGCGATCGCTGACATAGGTCCGACACCGCCGGGAACTGTAGCCAGCAGCGCCGTTAAAAGATTCGTTTTGCTTAAGCGCGAGTAAACATAGCCAATGAGGGTACCACACACCAACAGGAAAAAGGTAAGAACCCCAAAAACAGGAAAACAAGAAGCAACATCAGCTAGATGACCGTGGGCAACCGAAAAGCCGACATTCAGCCCGACAAGTGCCATTCCTGTCTTTCTCGCAGCCCGGTTGGGTTTGGGGGTATAGCCATACAAAACCCGACACGTCTGAAGCACCACTGCACCAGAGACAATACCGCCAAATATCCAAGCAACCCCTCCAATGTGGAATCTTCCCAAGATTAAACCTATGGGTAATGCCAGAAGCATTTCCCACCCCAAAACAATCAACGGCTTGACAGGAATCTGCTGCTTGGCAACAACAGCTTGCTCTTGAGTGCTAACTTGCTTGGGAGCCGCTACGCTTAAAGTCTGATTCATCAATTTGCTTTTTTCAAATTAATTCATCTTCTCAAACTAGCGCGATCGCACAAAACGCGCAGCCACTCGTTGACGTAATCCCATAGTGTAGCGAGAAAACGGAATAAACCGGAATCTCTTTTTTCAAACTCTCCTCTGTAGTCGCTTCCACCAGCGTTTGAGGACTTGCCTCTACCGATTGGAGCGTAGTGAAGTAGGAAAGACTTGGGAATCTACACATTCCCTTTGATAAGATTGGAGTACACTTAGCCAGTGACCTTGCTTGCAACCTTATCAAACCCCTGTGTTACCAGAGTTGGGCTTTCATAGTATCGCGTTAGAAATTTAATGCCGATGTTTCTAGCCGCGTTATATCCAGAATTGATGATATAGCCGTTACGGGTTACAGCCAAGCTTCCAGGATGATAGCCGTGTGTGCGCTTGAAATTGTCCCAGACTTTAGGGTTGTTTGCCATCAACTCGGCAACATCCATATCACTTGTCCTGAGCACTTCGCAGCCATCGATAGCCGACAGTTTTGAAGTGTTGCGGGGATTGACTTTTGCACTGAGGATGTTGTGGTTTTGGCGTGCCTTTCTGGAAGTTTCATCCATGACTTTGGACTTGAGCCAGTAAGCGCGTTTTTGGTTTGAACGTCTGGAGTATCTACCGAGTTGAGGTTTGAGGTTGCCCAGAAACTCAAACACGATGACCGCGCATCTCCAACGATGAGCAAAGTCGATTAACTGTGCTGATAGTTGATTTGCTGCTTCACGTTCACAACGCTTGATTTGTTCGCACCGAGTTGATGCAAAACCCTTGATGATTAGACCTGTTTTGCTCATCAACTTGGCAATCTTACCTAAACGTAACTTCCTACGCTTAACATGGCTTCTGTGACCACTCAATGTGGTTCTGGCTAATTCGTTTACAGAGCCATCAGCGTCTACGTCTAGGATCACCGCCTTCATAATCTCACCGTCTAAGTCAGTGTCAACCGCACAAATTCTGTTACCATCCTGCATAAGTGTTTTAATGCCACCTGTTGCTATGCAGTAACGTTCAATTGTCCAGTTGAGCCACACAGAGCCATCGGGCTTCGTAATGATGGCTGGTGTTGACTTTTTCCACTCAGGTGATATTGGTGCACTTTTGTAGGTAAACTTAACCCACTTCCACTGACCTTTGACCAGGATTTTTAGCACAATGGTGGATCCTGTGTCTTCCTTGAACATCCCTGAATACAAGTTCGCATTCAGTTTCAGCCTCGTGGGAAGGATAGGCGGACAGTGTTTCTTGTCTGATTTCCCGCGTTTGTTAACTTTGCCCAAAGTCTGCCGGGCGGAAGATTCCGTCCGGCGAGCTTTGCGCTTTTCAACAAGAGCTACCCAATTATCGTAGTTACTCTTCCAAGATTTGTAGATACCGCAAGCCTTAGATAAAGCCGCTCTGCGAAATGTTTGGGGAACCTCAAATGGAAAGGTTTGCGTTGGCCGGTCACCAAAAAAACGTGGCTCGTAGTAACGCTTGGAGTCAATACCGTGCGTACAAACACCGTCCGGGTCTTCTTTAATGACAAGCAGAAAGAACAATGTCACGTCGCTAAACATCTTATTGGTTTCGCTTAAGTCAAAATCATTACGTAAAAGCTTGCTGCGTAACGTTTTTGTCTCTATCCTGTGACCTTTGAGCTTAGTTAGTGCCATGATTCTTACTCCACTTTATCGACCTCCTACAACTGTACTACGTTTAACTCCGATTCATCCAGGGATGAAGAAAGATTTGCTTCGGGGTCAATTTTGATTTCTTCCTTGTAACGACGCAGGAAGTAGAGGCGGGACGAGAAGCAATGCATAATGCTCATAAAGTCATGCATCAACTCTTGATACGGGCTAAGTTCGGTTTTCCCCAGCACTGTTATCTTGCATCCATGTAGCTGGCAAAACCACTCTACAAACTCGAAACCAAACCGACACAAGCGGTCTTTGTGCCCTACGACTATTTCGGCAATCTCATTATTAGCAACACGCTCCATAAGTTTGAGGAACTTACGACGCCTGAAGTTCATCCCCGACCCAATTTCTTTAATAACTTCACCTGTGCGGGAATCGGTCAAGAACTTCGCTTGCGCCTGTAAGTCCTGTTTTTGAGAATGTGTTGAAACCCTGGCGTAGATGACAACTATTCGGCTATCCACTGTTGACGTGATGCCTTCTAGGGAAGAGAGTCGGTAACGGCGATGTCCGCCAGGAGACTTGATATATTCTATTTTTCCGGCATCTGCCCAGTCAGCTAATGTTTTCGGATGATACCCAAATCGTTTTTGAACTTGAATCGGAGATAAATACATCAGGGTGAAAAAATAGTATGACTCACTCCATTTAACTCCGAAATTGTGTTTTCTAGTAATGAGTCTATTCTTGTGACATCCTCCCACACCATTCGGACATCTCCTCCCGCGTTGAGCGTCAACCAACGCGGGAGGAGATGCCCTCGTCGCCGTCCGGCTTAAAGAGCGCCACGCTCACGGAGTACCGTTATAGTGGGGGACGAGGGCGCGAATTAGTTAAAAGTTTTTTTGTGATTATGTGATTAGAGTAACACTTTCACTAAATAATCGATGAGGTAGTTAAAGTACGCCCTCAACTCCACAGCTGCTTCAGTTGAGACTTGCGCTGAATTTTCCCAATAGCTTATGTACTTATCTTGAATCAACTTGAATGCTTTCACATATGTCTCAACTGACGGCTGATGGTGAGTGATGATTCCTTGATAAAGTAAACCGGGTTCAATTCCATTTTCCAAACAGCTTCCAAGCAGCTTTAAATATCTACCAAGGTTATGACGAAATACTTCTCTTTGGGGATGTTGCGAACCCAATAACTCATCTGCTACTTCTTGTGCTAATTCTTCTCGATGAGCTAGTAGCCAAAATCCTGCTTCTAGACAAGCTGCTGATTGTGCGTCTAAGCTTGGCAGTGACGTAGTTAGCTGTTGGATCTGTGCTAGAGATTTTTGGAGTTTGTGCTGTTTGCCTTGAATATCTGCAAGGCTTGCTTCCCGGTCTGAACGCTTATTATCCTCTAGCTCGCGGATCAAATCTTCAACACTTGGTTTGATGTTCTCAATAATAATATCTGTCTGCTCCTTTAGCACGTCCAGCACTTGCTGACGCAATTCATACTCTAATAACTTGTCTAACCGATTTTTTGTACTATCTTGCAGAATCTTGAACTGGTGTTGTAACTGCCCAATAAGGAACTCCAGACGTTGTTCTGTGTGTGGTAAACCTTGATAGAAATGTCGTTCCAAAGAATCGACTCGTTTTTGCACAGATTTGATAGATGCTGTATTCAACCAAGGGCTGATGATAAATACTGCAAAGTCCTGCAAAATCTTGATAGACTTGTGCACAACTCCTACTTTGTTGATGTTTTGCGCCATTAGACTTGTCCTCGGAGGTGATGACTGATCCGTTCGATTCCCAGGGTTGAGCCCATTTTTGGGTTATTGTCTAGAGCAGTCAAAAATACGACTTATATGCCAATATTTCCTTCTTTCATGCTTAGAATACTGTTATCCCAAGCAAATACAGTTCTCAAGCTACTCATTCAAGTTTGTAACTAGCTATACTAGCTTAGTTGTGATAAATATCACGCAGCAATGATTTACTAATTTCTAAATATAAACTACTACCAGAAAAATTTCTACGTTTTAGGAAGAGAAAGAGAAATAATTTTTAGCATTTTTTTAGGAGAATAGTTCTAATTTTTTGTTTTCTGGAAAAAATTACTCAACTTTCTTGCATCTCTGCCAATTTTACTCGGTAACTACTGTAAAAAACATCTACAACTAATTTTTTTTACTGATTTTCCTAATTTTGCTAAAAATTTTGTTTAGGACAGAATTTTTTGTATTTTGGCTCTGCCCATGTCCGGAGGATGTTTAGTTAAATAACTGTAGGAATATGGGAGGATTTAATTTCTAGCCAGAAACGAAGCTCATAGTATCAACAATTAAAAATTACTACTTAAGACAGTTGTTTTTTTTGCAGAAACAATACACCTTGAGGTGTAAAGATGCTGGTTAGACTCGTCATTTGTCTAGCAGTCCTGAATTATTAGTAATGGCAAAGGACGGCTTTGAATGAACATCTTAGAAATCATGCCGAATTGCTATTTTGTTAAAGAAGGTATATGAAAAAGTAAAATGATTGAAAATTATTGAAAATTTAAATTGTATTGGCAAACACCAAAAAAAGAAGTCTCTCTTGAAATAAGATGCCAACACTTGAGTGGGAAAACCGTACTCAATCGGAGCGCAATTTCTACCTGGTGGATCTGTGTTTGGGTCGATACAATGAAAGTGCGGCTTAAGTAATGCTGTCGTTATAAGCAAATTACAGAATCAGTACAGCATTACAAGGAGAGCAAAAACATGAGAAATCAAATCAAAACGGCTGCATTACTAGCTTTCTTAAGTGCAATTTTGATTGCCATCAGCTACTGGGTGATTGGCGGTACTAGTGGTATTATCGTGGGAATTGTCATCGCAGCAGTGACAAACTTGTTTTCTTGGTATCAATCGGATAAAATTGCGCTGGCGGCATACCGTGCCCAGCCAGTATCACCGCAGGAAGCACCAGGGCTGTATCAGATGGTGCAAAGATTGTGCGCACGCGCCAATCTGCCTATGCCGAGAATTTACATTGTTCCTGGCGATGCCGCCAACGCTTTTGCAACAGGACGCGATCCAGAACATGCTGCTGTCGCAGTTACCGAAGGCATATTAAATTTATTACCAGAAGACGAACTCGAAGGCGTGATCGCCCACGAACTCACCCACGTTGCTAACCGTGACACCTTAACACAGGCTGTTGCGGCAACAATCGCAGGTGCTATATCTTTCTTAGCCCAAATCGTCAGCTACAGCGTTTGGTATACTCCATACTCACGGGATGACCGCAATAATGGTCCAAATCCTTTAGGGATGCTGTTGACAATATTCCTTGCCCCACTTGCTGCAACAGTGATTCAACTGGCAATTTCTCGTACGCGGGAATTTTCAGCGGATGCAGGTTCTGCTAGATTGACTGGTAATCCTCGCGCCTTAGCCCGTGCGCTGCAACGTTTAGAAGCGACAGCAAGGCAACTACCTCTGCAAGCCAACCCAGCTTTTGAGCCACTGTTGATTACGAATGCATTCTCAGGACAGTTCCTCGGGAGCTTGTTCTCCAGCCACCCGTCTACTGAAGCACGAGTTGAGGCATTGCTAAAATTAGAACAAGAACAACAGTCCAGAACAGCCGAGTTCTCATTTAGGCGATAAAGGGACTGGGAACTGGCGACTGGCGACTGGGCAATACTCTCATCCCTAATCGCTAATAGCCAATCGCTAATCCCTAATCCCCAATCCCTACAGGGTGCAGCTATCATGCGACAAGTACAGTATTGCATAAAGGAGCCTAACCATGACTTACAATGCAGATAACGAAGAAAACTTAGTCATCGTACAAGTCAGCCCTCAAACCCATGAGGTGGTAGAAACTGAATTGGCTGGCGAAACTGATGAAGTGAAGGATGAAACCAAAGCACTGATTGAGGCGATTAGAAGACGCGCGCAATCCGAGGCAGAATCAGCAGGTACCCTCACCCGTGAAACCTATTTGAATGCAGTACGTCAAGCACGGGAAGCCCTGGAAGGCGACAAACTCATTGAGCGCGATCGCATTGAACACGCGTTTGCAGTCCTCCAGCAGGAAGCCGAGAAAAACTGGCACTTGCTGTTCAAAGAAATAGCAGAAGTAGGCGATCGCTTCCAAGCCGCGGCTAAAGCCGCATGGGATGCTTTCAATGCTCCTCGCCCTCAACGTTAATCTTTCACCCACAAAACAAATGCCAAAGTGCTGTAGAGACGTGCAATTGCGCGTCTCTACATTTTTGTGTTTTTGCATGAGATTTCTTGAGGTGGAATGACTAGAATTACAAATGATGCTAGATAATGAAAAAGCTCTAACATTGACTTGGATTCTCTAGCTCGGTTATTAAGAATTAACACTTATGCGAACTTACTATTGCGGCGAACTCCGAAAAGAACAGATTGGAGAAACTGTCACCTTGTACGGATGGGTAGACCGTCGCCGCGATCATGGGGGTGTGATATTTATAGATTTACGCGATCGCAATGGCATCGTCCAAATTGTCAGCGATCCGCAGCGTACTCCTGATTCCTACGAATTGGCAAATACCCTACGAAATGAATACGTTGTTGAAATCACAGGTAGAGTGACGCAACGTCCGGAAGAATCGCTCAACCCCCGCATACCTACAGGCGAAGTTGAAATTTACGCCGATAAAATTAAACTCCTCAACTCAGTCCGCAAACAGTTACCATTCCAAGTTTCCACAGCCGACGCTGATTCAGTGCGGGAAGATTTGCGGCTGAAGTATCGTTATTTAGATTTGCGGCGCGATCGCATGGCACATAACTTGCAATTACGCCATCAAGTCGTTAAAGCTATGCGCCGTTACCTAGAAGACGTGGAAGGTTTCATGGAAGTCGAAACCCCCGTCCTCACCCGTTCCACTCCCGAAGGTGCGCGGGATTACATCTTACCCAGTCGCGTCAACCCTGGCGAGTGGTTTGCCTTGCCGCAATCACCCCAGCTATTCAAACAGTTGCTGATGGTATCAGGTTTTGACAGATACTATCAAATTGCGCATTGCTTCCGCGATGAAGACTTACGCGCCGACAGACAACCAGAGTTTACCCAGTTGGACATGGAAATGAGCTTCATGTCCCAAGAAGAAATTATCGAACTCAATGAAAAGTTAGTTGGTTATATCTTCAAGACAGTAAAGGGCATTGAAATACAGGTTCCCTTTCCGCGTCTCACCTACGCCGAGGCGATGGAACGCTATGGCAGTGATAAACCAGATACACGTTATGGTTTAGAACTCGTCAATGTCTCGGATGTCCTTAAAGACTCTGGTTTCAAAGTCTTTCGCGAAGCCGTTGCCAATGGTGGTATTGTCAAAATTCTTCCTATTCCCAACGGGAACGATTTAATTTCCAACGTCCGTATCAAACCAGGCGGCGACTTATTCAAAGAAGCCAGCGAAGCCGGTGCCAAAGGTTTAGCTTACATCCGGGTACGAGATGACGGTGAAATCGACACCATTGGGGCGATTAAAGACAACCTCACCGCAGAACAAAAACAGGAAATTTTGCGCCGTACAGATGCAAAACCCGGTCATTTGCTGTTGTTTGGGGCTGGTGACGCAGCTACTGTTAATAAAACTTTAGATAGGTTGCGGCAAGTTACCGCTAGGGAGTTCGGGTTAATCGAGCCAGAAAAAATCAACTTGCTCTGGGTGACAGACTTCCCCATGTTTGAATGGAACGCACAGGAAAATCGCCTAGAAGCCCTGCACCACCCATTTACAGCACCTAATCCCGATGATTTGAGCGACTTGAAAACTGCAAGAGCGCAAGCTTACGATTTAGTGTTTAATGGGTTTGAAGTTGGCGGCGGTAGTCTGCGGATTTATCAACCAGAACTACAACAACAGGTGTTTGAGACAATTGGCTTTTCTCCTGAGGAAGCGCACAATAAATTTGGCTTTCTGTTGGAGGCGTTTGAATATGGCACACCGCCTCACGGTGGTATTGCCTACGGTTTAGACCGTTTGGTGATGTTGCTAGCTGGGGAAGAATCAATTCGCGATGTTATTGCTTTTCCGAAGACGCAACAAGCACGTTGTTTGTTAACAGATGCGCCTTCAGCAGTGGACGCAAAGCAGCTCAAAGAGTTGCACGTTGCTTCAACCTACAAGCCAAAGTCGTAGTTAACGACTCATTTTTGACACTCCCCCTCCTTATCGAGGGGGATTCGCGCGAAGATTTCGCCTTGGTTAACCCAATTGCTTGCCTTAAGCGGCACACCCCGTTCGCCACAAAGGCAGAATGTTGTCTTGTGATATACTGATACTTTTAACCCAGACATTCTGGACAAGCCAGACTGAGTACGACCTCCTCAGCAGAAACAGTGCTGACAAGGGTGGTATCCCACAACGCCTTGAGGAATATCCCCAAGGCTCCGTTGAAATCACGCTTAATGATAGTGCCACAATGAGGGCATTTGAACATTTTATTGCCGCCTAACTTGGTGTGGACATGACCACACGAGGTACAAGTTTTACTGGTATATTCTTCGGTCACACGTACTAACCTGGAACCATAACGATTACACAGGTGTTCTAAGGTTTTGGAAAATTCATAGAACGCCCAAGTCATCATCGCTCGTGCGGATTTGTTGCGTAATTTCCGCGCTTTCTTAACTACCATCTGAGAAGTTTCAAAAGTTGGTAAATAAATCACATCGTAATTACGAGCCAAATATGATGCTACTTGTTTATGGCATTCACTACGTAAATTCTTAATTCGAGTTCTAATACGCTCCATTGCTTTACGTAGCTTGTAGCGGTAACGCTTGAAGTAGGTGCCTTTGGCGAGGTCGTGCTTAGACTTAAGTTTATCTAGGTGATAACAAAGTTTAGCAATAAGCGCGAAATCACCCGACGCAAATTCAGTGAAATTATTCCCATCAAAACCAGTTAAGAAACAACGCAAGCCTGGGTCAAGAGCAATAACTTTACCACCGTTACGCGGCTCTACAACTTCCATATCTATAGGAAAGTTTGCATACCATCTGCCTTTGTTATAGGTCAGTTCAGTAGCATCATTATAGTTAATTAAACAGAAGTCTTGTCCCCAAAACTCAGCCTTCTCTAAGCCTTTACTCGCCATCCAGTGACCGTTTTTATAATCATTAGGGTCAAACTGAATAGTTTGGTTTTTATCTCGAATGGAGCGAAACTTAGCAATCTTTAATCCACGATTAGGATTAGGCTTTTTCTCCTTGCCCCCGATAAATTTAGGTTGTCGGTCGGTTTTCTTCCAAGCCGTATAAGCTTCAAATAACGCATTATCTAAGGCATGAGCAATTGACAAATCTTTACACCATTGGGGAATTATCTCTTTACCTAACGTCTTACAAAAAGACCTAAATTCTTTCTTCCCAGAGGTTTTTACCTCTCCTTTGGTATTAACGTATTTAAAGCCTTGATGCTTGTTTAAGTAAGCTATTGCATTATTATAAACTTTTCTATTAGCATGTATTCGTAGCATCCAAACTTTCTTGGTTTCCCTAAGTGGATACACTCGATAAGTCAGGGTCTTCTTTGACAGCTTTTTTGTATTTCCTGAGTCCATAAAGCCGGCAACTGAAGACATGAATAATGGCAAGAATATCTTCAACCATCTCGCGTTCTGGAGACAGGTTATTGTTGTTGAGAACCAGAATTTCACACGAGAATTTGCTCGCGAGCCATGTGTAATGGTCGAACCCAAAACGGCAAAGTCTGTCTTTGTTGGAAACGACAACCAACTTGACATCGCCTGACAAAATTCGTTCCAGTAAGGTGAGTAAACCTTTTCTTCGGAAGTTGAGCCCACTTCCAATGTCTCGGATGACTTCGCAGCCAGGATATTTAGATACGAGATAGTTAACCTGTGAATCGAGGTCGTCTTTTTGACCTCTGCTACTAACTCTTGCGTAAAGAATTGTTTTTCTGTCGTCTGTGGGTTCAATTCCAAGCAAAGCGTCAATTGCTGATGCTTTGAATCTTCTATGGTTGCCTTCGGTGCGATGCGCTTCGATTTTTCCCCCGTTTTCCCAGCGTTGGAGGGTTTTTGTTGAAATTCCCAATCGGGAAGCAGCAACAGGAGAGCGATAGCCATTGGTCATCACTCATTTCTCGCAGAATCAGGGACATAGTTGTTTAGCCACGCCCTTATTTTCTGTCCGATATGTCCGGATTGTCAATATTTGTATTTAGATTGAGTCTCCTAGGTCATCCTCCCACACCGTAATCAAAGATTACGGTGTGGGCTTCTCACCCAATCCAGCTATTGCGCGCGGAGGCGCTGAGCTTTAAGAACGGAATGCCCTGCCGCTCTATTTTTTATATTTATCGCTGCATTATAGCGATATTTTGGTAGTCGGGAGAGTGTCAATAAAGCGAGCTACGTTAAGTTTTGTAAAGATGATTGGAGCCTTTTAAAACAAGCTTTTTATCATACTTTACAAATCGTTATATAGGTTTGTTTATTCCCGCCACCTACTTAATAAAGTGTAACTGGTGGGCTTCCGCCTTTGAGTTCTCATAGTAATCAATATTGCCGTTTGCATTTGCATTCAATACACTTCTTGTGGGTGGGGCGGTTATCCTGCCTGCGATAGATGAATAAATGATTCTAGTCTGTATATTTATCTCCACCAACTGAAAAGTAATTTCGTCAATTATTTTTATTACGATTCCTAGTATCGGTATTCAAACAAACATGATATTATTGTTTAGTAGCTAGACTGCCATAGTCTATGTAATTTCACTGTATCCAACAGAACCTTCTTGTTGTGTGTGATGTGTCTACCAATAATAAAAATCAAATTGCACAGAAGGTGTAACCGACTACTGTCGAGTTAATGGATGCTACATCGATAGTATGAGTCAAAAGTATTGATTGTTTGCAGTCGCAGTGATTGGGGTGCGATTGATTAGCCGCTGGGTGTTCTCCACAAATAATCCTCTTGTAGGTTAGGTTAAGTTGAAAAATTAAGTTTGAGCTACTGTTAAGCCTGAGGTTGGAAATCCTTTAAACACTAGTAGTGTATTGGTTTTCAGACTATTTAAGGCTTACTGTATATTGGACTGCAATTAAATAGCTGATTGTTGACGAGCGGAGTTGGGCTTCGATGGTCTTTTTGATCTCAGTCCCTCCAACGTAACCTTCTTGTTGTGTGTAGTTTGTTTACCAATGAGGGAGGTCGGATTGCAGAGAAGGTGTGACCGAAATCGAAAACGTTCAAAGCGACGGGCTATCTACTGCCCAATTCATGGATGCTATCTCCAGAGTGTGAGTCAAAAGTATACATTGTTTGCCGATCGCGCCGGACAACTCCAGCAACGGGGAGTCAGCCGACAGAATGCCTTAATGTTGCTAGCGGCTAAAACCGCAGTTTCCTTAGAAGATGAATGGTTGGAAGCATTCTGGTGCGAACAGTGTCAAGAAACGAAGTGGTATCACGTCCAAAAGCACGCGAGCAAAGCTTCTCGCAAAGAGGGTTGTAGCTATGAGGTGTCAGTAGCATCCGTAGAACTTTGGCAACAAGCGATTGGGGCGATTGACCCCAAGGGAAATCCTTCGGTAGGTGAGTTTACTCGTAGCAATGCAAGGATGGTTGGCTATCAAAACAGCAAGTATTTCTTGTTTGGAGGTTAAGCGTTAAAGGCAGTCGCAATTCAATGCATTATTACGATTAAAATTTGCCATTATGGAACCTATACCAAACTTTGAAGAGATAGATTTTCAAAAACACTTACTTGTTCTGCAACGACGCTGGCTACCTGCAATAGGGGTTTTTGGTGTAGTTGTTGCCCTTGCATCCTTGTTTGGATTCTCATTGAAACCCTCATATAAGGCAGAGGGAAGTGTATTGATTAAGACCAATCGTACCCCCTCACTAACGGGTTTGGGGGAAGGTATAGGACGGCTTGAGCCTTTAGCTATGACAGGCGATCCGTTAGATACTCAGGCAGAGATAGTTGTATCTGTTCCGGTTATTGAAGAAACGATTGAAGCACTTGACCTTAGAGACGACCAAGGCAAACGCATCAAAATTGAGGACTTGACCAAAAATATTAAAGTAAAAGGTGCAAAAGGAACTGAAGTCCTGCAAATTTCTTACTCTGACAAAAATGCTGAACTGGCTGCAAAAGTTGTCAATAAGGTAATGCAGGCTTATATCAAGAATAACATAGAGGCGAATCGCGCTGATGCAGTCTCAGCCCGCAAGTTTATTCTGCAACAATTACCTGCAACAGAGGCAGCTGTAAGGCGAGCAGAGTTAGACCTGCGTAAGTTCAAAGAGGGGAATAGAATCATCTCACTGCAAGAAGAAGCAACTGCATCAGTTAATGCAATTGCTACTTTAGACGACCAAATTTCTCAAGCCCAAACTCTACTAGCAGATGCCAACGCTCGATTACAGAAGTTACAGAGTCAGGCGAAAGTCGATTCGCAGCAAGCTGTGACCTTTGCTGCATTGAGTCAAACCGAAGGAATTCAGCAAGTGCTCACTCAACTCCAGGAAGCGCAAAGCCAGCTTGCAGTTGCGCGAACCCGTTTTCAGCCCGGACATCCAAGCATTATAGACTTGGAAGAAAGAGTTGCTGCTCTCAATAGATTACTAAAGGAGCGGAGCAACCAGGTGGTTGGCAACAATCAGCAAATCCCTGTAGGGAATTTACAGACAGGACAACTGAGACAAAAGTTACTTGAAGATTATGCTCGCACTGAGGCAGAACGCGTCGGTTTAGTAAAACAAATCATGACACTGTCTGAAAAGCGGTCTAGCTACAAAGAACGAGCAAATGTCTTGCCCAAGCTAGAACAGACCCAACGTCAGCTTGAGCGGAAGCTGAAAGCGGCTCAAACGACTTACGAAACACTCTTGACGAGACTGCAAGAAATCCAGGTAGCAGAAAACCAAAATATTGGAAATGCTCGTGTCGTCTCCCGAGCATTGGTACCAGATAAACCTGCAGGTCAAAGAAAAGCTCTGATGATTGGGGGTGGAGTCGTTCTCGGTGGCATACTTGGTATCATTACTGCCTTCAGTTTAGATTTGATTGACCGCTCGATTAAGACAGTTAAAGAAGCCAAAGAACTTTTCAAATATCCCCTGCTGGGCATTATTCCTTCTATAAGTAGCAGTGGCAAAAAGAATTATTCCGTCAAAGCTATAGAGCAACCAATTCCCAGAGTGATTGGCAGAGACATTCCCCTGTTTCCTGTTGGTGAAGCGTACCAAATGCTGCAAGCCAACTTGAAATTTTTAAGTTCGGATAAGGAAATACAAACGATTGTGGTTACGAGTTCCGTGTCTCGTGAGGGAAAGTCTGAAGTAGCTTCAAATTTAGCTGTCGCAATAGCTCAAGTGGGGCGTCGGGTGCTGCTGGTAGATGCTGATATGCGTCATCCAGTCCAGCATCATGTCTGGAACATGACGACTGGACTTGGTCTGTCGAATGTCATTGTTGACCACGTTTCTATTGAAAGAGCCATAGAGCAAGTCATGCCCAACTTATACGTTCTTCCCTCTGGAGTCTTACCCCCTAATCCACTTGCACTATTGGATTCCAAGCGGATGGCTGGATTAGTCACCTCCTTTGCAGAGGAATTTGATTTCGTAATCTTTGATACCCCCAGCTTATCGGGAACGGCGGACGCTGCTGTTTTAGGCAAGCTAGCTGACGGTATCTTACTGGTTGTTCGTCCTGGGGTCATTCACTCTGCCAGTGCGATCGCTGCTAAAGAGTTTTTGGCTCAGTCAGGTCAAAACGTTTTGGGTATGGTGATTAACGGTGTGAATGTCAAACAAGAGCCTAACAGCAACTTCTACTACACGAAAGCATATCTAGAGCATGATTTGATGTTGCCCAATTCTGTACCAGATAAAGTAGCTCCATCAAAAATTAAAGAAGAGCGGTAAACCAAATTTTAGATTTTAGATTTTAGATTTTAGATTTTGGATTGAACTAATCCAATTTAGGCAAAAAAACCATAACAAAATGATTCATAAGCTAGCTACAGTAACCCAGAAGCTAAGTCCTAACTTGCTCAAAATTATCAGCAATACAGCCTGGCTATTTGCTGATAAGATTCTACGGATGGGTATAGGGCTGCTGGTAGGGGTTTGGGTGGCTCGCTACCTCGGACCGAAGGATTTTGGTATTTTCAATTATGCGATCGCCTTTACTGCCATATTCAACACCGTTGCTAATTTAGGGCTTGATAGCATTGTTATACGTAACATTGTTCGTCAACCATCCTGCAAGGACGAAGTGTTAGGTACAGCCTTCGTCCTCAAGATGATTGCCCAAGTAGCAGTTATGGTATTGGCGATCATAGTTATAGTGGTACTTCGTCCTAATGACACCTTGAGCCACTGGTTGGTTGGAATCATCATAGCGGGAATGTTTTTTGAATCATTTAACGTTATTGAGTTTTGGTTCCAATCACAAGTTCAGTCAAAATACGCAGTTTCGTTTAAGAATGTAGGCTTTGTGTTAGCCAGTTGCGGTAGAGTTTTGCTGCTTCAAATGAAAGCTCCATTAATTCTATTTGCTTGGGTATACTCAGCCGAAATGGTACTAAGCGCTGCCGGACTGTTGATTGCATACCGCTTTAAAGGGTATTTAGTTAAAGCTTGGCGGTTTAGCTTTCGCTCTTGCAAAGAGTTACTGAAAGATAGCTGGACACTGATCCTTTCGAGTTTTGTGATCATGATTTATATGCGAATGGATCAGCTGATGCTAGGGCAAATGATTGGCGACAGCGCCGTGGGCATCTACTCAGCAGCAGTGAAGATATCAGAACTTTGGTATTTTGTGCCAATGGCTATCACTAATTCAGTTTTTCCATCGATTGTGAAAGCGAAAGAAGAAAGTACAAATTTGTACTATGAGCGGATACAGAAAGTTCTTGATTCCTTATCAATTCTGTCCTTTGCAGTTGCCATAACAGTATCATTCGTATCTCATCAATTTGTAAATTTGCTCTATGGAGAAAATTACATAGAGGCTGGAGTCATACTGACAATTCATATCTGGACTGGAATATTTGTCTGTTCTGGACTAGTCAGAAGTTTGTGGACAACAGCAGAGAACCTCATGTCGTTTGCATTTATGACAACAGCAACTGGTGCCATTGTCAATTTATTTTTGAATTACTTCTTGATTAAGAGCTATGGAGGTGTAGGTGCTGCTATTTCTACTCTTGTTGCTCAATGTATAGCGTCGTATGCCACTAATGCATTTTTTCCAGAAACAAGGATGTTTTTTATTAGACAGACAAAAGCGCTTATATTACCCAGTCTCTTTATGAGAAATGTTGTATATCTCAAAAAAGATAAAGGATAATTTTTTATCTATTTCATCAATCCAATCAAAGGCATAATACTGCCTTGAGAATACATTGAATGACTCATCTTAAAAAATGTGAAATAATGTAGGAATTATAATGTCAGATTTTAAGTTAAAAACACCGATAGCTTTTATCATATTCAGACGACCGCATACAACTGAAAGGGTGTTTGAAGCCATTCGCCAAGCAAAACCACCAAAACTTTTTGTCATTGCAGATGGACCGCATGCGGAGCGTGTTGGTGAAGCAGAAAAATGTGAAGCTACTCGTGCAATTATTGAGCGAGTTGATTGGGATTGCGAAGTTATCAAGAACTACTCTGATACCAACTTGGGGTGTGCAAAACGTGTCTCTAGTGGTATTGATTGGGTCTTCAGCAATGTTGAGGAGGCGATTATTTTAGAGGATGATTGCCTACCGCATCCTACATTTTTTCGCTTTTGTGAAGAATTACTTGAGAAATATAGATACGATACCCGAATTGCCTCAATCTCTGGGCAGAATGTTCAGTTTGGGCGTAGGCGCACAAATTACAGTTACTACTTTTCACGCTATCAACTCTCCTGGGGCTGGGCAACTTGGAGACGCGCTTGGCAGCATTATGACCTTTACATCAAGCTCTGGAAGGAGATTCAATCGAAAAGTTTTCTCACTGATATTCTAATGGACCCCCTTGCAGTTAAGATTTGGAGCGATATTTTTCAGTCTGTTTATGAGAATCCTTTAGATCAAATTTGGGATTATCAGTGGACGTTTACCTGCTTTGTGCAGAATAGGTTAGGCATTATCTCGAATGTAAATTTGATTTCTAATATTGGCTTTGGTCCAGACTCTACTCATTTCACTTCTGCCAAAAAAAGTCCATACGACAGTCTCCCCACGGAGCCAATAGAGTTTCCTCTAAAGCATCCACCATTTGTTATTCGAGATGATAGAGCAGATAACTTTACGCAAAGTACTCTATATAATCCAGGTCTGCTGCAACTGTTCAAGAATGAAATCAAGAAGATGCTGAAAGGTTTGAAAAAAGCATGATCAGAACCTGAAATTGAATTTGATTCACAATCGTTTGCACAAAATGAAAGTTTTGCATATTAGCACATCTGATACCAATGGTGGAGCAGCAAGAGCTACCTATCGCTTGCACAAGGGGTTGCAGAATATAAATGTAAACTCGCAAATGCTGGTGCAAGAGAAATATAGCGATGACACAACGGTGCTTGCACCCAAAATTAGACTATCTCAAGGCATAGCACGGGCAAAGCTGACGTTTGATGTTTTGCCATTAAAGCTTTACAGTCAGCGTGATAAAACTACATTTTCTCTCCAGTGGCTACCAGACGGGGTTATTCCCAAGGTGACTCAGATTGATCCAGACATTATTAACTTGCAC
Source organism: Scytonema sp. HK-05 (assembly GCF_002368235.1). Classification (GTDB taxonomy): domain Bacteria; phylum Cyanobacteriota; class Cyanobacteriia; order Cyanobacteriales; family Nostocaceae; genus Kalymmatonema. The sequence continues at coordinate 675,251 of NZ_AP018194.1, read as the reverse complement.
TGGATGAGTGGAGGCTTTATACAGATTGAAACAATCGCCAAGCTACCGCGCCCGTTAGTTTGGACTCTTCATGATATGTGGGCGTTTACTGGCGGGTGTCATTACAGTGGAGAGTGCGATCGCTACACAAAATCCTGCGGTACCTGTCCTCTGCTTAAAAGCAGCAAAGACTGGGATTTATCCCGTTGGGTATGGCAACGCAAAGCTAAAGCTTGGAGAGATTTGAATTTGACAATTGTTACACCTAGCTCTTGGTTAGCCAAATGTGCAAGTTCCAGCTCCCTGTTTAGAGATTCGCGAATCGAAGTCATTCCCAACGGGATTGATACTCAAAGCTATAAACCTATTAATCAATATGTAGCCCGAGAAATACTGAATTTACCCCAAGACAAACAACTTATTCTATTTGGCTCGCTACAAACAACGAGCGAGCAAAGAAAAGGATTTCATTTTTTACAACCAGCTTTGCAAGAGCTAAGCAAATCCGGTTGGAAAGATAGGTTGGAGCTAGTTATTTTTGGCGTATCTAAACTTGAAAGTCCTCCTGACTTTGGTTTGAAAGCTAACTACTTAGGTACATTCAATGATGATTTGTCTTTAGCTTTGATCTATTCGGCAGCAGATGTACTTGTTCTGCCTTCTATTCAAGATAACTTGCCAAATATGGTAATGGAAGCAATTGCCTGCGGAACACCCTGCGTTGCCTTCAAAATTGGCGGAATGCCAGATATGATTGAGCATCATAAAAACGGTTATTTAGCTCAACCTTTTCATGTTGAAGATTTAGCTCAAGGGATTGCTTGGGTGCTAGAAAATCCAGATAGGTATCAGAAATTGTCGCATCGTGCTCGTGAAAAGGCAGAAAAAGAATTTACTTTAGAAATCCAAGTGCTTCGCTATTTAGATATTTATTTTAATTTACATAAAGAAATATGCAAGCAACCTTAAGCAATGTGAGATTTAACAACGACAAAGCTCGGAGTGTAGAAATTGAAGCATCAATTATTTGGACGTTTGGTACAGACGTTAGAAGTAGCAAGCGTTATTTTATTACTTTTATTTGCCGAAACAGTTGTAGTACCAGACTTTGTTAGAAGTGCCATAAATGTTCTTAGCTATGGAATTGTAATTGTTTTAGTTGCTTCGCAATGGAAGCGAGTTGCATATGTTGCTACGACAAATAAAACTCTACTATGTTTAGTTGCAGTTGGTGTATGTTCAGTTTTCTGGTCTGAAAGTCCACCCGACACTGCAGAACAGGTTAGAGCATTAGTACGTTCAACTTTATTTGGAATATATTTGGCTACGCGATACACACTCAGGCAGCAGATACGCTTATTGTCTTGGGTTGGTGGTATATCGATAGTTAGCTGTCTGATTGCTGGTTTTGCTGCACCGTCTTATGGCACTCATATCGTAAACGACCTTGTGTCTTGGAGGGGTATTTATGCCCACAAACAACATATGGGTCGTTTTATGGGTTTCGTAGCTTCGATTTTTCTAATTAATGTCTTCAATAAACACAGTAATCGCTGGATAGCTTTGGTCGGAATATTCTTTTCATTAATTCTGGTTCGGCTTTCTACTAGTAAAACAGGCTTAATAGTTTTTCTTTTTTCAGTATCTCTTTTACCTCTTTACAAAATTGCTAAGCAAAAGAAGTATAGGGCATTTATCCTGATAATCGCATTATTAATATTAAGTACATTAGCGACTTTAATTTTAGTCAATATAGAAACAATAGTGGTTGATTTTCTAGGAAAAGATATTGAATTTAATGGACGTACTCCATTATGGACACTCATTATCGATAAAGGATTGGAACGACCTTTAACAGGTTATGGTTATAACGCGTTTTGGACTACAGATGCTTGTTATTCTGTCATCAATAATACATGGCTAAGGTATGAAGAATGGGACCCGAAAAAGCCCTTTCAAGCTCATAACGGGTTTGTAGACTTATTTGTCCAACTTGGTTTTGTGGGATTACTACTTTTCACATTTGATTTTTTTAAAGTCCTATACAAAGTCGTCAAGGTCTTGTTTATAACTAGAACAATAGAAACTTTTTGGATGTTCCTCTTTCTGGGACTTTATTTAGTTGTTAATAGTAGTGAAGTGATTACAATAATGGCAACAAATAGTATATTTTGGATTCTTTATGTATCAATAGCTTTTTCATCATCTCTTCAGATAAAGCAAATACGAAAAAATCAACTCATGACATCTTCGAGTCAAGTAAAACTAGCACTTTAGTTGTCATACCTTCTTTAAAAAACGGATATGTCTATGACAGATGAAATGGATTCTAAAAAACTAGCTGTGTTAATGACCTGTTATAACAGGCGCGATACAACCTTGGTATGTTTGCAAGCACTGTACAAGCAAAATACAATTTTTGATGTTTATCTAGTTGATGATGGGAGTTCCGATGGCACTTGCGATGCGGTAAGAGCAAATTACCCAGCAGTTAAGATTTTCAAGGGTACAGGCGACCTTTTCTGGGTAGGAGGAATGCGGCTGGCATTTGCCGAAGCTTTAAAGGAGAATTATGACTATTATCTCTGGCTGAATGACGACACTATACTTGACCCAAATGCTCTAAGCAAAGTGTTTGGAACTCACAATGACCTTATAGAAAAAGGTTTCCCAAATTCCATCATTGTTGGTTCAACCAGAGATGCAATCACAGGCAAACCGACTTACGGTGGTGCTGTACGTTCAAAGCACTGGTACTCCAACAAGTACGAATTTCTACAGCCAAGTCAGGAAATTCAAGAGTGCGACACAATGTATGGAAACTGCGTACTCATTCCCCGTTCTGTTGCACAAAAGGTTGGTAATTTAGATCCTGCTTTCATCCATAGCCTGGGAGACTTGGATTACGGACTTAGGGCACGCAAACTAGGTTGTTCAGTATGGGTGGCACCTGGATTTATAGGTACTTGTTCTAAAAACTCTGTTCAAGGTAGCTGGGTGGATACTAACCTTCCTATAGGCGATCGCTTAAGAAAGGCGCTTCAACCCAAAGGTTTTCCAATACGAGCATGGACTGTTTTTGCCAGACGACATTCTGGTCCGTTCTGGTTTTTGTATTGGTTCTTGCCTTATCTACGTGCAGTCATTGGTTACAAAAATTTGAGTGCATCTCCTAGTTTTTCTGTAGAAATGAAACAATAAAGCTCAAAAGCTTAACTCCAAAATTTCACAAAAAGCTTGCCAAATTAACTCTATAACTTCACAATTACAGCACTTTTTTGAGATGAAAATAAAGATATTTTCAGACATCCAATATCTTCCTGAAGGTAAGCGTCCTGTTCATTTACTTGAACCTTTCTGGTTAGGACAAATAGGAGAAAATCTTCCACCTTGGGAGAAAGGGCTTATCAATTATGCAAACCTGAGTCACTCCCTGTTTGAAATTTCTTCGTTAGAAGAAGCAGATATAGCCGTTTTCCCTTGTGATTGGATACACGTCTCAGGAAATACATGGAAAGATAAGGCTGATAAATCACTATATGCTTTAGCCATTCAATTTGCCCAGATGGTAGAGCAAGCTGGCAAGCCAATTGCTATTTTTTATTGTGGCGATCGTTCTCATGAACAAGTCCCCATTCAAGATGCTTTTGTTTTTCGTCAGTCGCTTATAGCCTCCAAAAGGCGACCCAATGATTTTGTATTTACCGCATTCTACGAAGACTTAGTCGAATTTTACTTGGGAAATGAACTTACTATCCGGCAGAAGCAAGAAAAGCCTGTAGTGGGATTTGATGGTTGTGCTGATCCAGGCAATTGGACAATGAGGTTAAAGGACTTGATCAGCCAGGGAGTCATGTTGGCAAGGGGTAAAGAATTCTTTTCACCTTATGAGGGACATCGCCTACGATATGAGGCTTTGAAGTATCTAAGCAACAGTCCGCTAGTTGAGCCAAATTTTAAAATTCGAGACAACATGGTATTTTATGACGATGCCAACAACCCCGATAAAAAGCAGAAACTGCGCCTCGAATATGTGCACAACATGGTTGAGAGTGACTACATTCTTTGCAGCCGTGGTCGGGGAAACTTTTCTCTCAGGCTGATTGAAACATTGTGCTGTGGACGTATTCCCATCATAGTTGATACTGATTGTGTCCTACCTTATGACTTTAAAATTGACTGGAAAAAATATTGTGTTTGGCTAGACAGAAAAGACTTGCCACAGATTGCTGCTTTTGTTGCAGAGTTCCACAACAAACTCTCACCGCAAGAATTTGTAGAACTGCAATATGAGTGTCGCCATCTGTGGAAAGAGTGGTTGTCTTATGAAGGATTTTTCACCAACTTCTGGCAACATTTTCAGATCAATACTTCTAAAAAAGAAGCAGCTTATATAAGTCCACCATGAAGCGTTGATTATAGGTGACTGTTGGCAGCAAAGCGACGGTGATCAGTATTCAGGTTTGTTTTAATACATTTGGAGGAGCTAGATGAAGCAACAGCTATGTTTTCTAGCTGGAGGACCACGTATCTCAACTCATCCCTATGCGGAAATGTCTGGACCTCGGTCCCGTATCTTGGGATTGATAAAGGGTTTTGAATCACTCGATTGGCAAGTCAAGCCTTTCATCGTGGGAGATAGATATCCCAAAAAATGGTCTGCGATGGGTTCTGGGGAGGCAATCAGCAGTGGATTTTTCCGCACCCTAGCAGTGGACATAGTACGTTTGGGACTCGGTGTTGTGAATACATGGAGAAGTTGGCGAGAACTGGGTAATCAAGTGGATTGGGTTTATGAATACGCTGCGACTCTCCAATCTCTCGGCTGGATTTTTCAGTGGCACGGAATACCGTGGATTTTACAAGCTGAAGCGCTGTTGTTCTATGAAGCTAAAGTTGAGCGAAAGGCTTTAGTATTAGACGGCATAGCTCAGTGGTTGGAAATTTGGGCATACCGAAAGTGTGATGTTTTAGCCTGTGTGAGCGAAACCTTGAAGGAAATTCTGGTTCGTGATTTCAATATCCCTGCTGAAAAGATAGTCTTGGTGCCAAATGGCGTAGATACTGATTTTATTAACCCTGAACGACATTCAGCCAAGCGGGTATTTACAGGTTTCACAGTCGGGTTTGTCGGTAGTTTATATGCCTGGGCAGGGTTAGATTTGCTGCTTGAAGCTTTGTCTGAATTACGATCGCAAGGAATGGATTTATCACTGGTCGTGGTGGGGGACGGCTTTATGAAAGCTGATTGGGAAACCTATGCTCACCAACTAGGTCTTTCCAGCAATGTAGCCTTCATAGGTCAGGTGCCTTGGTCAGATGTGCCGCAATATATATCTGGATTCGACGTAGGTTACTCCGGACAGGTGCAGCTACAAATGGGGAAAATGTACCTTTCACCCATGAAACTCTATGAATACATGGCAATGGCAAAGCCGGTGATAGCTTCAGCTTTTGAGGATGCTCAACGGTTAGTTTGTGAAGGAAAAACAGGTTTTTTATTTCGTCCTGGTGACAAAGATGATCTCAAACGTGCTTTAGTTGAAGCATTTCATCAGAGAGCTGTGTTACCTTCCATGGGATACTTAGCTCGCAAAGAGATAGAAACAAACCATAGCTGGACAGCTAGGGTTCAGGCTTTAGTTGAAGGCGTTGAGCAGATATTGAAAAAACGGTTGTGAAGCGATTGTTGTCTTTACTCCATTGAATTCAGGTTTTACCAATTTGTTGTTAAGCAGCAGGAGATACTGCACTGCTGATATTTCCATATCGATGCAGTTTTCCATAAACACATAACGGACTAAATCTTCTCTTCACTCAGCACTTAAACCTTAAAACTGGCAGGGGAATTCCTTTGCCAATGCACTCTGTTGCCTAAGTTTATAGACCTCGATAAGGAACTATCTATGAAACGATTACCGCACACATTTCTCGGCATTCATGTGGATGCACTTTCTATCCCTGAATTGAATTCGTTGATTGCACAATCTATTGAGCAAGGTAAAAAATGGATTATTGCTCATCACAACCTGCATAGCCTTTATCTTTACCATCACGACTCCAAAATGCAAGCCTTATACGCCAAGGCAGACTATGTTCATATTGACGGTATGGCTCTGGTATTGTTAGGGAAGCTGCTTGGTTTTCCACTAAAGCGAGAGCAAAGAGTCACTTATGCTGACTGGGTGTGGTCCGTGATGGCAGAAGCTGCCCAGAAGAGATGGCGGGTGTTTTACCTCGGATCAAAACCAGGAGTCGCAGAGCGCGGAGCAAAAATACTACGGAAGAAGTTTCCGGGTTTACAAATAGCTACAGCTCATGGCTACATCAATACTCAAAAAGGCAGCCAAGAAAATCTGGCTACTTTGGCTGCCATTAATGATTATCAACCCCACATATTAATGGTGGGAATGGGTATGCCACGCCAAGAGTACTGGATTTTAGACAACTTAGAGCATATCCATACCAACACCATTCTGCCTTGTGGAGCCTGCATGGATTATGTAGCGGGAGCCATTCCCACTCCTCCTCGTTGGATGGGAAAAATGGGCTTGGAGTGGTTTTATCGCCTATTGAGTGAGCCTAAAAGACTCTGGAGGCGTTATTTATTGGAGCCCTGGTTTATAGCGGGGCTATTCTTACGGGAGATTCTCAATGCGTAGTAACCGATTACTGACTAGGCGACATGCCCTATGGCTGGGTTTGGCTAGTTTAACAACCGTAGGGGCTATAGCTACAGCTAAGGGTGCATACCAAAATAAACAGTATCAAGACCAAAAGCTGCAAGCGCTTGGTAATCGACAAAGAAACTTTACAGTTGTTGGCAAAGGGACTCTACGACAACGTGCTGCTGCTAAAGGATTGATTTATGGAGCAGCAGGCCATAAGGAAAAGCTTTCCTCAGATTCTGCTTTTGCAACCCGCTTTGCTCAAGAGTGCGGAATTTTAGTGCCAGAAGGGGAACTAAAGTGGGCTGCTGTGCGCCCTGCCCCAGACAAGTTCGACTTCACCTACAGCGATTGGTTAGCTAAATTTGCCCGCACTCATAACATGCTTTTTCGAGGACATACTTTAGTTTGGTATCAGGGTCTGCCTAAGTGGTTTAAAGAAACAGTTAACCGTCAAAATGCTGAAAAATTTTTGGTGGAACATATTACAACTGTTACCAAACACTATGCTGGGCAAATGCACTCTTGGGATGTGGTCAATGAGGCGATTGAACCAGAGCACAAACGATCTGACGGTTTGCGAAAGTCACCGTGGCTTGAGTTTTTAGGTCCGGAGCACATTGAGCTTGCCTTTCGTGTGGCTGCCCAAGCCGATCCTAAAGCCATGTTGGTCTACAACGACTATGGGTTGGATTTTGATATCCCTACAGAGGAAGCGAGAAGGGCTGCTGTTTTGAAATTGCTAGAACGTTTGAAATCTAGAGGAACACCGATTCATGCCCTCGGTATCCAGTCTCACCTATGGGGTCATGAAACTCGTTTCAATCCTAAGAAACTACGAAAATTTCTAGCTGATGTCGCTAGTCTTGGTTTAAAAATTCTGATTACCGAATTAGATGTAATAGACCAAAAATTACCTGGAGATACTGCTGTTCGCGATCGCATTGTCGCTAGTACCTATGAAGACTATCTTTCAGTGGTGCTAGATGAGCGAGCAGTCATTGCAGTATTAACTTGGGGATTGAGCGATCGCTACACCTGGCACTCATCATACAATCCACGTTCAGACAAAGCACCAGTACGTCCTTTACCACTGGACTCAAACCTCAAACCTAAGTTGGCATGGAATGCGGTGGCAAGAGCGTTTGAGGGAGCTCCAAAACGTTAAACCCAGCTTTCCATTTTATTAGTGTATTTCTTAGTGTTCCCACCTTGGCTGTAATGAGTGTGACTACCTGTAATGAGTTACAGAGCAGTCAATATGGCTCTTGCGTTCCTATCTACTGAATGCTTTGAGTAGCTAAATATCGCAATCCGCATTGTTTTGTCAATCAAGCATATCTGACTTATCAACCGAATCAAGAGTACAGCTAACAGGAAAAATACAAGAGGGATAGGAATCGTGGCTTCCAGATATTTATCAGTAGCAAGTTTAAAACCAGACTTAAGGTCAGCTAAAGGCACAAGGATACAGAGAGGATTAACTATAAGATTTCTGCGGGTAGTAACACTTATCTTTTTAGATGTTATTGCTTTAATATTAGCATGGAAGTTGGCAGTATTTTATGGGACTCCATTACAGTCTCCTTGGACACAAAAAACATCTTTTCTACTACTTACTCTTATAGTTGAAATAGGGATATTAGCAGCCCAAGGACTATATCGGGCTGGCATACATCGTCGTAGCTATCCTAATCTGATCAAATCAGTCTCCCTATCAGAAGTTTTCCTCTTACTGATTGCTTTCCTCTACGAACCAAATCACTATGTTTCGCGCTCGACTTTTCTACTTTTTTGGTTCTTTTCTGTAGCCTTTGTTTGTAGTACTCGTTATCTGTTTGATGTTACCACTAAACTACTCCGGAACAGAGGAGCAGTTCTTCATCCCGTTTTTCTAATTACTGATGCAGAAGAGCAAGAGGATCATACTAAGTTAATAGCGCAAGAAAACTGCTACCTCATACTGGGAAGTGCTGACTCTAGTTGCCTGGATCTACGTAACAGAGAGACAACCTTTGAATATCTTCACAAACTGGGCATAGTAGAGGCTTTTGTTTCTTGGAATGCAATCAAAAATCGTCTCTATGTTTGCTGGCATTTCCATACAGCTGGCATTACCCTAAGAATACTCCCAATAAAGAGTGAAGTTCGTCACCCTAAATCCGTATTGTGGATGATTGGTGAAGTCCCCTGTATGACAATTCCAGCACCAATTATTACAGGTAGCGACTTTTGGGTAAAGCGGTGTTTTGACCTTTGTTGTTCGATTATTTTGTTAATCATTCTCTCACCAGTCTATTTGTTGATTGCCTTGGTGATTAAGCTAGATTCTCCTGGTCCAGTCTTTTTCAAGCAAGACCGAATTGGTCTGCATTGTAAGAAGTTCAAGATTTGGAAATTCCGTACGATGGTTGTAAATGCAGAAAAGTTGCAAGCAACCCTAGAAGCAAAAAATGAAATCAAGGATGGTGTTCTGTTTAAAGTCAAAGACGACCCTCGCATCACACGAGTAGGCAAGTTCCTGCGCCGTTACAGTTTGGACGAGTTACCGCAACTGTTTAATGTTTTACTTGGGCAAATGAGTTTGGTTGGTCCGCGCCCTCTTCCTATCAGGGATGTAGAGAGGTTCCAAACAGCGCATTTTATCCGACAAGAAGTTCTGCCTGGTATCACTGGATTGTGGCAGGTTTCTGGTCGCTCGAATATTGAGAACTTTGAAGATGCGGTGAAATTAGATATCGCCTACATTGAGAACTGGTCCCTCTGGCTAGATTTGAAAATTTTGCTGCAAACTATCCAGGTTGTCCTGCAAAAAACAGGTGCCTACTAATACGAATTCCCCAGAAAGATGCAATTCAGGGGTAGGTTTCTTCTGTTCACTATTTTACTAATTTCCAAAGCTGGATCTTTTTGGGGTAAACATCCTCCTCTATCTTGTATTTCTGCTCTTTCTCAAGCTTAGATTCCAAGATCGGCATCGGAGCATTGTAATAAGGATTGTAGAAAAACACATCACTGAAAGTATTAGGAATTTGGGGCACATTTGACTCGTTGACCAACAGAAGCCGCACTTTTGGAGCAAGCCGATGCGAAAGAGCCAATTCATCACCCAGAGGCCAGGTTCCCTGACAGGAAGTGATCACAAGTGGCTGGGGTACTTGGTTGATGATCCCAACCACTTGGGGAGTATAAAGGTTAAGCTCCTTATACCACCAAGTCTGTGTTTGAGAAATGATTGCACAGGATATGACACCAAGAGTCAGGAGCGTAACCATGACAAGCTGCCAAAGCTTCCGTATTGCGATGGTGACAGACGTGGAGAAAATTTGAGTTGCTAGGAGGTAAGAAACAGCTAGCTGAATAGTTGGTGAAAGTATAGGCAAATATTACATAGCCTTGGAAACCATTTCAGATTTCCCCTTCGCCTTCACTTTATTGGGTGTGACCCGCCTTGGCTGAACTACGCAGCTCCCTATCCCATCTGCAAATGCATTTGGGATTGCTTTTCTGAGAATGTTGTACGAGCCGTTGACATCGCTGTTTATGAACCGATTTCCAGAAGTCCTGTACAGTCCTCGGCTGATTCTTTTGCCACTAAAAGAGGGTGAATCAGTAACATGACCATAAGTAGGAATTGGATCGAAATCTAGAAAGCTACTCTTAGATGTGTAAGATTCCTCAGTCACAACTACCATTATTCCTGCCAGTTGACACTTATACGTCAGCATTTCTATAAAACGGGAATATGGCACAGTGACAAAGTTTTGGTTGTTTCGCTTTCCGAGATTAATTTCCTGTTTCCACAGATTGTTCTTACCAATTACCAACGTTCCAATTTGCTTTTCAACCAAGTGGTCAACTAGAAATCGGCTACTGTTGTGCAAGTAATTGTCAATATGCAGGTTTCTTTTTCTGGTTAATCTTTGAATTCGCACAGATGTTTGGCGTTTTCTACTTAACTTAGATTGCAGTGCCGCTTTGCGTTTATTGAAGAACTGATTAATACTTTTGAGCGGTCGTCCGTTAATCAAGAGAGGGACAAATCCCTTTTGATTTGATGTTAACGTTGCTAAGTTGTTTAACCCTAAATCAATAGCTGCACAGGCATCAGAATTAACTGGGGTGGACTCCTGTTGCTCATAAATTACCTCGATGACATAACAATCACATTTCGGAACTATCCTGACCTGACAGACCTGATTTGCGACGTGTGTTGGAAAATCAATGTTGGTTCCAGAAAGTTTAACTCTTCCGCTCACCAGTCCCGGCTTGCTAATTGCTTGAATCGTGTAAATTAAGAGATTACGCCCTTTTGCCTTATCTTTGTACTTAGGCATCGCTGGAGATGCTTTGAACTTATCCGGGTGTGACTTGTATTCTTGCACACAAGCAAAAAATGATTTCCAATTCCGGTCTAAAACCATGAGAATCTGTTGGCTTACCTTCCTTGGCAAGTATCTGTAAGTTTCATGAGTTTTCATGTAAGAATGCATTTTGTTGTAATTTAGATACCCCCAACCAAAAATGTAATTTTGTCTAATAATGTAGTTAGCTGCGTTATAAAGATTCTTAGAAGCAAAACATAGCGCATCTATTTGTTCAAAAAATCGATGTCCAGATTTAATAATATGTTTCTCAGCTAATTGCATGACTCCTCTGAATTGTTCTGTAATTCGGCAATTAGCTTTTCCGTTTTTCTTTTGGCTCTACGTAAACCATAAAGACGCGAACAAAATGACGTGATCACAGCAGCAAAATCTGACATCAAATCTTCTTTATCATTCGCTGCATCGTTAACAACTTCTAATCTTCTACCTGTCTGTGTCAGTAAAACCTGTATGTAATTCGCACCAAACCTTGTCAGACGGTCTTTGTGTTCTACAACTAGAACATTGAATTTTTTGTCGCTAAGTACTGATATTAATTTCTGGCGATTATCGTTTAGACCTGATCCTACTTCTTCAACTACTTTGTAGATTCTGTATCCACGAGCGGTAGAGTACTGGACTAATCTATCCGCTTGTCTTTTGAGATTATCTTTATTTTCCGAACTGGAAACTCTGGCATAGATACAGGCAATCTCATGGACAAGTTGCGGATTTTGCTCGCCATCTCTAACTATTACTGTTCCTGTGGGCAGTTGATAGGCATCTAACTGACCCTGCTTCCACAACCTCCAAACTGTGTGGTACGAGACCCCTAATTTTTTCGCATACTCCGATAGCTTCATGGCAATCTTATGTTTCCATGAACCCAGTCTAGCACATCTGCTGTTGCTTGCTAATGTTTGCTAATACTTTCAGCAACTTATTTCAATACCGAGGAGTTTGCGATCGTATCCCACCCAAAATGAAATCTGGTATTGCTAAGGGTAGCGCTGTAAACCCAATCAATGTTAAGACAAACAACCAAACCTGCTTTGGAGACTTACGACAGAGAAAATAAATTGAATATCCGACAAAAATTAAGATAAAAGGACTTGAATATTTTATTAATAATTTTAACCAAGAGCCTTCAGCACCACGTATCAAATCGTAGTCAAAATCAACGAAAAAATAGCTAAGGTTAACAATCCACTCTTTAATCTGAAGTAACCGAGGTATTTTAACTTCACCTGTCCAGCCTGTTGTTTTATTAATTTGAGCCGATTGACTAAGAATAACCACTATCCAAGGTGTGAAAGCTAGAATTGCTATTAAAGACGCAAGCAGATAAGCAATAACTCTCTTGGTTAATCGGAATCTTTCAGTTGCAATTACATAGACACCATGAGCAATTGTCACTAACCCAGAAAACAGAAATGTATACAGTCCTAATGCCACAGTGACTGCATACATTCCCCAACTCAGCTTTGTTTTTAGTCGCATTGCCCGTAGTAGTGTTGCGCTTGATAGCAAAGTTGTCAAAGTCCACAAACTATACTCCCGCGCTTCCTGTGCGTATAGCACATGGAATGGCGTCACTGCTAGCAGTGCAACTGCAACCCACGCCACAAGCGACGAGTTAAATAATTCCAGACAGAGCCAATAGATGCAGGGTAATGCCAGCAAGCTAAACAGGGCAGTCAAACTTCTCGTTACCGCAACTGAATTACCAAACCATTGCACCCAAAATCGCGTCATCACGTAATAGAGCGGTGGATGCTGAGGGTCTTCTACTGCTAGAGATTTAAGAGTATCTGTTAAGGTTTTCTCTGGAGTGAGACGCTGATATTTCTGTAAATCTTCAACGCCAATTTCTTTATTATTGCAAAGTTGCGCGATCGCTTCTCTTTCTGTGTAGCCAGAAATTCGTAATGACGTAAAAGCTTCATCGAACCAGTAGACTTTTCGGTCAAGATTCACAAAGCGAAAAAACACGCCCACTACCAATATGACGATGACTAGAAACCGTAACCAAGTCGGAGGGAGCGCCCAGCTATGCGTTAATTTGCCGTTCATATCCTTAAAGGAATGGCGATTTCAAAGACAAAAAAATCAGTATGATTAGCTATTCAATAGAGAGTTGAAGTGTAAACTCTTACTTTTATTCCAGATAGTTAAGTACTACGTCAAAAAAATAAGCAGAATTAACTATATAATTTAGAGGAAAACTTTCCAAATTAAACTTATACTCATTAAAGTCATACCTAAGAGATACCTCTTTGGATAGAAAAAACCGAGAATAAGCAACTATTAATTTTGACTAAAACCATCAAAAGCAGGCTCGAACATATTTACTAAAAGCGCTGTTTCCCCAGAAAGTTCTCTCTACATGAATAGCATCGAACCTAATTCCCTCTTGTCAGTACCTACTGGTGCATTACGAATTCCAGAATTGCCGAGAGCAACGATAAACGCAGATAGTGAACCCCTGTTGTCTTTGGTAATTCCGACTTACAAAGAGGCTGGAAATATCCAAAAAATCGTCTCTGTATTGAGCAACTTGCTAGATGAGTCAATACCAGGAAACTACGAGCTGATTGTCGTAGACGATGATAGTCCAGATGGCACTTGGAAGATTGCACAGTCTCTGATAATAGAATATCCGCAACTGCGGGTGATGCGACGACAGAATGAGAGGGGACTATCCAGTGCAGTGATTCGCGGATGGCAAGCAGCCACAGGAAGTATTTTAGGGGTGATAGATGCCGATTTGCAGCATCCACCTCATGTGCTGTTGCAACTATTGCAAGCGGTGGAGGAGGGAGCAGATTTAGCAGTCGCTAGTCGTCACGTGGACGGCGGTGGAGTCAGCAGCTGGAGTTTTATCAGGCGTTTTTTGTCACGAGGCGCTCAGCTATTAGGATTAATAATCTTACCAGGGGTTCTGGGAAGAGTGTCAGACCCGATGAGCGGTTATTTTATGATCCGTCGCCGATGTATAGTCGGTCAAACTCTCAATCCCGTGGGATACAAAATTCTGCTGGAAGCCATCGGGCGCGGAAACGTCGGCAAAATTGCTGAAGTCGGCTATGTGTTCAGTGAGCGCAAAGAGGGTGAAAGTAAAGTAACGTGGAAGCAATATGTCGAGTACATCCACCACCTCATCCGTTTACGACTATCTACAGGGAAGGTGGGACAATTCTCTCAACGCATCGGTTTCCCGATTGGTCGCTTCCTCCGCTTTGGCTTGGTGGGACTATCGGGGGTATTTGTAGATATGACAGTGCTTTACTTGCTTAGTGACCCGACGACTTTGGGTTTGCCTTTGACGCGCAGCAAAATCATTGCAGGTGAAGTGGCAATTGTCAATAATTTCTTGTGGAATGATATGTGGACTTTTGCCGATGTCAGCAGCCACCAGCAGCAATGGCGTCAGCGCTTGAAGCGGTTTTTGAAATTCAATATCATCTGTCTTGCCGGATTAGTGTTAAATGTATTGGTGTTGAACTTGGTGTTTAATTTCGTCATTCCTAATCGCTACATTGCTAACCTGATTGCGATCGCAGTCGCTACTGTTTGGAACTTCTGGGTGAATTTGAAGCTCAGTTGGCGCGTCACACAGGTGAAATAGCTTTTATGAAAAGTGAAGTCAAAAAAAGTGGATGTACATTTCCTTGCACATCCACTTTTTCTCAGTTCATGATTTGCCTTTGGGACAGACTTATACAGCAGTTTTCAATTAGAACTCTTGCAAAAGTCACTTTTGCTCATTGTTGGGAAAAGGGAAAAGGGCAAAGGGTAAAGGATGGGTTTTCCCTTGGACCCCTTCCCCCCGCCCCTTATCCCCAGAGGGGACCCCACCTTCCCCTTTTCCCCGACTTCTGCAAGAAGTCTATTGAATGGATTACAGTACTGATGCTTATGAGTGGAATGGGCGTCCCGCCCGTTCTAGATTCAAGGGCGGGCAAGATGCCCACCCCACAAGAACTGTATTCAATGCAGTTGCAAACAGCTATAAACCGTACTGAACTGTACGAAGACAACCGTACTTCTTACCAACTAATAAAAGCGTAAAATCTGAAAGTTTAACTGTTTAAAACTCATCTTCCCGAGGTGGGAAAAACACTACTTCAAATGTCGTGTTCTCTGCATTTTCACCCCATAGAGTATTAGGGCAAGATAGCAGGTGTCAGCAGTAGAAACGCTGCAAGAATTACTGAATAACACCTAGTAACTAGTAACTAATGCAGAGGTAAATAGTTTATGATGATTCGCTACTGGCAACCTTTCAGAGAATTAGAAAACCTTCGTCGTCAGATGGATCAAGTGTTTGATGAGCTAACGGCTCAAACTAATGATGCATCATCTGCTGCTTGGGCTCCTGCTGTTGAGTTAATTGATGCAGGTGATAACTTGATTTTAAAAGCACAGCTTCCTGGTATTGCGGCAAAGGATGTCGATGTGCAAGTCACTCGTGATGCTATTTCTCTTTCTGGAGAACGTCAGCGCCAGCATAACGACTCCAACCACCTGCACTCTGAATTCCGTTATGGTCAGTTCCAGCGCATCATTAACTTACCAGTTGCAGTGCAAAATGACAAGGTACAAGCTGACTACCGCGATGGTATTCTGACTCTTACCCTGCCTAAGGTAGAAGAAGTCCGTAATCGTGTGGTCAAGATTAATCTAGGCGAAGTATCTTCCTCTGGTTCTGGTCAAAGCCTCGAAGCCAGTGTCAAATAACTTCTAATACAAAATCCGCTTAATCACTTATCGTCAGTTTCCTCACCTTTAAACTCTCTCCCAAGGTGGCAAAGGAGTTAGGGGTGAGGATTTTTGTGCTGGAACGCTATTTCAACTGGTCGCCCCGGGACTGGGTACTGGGGACTGGCTCAAGAGTGGAAATGCTCCCGACTTGGTGATGGTCAATATTTCCCCAGACATAATTTTTGGTTTGATATACCACTACCCCAATCCAAGGGTCCCCAATCCCCAGTCCCCTTTACACACAAAAACCCGCTTAAGCGGGCTGATACACAACAAAACTATGAACTAGAACAATAAAATCTTGACTTAGCTGAAATACTTCATTTCTGCTTCCAGCAGCCGAATTAGGTTTTCATCGCCCTTGGCTCTAGCTACTTCTAAGCGATGTTCTAAGCTTCTTTTAATATTCGATTGATGCACTTCCCGTGCTTTTGTTATTGCTTGCACTCTGTTCTTGGTCATTTTGACAATTAGCCTCTTTAACTTCTCCATTATATGTCTGCTTTTCATAACATAGCAAATTTTTCGTAGCTTATGTTACAGACAAATGAAATGTCATATATATTAATCAACCAGAAATATATTATAGCCAGATGCATCCTAACCCCATGATCACTATGCTCAGCGATTTTGGCGATCGCGATATTTATGTCGGCGTAATGAAGGGAGTCATTGCCGAAATCAACCCCCAAGTGAGGGTGGTAGACTTGACACACCAAATTCCGCCGCAAAACATCGCAGCGGCTAGGTTTTGCCTGATGAATGCTTACCCGTACTTTTCAGATGGGACTGTGCATTTAGCAGTGGTCGATCCGGGTGTGGGAGGAACGCGACGGGCGATCGCAGTACAATTTGCCAATGGGTTTTTGGTAGGACCAGATAATGGCACATTCAGCGGATTATTAAGTCAAAGTCCAGCGCTCGCAGTAGTAGAATTGACAAACCCTGATTATTGGAGAATCTCTCAACCCAGCAAGACTTTCCACGGGAGGGATATTTTTGCACCAGTCGCTGCACATCTTGCCAAGGGAGTCCCTTTTCAAGAACTGGGGAATCCAATTAACTCAGCAACTTTGGTACAGATGGACATATCTGGATGTATTTTAACAGAAACTGGTATAGCAGGTTCTATTCAATATATTGACCACTTCGGTAACTTAGTGACGAACATTCCAGGGAGTTACGTGCAAGGCAAAACCTGGTATGTTAAAGCAGCTGGGTTAACGATTACAGGAAGTGAAACTTATAGTGACGTGGAAGTTGGAGAGGCGATCGCACTCGTTGAAAGTCACGGTTGGGTAGAAATTGCCATCAATCGCGGTAACGCACACTCACAGTTGCAGATACACTTGGAAGATACGGTGGAACTTGCTTTTGAAAGCTAGTACCGCAGGCGCACGCATTCACGCATTCACGCATTTAAAATTCACGCATGCTTATATCACAAGCTTTTCGCTGATTTTGTAAACGCGTAGCGGTTGGTGCTTATTACCATAGAAATTGTGGATTGAAAAATTTTTTGCTTTTACCACCAAGTCATCCAAAATGTCAAATCTCAAATAACTATGACTCAGCAAACAGTATATGTACCAGAAGTGTATCAAGGTCAGTTTGGAGAATTTACTCTAACTGAGGGCGATCGCACAGGCGTGATCATCTACCGTACTGGCTTAATGGTAGCTGCACTCAGTTTTGCCATAGGCAGCGCTTTGGTTGTGCTAAACAATAACCCTAATTTCCAACTCCTAACGCCTCTATATGCCTGTTTCAGTCTGGCGCTTGGTGTCAGTTTACTGACCATCCATATATATATGGCGTTTCTGCACCGACTTTTGCAAGTTTGTTGGGTTATTGGCAGCATAACCGCAGTTATCCTGGCATTATCTAGCAGTACACCTTTAGCTGTAACCATTTACACCCAACCACTGACGTTGTTGGGAGTGGGCTTTACCTTTGTCGCTTTGACAGGGATTTACTTCAAAGAAGCATTTTGCTTCAATCGTCTGGAAACCAAAATACTGACGCCAATAGTGCCGGTACTACTGCTAGGGCATATGCTTGGAGTCTTGCCAACACAAGGAGAACAGGTTTTATTAGGACTGTGGGCAATTTTGTTTGTGGTGTTTGCCACACGGAAAGCAATACAAGCAATTCCTCCGGATATTGGGGATAAATCTGTGTTTGAATATTTGAAGGCACAGCGTTTAGCAAAGGTGTAATGCCTACTAAAATTCGTTATAAAAAGCAAAAATTCCCGAAAATTCGGTTAATAAAGCGGCAAGAAATGTGGATGTTTACCCTTCAAGGATGGGTGAGTCTGTTCGCAACTGCCGCTATTTTATTACTTTTCATGATAACTTACATACACCCATTTCTAGCAGTCACTTCCCCCATCAAAGCAGATGCATTGGTTGTAGAAGGATGGCTATCAGACGAAGCACTAAAACAAGCGGTTGGCGAAATTTCCACTGGTTCCTATCGCCAAATTTTTACCACAGGAGGACCAGTGGAAAGAGGTTCCTATCTGATTGAATACAAGAATTTTGCAGAAATTGCCGCAGCAACTTTGAAAGAAATGGGTGTACCAAAAGAAAAGCTGGTCGTTGTTCCGACACCTAAAGTTATTAGGGATCGTACTCATGCCTCTGCGGTGGCATTTCATCAATGGCTATCAAGTTCAAATGACCAGCTAGAATCAGTAAATTTGTTTACAAATGATGCCCATGCCCGTAGAAGTTGGCTGATATACAAACAAGTCCTTGCTCCCAAAATCAAAGTGGGAGTGATTGCTGCTGAACCAGCAGAATACGATCCCAAGAAATGGTGGGTTTCTAGCGAAGGTGTGCGAACAGTCATTTCTGAGGCGATCGCTTATATTTATGCCCTATTTGTGAAGTGGAAAGCTTGAATAATACAGCACACGACAGCATTACAGTAGCCAGCACATATAGGAGTTCGTCTGGCTACTTGAGTTCACTAAAATATTCCTGGAAAACTAATTTAGGCAGGAATGACTTGAGCAATCAGTGAGCGTTTATCAAGCGACTGGACTTTACCTACTTGCGAGAGAGCAGTTACAATCCGCTCTAACAGTTCTCCAGCCTGTTCACGATATTGATGTTCTCGACCTCGTAAACGAATAACAAACTTTACTGAATCGCCTTTACTCAACCACTGAATTGCTTGCTCGATACGTAAATTGTAATCAGCCACACCCACGTTAGGACGGAGCCGAACTTCCTTTACCGTAGGTCTAGCGCTCTGTCCCTGACGCTTTTTCTTTTGATACTGAAGCTTACCATAGTTAAGAACCTTCGCAACTGGAGCGTCTTTGCCTTCCGAGACTAGAACTAGGTCAAGCTCTACGCTCTGTGCTAGCTGTAGAGCCTCCTGTGTATCCATCAAACCACGGTTGTTGTTCTCATGGTCAATCAAGAAAACTTGAGGTGACTTGATTTGGGAGTTAATGAGTTGCTTTTGGATGACGATAATGGTTTCCTCTCAATTGTTCAATACTTCGCGAGTGCAAGTAATGCCAATGTAACACAACACTAACTATAAATTTATGATGTGTTAAAACAATACTCTCCTACTTGGTTAGACAAACGTATGACATAGGATTCCTCCGCAGATTTTTGAAATACATGTAGGGTGTGCCTTGCTCACTAAAACCCAGATATAACCTAGATATAGTGGGCAAGGCACACCCGAAAGATACTTAAATTTTTTCAAAAATCAAACCGGATTGCTATATATCATTAGTGTAGAGTTTTCTTCAAAGCATATACTTGTATAGCTTTATACAAAATAATCCCACAACTCAAAGTGCTATAGCGGTTCTCAAAATTTTAAGCTCCTTCGCATGGACGAACAATGGGCGGCAGATGATTGTTCAAACTGTAGAGAGTATGCCTTCAAGCTGTGCCATGATTATACCTAGCTATCAATTGCTTACATAACTTTATATAACGCTTTTTCCAACTTTCTCCCTAAAAGTATTTTGCTATGTCATGATGGGATCTGAGAATTAATTCGGTTAACAGCGTTTGTTTTTAATATTGACAGGCTTTTTGTTTTTGGTATTTACAAACTTTTCTCCGAAACCTAAATCTCCACACATTTATAATTTCGGAGACAATCTATGTCAGTTTATGTAGGCAATCTTTCTTACGAAGTTACAGAAGATAGTCTCAATACTGTGTTTGCAGAATATGGTTCTGTCAAGCGCGTTCAGCTACCTACGGATCGTGAAACAGGTCGTATGCGCGGTTTTGGTTTTGTAGAAATGGGTACAGATGCTGAAGAAACAGCTGCCATTGATGCGCTCAATGGTGCGGAGTGGATGGGACGTGATTTAAAAGTGACTAAGGCTAAGCCCAGGGAAGAAAGAGGTTCGTTTGGTGGTAATCGGGGAAACAACAGCTTCCGCAACCGCTACTAAGCTTAATAGATTTAGCTCTTTGAGCTAACCCATTAATCTAGGAAATTAATTTTATTTAGCAGTGGCTCAGGCAAGAATGCTTGAGCCTTTTTGATACAACATTTGGACTGCGGATAAAAACGTGACATTCTGCTATACAAAACTTGACCAAACTTATTTAAAGCTAGCCATTCAACTAAAGTTTCCTTTAGAGGGTCTGCTTCTTGCTTCTATCAAGGGAGTCGGCTCCAACAGTCCACAAGCGTAAATTCGGGTGTAGCCCACCCTATGTATCGAAACGAATAACCTTTTTGAGGCTTTTAGTCATTTGTCACCCGTTATTTTCAGCTAATTTAACAAACTGTGGACTTCCCGTTTGACCTTTTTACAGGCTTGCTAGTAATGACCGCGACTGTGGTTTACAAACCAGAAATTTTAGCCTTGGTTTTCGGCATTAACTTAATTATACAACACAAGCTCTGTGAAAAACTTTCTTAAATTCCCAAAGTTTGACTAAGTTTAGCAAAGTTTTTGACTATTTAATTATCCTCCCCATCCTGTCTTACGACTGAGGATGGGGCAACTCCTACGTCGCCTTGAAAAAATTTCCTGCTTCATTGGTCATTACTCCAGATGCCGTAAGTCGGAAAACATACAGCAACATCCACGCGCTTATTCCTCCACAGGCAGTTTAGATTTTATTTTTTGGAAGTCCGCTTTGCTTTTCTAATTTGGGAATAATAAACCCAGAAGAGGTGAGGATGGACTATTGGGACAAGAACGTGCATACTGGCTAGCTTGGTCACAAATTTCTGGGGTTGGTCCAGTATTACTACGACGGTTGCAGCAGCATTTTGGTACACTGGCAGCAGCTTGGGAAGCTACGCCTGCCCAGTTGGGAAAAGTAGAAGGTTTTGGTTTTCAGACTCTGCAAAAGGTCGTGCAACAACGTTCCCGTCTGCAACCTGAACAATTTCTTGTGCAACACCAAGAGCAAAACCCGAATTTCTGGACACCAGCAGATGCAGACTATCCCCGGTTACTGCTAGAAATTCCCAGTCCACCGCCGATTGTCTACTATCGCGGTGAAGTAGACTTGCAAGAAAATCTTGGACAAAAACAACTCGTTGGAATCGTCGGTACACGCCAACCTTCGGAGTATGGTATTCGTTGGACTCGCCAAATTAGTACGGCTTTGGCTAAAAATGGGTTCACAGTAGTTTCTGGCTTAGCAGAGGGAATAGATACTGAAAGTCACGCCGCTACGATGAAAGCTGGAGGACGCACGATCGCAGTTTTAGGTACGGGTGTAGATGTGGTATATCCATCCAAAAATCTAGAACTGTACAAGCAGATTTTGACGGCTGGGTTGGTTGTCAGTGAGTATCCAGCAAAAACCCCACCCGATCGCACTCACTTTCCCCGTCGTAACAGAATTATCGCAGGTTTGAGTCGTGCTGTTTTGGTGATGGAAGCACCGATAAAATCGGGTGCTTTGATTACCGCAAGTTACGCAAACGATTTTGGGCGAGATGTTTATGTCCTACCAGGAAGACTGGATGATTACCCATCTCAAGGGTGTTTAAAATTACTCAGCCAAGGGGCTGCTCCCATTCTTAAAGAATTAGACGAACTGTTAAAAATGCTGGGAGCAATACCACAACTCGATTCTGTTGAAGCATCGCCGTCATTAGAACAGCAGTTACCGTTGCCAACTTTATCACCAGAACTTCAACGGGTTATGGATGCGATCGCTTCAGAATCTTTACCGTTTGATTTTATTATCCAACAAACCGGGATGAGTGCGGGTGAAGTTTCCAGCGCTTTGTTGCAGTTGGAACTCATGGGTTTAGTTTCGCAATTGCCAGGGATGCGGTATCAGCGCTGTTAAAGGCGATCGCAGATCTCATATCTTGCACCAACACTCTAGAAAAGTGTGGCTATACAAACCAAGCCTCCCTAATACCAATTCACGCATTCGCTCATTCATAAGGTACGGCATTAAGAAAGCCATATATAACGAGGGTTTGAGAGTGTGTATCTGTCGCATTCTTTTTTCAAATTGGTATAAGCAGGCTCCAACAGCTTGAATTTTCGTATTCCACACATATAATTAATGTTATTTTAATTTCATTAATTATAAGAATTAACACTTATATACAAGATATAAGAAAGCATATTTCACCTCACTTTTTGTGATTAAGTTTCACTTAACTGGTAAATCTTGCCTGGTCTGGTCCTTAACGGATGCGAAATACTTTAGTTTAGTGGCTGATAAGCCATGAGGATTCCCAAATTAAGGGATTTCATAACTCAAATGTGAAGCGAATGGCAATCTTTCAACATTCACTCTGCGCGATTGCTTCAACATCGTTAACTCTCATCGGTGTAGGAAGTAGAGCAGTAGCAGTGCAACAAAGTACCAATTGCAATACATCGGCTCAGTCTCCTGCGTGTTACTCAACTTATAAAGGGAGAGGTTATGGTGAGTCGCCCAACTCAAAATAAACGTGTTTGGCTGCGCTGGCTTTTAATTCTTCCAGCCATTGCCCTGTCATATCCATCTTTCTATAACAGAAATCAACCCACATTGGTAGGGATTCCATTCTTCTATTGGTATCAAACGCTCTGGATATTTCTTACGTCTTTACTTCTAGCTGGTTTATATCGACTGAAAGCTTAGTTCTGTTGCAAATAAACTGATTAGGAGGATATCCATCATGGACTGGATAGCATTAACCGTATTTATTTTTTTCTTTGTTCTGGTTACGATCCTTGGCTTTGTCGCAGCTCGCTGGCGTCGAGGTGATTTAAATTTACTGGATGAGTGGGCATTGGCAGGACGGCGTTTTGGAACAGTCGTGACCTGGTTTTTATTGGGTGGAGATTTGTATACTGCCTATACCTTCATTGCTGTGCCCGCCGCCCTCTATAGCTCAGGTGCTGCGGGATTTTTTGCCATTCCCTACGGGGCTTTGGCTTATCCACTCGTTTATCTTGTCATGCCCAAGTTTTGGACTGTCGCTAAAAATCGCGGCTATGTCACAGCGGCTGATTTTGTGCGAGAACGCTTTGGTAGCAGCCTATTGTCTTTGGCTGTGACGCTGACAGGAATTCTGGCAACCATGCCTTATATTGCTTTGCAAATGTTTGGCATTGAGGTCTGCATTGCCCAAATCGGGGTTCCAGTAGAAGCCGCATTGATTATTGCCTTTGTCATTCTAGCGGCTTACACTTACACAAGCGGTCTTCGCGCTCCAGCCATGATTGCCTTTGTCAAAGATTTCATGATCCTGCTGGTTGTGCTCGTAGCCCTTGTCTATATTCCATCCAAATTGGGCGGATTTGATCATATTTTTGCGGCTGTTCATCAACATGCCCTGCAAAATCCCAAAACATTCCATGAACTTCTCGCACCAGCTCAGTATCCGGCTTATATCACGCTAGCTTTCGGTTCGTCAATGGCTGTATTTTTGTATCCTCATTCGATCACGGGTGTTCTTAGCAGTAAAAACAGTAACGTGATCAAACGCAATGCTGCATTACTGCCTATCTACTCCCTCATGTTGGGTGTGCTAGCGCTGTTGGGTTATATGGCGATCGCTGCTCATATCGAGTTGCCTAGCGCCTACAAAGCAAGCGGTGCGGTTCCAGCCCTGTTGAGTGCCATCTTTCCCAGTTGGTTTGCAGGGTTTGCATTTGCTGCTATTGGCATTGGGGCGTTAGTACCAGCTGCAGTGATGTCAATTGCAGCTGCGAATCTTTTCACCCGCAACATTTATCGAGAGTATTTCCGCCCAAATTGCACCGCACACGAGGAATCCACCGTTGCCAAGTTGACTTCATTCGTAGTTAAGTTTGGCGCTTTGGTGTTTATTCTGGGTTTACCAACCACAAATATTATTAACTTTCAACTACTTGGAGGAGTTTGGATTTTGCAGACCTTACCTGCTGTTTTCTTAGGACTCTACACCAGTTGGTTTCACCGGTGGGCTTTGGTTGCAGGTTGGGCAGGCGGCATGATTGCAGGGACTCAGATGATGGTAGCACAAGGTTTCAATTCAATTTTTCCACTTCATTTTGGCAAACTCAGCGTCTCTATATATGCCGGAGTGGCTGCTTTGCTGATTAATCTCGGTTTAGTTCTTCTGTTCACGCTGATTTGTCGAATCGTCGGGCTACCTTTGGGCAAGGATTCGACCTCTTGGGCTGAGTATGAAGAAAGTGTGGAAACGCCAGCACTGTTACAAACGGTTAGTGAATAGGTTCAAGATTCTCCATATGCCATACCATTAGCCTCAGCATAACGATTCATAAAGCGCATGAATCGTTCCCAATGGTCATCTTGCTCAATTTCAAATTTGCACTCTACACGCTGCAATTCATCACCTTCTGCACCGCCAAAAATAAATTGTGTGGAAGAAGGAGTCACGCTAATCTCACCTTCTTCGTCTGTCAAAAGCATGGAATTTAAAGATTGTTTAGTGAAGCTGTTAAATTTTTCCAAAGCTTTCAATTGATTGAATCTCATCAAAACAATGCGCTTTCCAGAACTAGGGTTACCTCGCAAGCTGACGTTGCTGAGTTCTTCAAAAATGCCAGCAAAAAATTGGATTGAGGGTGTAGTAGATGTCATGAAACAGAGATTAGCGTTGGTAAGGATAATAATACTGCGGATTCATCACTGGGGGCTGAACGGGAGACTGATAAGTATTGTTGGGTACAGTGCTTCCCATATTGTTGGGTATGCTGTTAGGTAAAGGCGGACTCATGACTGGGGACTGATAACCAGTTGGGGGCATTGTTCTTCCCATATTGTTGGGTATGTTGTTAGGTAAAGGCGGACTCATGACAGGAGACTGATAACCAGTTGGGGGCATTGTGCTGCCTGTAGTGCCTGGTATGGCAGTAGTCTGGCTAAACTGTTGGTAAGCCGCACGAGAAATTGAGCTGATGAGTTTTTCGGCGCGGGCGTCATTATTAGGGCGTTGTACCATAACAGCGACTATGTAACGCTTGCTAGTCGGCATATCCACCACACCCGCATCTGCTAGTGTTGTCCCAATATCCCCTGTTTTATGGGCAATGGTTGCACCTGGTCCTAAACCGGTTGGTAGGAGATGATTTCTGACTGTGCGGCGCATAATATCCAGCATGCGATCGCGTGATGACATACTCACCAAATTGCCTTTACTCACCATCGCCATCAAATTCCCTAACTCCTTGGGACTGGTGGTGTTTGTCCCTTGCAAATCGGGAAGTGGACTGCGAATTGCAGTGGTTGTCAAACCCCAACTCTGGAAACGCTGATTCAGCACTTGCATACCACCCAAGCGGGCAATCAGCATATTTGTTGCCGTGTTATCGCTAACTGTCATCATCTTAGTTGCGACTTCCATCGCTGTGAACTGGGTTCCCACTGGTTTGTACTGCATATCCCCAGAACCGCCTACCACCATTTCTTTCTGCATGGTGAGTGTTTCATCTAAGCGAATGTTGCCAGCATCTACATCTTGGAAAAAGGCAACTAGAATCGGAACTTTAATCGTGCTAGCAGCAGAAAAACTAGAGGAGCCATTCACATCCACATAACCGCCATTGTCCAAATCTACCAAGAAAACTCCTGGTGTGAGATTGGGGTTTGCCGCTGCCAAATTTTGTATAACAGTTTTTAAAGAAGAAATTTCCTGAGTTAACAATAAGCTGGAAGCCGCTACTGGGGGATTTTGGGTAGGTTGTGGTTGTGTTTCTTGCCTGATAGTTGTCTCAGGTGATGTTGCTTCTGGTGTGGCGATGCGAGTAGCAGGATCTAATACTGATAACGCCGTGCCTACGATCGCACCGATACCAACTCCCACAATTAACAACCGCAGACCATACAAAAATGTTCTTGCCATCGGCTTTAACCGCGTTTTTCGGGTTGGAATGGTTTTTCTGGGTAACGGCTGCTTCCGCGCCCCCACATTCTTGAACTGTGGTGTCTTTGGGTTATACGGTGGAATTCTCCCTTTTGCGGTAGCCATTGGTTTGACTGTTTGGGCTACTACCCCGGTTCGTGTCGGTATTGCAAGGCTAAGAGGGGGAATGGATTTTATACGTGTAGGTGTTGTTGGTTTATGCGAGGCTCGTTGCTGCTGTTTTGGCACTTCAACTTTATTTTGCCCCTGCTTTTGGACTTTGCGCTTAACCGGCTGACCGTTGGCGGGTTGACGCCGCGAAACAGTTTTTATAACGGTTCTCATTGGCATAAAAGACAATGCTGATAAAAGTGTATAATCTAAAACATATTTATAAAGGCTTCACCTTAGGGGCGGAGCTACTTTTGTCTCAAACCTTGATAGGCATTGAATTGTTTTTTTTTGTGCCGACTCCCTAATTACAATTCAAAGTGACTTTTAAAGCTCCTTGTTACTGAAATCAATTTCTGCTTACCAATAACATTTTTGTGTTTAGTTTAAGCCATAATCAAAGGCTTTGGGAGGATGACTGGATACATGGTAACCGATGAGTCAAAAGTCTTCACGATTGTTCCGGTTCTCAAGCGCCCATTCTACCTGCCGTAAAATACCTCGCAACATGCCAACTTCCTTAGTTTGTAGCTGAGCGCGATTGTACAACTGCCGGAATTTTTCCATCCTGCTGGCTGCCGTATGAGGATAAAGATACCCAATCTCAAGCAGTAGCGATTCTAGCTGCTGGTAGTATTCTTCCAAGATATCCAAAGGTGCAGGCTCACTAGAAGACGCCCAGAGAGAAGAAGTCCCCGTGTCCTCTTCATTCTGGGCGTCACTATGTGCCAGTTCATAACAGCAAATTCCCACAGCAGTCGCCAGATTCAACGATGGATAGCTCGAACTGGTAGGAATGCGAATAAACCGCTGAGCATAATTTAATTCTTCATTACTCAATCCCCTGTCTTCCCTACCAAAAATGAGCGCGGCGGGTTGTTCTGGTTGCTCCAATAACCAGGGTAGCGCTGTGCGGGGGTTTTCTAGGGGGGAATCCCAGTTACGAACACGAGCTGTCGTGGCGATCGCCCGCGTACATCCTTGCAATGCTTCTTTTACTGTCGCTACTGATACCGCTGATTCTAGAACATCCTTGGCATGGACTGCCATTTGCAACGCTTCTGGTGAAAGCGGATCGCACTGAGGATTAACTAACACCAGATGATTGAACCCAAAATTTTTCATCACCCGTGCGATCGACCCTACATTCATAGGACCTGCTGGTTCTACTAAGATAATTCTCACCCCAGCCAATCCCATTTGTTGCCTCGCGTTTTGTCGAAAACTGTCTTCATCATTGTAACTGTGCAGGTGAACGCACGCTTATATCCTGTACAGGCACAAAGCCAGAGGCGTACCGTTACAATTCCGCATAAATAAGCAAAATTGCTTATTGACAAATTTAACCTTGCTTTTATTGTCACTCATGAGTTTGTGCCCTGGCTATGCCTTGAGAAGATGGATAGCATATAAATAGAATGCCCAAAAAGGGCGGACAAACAGGTTATGTCAGCTAAAGATAAATTTCACGATATTGTTAAATCGGCATTACAAAGGGATGGGTGGACTATTACTGATGACCCTTTACGTATTGAGTGGGGTTTGGTTGAACTCTACATTGATTTAGGTGCAGAAAAGATTATTGCTGCTGAAAGAAAAGGACAAAAAATAGCTGTAGAAGTTAAGAGTTTTATTGGTCAATCAACCATTTCTGAATTTCATACTGCCCTTGGACAGTTTATTAATTATCGTTTTGCACTTTCACAAAAAGAGCCAGAACGTGCTTTATATTTAGCAGTTCCATCCGATACCTATGATACTTTTTTTCAACTGCCATTTACTCAGATGATAATTCAACAATATCAATTACGTTTGCTAATTTATAACATTGAAAATGAGGTGATTATCACATGGCAAAATTAGATGATTATCGAGCATATATTAAACAGCTACTAACAACATATAGTCAGTACGGTAAATCAGAAGGTGAAGTTGAAGTACAGACTATTTTTGATACTGAACATGACCACTATCAGTTAGTTTATGTGGGTTGGCAGAACAAGAGACGGGTATATGGTTGCGTTTTGCATCTTGATATCAAGGATGAAAAAATTTGGATTCAGCATAATGGTACGGAAGCTAACATTGCCGATGAATTAGTAGAGTTAGGCGTTCCCAAGCAAGATATTGTATTAGGATTTCACTCGCCTTATAAAAGAAAATTTACAGAGTTTGCTGTAGGTTAAACTTCTACTGCTCCAAGTGCTTTAAATGTAGCAATAGTCGCTTGAGTTAAACCTGTTACACTGAAGCTTCTTCCTATTTATATGAATTGACAATCCTCAAAAGCTAAAGCCGTAAGGAGTCTTGATCTGAACTTGCCCTTTTGAGATTTTTCGCTCCTTAAGGTCTGAGGGTAGCTACTGATTGTTCAGACCTCTATTCGAGTTTCCTGGCGCGGGCAAAATCCCTCTGTTAGGGTTTTGGGGTGTAGGTGGGAACCCTCCATTCGAGCTTCCTGGTGTGAGAAAACTTCCACCAGGACTAACTGTATTGCTATTGGTGTTAATGCGCGTCCCATCCTGGTAATAGTAAGTGGTAGTACCGTTGCCATTATTAATTGTCGTGGCAGGAGCAATCGTACTGCCATTTGGTGTGTTAATCACACCATTCGGATAGATGCGCGTCCCAACAGGATAATTGGGAATGTTGCCCACACCAGGAGGACTGGAAGTAGAATTAGTTTGTGCCGAAGCTTGTTGAGGCGATAAAAAACTGATTCCCAATGCTGTCATGGCGACTATCAAAAGCTTGAAGACCTTTGCACGATAATATATAGAATATTCCGTTGTACCACGCACTACAAGACGGTCAGCCTTGGACATCTTACCTACCCCCGCAGTTGGGACTTCTCCTGACGACTCAGAGCACAGCTTGTCTATCGAAAAAACCTTATCCATAACTATTCTCCTTAAAACCAGTCTCCCACTTACTAGTTGATAACGGTTGTTAGTCCCGTCATCCTCAGTTAGGTACTCCTCAAAGCGTACTTTTACGGGTGTTTGCGTTGTGGGAGCCTCCGTAGTAAAAACCGCAAAGGTTTCTATATCTATGATAGAAAACTGTTAGGCAATTTCACTCAATAACACAAAGACGAGCCAGCGCTATGCAGGAGGATTTCCCGACCAAGAGCGCTGCCCTCGTCTTTGCGTGAGATATGAGATCTCATTTATTGTGCTTCACCTCAAACCATCTCTGAAGGTGCTTGCATCGCTGGCTGAGGTTGCGGCTGGAACATGAACAAGGAGTAAACCACATCTCGGCGGATGTTGATCATCATATCCAAGAATAATTCGTACCCCTCGCTCTTGTACTCAATCAGCGGGTCTTTTTGACCGTAACCGCGTAATCCCACGGATTCGCGTAAGGCATCCATCTGTTGCAGGTGTTCCCGCCAGAGGGTATCAATCCGCTGCAAGATAAAGAATCGTTCAGCTTGCCGCATTAATCCAGCTTGAATTTGGTCAATTTGGGCTTCCTTTTGGTCGTAAGCAATTCGCACATGTTCGTGCAGGAAGGCTTTAATCTCGCCAACTGACATATCTTCTAATTGATTTGGCTGCAAGTCCGCCAACAGATAGACAAATTCTTTGACCTTATCAACCAACTTGTCTAATTCCCATTCTTCTGAGGGTAAGTCTGGGTTGATGTAGAAATCAACGATCTCATCCATCGTTTTTTCAGCGTACTTGATGACCTGTTCTTTGAGGTCTTGCCCTTCTAGCACCCGACGACGTTCGGCGTAGATAGCACGGCGCTGGTTATTCATCACCTCGTCGTACTCAAACACCTGCTTACGGATGTCGTAGTAGTAGGTTTCGACTTTTTTCTGTGCGCCTTCCAAACTGCGGGTGAGCATTCCGGATTCGATGGGCATATCTTCTTCTACTTGGAAGGCATCCATCAGGCGTGCGACGCGATCGCCACCAAAAATCCGCAACAAGTTATCCTCTAAGCTGAGGAAAAATCTTGTCGAACCCGGGTCACCTTGGCGTCCTGCGCGTCCCCGCAACTGGTTGTCAATCCGTCGCGACTCGTGACGTTCTGTACCAATCACGTGCAAACCGCCTAATTCCACGACCTCATCGTGTTCGCGATTGGTGAACTGTTCGTACTCCTGCTTAATACGCTTGTAAGCTTCGCGCAATTTCTGGATCACCGGGTCGTTCGTGGGAGCTTTTTCCGCCGCCACAGCGACTTTGTCTTCTGCTTCCAGTTCTGTTAAGCTGCGATCGCCATACTCCCGCACAGCAATTTCCACCGCTTCTTTGAGGAGTTTCTCAGTTTCTTTGGTAAGCTGAGTCGGGAAAACCTGTGGCGAAGCTTTCCAAGTTTTCACTTTCTTACCTGGGACAAAACCTTGACCTCCGCCAGTGCTGGGGGACGGTAATCCAGCCGCCCTGTGAATGCCAAACGTATCATCATCTTCCGGCTTCACAATGCGGGGCATCAAGTATTCCCGCAGCTTCAGACGTGACATATACTCGGCATTACCACCCAAGATAATGTCAGTCCCTCTACCCGCCATGTTTGTCGCAATTGTTACTGCACCCCTACGTCCTGCTTGCGCGACAATCTCCGCTTCGCGTTCCACGTTCTCTGGTCTGGCGTTAAGCAGTTCGTGGGGAATCTCCATCTGCCTTAACAACTGACTGAGATATTCCGATTTTTCCACGCTTGTTGTTCCCACCAGCACTGGTCTGCCGATGCTGTGCATTTCCGCACATTCTTTAGCAATTGCCCCCCACTTGCCCGCTTCTGTCTTAAAGACCATATCAGACAAGTCTTGGCGTCTTCTCGTTCTGTTGGTGGGGATTACCGTAACTTCCAGTTTGTAAATTTTTTCCAACTCGACTTCTTCCGTTTTTGCCGTTCCGGTCATACCACCGAGTTTTGGATACAGCAAGAACATGTTTTGGTAGGTAATTGTCGCTAAAGTTTGAGTTTCCGGCTGAATTTCTACTCGTTCTTTTGCTTCAATTGCTTGGTGCAGTCCATCGCTCCAACGCCGTCCTGGCAAGACTCTACCAGTAAATTCGTCTACGATAACCACTTCTCCATTGCGGACAATATAGTTTACGTCCTTGAGGAACAGTTCTTTTGCTTTAATGGCGTTAAAAACGAAGTGCGCCCACGGATCTTCTGGGTCAAATAAATCTTTTACTCCCAAAAGCTGTTCCGCTTCAGCAAACCCTTCATCCGTCAGCAGCACGTTACGAGCTTTTTCATCAACTTCGTAATGCTCTTCTTTTTGCAGCGCTATTGCGATTTCAGCGGCTTTTAAATATTTTTCTGTGGGTCTTTCTACCTGTCCGGAAATAATCAACGGGGTCCGCGCCTCGTCAACTAAGATAGAGTCTACCTCGTCAATTACGCAGTAGTTGAACTGGCGCTGCACCACGTCTTTGATGTCTGTCGCCATGTTATCGCGCAGGTAGTCAAAACCCACTTCGCTGTTGGTGACATAAGTAATGTCACAGTCGTAGTTCTTCTTGCGTTCAGTGGGCGTCATGCTTTGCTGAATCAGCCCTACAGTTAATCCCAAGAAGCGATGCACCTGTCCCATCCATTCCGCGTCCCGACGAGCCAGGTAATCGTTTACAGTGATGACGTGTACGCCTTTTCCTGTAAGGGCATTCAAATAACTCGGCAAGGTAGCAACCAAAGTTTTCCCTTCACCAGTTTTCATTTCGGCAATTTGCCCTGTATGCAGGATGACACCGCCTAAAAGTTGAACATCAAAGTGCCGCAACCCTAACACTCGCCGTCCTGCTTCCCGTACTACAGCAAACGCTTCGCTTAAGATATCATCCAGAGTTTCGCCTTTCTTGAGACGCTGTTTAAACTCTACTGTTTTGCCCTTTAGCTCATCATCCGAAAGGGCTTTTATTTCTTCCTCTAGAAGATTAATTTCTGTAATGTAAGGTTGGTATTTCTTAAGTTTACGAGCGTTGGGATCGCCCAACAAGGTCTTTAGCATGGCAGATTATACAGAATCAAGGGGGATGGAAATTATAAGGATTGCGATTGATTATAAACTCTTAACTCAACCGAACGGCAGTTTGCATGCACGAAGGGGAACCATGCACGCCAGTCGCCTGCTGCGGGGTTCCCTTCCTGGAGCGTATGCCTTCAGCAACGCGCCTTGCTGAGGCTTTGTGGTTTTGCATCGGTTGTACATGAGGTTCTGCTAAAAAAAGCAGTATAAAAAGCCAATTAATTCACTAAATGATTGGTTTTAATTTTCAGCTTAAATTTAAACTGTTTTTATAGTATCATTTTGCCTCCAGATACAGCACAGAAGCCCGACCATGCATAGGTAGCGATCGCCCAACAGGCAGATGAGGCAGATGAGGCAGATGAGGCAGATGAGGCAGATGAGGCAGATGGGGGAGTGAGGGAGTGACAGAGAAATTCTATGATGCCGTACCTTTTGAATTTCTCCTGAATGCGAATGCGTGAATTGATTACTCGATTACTGCGAGTTCTCCCACTCCGGAGTCAGGCGACGAAAGTTAAAGTCTGCAGCACTGGGATGACAGCTAACACAGCTGCCAATCTCCACGGGGTTGGGTAGTTTAACTTTGGGATGCAAAGCTTTGAAATACCGGGAGCTATTAACGCGATATGGTGTTTGTTCGTCTTGTAGTTGCACACGGGAAAAGGCTGTAATATACCTCCATACTAAAATCCGTGGCGGATCGACTAAAGGCTTTAACTGTGTACCGTAATGTTGTGTGTCTTCCAGGAGATTTTTCCAAGTTTGGGTAGGCAAAACAGCGGGTGGTAAGGCAATGTGACAAGTGGAGCAGTTTTCTATATACACTTCTTGTCCCAGTTGGTATTGTGCAGGCACTACGTCAACGGTACCTACCTCTGAGCTAGGAGTCGCACCTTGAGCATGAGTTGCCAAGGCTAACAGCCATCCCATAGCTAAACTCCAAGCCAAAATAACTAAAAGTAAACCGATGGGCTTTTGCTTGAGTTTTCGGTTCCGAGATTGGCGCTTAACAATATTTGACATTCGTTACACTCACAAACTTTGCATATCGCGCTTCTTGCACATCTTATGACATAGATAGTGTCTCGTCTTGTTTTTTGAATGTTTGTCTGCTTACTTGCGTTTGGTGGTGAAAACAGTGGTAAACATCATGACGAAGCCGCCTAACATAATAGCGATCGCCACTCCCCCTGTGATTAAGTCAAGCGTATTGTTATCCATAATGACAAAACAAGTTACTGTTGATTGGGTGACTGGGATTTACTCATTAGTCAATTGTCAAGCTATTTTAACCAATGACTAATGACTAATGACTAATGACTCATTTAAAAATCTACCCCTTGCTTAAGTTCTACACCATGATTGGCGTAGTGCTTGTGGCAGTAAACTTCAGAGTGAACGCTAGCCAAGTCAAAGTATGCTGGCTGATTTTGGCAGCGACCAGTGATAATAACTTCAGTATCGCGGGGTTTGCGGAGTAAAGCTTGAACAATCGGTTCGACTGGTAGGAGTTCCAAGTCAACTGTGGGATTAAGCTCATCAAGGATAATGGTCTTGTACAATCCGGAGGCGATCGCAGTCTTAGCAATTTCCCAACCGCGTTCGGCTTCCAAGTAGTCCATTTCTTGACGGGAGTTGCGCCAGACAATGGCATCTCGTCCACAGCGTTGATGGTCTACCACCTCTGGATATGACTGCTGTAAAGCAGCTATAGCAGCATCTTCAGTGTAGCCTGTGCCACCTTTTAGCCACTGCATAATCAATACGCGAGTTGACCCAGGATGATTGATTCCCCGACCAATAGCTTTTAACGCCTTACCTAAAGCACTCGTAGATTTACCTTTGCCAGCCCCTGTATAAATTTCTATACCTTGTATTCCCTGTGCTTTTGCTGTTGGGTGGACATGGGGTTTCATTTCCGAGTGTAAATCGGCAATATCCAGCAACTGTTGCGGTGCTGCGCGTCCAGTAGCAATGATTTCTAACTCCTGTGGTTTGGATTTTAGTGTCCGCACCACTTCATCGACTCCAAGCAAACCTAAATCTAAAACGGGGTTAATTTCATCCAAGAC
This sequence comes from Scytonema sp. HK-05, assembly GCF_002368235.1. Taxonomy (GTDB): domain Bacteria; phylum Cyanobacteriota; class Cyanobacteriia; order Cyanobacteriales; family Nostocaceae; genus Kalymmatonema. The sequence goes on along the minus strand of NZ_AP018194.1, from coordinate 640,912 downwards.
GACAACTGAATACAAACCCGAGGCTACAGCACCTTTAGCCACATCCCAGCCCCGCGCTGCTTCAGCCCGATCATAAAGCGTAATTTCGTCTGGTCCAAAATATTCTGCTCTGCCAGTGCGAACTTGGTCGATTAGATGGGGAAAACCGCGTTGCAAGGCGGTAATAGCCCCATCTTCGTCATAATCCCGTTCTGGTCCTTTTAAGAACCGCAACAGCAAAACACGGTTAGAATTGTTGGCAGTATTTATCCCTAAACCAATAGATCGCAAAACAACTCCTAAAGCTGCTTGTGACTTGCCTTTCCCTGAGCCATCATAAACGTGAATTTGACCAGTAAGCCGTGAGGATCGCAATTGAGCCGTGCGAATACCGATGCCGTTCCTTGTCATATGAATGAAAGCTGTAACGTGGCAGTCTTTCATCTTACCGAAGGTTTTGCACTCTTGGGTGTAGGGTGCAGCTTGTGTCAGTCCCGTGCGCACAGAAGTCGTGTTCAAAGCAGCGTCTCCGCTACTGAGAGGAGGGTTTCCCGACAGAGGCGAACTGAGCGCTTTGCGTCCCGTGAGGGATACGGAGGGTTTCCCCGATTCAGGGAACTGGCGTTGCGGGCTTGGGTAAACCTGTGTAAATCTGGGCAACCGTTGCGTAGTGACGTGGCTACACGTGTGGTTTTTGGATTTTTGAGTGATAATACCGTCACTACGCACCGGATCTATTCGTGCTTATGCTCGCGATTTTTGATACGGTTGCCCAGATTTACCGTGCGTAAAAATGAAGGGGCTGTAGGAATTCTTCACACCCCACACCCCATAAGGTATGGAGATATATGAAGAAAAGCAACAAAAGCAACAACGAAATACTAGAACAAAAACATGGTAAAAGACTGGAAGATTCAACTACCCCGCCCTGCCCTTCTCCTTCGGAGACGCACTCGCGTTCGGGACTGAGGACGGGGTAGCTCACGAACAAACTTAGGGACGTAAGCGTTGAATAGCCCATTGAGACTAGTTACGGCTAAAAACTTCCGAATACTTCCCCAGTTCGGACACACTTTAAGGCTATTTGTTTAGCCGTTGGGTCAAGCCAAGACATCTGTAATTAGTTGGGCGAGGGGACTTACAACTCTGAAAAGAGGATTATCTCAAAATGTATCGAGTTCCAGTATTATCGCCATCAGGCAAGGTATTAATGCCAACAAAGCCTAGTAGGGCGAGGCGTTGGTTAAAGCAAGGAAAAGCAAAGGTTGTACACAACGACCTTAGTATTTTCCAGATTCAACTAGTTCGCTGCCCCTCAGCGCCAAATACACAACCAATTGCAGTTGGTATCGATCCAGGCAAACTATTTACAGGCGTTGGCGTACAATCTGCCAAATTTACCTTATGGTTAGCCCATCTGCAACTACCGTTTAAAACGGTCATTGACCGCATGGAGCAACGCGCCATGATGCGACGTGGTCGCAGAGGTCGTAGGATTGACCGCTGTGTTGAATTCAGCCAACGCGCCCATCGGCAAGCAAGGTTTGACAACCGCCGTCAATGCAAGATACCACCAAGTATTCGCGCTAATCGGGAGCTAGAGTTACGAGTGCTTAACGAATTGTCGCTCATCTACCCAATCACCACAGTGACCTACGAAATAGTCAATGCACGAGGCGATAAAGGTTTTAGCCCGGTGATGGTTGGGCAGAATTGGCAGCTAGAAAACTTGCGCAACGATTGGGATGATGTACGCGAAGTAGAGGGTTGGCAAACTGCCAATATTAGACAACAACTAGGACTCCACAAGCAAAAGCATTTTAAGGGTGATACCATTCCAGCAACTCACGCTGTAGATGGAGTAGCTCTGGCTTGTAGCGCCTTTATCCACTACGGTATTACGTCCACTCAATCAATGGGATGGAAGGGGGATGTCACTGTAACACCCGCCCCATTTACAATCATTCGCCGTCCTCCAATATCGCGTCGTCAACTGCATCTCATGCTTCCCGCAAAGGGTGGAGTTAGGCGCAAGTATGGCGGTACTATAACCCGTCACGGATTCAGAAAAGGCGATTTGGTTCAAGCTACTCAAGGGAAAAAGACTTACCTGGGCTGGGTGAGCGGTGACACTGAAAAACAAGTTTCTGTATCTGACCAAAGCTGGAAACGGTTAGGTCAATTCAGTAAAAACAAAGTCCGACTGGGAAAGCGTTGCACGGGTTTGATCGTGCTGCCATCTCGTAAATTGTCAAGTTTAATGGCAATGCGCTTCGCGCACGCTACGCGAACGAACGATTAAACTTGACCGCTATCCCTCCCCACCAAGATCCGCGCCTATGTGGGGTCTCTCGCGAAATAAGATGAGATAATTGCCCGCAACACGCTCAGTATTACGGTTATACTCTCTTAAAGTTACACCTTAGCGATGACTTGTTTATGTTTGAAATTCCTGAACTTCCACTTCCCCGCATTTTTCCCCTTGGAGCAATTTTGTTTAATTTTTTATTTTTACTAGTAGCAATTCCTCTAGAAGCGTATGTCTTAAATACAAGGCTAAAATTTGACAAAAAGACGAGTGCTTTTTATGCCGTATCTATCAATGTTTTTTCCAACGTCATTGGTTGGATCATATTTTTCTTTCTCGATCCAGTGTTGCCTCCACAAATCAAATCAGAATTAATAAATTTTATTTTTTTCAATCGCTTACAAGCCCCAAATATACAAACATTAATGATTTTAACGGCTTTTATAATTTTCTTTGGGACTTTTTTAGTTAAGTATTTTTTGTTGAGAATTTTGTTAATGTCATTAAGTGAACTCAAAAAAGCTGCTCCGGAACCTCAACCAATTCAACAACGGCGTAATTCCCGTCGTGCTTTTAAGAGTAAATGGCAAAATACCAATGTAGTAACCACAATACTTATAGGGAATGCGCTCAGCTATAGTTTGATAGCAATCATTTTATTTATTCGTTCGGTAAATACGTAAAAATATTCAGTTTTATGAATTGATATTTCATAATGATTCAATAATGAGCAGCCATAAATAAAGGAGAAACTATGCAAATATTGAGAGATGTTTTTGGTTTATTTGGAATTATTGAAGACGTTTACGAGCGACTCAAAAAGATATTTATTCCGCCGAGAGCTTATTCCTGGCAGACTTTAATTTATCTCAGTATTTTTTCTGGGTTAATGTCATCTCTTTCTGCAGGTTATATAAAAGATCTAATTTCATTTTGTGGTTGGTTATTTTTAATTTTTGGTACTGCTTGGTATACGACAGACAATCCGTTACTGATTCCTGGTACCAATATGCCAATAGGGTCAGTGATCACTGGGTTCTTAGTCAGTGTTTTTGCCTTTGGTAATCAAGAAGATGTTTTTACACCAAGAACAATTGTTCTCTGGCCAACAATTTCGGCAGTCATTACTGCAATTCCAGAATTTTTTGAAGGAACTGGTACAGAAGCAAAAGCTCAACTTCCGAAGATAGAAGACCGCCAAAAAATCATTATGTTAGTTGGCAGTTCTATGGTAATCAGTTGCTGGTTACAATTCTATTTTGTGACAGATAATTGGATAAACGAATATCCCAGTCTGCTGGTAGATAATTATCAGGACAGTGCCTTTGTTGTCAAAACACAACCCACTGACAAAATTCCAAAAAACGGCGTTTTAATTTTAGATAAACTGACTTCGCAAGTGGAAGCACAAATAGCTGGACAACCCTGGTCGCAAGTAGAGCAGTGGTTAATCGATGCTAGACAAAGAGTGGGCAACTTAGGCAGGCAAGTCATACAAACAAACTTGGCAGAATATGAAGAAAGGTCTTTATGGGGCGTTGAACCGCGTATATCCGGTGTCAAGGACGGATACAAACTGGATTTACTAAGTATCTGGAAGGGTCCTAGTTCCAATCCCCGTGGATATTACCTAGTAAAATCCTGTCGAGTTGATCCGGTGGTAGAGTCTGGAAGTACCTCCACTCAAACAGGCAGGAAAGCGGAGCAGAGAAATACAATCGCTGAAATTGAGTGCGAAAGAAAAACTTCATTTTTTGCAGGTTCACCACCACCACAGCAGTGAAGAGATGAGGGGGATGGGGGTAGAGAGCGTATCCCTCACGGGACGCTTTGCGACGAGCGCGAGTATTGGGGAAGAATCACTAATGACGAATTTCCTATGAATTTTGGCAGAGTGTTTGTATTGGCAAGCAATGTGTTTCGGGAAGTGGTGCGCGATCGCATCCTTTACATTATTGGTTTTTATGCTTTAATACTCGCAGCCGCCCTGCTCTTACTTCCTGAATTTGCCGCAACCACACAGGACAAAATGTTTTTAGACTTTGGTTTGGCGGTAATGAGTTTTCTGGGCTTAATTGTTGCTATATTTGTTGGCACAGGATTGATTAACAAAGAAATTGAGAAACGCACTGTTTTGCTATTAATTGCCAAACCTTTAAGCCGCAGTGAATTGATTGTTGGTAAATACTTTGGTTTATTAGCAGTGCTAGCCGTACTCATCGTCATCATGACGGTGATTTACCTAGGATTTTTGCAATTTAAAAATATTCCTTATCCTGTGGCAAGTCTTCTTCTTGCCGCAATTTTTCTCTTTTTACAGTTATCCTTAATAACTGCTGTCGCGATGACCTTGGGTGTGTTGACTAGTTCTTTGTTAGCAACAGCTTTAACATTTGCAGTGTATCTCATGGGTAATTTTACCAAAGATCTACTACAACTGAGTCGTCAGAGTAGCAACCCTAGCATTGAACGGATGACTCAAGCTTTGTATCTTATCTTGCCAGATTTATCTCGATTAGATTTGAAAAATGAAGCTGTGTATGGTTTAGCCGCGCTGCCTGACACGCTCTCACTCATTTTAAATGCTGGCTATGCCTTAATATACACTATCTTACTGTTAGCAATAGCTATCTTTATTTTCTCGCAACGAGAATTTTAACTATTTGGCAACTATTTGTAGAGACGTGCCATGGCGAGCCAGCGCTGCAGGAGGGTCTCCCTCCGTAGGCGACTGGCGTCACGTCTCTACACTAAAGACGAGTCACTTTCCCTGAATTAAAAAAAGAATATTTGAGGTTGGTGAATTGTTCCGTCAGGCATGATAGCACCTTGTAGTTTTGCATTCGTCAAATTTGCCTCCCAAAGGTTTGCCTCACTCAAGTTTGCTTCCATGAGATTTGCCCATGTTAAGTCAGCAGCAGTTAAGTTAGCTTGATTCAAATTTGCTTCTAGCAGCATCGCTCCACATAGCTGTGCGCCAGTGAGATTGGCTCTCACTAAATTGGCTTCGATGAGCGATGCTTCAACTAATTTAGCTTCGGTTAAGTCGGCTTCGCTTAAATCAGCATCACACAAGGAAGCTCCCCATAGCTTACTTGCACATAATTTCACTCGCCATAAAAAAGCCCCGCACAAATTTGCATGGGTTAAATCAGCAGCAGTTAAGTTAGCTTCACACAAAGAAACTTCATACAAATAAGCTTCCTGCAGATTGGCTTGCATTAAATTTGCGCCACTTAGGTTTGCACCTGTGAGGACAGCGCCACTGAGATTTGCAAAGCGCAAATCTGCTCCTATCAAATTAATTCCACTTAAATCAACTGCTCTCAAGTCGATTCCACTTAAGTCGCATCCACTTAAGTCCCTTTGTTGAAAACATTGATCTGTAATTTGACTGAAAATGAATTCCTGTTTTTCAGTAAAGTTTTTCATGGTATTGACCTTTGGGTGTAATATATCCAAACTGGAGATACTGAAAATCATTGTATTTTTGAAATTACACCCCAGAAGTAGATATGCTGAGTAAAAATCTCAAAAAAATTCCGAAAAATCGGTAAGAGGCTCAATATAGGCGCGAGAGAGTCCTTTTTTGTGTCAAAATACTTTGATAAAGGTCACGAAAGCTTGATATTTTAGCAAATAACTAAAGTTGTGTTTAGGGGATGGGCTTAGAACAGATTACTTAGTACTCACAACTCAGTACCGATTAAGGTGTTTGCATGGGTAAGGGCTTCCAATTGGAGTAATTAGCAAGATGTCCCCAGTAAGCTAGATACCCTGTGAAAGCGAAGATTAAAGCAGCAGCTACCAGTACTATTGCGCCAATTATCCGCAAGGTGCGTATCGATTGGAAATACAGTGTTGGTGCTGCAAATACTCCTCCTAACCCTGTAAGGATAAATCCGATTCCTGATAATAACGGGCTCTTTGTCAAACCCAGGTTAATGATGCGTACACCAATTACAATGGCTGCAAGTCCAGCGAAGAAGCCATAGATTGCTACTGTCAGTAAATCCCAACCTTGGGCTAATGCGATCGCAGTACCGAGAAACAAAATCCCAAACAAAACTGTTGTTTCGCCATAAGCAATATTGTAACTTCCAGTCACGGGCCAAGTGAAAATCATGTGTAAGCCGGTAACAAGTGCGATCGCCCCTGTCATACCAAAGCCAGGAACCCAACGTTTTTGATTGGTGCGATTCAGACCAAAATATACGTAACCGGCAAGCAGAAACAGCCCTGCTACCAAATTAATTAACATTAAGGTGATGTAGTTAATAAACATAATCTACCTTTTGATAGTATTTTGATAATCTTTAAATCCTATTGGAATACATATTTTGGTAAGTTGAAAATACGCATTTAGAAGCATCTTTTTAAATTGCAATACTGGGATAATTGCAAGCAATATTTACAAAAGTCAATAATTACTGAAAAGCTAAAAACTCTACATGACTCAAACTTGGCTGTGGATTGGTGTCATTAGCATGGCACTAGGAAGTGTTTTTTTCGGGTTCGGCGCACATAATGCTAAAAATGAGCGATGGCAAATACTGTATACATTAAATTTTTTCATTTGCTTGATTGCTGCTGGACTGTATCTAGCAATGGCATTCGGTCTAGGAGTTAATATTATCAATGGTCGTCCAACCTATTGGGTAAGATTTCTCACTTGGTTTTTTTCCACGCCGCTGTTGCTGCTAGATTTAACTTTTTTAGGAAAAACGAGTCTGCCTATTACAGGTAGCTTATTGGGAGCAAACGCCTATATGCTGGCGACTGGGTTCGTTGCTACAGTTACACCCAAACCAATGAGCTACATTTGGTATATTGTGAGTTGCGCTGCTTACTTAGCAATTATCTACTTGCTGGTGCAGCCCTACCGTGTTCAAGCTGAACGCAAACATCCCAGATCAAAGCAAGCATTTCGCAAGCTAGTAACTGTGCATCTCGTGCTGTGGACACTCTATCCGATTGTATGGATTCTTAGCCCAGAAGGCTTCAGCAGTTTCGGTCAGGGTTCTGAGACAATGTTTTACACGCTGCTAGATATTGCCTCTAAAGTTGGTTTCGGTTTTCTATCGTTGAACACATTGAGTAAATTGGAACAAGCAAAAGAACCAGCAAGAGAAGAGCAGGTATCATATAAATTATGAATTTTAGATTATGCATTATGAAACTTTTGATGATTCATACAGCGGTTTTCTGTAAGGTGGGCATTGCGGCATAATATCTCAAATGCGCATCACATAAACTTTTCTGGGCAATGCCCACCCTACGATTTGTAGTGTAATCATAAGAAGAAGCGCTGTAATTCATAATTCCTAACTTTCGTCACCCCAAGTTCGCAACTGCAAATACACTAGCACCAGCGTTACTGCTAAGAGTACAGTTGCGGCGGCGGCTGCATAACCAAAATCAAATTGACCAAAGGCTTCTTGATAAATGTAATAAACCAGTAAATTAGTAGAATTCAAAGGACCTCCACTAGTCATTACATAAACTTGTTCAAAACTCCGCAACGTAAAAATCACAGTCGTGACTGTGGCAAATATTAAAGTGGGTTGTAATCCGGGTAGGGTAATATGCCAAAATTGTTGCCAAGAATTCGCGCCATCAAGTTCCGCCGCTTCGTAACGACTCGGAGGAATTGCTTGCAACCCTGCCAAGAACACGACCATATTGAAACCCAATTGTTTCCAAATACTTAATATAATGAGTACTGGCATTGCCCAAAAGGTGTCTCCTAGCCAGGAAATTGACGAAATGCCAATACTATTTAATAGTGCGTTCACTGGTCCTTCGGGTTGAAACAACCAGCGAAACCCTAAACCTGCGGCTACCAGAGAAATGATTGAAGGTAGGAAATAGGTGGTTCGCAAGGCTTCGCGCAATGCTATGCTACGGTTTAACAGCACTGCCAGTCCTAAAGGAATAACGAGACTGGGAATGACCGTAGCAACTGTAAAATAAAAAGTGTTACCAAGAACTTGCCAAAAATCAGGATTGAGAAGCAAGCGCCAATAATTTTTAAGTCCCACCCAGTAAGCACCTGTTGAGCTGAAATTACCAGCAGTGAAGCTGAGGAAGAACAAATAGGCAATAGGACCAAGGATAAAGATGCCCAGAAAAATCACTGCGGGAGTGAGAAAAATCCAGGCGGCAACTGTATCATTATCTAACCACGACTTAGTAGTATATATTTTTGGCATCTACTGATTCATCCTCCCTGCCGTTATGACGCTTCGCCCTGATTCTACACGACAGTCGCCTCAAGTCGGGAAACCCGCCCACGGCGCTGTCTCCCCTAGCCTGGTTTCTCCCGATATAAGTGCTGACACACTTGGGACACAATCTCCCTTGAAATTGGGAATTTTGGCTTCTAGGAATGGCAGTAATTTTGAGGCTGTTGCCCAAGCAATCAAAGATGGGCAACTAAACGCCCAAATTCAAGTTTTAATCTACAACAATCCAGATGCTTATGCCGCAGTCCGGGCAGCAAAGTGGGCTGTCCCTGCTGTGCTTCTTAATCACCGCGACTACAAAAGCCGCGAAGAATTGGATGAGCAAATTGTGCAAACTTTGCGGCAGTATGATGTGGAATGGGTAGTTATGGCAGGTTGGATGCGACTGGTAACGTCAGTTTTCATCGATGCGTTTCCTGACAAGATTATCAATATCCATCCCAGCTTGTTACCCAGTTTTAAGGGTGGGCGTGCAGTAGAAGAAGCCCTTGCCTCTGGGGTGAAGATTACTGGTTGTACTGTGCATCTCGTTTGTTTAGAGATGGACAGTGGTCCGATTGTGATGCAAGCAGCCGTGCCAGTGCTACCTGATGATACACCAGAAACGCTCCACGCTAGGATTCAAGTTCAGGAACATCGGATTTTGCCACAGGCGATCGCTCTTCTTGCCACGGCAATTTTCTAGAAACCTGCCCCCTGTCCCAGAGGGACAGGGCAACTAACTGCACGGAGTGCGGTTGGAGGCAAGGGCGCTTTTTGCGATTCGCCCTTGCTGGACAATCGCAAAATGCTCCTTTGAACGCTCATCGCGGCAGTCCCCAGTCTCAGCGAAGCGGACTGGGTTCGTATAGCGGTCAATCAATGGGGTTCAATGCCCCTTTGATTGACAATTTTCGTATTAAATTACGAATTACTTCTGACTGAGTTCTTTCTGAGATCTCGCAATATTTTTGCAGGTGTTCAAATTCCCTATCGGATATTCGCGTTGTCACTTGCTTCATAGTTGTCAATCCGCTTTCAAGATGCTACCGTTTTAAGATAACAGACAAGTCGATATGTTATGGCTTAAAGTCTCTACACAAATAGTTAGCTGTAATAGCTTGGTAGCGACTGAAAAGTTAAATATTAAAGGGATGACTCGCAAGTCTAAAGGCAAAAGAAAACGTCAAAAATCGGGACTTAACAGCAGTGATACTGGCGGTGACTTGAGAATCTAATCTTTGCGTTGCGCCTAGTGGTTCGATACGTCCTCTAGCAGTTCCTGTCTCATCAACTTGAGACAGCATAGCCCACGGTAAGGCGATCGCACTAAAACCTATCAGCAAATACAGCAAAGAACGCGTCCAAAGACGAGGTAAAGCATCTAGTAATTCCTCTGTACCGTAAAACCAATCTTTGGCATTAACTGCTACAGCATTATTTTCCTCAACTGAATTAAGTGGAGTGCTCAGTTGCTGATCATCGGTTGGGGTGAATGGTGATGATGAATTATTGGATGGATGAGGCATAGTTTGTGATCAAAGGAATACTGTCAACCTACTTGAGCAAGTTGTTGTTGATTGAGGTAGTAGTAATGACCTTTTTTGGCGATTAATTCCTTGTGAGTCCCGCTTTCCACCAACACACCTTGATCTAATACCAGAATCAAGTCAGCATTGCGAATGGTAGAAAGTCGATGGGCAATAATCAAGCTGGTACGTCCTTGGAGAATTGTTTTCAAATTGTTTTGAATGATGCGTTCTGATTCTGCATCGAGGTGACTGGTTGCTTCGTCGAAAATTAACAACCGGGGATTACCTAGTAAAGCACGAGCAATTGCTAGACGTTGACGTTGTCCACCAGAGAGCATTCCGCCGCCTTCACCGATTTGGGTTTCGTAACCCATAGGTAATTGCTGAATAAATTCCGAAGCCCCTGCTAGATTCGCCGCTTGGGTAATCTCTTCTAAAGTGGCTTCTGGGTGAGCGATGCTAATGTTTTCCCGAATCGTACCGCCGAACAAAAAGGTTTCTTGATCGACAACACCAATTTGTTGTCGTAGCGATCGCATCTGAAGACTCGTCACATCATGACCATCAATCAATACTTTGCCATTTGTCGGGGTATATAAACCTAAAATCAGCTTGGAAAGGGTTGTTTTCCCGGAACCGCTACGCCCTACAACCGCTACAGTTTGCTCAGGCTGAATTTCAAAACTGAGGTTTTCCAGTACGTTGATATCACTTTCTGGGTGATAGCGGAAAGTCACATCCCGAAAGCGAATGTAACCCCGCAGTCTTGGCAAAGATTGGCGTGGTTGATGTTGTAAGTCTTCTTCTGGTTCCGCTTCTAGAACATCATTAATCCGTTCGGTGGAAACCATCACCTCTTGTAATTGATTCCACAGTACTGTCAAGCGTTGGAAAGGATGAATGATATTACCCAACAACATATTGAAGGCTACAAGTTGCCCAATTGTCAGTTGGTTGTGAATCACCAGCCATGCTCCAAACCACAGTAATCCTGTATTTGCCACTGATTCGATGGTAGAACTGAAAACTTGCAGTTGGTTGGCAATGACTTGTGCGCCAAACATTTTTTTAATCAAATTATTTAGCAGTTCTTCCCAATGCCAGCGCACCGTTTGTTCAATTGCCATTGAGCGAATCGAGCGAATTCCTGTCAGGGCTTGAATTAAATAACTGTTCTCGTTGCTCCCGGCATTAAAAACTTCACGGTTGATGCGGCGGAACAAAGGTGTGGCAACCAGCGCCAGAATAAAAAATGGCGGTACAATCAACAGCACTAACAATGCCATCTGCCAGCTATACCAAAACATCAAACCCACATAGATAAACACTGTCAGTAAATCAAGAATGATTGACAGTGCTTCGCCAGTCAGGAAACGCTGAATTTTTTGGTTTTCTTGAACGCGAGAAACAATATCGCCGACGTAACGCGACTCAAAAAAGGCTAGAGGAAGGCGGAAGGTATGTTTGATAAAACCTACCATCAGCGCTGTTCCAATGCGGTTGGCTGTATGATCTAGCAGGTATTGTCGTAGTCCGTTCATGGCGACGCGGAACAAACCAAAAATCAGCAACCCTAACCCAATGGCAGTTAAGGTGAGGGTACTACCTTGGACAATCACCCTGTCTAACAGTAACTGGGTGAACAGAGGCGTGACTAGTCCAAACACCTGGATAAATACCGAAGTGATGAAGACTTCCAGCAGGACTTGCCCATGTGGTTTGACTAACTCCCACAATTGCCAGAATGGTGTATTCGCTTCTTGGCTTTCTTTGAGTTCTGCTGTCGGTTGCACTAATAAGGCATAACCAGTCCACCCTGCTTTAAACTCAGCATAAGTGAGGGTGCGTTGACCGATGGCAGGATCGGCGACAATCACCCGTTTAGGAGTGATTTCGTAGACGACGATGTAATGCTTGCCTTCCCAGTGGGCGATCGCTAATTTCAATTCCAAATTCAGTTGCTAAATGTTTGCTTAACCATTGAGATGTCCAACAACTAAATGCATAGCCATATTTACGCGGGCTGTGACTAAACAATTCTTTTAACCTTTGGATATATTGGTCGTTCACAATCTTCGGTCTACCTATCGGTCGTTCCTGCCATTTGTCTGCCAAACCTACCTGGGCGACGGTGATCCAATACCGCGCCATCTCCTGAGAACAACCTAAAATCTTACAGATTTGGGTTTGCGATTTCCCCACATCTGCCAGCAACATAATTTCTATCCTCCGACGGTATTCTGGTTGCAAATTAGCTTGCAAATTCTTCAACAAAACCTGACGCTGACAAGGGGTTAAAAACTTGCTTTCAGAAAAGTCAGAAATTTCAAAAACCTTATCCTGACCGGAATTTTGTGACATAATTTAAGCCAGTGATTGTCAAATTCAAGCAGGTGGACAAATGCTTCCACATCTGTTCTGAAATCTCTTACGCTCAGTTTTTACAGACGCAGAATCAATTTGCCTGAAAAGCACATCAGACAGGTAGCTGTTGTTCACCTAATTAACAACAGTGGGCAGCAAAAATATTACATTCCTTGAAAAGACCATCCATAATCAGGTTTAACTACCCCCTGTTATGAAAGCTACAAATGACATTTACCAGGGGAAAAAGTAGCTATCGTAGGGTGGAGAGAAGTCCTGCAGGCGGAGAGAAGTTGCAAGGAGGGTTTCCCTCCGGGCAAACTGAGCGCAAAGCGCACGCTACGCGAACGGAAGGGTTTCCCGACAGCAGGCGACTGGCGTTGGTTTCCCTCCGGGCAAACTTCGGGGTTTCCCAACAAGCGGGAACTGAGCGCAAAGCGCACGCTCCGCGAACGGGGCATTGCTCTAAAAGCTTATATGATGGACATTTGAGATCTTGATGAGCAATGCCCACCAGATCTGAAAACCGCTATGACCCAAGAATTGCACAGGCTATTTTGATATCTGTGCACAGATAGAATCATGTTCTACTATTCATCTCATATGGTCTCATATGGATAAATAATACAAAACTCCTCTGCATAAGTTTTGATTATTTTCATGAATTCTACCTAACTGTTTAATAACTTATCCTCCAGAAATGTAGGGTGATGAAGTGGTGTTGCAAAAAGTCTGAAAACAGCTTCAAGGGTGTAAAAATAGCAACAGTTAAACTTAACTGCAATATCTGCTAGTTGAAGATGCCAACCACTAACTCTTTTTTCATCAAAAGATTTTGATAAATCAGAAGTTATCTGGAAGACAAGTTTTAACTAAACTCTGTATATGAATGTACTGTTTTGTTTTATTATAGAATCCTAGATTTTGTCAAGAGTGATTTAGTAAAAAATCAAATTGTTCACTAAAATTTATATTTTTTTCAGTCATTCTTGGGAATTTAGCTTTATGGACATTTTCCTATATAAGGATCTATCGAAAGGTAGAAAGTAATATATTTCTGGTAAAAATCAGATTTCGGTCTATTTGGAACCGGATCTGCACGCAGATAATTTGTCTGTGTATATGTGTTTATTTATAGTTTCGTTTGCTATTTTTACAAAAAGACGGCTTGATGTGCCCATCCCACGCGCGGGGTGGGATGATTTCTCGTTAAGCGTCTTAGTCCGGCGTCATTGGTCAAGAGTCCGACGTATAATAAAGCACAATAATCGCCTTCGCGCAGCGTGCCGAAGGCATAAAACGTACTAATGACTAATAACTAATGACTAAGGACTTCGATTTCCCCCTGGCTTTTTATGGGCAATAGACTTCTTGCACTCATTCGTTTTCTTGGTGTTCTTCTTTGCGACGCCAGAGCCGGCACGTTCGCGTAGCGTCTCCGACAGGAGAGGGAAAGCCCTTCGGGTATGTCCGTTCGCCCTGCGGGCACGCTGCGCGAACGGACACGCTTCGCGTTGGCGGAGCCTGCGCTTTGCGCTTACGCCAGTCGCCTAGTAGGTCGGGAAAGCCGTCATTCGCGCTGGACTCACCGTCATTCGCGCTGGCTCACCACGCGGCTACCTCGTCTTTGCGTCAGACAATAATAATATTTATGCAAGAGGTCTAATGCCCACGCAAAGATTTGTGGGATAAACATTTGAAAAGCAGTGTAATTTTTAATTTTTGATTTTTAATTTTTAATGATCTGAGACTGCCCAATCTTCCAAAAATAGCTGGAAATCAAATTGGTAATGATATGAGCAACAATTGGCACCAATAAGTTATCACTCAACAGAGCACTATAACCCAGAAATAATCCGACAATGCTTGCCCAAACCACATAGGGCCATTGTTGGGAACCACTCAGGTGTAATACACCAAAGCAAACACTTGAGAGGATCACAGCGAAATGGTCGTATCCAAAGGCTGGTATCATCACACCCCGAAATAACAATTCTTCACTCAATCCTGGTAGTAACCCTAGCCATATCAAGTCTGGCAAAGCTAAGGGTTTTAGTACCATTTCTAAGTAATAATTGGCACTTCTACGGTAGTCAGGCCATAGGCGATAAGCTAAGCCACTCAAGGCGGTGATGCATAAACCCAACAACACCCCCCAAAGCAACTCTGTCTCGTGCCAGCGCCATGACATTAAGGAAAAGCGACCAAATTGCAGCCACACCTTAGCGATTATCCACAAAAGAATTGCAGTCGCTCCCATCGCCACCAGCACTTGAGTGCGTGTCAAATAAGGGATTTCTGGCTCTTGCTTCTGCTGTTGTGCCACGGGATACCACCAGGAGTAGACGACAAGGGAGATGGGGAAATGGAGAGAATTAAATAGTTAATGACCGTAAAGGAGATATATTTGGGCTAAGAGCAGATGGGTTAATGCCTGCTTTCAGGGCAACTAATACACCTACTGCCTCTAAATAAGAGTTCACCTGTATTGATTTTATCCCTAAAGGTTGCGGACGAACTCGTACCTGAGTCTGATTTTCCTCCACGGTAATAATTTGACATCGCCTACTGTGACTTAAACTCAGCAAGGCGCTACTGCCACAAGCAGTTGCTGGTACAATCGCCGCATCAATTTGGTTTGCCCAAATGTCACCAAAATCAGACAATTTATCAGACGCTTTGGGAATAAACTGGGGTGCGCGGCTCAAACCAACAAGCACGCTTGGTAAAAAAGTGTAGCCTAATTCTTCGGCAGCGGAACGAGGAGATAAATTTGGATCTAGAGATGGGGGAAAGAATGCGGGAGAATGGGCGCAAGGAATTTGAAAAGTTCGCACTACCAAATGGCTGATTACGGCTTCTGCACCAGCGATGGGATCGACTCCTTTACCGTGGCGGTAGTTTTGATCGGCAACTTCATCAAGAGTATCGGGAAAACGAGCAACTACGGCGATCGCCTCTGCCCCCGCCCTCTTTATCAGAACTTCCGCCGCCCGTAACAAACTATCTGGGTTGCCTATCGTTCCCCAACTTGCCCCAGAAGTTGCTATTCGTAATTCTACATTTAACGGTGCGTCAGTTATGACATAATCTGTTAAGGATAATCCCAGAGTTGCTCTGGCTGCATCCGCTGCTTGCAGGTGTCTGTGCCGTAACTCTGGTTCAATTGCTTGATCAAGAACTAAACCTATGCGGTTTTGGTGGACTGGACGCAAACCCCAGCATCCAGCGGCAAATTTGTCAAGCCCGTAACCTTCAACGTAGAAAGTGTTGGACAAGTTCCAGTATAAAATAGCGCCATTGAGGACATTGGGGTGAGTGATCAGGCGATCGCAAACCTGTGCGAAAGCTTTTGCAACTGGCAATGCATCTCCTGCATAACCCCCGATTGCTGCCCCAACGCCAGTAGGAACAATTAAGATAGCGGTATATGGACGCACAAATAAATTCAAAAATTTCAAGTCAAAAGAAATTGTTAGTTGTAGAGACGCGCCATGGCGCGTCTGTACATTTGTTAGAGACGCGCCATGGCGCGTCTGTACATTTGTTAGAGACGCGCCATGGCGCGTCTGTACATTTGTTAGAGACGCGCCATGGCGCGTCTGTACATTTGTTAGAGACGCGCCATGGCGCGTCTGTACATTTGTTAGAGACGCGCCATGGCGCGTCTGTACATTTGTTAGAGACGCGCCATGGCGCGTCTGTACATTTGTTAGTTCTTAGTTGTTTTTACTATCAACTATCGACTAACTACTAACCGTTAAAATACACTATTTGCTATTAGCTTTCTGTGGTGACAACAGCTTCAACAGTGCATGCTTGTTGTTCAACATCCACAGATGTAATTGCCCACCGCAAAGGTTCTCCCTGTTTTTTCAACTCTGCTTCAATGACTTTTTGCAGTTCTGTGGGAGTTTCTTGTAGGTCAATTTCTGCGGTAATAAAATGGGTTGTCATTATTTTACTCCTGACTTATCTAAAGACGCGACGCCAGAGCCGGCACGAGGGAAACCCTCCTGCAGCGCTGGCTTGCCATGGTGCGTCTCTACATTATTTACCAAATTGCAACTGATAAACAATTTCTTCCTTTTCGGTTTCAATTTTTAAATCGGAACGAGGATAAGCGACACA
Organism: Scytonema sp. HK-05; assembly: GCF_002368235.1. GTDB lineage: Bacteria > Cyanobacteriota > Cyanobacteriia > Cyanobacteriales > Nostocaceae > Kalymmatonema. The sequence continues at coordinate 624,374 of NZ_AP018194.1, read as the reverse complement.
AAGCAATACATAGCCCTGTTTTTGTAGTTCTGGACTCACGCCCATACCATCACTTTGATCCACAGTCCCAGAGACAATTTGGGCAGCGCAAGTCGTGCAAACACCAGCATGACAGGAACTCGGTAACTCTAAACCAGCTGCATCAGCAACTGATAGGATGGTTTGATTTTCGCTGACTTGCAAAGTATGAGTTTTGCCTTGGTGGTTAATTTCAACGGTGTAAGTTTCGGGCATATACAATAGCGGTGCTATGCAACGGATAAGTCAAATATCCTATCTTATAAATAGGTGGACAACTCAATAAAGAATCGCCAGCAATCATAGCTAATTGGAAAGAACTTGACTAGCTAGGGCGCTAACCAGTGATAATTATAAGTCCTTGCTAGACAAAAAACTTAACCAAGGGAGACTAGTTGTCCGTTCTCGACAATCTGGAAAAACGACCCATAAAGAATGGGAAGTGATTGTAAACACAGAATAAATTTTTGGCTGACTACTTGGAGAAGATAATGCTGGAATCATACCGCAGACACGTTGCTGAAAGAGCCGCACTAGGAATTCCCCCCCTGCCTTTAGATGCAAATCAAACATCTGAATTGTGCGAATTACTGAAAAATCCGCCTGCGGGTGAAGAGGATACATTACTGGAATTGTTGCGCGATCGCGTTTCCCCTGGAGTTGATCCCGCAGCGTATGTCAAAGCTGGGTTTCTCACCGGCATTGCCAAAGAGGAAATCACCAGCCCCTTAATTTCCCCCATCGAAGCAGTGCAATTGCTAGGCACAATGGTGGGTGGCTACAACGTCCAATCATTAATCGAACTGCTACAAACTCCTACCGTATCGGTATCGTCATCTTCGGAAACACCTCTAGTGATGGGGGGACAAGGAAAGGAACCTATAGCAGCATACGCCGCAGTGGCATTAAGCAAAATCTTGCTGGTGTATGACGCCTTCCACGATATTTTGGAATTATCCAAAACCAATCCCTTCGCCAAGCGCGTAATAGACTCTTGGGCAGAAGCTGAGTGGTTCACTGTTCGTCCGACGATACCAGAATTCGTCAACGTCATTGTCTTCAAAGTTCCTGGCGAGACGAATACCGACGACTTATCCCCCGCACCCCAGGCTATGACTCGCCCGGATATTCCCTTACACGCCTTGGCAATGTTGGAAAGCAAAATGCCTGGTGCGCTGCAAACGATTGCTGAGTTGAAGAAAAAAGGGTATCCCGTAGCATACGTAGGAGATGTGGTAGGTACTGGTTCCTCCCGTAAGTCGGCAATTAATTCTGTATTGTGGCACATGGGGCATGATATTCCCTATGTACCAAACAAGCGGGCGGGCGGGTATATTTTAGGCGGTTCTATTGCGCCTATCTTCTTCAACACCGCCGAAGATGCTGGTGCTTTGCCTATCCAATGCGATGTCACCAAGATGGAAACCGGCATGGTGATTACCATCTACCCCTACAGAGGAGAAATCACCAATGAAGCTGGCGAAGTGATTTCCACCTTCACCCTGAAACCTGACACCATCTTAGATGAAGTCCGCGCCGGGGGACGTATTCCCCTGCTTATCGGACGCACTCTCACCGATAAAACAAGACTTGCACTGGGTTTAGAACCCACAGCACTCTTTACCCGTCCCCAGCAATCCGCTGATACAGGCAAAGGCTACACCTTAGCACAGAAAATGGTGGGTAAAGCCTGTGGTTTACCCGGTGTCCATCCCGGTACATCATGCGAACCGATCATCACAACCGTTGGTTCTCAGGATACCACCGGACCAATGACTCGCGATGAATTAAAAGAACTTGCTTGTCTCGGTTTCAGTGCAGACTTGGTGATGCAAAGTTTCTGTCACACCGCAGCTTATCCCAAACCAGTTGACATCAAAACTCATCACGAATTGCCCGACTTTTTCGCCTCTCGTGGCGGTGTCGCATTACGCCCCGGTGATGGTATCATCCACTCTTGGTTAAACCGGATGCTACTCCCCGATACCGTGGGAACTGGTGGCGACTCCCACACCCGTTTCCCCTTAGGCATTTCCTTCCCCGCTGGTTCCGGGTTGGTGGCGTTTGCGGCGGCGTTGGGTGTCATGCCTTTGGATATGCCAGAATCTGTTTTGGTGAGGTTCAAAGGTGAATTGCAACCCGGTGTTACCCTGCGGGATGTTGTGAATGCCATTCCCTACGTAGCAATTCAGAAAGGTTTGCTGACGGTAGAAAAGCAAAACAAGAAAAATGTCTTCGCTGGGCGGATAATGGAAATAGAAGGTTTGCCAGATTTGAAAGTTGAGCAAGCTTTTGAACTCACCGACGCTAGCGCCGAACGTTCCTGTGCTGGTTGCACGATTAAGCTGAGTATTGAGACAGTTTCCGAATATCTGCGTTCCAACGTCGCGCTGTTGAAGAACATGGTAGCACGCGGCTATCAAGATGCCCGTACGATTTTGCGTCGTGTCGCCAAGATGGAAGAGTGGTTAGCAAACCCCGTGCTTTTGGAAGCCGATGCGGACGCAGAATACGCGGAAATTCTCGAAATTGATTTGAACGAAATCAAAGAACCCATTGTTGCTGCTCCCAATGACCCCGATAATGTGAAATTGTTATCGGAAGTTGCCAATGATCCGGTGCAAGAAGTTTTCCTCGGTTCTTGTATGACGAATATCGGTCATTATCGCGCCACTGCTAAGGTGTTAGAAGGCGCGGGTGCAGTGAAAACTCGCCTATGGATTTCTCCACCAACTCGCATGGATGAACACCAACTCAAAGATGAAGGTGTGTATGCCATTTTTGGTGCTGCAGGTGCGCGGACAGAAATGCCTGGTTGCAGCTTGTGCATGGGTAATCAAGCGCGAGTTGCTGATGGTACAACTGTGTTTTCAACTTCAACGCGCAACTTCAATAACCGCATGGGTAAAGATGCGCGAGTTTATCTCGGTTCAGCTGAATTAGCAGCAGTTTGTGCGCTGTTAGGAAGGATTCCCACACTGCAGGAATATCTGGATATTGTGGCGAATAAAATTCATCCTTTTGCTGAGAATTTGTATCGGTATTTGAACTTTGATCAAATTGCCGGTTTTGAGGATGAAGGACGAGTGATTTCGTTGGAAGAGATGCCTAGAATTGAGGATATTTTGGGCATGCCTACGGGGGCGAGTAAGAAGTAGAAAAATGTCCATATTATGCCCGCAGGCTAAAGCCTGGGGCTATACGAACGAAGCCCGCCTACGCGGGCTTTTTAACGTAAATCTATCTAAAGTCAGTCTTTAAGAATGTAAAAGGCTGTCTATGATTGTATAGAACTACACATGAATTGATAAGTAAGAATGAAAGCATCAGAAACTACTCTCCGCAACTTGTTAGAAGGTGGTAAACAGTTTCAAATACCGCTTTTTCAACGACCTTACTCTTGGAAAAAAGAAAACTGGGAGACTCTCTGGGAAGACTTGATGAGTCTCTACAAGGAGGAGGTACAAGGTTTTTATTTTCTTGGTCCAATAGTAACCCAAGCCGTACTCGGAACAGCCGACAGTATTACTCCATTTATTGTTATAGACGGGCAACAACGTCTGACAACTCTGACAATTGTCTTGGCTGCATTACGCAACTATCTTAAAAAGACCGACCGGGATATGGCGCAAGAGGTCGAAGAATTATACTTGATAAATAAGTTTAAAAAAAATGATGATATCTATAAAGTTTTGCCTACTCAGGATGACCGTGAGGTATATAAGAGTATTATTCAAAGCAAGCAGGCTAAGGATATTAAAAAGGAAGGACAAATATATGAAGCTTACAAATTTTTTGAAGGAAAGTTTAAAAAGCCTGACTATGAAGATGATATTTCCCTAGATTATGCAAAATTTAAAACCATTCTGTTAGAACGTTTAGTATTAGTAAACATTACTTCTGACGACAGCGATAACCCATACCTTATTTTTGAAAGCTTAAACAACAAGGGAGAAGAACTCTCCCAGGCTGATTTGGTTCGTAACTATGTATTTATGAAGTTACCCGATGAAGAACGAGAAGATGTGTACAAAAGTGAATGGTTGCCTCTTCAAGAGAAATTTAAGCTTAACATGGACAAAAAGGAATATGCAGATGAATTAACAAGCGCATTCTGGTTCTACTTACGTAAAGATGGAGACGCAGTTAATCAGAAAGAAGTTTATAAAGCTCTTAAAAAGCGCTTTGACAAATCGGAAAAAAGCTTTGCTCAACCTGAATTAGGTATCAAAGGTGAGTTACAAAACCTTGTACAGTTCGCTAACTATTATCAGCGTTTGAATTTTGAAAATGAAGAACCAAAACCTAAGCTAAGGCGTTGGTTTAAGCGGTTGATGAGGTTAGATTTCACCACTTGTCATATATTTCTCCTTAATATTTATCATGAGTACGAGGAAGAACGCTTATCACTTCAAGATTTTGAAAAAATTCTGTGTTATTTAGAATCATACTTTGTACGCCGTTGGTTAACAGGAGTTTCTACAAGAGTTTTAGGTACTGTTTTTAACAACTTATACACTCAAGTAAAGGCAAAAAATCCTGATGATTTGATAAGTGGGTTACGTGCTGTTCTTATAAGCTTTGAGGGTAATCAAGTCTGGCCTGACGATGATTCATTCCGTCATGCCATAATCCAGGGAAGTTTATATAGTAAAAGCTCAAGTGCCAATGACCGAGTGAAGCTTCTATTAGAAAGTATAGAGGAATTTGTTACCAAGGAGCGGGTTGAGTTTGAAAAACTGACTATTGAGCATATCATGCCGCAGAAGTCCCCTTTACGTAAAGAGTGGCAACAAATGTTAGGCGCTAATTATAGCAATGTACAAAAGAAATGGCTGCACACGTTGGGTAACCTGACACTAACAGGGTATAACCCTGAGTTATCTAACAGACCTTTTGAAGAGAAAGTAATTCTTTTAAGAGATAGTAATTTGACTTTAAACCAGTATTTCCGCAAAATAGATATCTGGAATGAAGAAGCAATTAAAACTCGTGCTGAATATTTAGCCGATATAGCGATGAAAGTTTGGCCTCGATAAAAGGAGTTTTGAGTTCAGGAAACATTTGATATATGTATGTAAGCCCTGATCAAGGAAGCAGCTTAGGTTTAACACATTTTTAGAGTGGCGATCGCACCCTCCCACATAAGCGAAAAACCTAACCCCCCAACCCCCTTCCCTACGAGGGAAGTGGGAGTTCTTTATTCCCCTCCCCTCTTAGGGGAGGGGTTAGGGGAGAGGTCAAACAGAGGTCAGCCATGATAAAACAGACAAATTTTTCATGATGCTTACTGAATGAATAACCCCACACAAAAGCAACCCTCTCCACCAAGAAAAGAGGGAACTCGCAATATAGTTATCGGACAAAACATAACCTCTGCAAAACTACAACGTGCCAAAGAACTTGGTTGCCAAATGACAGCAGAAGAAAAAATTCTTTGGCAACATCTGCGTGCGAATCGTTTGAATGGTTTTCACTTTCGCCGTCAGCAGATTATTGATGGATTTATCGCAGATTTTTACTGTCACGCTGCTGCATTAGTGATAGAACTAGATGGAGAAATTCATGAACAACAAGTTGAATACGATGCAGAACGTGACAAGGTTTTGTCAGCACGGGGACTACGTTTGTTAAGAATTAACAATGAAGAAGTGAGGCAGGAACTTGATAAAGTTTTGATGCGTATTTCCAAAGCGTGTTCTCAAAAGACCTAACCCCCCTACCCCCTTCCCTACGAGGGAAGTGGGAGTTCTTTATTCCCCTCCCCTAAAAGGGGAGGGGTTAGGGGAGAGGTCAGATCCGCACCCTGAATTCCCATCAGAACATCCCTGTAGCATCATTAAATGAATAATTCCACAGACAATGCAACATCCTGTAGCATTGATGAATTTCAAAGAAAATCGACATACTTAACAAGAATTCTGCTTTTCACTTCACATTTTATTGATAATATTTTTTTATAAATTTAAGCAAATATTTTGTATCTAGTTATAGTAAAGAGTTAATCATCAATCCAAACTACATAACAAATCAAGCCTTATTAAATCACAAAACCAGTGCTTAGGCAAGTATCAAATAATATTAGCAGAAAATTGCTTGATGAGTGATGAAGTCAGAACTACCTAACTACTGACTATCAGAAATACTTCGTTAGTGTGAAAAAAATTAACATTATTAAAAATTATAATGACCTCTATAAAAAGTGAATACATAAATTAACAAGTTGTGACTCGACTGACAAATGAGTGATAAATATCTGCTCAAACTGTATGTTACAGGAGCCAGCGACCGATCCCAGCGAGCCATCTCCAATTTGATTCAGTTGTGTGAGTTACATCTGCAAAATAGACATGAGATAGTCATTATAGACGTGCTGGAGCAACCACAGGTTGCTGAAGCTGAGAAAATTTTAGTCACCCCAACTTTAATCAAGGAATTTCCTCTTCCGAAAGTGCGAATTATCGGTGATTTATCTGATATGCAAACAGTTTTGTTAGGGCTTAATATTCCCCAGAGGCATCTGGATAATTAAGTAATACTAATCAGTAGTATTCTATTTACTAATCAATCAACAACAAAATTGTAGAGATGAATCAAGAAAACGAACAAGATTTCGTTGAGAAGATTGTCACAGGAATTCCTGGCTTTGATGTATTATCTGAAGGAGGACTGCCTGTAGGTCGGGTAACATTGGTAGTTGGCACCGCAGGCGCTGGCAAGACTGTATTTGCATCTCAGTATCTTGCTGAGGGAATTAGACGCGGCGAAAATGGCGTGTTTGTCACCTTTGAAGAATCTCCCCAGCGTATACGGAAAAATATGCGGAGCTTTGGGTGGGATATCCGCCAATGGGAGGAGGAAGGCAAATGGGTGTTTGTGGATGCCTCTGGTCAACCTGGCGAAAAGCCTTTAATTAGTGGAGAATACGACTTTGATTCTTTAGTTGCTCGCATTAAGTATGCCATCAATCAGGTGAACGCAGTGCGAGTTTCTATGGATTGCCTGAGTGCAATTTTTACCTATTTGCCTGATAAAGCTCACATCCGCAATGATCTATTCATGATTGCTTCAGTACTAGGACAAATTGAAAGTACGGTTGTTGTGACTTCCGAGCGCTCTCAAGAATATGGTGAGATTAGCACTCACGGTGTTGAGGAGTTTGTTGCTGACAATGTAATTATCCTACGGAATGCGATCGCTCAGGAGAAACGCCGACGGACTATAGAAATTCTTAAGTATAGAGGCAGTTCTCATCAACAGGGAGAATTTCCTTTTTCCATCCTTTCTGACAAAGGGATTGTGATTATTCCCCTCTCCACAACCGAGACAGGAGAGGGTGGTAGTTCTGATACCCGCATCACCTCTGGCATTGCGGAACTTGATACTATGTGTAGCGGTGGTTTCTTCCGTAATTCTATTATCCTAGTGTCAGGAGCCACAGGTACAGGTAAAACTTTGCTATCAACCGAGTTTATTGCAGCTGGAGTCAATAATAACGAACGCTGCATACTGTTTGCTTTTGAGGAAAACCGAGAACTGATATTTAGAAATGCGCTGAATTGGAGTGTTGACTTCCGGCAAATGGAACGAGATGGGAAATTGCGAGTCGTCTGTCGCTACCCAGAGACAAATCCCCTGGAGTACCACCTGATTAGAATGCAAGAGATTATCGAGGAATTTCAACCAAATCGGGTCGCAATTGATAGTCTATCGGCATTGGAGTGGGCTTCTAGCACTCAAGGGTTTCGGCAATTTCTTGTTGGTCTTAACTCAATGGTTAGAGAGCGGAAAATCACAGCACTGTATACCTCCACTACCCCGATGACACTTGTCAGCGGCACCTCAACTTCAGAGGCTCATATCTCTACAACGACTGATGTCATTATATTACTACGCTATGTTGAAGTTTATGGGGAAATTCGCCGAGGAATAACGGTTATTAAAATGCGCGGTTCACAGCATGATAAGCAAATCCGAGAGTTTACAGTTGACAATGAGGGTATGCACATTGGCGCTCCTTTACGTAATATCACGGGTATTGTCGCAGGGAATCCGGTATCTTTAGAACCAAGCGAATTGGAGCGTCTGACGAATCTCTTTCCACAGGGAGAATGAGAAACATAAGTCTTTGGGTGATATGATGCCGAAACAATAACTATTAAGATTTGTTCATAATAATCACCCGTCTACTAAGACTAGTTAAAAAAAGTGGATGATAAATGCAACACTTTATTATTAACCTCTCCCCAAACTACAGAACATATTCTGGCTTTGATGAATGGGGCTGATTTTGCACTGAACTATCAGTGTGTGGCAACACAAGCTGATTACTTGACTTATCTCAATTCTAGTTGGGATGCGATCGTTGCTGACTACAGTTTAAATGATTTTGATGCCTTGGAGGCATTGCATACAGTGCAAGCACAAGGGTTGAATGTCCCTTTTGTGATTGTTAATGGCACAGATAAGGCATCTGTTGCTGTCAAGTGCATCAAGGCAGGAGCAGCGGACTACCTACCCAAAGATGAACTAGCACGCCTACCCCAAGTTATTAAGCAGGCACTTGCTAAGAAAACACAATCACAATTGCATAAGAAAGATTTAGAACAACGCCTACAAGCACAAACAGTAGAACTCAGAAAACAAGAAGATCGCTTGCAACAAGTCGAAGCTGCACTGGAAAGGATTTCGGTGCAGTTGCAAACGCTGATTGCTAAGAATGCTGACGGCATTGTGGTGGTGGATCGGCAGGGTATTGTACGTTTTATCAACCCAGCAGCACTAAAGCTGTTTGGTTGCAAGCAAGAAGAGCTATTGGGTGAATTGTTTGGCTTTCCTGTTGTTGGCAGTGATAACACAGAGGTTGATATTTACCCATACAACAGAGAAAGCACTGCCGCAAACGGTAGCTTGGAAAAAATTGCCCAAATGCGCGTGGTAGAAATTGAGTGGCAAGGAGAAACCGCTTATCTTGTTTCTCTAAGAGATATCACGGAACGCAGGCGAGCCGAACAAGAGCGAAATAAACTTTTGGAACAGGCTCAAGTCGCCAACCGCATCAAAGATGAGTTTCTCGCTATCCTTTCTCATGAATTGCGCACACCCCTGAATCCCATCTTGGGGTGGGTGAAACTTTTACGGAGTGGCAAGCTTGATGCAAATAAGACAAATCAGGCTCTGGAAACTATCGAGCGTAACGCTTCGTTGCAGGTACAACTTATTAATGACTTGCTGAGTGTGTCTAAGATTTTGCGCGGTAAGTTAAGTCTCCATCCAATGGCTGTTGACTTGCAAACCACAATTGCTGCTGCTATCGAAAGTGTCTCTCTTGCTGCTCAAGCTAAGTCAATTAAGATCACGACTGTATTTGATAGGAATGTAGGACCGATTTTCGGCGACCCCAAACGATTGCAGCAAGTCATGTGGAATCTAGTTTCTAACGCTGTTAAATTTACACCTTTTAGGGGAGAGGTCACAGTTCGGTTAGACACGGTTAACTCATATGCTCAGATTCAAGTTATCGATACAGGCAAAGGCATTAAACCAGATTTTCTACCTTACGTATTTGATTACTTCCGTCAACAAGATAGTAGCTACTCCAGAAAGTTTGGCGGGCTGGGATTAGGTCTTCCCCTTGTCCGCCACTTGGTTGAACTGCATGGCGGAACTGTCCAAGCAGAAAGTTTTGGTGAGGGAAAGGGAGCATGTTTTACTGTCAGGCTTCCTCTGATGCTTGAGTCCTCGATGACAATTGAAGGTGAGACTCAAAAAGATGGTAATAGCCCAGATCTTAGTGGAGTGCGGGTGCTAGTTGTGGATGATGAACCAGATAACCGTAATTTTCTAGTTTTCCTACTAGAAGCTTATGGGGCTTCTGTACGTGCAGCTGCTTCAGGGCATGAAGCGCTTTCATCACTGGTTGAAGAACAGCCAGATTTGCTGGTGAGTGATATTGGAATGCCAGAAATGGACGGCTATACGCTGATTCGTCAAATCAGGTCTTTACCAGCTGAACAAGGTGGAGAAATTCCGGCGATCGCCCTAACTGCTTATGCAGCCCAGACTGCTCAACAACAAGCATTAGGGAGTGGTTTCACGCTTCATGTTCCCAAGCCAGTCGAGCCAGCTCTCTTGGCGACAGCTATTGCAAACTTGGTTGAAAAATAAGTTTTTCTTGAGCAATCCCATTTTGAATGTTGGATTTTTAACAAAAAAGAACTCAGAACACAGTTGTCAGAACTTAGAATATAGCGGCTTGCAACCCGGAGTAAGGTATATCAAAGAAATAATGAACCACAGATGGACACAGATGGACACAGATAAATCTGTAGTTCATTCAATTTCTCCCTTGTCTTCCTTGTCTTCTGTTTTTATTTGTGGGAACCCAACTGTGTTCTGCGTTCTGCGTTCTGTGTTCTTCATTAACGCCCAGAACGTCTGCGAAGCCGGTCGATTGTCACCGCCACAATAATCACCAGACCCTTGACGACGAGTTGCCAGAAATAAGACATATTCAGCAGGGTCAGACCATTGTTGAGAACGGCAATGATCAACGCACCGAGAAGGGTTCCCCCAATAGTCCCAATACCACCGGTGAAGCTGGTTCCACCAAGAATGACAGCGGCGATCGCATCCAACTCGTAACCCTGACCTAACATACCAGTCGCACTATAAAGGCGGCTGGCGCTCATAATTCCTGCCAAACCTGCCAGCAATCCGCTGACGCCATAAACAAACAGCAGCACACGATTGACTTTGATACCAGTTAAGCGTGCTGCCCGGTCGTTGCCGCCTACAGCGTAAATTTGCACCCCCAAAACAGTTTGCCGCAGGACAAACCAACTCGCTGCAACAGCCAGCAGGGCAATCACTACCAACCACGGAATAGGACCCAAATAGCTGTTACCTATCCAAGCAAAATTTAGGTTACGGTTGATGACAGTTGTCCCATTGGCAACCAAAAAGGCAGCACCCCGCAATGCCGTAAGTGAACCTAGGGTGACAATAAAAGGCGGCACATTCAAAAAGCTGATCAAAGCACCATTGACTAACCCCAGAAGCAGTCCTGTCAGCAAACCGGCAAGCACACCCGCCCAGCCCAGACCTGGAATCAGCGATACCAGCACCGCAACGACGGCAGAAACACCCAGTATTGACCCAACCGAAAGGTCAATGCCTCCGGTAAGAATCACAAACGTCATCCCGGTTGCCAGCACAATGTTGATTGATGCCTGGCGCAATATATTGACGACGTTACCCGGTGTGGGGAAGTTGGGGGTAAGCAACGAAAACAGGATGCAGATAAGCACCAGAATAGGCAGAATTCCTAGAACCTGAAGCAAATTGCTGGCTGATTTACGCTGAGCCGACTTTGGATGCTCTCCAGGTCTATTTTTGACAGGTCTTAAGGTTTGACTCATGATCCTAGTACCTCCGCTGCTCCAGTGGCATAGTGCATAATCTTTTCTTGGGTAATCTCTTTGCCAGGGCTGCCGTCAAGTTCCCCTACCAGCTGCCCTTCTCGCATCACTAGGACGCGATCGCTCATCCCGACAATCTCCGTGAGTTCGCTGGAAACCATCAAAATAGCAATACCTTGTGCTGCCAACTCGCTCATAATCCGGTAAATTTCGCTTTTGGCACCAATATCTACACCGCGTGTTGGCTCATCCAGCATCAAGACTTTCGGCTTAATCGCTAGCCAGCGTGCCAAGAGAAGCTTCTGCTGATTGCCTCCGGAAAGATCTACCGCTCTGATTTCCAAATTGGCAAGCCGGATATGGAAGTTTTCCACCGCCTCCGTTGCAATCTGATTGACTGAACGCCAGTTAACGATGCCAGCCTTTGCATCCTGCTTCAGCCTGTTGAGGGCAATATTCTTACGCGAACTCATCTCCAGAAACAAACCCTGGTCTTTGCGGTCTTCCGGGACATAGCCAATTCCGACAGCAATGGCATCACCGGGCGTATTGATATTGAGTTTTTTGCCATCCAGGAAGACTTCACCACTAACCTTGCGGTCAGCACCAAAAATCAGCCGAGATAGCTCCGTGCGTCCTGCACCAACCAGCCCCGCTAAACCGAGAATCTCTCCAGCATGCAGCTCGAAGCTGGCAGGTTCAACCTTGCGTCCGTCGCTGATATTTCTGACTTCGAGCACCACTGGACCAAAGTTTGTTTGCCGCTGATGTTCGTAAAAGTCCTGCATGGGACGACCGACCATCATCTGCACCAATCGCTGGGGAGAAATTTCATCCCGCGTCAGACTGCCAATATATTGACCATCGCGCAGTACGCTAATCCGGTCAGCCAAGGCATACACTTCTTCCATACGGTGGCTGATATAGATAATGGCAATGCCGTCAGAGCGCAGTTTGCGAATGACTTCAAATAGCCGCTCAGTCTCCCGGTCAGACAGTGCAGCCGTTGGCTCATCCATCACCAAGATACGGCTTTTGTCTTTCAGCGCCCGCGCAATTTCCACTTGTTGCTGTTCGGCAATAGAGAGAGTGCCAACCACATCATTTGATGCAAAACTGGCTCCCAAGCTTTGGAGGACTTGCTGTGCTTCACGCTCCATACCTTGGCGGTCTAAAAACTGACCCCGCCGCAACTCGCTACCCATAAAAATATTTTCGGTCACGGTTAAATTGGGTGCGACATTGAGTTCTTGATAAATCAGATTAATACCCGCTTGTCGCGCCGTACCCGGATCGGTAATTTTCACAGGGTTACCATTGATGCGAATCTCGCCTTCATCAGCAATGTAAGCTCCTGCAAGAATCTTCATCAATGTGCTTTTGCCTGCCCCGTTCTCGCCCATCAAGGCGTGAACCTCTCCTGGATAAATCGTAAGATTGACATTTTGGAGGGCGGGTACACCATGAAATCGTTTCGTAATCCCTTGCATTTCCAGCACTGGGGTCGTGCTCGGTACATTAGGAAGGGAGGCTGCAATATCCGTTGTCATGAGGGATTCCTGCAATGTTGGATGTTATATCACTGCCAGCCTTTATACTCGCTGACGTTGTCTCGCGTGATCAGCTTGACCGGAATCAGAATGTTGGGATTCGCAGGTTTTTTGCCATAAAGAATGTCGTTACCAACCTGAACCGCCTTTTTAGTCATTCCTAGCGGGTCTTGAGCAGCAGTGGCAACAAACAAGCTGTTCTTGTCTGCGATCGCATCTTTTGCTTCCGGTGCACCATCAACCCCAACTATGAAAAATTCGCTGCGTTTTGCCTGCCTAGCCGCCAGTTCTGCTCCTACGCCAGTTGGATCGTTAATGGCAAAAACCGCATCTATCTTGGGAAAGGTTGCGAGCAAATCACTCATTACCCTGAGTCCTCCATCCCGGCTTCCTTCGGCGTTCTGGTCTTTAGAAAGCACTTTGATACCAGGATATTTAGCAAATATCTGTTGACAGCCGTTGACTCGCTCGACGACAGAGATAACTGGAGGACCGTTGATAATAACTATATTGCCTTTGCCCTTGAGGCGATCGACGATGTACTGACAACCAACTTGTCCAGCTTGCACATTATTGGAGGTAATGGTGGCATCTACACCTCCCTCAGCGCCCGTATCTACTGCAATGACAACACTACCTGCAAGTTTTGCTTTCTCGACTGCTGGTGCAATTCCCTTACTGTCACCCGCGTTGAGGATGATCACGTCAGTACCTGCGGCAATGAAATTTTCCATTTGGTTGAATTGTTGGTTCAGGTCATAGCCACTAGAAACTACGGTAACTTTGACATCATTACCGCCTATTTTCTTGGCTTCTGCCTCTGCTCCCCGACCCATAAGGACGAAGAAGGGGTTACCAAGGTCACCAACGGTCACGGCGACCGATCCTAGTTTGGGAGCTTGATTACTCCGGTTACCCTGTATGGCAGCTCTGTTATTTTGGGAAATGGGTGAGCAAGCCACAAGGGCACCACTGACAAGACCTAATACGCCAGCCGTGATTGCTACTCTATTCACATTCATCTATCTCCAACAACTCATTGGAATTTGAAGAGAGTCAAGAGAATACGAATCTGCAAAGCAATCATAATATCAGCTAGGTCTAAAGTATTCAGACCTAACCTATCGACACTGTTAGCTTCTACAATTTCAACTCCTTACAAACGTCTTGTGATTGGAATTTAAGTAGAGTGCTATTAACTCTGACAGATTCTCTACCTAAAAAGGTGCAAAAATAGTTCCTGCACCTCCTCAAAGAATCATGTCGCTTTTGTGAAAACACATTTAGAGTGTGTTATACGAAAACCGCTTTTAGCGAAAACTTCTAAAAGGCTTTGCTATAAAAGTTGCAGGTATATTCTATTTGGCTCTCAGGTATATTCTATTTGACTCTGTGTTAGTTTATGGTGCGCCTTTGCAAAGATTAACCACATCTATCAAATAGATTATTCCCTAAGATTATATTCCGTCGCTATCAACTGAAAACCTGACTCTCATTATGTTTCTAGAATAGACTCGGTCTAAACTTTGGGTCAGATTTAATAAAAAGTAATAGTCTTACCGCTCTTGACAATAGCAGGGGAAGCAGGGGAGCAGGAGGAGAAAAAATTTTCATACTGTTCAGCTATTGAATCATAGATTTGTGCCATTTTTTCCCTGATTTGCAAATTCTTAAAGACTAATAATTATTTTGACTTATCCCCGCGATAAATCGACGGGGATTCTAAGCAGATACTACGCACGAGGCTACTCCTTTCCCGCCCGAAGATTACCGTTTAGGTAGCAGGGGAGTAGGAGAGCAGGGGAGCAGGGGAGAAGAAACTACATCGGTAATCTTATACCGGGAAGGGAGTAAAACCTTCGTGCTTCGTTTCTTCTTAGCTGTCACCCAGATAAATATCCGGGTGAGACGAGTCAAAGCGCCCCTAGACACTCCACTTAGATCAAGTCCAAGTGTTGTGCTTACTTTGCGGATAGTATTAGTCGATTGCAAGTGTGCCTGATTTCATGCAGTCTTAATTTGGGTGGCATGGGTGTACAAGAGGGTAAGCGGGAAGATGGGGTGTGAGGGCAAATTGGGAAGGCGATCGCCCATCGCCCCAGCTGTTAGGCAGGACTGTTCCATTCCCTAAAATTGGCATTCAAGACGATTTTGGTGATGTAGCTCCTATCAACAGGCACGCAATTCACCACTTATTACCCAGTAACACTTCAAGTTCTGCTCTTAGAGCCTTAATATCAGCGACTCTTGCTACCAGTAAGTTATCACTCCCTGCATCTATTAAACGTGATTTCCAATAGCCAATACTCTCTGAATTATTCATCCAAAACTCAATGACAGTACTTACGACTTCATCTATATCCCAGCCCCACTTTTGTGGCAATGGTTCTACAGATTCAAGCAGAGCATCAAGCGTACATTTATGAGTTGCTACTAATTCTACACCTTGATGCTGCGGTGTTTCTAGATTCTGCTGTTGGTGACTGAAAAAATGCAAAACTGGAGATACTCCTACGATGTCGAAAGTGTATTTCATTCTACTCCTCCAAGTTCTTACATGAGTTCTCTTCAAACCAGAGCTTTTAATTTTTTTAATGTCCTAAAATCCTCTTAAATAACATCTGAAATAAGTTGGACATCAGCCTATACCATAGGTACTAAAGTTCAAAAATATTGGCACTATAGTCTTGTGAGTGCTAAAGTTTTTCCCCATAAAAGAGTTAGCAGTAAAGTACGTTGAGTGCTAAAGTTTGTTCCGCGAAAATTAGCAGTAAAGTGCATTGAGTGCTAAAGTTTATAGAGGTATTTATCTTAAATTATTAAATATTTTCCTTATAAGAAAAGAGATGGATATTATTTTTAATAATTATTTCAAATTGGGTGCGACAAGTTTTAAAGGTGAAATAGCAGCTTTGTCTGCTGCCTGTTTGTGGGCTGGGGCATCGGTAATATATAGGCGCTTGGGGGAGCGTATCCCGCCATTGCAACTCAACTTGATCAAAGGGATGGTTGCGATCGCTTTCCTTTTGCTGACCATCTTCATCAAGGGTGAATTTTTTCCCAACATTTCACCACTTCCCCTGTGTCTGCTGGTTCTTAGTGGTATTGTGGGCATTGGCTTAGGCGATACAGCCTTCTTGGCAGCTTTAAATTTTTTAGGCGCACGTCGTGCCTTGCTCATAGGAACCCTTGCGCCACCAATGACGGCAATATTAGCGCTCATTTTTCTCCAAGAGCAGTTAAACGCTAATGCTTGGTGTGGCATTTTGCTCACCATTTTGGGAGTTGCCTGGGTGGTGACAGAACGCACTCCCGATACAAATGATACTTCTACTCATACTTCTAGAATGCAGTTATGGCGGGGAGTTGGCTTTGGTCTGATAAACGTAGTAACCAATGCTATAGGTACTGTTTTGGCTCGTGCAGCGTTGGCAAATAGCAGTATTAGCCCTTTGTGGGCAGCCTTGTTGCGGTTAATTGCAGCCGTGTTGATTCTCGTGATATTGCTACCCTTGCGCAGGCAACAAGGTGATTTTAAGTTAAAAACATTACATTCACCAAGAGTAGTTCTAGCGGCTATCTTTGCTGCTTTTTGTGGGACTTATTTAGGAATTTGGTTGCAACAGACAGCGATTAAATTAACTGCTGCGGGAATTGCCTTAACTTTGTTGCAAACTAGCCCGTTATTTATTATACCAATTTCTCTGACGATAGGTGAAAAAGTCAGTTTGAGGGCGATCGCTGGTGTTGTGATTGCGATCGCTGGGGTTGCATTGCTGTTTTACTTGCGGTAGCGAGAGTCCCCTTTACACTAGACCTCACAGCAGTGCCCAAATTGTGGTGCAATAGTCAAAAAGTCACTGTCTACTAGAACGCACACTTGCAAATGTGGTTGTGTTCTACAACGTGACTATAAAGAAGACAAGAAACGCGCTTGGGAGTTGAAACCTCTATTCAGTAGGCGTGCAATCCTGGTTAAACAAGTTTCGAGGTTGAGCCTAGAATCCCACGGCTTGATGTGTTCACGCGTAGCGTGCCGAAGGCATAAACGAGTGCCTGCACGAAGTTTTCACAAGGTGGGAGTGTCACCCCTTTGGGGAAGTCAAAAGTCAAAAGTCACGCATTCAAAAGTGAAGACCCCACGGATGAATCCAGGGGCTTGAATAAAGTTGCTCCGCATTTTTTATTCTCCAGAAATAAATTTCGGGGCTTGTATCCTTTTCTTTTTCGGTCAAACATTAGTCAAATTGATTCGGACAGTAACATCGTTGTAATCCTTGTCACCGCCATTAACGAGATCTTCAAAACCAAAGATGTTATCCCCCAACAGACAAACATGATCCGTTTTGTCAGAGTTAGCACCTAAGAACGGAAAGTAAACTTGCGGGTCATTATTGAAATCACTATCTAAAAGTGTATCAGGTTTGGCATTGACGATCATGAACGGGACAAACAGCGAACCGCCTTTGAAAGTTCCAGTGAAATTTGCTGTTGCTTGGTTGTTCACTGTCAAGTCAATCCCGGCAACACGTCCCTTAACAGCAGCTTGTGCATAACCAGCATCCCCCGGACGCTGGTCAATAATACCATCACCATTGCTATCAATACCACCCTTGTCATCAGCTATTTCATAAAAGCCAATAAAGTTGTTGAAAGCAGCTTCTCTATTGAGAATAAACTCAGCTTTAACTTGAGTGTTAACTTGTCGCAAGTCGATGAGTTCATCTTGCGGCTTTCCTTGCAAACTGCTACCTAAAGAAAATTCTTCATCTGTTGCTTTCACCTTGACCACCAAATCATTGAAGTCACCAAAGTTTTGAGCAAATGGATCTTTCCAAGCAAAAGAGAACTCTCCATTCTCCAAGCTTTCGGCTTTGAAATTTGTGGTAGATGGAAACACTACTTTTGTTAAAGAGGTTTTATCAAAAAACACAGCATCGGTTGTGCTGTCGCCTACTAAGTAGAATCTCAAGTTGGCATCCGGCTCGAATGCCAACTGGCGTGTCAAGTCAGTATCAAATCCATTCGGGACATTGGCAAGAGCAGAGAAAATGACCTGGGATCGATTCAAGGCAGCTTCACTGTAACCTAAGGTACCAGGGACAATACCGTTGATTCGACCTTGTGCATCGTCAACGGTAAATACTCCTAGTTCATTGACTACTTGAGAATTGTGCTCTGTTAGCTTAACTGAAAGTTTGGCTTGACTACTACTAACTTTACCTTTGATGGCAAAGACATCAGAAGCAATTTTGGTTAGCTGGGGAGACGTTGTCGGTTGAGTCGTTACAGTAGAGCCATTGCCTTTATTGACATTTATAGTTAACTGTCGGTCAAAGTAAAGCCCACCTTTGTCAGTAGTACGGGCGCGGATATTGTAACTAGGTTTGCTTTCAAAACTGGGGGAATTATTAATGAGTAGTTTATTGCCGTTAATAGTGAAGACGGCATTATCAGTATCGCCTGTCCCTGTCACCAAGCTGTAAATGTGCTGGTCGTTTGTGTCTGGGTCTGTCGTGGTGAAAGTGCCAATTTCTGTTCCCACAGGCACGTTTTTCTCTACCGTGGTAGCATTCAATACCAAGTTTGTCGGGGCGTTATTACCGTTATTGCTAATGGTAACTGTGGCGGTGGTGTTGAATAAATCCAGACTGTAGTTTTGTGCATCTACCAGAGCCAGGGTCACACTTTCATTGCCTTCGTCAAAGAGATTATCGTCAACTGGGGTGATGGTAATGTCTACAAAGGCTTGAGCGGTGTCAATAGTTGCCGTACCCGTAAGGGTGGGGCTGTAATCACTGCCGTTGGTGGCAGTACCAGAAATGCTGTAGCTTACCTGAAGTGGTAAAGTGAGGTCTCCAGAGCGACTGATACGAAAGATACCTACATCACCAGATTCGGCTGCAGAAGCATCAATGGCAGCAATGCTTACAGTAGGGAAAGTGTCGTAGACGAAGATGTCACGAGTGCCATTGGTGTCTCCTGCAACTAGGTTGCTGGCATATGACTCAAACGCTACATAACGTCCCGAAGCGGAGATGACAGGGTTGTAGGAGAAGTCATTTCCCTGATTGCCCTGTGAACCTACGGAAACACGTGTAGTGATGCGCGTCTGAGTGTCGTAGACGAAGATGTCATCAGTACTATTAGTATCACCTGGCACTAGATTGCTGGCAGATGAATCAAACGCCACATAGCGCCCAGAATCCGAGATGACTGAGGATAAGGATTCGTTATTCCCCTGATTCCCCTGTGAATCTACGGAAACGCGGCTGGTAGTGCCTGTCTCAGTGTCGTAGACGAAGATGTCAGCAGTGTCGTTGGTGTCTCCTGCCACCAAGTTACTGGCATTAGACTCAAATGCCACATAGCGTCCCGAAGCTGAAATGGCGGGGGAAAAGGATACGCTATTTCCCTGATTGCCCTGTGAATCTACAGAAACGCGGCTGGTGGTGCCTGTCTCAGTGTCGTAGACAAACACATCACGGTTGAAGTTGGTGTCTCCCGGTACCAGGTTACTGGCGAATGAATCAAACGCTACATAACGCCCTGAAGCAGAAATGGCAGGGAAAAAGGATGCGTTATTCCCCTGATTGCCCTGTGAATCAACAGAAACACGTCTGGTAGTGCCTGTCTGAGTGTCGTGGACAAAGATATCATTCGTATTGTTAGTATCTTCCGCTACTAAATTGCTAGCATAAGATTCAAATGCCACATAGCGTCCATCTGGTGAAATGGCGGGAGATAAAGAAACGCCATTCGCCTGATTGCTTTGTGAATCTACGGAAACGCGGTTGGTGGTGCGTGTCTCAGTGTCATAGACGAAGATATCACTAAAGTTGTTCGTGTCTCCCGCTACCAAGTTGCTGGCGTATGACTCAAACGCCACATAGCGCCCCGAAGCGGAGATGGTGGGACTCCCATTAACGGCGTTATTCCCCTCGATGCCCCCTGAACCTACAGAAACGCGGTTGGTGGTGCGTGTCTGAGTGTCGTAGACAAAGATGTCACTGAAGTTGTTTGTGTCAGCCGCTACTAAGTTACTGGCATTAGACTGAAAGGCTACATAACGCCCCGAAGCTGAAATGGCGGGGCGGAAGGAGTTGTTATTCCCCTGGTTGTCTCCTGGACCTAGGGAGACGCGGCTGACGTTTAACACCCCAGTATATGCCACTTGAGTTGCAACCGGGAATGCCAAGGATGTTGTCATCCTTCCGGTAGTGACTTCCAGTTTCCAGTTACCGCCCAAAGCTGCGTTACCTGTAGGGGTGGTGGAAGCAGCTATTTGTGCTTTTGTTTTCTCTTGCAATTTGGCAATGAATTCTGCGCCAGTATCTGTGGCTGCAACATTACAACCGTAAAGCAACAACGAGGGAGTAAAACCTGCGTGCTGCTTTTTTACAGGAAACCATCGCTCTAGTAGACTGACGTAGAATTCTAGGGTTTCTAAGTTCAAACAGCTATTGCCCAGATACAGGCACCCAGGTGAACCGTGGGAGACTATATGTACTGTGGTAATATCTGCTCGCTTGGACAGTGCAGTGGTGATTTGCTCGACACCATCCGACTCTGGGTGCAGGAGTATCACCTGTGTGCCTTTTTCCACTCCAGACATTAGGGTTTGATAGTCCGGAATGGATGTATCAATGAATACTATAGTTTGAGAAGTGACACTGCTGGGCTGATTCTGTTGCGTTGCGATGCCAAAACGATTGAGTATGTCAAGCTTTTGTATTTGAGGTGGCTGCATGAGTAAAAAATACTATTAATCTCTTCGTTTACCTGCGGAATGTCGGATACTGTGGGCGATCGCAGGGGAAATTGGTATGTTCCAATTAGGAATGAATACCCTAACTTACAAAGAAGGTTAGTGTCTGCTGACATTGACATCCAAATACTTGACATTAAAGACGTGGTGCTGGAAGAGGTCTCGCTGGGGCTGACATCGGATCGATCCCACCTTGCCCCACTTGAAACTGACTCATCATGTCGCGGTCTTCATGAACCATGTTGTGGCAATGGTACATAAATTGACCTCGAAAAGGTCTAAACTTCCCAATCATGCGTACTGTCTCGTTTTCACCAACATAAAAGACATCCTTCCAGCCACGTTCATAAGCAAAAGGCGGTTGACCATTACGGTCAAGTATATGAGCATCAATGAGGTGAAGGTGCATTGGATGAAACGAGAGATTTGCGGTGTTCGTAAATCTCCATATTTCCACTTCTTCGAGTTGAGGATTTGCATCCACTCGATTTCGGTCCCACCCATTGCCGTTGATTACCCAAACTCCATCAGCTCTCTGTTGCACCGTGAAGTCGCGAGTTCGTACAGCTGTGGATTCTGGGATGAATTGAATATTGCGTAGTGTGCTAGGAACAAGGCTGTCATCTGTTTCAGATCGCACTACATCAAAGCACATAATTTTGTCTATGTTGTTGAAAACAACGTTATTTGGTAATGGAAGATTTCGCAGTTCTACCCGAGTCCCCAAGGCATATTTGGAGAAATCGATAATTAAGTCATACCGTTCTGCCATAGCAAGACGTATGTCTTGAGTATTCACTGGTGCAGACATCAATCCACCATCAGTCCCAATCACAATCAAGTCATCACCTGTACTCAGAGCAAGTCTATAGGAGCGGGAAATTGATGCGTTTAACACCCGGAAACGGTACTTGCGGTTAGCTACTTCCATGCGGGGCCAAGGTACGCCGTTGACTGTAACCACGTCACCCATCACACTGGTCTGATTTCGATTATCAAAAACGAGTGAACCATCAGACGCGAATTGCCTATCCTGAATGATAAGAGGAATATCATAATTTCCTTTGGGAAGTGGCAACGCAAGTTCTTCCTGATCTTGGACGATATACATTCCAGCTAACCCCATATACACATTTCTGGCAGTCTGAGCAAGCCCGTGGTCGTGGTACCACAAATTAGCAGCTGCGGGGTTGGAATAAACGTAATCTTTGTAATATCCTGGAGCAATGAAATCCAATGTGTAGCCATCGTACTGGGGTGAAGATGCCATCCCATGTAGGTGAACGGATGTATTCACATCAAGATTATTGATAAATCGTACAATTGATGATCGACCTCTAGACTGTTTAATTATCGGTCCAGGAAATATGCCGTTATAGCCCCAAATCTCCGAAGTTCGCCCCGGTAAAATCTCTACTTGAGCCTTCCGCATCGTGATTTGGTAGTAATCAGTTGTTGAATCACTACGTACTGGGTTCAACACTGGTGGTGTACGAAAGGGAAGTGTAAATGGCTCGACTGTTTGATCGACTCTTTGAGCGTATCCCCGGTGCTGAAGTCCTACGGGAAGTAAAATAGTACCCCCCGCAAGCGCTGCAATCTTTAGCGCTTCACGCCTGCTGATTCTCTTCATAATCAAGTTTTCTAATTAAGAGGCTGTATGAATTTAATGAGCTAAGAAGTCGTCAAAAATCTTTTGCACTGTCTTTTTTTTCAAAATAAATATAACAACGTTTTAAAATTCGTTTTAAGTAATAAAACAAAATTAGTAAAATTTTCACAAAAGAAAAGTTTTGATGAAAGTTACAGCAGATTCTTCGTGCAAGAAGTACAATGTTCTGGTCTCAAAGCCAGACGTCAAGCTCTTTTTAGTTTTGACTTATGACGACTGAGCCAATATTGCTGCTGTAGATTTTTCTCTTTTTTGTCCCTGTTCTAACAGTGATTTCTGCTGAACAAATAAATAGTTAAAGAAGCTAAGTATGGCTCGTTGGGTATTTATTTAAGCTTTCAAAAAAATGTTATTGATTGAAAAATCAACGTTTTTATGATAAATGCTAAAATTTAAAAAATTAAAAAATCTGTCATCAATCTCATTTATGCTAAATATTACTGCAGAGACAGATAACCTTCATAGCGAAGATTCACCAAGTGATAACAGATGCTTTTGGTCAAACACAAGAAGCCGAACTTGTAGATAAAATCCGTAACTCTCCAAATTTTATACCTGAATTATCTCTTGTAGCGCTAGAAAATGAGGATGTGCTGGGACACATTCTTTTCAGTCGCATTGTCATTGAAACACCAAAGAAAATTCCTGCACTGGCTTTAGCACCATTAGCTGTCACACCAACGCACCAGCGCCAAGGTATTGGCAGTCATCTGGTGCAGGTGGGTTTATCAAGATGTCGTGAATTAAATCATTCTATTGTTGTCGTTGTCGGCGATCCGCGTTATTACAAGCGTTTTGGTTTTCAAAACGCGAGTCAATTCGGCTTGCACTCATCGTTACCAATTCCTGATGAGGCATTTATGGTGTTAGAACTCAAACCGAGTGCTTTGATGAATATTAATGGGAACGTGTGTTATCCAGCCTACTTTAATGAGGTTTGAAACCTTATTTTCCTACTTAGAAAACTTGCTAGTCCTGTTTCTCCCCTAAGTCACTATTGCTAAAATTCGTTATCGCCAAAAAACACACTGCTTTTGTTCTTCGGAGAACTTTGTGGAAAGTAAATGCAAATCCTCCATAGGTAGAGAAGATTTACAATAAAAAGGAAATTTTGGTTGTCTAGAAGTGTAATCAAAAAATACTGAATATCTATCGGAATCTACAGGTATTTTACCCCGATGAAAGACACTAGCAGTGCCTGCAATAACTACCGTGCCAGATGGTCCTGTACAGGATTTATAATTTGATTGGGATATCACCTGTTGTAAAGTTTTATCTTTGATGTAGCCAGTTTTATATTTCAAAGAATCAGCAACTTTGGAAGTGATATCTTTTGGAATATATTGAAACGGACCTCGCTCATCATTGATATCATTTAAATAAACAATGACTTTGAACAATTTTCGGTCTTCCGAGTCCATATGCCACAACCTTGATTTTCTCTCAACTTGGTTGGCAAGATCTCTGCGAAAATAAGAGCCATGATAAGCGACTGGTAGACCAAGATAATTCTCAGCAATATTGAGTAAACGTTGTTCTAATCCCCAAAGAAAAATCTCTGGATACTCCATCATTTGTTCACTAGTTGCATGAACAACAAATTCATTTTCATCGCCAGAAATTGCTTTGGGGATTTTTGGTATTAATTTTTTTGCAGCTTGCAGCAATTGTGGAGTAGAAGGAATCGAAAGTTGTTCTAATGAAGTGACAGCAACTCCCTCAGTTTCAAGAGTCTCCACGATAGCCCAGTCAGTACTCGAAAGAACAGGTAGATGACTCTTATGTTTTTCTAATGCTGCTTCATAAGCAAACTCAGCAGGATCTCGTATAAATGAAACTTCATAAAGATTTTTTAATATTTTGTTACGCACTTGAGTCGCAATAGTTTTCATCTTGCTTGTAACCTGTTTTACAACTATCTTGATAAATATTTTAAGTATATCTAAGGTAAGATGTCCAACGATTTATTTTTATTTAGACAAACTTTATACTGGCTTTATACACAAGAAGCTATAAGAGGAGTGTGCTTTACTATTTCTGTATATTCAGCAGAAAAACCTACTTTCCGGAAATTTTCCCAAAAAAATCTTAATTGAACTCAATAAATTTACGGAATGACAGATACAGACAACTTGTTGGTACTTGGTAGAAGCCGCAGTCTTAACTTATTCATTTGGGTGTAAAGTTTGGTTAAACCGGAGCTTGCAAAGCCACTTAACTGCATAATGTTTTAAAGTTTACTAGCCACAATGTGATACTAATTTTTGCCACAGATAGGCGCGATAATTGCACCAGCTATAACCTATACAATCGCTTTGGAATAGCAGACATGAGTATGGAGGAGTTACAGTGATGGTGCGGCTAATTATCAGCTTAATTTTGTTGGGACTATTAACTGCGTGTACCACGAGTGTTCTTGCACCAACTAGGCAGTTAGTGGAAAAAGCAATTGTATTTGAATTAGAGAAAACTCAACAGCAACTCAGCCAACAGCTAGATTTGGATTTTCAGGGATTTGAAATCCATCGGTTATCAATTACTCAGGAACAACCTCTGACAATTCAAAATTTACCCACATACCGCGTTCATGGAACTTACGAACTCACGTTGAAACTACCAAAACGACGGTTGACACAACCTCAAAAACCTTTTGAAGTTTACCTGCAACTTCAAAAAGAAGGTAAAACTTGGCGGTTACTGGTTCCTGAAGCTAGTGGCAAGGATTCTAAATCAGTTTGGCGCAGTTATTTGATTCGATAAATTATTCATTATGAATTATGAAATTAGAGTAGAGTATGACTCTTGCATAATTCATAATTTGTAATTTATCATTTCCCATTCCCTATTCCCTTCGCTTTCTTAGTGTGTAACTCTAAAAACCATCACAAGCATTTTTGCCTAAGTCCCAACCCCTCGCCAAGATTGAAGTGATATCTTCATCGGAGATTAGGCAAGATGTATTTTAACTTGTTCATTGGTTCCAGTCTGGGAATTATGATTTTGGTACTGCTGGCTTTTAGCGTGCTGCAATGGTTTCATATACCTACTGGCAATTTTCTGGATTGGGTGATTGGGGGCGCAAGTTTTTGGTGGCTGTTGGTGATTGTGACTGTACCGTGGAATATCTATTTTCAGGCGAAAGAAGTTTTAGCAGAAGGGGCGCAATCAACTGAAAAAGAAATTCCGGTGGATGAGAAACAACTGGAGTACGTCAAGGTTTTGGCAAGGCGATCGCTCTTTGTTGCTCTTGCCTTACACTTATTCTCAGCTATTGGTCTTTACACCCTCGCCGCTACTGGTATTAGTGCAGTTGGCTATGTCAGTTCTGGTGCTGCTTTGTTATTAACTGGATTACGTCCAGCCATTAGTGCTTATGAGTACTTATATGCACGGTTGGTTATGATTCGTCAAGAATGGAAGTATCCGCGTGAAGATGTTGTGGAACTTCGTTCCCGTTTCGACACTCTAGAAGCAACCGTTCAGCGCTTAGAAGAACAACTTAACCCAGAACAGCCCTATTCCTTAGCAGCCAACCAACAAACTTATTTAGAAGAAACGCGCAAAGAATTAGCTCGTATTTCTGCAAATCTCGAAGCAGAGCGCGCTACAAATCAGACGGAACATGAACGTCTAGCAAGAGAAGCAAGAGGGGCGATCGCCCAACTTTCTACCGACGGACAATTTCTCGATCATGTCCGCGAGATTATCAGGTTTTTTAAGACAGCATAGTTCAGAATCCAGAATTGCTGCAATTCCTGAAACAGAATTATAGCGGGTTCGGTGTTGCGTGGAATACAGTAGAGACGTTACGTATGGGACTTACTATGTCTGCGGTGATGCCAAGATGGCAGATGATGTGTTTGAGGTGTTTATGGCGATTGCCCGTTCGCGCAGCGTGCCCGAAGGGCTTAGGGCAGTGGGCTTCGCCCAATCGCCAAATCGGTTGGCGAACTATCACAAATTGAGGCAGTAGAATTCTTTGAGCGCATGAAGAAAGAGAAGCGTTTCCATGCAGATGTTTGGGGTGTGCAATTGCACTTCCAGCAAGCAATCAAGCAGGTACAAAAAGATAACTATTCAAAGGCTGAAAAATGGCTCAATAGAGTCAAGCAATCAACCAATGAGCAATCAGCAATTGAAAAAGAGCAACCGGTGACGGTGTGAACTTCTTAAGCTGTTCAACGTAAAAAGCTGAGCGAGGACTCGTTTACCCAGCAAATCTCCTGAATTCAATTTGGGAGATTGTCAATTACTCTTGAACATACTCAAACAGAATTTTGAGATATTTATCTAAAGATTTGCATGGTGTTTCTTTCCTCCACACGGCAGCGGATCGGGCATAGTATATGGGATGGTGGAGCCGCATAAACACAACTTGAGGATGAGGCAGTGCTTCTGCCTCGTTCGGCATAACTGCTACCCCTTGCCCTGCTGCCACGAGGGCAATCATGGAAGCGTGGCTATCGGCAAACAGGTGCAGATTTGGCATAAAGCCAGCGCAGCGGCAAGTGTCGCGGATACGATCGTTCCGCCCGGGAAACTTTTCTTCAGACATCCCGATAAATTTTTCAGTAGCAAGGGAAGCTAGATTAATTGAGGATTGATTTGCCAGCGGATGTGTATCCGGTATCACAGCAGCAATAGGCACTTTCTTAACACATTTGACTGTAAACTCTTCGTCTAACTCATCGGGTGGATTGCCCATAAAGGCAATATCAATCATGCCATTTCGCAATGCTCTAACTTGATCACTGGGCGGCATCTCCTGCAAACGTACAGCAACTTCAGGATAGCTACGTCCAAAGCGGTGGAGGGTTTGACCAAGAAAAGTCTGGAGGATGGTTGGGATATAGCCAATTACCAAAGGCTCCAGAGTGTTGCTGTAATGAGCCTTGAGGGTTTGCACAGCCACATCACTACGATTCAAAATATCTTTTGCTTGTTCAAGAAAAAATTTCCCCGCTTGTGTGAGTGTCAATCCATCAGATTGTCTGAGAAACAGCACAACGCTCAGTTCGTCTTCAAGGTTTTTGATTTGACGGCTTAACGCAGGTTGGGAAATATACAGCCGGACGGCAGCACGGCTAAAGTTGAGTTCTTCTGCAACGGTCACAAAATATTTAAGATGCCGTAATTCCATGAATTTATCGGGTATGCCTAAAAGTTATAGCTATCATAATTATAAGGTATTGGACTTTAGATGTATGTTCTATTACCCTAAATTTTTGTAAGTATTTAATTTTCGGTAATTAAATTCTGTAATACCAATTCGTAATTCATAATTAAGAAATTCACATGTAGTTTGGGTTTTCAGATTTCCGTCTGTCGCCTTATTTGAAAAATTGAATTTAGCTATATTGGCTCTCTTGGAGAAAGAGGGTATAGATACCCTCCATGTGGAATTTAGAACCCACATTTCGCAGTTCCCAATAAATGTAGATCAACTGAAAACCTAATGCCAAGTTGCATAAAGTCATATTCGGTTAGGTTTTAAGCAATACCACGCAACTCTCGTAATTTGTCAAGAAAAAAATACAAAGTTTGGTTGAGCGCTCACATTGCAGTTAGTCAACCTGTCAAATAACACATTTTCTTAGTTACTAAACAAGATGATTAATATCAAACTTATCTTGCTTATCCTACTTATCCAACTAATTTGTGCTTTTACAAATTCTATAAGCAGATTTGTATAAGTATGAATATATACGTAAACTTTCTACCTCTTTATGGAGATTTACTCCCTTTCTGCTCTAAAATTACCGATTTTTGTAGGTGGGGTTATGCCCTACAAAGCGCGAATGTGCGACATAGCTTTACCTACGAATTTAAGTAATATTCATGGTGGAAAGGGAGTAAT
This sequence comes from Scytonema sp. HK-05, assembly GCF_002368235.1. Taxonomy (GTDB): domain Bacteria; phylum Cyanobacteriota; class Cyanobacteriia; order Cyanobacteriales; family Nostocaceae; genus Kalymmatonema. Next base: position 596,089 of record NZ_AP018194.1, on the reverse strand, counting down.
ACTGAAAGTGCTAGCCTACTATGCTTAAAAGTTATAACTGTGATGCTTATAAAGCATTAGACTTTATGGAAATGTCCTATTAGACTGAAGGTCTATAAATTTTGACTCTCAAAAATTAAATTTCATATCGCTGAATGTAATTAGCTAAGGAGTGTGTTAATGGCTGCAAAATGTTACTTTGTTCGGTGTGCTTGCGATCGCTATTGGTGCAGCCATAGGTACAAACTTTCCTTACGGCACTTTTATTATCAACTTCACAGGTTGTTTACTAATGGGCTTTTTCTTCACCTTATTTAAGGGGATTAAAGAATTTCCATCTGAGATAGATTTGCTGGTAAGAACTGGTTTCTTGGGTGCTTATACAACCTTCTCTACCTAGGGATACGATACATTGACGCTGTGGCGTAATGGCAAGCAGGGAGCCACCATTTTTTACTGGGTAGGCAGTGCCATTTTAGCGGTAGTTGGTATTATATTAGGTTGCTATTTAGCGAAGCTAATTGCCTGATAATAAAGATTCACTTAATGACTTACCTTTAGACAGGTTTTCCCAAGAGCTACAAGTTGAAATTGAAACAGAATGGATTAATCGTGAACAAAATAAAAACAAAATAAATTTTATTCAGGAAGAAACCTTAGAGGATGTTTTAAAAGTCGAAACCAGTCAAAAATCATGCCAGTCGCCTAACCATGATATATACGAATCATAGCAATATATTCAAAGCCAACTTGAAAGAGGCAGATTTGACGGGAGCCAACCTCGATGAAGCCAAAATGAAAAACATTGAAAAACTTGTTGAATTTGCGCTCCAGTTAGTGGCTACAGAAACAGGGGTTTCACTTAACTATATTCAAAAAGTAATCCTGCGAAACTCTCTACTTAATAACAAAAAAACTTACGCTAATATTGCTCTTGAAAATAACTACTCTGAAAGCTATATTAAGTTCTCAGTTGCGCCTAAACTATGGCAGTTGCTTTCAGAGGCGCTCGGTGAAAAAGTTAATAAGACGAATCTCGCGGCGCTGCTAGAACAGCGGTTAGAAAAATTCGCTTCTTTTGATAATCCTCAGACGACCGAGACAACAGCAGCAATAAAGACGGCGGGCTTTCTTAGGGAACGCTACGTTCTAGAATCTCCAGAAGGACAGGTTCCCCTCGCTTCCTCTTTGTACATTGAGCGATCAACTATCGAACAAACCTGTTATCAAGAAATTCTCCAACCCCATGCGTTCATTCGCATCTTTGCACCTCGAAACATGGGGAAGACTTCCCTAATTGCACGAATTCTAGATTATGGGAGCAGTCAGAATTACCACACAGTGCGACTCAGCTTACATCACGCCGGAACACAGGTGTTTGCCCAGAGTTCACGCTTCTTACGCTGGTTTTGTAGTAATGTCACACAGCAGTTGGGTTTGGAATCTAGATTAAATGACTTCTGGGACGAGGATATGGGAGCTTTGATTAACAGCACGATTTATTTTCAGGGCTATCTGCTCAAGGAACTCTCTAACCCTATCGTTTTAGCACTAGATAAGGTAGACCAATTATTTGAGTACCCAGAAGTTGCTAGTGATTTTTTCGTCCTGTTGCGTTCTTGGTATGAGGAAACAAAAGACATTTCAGTCTGGCAGAAATTACGAGTCGTGATGGCTCATGCAGTTGAAGTTTACATTCCCTTACCCACCCATCGCTCTCCGTTTAATGTGGGATTAGCGATCGAACTGCCGACCTTTAGCCCAGAACAGGTGCAGGATTTAGCCGAACGTCACGGACTTCAACTTACAAAGCGTGAACTTGAGCAGTTAATGAAGCTCACTGATGGTTTTCCGTATTTAATTCGACTGGCATTGTATCAAAGTGCCCGCTTGAAGATTCCTGTGCAAACGTTACTGCAAGATGCTACGAGGAATACTGGAATCTATCAACAACATCTTCAGTATCAGTTGTGGAACCTTCAACAGCATCCTAAATTAGCTGACGCCTTTGGGCAGGTTTTAACGGCTCCAATCGAGTTAGAAATTGAGGTGGCGTTTAAGTTAAAAAGTTTAGGATTGGTGCATATAATCGATAGTCAAGCAACTGTTAGCTGTGAGCTATATCGAGAGTACTTCCGCAATTATTTTTCTTAATTCTTGAGCAGCATGAATAAGCCCAATACTCTCCTACCTTCCACATCAAAAACTTCCTCAGACTAAATAAGTATAAGCAAGTTTAAAAAAGTTTTTAGCTATTTAATTTAGCTCTAAAAAGCCACTCATCTTCTTCAGTAACTAGCTCGCAGCGATTGCCTGTTCGCGTTTGCAAAGCAGTCGCAGCCGAAGGCGAGAAAGTGTCTCGTTGGCGCAGCCTCTCCGACAGGAGAAGAGAAGGGCAGCGCCTGCCGTAGGATGCCCGTTTGCGTAGCGTCTCCTTTAGGAGAAGGGCTGTAGGGCGATCGCAAAAGGGTGGTAATTGCTCGCTATCTTCTGAGTATGAAGGCTCTACTAAATCAGTGGGAACTGGTAACTGATTAGTGGTAGGTGTTAGTGGTGGATCTATTACTTCTGCTAACTCACTAGTTACTGATAACTGGTCGCTAGCCACTGTTTCACCTGTCCGGGAAAGCAAATATTGCTTGAGGACTAAAAACAGATTTTTTTTCGTCACTCTCTCCCCTAATGCTTTAGAAAGGGCTCGCCACAACTGGCAGCCAATATCCTTGATGTGAGCGATACTATAGGCACAATCGCGTGCCATCTGCTTATAACCGCGTCCGAGCCATGACTGACACAGGATTAAGCGCTCAAGGGAACTTAGTTGCCTAGAGAGCAGAGTTTGTACAATGTCCAGAACTTCGCCAATATTCATGTAGTGATTCCATTTGAGTAGTATGTACACAGCAAGGAACGCTCTAGATTCTTATGCACCCCAAACAAGCAGTTAATCCAATTCGGCTTTGATGCAGATAGCTCCAGGGCAGAACGACAAGGGCTGAATTGCTCTAAGCGTACATTCACCAAAAAACTTTACTATGTATTATTTCTATGTATTATTTCAGTTGTTTTGCTCAACGAGAAATAGATAAAGTTGGTATTTTTGTCTAAAATTATACCGCTTTGAGAGATATTTTTCACAACTAGTGACTTTTGTCAATCATCTAAATTAGTGATATTTGAAAAATAATATACAGTTATTGGCTTTTGTCAACTATCTAAATCGGTGAATTAAATGACCAACTAGAAGCTCACGTTGGCTCCAAGAGGCGCGATGCTCTTAATTGTTCAAGGAAAATTGACTTGGTTTCAACAGGTGCGATCGCACCTTTAGACTTCTTCGGAAGTTGAATTAATGGAAACCCCATGACGGATCCGGCAGTTATTAGGGCGATTTAAAATTAAACCCTCGGCACAGTTACCGGGTGTCGGTTAACGAATTATTTGGGAAGAACCAATAATTCGTTAACCGGCAACAAGTTCCTCAAATTGTTTACGAATGCCAGCCTTACACTGCGGTTGGTTGAATACCTGCTCGGGTTACCTCAACTCACAGTTAGCAACGCTATTGACGCTCTTTTGAAAAAAACTGGGGAATTCACCGCCCGCAGAGTCGAGGCACTGGAATCTACACCATTTTCTACAAAACGCGTCTACACACGCTGAACAGGGTTTATCACGCTCTGAGTCAAAGCCATTAGCAAAAAAATAGCTGTATCTCTTGTTAGAGGCTATTTATAAAGTAAATCTAAAGGCAAGTCATTAGGTTGAATACTAAGTGCTGAAAATACGTAATTTTTAACATCTATTGAAATTAAAGCTACTCTACGTTTAAAATAATTGACTTTATTGACACTCCCCTGGCTAAAGCCGAGGGGATTCTACATTCAACGTCGCCACTTGCTCAACCAGGCTTGCGCCAAGGAGAGTAGAGGTTGCGGCTCCTGTAGCGTTACTTCGGGACTGCCCGTCCCTAGCTCTTACAAGATTTAGAATATTTATCGCTGCGTTCACATCTCTCTGAAGCTGACATCCGCAACCACATTTATGGGTACGAGTCGAAAGAGATTTTTTCACAATTGCCCCACAATCACTACACTTCTGAGAAGTGTATTTAGGATTGACTGCAACAACTGTGGTGTTGAACTTTTGAGCAAAATATTCTAACCAACGACGGAATAGTGACCAAGCCACATCATTAATGGACTTGGCTAAACAGTAGTTTCGTACCATGCCTTTAACATTCAAGTTTTCATAGGCGACTAAGGCGTTAGCCTTGCATACGTTACGCGCGATTCTCTTCGCGTGTTCATTCCGCTGCCTATTTACTCTCAAATGTTTCCGAGCATATCTCCGCCTAGCTAACCGTCGTTGGTTTTTACCTTTTTCTTTTTTGTAAATCTCACGTTGGGCGTGTTTAATCGCTTTTTCAGCTTTACGCAGAAAGCGGGGGTTTTCTTCGTGGTGTCCGTTGGAATCAGAATAGAAAAACTCCAACCCAACGTCTAAGCCGATTTCACCATTGCCTGCTCTTGGTTCTGTTTTAACCTCAATATCAATTGCAAACTGACAGTAGTAACCGTCAGCTTTACGAACAAGTCGAACTCGCTTAATGGATTTTACAGGGTAGGTATGAATATCCCATTTCCCCAGTAGCTTAACTTCACCAATACCTTTTTTATCAGTAAAGGTGATGCGTCGTTTTGTAGGATTTAGTGACCAGCCACTAGTCTTGTATTCAACAGAACGGTTATCTTTTTGAAACCTTGGGAAACCCTTTTTTCCAGGCTTTTTAGACTTGCAATTGTCGTAGAATCTGGCAATAGATAGCCACGCTCTTTCTGTTGCAGCCTGACAAGCCATTGAATTCAAGTCTTTAACAAATCCAAATTCTTTACGCAGCGCCGTTGAGTAGTTATTCAACGCTATTTTGTCTATTTTTTGCTCTTTCGGTGCATCCATCCAATGTCTAATAGCTTTGTTGCGGATGAATTGAGTAGTACGAATAGCCTCATCAATAGCTTTACATTGCTGTCTTTTTACTTTTACTTTGTACTCTAAAACCAGCACTGCGTTATCACCTCCTTGTCATTTCACTAACTCAATATATGCTACCATGAATGTAACGCCATATAACGCCAAAATGAAGACTAAAAGATTAAATGTAAGGCTAACCGACCGCAGGTATCATAAGCTAGTCTTATTGTCAGCCGAGCTAGACCGAACTATCAGCAGTATGATTGATGAATGGATTGATTCTCTACCAGAACCCAAAAAAGAAAACATCACGGCAGGGTAAACCCTGCGTCGTGGCTTTCATCCCCGGTCTGAAGCACGAAATACGCAACTACGTTGCTGTTTCTCCGGGGTTTTCAGCCTACCCCTTATAATCAACTTTATATGCCCCAATATAGGTATCAAGTCAGCGGTAGTTTAGCGATTGATGCACCAAGTTACGTAGAGCGGCTTGCCGACTCGCAACTGTATCAAGCCCTTCAGCGAGGAGAGTTCTGCTATGTCCTCAACTCCCGGCAAATGGGCAAATCCTCACTGCTAGTACGAACCAAGCATCGCCTGCAGCAAGAGGGCTTTCACTGCGCTGCTGTGGATTTGAGTGCGGTGGGGAGCGAACAAATTACTCCACTGCAATGGTACAAGGGATTTGTAGGTGATTTATGGCGACAGTTGGGACTACTGGAAACCTTGAACCTGAAAACTTGGTGGCAACAACGCAACGATCTCGGTTTACTGCAACGGCTGCGGTTGTTTATTGAGGAATTGCTACTGGTGCAGTTTCCCCAACAACAGTTGTTTATCTTTGTCGATGAAATCGACAGTCTGCTGGGGCTTAACTTTTCGATTGATGACTTTTTTGCCTTTATTCGCTTCTGCTATAACCAACGGGCAATCAACCGAGAATATCAACGCATTACCTTTGCGATTTTTGGAGTAGCAACTCCCTCGGATCTGATTCGAGACAGAACCAAGACACCGTTCAATATTGGGCAAGCAATAGAACTCAAAGGATTTGAGTGGGAGGAAGTGACTCCTTTAATTCAAGGGTTGGAAAAGACGGTGGATGCACCTGCATCGGTTGTCAGGGCGATTTTAGACTGGACGGGTGGACAACCGTTTCTCACTCAAAAGTTGTGTCATTTAGTCGTGCAATTGACTCAAGGGACAATCGGGCACGGTGGTAATGGTTGCATTCCACCAGGTACGGAATCGTTCTTTCTTGAGAACTTGGTCAAAACCCGCATAATTTCGCGTTGGGAATCGCAGGATGAACCGGAACACCTGAGAACTATACGCGATCGCATTGAACGTAACGGTCACCGGGCTGGTAGAATTCTAGGCATTTATCAAAAAATTTTGCAAGGAATTGAAATAAAAAGTGATGATAGCCGAGAACAGATTGAATTGTTACTCAGTGGGTTAGTCGTTAGACACTCGGGAATCCTCAAGGTAAAAAATCGCATCTATCAACAAGTATTTAATCTTCAATGGGTTGAAAAAAGATTAGCGGCATTGCGTCCTTACTCGCAGGCGTTTGATGCTTGGGTAGCTTCCGGGCAAAAAGATGAATCGCGATTGTTGCGCGGACAAGCGCTCAAAGACGCTCAACTTTGGGCGCAGGGTAAAAGTTTGAGTGATTTAGATTATTTATTTTTTAATGCCTCCCAAGAAATAGATCGAAAAGAAGTGGAATTGCGCTTAGAGGCAGAACGTGTTACAGAAGTAGAAGCCAGACTTGTGCAAGAACAAAAAGCGACTAGAATTCAACAATTCTTGCTCAATGCCAACATGGCTGCCTTACAACAATCTAGACTCAGTGAGATTAAAGCGATCGCCAGTGCATCTGAAGCCCTCTATGCCTCCCATCAAGGTTTAGAAGCATTAGTTCAAGCCATTAAAGCTAAGCAAAAGTTACAACAATTAGGTTCAGTTGAACCCGAATTAGAACAAAAAATTGATAATGCCCTGCGACAGGCGGTTTATGGCACAACCGAATGTAATCATTTGACGGGACATACTGCCGATATCTGGAGTGTTGATATCAGTCCTGATAGTAACCTGATTGTTTCAGCAGGAATGGATGGCGCGATCAAACTTTGGCAACGAGACGGCACCTTACTTAAAACCTTGCAAAATGAATCTGTGGCAGTTTGGTCAGTTAAATTCAGTCCTGACGGTAAAATGATAGTTTCAGGACATAATGATGGCAATGTGAAACTGTGGCGACTGGATGAAGATACACCCAAAATTATAGCCAACTATTCTACAACGACTCGCGTTGTAAACTTCAACCCGAACGGTCAAATCGTTGCTTCAGGGCACGATGATGGAGTGGTAAATTTATGGAGTCTGGATGGTGTTTTGCTCGGATCGTTAAAACATCCAAACCATGCAGCCGCTGTTATTTTTGTTCCTGAAACTCAACTGATAATTACACAGGCAGAGAACGTAATTTACCTCTGGCAGGAGAACGGAACACTGCTAAAGAAATGGGTGGCACACCAAGCCGGGATAAGCACATTGGTTCTCAGTCGTAACGGACAAATTCTCGCTTCTACCAGTCAAGATACTACTACTAAATTGTGGCATCTTGATGGCACGTTGATCACAACAATAGCCGGACATAGCGCTGCTGTATGGGACATTGCCTTTAGTCCTGACGGCAAAACTCTTGTGACTGTCAGTGGAGATAAAACTGTCAAAATTTGGAGTGTTGAAGGAATAGAACTGAGTACCCTCAAAGCGCATCGTTCAACAGTGCGAACAATTGCCTACAGCCCAGACGGAAGTTATTTTATTTCTGCTGGCGCGGATAGCATCATCCGGATGTGGAAACCCACTCATGACCTCAAAACTACTATAAATGCTCACAGTGCGCCAATTTTCGGTGTTGCCATCAGTCCAGATAGTTCCACTATTGCGACTGCCAGTTTGGATTACACTGTCAAACTTTGGCAGCGCGATGGCACATTGCTGAATACCTTGCAACACGAGGCATCGATGTTTAGTGTTGCTTTTAGTCCTGTTGGCGCTAGCCTGCCGTCAGGCATTGGAGAAACCTTAGCAACGGGAAGCAACGATAGTATTGTTAGACTCTGGCAGCGTGAGGGTAGAAACTGGGACAAAGCTGAACTTCTAAAAATACTGCCAGCAGAAGGAGGATTAGCGTTTAGCCTTGCCTTTAGTCCTGATAGCAAGCTGATTGCCTCTGGTTATGGGGATGGTAAGGTGAGGCTTTGGACGACCGATGGCACATTACACAATATTCTCACTGGACAAGAAGAGATGGTTTCATGTGTTGCCTTTAGTCCTGACAGTCAGTTACTTGCCTCCAGTGGTAATTTAAACCAAATTAAAGTTTGGCATCGAGACGGCAGATTGTTGACAACTCTTGCTGAAAATGATGCGAGTGTTAATGATGTTGCTTTTAGTCCTGACGGTCAGTTACTTGCCTCCTGTAGTGGTGATAGCACGATTAAGCTGTGGAAATATAATTCAAAAGATGGAGTTGCAAGCCAATCTGAGCAAACCTTTGTCGGTCATAACGGTTTAGTGTCTAACATTGCTTGGAGTAGCGACGGTCAGTTTTTTGCCTCCTCTGGAATGGACACAACTGTGAAAATCTGGAGTCGAGAAGGGCAGTTGATTACTACTCTACTCGGTCATAGTGGTTCAGTTTGGAATCTGGCGATAGCGAAGCGCTGCTGCGAAACGCAGAACGCCCCTGATGGCAGTTTTTTAGCTTCTGTAGGTGAAGATAACACTCTCGTTATTTGGGATTTACCGCGCATACTTAAACTTGACCTGCTGGAATATGGCTGTAACTGGGTACGAGATTATCTGCGGACGGGAGCAGAGGTGGAAGAGGGCGATAGGCCACTTTGTCAGGAGTAGAAGTTCAACATTTTAGACACAATTGTGCCCCACCTATCTAGTAAGTGGGGCTTTATTGTCAAGACCAATCAAGAAGCGTTTGCACTGGACTTGTCTAGGAAAACCCAGGGTAGGATTGCTGTGGACTTTGAAATTTTACTGAGCAAAAGCCTCTAAACCATTCCAGTTATCCTTAATTGGTTTTGGACCCTCAGCAGGTTCATACGGTCGCGTATCATAACGAATGTATTGATCGCCCTTAAAGAAATAGATGTATGGAGGCTTTTCATAAGCAGCATCTATACCATCAGCAAAAGGCTCTAAACCAACCCAATGCCCTTTAGTGTTAATTGGTAATGGAGAACCATCAGCTTTATTGGCTTCTTTATTAAAAGTGATAGATTGATTACCTTTAAAGAAATAGTGATAGTCGCCACCCCCAATAACAGCATCTATACCATTAGCAAAAGGCTCTAAACCATTCCAGTTCCCCTTAATTGGTTTTGGATAACCTTCAAGAACTTTATTTCCGTCATCATCCAAACGAATATATTGATTCCCCTTAAAGAAGAATACACTATCTGTCCATTCAAAAACAGCATCTATACCATTAGCAAAAGCTTCTAAGCCTTTCCATTCTTTAATTGGTTTTGGATAGCCTGCATCCACTTTGTTTGCGTCACTATCATAACGGATATATTGATTACCTTTAAAGAAATAGCGTTTGCCATTACCTGTATTTGTCGCGGCATCTATGGAAATCTTTTTAGGGGTATTGGGTACACTGGGAGCAGTATCCGCAGTTTCAAACTTCCATTTTTGGGCATCAGTTCCATTTTTCTCACATTGTTGAACATTAGTTCCGTCTGTAAGTCCAGCACCCTCTACATCGAGAAGTTTGCCAGTAGCTTTATTAACGAGGCTGAAATAGCCATTTCCTGCATCTTCTAATTTCCACTTTTGCTCTTCAGCACCAACCTTGTCATATTGGACAACATTATTTAGATTAGTACCCGTAACACCCTTATAGTCTGCAGCAGCTACCTTCCCGCTTTTTTGAGAGACAAGGTAATAGTAGCCATTTCCCGCATCTTCCAACCTCCACTTTTGCTGGTCAACTCCTCCTTTTTCCCATTGTTGGATGTTGGCACCATTATCAGTACTACCACCAGATACATCTAAAACTTTACCGCTTACTTTAGCAGTGAGGTAGTAGTTTTTCCCTGGAGTAGGAAAGGCTGTTTGAGCCAAAGCATGAGGAGTTATCGACAGCAAAGTACAGACAAACAAAATTGCTGCCAGAACAAACGAACTGAGCTTTTTCATGAGTTTATATTGTTGAATGTGTTGACTAATTTTTTGAGGGTGAAAGGAATTGTCTAAAAAGGCTTTTTCTTCTCCTTTGAAGACTTTAAGCACACAGAAACGCACCCATGCTTAGGAGTGAATATTTAGTCCTTACCGAATAGACAAACATGAACGCTAAATATTCTAGAAGAATCATACTCACAACTTTATTATTAAGTCAACACTTTTTTATCTTCTAATAGCTAATATCCGACTTATACTACTTTTCCTACTTTTCCTAGTTTTCCTACTTTTTGGAGTTTAGACTAGTCTAAACTCCAGTCGTTTAAAGACGACTAGATAAGAATTTTAGTCCAATGAGAGTGGACTTGAGCTATGACGCAAGAACTTAAGTTCTTGGCGGGTTATGAGGCAAGCTTGAGAATGGTGCAAGATCTCAGTTGACAAAAGTAACTAATTGTTAGTTTGCGGTTCATAGCAATATAAAGGTGCGATCGCGAGAGTGCTGCTGTGCGATCGCCGGATAGCAACTTTCAGGGACATTAGTCATTCAAGTCACCTTAATCTCACAATTTTTGCTTTTTGTCAATCTGTAATTCCTACTAACAACTTTTTTCTTCTTCCCCTCTTGAATTAGTATCTGTAATTCGTCCGAAGCGCCTCTTGTAACCAACCTGTAGCTCTAGTTGGGGAGTTAATTTACCTATGTAGTATATTGACAAAATCGGTTAATTCTGACTTTGCTTACAGCAGTAAAACTTTACACAAACATACCAACTTTATCTATTTCTCGTTGAGGTAAACAACTGAATAATAGATAGTCAGTAAACCAAAAAGTTTTATCAGCTAGAGCGAAAAAATTCTAAATTTACTTAAACTCATGGTTCAAAATAAAACTATTGACAATGAAGAAATTATGGCAACATCTGCATAGTCCCCTTTTATTCGCTAGTTTAAGGAGCGAATAATTTTCCCTTTCTCTTGTCTTGTTGCAAAATTGCGATGCTCCCTTGACACGTGCCAAAAAGCCTTAATTTGTGGCAAATGATTGCGGAAGTACTCTCGCGCATTGGCGCAGATCGCCTCGGCTATTGTCTATGCCAAGGAGCGATATCTCAATGAGCCTCACACCAGAAATTCTCGATCGCGTCATGGTTGATATAGATTAAGAGCATTGCCCCTCTTGGAAGCAAGCTTATCCGGGCTTGAAGTATCTGTAGCTCTAGTTGGGGAATTAATTAGCCAATTGAGATTATTGACAAAAGCAGCTACTTGTATTTTTTATAAACCAAGACTTGTGGAAGAACAGCTAAAACAGAGTTGCCCAGGGTATGACAGTATGAAAAAATCGATACACAGTACGATAACTACCACCAACCCCAGCCCACCGGGAGATTCCCAACATCGTTACTGTTGCGTTCATAGCTAGCATTGCTACGATTATCCGGTTCAATTGCCGCTGTTGTTGTAGCGTTTATTTGCACTAGCAAGCACTGTAAAAGTGATAGGATGTCGAAGATGGGGGAATTGTAGCAATGAAGTTGTCGTTGTGGAAGACAATAACTTTACTACAGAACGCCCTCTCTCTTTATCCTCTTTTTTTGGGGAAGATATTGGTTTAATAATCAACTTTTTATGCCCCAATATAGGTATCAAGTCAGCGGTAGTTTAGCGATTGATGCACCAAGTTACGTAGAGCGGCTTGCCGACTCGCAACTGTATCAAGCCCTTCAGCGAGGAGAGTTCTGCTATGTCCTCAACTCCCGGCAAATGGGCAAATCCTCACTGCTAGTACGAACCAAGCATCGCCTCCAGCAAGAGGGCTTTCACTGCGCTGCTGTGGATTTGAGTGCGGTGGGGAGCGAACAAATTACTCCACTGCAATGGTACAAGGGATTTGTAGGTGATTTATGGCGACAGTTGGGACTACTGGAAACCTTGAACCTGAAAACTTGGTGGCAACAACGCAACGATCTCGGTTTACTGCAACGGCTGCGGTTGTTTATTGAGGAATTGCTACTGGTGCAGTTTCCCCAACAACGGTTGTTTATCTTTGTCGATGAAATCGACAGTCTGCTGGGGCTTAACTTTTCGATTGATGACTTTTTTGCCTTTATTCGCTTCTGCTATAACCAACGGGCAATCAACCGAGAATATCAACGCATTACCTTTGCGATTTTTGGAGTAGCAACTCCCTCGGATCTGATTCGAGACAGAACCAAGACACCGTTCAATATTGGGCAAGCAATAGAACTCAAAGGGTTTGAGTGGGAGGAAGTGACTCCTTTAATTCAAGGGTTGGAAAAGACGGTGGATGCGCCTGCATCGGTTGTGAAGGCGATTTTAGACTGGACGGGTGGACAACCGTTTCTGACTCAGAAGTTGTGTCATTTAGTCGTGCAATTGAGTCAAGGGACAATCAGGCACGATGGTAATGGTTGCATTCCACCAGGTACGGAATCGTTCTTTCTTGAGAACTTGGTCAAAACTCGCATAATTTCGCGTTGGGAATCGCAGGATGAACCGGAACACCTGAGAACTATACGCGATCGCATTGAACGTAACGGTCAGCGGGCTGGTAGAATTCTAGGCATTTATCAACAAGTTTTGCAAGGAATTGAAATAAAAAGTGATGATAGCCGAGAACAGATTGAATTGTTACTCAGTGGGTTAGTCGTTAGACACTCGGGAATCCTCAAGGTAAAAAATCGCATCTATCAACAAGTATTTAATCTTCAATGGGTTGAAAAAAGATTAGCAGCATTGCGTCCTTACTCGCAGGCGTTTGATGCTTGGATTGCTTCCAAACAACAAGATAGTTCGCGTCTTCTCAGAGGGCAAGCGCTGAAAGACGCTTCATACTGGGCGCAAAGTAAAAGTTTGAGCGATTTGGACTATCAATTTTTAGCCGCTTCTGGCGAATTGGATAGACTGGAAATGCAGCAAGCTTTAGAAGCAGAACGGCTTAAAGAAGTGGAAGCGCGACTGGCAGAGGAACAAAAAATATTAGCACTAGAGAAAAAAAGTTCTAGGCGGCAAGGGTTTTTGCTTTTTGTAGTAAGTATGGCATTAATTCTAGCCTGTGCATTGGGGCTAGAGGTTTATGTTCAGTATCGGCAAACTGCTGTCAGCGAGATTAAAGCGATCGCTAAATCTTCCGAAGCGCTATTCGCCTCAAATCAAAAGTTAGATGCACTAGTACAAGCCATCACAGCAAAGCGACGATTGCAGAAGTTGGGTGTTGCAGACGCAGAGATCCAGCACTCAGTTAAGGAGGCTCTCCATCAGGCTGTTTATGGAGCGGTTGAGTATAACCAGTTATCCGGGCATAACAATGTGGTTAATGATGTAAGTTTCAGCCCTGATGGCGAACTCATTGCCTCAGCTTCTGCCGACAAAACCATCGATCTTTGGAAAAAAGACGGTACAAAGCTGCTCACGCTTCAAGGACACAACAAGACGGTTTGGGGAGTCGTATTTAGCCCCAGAGGAGATCTAATTGCTTCTAGTTCTGGAGATAACACCGTTAAACTTTGGCGCAAAACGAGTACAAAATCAGCAAACCCAAAGCCGAGCTATACCTTGTGGCACACCTTAAACGGACATACCAATGATGTTTTACAAGTAGCGATCGCTCCTAACAATCAGACCATTGCTTCTGCTTCTAAAGATAAAACAATTAAACTCTGGAGTGCAGGCGGCGAACTGCACAGAACTCTCACCGGACATACGGATGAAGTTTTCAGCGTTGCCTTTAGCCCTGACAGTCAGATTATTGCATCTGCTTCTAAAGATAAAACGATCAAACTCTGGAGTACAGACGGTAAACTGATAAGAACCCTAACCGGACATACAGATAGAGTCAGGAAGGTGGCCTTTAGCCCTCAAGGAAATCTTATTGCCTCGGCAAGTTGGGATAAAACCGTCAAACTTTGGCACCTTGACGGCACGTTAGTTCAAACCCTAACTGGACACAGTGATACAGTAGAAAAAATCGCTTTTAACCCTCAAGGTCGTTTAATCGCCTCGGCAAGTCTTGACAGAACAGTCAAACTTTGGAAGCTTGACGGGACTCTCGTAAAAACCCTGCCAGCCGCCAAGGATGTCGTCTCTGGAGTGGCTTGGAGTCCTGACGGGCAAATTCTCGCCTCAACCAGTTGGGATGGCCCGATCATCCTCTGGAAGCTTGATGACAGTTTGCTCCAGACTCTTAACGGACATCAAGCATCAATTTACACCATAAAATTTAGCCCTGACGGAAAGACAATTGCCACCGCCAGTCGCGACAGTACAGTGAAACTTTGGCGGCTTGATGGTAACTTAATTCGCACTTTCCCCAAACAAGCCGATAAAGTTTTCGGAGTAGATTTCAGCCCTAATGGAGACACCATTGCTACAGGTGGTTATGACAGCACTGTTCGGTTGTGGCGACTAGATGGAACCTTACTCCACACTTTCACCGGACATCAGGGCAGAGTCTTCGCGGTTGATTTCCATCCAGATGGGCAGTCGATTGCCTCGGCGGGTGAGGACAGAACCGTCAAAGTCTGGAAGATTGACGGCACTGAATTGGCAACTCTCAAAGGGCATACCGATCACATTAACGGAGTTGCCTTTAGCCCTGACGGAAAGACAATTGCCTCAGCTAGCGTGGACGGCACAGTCAATCTTTGGCAGTGGGATAATGCCATCGCATCTGGAAAGCCCAGCTACAAGCTTCTACACACGTTAAAAAGCCATCGCCGTCAGGTGGCTGGAGTGGCATTTAGTCCGGATGGAAAGACCCTCGCTTCAGCAGGTATGGATAACATGGTGAGACTTTGGCGGCGCGACGGTACAGAAATCAGAGCTTTTAAGGGACACAAAAATGGGGTGTTTGGAGTTGCCTTTAGCCCGGATGGCAAGACGATTGCCTCAGCCAGTTTCGATGGCACAGTCAAACTTTGGAGCTACGACGGTCAAGAGATTGAAACCTTAAAGGGACATAGCGATGGGGTGTTTGGAGTTGCCTTTAGCCCTGATGGGAAGTTTATCGCCTCAGCCAGCCAGGATAAAACCGCCATTTTGTGGAATTTAGAGCGAATTTTCCAGCTCGATTTCCTCCAGTATGGTTGCAATTGGGTGCGGGATTATCTGCGGACGAATGCCAACGTGAAGGAGGAGGACAGACAGTTGTGCGGCTAAATTAGCGAATTTGGAGTTAGAGAGTTTTGAGTTCATAAACTTGTCAAAAGTCCCCTTGTCTCAAGAGTTCTTCTTTCCTTTCCCCTGTTACCCAGCCCCTGCCTCCTCTGGAATAGACACAACCCCTCAGATTTATTTCACTTCGTATTTCTGCGAATTTGGAAGCAGATCGCGCTACAAATCTGACGGAACATGAACGTCTAGCAAGAGAAGCAAGAGGGGCGATCGCCCAGCTTTCTACCGACGGACAATTTCTCGATCATGTCCGCGAGATTATCAGGTTTTTTAAGACAGCATAGTTCACAATCCAAAATTGCTGCAATTCCTGAGACAGAATTATAGCGGGTTTGGTGTTGCGTGGAATACAGTAGAGACCGTACAGTACAGTCTCTACATACCATTGTGTATGTGATTTCACTGAGAAGCGCTATACTACCGCGAGGTTTTAGATGAAAAAGCAAAAAAATCAATTTAGCCACCTCACGGCAATAGAAAGAATTTACCTATCAGTACCTGCACAGTTTTTGCTAAATAAGAATATGCTTCAAGGTAAAGTCCTAGACTTTGGTTGTGGCTTTGGCAATGATGTTAAATTATTGCGACAAAAAGGTTTTGATATTACAGGTTATGATCCTTATTATTTTCCGCAATACCCTAATGATAAATTTGACACAATAATTTGCTTTTATGTTTTAAATGTTTTATTTGTTGAAGAACAAGCTAATGTTCTCATGGGAGTCTCGAACCTATTGAAGCCGGGAGGTAAAGCGTATTATGCAGTCAGAAGAGATATAAAAAAAGAAGGGTTCAGAGAACATTATATCCATAAAAAACCGACGTATCAGTGTATTGTTAAACTTCCTTTTAAATCAATCCACTTAGATGAGTATTGCGAAATTTACGAGTATACACATTATAACTTACAAAGAAACACATCTAATAATTGCATATTTTGCAACCCTCATAAAAACCTAACTATCCTAACCGAGTCAGCAACTGCCTATGCTATGTTTGATGGTTATCCCGTAAGTAAAGGTCATGTTTTGGTGATTCCAAAACGTCACGTTAGTAATTATTTTGAGCTACCGTTTAAAGAACAATCTGCTTGTTGGTTTATGGTTAACAGAGTCCAAGAAATTCTTAGTAAAGAATTTGAACCCGATGGTTTTAATGTGGGAATGAACATCAATCGAGATGCAGGTCAAAATATGATGCATGCTAGTATTCATATTATCCCTCGTTACAGAGGTGATACTGTTGGTGCGAAAGGTGGAATAAGATATGTGATTCCTAAAAGAAAATAGTTTGTAGTTTGTCGGTTCGGCAGAACCGCAAGAATGTTATCAATACAAGGTGCGATTGCCCAAGGGGCACAGGCATTGCCAATCGCACGGAGCCGAAAGTGGGCGATGGCGCAGAGCGCAGCGCCGCAGGCGATCGCTGTAATCTTGTTCTACTACTACCATTAAGAGGTCATTTATAAAGTAAAAATAAAATTACTGTAGGGTGTGTTAGGCGCGCCCTTTCGATATAATTTGTAACGAAAAATATCTTCAAAGCGCCTAACGCACCATGTTATATAGCAGTGCTTTAGGCAAAGTGCCGTAACGCACCCTACTTAAGATTTACTAAAACAAAATAGTTTGTAGTTTGTCGGTTGGGCAAATAACTAAACTTCTTGCAAGCGCTAATATTATTAATATAAACATGATGAAATATATTGCTTTAGTACTGCTATTAATACTTTTCTGCTTAGTAACTTTACCTGCTGAGGCATCTGTATGTCGGAGTTATCAAGGTCACAAAATTTGCATGATCAGTATCAAACGCAGCGCTAAAAATTATTGGGAATATAGGGCTGCCGTGAGTGTAGATGGAATCAAAAGACCCATTGAAGTCTATAACTGTCTTGAGCAAATTAAAGTTGAAAAAGATGGAACTGTTGTGCCATTTGAGGACAATGATCCAGGTAAGTTGATATGCAGTTATTTCCAGAAGTAAATAGTAAACCTCTTACTAAAGTCAATTGGATAAAAATAAAACCACAGATTAACACAGATGCACACGTGAAAATCGCGCATCTTCAGATTCCCGACTTCTTAAAGAAGTCGGGAATCTTGTTGTTCAGTGGAGAAAACAAAATTCATTCTTTGCTGAATCCCCGCGCATTTATTTATAGAGACATTCTGACTCCTGAGTTCTGATTCCTTCTTTTGCCTTCTATATTAATCCTGCCGACTCATAGAGCCTTTTAAGCATTGCCATTATTTTGTTACCATAATCTAAATCTGCTGACCAACGTCCTGAAAGCTGGTTGATTGATGTTGCAATACCGCGCGTCACAAAGCGAAATCTCGGATCTACGACTTCCTGCACCAATGGTTCCAAACTGGCGTAAGCTTTCAAGTGTTGAATCTGCGCTCGAACACCAATTCTCGCACTTTCAAAAGACGCCGCTTCTGCACCACCACCAATAGTCCCCAAACCTGCAAAGTTATTTTGCTCTGGTTTGAGATCGCCACCAAAGCGTAAAAATGCAGTTTCTAAGCACATTTGGCAAAAGGCAATGTCATAGTTCACGCCCTCTATCGTTGCTTCTTCGCGATAGAGTTTCGGCAAGTCAGGAAACTGCACGATCGCACCTTCATTATTGTTTCTCAAAAATAGCTGCAACTGTACTTCTGATGTATAACCGTTAGACATAATCTTGTCAATTTGACCAGCGGGAATTTGCAAAATCGAGCGTAAACTCAAAGTGCGACTTGCACTATCCCAAGAGATAGAAACATGAAAGTCTTGCAGTTCAATAGCTTTGACGTAAACAACTCGGCGATAACTCACGCGGCGGACATTCGGCGCTTTCGACAAATCAACCCGCAAACGATCCACCAAGTCAATAGGGATATAAGCATTACCATTAATCAGTATCCCTTGCTCTGAGTACTTTTGCCCGTTAATGTTGATGTTGATTGGCGGATAAGTTGGTTCTGCTTCCCCTCCTGAACCCGGATCAACAGTACGACTCCAAGACGCAAGTCCATCAGCAATTCCCAGCGCAAAGTCACGACGGCGAGTTTGCAGCAAAGCGCGATCGTCTGGGCTGGTGAGAAAGGCAACTTGCATCAACAAAGAACCAATTGCTGTCTGACGACAGAACGCTAAGCGCCCCAAACCCGATGCTGAATCTGGTTTAACTCCCCGGTTTGGTAACTGAGGGACACGGCGCAGCAACGCCACTAGGAGCAGTTCAGCATTGCTTCTGCGCTCATCGTTACTGGCAATGTAGAAAATGCTTGCCCCACGTACAGAAGGACTGCTGGCTGCATCAGCATGAATTTCTAGGGCAACATCTTTTTGACGAGCGCGAGAATTGATCCAAGCAATCGTTTGTTGAGCACTCAAATCATCTGGAACCGCCAAAACTTCAAAATTACGCGCTCTAAGTTCCGTCACTATCAAATCCCGCAGCAGAATCATTTCCTTCGCTTCGTTTGTCCCACCAGCAATTGAGCCTGGATCAGTTCGTCCTGCTTCTTTGCCTCCGTGAGCTGCTGAAATAAAAATACGTCCCATTTTCAGTATTTCCTCTTATAGAATTATGCGATTAACGATTCTGGAGTGCCGTTGTTGCTTTGGCATAAACAATATAATATCCATCAGGAGTCCTTTGCTTTGTTATTTGTCCCTTGTTTAAAGTGAATGACCAATCGCTAATGTACAGACGCGCTAGAGCGTGTCTCTACAACTTATGACCAATATGTACATCCCTCGCTTGCATCCAGACACAATTGAAGAAGTTAAACAACGGGCTGACATTGTCGATGTCATCTCGGAACACGTTGTTTTACGCAAGCGCGGAAAAGACTTTGTGGGTTTGTGTCCCTTCCACTCAGAAAAAAGTCCTAGCTTCACTGTCAGCCAAACTAAGCAAATGTACTACTGCTTTGGCTGTCAAGCTGGGGGCAATGCTATTAAGTTCATAATGGACTTGGAGAAGCGCTCTTTTGCAGAAGTTGTGCTGGATTTAGCACGGCGTTACCAAGTGTCAGTCAGAACCCTAGAACCCGAACAAAGGCAAGAGTTGCAGCGTCAATTGTCTTTGCGCGAACAACTGTATGAAGTTCTCGCTGCGGCAGCACAGTTTTATCAACACGCTCTCAGGTATAGTGGTGAGAAGGCTTTGCAGTATCTCGAACAAGTGCGTCAACTGCGGGAAGATACAATACAGCAGTTCGGTTTAGGTTATGCCCCCGCAGGTTGGGAAACGCTTTACCGCTATCTGGTTGAGGATAAACGCTACCCTGTGCAACTGGTGGAGAAAGCGGGTTTGATTAAACCACGCAAGGAAGGGGGCGGGTATTATGATGTGTTCCGCGATCGCCTGATCATTCCCATCCACGATGTTCTTGGGCGTGTTATTGCCTTTGGTGGCAGAAGTTTAGGCGATGAACAACCGAAGTATTTGAATTCACCCGAGACAGAAGTTTTTTTCAAGGGTAAGACTTTATTTGCCCTTGATAAGGCAAAAGCAGGGATTTCCCAAATGGATCAAGCTGTGGTGGTGGAAGGATATTTTGATGCGATCGCCCTCCACGCAGCTGGTATCAATAATGTTGTCGCCTCCCTTGGTACAGCTCTAAGCATGGAACAAGTTCGGCAAATATTACGCTACACCGAATCCAAACAGTTAGTACTTAACTTTGATGCTGATAAAGCTGGGACAAATGCCGCAGAACGGGCAATTGGGGAAATTGCCGAACTTGCATACAAGGGTGAAGTCCAGCTCAAGATTCTCAACTTACCCGATGGTAAAGATGCCGACGAATACTTGCAAGGACGCAATCCAGAGGATTATCGAGAATTATTAGCAAATGCTCCACTTTGGCTAGATTGGCAGATTCAGCAAATCATCAAAGACCGTGACTTAAAACAGGCTGCTGACTTCCAACAAGTGTCTGGGCAGATGGTGAAGTTACTGAAAAATATTGCTAACAGCGATACACGAAACTATTACATTTCCTACTGCGCCGAGATACTCAGCTTAGGAGACACCAGACTTATACAGCTACGGGTAGAAAATCTTGTCACTCAAATTGCTCCTGCTAGCACACCCCGTAAGTCAACACCAGTCATCAAGCAGCAACCTGTAGCAGCACAGGAAAGTGTTGCATCTCAAGCAAGCAGTCTTTTAAAAATGGCAGAGGCTTTGTTATTGCAGATTTACTTGCACTATCCGCAATATCGTCAGGCTATAGTTGATGTTTTAGAAGAGCGAGATTTGCAATTTAGCCTTTCTCATCATAGATTTTTATGGCGACAAATTTTAGAAATTTCCTCTGGAATGGAGGATGATTTGATATCAACTGTGCAAGATAGATGCCTAGAGTTTCCTGAGGAGATGAAATCAGTGACTCATCTATTTCATTTAAATGAAAAAACCCAGAAAGATATTATCTCACATCATGACAAATTAATCCAAGCAGCGACTGCTTGTATGGAAAGGGTAATTAGGGAAAAGCGCTGTCGTCACTTCTGGGAACTATTGGATCAAACCGATCCAGAAGCTGAACCCCAAAAATGGCAATCTTATTATGACCTTTTCTATGCTGAAAAACAGCGGCTTCAGGAATTAGAGCGACAGCGGCAATTTTCTCTTGCAGATTTGCTGTAAAGGGGACTGGGAATTGGGGAACTCGGGGCCCCCACGACCGGAGGGAGTGGGGATTAGGGGCAATAGGGATTGGGGTAATGGTTATCAAACTAAAAATTATGTCCGGGGCAATAGGGCGGGGAGTATGTCAAGCAGCGGTTATTCTACCGCACTATCTATTTCAGCTCCCCCAAAATTTTCCGCTCTCGAGGCGTGAAGCTACAAATTAACAATTGCAGCACTTAAAGCCTGGAGATGTTCATCTGTTTTATCCACCCTGCTTTTTACTTTGGTTGTCTGCTCGGCAAAGGACAAATAGTCTTTTAATGCTTGCTGTTGTATGGCTTGCAGTTCTGGTGTAGGTAGAGGTTTACGCAACTCATTGGGAATAGCGTCATTAAACAGATTGCTCGCAAGTTGTTTGTACAATTTGGGCTGACTGTTGCTGACGCTATCTAATTCCTGCTGTCCTCGAGCTGTACTGTAGTTGTAAACTTCTGCTTCCATACCTTTGGTTTCAATATCTATGGTGCCAGGACGCCAGAAGTTATAAGCTCCTAGTTTCGCTTTGTCTGTGCGATATCCAATAACATGATTTGGGGTATCGCCTAAAACTAGCAGGTCGCCTACCAATTCTAAAATCAGTTCATCTGTAGTGTGAAGAACGTAGGGGCGACCTGACGCATTTGGTCGGCGCAGGATTTGGGCGATATCCAAGCGTGTATTTAAATGCGAGAATGCTGGTTGGCTGCGCCATCTATTATCTCCACTAGCTATAGTTAGCAACAGGGGAACAATATCTACGCTAGAACACAGTTGTGTCCGTTCTGTTCCTGGGGTGGAGACCCACTGTTTAGTTGGGTCTTTAATGTAAAGAGGAACATTAATTGCTTCTTCATAGACAGCACCACTTTTACCGCGCAACCCGTGAGAACCGCCATACTCGCCGTGGTCTGAGGTAAACACGATGATGGTATTTTGGGCATAGGGGGAGTTTTCTAAAATATTAAGTGCTTTCCCAATTTGAGTGTCCACAAATTGTTGGAATAGTAGGTAAGAATCCAACAGTTTCAGCCAGGGTTGTCCGAATTCTGGTGGTACGAAGCCAGCCCCGATGTTTGATGCTCGGCGAAATGCTTCTTGCAACCGGGGCTTTTTCGTTAACTCAAAGGGGGTCTCAAAGTTGGGAATCTTATCTTTGAAGACACTTGGCGGATTACTTTCTGCTGGTATCTGCTCCGTCCCACGAGGATACCAAGAAATGTCATGGGGGTTTATTAAGCTGAGGGTTGTACACCAAGGAGTATTTTTTGCCTCGTTGGAATTGAGCCACTCGGCGAACTGTTCGGTGGCTTGAATCCCTTGAGGAGGTGTGCCGCCGTTGACAATGTAAGGGTCTACTGCTAGACCTTCTCCGGGATTACCATTGGGGGAAGGATAAGTTCCTCCACTAAATCCGTAGGGTTCCAGGGAATCTGTGGTGGATAAATGCCATTTACCGAACCACCATGTACTGTAACCAAAGTGAGTTCGCAACAGTTTTCCCCAGGTAGGAAAGCCAGGGTTAAGGCTTGGCGCTGGCGCTTTAATGAGTACACTACCCCTACCGCCATCACCATCGTTCAAATGTGTATCCATCACAAACGTTTGGTGGGAGTATAAACCAGTTACCAATGTGCCGCGAGCCGCAGTGCAGGCTGTTGCTGCTGTATAGTACCGTGTGAAGCTGACAGAACTCTTTCGTAATTGAGCGATCGCGGGTAGAAAATTGTCGAGAGTAGCTTGTGCTGGGAACCATTGTGGAGTGCGTAGTTGGTCTACGACAATCACAAGGATATTGGGCTTTTTATATCCAGATGTTTGTGCAATTGCCCAACTGTTGGATTTAATCGGAAGTTGAGACCCGAGTAGTGCAGCTCCTGTCAAACCAGTTGCTGATAGAAATGTCCGTCTTTTCATCATCTTGATTTAATTTTATGAAACATAAAAAATCCGAAGAGCCCTGTGTAAAACTCGATAAATGTTAATTTACTGACCGGAATGCACCAACGATTTGGAGGGCTGGGTGGCATAAGCCACCTGACTATTGAATAAGCTTTTTAGACTGTGATTTTTGCGCTTCTTCAACTAACTGGCTCTTCTTGCCCTTGCTGCTTGTTCATGTAAAACTTGCCAAGTTTCTGGTCCAACAATTCCATCTACAACCAAGTTGTTCTTGCTTTGAAAACGTTTGACCGCAGCTTCTGTTTTTGTGCCAAAGTTACCATCAACTGTCAATGGTCCATATTTTAGAAGATTCAGATCTTCTTGCAAATGCTTGACATCATCTCCTTGAGCGCCAAGTTTCAATGTACGGTCTTGATTATCTACTGGCATAACTTTCTCCTTCTTTGTTTGTTGTTAATTTACTGACCGGAATGCACTAACGATTTGGAGGGCTGGGTGGCATCAGCCACCTGACTATTGAATAAGCTTTTTAGATTTTGATTTTTGCGCTTCTTCAACTAACTGGCTCTTCTTGCCCTTGCTGCTTGTTCATGTAAAACTTGCCAAGTTTCTGGTCCAACAATTCCATCTACAACCAAGTTATTCTTGCTTTGAAAACGTTTGACCGCAGCTTCTGTTTTTGTGCCAAAGTCACCATCAACTGTCAATGGTCCATATTTTAGAAGATTCAGATCTTCTTGCAAATGCTTGACATCATCTCCTTGAGCGCCAAGTTTCAATGTACGGTCTTGATTATCTACTGGCATAACTTTCTCCTTCTTTGTTTGTTGTTAATTTACTGACCGGAATGCACTAACGATTTGGAGGGCTGGGTGGCATCAGCCACCTGACTATTGAATAAGCTTTTTAGATTTTGATTTTTGCGCTTCTTCAACTAACTGGCTCTTCTTGCCCTTGCTGCTTGTTCATGTAAAACTTGCCAAGTTTCTGGTCCAACAATTCCATCTACAACTAAGTCGTTCTTGCTTTGAAAACGTTTGACCGCAGCTTCTGTTTTTGTGCCAAAGTCACCATCAACTGTCAATGGTCCATATTTTAGAAGATTCAGATCTTCTTGCAAATGCTTGACATCATCGCCTTGAGCGCCAAGTTTCAATGTACGGTCTTGATTATCTACTGGCATAACTTTCTCCTTTTGAAATCAATTTGTTTGTGTTTGATGATTCCAGTATGGTCGAATATCTAAGGGGAATCATTGATAATTGCAGACAAAGGCAATTGTGATTTTTGTCCATAGTCCATTACACTTTTCGGCAATGGGTTAAAAATCGCTCCAAATTCTTCCCTCCCCCTCCCAATACTGCTTGGAAACGCTAGATTCCCTCAAGACAGGGATAAGAAGACCGAGGTTGCTGTCAAAGCATTTGGGTTCGATTTTTTTCTCCCTCTGCATAAGAGCTTCCCTGCTTCCCGTGGCATATCGAGCAGTATTGCTCCCCGTCCCTCCCCCTACCGCGATATTTTGATCGCTATCAAGAAAAAGGCTTGTAGCTCAATTTGCCGTTATGTGGAGGGGATTGATGCAGTGGTGTAGTGCGGTGACACCAAATTGCGTTCAAATATGTCATTCTGACCGAACGCGAGTGCGGGCGCGCAGGCATAGGGAAGAATCTCGCGAGATGCTGAGTGCCGCGACCACTCATTGGTAAAATAAAAAACCCAGCCTCTACTTGAGAGGCTGGGCACCATATCATGTCATTTTTAACCAAGTCCCATTGGACAGGCTCTCCCGTTGGGCTTGAAGCAACTAATTTATCTATGTTTTGTGGAATTGGAAAGATTTAAGTTTTCAACATCCACTAAAATATTTTGATAAACACCACGTAAATACTCTAGTAATTCTTGTTGATTTACTTGATGAATTTCAACTTCTCTAATAAGAAACCCCAACGTTTGCACTGGACCATTATGAATTGAAGCAAATGTCTTTTCCATTAAATCTTGTTGAAGCTGAAGTTGTTGTGATAGAAGATATTTTTGGTGCCACAAATGTAAGTATAGATATAGAATGTACAGAATTATTCCCACTGTCACTAATACAATTAGCCCTTGCACCATCAATACTCTATCCATAACGCTTATCCCTTATTCCTATACTGTTAACAGAAACAGGTGCATTCCGGTGAGCCTCCGACTAGCGGCGCTCGCCACTAGCAACAAATGAAAGAAGCACATTTTTCTGGAATTATAAAACCCTTGCTGTCTCAGAATTCTAAAACGTGCATCTTAGGAGTAGACCGCACCTACTTAAATATGATGTTTTCCCTCAAGGAAATAGTCTAAACATCTCTATCAGTTCATCCCTTAGCCATCAGTTTATTTAAGATTGTACTTCCCTGGGGATTAACAACTGTAAGACGAATATGTTTTGTGTCTGCTAGGTGATAAGTAATAATATATTTGTAATTTTGATTTTTGAAAGTATAAGTGTAACTTTGACTATTACCAGACATTTCTGGGTTTTTTAAAGTTAGGTCACTTCCTTTTTTGACATTTTGACCTTCATAAGTATAAATACCAAACTGGTCTAAATTAAGCTTTATAACCCATTCTTGATTGTTATCTGTAAAAGCACCTGTCGGACGAACAAAATCTGTAGGCATAGCTACAGCAGTTTGAGGATTTAAAGCAATATCTATAATTGCAGGTGCGGAAAAACCAAGAATAGCAGCTAAAGCGAGAACTTTAATATTCATAATTCAATCTCCTTGTAAAATCATTTGTTCGGGGAACGATGATTTCAGTATCGGAGAATATGAAAGGGAAATCATTGATAGTTGCAGACAGTGCTTATGGTGATTTTTGACCATTGGGTATTACACTTTTCGGCAATCATCCCACGAACCAAGAAAGTTCACACAATACACCTCCTTTGGGTAAAGACTCCCGACGAAATTCCCCGGACAACCTTTTTGCTAATAAGTAGCTGTGCTTTGTTCCCTCTTGCTGTCCGGGTTTTAACCCAGAGCCATTATCCTGTACCTTAAGGATGTACTTGTTCTGTTGTTGTTCTCCTGTTGCTATAATCCGAGTTACACCTTGGGCATGTTTACCCACATTACACAGGGCTTCCTCTAACCACAAACACAAATCGCGTTTTATTTCCAGGGTGATGTCCGGTTGATTAATGGGGGCAAAATTCCGTACTTTGACTTTAATCGTTTGAAAATAAGGTAGATTACGCTTGAGAGTCAGCGAGTAGACCTCATGTAATAAATTATGCAGGGGAAGATTGAGGTTGATACTGCTTCCTTCGCCTAAGCGGAGGGTGTCTTCAGAGGTTACTAATTCTAAGGCTGTTGTCGCCTCCAATAGTTTGTTATCAGTATCATTTTCATCTATTAGGCTGCGTCCTACTGCCCGAATCTCTGTGTTGAGATCATGTAAGCGCTGTAAAAGTTCTGGAGAAGCTATCTCCTGTTGTTGCACATCTCTCTGGAGGAGTGCCAACGTTTGCAATGGACCATTATGAATTTGACTAAAGGCTTGTTCCATCGCCTTTTGGCGAATACTTTGCCGTTCGATGATTTGAGCATAATATTGGAGACGCTCGGCATACAAACGTTCTACTATCGACTGGAGACGAGTATGTAATAGAATTATGATACTTTGTACTCCCATGACTGGACCCAGAGAGATGAGTAAATCTAATCCTCGTGGGCTGCGTAATTCTACAGGGTTGAGGATTAAGTAGGTCAAAATGGGAGATGCGATCGCTATCCAGGTGAGTATAATTGCCCTCAGCAATTGTTTGGGACGCAGAGTTATCATCATACACGTTGTCAACAAGAATAATGCTGAGGTACTGGGGGGCAAACTTGCCACAAGGGTAGTTTTTGATGTAAACGCTTTTATAGTTACGAACCAAGAGGGAAACACTACAAAAATTACAGCCTCAAATAAACCTAGATATATGACTTGTTGTAAGGTCTGCGGTTTTGTATAAAGACGAATTAATAATATTAAGGATGTAATTGCAAACAGGGGAGGTACTATCAGGTAAATTCGCTCTGGTTGCGGGTTAAGTCGATGAATAATCGTAGAAATAGTTGCACCGATAGTCATCAAACTCAAAATACCCAGAACGAATCGACGCTTTAGTGTACTATGAGAATCTAAAATCATAGACAACACACCCTTAACTCCATCAATTATTTAATCAGTCAATTAACCCTTTTTCGCGCGCACGAATTTGGGTCAATGCCCGAATATTTTTTCCTTCTTCTGGATAAATTTCTAATGCATCTTGAATTTTTGACCAGTAATGGCGAATCATGCGTTCGGACTTATACATGGCGCTTGCGATCGCTTTATCTTGCAATCCTTCTTCAAACGCAAGTCGCAGTACCTCCAACCACTCTGGTTTGACTTCCAAATCCCCTTGAATATCTTTAGTGTGAGTCAGTCCCTGGATTGACCAATCCATCCGGGTTAAAAAGGTTTCTACACTCAAACTTTTATCTACAATTGTAAATCCTCCTTGATGGGCATCAATTTCTGGCATCAAGCGAATTAAGGCTTTGATGTTACTACTTTGCACCATCAGGTTAAGATGGGGATAATTTTTCATTAATTGTGACAGCAACCCCAATCCATTTTCTATTTGCGCTGTTGTTTCTGCTGTTTGTGGTATGGATAAATCCGCAATTACCAAATCAGGAGAATGCTCCGCAACCGAAGCAAGGGCTGACCGTGCAGTTTGGGCTGATAATACAAGTGCATCGGGATAGCGTTCGCTTACCAAGCTAATTGTTCCATTCAGCAGTAAGCGATGGTCATCAACAATTAAAATCTTTGGTTGTTGAATATTCATCGAACTATAAGATGTGACATAGTTTTTTTTGTACCACCTGGGAAAAACCGCGTTTTTATTTTAACCAAGCTAAACTTTTACTTCTTTTTATAGGTGAATTTATAATTGACTTATGTAGTTGCCGAAACTTAGGCAGTACTGAGCAAAGGGATTGTACCATGCTATGGGGTATGGAAAAATTTTCCCATACTTAGTAGTCTGTCACACCAACTTTCAAGGCTTGTAGTAAGGGCTTGAGCCCTTTCCAAAGGACTCTTCGTTGTTATTACGAACTCCTCATAGTTTCTGTGTCAGAGTACTACTTAGATGCACATACTAGTTCTTCAATAGAAATATCATGCATTCCAGAATATTTATGAAAGAAAGGGGCATTTTCGTGGAACGTACGCTTTGTGCGGGTTCTTTTCGACGGCTTACGAGCGCAAGCTTGTCGAAAATAACCCGCAGCCATGAAAGTAATTAAAATAAATACCCTTAAAAATATTTTGTAAATACCAACTAATAAGCGAATGTTGGTAATAACAGGCAAAACAACATTGATTTTTTAGGGGTTCTGGGTATGGCTATTGAAACTATTCAATAATTGAAAGTTGGTAAAATTCAAAATTTCTAACTCAAATCTCCCAACTCTAGCCAGCTTGATAGCAGCTAACGGTTCTTACACATCAGACATATCAAGCGGTATGGCAATTATGTTGTGAAGGAGCAAAATATTCGCCAACCATTTGTCCATGCAATTCATCTCCCTCGCCAAATCTCTAAAGCTTAGAATTGGCAAGGGTTTTCAGCTTCTATTTCCGTTTTAGCGTGGATCTTGGCTCAATGCCTTTCTCATCTTCTACCATGCAACCTCCTCCAGTGTAAAAGTTCTACGAGTGCTGCATGGAGCGCGAGATTTGGAGCCAATTTTGGATGAAGATGTAGACGAATGATTGTTGGATTCTCTTTTATAGCGCTTTTCAAATGATTAGACCCTTTCCTTTTATGGGACGGGCAAGATGCCCGTCCGATTGCTCCTCACACATACAAGCCAGCCTATAGGGGATAAGCCCTTGGATTTTCGGTCATCGTATCTCTCTAAAGCGCTGGTGCTGGGAGTGGCTGCGCCGGGGCTGACAACGGATCTATCCCTCCTTGTCCCACTTCAAACTGACGCATCATGTCGTGGTCTTCATGAACCATGTTGTGGCAATGGTACATATACTTGCCAATTTGAGGTCTAAACCTCCCAATGATTCGTACAGTCTCGTTTTCACCAACGTAGAAGACATCCTTCAAGCCACGCTCATAGGCAAAAGGCGGCTGACCATTCCGGTCAAGGATTTGAGCATCGATAAGGTGAAGGTGAACAGGATGAAACCACAAACCTGAGTTGTTGTGCAGTCTCCAAATCTCCACTTCTTCCAGTTGTGGATTGGCATCTATTGCGTTTCGGTCCCATCCGTTGCCATTGATCACCCATAACGGATTACCACCTTGCTCAAAGGTGAAGTCGCGGGTTCGCACAGCTGAGGATTCTGGGATGAATTGAATATTGCGTAGTGTGCTGGGAATAGAGCTGTTATCGCTTTCTGAGCGCACCACATCAAAGCGCATGATTTTATTTGTGTTGCCGGTATTATCGTTATTAGGGGGTCCAAGATTTTGCAGGACGACCTGAGTCCCTATAGAATACCTAGAAAAATCGATAATCAAGTCATAGCGTTCTGCCATTCCAATACGCATATCTCTAGTATTCACTGGTGCAGACATCAACCCAGCATCAGTACCAATCACAATCAAGTCATCACCAGTACTCAGAGCGAGTTTGTAAGAGCGGGAAACTGATGTGTTTAACACCCGGAAGCGGTACTTGCGGTTAGCTACCTCCATACGAGGCCAAGGCACACCGTTGACTGTTATCACATCGCCCATCAGACCGTGCTGAGCTTGGTCATCAAAAATGAGTGAACCATTAGACGCGAAGATCTTATCCTGAATGATCAGAGGGATATCATAATCATCCTTGGGCAGTGGCAGATTAAGCTCATTGTCATCTTGGACAATATACATCCCAGCCAGCCCCCTGTACACATTTACAGAAGTCTGACCGAGGGCGTGGTCGTGATACCACAAAGTAGCAGCAGTAGGGTTGGGATAGGTGTAATCCTTGTAGTACCCCTGAGGAATCAAATCCTCAGCGTAGCCATCGTACTGGGGTAACGATGCCATTCCATGTAGGTGAGCCGATGTTGGTACACCTACATTATTGATAAACCGCACAACCGATTGCCGATTTTGACGTTGTTTGATTGTCGGACCGGGAAATGTACCGTTATAGCCCCAAATCTCCGTTGTTCGTCCTGGTAATATCTCTACATTAGCCCTCTGGAGCGTCATCTGGTAATAATCAGTTGTTGAATCGCTGCGTACAGGGTTCAACACTGGCGGTGTGTGGAACGCAAGTGTAAACGGCTCGACTCTCTCATCAGTTCTCTGAGCATATCCACGATTTTGAAGTGCTACGGGAAGCAAAACAGAACCCCCCGCAAGCGCTGCAATCTTCAGCGCTTCACGTCTGGTGATTTTCTTCATTGTGCAGTTCCCTGGTTAATAGTTTGTATATATGTGACTGGCTTAAAAGCAGTCAGAATTTTTGTGTAGTGTCATTCTTTCATAAAAAATATAACAACACGCTAAAGTTTATTTAAGTAATAATACTAAAAATGAATAGGTTATAAAAAAATGACAAATGACTAATTTTAATTAAAATTACATTTTTATGATTTTTGTCTCTTTTGTGGCTGCGTCTCTTGTGTATTAGATATGTAGCGACAAAAGTCAAATATGGCTGGAAAAGCTTTTGTGTAAAGCTTTCTAAAAATCGTAGTGTTAGTATAAATAAGAAAAAAAATTAATTATTCTAAGTTAATTTTAATATTATCAAACATCAATTGTTAATTTCAGCAAATGAATTGTCTTATTCTAATATTTGCTGATTTTACGTTTTGTTGCCAAGCTGCTTTTTATGAAAGAGTGTGTAAAAATACTCACTTTATCTCATAGTCGTTTTCAGAAACGGTAAACTCTGGAGTGCGGATGCACCCACTGTGTGAGAGGATGTTTGAGAAGTCATATTTGTTACGTGAAGTATTTTAGCTCCCCCTAAATCCCCCTTAAAAAGGGGGACTTTGAAAGGCTTTTTGCCCCCCAACTTATCGGGGGGTTGGGGAGATCTGGTTCAAATTTTGCTGTTATTAGCAACTTTCCAAACATCCTCTAAGAAGGAATTAATTTTGGTGAAAAATGTCAAATTATTTTGTATGTAGCTTTGTTTATATATAACAAATTATACATATTAATAAGTACGGATAATACCTGAACTCAGGCTTTAGGGTTAGATTTTCAAGTCATTTAATCTATTAAATTTATTGGGGAAATAGTA
Source organism: Scytonema sp. HK-05 (assembly GCF_002368235.1). Lineage (GTDB taxonomy): Bacteria > Cyanobacteriota > Cyanobacteriia > Cyanobacteriales > Nostocaceae > Kalymmatonema. Next base: position 564,838 of record NZ_AP018194.1, on the reverse strand, counting down.
AAAATACTGAATATAATTTTATTATCAGTAACCTCAATGCTGTATTTTCCTCATGAAAGCACTCGAAGCCTACAGCCTCAAAAAAACATACCGCCAAAGCAAACAAATTGTGGAAGCAGTCAAAAACGTTTCCTTAACCATTCTGCCTGGTGAGGTTTTGGCGTTTCTTGGTCCTAATGGAGCAGGCAAGACGACGAGTATTAAAATGATGGCAGGACTGATTCAGCCGGATGCAGGCTGGGTGAGAATTGCAGGAAGTGATCCCCATCGTAACCCAGGGACACTACAAAAGATGGGTGCAGTGCTGGAAGGAAATCGTAATGTCTACTGGCGACTCACACCAGAAGAAAATTTAGAATATTTTGGGGTGTTAAAAGGGCTTTCCCAGCGAGAAGCGCGTAAATCAGGAATCGCACTTTTAGAAAGGTTTGGTTTACTCCACAAACGTCGTACACCAGTACAGCAACTTTCGCGGGGAATGCAGCAGAAATTAGCAATAGCAGTTGCCTTAGTTCATCAACCCTTGCTTTTATTATTAGATGAACCGACTTTAGGATTAGATGTAGAGGCGACTGAAGATGTGAAAGTGCTGGTGCGGGAAATTGCCGCTTCTGGTTGTGCTATCTTGTTGACAACTCACCAACTGGCGATCGCCGAAGAGCTTTCTGATAAAATAGCCATTATCCAAAAAGGTGAAATTTTAGCAGAATCACCAACAAAAGAACTGATCAGACAGTTTTCTGGTACAGCTTACAAAATTGAAATGGAAGCAACACTAGATAAAGTAAGAATTGCAGAATTAATAGAAATTGGTGCTGATGTTGAAGATGGAAAAAATATCTATGTGAGTCAATCATAATTACTTTATCAAGTGTTTAATATCGTCAAACCTTTTCCTTTGAACTGTGTCGAAAAAGAACAATCTGATCTGACAGAAATCTTTTTGCAAATAGTTAGAGAAGGAACTGACCGTAAAAAGATATTAACGCGCTCAAACTAGAAATGTGCGAAGATACAAACAAAACTTACATCAGTGGGCTTCAATGAAGTTTTTAATAAATAGCAATGTTTGAATTATTTATAGCTGAATTACGTCGGAGTTGGCTTCAATTTCGTCGTTATCCAGCGGAGGCGATTGGGTTAATTGTCATCACCACTATCTTTTTTTATGGACTTTTTTTAAGCGCCCGTTACCTTGCTGGTCCTAGTTTACAGTTAGGCGATCGCCTTGACTCAATCATTATCGGCTATGTGCTTTGGACTTTGGTGTTATTCATCATTACGGACATTGCCGGTAACTTGCAATACGAGGCACAGACTGGCACTTTAGAACAACTTTTCCTTTCTCGATTTGGTGCCATCAAAGTCTTCTTGATGCGGACTTTGGCTAGCCTAACCTTGCAGATGGTTATTATGCTCACCATTCTATTTATCATTATGGGGCTGACTGGGAGCCGTCTGAACTTTCCCCCAACATTGCTTTTTCCGTTCGTTACGGTATTAATGGGAGCCTATGGTATTGCTTTTACAATGGGTTCTTTAGCTTTATTACTAAAGCGTATCCAACAATTGCTCGGAATTTTTAACTTTGCGCTCTTATTTTTATTAGCCACTCCCACTGAAACTTGGACACCACCACTAAACATTTTGGCACAATTACTGCCCATGACTTCTGGTGCAGCAATATTACGTGATTTGATGGCACGGGGTGAGAGTTTAAACTTCACAAAATTGGGTATAGCATTCGTGAATGGGGTTGTCTATTTTGCTGTAGGATTAGTGCTTTTTTATCTTGCTGAACGTGAGGCAAAGCGGCGAGGGATGCTAAGTGGATATTAATAACAGAGAAGATAGAAGATAAACTGACTTTACAATTCTTGTGGGGTGGGCATCTTGCCCGCCCGGAATTTGGGACGGGCGATACGCCCATCCCACAACAAAATAGATTGTCATCCATTCAATTGAAAACCGCTATAGTAAACCCGCAGAATCTACATCCAAAAATAACATCGCTTGCTGCTGCGTACGGAGAATAGAAGCGGGACAATCTGTGGTAATTTCGCCCTCCAACATCTGTTTTACTATCTTCGCCTTGCGTTTTGCTGGTGCAAGACAAATGATTTTTTTTGCTGAACAAATCATTGGGAGGGTGAGGGTAAAAGCATATTGCGGCACACTTTCCAAATTGGGAAAATACCCTGTGTTGACTTGTTGCTGGCGGTTTGTAGTGTCTAGCTTCACTAGTTTGAGTGTATAGGGATCGTTAACATCCGCTACTGCTGGATCATTAAAAGCCAAGTGTCCGTTTTCTCCCACACCAAGACAGCACAGATCTATAGGTTGTGCTTGCAGGAGTTTGGTATAGCGATCGCACTCTACCAAAGGTTGCATAGCATCGCCTTCTATATAGTGAAATTCCCTAGGACTCACCCGCTTTTCCACACGTTCGCGCAAATAGCGCCGGAAACTTGCGGAATGGTCAGCAGAAATACCCAAATATTCATCTAGATGAAAACAAGTAATCCGCGACCAATCTACACCACCCAATGCTATCAAAGCATCAAGAAATTGAATTTGGGAGTTGCCTGTTGCCAGCAATAAAGCCGCAGCATCCTTTTGCTCAAGGGTGTGCTGTAAATGTTTTTGTGCAATTCCCGCTACATCCTGCGCCAGTTCAACTTCAGAATTATAAACCTGTACCTGCAAAGCATCGACGCGAAAAGAATTTTTGGCGGTTGACATTGGGATCTACAGAAAATTTTCTCACATAAAAGGAAACGAGTCGGGGCATGACCTGTCTGCCGTTACTTATAATTTTCTACTTTTAAGAATGCAGAAGGACAACAAAACAATGTAAACTATGTAATGAAACTTTACAAGAGTTTACACCCTAAAAAACCATGCTAGCTGCAATTCTGTTTGACCTAGATGGAACGATCGCCAACACTGACCCAATACACTACCAAGCTTGGCGGGAAATGCTGTTAGGCTACGGCATGGACATTGATGAAGCATTTTACAAATCTCGAATTAGCGGGCGGACGAATCCACAAATCATAGAAGATTTACTGCCACAATTATCACCGGAAGAAGGCGCAAAGTTTGCAGACGAAAAAGAAGCGCTTTTCCGCCAACAAGCCAAAAATCTTCTTAAACCACTTGATGGATTTTCCGAACTCCTAGCATGGACAGATACGCACCAACTCAAATGTGCTTTAGTCACCAACGCTCCGAAATTAAATGTCCAATTCATGCTAGAAGTCTTGGGAATAAACGAAGCATTTGATACAGTTGTCATAGCAGAAGATGAGATAGCAGGTAAACCCGACCCTGCACCTTATAAAGTTGCTCTGAGTAGATTAGGCATCACGGCAGAACAAGCAATAGCACTAGAAGATTCTCCCTCTGGAGTTCGTTCTGCTGTCGCTGCTGGTATACGTACAATTGGCGTTACAACCACTCAAGAGCCGAAAGTTCTCCAGGGAATTGGGACGTTTATGACAACTCCAGATTTTACTGATTTGCAGTTGTGGACGCTGCTGAACTCGTCAGTAGAGGAAGATGTGGCTTATTTGGGTTAAATCTACTTTGCCACTATTGCAAGTGCGACTGCACCAGTTGAAAACGATATCCTGTGGTGGAATTGCAAGACTGGCTTGAATCGCAAGGTGCGACTTTGACTAGAAAAACTCCACCTTGGCGATCACGCTTTGCGCCATCGCCCTTTTCTCCCGCCTTAGGGACGCCATCGGCAAAGCTTTCCCTGAGGCGATCGCCTGTTGGTGAAAACTGAATCGTTCCCGTTGCTCCTAAAGCCGAAAAATTGGGATCAGACAGTGCCTTTTGTAACTCTTGGCGGGTATTACCTTTTTTCAAACCAGCGATAATTGCTTGGAGTGCATCATAAGTTGTAGCAGTTCGCGGACTCACCTCTGCACCCCAAAGTTGAATGGCTTTGGGGGCAAACAATTTGTTTCCAACAGCATCACGGTGCCAAGATACAGCCAGCACCATTCCTTTAACATCGGCTTGCCCATACTTTAACGTTCTTTCCGTGTACATAGCTTGAAAACCGAAAAGCGGTAGTCTGCCTTTATTTTCACGCGCCACTTCAATAGCTAAATTGAGTTTATCTGGTCTAGGGATCAGTAGCAAACCTTCTGCTCCATCGCTGATGGCTCGGCTGAGAAAACTGCTGGGTTGAAACGTTGGCGCACCCAAATCGCAAGCTGTACTGGTGACTTTACCTCCATATTTTCTAATCGAATCAGTGTATTGTTGTACAATTTCCTTACTTATTTTTTCCTGATTAATTGTAAATGTCGAATCACTACAAATAGCGATGTTGGTGAGGCGAGCTTTTTGAACAATATAGCTACCAATAGCATCACTGAAAACATCAGAACTAGGAGTAGCGTAAAAGACGTATTTTGTCGGGTTAGATGGCTTTTTTGGATTGACTGGTGAAACCATCACCAAACCACGCTTGTTATAAATTGATGTGTCACGACTAAAACCGACAACTGCCACTATACTAGAGTCATTCACCAAGTCAGTATTTATCTGTTTAAGTATCTCATAGTTATCAATATTGACAATCTGAAGTTGCAACGGTAAGCCATTAATTCCTCCACTGCTATTTACCTCATCTTGAGCTTGAGCCACTCCGCGTAACATCTCTTCTGACTCATTTAAGGAAATACCAATCGGCACAATGACAGCAACTTTTAGAGATTTCGCCTTGCCAATTTTAGCGTTATTCAAATAAATTAATGTTTCCGGGTCATTACGTTTAGCTTGCAAGGATGATTGGAATTTAGTAACAGCAGTCACAAAATCTCCCGCTTCAAATGCTCTCCTTCCAGCTTCTTTCTCAAGAGGTCTTCCTTCTGTCACAAAAATTTTCTCACCCAAACTCATCCGATTTTTTAAAGGTGAATTGGTATAAGGTGGAACGAATGAAGCACTCTGTTGTTTCAATTGCCCAGAATACTCTGTTTGGGGACGAATTACTGTACCTAATAACCATAAAATAACTGCTATCAGAAATCCTGATAGCCCTAAAGAAAAAAGGAGGCGGATATTTTCTGTGTTATTTTTCATATCAAATCACCCCAAATCTAAAAAATTTATCTATCATAAATTAGAAATATTTAGAGATAAATCTGTTCAAGAGTTGGGACAAATTGAAGAGAGTTACTGTCAGTAATCCAGCAAGGATAACTAGTAAGACTAAAACCAGAAATCCATTGTTCCCAGCTTGAAAAATATTAATAATATAAAAATTTTTGTAGATAAATACAATTAATGATGTCGTAATTCCGGCAACGAGAAACAAATAAGTCTTTTCAAAAATTGAGCGAGGCTGGGTAAAGATTAACCCTACTAAAATGATCAACCATAAACCAGAACTCATCCAAATAGTTCCGACAGAACTCAGAAGGGCGATCGCCAAAAACGAACTCCCTGATCCCGCCATAACTGCCCAAGGCAATAATTTTTCTATGGAGTTTTGCGCCCCCTCAGGTGGTTGCTGTTGAATTTGTAGCGTTAGCTTTTCTGGTTGAACAGGCGAGAGGACTGTATACAGTGGCGTAGACTGTAAAGTAGGCAGTCGTGGTAACTCAACATTCAAGTCTTGTAAGACATCTTCTGCTGAGAGATAACGCAGTTTATAGTTCTCTTGCAGCAACTTATCAAGAATCTGCTCTAAGTCCTGACTAATTGGTTGTGTTAAATATTGCCACCAAGTAGTAGTCCAACTATAGCCCTGTTTCATCCATATTTCCCAAGGCGAAATACCGGTCAACAGATAAAAGGCTGTTGCTCCCAAACTATACAAATCGCTAGCAGGATAAGCTTCGCCTGAATACATTTGTTCAAATGGCGCATAACCAAATGAACCAATGTTCGTTCCTGGTTTCGCGTGTACTGTTCCCGTCTTGTGCTTTGACACCCCAAAATCAATAAGCACTAACTTACCATCACTTTCACGGCGAACGATATTTTCTGGCTTAATATCTCGGTGAATGACCTGCTGCTGATGTACCGTTGCTAGCACAAATAACAAATCTTGCAAGAACTCTCGAATTTTTGCTTCATCAAACACGCCGTGTTGTCCTAACTCCTGCAACAGATTCTGCCCTTCAATAAACTGCTGCACCAAATACAGGTAGTTATCTTCCTTAAAATAGGCATACAGGGTAGGAATTTGGGGATGTTCGCCTAAATGTTGGAGACGTTTTGCCTCTTGCTGAAATAACTCAGTCGCCTTTTGGCGTGACCAGCTACCTTGACCTTGTGGGACCAGTTGCTTGACCACGCATTTTTCCTCAAGCTTATCTGCATCTTCTGCAAGATAAGTGCGAGCAAATCCCCCACCTCCCAACGGTTTGATAATGCGGTAATGACCCCTAAGTAACGAAATCAACTCTGCCCCGCAATTTCCACAAAAGTTTGTTCCTTTTGAATTGAGAGGATGAGAGCATTCGGGATTTAGGCAGCAAACCATAGTATTATTGCTGTCTTTTATAACTGTCTTTTGTTAATAGTAATCAATATACATCGAGTCTTCTGAACTTTCCGGATTAAGAGTCTAATAATTTAACAAATCTCAAATCTATATTGATAGTTTACTTTATATTTTTTATTGTGAGCGATGCCTTATGGTGTTGCTCAGACGCTGCTTTATGGGCGCAGCCTGTCCCCAAGGCTTACGGTAGTGTCCATCTGCTCAATCGCCGTGAAAGGAGTTAAGAGTTATGAACTATGAATTATGAATGATAAGTTTTATCATCCATAATTCACCAAAGAAAGTACTCATACCAATTCTTTGTAAAAAAAGCACTTTATCTTCCCTCAGTCTAGAAGACCTCTGGATTTTAAGGATTAGTGCATCCAACTTCTTGTTCCCAGGCTGAGCCTGGGAACGAGTTAGGGAGGCGGAGCCTCATTTTTTAAGAGCATCTTCAGGTCGAATTGGTATTACAGAGAATTGGTATTAGAAGTTGTAAAGAGGAGCCAGCACTTACGGCGGGAAACCCGCGCCCCGGCGACTGGTGAGTAAGCGTCCTGTTGGCGCAGCCTGCCCGCAGGGCGAATGAGAGTTTCCCGCGCCCAGGGAACTGGCGTTCGCCGTCAGGCGTGCCGCAGGCATACCCGAAGGGCGTTGGTTTTCCTACAAGTGCAAACTGAGCGCAAAGCGTCCCGTGAGGGATACGGGGCGTCCTTATTAAGTAAGAGCGCATTTATTTATGGGGATGTATTCTGACAACGGAGTTCTGTGTTCTGTCTTCTATGTTCTTCTTAAGCTCATAATTCATAACTCATCGCTTTTAAAAAGATTCTGGTGTAGCAATACCAGATCCAACAGTGACATTACCACTACTAGAGAGTCCCGGTTTAGAAATGGGTTTTGTATCCTGCGATGAATGAGTGAATGATGAAGAAGGTGGAGTTGCTGCATCTTTATCGATCAGTCTATCAGCATTTGCTTGTTGGGATGCCATGACTGACAATCCTCCTACTGAACCAGCGACAAGAGCTGCATAGCCTACGTACAAATGCACCGGATGCAGCGCTATTCCAAATCCAAAACGGCTTTTATGCTGATACGAAGTAGGTGGTATGATTGCTTTTACTGGTTCTGGCGCAGGTAAAGAAGCAACTAAATTTGTGCCATTTAATCCAAGAGCATTAGCCATGACACGAATAAAGCCACGAACATAAACATCTTCTGGCAATGATTCCCAATCACCGTTTTCCACTGCCTCCATGTGATGAAATGGTACGTGAGTGTAAACATGAAGTTGCGCCAGAGAAAGACCTTGAGACTCACGAGTTTGCCGTAGTTGTTCACCGATTTTACGTAGATTTTCTACGCGCTGTTCGGCTGCCATTTGTTTGGCTAGTTCAGCTTGTTTCCGTTTTTTCCCAGGAGTAAACCACTTAATCGATTTTTTCGTTTTGGGGCGGTCTTCTTTAGCTTTTGTGGAATTATTTGCTGTCTGACTTTCTACTTGAGATTCTGATGGTAAATCTGCTTTACTATCAATCTCGAACGTCGTTTTTTGGTTAACAGTAACATTTGTTAAGCACTGTGATAAAGCACCTGATAAATCATCAGTGGAATCTGTTTGTTCAGTAGCTAATGTTTCATTTGTGCTGTCTTCGTGTTGCTGATTCTCATTGCTGTTCTGATACTGTTGCACAAATCGGCGAAATGCCAAACCAATCGCTTCTCTACCTATTGATTTAAATAAAACGTTGGCTTGATCAGATGAAGAACCCAGCAAGTTTTGCAACATCGTTACAGCACGGCGATAAGCTTTACTCCGGTGCAGTTCAGCTTCTATTTCTCCTAAAAGCGTCCGCAATTCATCTTGAGAAATTTCAATAGTTGGATTTCCGAGAATTTTTAACAAATATACAGGTGTGGTAGCCATTGTAGGGAGCCTCTTGCGGCAATTAAGCAGAAGTTATACCTGTGTAATCTCTTCTATTGTTTGCTGGCTTTTCCGGATTGTTACGTAGTTATTTTTTCTGAATTCAAGAAAAATAGATTTTTTTTCTTGGCTCAGTTTTGGCATAGCATACTAACCTCATCTTTAAGATTGTAGAGGTTATGCCAATTTTTTTACGAATACTTGTTAAGAAGATTCGTATTAAAAATTACTTCATTTATGAAAACATTTACTAACTATAATTGTTAACTCTTAACTTCTGGTACTACCTAACGAAGTAGGTTCTAAGTAGCGAGCAATAAGTCTGAGTAGAACGGCACACCAAGAATTCTCTGTGATTTTGACTCAGAACTCACAAATCATGACTCAGTACTGGTGACAAAAGAGCGCACCGCTTCCAGATATACAGAAGCCGCGACTTCTGCTACATTGTTATGTGCTGCACCTGGAACGAGAAGCAATTTTTTTGGTTCAGGAGCAGCAGCATACAAGTCTTGGCTCATGAAAGCTGGTACTATGACATCAGCAGTACCGTGAATAAATAAAACTGGTATTTTTAAATTTGGCACCTTTCCAATCGAATCAAAACGTTGTGTTAAGATTGAATCGACTGGAAACATCCAAAAATTGTTCCTGTAAGCGACGACTTTTTGGATTGAGGTAAAAGAGCTTTCCACAATTAATCCAGCAGCATCTGGATGTTTGAGAGCCAAATCAATGGCTACCGCGCCTCCCAGGGAATGTCCGTAAATCAAAATTTGGCTGGGTGGAATCTGTCGCTGGTAAACTAAATAATCCCAAGCTGTCGCGGCATCTTGATAAACCTGCGATTCAGTAGGAAAGCCGCCCTCACTCCTACCATAGCCACGGTAATCAACGAGTAACACCGAAAACCCTAGTTGATGAAACCTGTGTGCGTGGGCGACATTTGCGCCAATGTTGATAGCATTGCCATGCAGGTACAGTACAACTTTGGCATTGAGCTGGTTTGCTTGTATCCACCAACCATGAATGCGTGCCACCTTGCCTGATTTAGCGTTCACAGGCAACCAAACATCTTCGTAACCTAAATTAAAAAACTCTGGTGTCGTTTCAATAACCTTAGCGGGAAAAAAGATGAACCGAGATTGTTGGAGAAAAAGAAATATACATACAGCCAAATAGCCTATTGCTACAACGACTCCTAACCAAATGAATAATGTGAACAGTAATTGCACTGGATATTGCAGTTTGTTTGTCCTCATGTAAGTATTGATAAATACAATATTATTAGCCTAACAAAGCAGCTTTATCTTGATAAAATAATCAATTAATTAATCAAAAAATGATTTAAAATAAAATCAGCCAATAAGTAAAATTTTCTACATCACTTTAAGTAGTTCTTGATTAAATGATAAAACGTTAGCAACAAAAGAGGAGAAGACGGTGAAGCTGTTAAACGAGGCTCAAGAAGAGCAACTCAAGGAAGTCGTTGCACATCTACGGGAAGTACGCGAAGAAAAATCGATACGTTTAGAAGAACTAGCAGCTTACACACGTATTCGATTAGCTTTCTTAGAAGCTATAGAAGAAGGGCGATTTGAAATATTGCCAGAGCCTATTTATGTCCAAGGGTTCATCCGCCGCTATGGAGATGCTATGGGACTAGATGGTGCTGCTTTAGCAAAAACTGTTGCAAGTATTTGTTCTCCTCCTCAAGAACCCAATCATGATAATCAGGAGTTAGATAAAAAATCAAGTTTATACATACCTCTTGCTGTTCCCTACGCCCTGTTAATAGCAGCCGCCTCCTTTGGACTGTTTTATATTCTCAATCCACAACGTTCAGTTGAATCTTCTAGTCAAAAGAAGTCCTCACCGCTTGCTTCTGAACAAAAAACAGAATTTGCACCTAAGACTTCATCATTAGCATCATCCTCCAAACCAAAAGCTAGTTCACCTGTCGCCTCAACGACAACCAAGGAATCCCCTGCAGCAGGTGCGATCGCTCCGACTGCATCCCCCTCAACACAAGCGACACCTATTACAGAACCCACCACTGTAAGCCCAACCGCATCTCCTACAGCACAGACGACTCCTGTTGAAGTGACTCTTGAGCTGCAAGACAAATCATGGGTGCGAGTGAAAGTGGATGGCAAAACTGAATTTGAAGGGGAGTTAAACAAGGGAGATAAGAAAACCTGGACAGCACAAAAAGAGTTGACTATCCGTTCTGGAAATGCTGGTGCGGTATTGGTTTCTACTAATAAGAAGCAACCAACACCATTGGGAAGTATGGGGAGTGTGAAGCAAGTTACATTTACTCCAGAAACCCCAGAAACTCCAGAAACTCCAGAAACAAATAACACACCAGAAACTGTTAATAGTCAATAGACATTAGTACTAAGACAAATGACTTTTAACTATAGTTGCGGCGTGCGTAGATGCCAAGCCGTTGATTGCTCATAAGCATAAGCGACTTGAAACAGTTGATCTTCTCGCAACACATTGCTGATAAGCTGCAAACCAATTGGTAACCCATTGTTATCAAAACCACATGGCACGCTTAAACCCGGTAAACCAGCAAGATTTACGGGAATAGTCATCAAGTCAACTAAGTACATACTCAAAGGATCAGCGGTTTTTTCCCCTGCTTTAAATGCAGTGGTGGGAGCTGTGGGACTGACTAAAACATCAACTTTTTCAAACGCTTTTTCAAAGTCTTGTTTAATCAGGGTGCGAACTTTTTGCGCTTTCAGATAATAAGCATCGTAATAACCAGCCGACAGGGTGTAAGTTCCAATCATAATCCGGCGTTTGACTTCTGCACCGAAACCAGCAGCACGGGTGCGACTATACATTGATATCAAATTATCTGCATCAGGAGCGCGGTAGCCATACTTAACGCCGTCGTAGCGAGCCAGGTTTGCTGATGCTTCAGATGGAGCAATAATGTAATAGCTTGGTAAGCCATAACGGAACCGAGGACAGGAGATTTCTTGAATTTCCGCTCCCAATTCTTTTAACTGTTCAATTGCCTTCTTAACAGCTTCTTCGACTTGTGAATCCAAACCTTCACCAAAAGTTTCTTTAATGACACCAATTTTTAGCTTTCCTTTGGGGAAATCTGGTTTTAAGTTGGCGGTGTAGTCGGGAATTTCGACTTTCAGGCTGGTGGAATCTTTGGGATCATGACCGGCGATCGCCTGCAATAATATCGCTGCATCTTCTACTGTGCGTGCAAATGGTCCAATTTGGTCTAAAGATGAAGCAAAAGCCACCAAACCATAGCGAGAAACCAGTCCATAAGTTGGTTTCATCCCCACAACACCGCAGAAAGACGCTGGTTGTCTAATCGAACCGCCAGTATCGGAACCTAGGGAGACAACACATTCTCCTGCTGCTACCGCTGCGGCTGAACCGCCAGAAGAACCTCCAGGAACCCTTGACAAATCCCAAGGATTGCCGGTGAGTTTGAAGGCAGAGTTTTCTGTAGAACCCCCCATAGCAAACTCATCCAAATTCGTTTTTCCTACCATCACCGCACCAGCATCAGCCAGTTTTTGGGTGACAGTTGATTCATAAGGCGGTACAAAATTTTCCAGAATTCGAGAAGCGCAGGTGGTGGGAATTCCCTTAGTACACATATTATCTTTGATCCCAATGGGAATCCCTGCTAAAATACCGATTTCTTCCCCGGCGGCGATTTTAGCATCTACATTCCGCGCTTGCGTTACAGCCTGTTCAGCAGTAACGCATAAGAAACTGTGCAATTTCGGTTCTATTGCTTGAATGCGCTCTATTGCTTCTTGAGTAATTTCAACGGCAGAACGTTCTTTCTTGATTAGCTGTGTGTGCAACTCGCGGATGGACGCCATGATTGCTCCCTTTACGACTCAAGTCCTTGATTTTAGTACATTTTGACGATTCCTGCTCAAGGTATTCAGCCGTGCAGATATTCACCTTGAAGGCGGCTTGGACTAAATTAACCTGTGACGCATTAAAATTGCATAATCACTCGTGAGCGTTCTCAAGAGTCAAGAGCCAACCTGGACTTTTGGACTCTTGAGAACCTTAACGAAAAAAGCGAAAAAAGCATTGCGGGGTTTCCTGGCAAGCTATTTTTCAAGACAGTGCAATATGTACGCTCATCAGCTTAATCATTATTTCACTCAGTAGGGCAATGCCCGCTTTCCTTTTTGTCAATTTATAAACTAATTGATTTTATAGTTTTTAGGAATTTTGTTAAATGGTAAAAATTTTAACACGAAAATTAGTAGAGACGCAAAATGTCTATGATATTGGGGTAGAGCGGGATCATAATTTTGTTACTAAAAATGGCTTCATAGCTTCCAATTGTTTCAATAAATCCCATTCTACGGCATATGGTTATGTAACATATCAAACCGCGTACTTAAAAGCTAACTATCCATTGGAATACATGGCGGCGCTGTTGACGGCTAACAGTGACGACACAGACAAGGTGCAGAAATATATTTCCACCTGTATGAGTATGAATATTCAGATAGAACCGCCAGATATCAATCGCTCTCTTGTGGATTTTACACCGTCAAATGGCAAAATTTTGTTTGGATTGTCCGCTGTTCGTAACGTGGGACAGAACGCAATAGCGTGTATTTTGGAAGTGAGAGACAAAGGAGAGTTTAAATCCTTGGGTGATTTTTGCGATCGCGTGGATTTGGGTACTGTTAACCGTCGCACTTTAGAATCGCTCATTTACTGTGGAGCCTTTGATAAAATCGACTCCAACCGCAACCAACTTATCCAGGACCTAGGTTTAGTGTATGATTGGGCACAATCGCGTGCCAGAGATAGAGCGACTGGACAGGGAAATCTTTTTGATTTGTTAGGTGGCGGATTTTCTCATAATAAAAACAAAGTCCAAAATAGCTTTGAATCTGCTCCCAAAGCTCAACCAGTTCCTGATTTTCCTCCACAGGAAAAGTTGCGGAGAGAAAAAGAACTTTTGGGATTTTATGTATCAGATCATCCTCTGAAAGCTATTCGCCAATCAGCCCGTGTTCTAGCTCCGATTAACCTTTCGCAACTTGGCGAACAGAAAGAGGAAAGTACCATTTGTGCGGTTGTCATGCTCAATGGCGTTAAAAAAGTGATGACCAAAAAAGGCGACCCAATGGCGATTTTGCAAATAGAAGATTTAACTGCACAATCAGAAGCGGTGGTATTTCCCAAAATTTATGAGCGAATTAATTCACTGCTTCTGGTTGATTCTAGGTTAATTATTTGGGGCAAAATAGACCGACGCGAAGACCAAACTCAATTGATTGTTGAAGATGTAGAACCAGTGGAAACAGTACATCTGGTGATGGTGGAACTCAACCTCCAACAAGCCGCTACTATTGAGGAACAGCATCGCCTCAGAACAATTTTGCAAGAACAATCAGGAGACAAAGAAAAAGCAAAAGTGCCAGTGATAGGAATTGTACAAGCCGGAAATTCCCGTCAACTTGTCCGTTTTGGACGACAATTTTGGGTACAGGATTCGAGAACAACTGTTCAGGCTCTTCAAAACGCCAGATTTTCTGCTCATGTACAATCGCTGACTAATGTTTGATGAAACAGGACGCCGCAAAGCAATACGGTTCGGATAAGACTTGATCCCCCCAACCCACGCTAGTCCGCACGGGCGGGACGGACAGTTTGCTCCGGAGGGTTTCCCTCCGGAGCAACTGTCCTCACCGAACCCCCCTGCCGGTATGCCTGCGGCACACCTGACGGCTGTACCGTGCGACCTCCCTTAGGGACTTCCAAATTAAAAAATATAATATCCAACTTTTTTTTGTGGGATCTAGCCCGTTCTATAAACTGGGCGGGTGCCAATCCCACCCCACCAAGATTGGATAATTTATTTGTTGGAAATCCCTTAGGAGGCACGCCGAAGAGTGCGTCTACGTGATCCAGAGGACACGCTGCTTTGAACGTGGTTCATTTAACAGTTACCAGTTACCAGTTATCAGTTTCATCCTTTGCATGTTTAAGTCCCCCACCCCCGAGCACCGTTCGTCAAGAGACGTGCCGTAGGCATAAGCGTTGGTGGTGAGCCACTGCGGTCTTGGGGTTTCCCCAAGTAGAGCAAGTGGCGAACCCGGAGGGCTCTTTTAAATCCCCCAAAGCGCCCGCACTGCGGCTGGTACTGCGGCTGGTACTGTTTTAATCGGTATTGTTCTAGCTGGAAGGGAGTAGCTTATAAGAAACAGCAAATAGCTAGATAACTATTTTGCGTTTGCGTCATCAGTAAATTGCCGTAGGTAACTTATGGTTTAATCGTTTTTTTAGTTACTTCTGCGGATGATATCTTCCTTGTATACATGGTATCTTTTATGCCATGAAGGTGTGTGTGGCAACAAGGGGGAAGGAGCAAAAACTGCATGACCGGAGATGAGGTTAATAACTTTGTTGTATATTGCAAAAAAATTCAACCCCAATCTCAGGAAAACATCAAAAGGTTTTTTGAAGGGGTTATCGCTTTTCCTTATGACAAGGAACTCCTGTTGCAAGCTTATTTATTTTTGAATATCAAACAGATATTTCCTTCATGTTCTGAATTACTGTTATTTGAAAAGTCCCCAATTGCTGATTATACAGATTTGGGAAAGTGCGATTTTGTTTATCTTACTTCATTTGGTAAAATTTTTATAGTTGAAACTAAATTTATTGATACAGAAGCCACAGGCGCAACAGAAAGAAAAAGAAGAAATAAGCACAGAAATAAAGTATTTGAGCAGGTAATAACTTTAAAAAGCAGATTTAGTCAGTATTGGAATATTAAGCTAGAGCAATTAGAGTGTGCTGTTTTTACAACAGATCCAGAAATAGCCTGGCGAGGAAACGGTGTGAATGTTATCACCAAATCAATCCTCATAGATAAGCTCGAATATTGGAGAATGAATTACAGCAGAATATGTCCTGCGGACACGCTACGCGAACAGGAGTCAGGAGGAGACAGTGCGGTGGTGAGCCAGTCCGGTGCGGGGGTTCGGTGAGGACAGTTCTCTTGGAGGGTTTCCCTCCGGGAGAAACTGTCCGTCCCGTTGAGAAACTGGCGTGCATGGTTCCCCGGCATAAGCAAAGTGGCTCTCCCGTTGGGCGGAGGGAATCCCGTTATTGCTGATGGAGGCTGCGTAAGACCACCTACAAAGTAAGGGCAAGGGGCAGCGGTCAATGAAGTCAGAAGCCCACACCGTACCCGTAAGGGTCGGTGTTGGGTAGTTCACTGATTGCCATAGTCAGGTGTGCCAAGTTTCATATCGCTTTATTTTATGTAAGACTTGTGCAAGCTCAAAGAACGACTTATAAACAAATCTTAAGGTAGCAACATTCAAGCAAAACGCACGGTTTGCGTCGCAACGGTTATGCTGATAAAAGTGGCAGTTGACACTTATTCTAGTGTTAGCTTTCTTCCACGCGGAATTTCCCACGGGTTGCACCCTCCTTAAATGCGAAGATGCAATACCAGGGACGATAAGCGCACAAACAAAAGAAGGTGTTGAAGTGAAGACACTTTTGGTTATTATCATTGGTTTCTTACCGTCCCTATTCTCCCTGTGGTTGATGCGTAAAACCCAGGCTAGAACACGTTCGCAGTTTAGGCGAGCAGCTACCAGTTCTCCTGCACGGGGAATACGGCAGAACACCATAAGCGAACCGGGCGATCGCTATTATCTTGAAGGAGTCGGCTACCTGATTGGCGACATCAGCTGCCAATTTAATGCCCGTTCTGGCTACTTGCGCTGTGCTGTCAATCCCACAGGACCATGCGAAGGTTGCCGCTATTATCAACCTAAGGAAACCGTTTGTAGTGAAAATAGCTCGTCAGACTTACCGTATTGACTAATCATTTCTCCCTCTTTGTAACGAGGAATGATGGAAATGGACACAGATAATGAATCTGTGTTGATTTTTTTGTGTTTATGCTTCCAAATAAACTCAACCTATTTTTTGCAAAAACTTTACTGAATAGTGATAAAAGATGATTGATTAATGTGACACTCAAAAAAGTGTCTATTTTGAAACAAAAACACCGGACAGCCGCAGTGTGTCTTGTATTTATAATACCTTTCTAACAAAATAACTAGAAAAATATACGTTGAAGTATTCAGCATCAATAGCAACAGATAAGGAAATTTTTTTTCAAATTACATGGAACATTTTGGTTAGTTTTTCGACCTTGGATTTAAAAGCAATACCTACAACATTTGGTAAATATTATGAAACGGTTGCTTAAATCCTTTGTGACAATTTCTGCATTGTCCTCTGTGGTAGTTGCTCCTATTTTTCTCTCGGCTGGTCATGCTTCTGCTTTGCCTCAACCAACACAAAAGGGTACTGATGCTAACTATGTTGGTGTTGGTGTTTCTGCTGGTGTTACCAATGGTGGGCAAAACAGTGATGCTGCAGGAATTGGCGGAAATGTCACAGGTCGCGTGAAATTAGGAGACACACCTTTGTCTGCACGTGGTCAACTGCTCTGGGGTGAAGAAACAACTGCTATTATTCCACAAATTTCCGCAGACCTAGGGATTGCTAAAGGTACCAATGCTTTCGTAGGTGTTGGTTACTCTTTTGTGGAGAAAGATGGCAAACCAAGTCCGTTGGGCAACAAAGATGGACTAGCGCTGACTGCTGGCGTAGAATCAGAACTCGGTAATAGCTTTATGGTCTACAGCAACGCTACGGTAGGAGTTGATGCTTACAAAAATAGCCCTGCTTCTGCCCTCAGCATCAATGGTGGTCTAGGCTATCGGTTTAGGTAAAGCTGTAGTTCAAGTGTCAGGTTGAACATACAGCTTAACCAATGCTTACAGGAGGTTAACTCCTGTAAAGTCAAGAATTATAGACAAACCATTTGCCTATTTAAATGCGTCAAATGGCAAGTTATAACTCCTAACTATAGTATAAGTAATATTGCTGGGTTTATCTAAGTGTTACATCACTGAAAAACCCAGCTTTTTGCCATGTTAAAATCAAATTATTCCTCTTAATTCCGACCGGATTATCGGAAATAAATAAGCCGAAAGGGTGCTTCTAAGTTACGCTTCGGCGCGTTGAGATGATTTATTTAAAAAACTCTGTACCACTCCAATGGTTAAATCTGCCCCTCCCCTGACCACAAGCCGTAAGCCTTCCAAAGTAGAAGCAATCAAGGAACGCAGCAATTCTTTGCGTGAACCTGTTGCAACTGAAATACTCCAGGACACTACCCACTTTAGTGAAGATGCAATACAAATACTAAAGTTTCATGGTTCTTACCAGCAAGATAACCGTGACAATCGGGTCAAGGGACAGGAAAAAGATTACCAGTTCATGCTGCGGACGAAAAATCCGGGTGGGTTAGTTCCGCCGCAACTGTATCTGACTTTAGATAAGCTGGCTGATGAATATGGTAACCACACCTTGCGAGCAACGACTCGTCAAGGGTTTCAGTTGCACGGGATTTTAAAGAAAAATCTTAAGGCATCAATGGCTGCCATCATTAATAGCATGGGTTCGACGCTGGGAGCTTGCGGCGACCTGAACCGCAACGTGATGGCACCTCCAGCACCGTTTAAAAATAAGCCTGAATATCAGTTTGCCTGGGAATACGCTGATAATATTGCTCAGTTGCTGACACCCCAAACAGGTGCTTATTACGAAATTTGGCTGGATGGTGAAAAAGCAATTAGCGCTGAAGAAAACCCAGAGGTGAAGGCGGCGCGAGAAAAAAATGGTACTGGCACAAGTTTCCACGACAAGGAAGAACCGATCTACGGGACTTACTATATGCCACGCAAGTTCAAAGTTTGCGTGACTGTTCCAGGAGATAACTCGATAGATTTGTATAGCCAAGACCTCACTTTAGTCGTCATAACGAATGACAAGGGAGAATTAGAAGGATTTGATGTCTTTGCAGGTGGCGGTTTAGGACGGACACACAATAAAGAAGAAACCTTCGCAAGGCTGGCAGATCCAATTTGCTACGTAGACAAGGATGACGTTTACGATATCGTCAAGGCAATTGTTGCGACTCAAAGAGATTATGGCGATCGCACTGACCGCCGTCACGCCAGGTTAAAATACTTAATCCACGATTGGGGCGTTGAGAAGTTCCAATCTATGGTCGAGAAATACTTTGGCAAACCGCTTGCACCATTTAAGCCACTACCAGAGTTCAAATATGATGACTTCCTCGGGTGGAATGAACAAGGCGACGGTAAGCTGTTCTTGGGTATTTCCATCGACAACGGTCGGGTTAAGGATGAAGGCAACTTCCAACTCAAAACCGCTTTACGGGAAATTGTCGAGCAGTTTAACTTGCCCATCCGCCTGACACCGCACCACAACGTCATTTTCTACGACATTGAACCAAAGAACAAGCAAGCTATTGAAAAAATTCTCAATCGTTGCGGCATCGTTTTTGAACCAGAGAAAATCGACCCTCTTCTACGGTATGCAATGGCTTGCCCAGCTATGCCCACTTGCGGCTTGGCAATTACCGAATCAGAACGGGCAATTCCGGGGATTTTAGACCGGATTCACGCGTTGTTGGATAAAGTAGGTTTACAAAACGAGCATTTTGTGGTAAGGATGACGGGTTGCCCTAACGGCTGCGCTCGTCCTTACATGGCAGAACTGGGCTTTGTGGGTAGCGCTCCCGAATCTTACCAACTTTGGCTAGGAGGTTCGCCGAATCAAACGCGGTTGGCGTTACCTTACATGGAACGGCTGCACCATAATGACATAGAAACCCAGCTAGAGCCGATTTTTGTCTACTTCAAAGAGCAGCGCCAGCCTGAAGAAAAATTCGGTGATTTTTGCGATCGCCTTGGTTTTGATGCCATCCGCGAGTTCGCCGCCAACTACGAATCTCAAACCGTAGCACCGCCAGAAATCACAGATGATGCTGATGGTTTGGTGGAGACGATGGCAGATTCTACCACGGCACCGCTTACTGAAGAGAGTGAGCGTCAAGAAGTGGCGATCGCTAACACAACGACTGCTAGTAGCAAAACACGGCGTCGCATCACCCTTCAAGATGAGGTTTACAACAAATTGAAGGAAATCTCCACGCGTCAAGGGAAGCCGATGACTAATCTGGTGAACGAGGCGCTTCTGGATTACTTGAAGAATCTGTAGCGCATAGCATAAGGTAGGGGTACAGCATGCTGTGCCCCTACAACCGACTTGTATTGCACCCAACAGAGAGTGTGAGGCGATGCGAAAAAGTTAATTTTTGTCCAAAATCCAAAGAATTACAAAAAGCACTGGTTGCGCCTAAACTCCCAGTGCCGATCTCATAAAGTGCGAATCTTCTTTTTCTATCATTAACATTTAATCTAAGTTGTTTCAAAGCTTGTAAATAAATGTCCTACAAATCCCACCGTGATATATAGATAAACATCTTACAAATCTCACAAATCCTACCGTGATATATAGATAAACTAACTAAGGAAAATCTAATTACTCTGTAACCTCCTCACGTTTTTTATAAAAATCGTGGGGTTTTATTTGTTTTGAGTCAGTGATACCAAATCCGCTTTTCTAACCCCTTTTAGCCCAGGGGATGAGAATTACGTCAAGGCATAGGAAAATGAATTTGTACAGTGCGTAAGTCCTAAAAAAATATGGGAAAATGCAAGCGTATTGGCATTCTTACTAGTGGAGGAGATTGCTCTGGTTTGAATGCGGTGATCAGAGCTGTTGTCCATTGTGCTTGTGGAAAAGGTTGGGAAGTGCTGGGAATTCGTCAAGCAACTCTGGGATTAATGGCGCGTCCACCCCAATTCACAAAACTGGAAATCGACCAAGTTGACCCGCTGTTAACTTCTGGTGGGACAATGTTAGGAACCACCAACAAAGGCGATCCTTTTGCTTTTCCTATGCCTGATGGCAGTGTATGCGATCGCTCAGAAGAAATTATTGCAGGCTACCATCAACTAGGTTTAGATGCTTTGATTGGGATTGGTGGCGATGGTAGCTTGGCTATTCTCCGTCGCTTGGCACAACAAGGCGCTATTAATTTAGTGGGTATTCCCAAAACGATTGATAATGATATTGGGATTACCGAACATGCAATCGGTTTTGATACGGCAGTGAATATTGCTACAGAAGCACTCGATAGGTTACATTTTACTGCGGCTTCTCACAGTCGAGTCATGATTTTAGAAGTGATGGGTCGTGATGCAGGACACATTGCCATTGCTGCGGGAATTGCTGGGGGAGCAGATGTCATTTTAATTCCAGAAATTCTCTACACGATTGACCACATTTGCTACAAAATTAAACAGCGCCAAGACAAAGGCAAAAACTATTGTTTAATTATTGTTTCCGAGGCAGTTCGTACTCAAGAGGGTGAAACTCTCACAATGACAAATCGTTTAGGTCAATCTCGATACGGTGGTATTGGTCAATACTTAGCCGATCAAATTAGCGATCGCATTGGTGCAGAAACGCGAGTCACAGTCTTAGGACACATCCAACGGGGTGGAACCGCTTCACCACTAGATCGACTCGTGGCAGGTGCCTTTGGTGTAGCAGCGGTAAATCTCATTGACGAAGGTAAATATGACTACATGGTGACATGGCAAAATCGCCAGGTTTTTGCTGTGCCCATTGCTGAGGCGATCGCTCAATATAGAGCTGTCAATCCAGAGGATACTTTAGTGAAAACTGCTCGTGGTTTGGGTATTTATTTGGGGGATTGAGATTAAAGACGTTGCAGTGCAACGTCTTTAAAGTAAGGTGACACAACAATCGTCTCCCACTAAGTACGTGGGTGGGGAAATTTGTCGTTATGACAAGGCAGAAGGTAGAAGGCAGAGAGCAGAAGGGAAGAGAGTTTTGACTAATTTTACTTTTCTTTACATAGTTCGGTTTTTTCGTGCCTACTTACTTAGTAGGAACCTCACCCCCAACCCCCTCTCCGCAAGCAGAGAGGGGGCTATTTATTATCTTAGGATTGAGCTTAGGAACGAGACACTCTACTTAGACGAGGACTGATTTTCATCCACTTTTACAAAATCACCATTAACGACTTGAACCAAGACTGGTTCTTGTTGACGTTCACCTTCTATAAACTTTAGTCCATTTCCTGAACTCTCACCAGGCAAAAGATTAATAGATGGGAGTTCTTTAAGTACACTTTGCCGGGAGGGATTGTCAGACGAAGAGATAGCTTTAATAAAAGCCTGAGTCGCATCATAACTAGCAGCCATTCGCCAGCTAATTTTTTGCACTTCCCATCTTTTCCTAGCTTCAACTACAAATTCAGATTGTTGTGAATTGGATTCGTTAAACCAGGCAATTGCCAAAATTAAGCCTTCAAAAGCCTTTCTATCTTTTTTAAAAATCCATGGTGGAGTATATAAAGAATCACCTCCCAGCATTTTTAGTTTTCTAGGTAAGTTGGGAAGTTGTTGTGCGCGAGCAATCTTACTCACTTGATAAATTAGTTCGGTATTCGGGAAAAAGATAGCTGCATCGGCTTTATTAATTCCACTAAGATACACTTCATAAGGTGCATCCAGTCTCGAATCTGCTAAATTTTTATCTCGTACAACTTTTCCACCTTTTTCTTCAAAGAATTTTGTAAACGCCTGCTTTAGGCTCTCACTATAGATATCTCCAGATTTATAGTAAATAACTACTCGTTTAATGTTATTGTTTATGGCGTAATCGGCTAATTTTCTAGCACTTTCCTGATCGGAACTGACTGTTCTAAAAAAAACTCTACTTGCTTGATTGTTTGTACGACTTAATAAAGTACTAGTGCTAGTGGGAGATATGGTTGCTAAACCAGCTTTTTCATACTTATAAAGTGCAGCTCGAGTAGCTTGACTATCATTATGTCCAATCACTCCCAGAACGTTTTGGTCTTTAATCAACTCTTGGGCGACTTTTTGTGATTGGATTGGTTTATTACTATCATTGGCGATTACAATATTCAATAACCTACCTTTTAATCCTCCCTCGCCCTTGTTGTTAAAATTAGCTTGGGCTTGTGCGACTCCCCTCAATATTTCTCTAACATTTTCCCTTCTAGCATCTACTGGTAGAACAACTGCCAAACTTAAATAATTACCCTTTTTCTGTGCTAGTGCATTGTTGTAGTAAATCTCAAATTCTGGATTACCCCGCTCAATATTTTTAACTGTTTCAAATTGCTTAATGGCTTCTGGATAATTTTTATTTTTAAAAGCTGTCATGGCATCTTGTGGACTAACAGTTGCATAGCCTAGACCAAAATTTCGCTCTCCTTGGCTAAATAGTTCTGGTTCTAAGAGGTATGGAGGACTTATTTTTTGCCGTATTTGCACTATTTGACCATTAATTCTTTGCCAGTCATACCATATGAAGAAGCCAGTTCCCATGATTAACAAACTTGCAGGTATTCCCCAGATAAGACGCAAACGATAATTTTTTATGGCTAATTCTTCGCTGGCATTGAGAAATTGATAATCTTCCATTGTCAGGTTTTTATCAGCACACCATTTCATTGCTGCTCGTAATTTTTGCCCCTGCAACAGCCAAGACTTTTTTCTACCAGAAGAAAGCCATCCCAGTAATTCCTCTTCATAAGGTCTTTTATCTGCTAATAGTTCGGCGAGCCATTGCAAATCAAAAATATATTCATAAATGCGGTTGTAAATTTTTAATTTACGGTTAGTTTCTACTACTAAGCCCGACAAAACTAATTCACTTTGTTCTGGACTGCCATCAGCTGGTAATTCTTGGTGTTGCCTAATTTTTTGGTAGAGTTTAAGTAACTTAACAGCCGATTCTTTACTATTGATAATCCGGTCGCGAATAGTTCTTAAATGCTGTGGATGATCCTGCTCTTCCCAATTATCAATTATGCGTGATTTAACTAATTCCTCAACCCATTTACGTATGAGCTTTTTCTCTGCTGGGATAATCTCTTCATATTCTGCAATTATTTGACATAATTTTTGAGTGATAAAAGGTTGACCACCAGTCCAGTTAAGTACCTCTTGAATAATTTCTTCAGCAATTTTAAAGTTACTTACTTTGCTTTCTAAACCTTGAGCTAGAAGTCGAGCTTCTGTAAATGAAAAACCGTTGAGTTGAATAGCTTCACCAATATTAAAAGGTGTCCGCTGATGATCTTGAATTAATTGAGAGGGCGTAGCTACTCCCAGTAAGGAAAAGGTAATTCGTTTAAAGTTTGCATTAATAGCTCGTTGATTATAGCAATATCTAATTAAAGCAAAAAAATCATCGGTTGGAAAATCTAAACTGAGAACAGTGTCGATTTCATCTATAAAAATAACAATATTTTGATAAACTTCTGCCAGTAATATTTTTTCAAAAAAATCACTAAACTGCTTCACAGGGGCTAGTGACTTGCTCTCATGCAACCAAGTTTCTAATCGTTCAGTTGGTAACTCAAATTTATCTGCCAAATCTTTAATAAAAGTATAATACCATCGCTCTTGGGTGACTCCTTTAGCACCAAAACCGTCTAAACTGATGAGAACACATCGAAATCCTTCATTTGCTAATTTTTTGCTAACTCGTACCTGCAAGCTAGACTTACCCATTTGCCGGGAGTTGAATACGTAGCAAAACTTCCCTTCTTTCAGCCCCTCATAAAGATTTTTGTCAGCCTGTCGCTCAACATAACTAGGATCATCAAGTTTTAAAGTCCCTCCTACTTGATAGTATTGCTGTTGTTGGCTCATTATTGTTACCCTAGCGGTTAAAGGTGTTGGCGGAAAAATTGACGATATAATTTGCAGCGTGGCTTGACAAAATTTCCTTCTAGCTTCACCAGTCCCAAACGTTGCAATGACCTAGCAATATTCGGAGATAACTGAAGTGGTTGCGTCGTTATAACAACTTGACGAAATGCTGTTTTCAACTCTGGATTCTTTTCAAGATTTTGCAAGTATTCGAGCAGATGACCTATAAATGGTCCTTCTATGGTAGAAGCAACTTTCAACAGCTTTTCAAAGGTAGTTTCATACAGTATTAGGTAATCGCAAGCCCTTCGGAAAAGTAAAGGATGTCCTCCTAGCAAATCCATCAGTTGTTGCACCTGATTTGCTGTTAAATCCAGTCCATGCAGCTTTACCAAACGCTGCACCTGTTCCGAACTGAATTCTGGTAATTTAATCGGCAACCCCACATTCAGAGGTGAGCTATTGATATCTAGGGAAGCATAAACTTCGGTGGAATGGACGATTATCAAACGGAGTTTTTTCCAAATTTCGCTAGCTTGATCGCCGCGCCTTGCCCGATCATGCCAATTTCGTAGCATTTTACAAAAGTCGTCGGCAATTGCAGGCTGTTCAAAAACCAGATCCACATTATTTAAGGCTAGCACCAGAGGACTAGCAATGTTTGCTAACAAGTATCTTTGAAAGTACATCGTGCTGTTGTAGATACAAGCTGCTTGATTATCCCAATACTCACTTAATTGATTAGGCAGCTCTAACTCCTTACCGACAGCAACACAGAAAGAACGTAAGAATCTTTCGACATCGTTGTATACCGTCCCATCTACTAACACGTTAAAACTTAAAGTTACTGTTTTGTAACCATACCCTCTGGCATAAGCTACTATCCGGTTCATCAGCCATGTTTTTCCCATATTCTCAGGCGCTGTGATGCGGATCAGCGAACCGGGCTGCTTAATCTCTTCATAACAACGCTTTTCAATTGCAGGGCGTTCTAGATAAAACACCCCTGGCGATTGATCTACTCTTTTGCGGAGAACTGGGGTTGACTCTTCGGGAATACCTTGCAGTTGAATTTCCACACAACCAAACTCATAAGCTTCCTCTGGCGATCGCTTTGCCCCTAGCGCCCTGTAAAAACCAACAGCAAAAGCGATCGCCGCTTGATCGCCAATCGTTGTCTTCATGCCAATGACAAAAGATATATGCTGAACAATAGCCTCGGCTTGAATGTCCGAATAACAAGCATTCAGCACCACACAATTAACATGGGCTGCGACTAATTTAAACAGTGCAGCTAAAGCCTCAGGCGTTACTGGCTGTGTTGTACCCAACTCATTTTCAAAGCAAAGCTCACCACTACTTGCGCCATGCCCAGAAATATGAACAATATGAGGTTCAAAATCCAGTATTGCTTGGCTAATGTCTCTATGACGTGCGGACAATTGCAGTTTGAGGACAAATCTGTCTCGTAACCTGACTGTTTGGAGCTGTTGTTCGATATCTCGCAACTCTTGTTGTAAACGAAGCCTAGCAGTATCAGTAGGCTCAGCAGTCAAAAACAGAATTCTAATCTGGCTATCGTTGCTCATCCACAATCGTTCCCCAAGCTCAATTAATTACCAGCATCCTTTGGAACCAATAGTTCTTGTCCAGCCTACTTACGAGGAACTACTGAAGTGGTTTTATTTAATTTTAATCTTTTTATAAAGACATATAAAAAGAGCTCATCTCGACCAAAAATCAATCCGGATAGCAAACAAATCATTCCTACCTTCAATAGCGCGGAAAATCCCATGGCTCAACTGCAACGAATCGCGATCGCCTCTGGCGGACACTCCGTGCCATCGCACCCTCCCAATTCCAACAAGAACAAATCTTGCTGACACCTCAACATTACCTGGGACGTGTATTACCTTTATGTGACGACGATCACTTCATTGCAATGGATGGCAAGGGTAAATGGTGGCTGGCGCAGCTACAAGGAGAAACAGCGCAGGTTTTAGAACCACTGACAGTAGAAACCGAATTAGCTGTATCAATTACGCTGATGGTCGCCTTGCCCAAAGGCAATGGATTTGATGATATAGTACGGTGTTGTACTGAGTTGGGAGTCACTGTTATTGCTCCAGTCGTGAGCGATCGCACTTTACTCAATCCCAGTCCCCAAAAACTCGAACGCTGGCTATATATTTCACAAGTTGTAGCTTGGTTAAGCAGAGGCGCAACCCAACAAAACCAAGGTAGGTGTTTGATTACGTTACTCAACGCAACCTACAACGATTGATTGGTCAAGTTCAGTGGGCATTCACTGCACATTTTCTTGGCTTTGCTTAAGCCCTTCTTGCACTCGCGCACCGTATTCTGGCTCGCACTGTATACAGTATGCTATGCCCTTACCTTTTGTGATTAAGCTCTGTAATTCAGCCCTATGGATGCCAATAACAGGCAACTCAAAAGTATCAACGGGTATATTGACCAACTCCTTGCCGCTTTGGGAATTGAATTGGTAGTTTGTCGTTAGATAGCCAACGCGGAGCGCCTCCTCCAACAAGCCTAAATTCTTTAGGATGTGTGTGGCATTTGCCCAAAGTGCAATACCAGCCCCTACTTCCCGTAACTCCTTTGTTCGCTCATAGACAACTGGTTCAAAACCAACTCTATGCAGAGCAAGTGCAGTTGCAGCACCGCCAATTCCGCCGCCGATAATGATGATCTTCTTAGCTGTTTGCATCTTTCTTTTTGAATCGACAGACTTGTCAGTTGGTTACTCCCTATTAGATCTGTACCCCATTAAGAAATTGAGACACAAGAAAACGTTCCATTACGAGGATTGCCTTGTGAGAAAATCAGTTTTCTTTCCCTCAAATTCATCACAACCGTTGATACAGTTCCATAGGTGAGACCATCAAAGATATTTTTCTCTGACTGGCGACATATGGGTAAGTTTCCTTCCTGATCAAGAAGAATCTTTAACATATCAGCTTCATGTCGTCCGCACTGAGTAGACGTAAGAAACCTTGCTCGAACAATTCGCGCTGCTGAACTTTCAGTTTCTTCGGAGAAATCTATCTTGTCCCCTTTTGAAGTGAGAAATCCATTCGTGTGAACCACAACATTGTTCACTTCCACTTCATTTGAATTGAGAGCAAATAATTGGTTTCCAGCAAGTTCAAGATTAAAATATTTACCTGAATCATCAGCGATAAGAATGTTACTCATCGTTGCCCGTTCAGCAGCACTAATGACATGATACGCCTCATTGAGTGAGGTAGAGTCTAAAACCTTTCGCAGAAGTATATGCACAGGAATTCCTCCTGTAGGTGCTTGACATTTAAGAATGTTGAGGCAAACTCCAACACCTGCTGCGTTTAAGCCGATTTTGACAAAACCTGGCTCTCCTAAAGCAAGAAAACGGAAACCATCCTGTCGTGTAACATCAAAGATGACAGCTAAGTTCTCAAACTCTTCTACCCAGTCCCAATTTTGCCCTAGAATACGGCTCTCTTTAAAGTAAAGAGAAGTACATTCATTAGGTGTACTAGACCGAAGTATTTCCGTTCGGGACATGAGCATAACGACTTCCCACAGTTCTCGCCTTGCGTGAGATGCAATCGCTTTGAGTTCAAGAGCATACGGCTGTGAAAATTCTTGAATCCGCTCAAAAAATGCTAAGGAAGTCACCTTGAGCGAAGCATCAGTCCATTGGGCAAAAAGTTTTGTTCTGTAAAGTTCAAAAGCTTTTTCAATGCGATCGCTAAGCTTAGTACCGTGTTCTGCTCCTATCTCTTCTGGAGAACCTGTTAAACGAACTAAGGGTAATTTTGCTTGAGGATGTTCTTCAATAAGATTTGGGGGAACAATCTTTAAACCTTGAGCAGTAAGTAATTCAACAGTTGAATCTTTACTTATATCAGGGTGAGGTGACACAGCAATCGTCTCCCACTACATTAGTTTTTACAACAGGACTTAAAACTCCGCTCAGAAAAAAAGCAAGCGCCTTTATTATCCTTAATCCAATGTCACAACTGCAACGAATCGCGATCGCACCCTCCCAACTCCAACAAGAACAAATCTTGCTCACGCCTCAACAACAACATTACCTGGGGCGTGTTTTGCGCTTGCGCGAGGGCGATCGCTTCATAGCAATGGATGGCAAAGGCAAATGGTGGCTGGCGCAATTAGAAGGAGAAAAAGCGCAGGTTTTAGAACCACTGACAGTAGAAACTGAATTACCTGTATCAATTACGCTGATGGTAGCTTTGCCGAAAGGCAATGGATTTGATGATGTAGTACGGTGTTGTACTGAGTTGGGAGTCGCGGTTATTGCTCCGGTGGTGAGCGATCGCACTTTACTTAATCCCAGTCCTCAAAAACTCGAACGTTGGCTGCGTATTGCACAAGAAGCTGCGGAGCAATCAGAACGCGCTTTTGTACCTACGATATTAGAACCTGTTTCTTTTGGTACTTATCTAACCACAGAAACAGCAACTCACCGTTACATTTGTGAGGCTCGTGGCAGCTATCCTCATTTAAGAGAGGCAATTCATCAAGTTTCTACCACATCTGAGATGATCATTGCCACTGGACCAGAAGGAGGATGGACCGAAAAAGAAGTGGAGTCCGCTATTAATGCTGGATTTCAACCAGTTTCCCTTGGTCGTCGCATCTTGCGAGCAGTGACAGCTCCGATTGTTGCCTTATCTATTGTGGCAGCACAGTTAGAATCGAAGGAGAGAGGCTTACTCCCTTTCCCTTGTAGGGAAGGGGTTGGGGGTTAGGTTTCTTGGCATAGCCTAAAAGCGTGAAAATTGCTGTAAGCTTACTTATCAAAGAAATTGTCGAGACAGGAAATCTCCCATCTCGACAATTTCTTGAAAATTATTAAATAATAGCTGGACAATTGCCAGTTATTATTTGCTATTTACCAAAGTTACCCAGGGGTTTTTACTTGACGTGCCATGTCTAAGTAAGAACTCATGTTCGCACCAGGACGCCGACGACCATTAGTACTAGATGGTACGGCGAGATATTTTGGCGCAAAAGTCGTTTCAGCTGGCTGCTGTTGAATTGCTGCTTTGGCTTTTTCGCTTTGAGCAAGTTCAGGCTTAACGCCATTTGCAGTCTGTACTAGCTGAACTTTAGCCGGTTCTGGCTGGGCGGCAGATTGAGAATCTTTTGTTCCGTTCTTTGTTCCGTTCTTTGTTCCGTTCTTTGTTCCGTTCTGTGTTCCGTTCTTGGTTGCTGCTTTTGCTGCAACTGGTTCAGCCGCTTTCTTAGCACTCGATACTGCTGGTTCAGCCGCTTTCTTAGCACTCGATACTGCTGGTTCAGCCGCTTTCTTAGCACTCGATGCAACTGATTCAGCCGCGTCCTTAGCACTCGATGCAACTGATTCAACCGCGTCCTTAGCTTTCGATGCAGCTTGTTTAGCTGCATCTTTCGTTACTTCGACGGCTTCATCGAGTTCCATGTAGTAACCGCTTTTCTTGCCACCGAAAAGCCCAATAAAGAAATTCAGAACCCCACCGATTAAATTTTTGATAAAACCCAACATTACAATTTCTCCTGCCTCTTATACCTGGAATATGACCGCAATCCTGAAAAAATCACGGAATATTTTTAATTTTTATCAAGATATTCTTGACCCACCCATTCGTCTGTACAACCTAATGATCGTGACAGCCTTCATAGGTTTTTTTCTCAACTAAAGTTGTTTTAACAGCAAGCGACTCATGCTCTTAACTCTTTACTTTCAGCACTTGCCACCTGTACACAGTCAGACTTAATTATTAAATTTTACTGTAACTTGGGGCAATATTTTAAGAGTAGGCTTAACAAAAGTTAACTTATACTTTTAACAATACCTATTCAGTCTTAAGAGGGATGTTGCTCAAGCCAGTAGGGGGAGTGTCATAGCTTTTTGGCAAATGGTAATGAGACTCGACTAAATTAGGTAAAGATAGATTTCAATCCCTGATAGGGATTCATACAGTTTAGCCCCTGCCTGGAGATTATAGAATACTACATTCAAAGCATGAGGGCGTATATTGTACTGACTTGAAAACCGCCACAACATTATTTTGTACATGAATAAGGTAAAACAACAGCGAAATCCCGTGTTATTAGTACACGGTATTTATGATACAGGTCGAGTTTTCGATCAAATGATTCCCTACCTGAAACAGAGGGGTTGGACTGTGTATGATCTGGATTTAGTGCCGAATAATGGCAATATGGGTCTTGACACGTTGGCTCAACAAGTCGCTGATTATATTGATGCCACTTTTGAACCAGAACAACCCGTAGATTTAGTGGGCTTCAGCATGGGAGGTATCGTCAGTCGTTATTACGTCCAACGATTGGGAGGAATCAATCGCGTGCAGCGGTTTATTACCATCTCATCACCGCATCATGGCACTTGGATTGCTTACTGTCGTGATGGTATAGGTTGCATTCAAATGCGTCCTGACAGTGTTCTACTACAAGATTTGAATCGGGATGTTGGTATGTTAAAGCAGATAGATTTTACCTCTATCTGGACACCTTATGACTTGATGATTGTCCCCGCAACGAGTTCACAAATGCCTCTGGGACGCGAGGTGATAGTGCCAGTTTTGAATCACGCCTGGATGCTGACAGATTCAAGAAGTTTGGCTGCAGTGGCAGAAGCGTTGGCAACTCCAGTGAAGCAATTCAAAATACCCTCCGGGAAGCTGCCCTCCGGGCATCTACAAAATTCAAAATTCAAAAACAAACAACCCAGTACTACCAAATATTCTGTCTCTTGACTGTATGCGTTAAAACAGTGAACAGCTACCTACGCAGTGACGCTTTCTCGGGCTGGTGTGGTTGTACTGACACCAACGCTTTCCACGTTCTTGGTGGGGGACTTAAACATGCAAAGGATAAAACTGATAACTGATAACTGATAACTGATAACTGTTAACTGTTAAAGGCGATCGCCAATTTGTGTATACTCAGCACTGCCGAAAATAGCTTCAGGGTGACGGTAATACTTAAATTCCATTAAGTTATAAAAAGGGTCTTCTAGAAAGAAAGTGCGATGTTCTAAGGGAGAATCAACAAAGCGGTGTTTGGCTTCTTCTTTAAAAAGGAGTTGTCGCTGTTGCGCCCTTGCGAGTAAGTCCTCCCAGTCGTTTTCTGAGGTAAAAATTAGCCCAAAGTGTCTGGGATAGATACTGCGCTGTGGTGCAAGTGGTTCTTTTGTAACGTGAGCTACCAGTTGATGACCGTAGAGATTGAGAATTAGGGCGTTGCGGTTTTCCCGTCCAGAAGTGCAGCCTAAACCATCGACATAGTATGCTTTTGCCTGGGCAATGTCTGTGACGGGAAAGGCAAGATGAAATAGTGTTTGGTTCATTGCTTGTGTCTATAAGACTGGTGATTGATCCTATCTACAATCTATTCTTTTCATCCGTTAGTTTGTGTGAAATGCGAGTTCTATTTGTTTGTACTAGTAACAGTTAATTCTATGAAAAAAAACCACAGATGGACACAGATGCACACAGATAATTCCTCTGTGTTTATCCGTGTGCATCTGTGGTTCTAACTTCTAAATACATACTTTATAATTGTCTGTTTTCATCTGCGTTTATCTGCTACAGGCTGCGGTTTCATATTCACTCCATCGTAAACTTTTGCAAGAAGTCTACTGAATATCAGATGTTTGCCTGTTGCCGTTGATACAATGACCAGTACAAACCTTTTTGTCGCAACAGATCTGCATGGCTTCCCCGTTCAGCGAGAACGCCCTTTTCTAGCACCAAAATCAAATCAGCCCGCTTGAGGGGGGCAAAACGGTGGGCAATAAGAAACACGGTGCGGTTTGCGGAAATTTTTTGGAGGTTTTCCAGGACTTGCTGTTCGGTTTCGCTATCTAAAGCACTGGTCGCTTCATCTAAAATTAAAATCGGCGCTTGCGAGAGAAATAACCGGGCTAAGGCGATGCGTTGGCGTTGTCCGCCAGATAAAGCTGTACCGCGTTCTCCGACGTTAGTTTCGTAACCGTGGGGTAATTCACTGATAAAATCGTGTGCCACGGCACATCTTGCAGCTTCTACGACTTGTTCTGCGGTGATGTCGGGATTACCAAGCGTGATGTTCTCCAAGATAGAACCGTTGAATAAAAAGTCTTCTTGAAGAACAACACCAATTTGTTGGCGCAGTGAGGCTAAATCAGCGCTTTTAATATCAAAACCATCAATCAGGATGCGTCCTGATTCAATTTGATAAAGGCGTTGCAATAATTTAGAAAGGGTACTTTTACCAGAACCACTGCGTCCAACAATACCAACAAACTGTCCTGGTTGGACAGAGAAGGAAATTCCTCTCAAGACGGGTTCAGTACTTTGTCGGTAGCGGAAGAAAACTTGTTCAAAGGTGACTTGACCTTTGAGGGATGGTAAAACTAAACCAGTTCCTGGTTCAGTTTCTGGGGCAACGTTGAGAATATCACCAATGCGGTCTACAGAAAGCAGTACTTGTTGTAAATTTTGCCAAAGCTGCACTAGGCGTAAAAGTGGTGCCGTGACTCTACCAGAAAGCATCTGGAATGCGACTAATTGACCGATAGTCAGTTCCTGCTTAATGACAAGCTTAGCTCCAAACCAAAGAATCAGTAAGCTGGAAAATTTGGTGAGGAAGTCAGCGATATTGCTGCTGATGTTAGAGGTGGTAGAGGCTTTGAAACCTGTGCGGACGAAACGAGCAAACAAACCTTCCCAGCGATCGCGTGCGGCTGGTTCTGCTGTATGTGCTTTAACTGAATGAATTCCTGTAATAGTTTCGACAAGAAATGATTGACTATCAGCACTACGGTTAAAAGTTTCGTTCAGCCAGTTGCGCAGAATTGGCGTTGCTATCAGCGTCAGAATGGCAAACAAAGGCAAGACTGCTAACCCCACAAAAGTCAGTGGGATATTGTAGTAAAACATCAATCCCAGGTACACCACAGCAAAGATGCTGTCCAAAACCACAGTTAATGCTGTACCTGTGAGAAACTGACGGATTTGTTCGAGTTCTTGAACTCGTGCGACTGTATCTCCTACCCGCCGAGACTCAAAATAAGCCAAGGGTAAGCGCATCAAGTGGCGAAACAGCTGTGCCGATAAACTTAAATCTAAGCGACGGGCGGTATGGGTAAAAATAAAAAGTCGCAGGATACCAAGAACTGCCTCAAATATTGCTGTGAACAGGAGTGCGATCGCCATGACATCAAGAGTTGGCAAACTCTCCTGCACCATCACCTTATCAATAACGACTTGCGTAATTAGTGGTGTTGCCAACCCCAAAAGCTGCAATGTAAACGACGCCAGCAGCACTTCACTCAACAATCCCCGATACTGCCAAACTGCTGGAGTGAACCAATTGAGGTTGAATTTTTCTTGCTTGTTGATCAGTTCTACTTGCCACAACTGCCCATCCCAAGTCGCTTCAACGACTGAGCGTGGTATGCTTTCACAGGTGTGATTAGAATTTAAGGGATTGCCAACAGTCAGGCGATCGCCCTTAAGGGCATACGCAACCACCCAACTTCCCTCTCGCCCTTCTGATGCTTCCCAGCGCAACAAAGCTGGAAATGATAATTGTCGTAACTCATTCCAAGTAACTTGCAGCCGCCGCAGCACAAATCCTAACTTTTCTGCTGCTTCCACAAGATGTTTCGGTCGCTGTCCTCTAATTTGGCGTTGTACCCATTCCAGTTGCACGGGATTATCTAACTGTTGCGCCACCATTGTTAAACATGCAGCCGCCGTGTTCCAGCTAGAGACAAATGGGTATGTTGATACACCAGAAGAGGACGCGGGGACATGCTGACGCGGGGACGCGGGGACATTTTCACTCTCCGTGTCTCCATGTCTCCGTGTCTGCGTGTCCTCCTCTTCCCTACCTAACCAAAATCCTTCGATTTGTGGTGTGGAAAGTTCTGCCCACACTGCTGTCGTAGTGCGCACCACGACGACTTCTTTACTAGCAGCGACAGCCTTGCACTCCACAGAAAACCTGTTTAAGTCACCGAACCAATCTCCTGACTGTAGCGTTGCCAAAGGCTTACTGACATTTTCTTCGCGCAAGCGGACTTTTCCAGAAACAATTAAGAACTGGAAACCTCCCGCTTCTTGTGACCAGATTTTTTCTCCCAAATTGTAGCGAAGAGTTTCTGACACCTGTTGCAGTCGGCTTTGTTGTTCAGGAGTTAGCCAGCACAGTGGTGGTTGATTCCAAGGTAGAGAAGCTAGCACACTATTTTCTGAAGATTCCTCACCTAAAAGTTTTAATTCACCTGCAATTTTACCGTTAGTTTTTGGATTTTCTCTGCTAGCCATTTCTCAAACAACTCGTTTTGTAGTGCTTGCCTTAGTTGAGTATCTTCTAATGATGCTGACAGAAATTGTTCCACACGAAACAATCCATACCGTCCTTCTAGTTCTATCGGTCCTACTAATTGTCCGGGACGCGCGATATCAATAGCTGCCCTGAGTGGATCTGGCATTGTTCCCCGACTCACTGGTCCCATCATACCGTTGACAATTTTGTCATCTGCTAGCGAATACTCTTGAGCAAGTTGCTCAAAGTTTGCTCCTTCTTCGATTTGCGTTTGTAGTTCTTCAGCGAGTTCTTGGCTATCAACAATAATTCGCGAAAGTACCACTCTATCTAGATAAATTTTACGCTCGATGAAGTATTCTTGCAGCTTTGATTCTGTAACGACAGCTTTCAGTTTTTCTACCTTAAAACCGTAACTTACTGATGAGTGAAAGGTATCATAATTTGTTCCGTTACTCTGTAGCCATTCTTGAAACCTAGAAGGGTCTGTCAACTGATTTTTTAGGCGAAAATCAATTATAGTCTGTTCGGTCAAAGCAGGACTGATAAATATATCTTCTCGTGTTTGTAGTTCTTGCTCAATCACGTACTGGCGGAGAATGTCTCCAATGAATTGTCCCAATTTTCCCGAGGCTTGCAAATATTTTACTGCTTGCCCATAAGAAATCGGTTTGTCATCTATGGTTAAAAATGATGAAAATTCCATAAACTTAAAAAGTTAATGAGTAGAAAAAACTACAAAAAAACAACATACAACTTTTGAAAAAGTAAATTTGCATTTTAATTGACAATTTTAGGCAAAAATAGTGTGACAATCGTAAGCGGTCTTAGGCGAGAGTGACAACAAAACCTTAAGGGAATTGCTAAAAAAGACTCAACATTTTAGAAAAAGAATTAGGCAATGACATTTGCCCATATCCAGGCAAGTAAAATTGCTGTACTAGCGCCGATCAATGTGTTGAAAATATTTACCACTTCATTAGTTAACCAGTCAAAGCGAGATTGCAGTGTTGCTCCGATCACACTTTCTAAATTGGTGGCAATGAACGCTGCTACAACACACCAAAGGACACCGTACAAATCTATCAAACCTACTCCCCAACCAAGGAGTGCTTGAGCGAGTGACGCAGCAGCACCCGCTAAAGTTCCCTCTAAGCTGATTGCCCCTTCTGTTCCCCGTGGCACTGATTGCAGCGTGGTAATCAGAAAAGTGCTTTTACCATAAGCCTTACCCACTTCGCTAGCACAGGTGTCAGAAAGCTTTGTACTAAAACTCGCCACGTAGCCCAGCAACAATAAGGTGTAGGGCGTAGGGTGTAGCGTTTGAGGCGTAGGAAAGATTCCCGAACTTGTCGCCCATACTCCCAACGCACACAAAGCCGCAGTTAAAGCAGAACCCCAGACATTTTCTGGACCTCTAGCACCCGAACGCTTTTCTGCTATGCCTTCTGCTTCTTTTTGCGCCATACCTACGCGCGTGATCAAAGAACCAACAAGAAAATAGAACATGACTACTATGTATCCCTGCCATCCTAGTGTTCCCCAAATTAGGACGCCAAGTAACCAAGCGTGGAATAATCCAGCTGGAGTGAGCAACTTTTTGGGGGCAATCCAAGCCACAACCAGCAAGATACAGTTCAATCCTACTCCAACTAGCCAAGGATTCAGAGAATTAATCGAAGATAACATTATAAGCAACTCATCGAAAATTTGGGTTTGAAACCCCGTCCCTCCCTTCGGGAAGTCAAAATTCGCTCATTCAAAAGTCAAAAGTGAATAAAAGAATTATTTTTGACTTTTGACTTGATACTTTTGACGAATCGCGTCCCTTGCGCGTGTCCCGAAGGGACGAGCGCGAGGGGGACGGCTTTATTTTTGGGATGGGTGGTAACAGTTTTTACCACCCAAAGAAAGCTTGTTACCGCCTTGGATGTACTAACGACGTTCGATGTTTTGTATTCACCTTTCGTCCGGACAGTTACAGACTCGTGTTTTCTACCTGTACGCATAACAAGTGGCGATAAGCCGGTGTGTATACATCCCTAAGCCCTGAGTCCTTACGGACACGCTGCGCGTTCACGTAGTGTGCGCTTGCGCTTACGGGCACGCTGAGCGCAAAGCGCACGCTAGGCGAACGCGAACGCTACTGACTATCAGAGAGGTTACAGACTAGGGAAGCATCCAGTAACGTCTTGTGAGCTACACGCGGGCGATAGTTCAGTTTGGATTGTTAACCCGTAAGCTAGACACTGTTTTAGTCTTGAATTAAGAAATTGGTAAGTTTTCAGCTTTCAAGCCCTGAGGCTTTAGCCCAGGGTTAGTGACCTTTATTGCGAGTATTTTTACCAAAATACCAATAGAATAACTAATTTAGAACAGATGTGATTGCTGAGCGCAACCCCCCAGTTGTGTAAGAAATATCTAGCTTAATGGTATTAAAGATTACTCTTAGTCTTTCTTTGAACACGCATCTTAGTTCTCTCCAATTTCCCAAGAGACCATAACTCATCGTGGATAGGGGAGGATAAGATTCAAAAATAAATTTTTTCTAGAGATAGCGACAAGGATAGCCTTTTTACCCTTCTACCGAAATTTACCGGCTAAGAAGCATAACTATGAAGATTTCGTAAATTTTTCCTATTTATTTAGTAAAGTAAGATACAAACCTATTTTTTTTTATTGAGAGAAACTCGATATTGATGTTGATGTAATATATACTGTGCATATACCCATTAACGTATGTCAGAAACTGTTCCTGGAAGGTTTCTAGAGACTGCTAAAAACTTCAATACTGGTATAAGTCCTCAAATATTTAGCGATACATTAAGTAGCAGTCATAGCAATTTCTACAGCTTTACCCTGAAAGGTCGTAGCAGTTTTGACCTTGCTCTGGAAGATTCTAGCAAAAATGCACACGCAGATTTGATTCAAGATGCAAATGGTAATGGTGTGGTAGATGACGGTGAAGTCATAAATGGTTCTATTTTTAGTAGCACAAATGCTGAATCAATTAGTAAAACCTTAGATGCAGGCTCTTATTACATCCAAGTCTATATTGATGAAAGCTTAGAAACGAACTATAAATTGGCTGTTTCCGCAACGCCTATTGACAATGCTGGAGATTTCTTCCAGGCTGCCCGTAATGTTACTGTTAATTCCCAAACTAAAAACTACAGTGATTGGGTAGGTCTATCAGACACGAACGACTACTACAAATTTCGCCTAAAGACCACCAGTGACTTCAAATTAGGACTCACTGAGCTAAGTGATAATGCAAATGTGCGATTACTAGACGTTAACGGCAATACGCTTGCAAGTTCCGTTAACCTCGGTACGACAAATGAATCAATACGCACTTTAGATGCGGGAATTTACTATGTACAAGTTTACCCATACGAGGGCAGTGAAACTTTCTATAACCTAAGTTTGTCAGCAACCCCTGTATCTGGTGATGTTTTACCACCGACTCCCACTTCTGTTGACACACCATCTCCGACTTCTGGCACTACACAGCAGCCGATTCCTGCTTCTTCCAGTACACCTTTACCCCTTGACAGCACGACATCTTATATTAAGGGAACTCTCCGGGCAGATACCTTTGCTTACCAGTCTGCATACAATCGGACAGTATACTCTGGCAATGGCAACGTTGACTTTGGTAGTGGAGCGCGAGACTTACTGGATGTATCCGCATGTTCTTCTACAAACGCCACTATCAAATTAGTAGAGTCCACAGGTGGTGTTGTCTACAACCCAGGCAATGGTAATCGCGTATTTGATTCTATAACATTCAGTGACGGCAAAGAAATTTTGTTTGAGGGCATTGAAGCCATTAAATTTGCCGACAAAACAATTAACTTATCAGTGACACCGAATGATCCGATGTTTGGGCAACAATGGAACCTACACACGATGGGTGTTCAAAATGCGTGGCGTTTCACGACTGGTTCCACCAACGTGCTTGTGGGAATTGAGGATACAGGCTTAGCTGCCAATGGTGGTAATCTTCACCCCGATTTACGTTCCACCAATTTTTTAAGTAACAACTACTTGGATGAAATGACTAACTCCACCGCACACGGTACTTCAATTCAAGGGGTGATTGCTGCTGCTAGTAATAATGCCGTAGGAATGAGTGGTATCAACTGGAGTTCTGATGTTTTCCATATCGATGTTATGGGTGGTGACGCTAAAGATTCCGATTTGGTGAGTGCTACACAAACATTGATTAATCAGGCAAATAGTAAAAGTCAGCGTTTGGTAGTCAACCTAAGTTTGACTGGTGGTAGTTCACCGCAATTTGAGCAGCTGATTGCTAATAACCAAAATACAGCCTTGTTTGTGATTGCCGGCGGAAATAGCGACGGCAATAGTCTTGAAAGCCCTGCCGACTTAGCGAACAAGTATGGCAATGTCGTAGCGGTAGGTGCTTCTTGGGGACTTAAAGATTGGTATGGCAATCCAAAAACACCCGGACAACGCATCTCCTACAAAGACAAAGGATGGTGGAGTTCCAGCAAAGGAGATGGTCTGACTTTAATGGCACCATCTGAGTTTCTCACAACCAATGCTACCAAGTCTTCTAATGCTTTTGCGTTCGGCTATGATAACAGTTTCAGTGGCACTTCAGCAGCAGTGGCAAACGTGACAGGAGTTGCTTCATTAGTATGGAGTGCTAATTCAAATCTCACTGCTACCCAGATCAAGTCAGTTCTGTCACAAACAGCTTACGATTTGGGTGCAGCAGGCTATGATACAGAGTACGGTTACGGGTTTGTTAATGCCGATGCAGCTGTCAGGAGAGCAAAGGCTCTTGCACAGGGTGTAGGGTAAAATCTAAACCTACTGAAAATTTCCCTAAATTCTCCCTGCGCCATTTGGCATCTGCTTTGCGATTTGTCCGCAACTCTAAAACCCGAATTCCCTGAGTTGGAAGTGGGTTTAATCTTGAAACCAAGTGCTTCCAAGAGGTCATCAATTCATATTCAACACCATAAGTGGCACATAATTGAGCGAAATCAATATCTTGCGGAGTTGCAAAAAATTCTTCAAATGGTGGGTCGAATTTGGAAATGGGTAACATTTCAAAAATTCCACCACCATTGTTGTTAATTAACACAATGGTGAGATGTCCGACAAACTTATTTCTGATTAAAAATCCATTGGTGTCGTGCAATAAGGCTAAATCACCTGTCAACATCACACTGCTTTGATGGCGATGGGCAATTCCCAAAGCGGTGGACAATGTGCCATCAATGCCATTCGCACCTCGGTTGAAAAAGGGTTGCACTTCTGAGTGACTTGGTTTCCAGAAAAATTCAACATCCCGCACTGGCATACTGTTGGCAATAAAAATGGGTGTTTTTGATGGTAAAGTCTGAGAAAGTAACCAAGCAGCTTTACCTTCAAATAACTCCTCTGTTGTTGTCAGTGTTTGGTCAACAGCTGCCCTAACTTTTGCTTCTACTGCACACCAGAGTTGGAGATACTTAGAAGAGGATGAGGGGGATGAGGGGGATGAGGGGGATGAAGGAGAAACTCCTAATTTTGAATTTTGATATCTGCCCAATTCTTCTATACTTATGCGCAGGTGAGTTGTTCTCCCGTGGAGAGAGTCGAGGTTTTGGTCGCTTGGGTCAATGATCCAGCGTCGCGCTTGGGTGGAAGTTAACCAGTTACGTAATTCTTTACTGGTGGGCAATTCCCCAATTTGAATGACCACGTCTGGTGTTAGCTGTTTTGCCAATTCCTGATTCCGCAAAATGAGGTCATAGGTGGAAATAATATGAGGATTGAGATCAGCGTAGTTTCTTACAGGAGAGAGTCCCTCTGCCAAGACGGGGAATTTTAGGGTTTTGGAGAGTTGAGCGATCGCACTACAATATTCCTCTGGTCTTTGCGGTTGGGCAACACCAGCAATGATGATTCCTCGATCAGATTTTAACCACTCTTGTAAAAAGGGAGGTGAAGAAATCGGCACATGGATAGATGCGGTGGTGGTTGTTATATGATAAAAGAAGTCTTCTAGGTCAAATTGGGACTGTAACAATTGTAGAGATGTTGTCTGCAATTCCTCTCCATTAGAGATAGGTGCAAGGGGGTCGCGAAAGGGAAAATTGAGATGTACTGGTCCAGGTACAGAAGTTTGTGAACGTTCCCACGCATGAATCATCATTTGCCGCAAATAAGCCAGCATTCCCATCTCCACGGAGGGAATAGCTAACTCTGTTTGCCAGTTTGGGTAATTGCCGTATAATTTTAACTGGTCTATAGTTTGTCCAGAGTGGCAATCTCGCAATTCTGCTGGTCTATCAGTGGTAAACAGCAACAGAGGTATACGACTTTCTTTAGCTTCTATCACCGCTGGGTAAAAATTCGCTCCCGCTGTCCCAGAGGTGCAAACAACGACCGTGGGGCGTCCGGTTGCTTTGGCTTGACCCAAGGCAAAAAAGGCAGCAGAACGTTCATCAAGAATCGAAATCGCTTGAATATCCGGTGATTGTTGGGCAAAGGCGACTGCTAGAGGTGTGGAACGGGAACCCGGACAAATCACGACACAAGTCAATCCAAGGCGCTTTAATGTCTCGGCTGCAATCGACGCCCATACAGTATTAATGTTTCTAAAATCAATTGTCATCAACCTTGAAAGTCCAAAAGTTCTAAGTCTTGAGTTCTGAGATATGGGTGTTGACCGCATTCTCTGGTATATTTCAACCAACTTTCTTATCGTAGATGAATCAGGAAATTCAAGGCGTTGCTAAATACTAAAAGTACTCACTCGGGACTATTTTTATGGACTGCATTCATTTAACGAAAATTCGCGGCTACGGCTACACTGGGTATCTGCAAGAGGAACAGGTGCTAGGACAATGGTTTGAGGTGGATCTGAGGTTATGGCTGGATCTCTCAAAAGCTGCTGAAACCGACGCGATAGAAGATACTCTCGATTACCGTAGTGTCATCAGCTTGGTGCAAAATCTGCTGAAGACATCAAAGTTTTCTTTGGTGGAACGGTTAGCAGCCACCATTGCAGATTCTATTTTGGC
This sequence comes from Scytonema sp. HK-05, assembly GCF_002368235.1. Classification (GTDB taxonomy): domain Bacteria; phylum Cyanobacteriota; class Cyanobacteriia; order Cyanobacteriales; family Nostocaceae; genus Kalymmatonema. Next base: position 523,285 of record NZ_AP018194.1, on the reverse strand, counting down.
GTCAAGCGATCGCGTAGTACAAGTTCAAGTTGTTTTGAGTAAACCTGCTGCACCCATCCCAGACTTTGGTGGCGAAATCAGCATTGAACTGACTAAAACTAAGTCTAAGCCTAACGCCTGAAGCCTAGGATTAATATTCTATGCTGTGAATATCTGGCACTCCTTCCCTAGCCCTCCCCACTTGTAAGCAGGGAAACAATTTTTCTACGTTCCCGTCATCTCCCCGGAAAGGGGAGAGTGCGGGGGAATTGAGGAGGTTTCAGGAATTTATACAAGATATCTATCAATAGAGATAGCAATTTTCTTTTGTTCTGTGATCATTCCAATACGTTCGTGTCGTACCGTACGCTCAGCCGCTCTTCGGGCTTCTACTATTGCACAACAGAAATAAGTAGACAGTTAAAAATGACAAGAAAGCTAGTTTTATAGCCATTATAGCCGTGTGCTTTCTGCCTTCTTAATACTAGGCATCTTGGCAGTTGGTTTCAGATAAAAGTGTTATATATTGTATTAAATTTCATCTATCAATTTAGTTGAATACATAAAATCAATGGATTTCAATATGTCTCAAATTAACTCAGTCATACTATTGGTTGCTTTTTATACTTACTAACAATAGAGGTATTTTTTACTACAAAAACGGTTGTAGCTGAACAAAAGATTTCTTTTATACCTGCTATCTTTACAGTAGTCAGATATCAAGTTAGTAAATTGATACTGATATAATGAAATAATTCAATTAACTTTATCCGAAAGTTAAGAAAAGTGTCAGGAAAACAATATTTAACTTAAAAATAACTGCCTCTTGAGTATTTTATAGAGTAACTATGCAGGTATTTTGAAGATTTATTATGATGGAATGATTCACTTAAAAATGAGTGAATTTTTTGAAGAACATTATCACTTAATTCAGAGGGAAAGCTTAATATGCCTACTCAAAAAATTTTAGTCGTTGAAAATGAAAAAAAAATAGCATTAGATATTAAAAAGAGATTGCAAAAAATGGGATATTTTGTTTATGAAATTATTTCTTCTGGAGAAGAAGCTATAAAAAAAGTAGAAGAAACAAATCCCAACTTAGTCTTAGTTGATCTTTGTTGATCGGGAACAATCAATGGTGCGCAGGTTGCTGATATTATCATCAAAAATTTTGAAGTTCCAGTTTTATATTTAACAGATTATTCAAAAATAAAAAAAATCAATGAGAATCGATTAATCGAACCTTTTAGCTATATTACTAAACCAGTGACTGAACAAGATATGCATCTTGCTATCAAAATGGCTCTTTATAAACACCAAACCAAAAGAAAACTACTGGAAGAGAAGCGAAAGTTTCTCGCAATTCTTAAAAGTATGGGATCTGGAGTCATCATCACAGATACTTATGGTTGTATTTATATGATGAATCCAGTGGCAGAAGCGCTTACAGCGTGGAAGCAAGATGAAGCCGTTAATAAGAATTTAACAGAAGTTTTGAGCTTGGTTGACAAGGATACAGGGTTAATCATGAAGGATTTAACGACCCAAGTCATACAGACGGGTGTCGTTTTGAATTTACCAGAAACCTTGACATTAATGACTAAAAACCATACAGAAATACAAATTGGGGGTAGTATTGCTCCCATTCGCGATGACGATGGTAACATGATTGGCACAGTTTTACTTTTTCAAGACATTACTCAACGTAAACGAATAGAAGCACAACTTGTACGCAATGCTTTCTACGATGCGCTCACAGGACTACCGAATAGAGTTTTATTCTTGGAGAGGCTGAGCCAAGTGTTTGAACGGGGAAAACGACGAAACAATGAACGCTATGCTGTTTTGTTTTTAGATTTGGATGGCTTCAAGAAAATCAACGATAGTTTTGGACATAGTGTGGGTGATGATTTATTGATGGAGATTGCTCGACGTTTAGAATCATGCTTACGCAGTGGCGACACCGTAGCACGATTTGGTGGTGATGAATTTGCGATTCTTATCGAAGATATTAAAGACGTGACCGACGCAACGAACGTTGCCAAACGTATTCAAGAAAGCTTAAGATTGCCAGTTGAGTTGAAAGAACATGAAATACTCATTGCAGCTAGCATTGGTATTGCTTTAAATTGTAGTAGTTATGAGCAACCAGAAAATCTGCTACGGGATGCTGATATGGCTATGTACCATGCAAAGCAACAGGGAAAAGCTCGTTATGTTGTGTTTAATTCCCAGAAGTCACTCGATACTAATGATTAATCTGCAAAAATTTTTGTAGTAACGCTTGTATTTCCGGTTGCTTAATATAAACATCTGCCGCTTCGATTAAATTATTGATATTCTCTTCACTGACATCATCAATGTCATCGCTCAACCGTTTGCCAGTTAACTCCCTATCAAGTTTAAATTGCAATCGCAAATGACGCTGATCAATGATCTGGCTGGTAATATACTCGTAAACGTCTGATGAAGCATCAAACAAGACATCCACAACCGGTTGTGCCCATTGTAGAAGACCCCATTGTTGAACTTTTTCAAATGGGATCACCCGCGTAGCATCGCCCGTTCCTATGGAAAGAACGGTAATTTCTTCGAGTGGATGACCCAATCTTAGCGCTTCGGCAACAGCACAACTAGAGGGGTTATTGGCAGCGACAGCGCCATCAATGGCAGAGTATATAGTTTGAATTGAATAAGTTGAGGTCTCGTCAGGTATCTCGACCCAGGGTGCATCTACCAACGCTTGTCGATTTGATCCCACATACTTTCTAATAGTGCGAGATTGTCCACTACCTGTGCCACTTGTGATGTTTATAAGTTTGTCATTATATATATCTATGGTTGAGGATGCTTCCTCATCTAGAGTGATATTCTCTAGTGTTGCCTTTTGAACTTTTCCATCTATTCTCTTGTCTAGTTTATGTCCTGGGAAATAAGTTGGAGCAGATGCTGAACAAACGCACGCCTCCCACAGAGAAACATTACCATAACCTTTGTCTTGACGCCAACTTTTAAAAATAATTGGTTCCCGCTCAATCGTGTCATAAGAAACAATTAATAGTAACGGCGAATCGATATCAAACAGTGTTGTCTCCCCGCAAGTCTGTTTTAGGACTTGAATTAAGCCATTGTCTGAATATTTAGGAGCAGAAAAACCATACCTCAAAAGTAATGGAATTCTCTGCAGCGAAAAACGCTTTTGATAAGGAAAGAGTATTCTGCCGTTTTGCTTGTAAAATTCAACAATTTCTTCACTTGTGCATCCTTTGGCAATTGTTGCTGCTAAAATTGCCCCTGTAGAAGTGCCAGCAATTAAGTTAAAATACTCATTTAAAGGTTGATTTATTTGCTGTTCAATCTCTGCCAGTATCTTTGCCCCAATGACTCCCCGAATCCCCCCACCATCCAAGCTCAAAATCCGAAAAGGCATAGTTTCCCCAATCCTCGATTATTTGAATTTGATTGTATTATGTTTTTATTCTAAATAAAGATTATAAAATTATCTAGCAATGAATATAATATTTGAATCTTGAATGAATGTTAATTTCATTAATATTAACCTTTCATATTGCTGCTAAACTTTAAGCAGGAATAACAAAAGAAAAAACTCTGGCTAAAAATATATAAATCTTCTTATGGAAAAAACGGAAAAACAGAAAATGCTGGCAGGCGAACTGTATCTTGGTTTCGATGCAGAGTTAGTTGCTGAAAGAAACTTCGCACTTCGTCTACTGAGAATGTATAACTCCACAACCGAAGAACAACAGGAGCAGCGATCGCAAATTCTACAAGAATTATTTGGTCAAGTGGGACAAAATGTGACCATTCTACCGCCATTGCACTGCGACTACGGTAAAAATATTTACGCTGGCGACGGATTATATATGAATTATGGCTGTGTGATTTTAGATTGCAATACAGTTCATATTGGCGATAATGTATTGTGCGCTCCTTACGTTCAAATTTACACAGCATATCACCCGACAGACCCAGAAACTCGCCTTTCTGGTAAAGAACTCGCCGCTCCAATTAGAATTGGTAATAATGTATGGATTGGGGGCGGAGCAATTATTTGTCCTGGTGTCACCATTGGCGACAATACGACTATTGGTGCTGGTAGTGTCGTTGTGAAAGATATCCCTGCAAATGTCGTTGCTGTTGGTAATCCTTGCCGAGTCATTCGGGAATTGTAATTTTTAGCTAACAAAAGTTGTCCCGACCTACGCTATCAGATATTCTTACAGCTAGCATACATAAATATCCTTAGATAAGGAGTAATTTCTGTGGCGACCCTAAAAGCCTTATCAGTAGCTGCTGTTGGTGTAGCATTGATAGTTGACGGTACAGCGAAAACAGCAGCGGCTGCAACATTTAGCGATGCTCCTCTATTTAACGATGTGGCTAGCTACAGTACAACAATCTCCGCTAATAATGACCTAGCTGATATATATTATCCCAACCCATCGAACCTGAAAACTGGCAACTACTCCTTCCCTGTTGCACTGTTATTGCAAGGTGCAAATGTCGATAAATCAGATTACTCAAAATATGCCAGTATAGTCGCTAGATACGGATTTGTAGTGGTTGTACCCAATCATCCAAGGTCACTCCCCCAGTTTGGATTCACAGGACTACTACCTGAAACCTCACAAATCAACGCTGTTTTAGCACAAATGGAAGCAGAAAATTCCAATCCTGCTTCACCCGTTGCTGGCGTTATCAATACACAAAAACTAGGCTTGCTCGGTCACTCTGCAGGAGGCGCAGTTGGACTATCTGCCATTGCAAACCTCTGCCTCTCCCCTATTCAATGTGAAGGTTCTTTCAGCCGACCAAATGAACTGGTAGCAGGAGCATTTTTTGGTGCAAATCTTCGCAACCAAAACGGAGCGTTCTTTCTTCCCATCAACAACTCAAGAATTCCCATCGCCCTATTGCAGGGAACTCGTGATAGCAGAGCTCTTCCCATTAACGCTGAAAAAACCTATGAGCAGATCCAGACGCCTCCCAAAGCGTTAATTAGTATTTTGGGTGCTAACCACTATGGCATCACGAATACCAATAACCCTGCAGGTCCAATCACAGATCCTAACACGCCAACCATCCCTCAATCTGTGGCAGTAGAAACTGTCGCCCGTTGGAGTGGACTCTTTTTACGTGCTAGTGTTCTTGATGACAAAGCTGCTTTTGATTACGTTTATGACACGGGTGATGCTCTAGATCCAAATGTGAGCGTGGTTAGCCAAGCTAAGCCTATTCCTGAAGCATCTTGTACATTGGGGTTAGTGGTACTCAGTGCCTGTGGTGCACTGTTGGGGCTGAAGAAACCCAAATAACATACGCAAGAAAACAGAAATAGAAGTGTTGTGTAGAAGGCATCGAATCAGCGCAGCCGTAGAAAACCTCGTAAAAGATGAGCCCGAATTCATTTTACTTGTTACAAGCCATGTAACTGCAATAAAAGTTAAAAGTGCATAAGTTGACTTCATTCACAACTATTAAGAATCCAGTTAGAATTACCAACGAAAAGTGATTACCTGTTATAGTTTATAACTAAGATTCTATAGTGACAGGACTTAGGCACTTTACAAATAACTCCTGATATGATGCGTTATGCAACACGTGCATAGCCTGGTTGTATGGTGGCAGTAAATCTTAAGACAAAATAATTTTTCAGGGTTGTCTTGAAAAATTTCCAAGTCCTTGACGGTTGCTGTCTAAAGTTAAACCAACAGCTTCCTACATAATGTTTGCAATAACGGCGATAGTAAATGCATCTGTCGATGCATTGGTATAGTGGGTAAGTTCTAAGTGATTTGCTTTTCGTTAGCTTTATTCCAACTAAATTTACCTATTTTCTAAAGAAGAAATTCACTTCTTTAGATGTTTCCCCATTGCCAAATCTCTACTTTGGATATATTTCCCTAAAAAAGGGAAAAAACAGCAATAAAACTTAATGCTTTTCCAGGAGGACGTATATGTTTAACAATATAAATGATCAGTTACAACAAGATTTAGAAAAAGTAGAAATTTCTTGTCATCAACAAAAGCCACTAGTACAGAGATATCTACAAAATCCTTTTTCTGTTATATCGTCAAAGATTGCTGCCCTGATGAAAGCAACTCTTGCCCCAAGCCCAGCAGAAACGCTGGAAAATAATCCATCTGAACACTACGAAGCTGACTCTACCCAAGAGCAATATTTTTATACTCGTTTTACAGATAGAGTTGACCCCTCACTCTACTACATTGTATTCTTTCGCAACAAAAAGTTTTAAACTGATACGCGTACGTATTCCACTTTTTTGTTAAGGACGTCACAAAACATTCGGCGTCGATACCTGAGCCTAAACGCGGGATAATATAAGTCTGCGCTACTTCGCTAAATTATGACTATTATCGTATTCGGCAGCATCAACATAGACTTGGTAGCAACAACACCCCGGTTACCCGTTGCAGGAGAAACGCTGCTGGGACGAGATTTTTTCAAAGCACCAGGCGGTAAAGGTGCAAATCAAGCAGTAGCATCAGCGCGGCTGGGAATTCCAACCTACATGGTGGGGCGTGTAGGCGCAGATAGTTTTGGTACAGAACTCCTCGACTCTCTGCAAGCATCCGATGTGCAAACTGACAATGTGTTGGTGGATGAAACCGTGAGTTCTGGTGTTGCCATGATCACTGTAGATATGAGGGGTGAAAATCAAATTCTTGTCATTCCTGGTGCCAATGGGCGCGTCAATCAGGAAGATGTGGAAAGATTATCACGCTTATTACCAGAAGCAACTGCACTACTTTTACAATTTGAAATCCCGATGTCTGCTGTTGTTGCAGCTGCCAAAGCCGCACGAGAAGCGGGAGTGACAGTCATTCTTGATCCAGCACCTGTACAGTCTGATGTACCAGATGAACTTTATTCATTGGTAGATATTATCACACCGAATGAAGTGGAAGCAGCGCAACTGGTGGGTTTTCCCGTCGATGGAGAAGAATCGGCAACAAAAGCAGCTGCTGTATTACGACAACGGGGTGTGAAAAATGCGATCGCCAAACTGGGAGCAAAAGGTGTTTTGTGTGTCACTCAAGAGGAAAGCTTTTTTATACCTAGTTTTCCAGTTCATACTGTTGACACAACTGCTGCGGGGGATGCGTTTAATGGTGGTTTGGCTGCGGCGCTTCATCAAGGACTCTCTTTACGTCAAGCGGTGGTTTGGGGTGCAGCAGCGGGTGCTTTGGCTGCGATGAAACTAGGCGCGCAACCTTCGCTTCCAGAGAGATTGACTTTTAATGAGTTTCTCAAAGAAAGGGGAGTTACTCCCTTCCCGCTAGAAGATTAAGCTGTCGGTTATACAATTTTCCTACCTGATAGCCTTGCTGTAAGGACTTCAGCTTACAAAAAGTGCAACTTGTAGGCGCGACAGCTTACCTATAATGTAGGTCAAGGTATTACATGAGGTGACGAAGGGGTTCGGTGGAGGAAACCCCCCTTCGGGTATCTCCTTCGGAGACGCTACGCGAACGCAGTCCCCTACGGCGGGAAACCCGCCTGCTTTCTCTGTCTCACCGCTCACGTGTACGGGCGATAGCGTACCCGAAGGGGGTGCTTTGCACGAGTGCGCTGCTGCTTTGGTGCAGATCGCTCAAACGTTCTCTTCTTCTAAACTCTTTTTTATATACTCATACAAAATTCGACTTTCTTCATTCTCAGAAATACTTACGCAGCGAATTAAATTTGCAGTGCATTCAGCCGCAAGAAACGCCAGCCGAACACCGTACGGAATATCTTCTATGAAATCTTGTAACTCGTAATTTTCACAAAATTCACCTTCGGTTTCTTCAATTTTTCCTTCATCGTTGACTTCTTCATTTTTTACGATAGAACACATGAGAATTTTAAATTTCACTCCGATTTCTTCTATGGCGTTATAAAGTGAAATCTTTTTTTCAAGAGCGTAAGCACAAGCACGTAATAATTTACAAAAATCTTCGTGATTGGCTGCTTCAAAAAAAGTTTCTTTGTCAAATTCTGGTTCAACAATCATCTTTAATTCTCTAACTCATTCTAGAAAGAACGCTACGTCTCTCGCTCCAAATATCAAACCTCTAATCGCATCCTTTTTCAATTAGTTCCACGACTTCTTATTTTTTTTGGCAAGAAGCTACGTGTATCTTTTACTTGGTGCAAGATGTGAGTTGGCCTACATTATAGGTAATCTTCTAGCGGGAAGGGAGTAGCCTGTAGAGACGCTTCAAGCGGCGCGTCTCTACAACTACCAACTATTTACCTATATCTTCGTTCCACAGTTCGGGCTTTTCTTCAATAAACTCGCTCATCATTTGTTCGCATTCATTAAGATTGAGGTCAACAACTTCCACGCCGTGGGATACCATAAATTCTTTAGCACCGGGAAACGTTCTTGATTCTCCAGCTATAACTTTTTTAATGCCAAATTGTACGACAGCCCCAGCGCACAGATAACACGGCATTAAGGTTGAATAGAGTGTTGTACCTTTATAGCTGCCGATTCTACCAGCATTGCGAAGGCAATCGATTTCGGCATGGGTGACTGGATCTCCGTCTTGCACACGCTTGTTGTGTCCTTTGCCGATAATCTTGCCATCCTTGACGAGAACGGAACCTATGGGAATTCCACCTTCTTGTCTACCTTGTTTTGCTTGTGCGATCGCAGCTTCCATAAATTCATCCATTTTTTAAATCTCCATGTCTAAACAACTTGTCTTATTGGATCACGATGGTGGTGTAGATGATTATCTAGCAACTATGCTGCTGATGACTATGGATCACATACAGCCATTAGGTATTGTGATCACTCCAGCGGATTGCTACGCTGAACCAGCCGTAAGCGCTACACGTAAAATTTTGGATTTAATGGAATGTTCTCATATTCCCGTTGCCCAAAGCACCGTACGCGGTATCAATCCCTTCCCTCGCCTTTACCGCCGCGATTCATTTATTGTTGACCATCTTCCTATTCTCAATCAAAGCGAAACAATTCGCACACGTTTACTTGCCGAACCTGGTCAAGATTTCATGATACAAGTGTTACGTGAGGCACCAGAACCTGTAACGTTGATGGTAACTGGTCCGTTGACCACAGTAGCAATTGCACTCGAAAAAGCACCAGAAATTGAAGCGAAAATTCAAAGGATTGTCTGGATGGGGGGTGCGTTGAATGTTGCTGGCAATGTGGACAAAAATTTGGAACCAGGACAAGATGGTTCCGCAGAATGGAATGTGTATTGGGACCCTATTTCCGCAGCACGAGTGTGGCAAACCCAGATTGAAATTATCATGTGTCCTTTGGATTTGACTAACAATGTGCCTGTGACATCTGACATTGTGTACAAAGTGGGAAAACAACGTCACTATCCCTTATCTGATTTGGCGGGACAATGCCAAGCGCTGGTGATTCCCCAAGATTATTATTTTTGGGATGTGCTGGCAACAGCTTATCTTGCTCATCCAGAATTTTATCAACTGCGAGAGTGGGAAACAGAAATTATCACCACAGGTCTGAGTCAGGGGCGTACCAAAATAGTTCCTGAAGGACGTAAGATTTCTGCAATGGATACGGTAGATAAAGAAGCTTTCTACGCTTATATTTTGCAGCAGTGGGCACAGTGAATTTTAGATTTTAACCGCACCCTCGACACAGATAAACGCAGATAATGGTCTGTTACATCTGCGTCTATCCTCGTCGAGGCTGCGGTTGCAATTCATGATTGTTACAAAAACGAAACAAAATCAGCTACCGTTTGTTTTGGCGATAAACTCGATGTAATTACTTATGATAATATTGACATCCTCCCTTAGCAACAATTGCTTACGCAATATGGCGGCGGATTCCAAACTTCACAGTCTGGCTTTTCTGCTTCAAAGACTCTTGACTAGGCATTGCTGCCCCCGCTAGACCGTCTCCACAGACATTTTGAAACACCGCTTGTCCATCGGCGTTGAGGCTTAAAAGCCCTCGTTTTTTCACTACTTGGGCTGCTGCTACATCCCTATCAGTTCTATATCCACAAACGCAATCGTGTACCCTGACACTTAAATCTTTTGGAGTGTGAGTATCACACATAGGACAGGTTTGAGATGTACCATTGCAATCGACTTTGGCGAAGTACACGTCGCGTTTCCAACATACCCAGCTTAAGATATTTAAAAACTGACCGAAACCAGCATCTAAGCTATGCTTGCATAGCATACCTTTAGACATCGCTTTTAGGTTTAAATCCTCTGCAAAAATCATTCCTGCTTGATTACAAAGATGATGGCTGAGTTTAAAGTGCCAGTCTTTTCTTGAGTTGGAAATATGTTCGTGCAATAGAGCTATTTTTTGGGTGAGTTTGCGCCAATTCTTACTACCTTTTTTCTTACGCTTTAACCGTCTTTGTAGCAATTTCAGCTTACTCTGGGTATCAACGAAGAAACGAGGTCTTTTAACCAACTCACCCGACGATGTAGCAACAAAGGAGAGCAATCCGACATCAATCCCTAATGGTTCTCCATGAGGAGGTACATCAGGTACATTAACATCACATTGCAATGAAAGCATTACGTAGTATCCAGATGCACGTTTAACTATCCTTGCCTGCTTTAGGGAAAACCCATCAGGTATTGGACGAGATAAATGCATCTTGACTATACCGATACTAGGCAGTTTAATAATATCCCCAACTATATCTTTCTCGTTCATTTGTGGAAATACAAACGAGCGCATCTTCTTCTTAAAACGAGGAAAACCAAACCCTCGTTCCCACATCGACACAAATGCTGTTTCAAGTTGCTTTAAAACCTGTTGCAACACTTGTGAATGCACTATTTTAAGATGGGCATACTCTTTCTTGGCTGCTGTTAGTGCTTTACACTGACTAGCGTAGGTAGGTCGCTTAACATCTGGCGGAATTATATATTCCGAAACGATACTACAAGCATTGATATCGCACTTCCTAGAGTTAGCCCAGTCTTTGCGTTGTCTTAATGCAAAATTCCACACCGAGCGACAGATTTCCAACCATCGGTCAAAAACCTGTATTTGTTCAAGCGTGGGAGCTAATTTGTACTCGTAGGTCAGTGTTATCATATGAATACAATATCATACTTTAGAAAATCAGTATATATTTTCTAAGGATGCCTCGCGTTTATTTATTGGTCGGCTAAACTCCCGCTAGAACCCTTACGGCTTCTAGCGGGAGCCTTCTGCCGGCATCACGGGAAAAACAGGTTTTTTTGCTTTAGCTTTAACAGTGTATATTGCAATGATTTTCAACTGGTGCGTCTAAAATTGCATATTTTATAGCAAAAAGATGAAAGAGAATAAAATTTTTCTACTGATTTTATTTTTTTGTTGCTTTCTATCTTTTGACCAGTTACCAGTGTAAAAGATAGGAGAGGCAAAATGAACAAATCTCTTTTAATTGGTGTAACGCTCCGAAATCGATACAAAATTTTTCAGTATCTGGGAGGTGGCGGTTTTGGCGATACTTACTTGGCTAACGATTTAGATTTACCAGGGCAACCCCTGTGTGTTGTCAAACACCTCAAACTAAAAAACCCAAATCCTGATTTTTTGACTCTTGCGAAAAAGCTATTTGACAGGGAAGCACAATTTTTATACGAGCTTGGTAAGCAACATCCCCAGATTCCCCAGGTGTTTGCCCATTTTCCAGAAAACGGAGAATTTTATTTAGTTCAAGAATACGTTGATGGGCATGATTTGATAAAAGCAAAAGAAATTATTCCTGGTTCGCCCAAGAGTGAGAGTGAAGTCTTAAGGCTTGTCAAGGAAATTCTAGAAGTTTTGGCGTTTGTTCATCAACAAGGTATTATCCACCGGGATATCAAGCCACAGAATTTAATGCGGCGTAAAGATGGGAAAATTGTACTGATTGACTTTGGGGCGGTAAAAGAAATCAGTGCTTTGAAAGTCAACGCTCAAGGTGAAAGCAGCCTAACAGTTGCAATTGGCACTCGGGGTTATATGCCTAGTGAACAACAGGCTTTTCGTCCTCAGTTCAGTAGCGATATCTATGCGGTGGGAGCTCTGGCTTTTCAGGCGTTGACTGGATTACAACCTCAACAGCTACCGCGAGATGCCAACAATGGTGAATTATATTGCGGTTTGCTTGTCGACAGGATCAATATTAGCCCCCAGGGTGCAGAAATTTTAGATACGATGGTGCGCTATGACTATCGTCAGCGTTACCAAAATGGTACCGTTGCGTTGCAAGCCTTGCAGCGATATCTGGATCTCTATGAGGCTCCAACTCTCCAGCCAACGCCGAGAATTGTTCAAGCTTCACAAGCAGATCCTCTCGTTTCTTCGCAAAACCCTTCCCAGTCAGTGAGTGAAACCTCTATTTTCCAAAGAATTTTGCAATTCTTTCGGCAGCTCTTTAGTGAAAGTACGCCTGACAATCCTCAAGCATCAAGTATTATTGCTCCCCAACCAGCTTCTACTTCTGGCAGTTTTGAACAACCAGAAGGACAAGTGAGCTTGCAATCTGCCTTTTATGTTGAACGTCCACCCACTGAGGCTGACTGTTACGAGACAATTTTACAACCAGGAGCGCTGATCCGGATTAAAGCACCCCGGCAAATGGGTAAGACTTCGCTTTTGACACGTGTTCTTCATCATGGGACGCAACATGGCTGTCAAACTGCATACTTGAACTTTCAATCAGCAGATGCAGAGTTTTTTACCAATCTGGATAAGTTCTTGCAGTGGTTTTGTGGCAGCATTGCTCAGGAGTTGAATCTCAAGGATAAGCTAAGTGAATATTGGCAAGGTGTTTTGGGTAGTAAAGATAAGTGTACAAACTACTTTCAAAGATACTTGCTGTCAGAAATTCATAGCCCAATCGTTTTGGGTTTGGATGAAGTGGATCAAGTGTTTCAATATCCGCAAGTAGCCTCAGAATTTTTCGCCTTACTACGAGCTTGGCATGAAACATCTAAGAATAAAGAAATTTGGAAAAAATTGCGATTGGTGATTGTGCATTCCAAAGAAGTTTATATTCCTTTGAATATTAATCAATCACCGTTTAATGTGGGATTGCCAATTGAGTTACCAGAGTTCAATGAGTCACAAGTGCGGAATTTGGTACAACGACACAATTTAAATTGGACTGAGGAGGAATTTCAGCAATTTATAGCAATGGTTGGGGGACATCCCTATCTAGTCAGGAAAGCACTTCATGAAATTGCTCGTGGCAGAATTAGCTTGTCGCAATTCTTACAAATTGCGCCGACAGAAGAAGGTTTTTATAGTGACCATCTGCGTAGGCATTTGAGGAATTTACAGGAAGATAGCAAGTTAGTTACTGCTATTAAACAAGTCGTTGCTGTGACTCAGCCAGTACGGATAGAAACAGGTTTGGCATTTAAGTTACGCAGTATGGGGTTAGTGAAGTTTCAAGGTAATGATGTCACGCCTTTATGTGATTTATATCGGTTATATTTTCGGGATAATTTGGGGGTGAATTAGATTATTTTTTCTTGTTTTATCAATTTAGGACTTACGCAGAAGAGATCCCCCAACCCCCTTCAAAAGGGGGCTTTTAAGATTCCCCCCTTTTTAAGGGGGGCTAGGGGGGATCGAGTTTTTCTCATTCCCAATCTCTGGCTGGCAATTTCTCGTTCCCAGTCTCTGGCTGGCACTATCAGGAGGCTCTGCCTCCTCTAGCGGCAGAGCCGCTTTGTCTGTATTTCCTGCTTAGACCACCGAAACAAGGAATCCCCTAAGTGCATAATTTGATGAGTCTGACCCCTATAAAAAAGAAGATATTCTTGGTTAGCTCTTAATCGCAAACTTCCGTTCAGTAAACAGGTATAACTTAACGCACAGAATCAGACTTTATATCATGTTCGGCTAATTAGTTATGATTCCCACGTTGACTGCACCCCACCCCTTTATCCCCTCCCCGCAAGCGGGGAGGGGACGTGAAGCGTAGCTTTACGAGGGTGGGGTTCTTCAGGAATGATAAGTAATCAACCGAACCTGATATTAGTCAATGCGTAAGTCCTAAAGATAATCAGTATTTAACTAATCTATAGAGAAAATTAAAAAAAACATTGAAATGACTCAACAATTTTACAAATCATACAAATATCAAGTTGGGGGCAGTCTGCCAATTGATGCTCCCACTTATGTGCAGCGACAGGCAGATTTTGACCTCTACACAGCTTTGAAGGCAGGGGAATTCTGCTATGTCCTCAACTCTCGACAAATGGGCAAGTCAAGCCTGAAGATACGAACGATGCGAAGGTTGCAGGCGGAGGGTTTTGCCTGTGTTGATATTGACATTACAAGCATTGGCACTGCGGATATCACTTCCGAACAATGGTATGCGGGGATAATTAATGGTATTATCAATAGTTTGGAACTCTATGAAAAGTTTGATTTAAATACTTGGTGGTCAACTGAAGGTTTGCTGTCTCCAGTGAACCGATTAAGCAAGTTTATTGAAACTGTTTTATTGCAGTCGGTTTATCAAAATATTGTGATTTTTGTCGATGAAATCGACAGTGTTTTGAGTCTAGAATTTGAGAGAGATGATTTTTTTGCTCTCATTCGTGAATGCTATAACAATCGGGCGACAAAACCAGATTATCAACGACTGACTTTTGCGCTGCTTGGGGTTGCGACTCCTTCTGATTTGATTCAAGATAAACGACGCACTCCTTTTAATATTGGTAGAGCGATTCAACTAACTGGTTTTCAGTTACAAGAAGCTAAACCGTTAGCGGGCGGTTTGGCGGTGAAAACGAATAATCCAAAGGCGGCTATAACATCAATTTTGGATTGGACTAGGGGGCAACCTTTTCTAACTCAAAAACTTTGCCAGATGATTCTTGATGCTGATGCTGCTATTCCAGAAAATAGGGTTGCTGAGTGGGTAGAGGAGTTGGTGCAAACTAGAGTCATTTCTAATTGGGAATCTCAGGATGAACCAGAGCATTTAAAAACGATTCGTGACCGAATTTTACGAGGTGGTGCACAGCGTACAGGTAGGTTGTTGGCAATCTATCAGCAAATTTTGACCTCACCTTATCAAGGAGGGTTTGGAGGAATCAGCGCGGCTGATACTCCAGAACAAATGGATTTGCGGTTGTCAGGGCTGGTGGTAGAACAGCAGGGACATTTAAAAGTTTATAACCGCATTTACGAGTCAATTTTTAATTCCAATTGGGTTAATCAAGAGCTAAGAAATCTCCGTCCAGAATTCTATGCCACAGTTTTTGATGCTTGGTTAAAGTCTAACCAGGATTCTGCACATTTATTGCACGGGCAAAACTTACACGATGCTTTAGAATGGGCAGAAGGCAGAAGTTTAAGCAATCAAGATTATCAATTTATCTCTGCTAGTCAACAGTTTGAACTTGCCCAGGCGCAACGCAAAACCCAGAAGCAGCTTCGCATTGGTGGGACTATTTTGGCTGTGTCGATAGTTGGGGCAATTATCGCAGTCATGGCGGCTGGTGTGGCTAATCAACAAAGAATGACTGCTCAATCACAACGGAATTCTGCTGTATCAGAACGCAATAGCGCAGTTCAACAACGAGAGGACGCGAATAAACAAAAAGACGCGGCTTTATCAGAATTAAATCAGGCAAAGCAAGGAATCACAAAAGCGAATCAAGAAACAAGCACTGCCAAAAAACAAGCAGCATTAGCACAACAACAAGCAGTAACCGCCAAGCAACAACAGCAGCTAGCGCAAAATAATCAGCAAAAAGCCGAGGCAAAACAAAACGCAGCAGAACAAAAAGTCAAACAGACTGAACAAAAGTTAACTAATGCCCAGCAAAACTTACAGCGAATTCAGCAAGATGCAGCGCAAAAGACTCAACAAGCACAACAAAAAGTAAGTTTGGCAAATCAACAAGCAGGTGCGGCGCAAGCGCAAGCGAAAAAAGCTCAAGATGATGTGAAACAAGCCCAAGTTAGCCTGAAGCAAGCACAACAAGAAAGGGCGCAGGCATTGACAGAAACCAAAGTAGCACAGGAAGCAACGGAGTTAGAAAGAGCAGGGGTTGCAGCTTTAGACCAGTTTGAGAAACAACATCAAGAAATAGAAGGATTACTAGCGGCGATGGATGCCGGACAAAGGTTAAAACAACTGGTGAAGGATGGACGACCTTTAGAAAAATATCCTGCTGCTAGCCCCATCCTCGCTTTACAAACAATTGCTGACAATATCCACGAACGGGCGCAACTCAAAGGGCATCAGAACCCGGTCTGGA
>NZ_AP018194.1:315040-505434 GCF_002368235.1 Scytonema sp. HK-05 | reverse complement strand
ATGTCACAAGTGCAGCATTTAGCCCGGATGGTCAACGCATTGTCACTGCATCATATGACGGCACAGCCAAGGTGTGGGATACAAATGGTAAGCTGCTTGCTGACCTCAAAGGGCATCAGAACACGGTCACAAGTGCAGTATTTAGCCGGGATGGTCAACGTATTGTCACTGCATCTTGGGACGGCACAGCCAAGGTGTGGGATACAAATGGTAAGCTGCTTGCTGAACTTAAAGGGCATCAGGACTTGGTCACAAGTGCAGCATTTAGCCGGGATGGTCAACGTATTGTCACTGCATCTAATGACGGCACAGCCAAGGTGTGGCGGGTTGGCGGGTTGGATGATTTGCTGGCGCGGGGTTGCGACTGGCTGCAAGATTATTTTGTCACCCATCCGGAGGCGCGGGAGAGGTTGAGGGTGTGTCGGGCGAGGGGCTAGTACCGCAAGGCGGAAGTCACGCATTCAAAAGTCAAAAGTCAAAAGTATTATGGAATCGGCTTTTTGGGGATTTTAAATGGTTGCTCTATTTACGCCATAGTGTACTAGTGGGGTGACTCCAGCCATAGGTGTCAACAATCACGTTCAAAGGTTTATTCCACGTTGATTTCACCCCACCCCCGTTAAGCTACGCTTTACGTCCCCTCCCCTTGCCAAGGGGAGGGGAGGTTTTGGCGTTAGACAAAACCGGGGTGGGGTAACGCCAAGGGCGATGGGCAAAGCCCCGCCGGAGGCGATCGCATGGAGGAATCATACTCAGGCGGCGATAAGCCAGAGGCTTGACGCTACGCGTATCGCGCTCCTGGGTTTGAGATTAAGCTACTATATTAGTAGGAATAATTTTGACTACTTATTGGTAGGAATATGAATGTCGAAAAACTATCCATTTCCTTGCCACCATATTTAGTGGAGTTTATCGAAAATTACAAGCTTAATAAAGGATGCAAGTCTCGTTCTCAAGTCATTGAAGAAGCATTAGAAATGCTGCGAAACCGAGAACTAGAGGAAGCTTACCGACAAGCATCTGCTGAAGTTGACAGCGATTGGGATGTGACAGTAGCAGATGGCTTGACAGATGAAACGTGGTGATATTTATTACGCAGACCTTAGTCCTACGGTGGGTTCAGAAATGGATAAACGCCGTCCAGTGCTAATAGTAAGTAATGATGCAAATAATCGTGCTGCTACCACAGTGACGATTTTACCATTGACTTCCAATGTTACTCGTGTTTATCCCTTTGAGGTTTTGCTTGCTCCAGAGGATAGTGGTTTAACAAAATCCTCTAAAGTACAGGCACAGCAAGTGCGAACAATTTCCAAGCAGCGAATTATTGGCGAAGTCGTAAGTAGTTTAAATGAGGAGAAAATGGTATTAATTGATGCTGCATTAAAATTGCATTTGGGATTGGGTTGAGTTTGAAGAATACAGAATTCAGAGTTAAGCGATCGCTTTTGCATGCGGGTACAGAGTGCGATCGCGCTCCGTGCAATCAAGCTCAAGCGATGCTCTCAACGGGAGCCACCAAAAGGCGATCGCTTATGCACAAAGCCGCCAAAGCGCGATGACGCGGAGCGTCCGGAGTAGGCGATAAGCCAGAGGCTTGACGCTACGCGTATCGCGCTTCTGAGGTTTGAGATTAAGCTACTATACGCGCGTTGCGGCTCAATTACCTCACCCCGCCCTCCGGGCACTCCTCTCCAAGGCATCGGAGAGGGGCGGGGGGTAGTTGCAGCTATGAACGCAACTCGGTATTAGCTAAAACTTACGCAATGTACAGATACGCCATAGTGTGCATTAACCTTAAACAGAAAGTACGACTAAATACACACAATTTTTTAACTGTCAATGCGTAAGTCGGAAGTGATTGTGAAACCTTTAAGTTTTATTAAATCTGTTAGCCAATTCCTCCTTCTATAGCTGCCCAGGTGTTATGTCCGACAATTCCATCCGGCGTCAAACCATGACTTCTTTGGAAATCCTGAACAGCCGCTTCGGTTTTCGCACCAAATATGCCGTCAGCTGCTATATGGTAGCCATGAGCATTCAGATACTCTTGCAGACGTTTGACATCTGCACCTTCGCTACCGATACGCAGAATTGGCTCAGAAATAGTAGACATAATTTTCTCCTTTGTGTTATTTGAGTAAAGTTGAACAATGAAAGTTAAGCTTTCTTGAGCTAAGCTTTGTGTATTCTTAATCGGTGTAAGCATGAATCAACTTATGCACCGAGGGAATAGAAATGGAAAACAATGCTCTTGAATCGCTGACAAACTGAACGCCTTGGGCAATATACACAACGACTTGTTTGTAAAGTGCGTCATTTCTAGTTAGGTTAAGGAGTGACTCCTTAACCTACAAAGGCTAGCTTCACTCTTTAGCCTTAGCAGCTTCGCCTAAAGCATCCCAGGTATTTGGACCAACAATACCATCTTGTTTTGAAGGATCTTGGCCAAACCAAACACGTTGAAACTGAATTACAGCATCCTTTGTGTTTTGACCGAATTTAGCGTCGAACTGATCCTTTTCAAGATAGTTAAAAGTAATCAGCAGTTGTTGTAGCAATCTCACGGCTTCTCCTGTGTCACCGTTTTGCAGTACTGGTAAGGTTGCAGATTGAATTGCAGTTGTCATGATTTATACTCCTTGAATTCTCTTTCTGGTGGGGAGCATCCCAATTTTTGAAAAACACGTTTGTCATTCTAAGCGAAGTCCTGAGCGAAGCGAAGGAACAGGAGCGAGGAATCTCAAGCCTTGTTCACGACTTGAGATGCTTCATTACGCTATCGCTCCATGCCTCACTTCGTGAGGAGCTACGCTAACAGCATGACAATAAATTTAAACATTTGGGATGCTCCCTTCTGGTGTTGATTGTGTTTCTGATGTTTGCCACAGATAAACCGTTATATGTGTTGGCTTGGTGTTTATCTGTAGTTAGAATTATTGAGGTTTGAATTATTCGGTTTTGGGGTGGAGTAAGTGACTCCAGAAGCTACTATGATTGACCTGCAGGAGAGTGTCTATAACCAAAATCACCCAAGGCACGCCAAGTCAAATTACCGACTTTTCCATCGCCTTCCAAAGTACCATCAAACTGGTTTCGGTATGCTTTTTGGAAGGTTATGATAGCTTGCTCTGTGTTTTGACCAAAGTCTGAGTCCTCTTTAATACTTTTAGCATTTTTAATATAAGGCACATAAGCGTTCAGCAGCTGTTGTACTAATTTCACTGCTTGACCATTGCTACCCTTAATCAGAACTGGGAGATTTTGAGATGCCATACTTTACCTCTTCAATTGTTCAGTTGTGTAAATAGTGTTTCCATTGTTCTGTTGGTAATGTTGGAAGACTCACTTTGCTTTGAGATTCGCCTTTCCTTCGCTACCAACCTGTAATAGGTGCAAGTCAATTTGACTTATGCAGTTGTTTGTTCCTCTATCTTCTATTCAGTTCCCAAATTTGAACAGGCAAGTTTAGCCAGTTTAGTATCAACTTAAAGAACGAATGTTGTTATTTCATATCTTGCACCTACACTCTATAAGAGTTTAAGTATACAAAAAAAAACTACGTAAGCAGGCTGGAAAAGCTTATTTTATCGTATATGAGGGAAAATATTATTGTTTTTATAAACACTTAACGAACTCTGTATAAACTTGGCTGTAAGATGTCAAGTTATCTTACTCAATGTGAATAAAACGGTTGGAAACACCAATTGTATTGAAACGAACAAAATTAAGCCATTGTACATTTATTTGTTATGGCTGTGATTATTAAGGAAATTCGGCGTTGCTGAATTTGGTTATGAATTATGTTTGTATACAATTTTGTAGTTTGATGCGAAATCCTTGTAGAGACGTGCCATGGCACGTCTCTACATAGCCATGAATTATAAATTCATATCTTGATTCAGCAACGCCGGAAATTCAAACCCAAACAAATAGCTGCAACAGTTCCCGCTACAGAAATTTCTCCTTTAAGGATTTTATCCCTAACTGATTCCACAGGAATAAGGAGAACTTCTATCTCTTCTGTAATATCTAGTTTTTGTTCTCCGGACTTTATCACATTTTCTGCTAAAAATAAATGTATTTTATTTGTATCTTTACTCGGCTTATCATAAAGCGTCGCTATCTTTGTGACTTGTTGAGCACTATAACCTGTTTCTTCTTGTAGTTCTCGCACAGCTGCTACTTCGGCGCTTTCTTCTTGTGGATCAAAACTCCCCGCAGGAAGTTCTATGAAAAATTCACCTACTGCATGTCTGTATTGACGGACAAAAATAATCTCTTTGCTGCTGGTAATAGGTAAAATCAGAGCAACTTCTGGTTTAATATTTACAAAATAATCATCTATAATCCTACCATTCGGTAATTGTATTTCATCTTGTCTGACTTGGCACCAGGCATGATTCAAGACCATTTTGGAGTGCAAAAGCTTCCATTTTTGTAAGTTTGTCATCGAGAAAGTGGATACCAAAATATGTAAAAAGGTAATAGGAAAAATTTAGAATTGTAAAAAAGTATAACAGAGACTCAATGTGGGTAAAAAGCTGAACTAAGCTTTGATGTCAAAAAGAACGCAATTTTACCGTAAGTTCATGCATAATCATGCAAATACAAGTAGAAATATTTACCGTAAACAAGCGCTTTCCTTTGACCATCAGTCGGGGCACAACGGCACAAACGACGAATGTATGGGTGAGGATTTCCCACGATGGGATTGAAGGCTGGGGGGAAGCATCGCCATTTACTGTGGGCACCCGTCCCCAATCAACTGAGATTATAAAAGATGCTTTGCTGCAAGTCGCGCCTTCTTTGCAAGCATTCAGCCCATTACAACGGCAGGAAATTGAGCAAGTGTTAACAAAAGCGCTTGTTCCTTCGTCTGTAAAGGCGGCGCTGGATGTAGCAATGCACGACTGGTTGGGAAAGCGTGTAGGATTACCTGTGTGGCAGATGTGGGGGCTGAATCGCAACGCCATAGTGCCAACTTCAGTAACGATTGGTATCAATTCGCCAGAAGGGGCTAGGGCTAGGGCGCGGGATTGGTTGCAATTAACTGATGTGCGTGTTTTGAAGGTAAAGTTGGGTAGTCCGGATGGCATCGCCGCAGATCAGAAAATGTTAATGGCAGTGCGAGAAGAAGCACCAGCGTTAGAGTTGTACGTTGATGCAAACGGGGGTTGGAGTTTGAAAGATGCAGTATTTATGTGCAATTGGCTTGTCGATATAGGTGTAAAGTATGTAGAGCAGCCACTGCCAAGAGGGCAGGAAGAAAATTTAGTGGAACTGAAGAAGCAAATTCCTCTACCTATTTTTGTCGATGAAAGTTGCTTCAATAGCTCCGATATTCCTAAGTTGGCAAACTGTGTGGATGGAATTAATATCAAACTCATGAAATCAGGGGGCTTAACCGAAGCAATGCGGATGGTACATACAGCGCGGGCACATGGGTTACAAGTGATGTTCGGTTGCTATTCCGACAGTACGCTAGCCAATACAGCCTTCTCACAACTTGCACCATTAGCTGACTATCTCGATTTGGATAGTCACCTGAATTTAATAGATGACCCTTTTATAGGTGCATTTGTAGAGGACGGGAGAATTTTACCAAACGATTTACCAGGATTGGGGGTACAACGCAGTGCGTCTGGCGCTTAATCAACGGATCGCTATTCTATTGCATGAGGGAATCAAGGGACCTTATGGGAAAACTGGGCTGTCAATTTTACGGTATGCTGAAGCCCCAATCGTAGCAGCGATTGACCGGGAATGTGCGGGCAAATCCTTGACCGAATTAACAGGTATCAAGCGTGATGTGCCGATAGTCTCATCGGTTGCAGCAGCACTGGAGTACAAACCGGAAGTTTTAGTTATTGGCATTGCGCCCAAAGGCGGCGCTTTGCCAGATGATTATTGGCATGAACTCAAGGACGCTGTCAAAGCTGGGATGTCGGTGGTGAACGGCTTGCACACTCCTCTGGCAACGATACCAGAGTTAAAGACACTGCTGAAACCTGGGCAAGTTATTTGGGATGTGCGCAAAGAACCAGCCAATATAGGTGTTGCTAGCGGTATGGCACGCACTCTCCCCTGTCGGCGGGTTTTGACTGTGGGTACCGATATGGCAGTTGGCAAAATGTCAACGAGTCTAGAGTTACATTGGGCGTCACGACTGCGGGGCTGGCATACTAAGTTCCTTGCCACAGGTCAAACTGGTTTGATGTTAGAAGGGGATGGTGTGCCATTGGATGCAGTGCGGGTGGACTTTGCCGCTGGTGCTGTAGAACAAATGGTCATGCGCTATGGTAAAAACTACGACATTCTGCACATTGAAGGACAAGGTTCGCTGCTGCACCCCGGTTCCACAGCAACGTTACCTTTGATACGTGGTTCGCAACCAACACAGTTGATACTGGTACATCGTGCCGGACAAACTGAAGTCAGGAATGTTGGTGTTTCAATTCCGCCCTTGACAGAAGTGGTAAGGCTTTACGAAATGGTCGCCAGTGCAGGTGGTGCCTTTGGATCTGTACCTGTAGTAGGTATCGCTCTTAACACTGGTCATCTGGATGAGTCACAGGCGTTGGATGCGATCGCCCAAACCGAAGCAGAAACTGGGCTACCCTGTACCGATCCAGTGCGTTTTGGTGCTAATAAGTTGTTGGATGCTGTGATGCAGAATTAGGCTATACACCAAACAGTGGACAAAACTGGACAACCAGTACAAACCCTGGGGATATAGCCAGATCAAGTCCTTTGAGGACTACGTTAAAAGGGTCATGATACCCGTGGGTGCTTTCCAGCTTGCGGCTCTATCGTTGGGTGTTAAACAGATGTATTTGGTGAAGTCAGTGCATCCAGCTTAAAAAGCCCTTTTAACTTGATCGAGGAAAACATAACCCGAAAGGAGGCTCTTATGAGCAAAGTATTTGTAATCGACACCAATAAACGACCGCTAGATCCTATTCATCCAGCCCAAGCGAGACAACTTTTAAGGAACAAAAAAGCAGCCGTTTTTAAACGTTTTCCGTTCACAATCATTCTCAAGGAATCTAGACCAGATTCCCCAGTTAAGGCATTAAGAATTAAAATTGACCCTGGTTCCAAAGGCACAGGGTTGGCACTGGTTAATGATATCACTGGCGTTGTTGTATTCGCGGCGGAACTACAGCACCGAGGTTTTGCAATTCGAGAATCTTTAACTTCTCGTAGGCAAGTACGTCGAGGTCGAAGAGCAAGAAAAACCCGTTATCGTCAACCACGTTTTAATAATAGAAAGCGCTCTGATAGATGGCTAGCACCAAGTTTAATGAGCCGTGTTTACAACATCAAAACTTGGGTTAAGCGGCTGATGAAACTTGCACCAATTACGGCTATCTCTCAAGAACTAGTTCGGTTTGACACTCAATTAATGCAGAACCCTGAAATCAGTGGTAAGGAGTATCAACAAGGTACTCTAGCCGGATACGAAACGAGAGAGTATTTGCTAGAAAAGTTTGGGAGAAAGTGTGTCTACTGTGATAAACAAGACTTGCCGTTACAGATTGAACACATTCACCCACGAGCAAAAGGAGGGTCAAATAGAATCTCCAATCTTACCTTAAGTTGTGAGAAATGTAACATCAAAAAGGGGACTAAGAATATCAAGGACTTTCTCAAGAAAGATCCTGAACGGTTGAAAAAGATTGAAGTGCAAGCAAAAAAAGCCTTGGCAGACGTTGCGGCTGTTAATGTAACTAGATTCAAGCTTTTAGAAACATTAAAAAGCACAGGGTTACCAGTAGAAACAGGTAGCGGGGGATTGACGAAGTTTAATAGAACAAGGCTTGATCTAGATAAAACCCATTACTTTGATGCCGTTTGCATCGGTCAATCAACTCCAGAAAAAGTAATAGTTAAAGGATTGAAACCTTTAATCATAAAAACCTGTGGACATGGCAATCGCCAAATGTGTGTAACCAATAAGTTTGGGTTTCCTAAGAGCCATAAAACTAATATCAAGTTTCACTTTGGGTTTAGGACTGGGGATATCGTTAAAGCTGTTGTTCCGTCAGGGAAAAATGCTGGTACTCACACAGGAAGAGTCTCAACTAGGAAAACTGGGCAATTCGATATCTCCACAGGAACCAAAAAATTGCAAATAATCAACCATAAATATTGCAAATTACTGCACAAACAGGATGGCTATTTGTACTCATTGTCAACCGTTGTCCATTGAATCAGCAATTAGAGGCGTACCGATCGCGTTGCTAACAGCGAATTCAATTTATTCCAAAATTGCACCAGTAGCCGACAGCCCTTAGCTTGCGGCTTGTCTAACCAAGTCCGCCAGCGCAACAATCAAACCTGCGTTGGCAGGCTTTGTTTATGTAGCCTCAGACTACTAGTCTTATGTGTGTAAACGCTTAGAATGCGCCTTCCTCAAGAGCGATCGCTGTCACCTTTCCATCTAGACCTCCGCAAGGGTACTCCCGCCACACGCGAAGCGTTGGCGGTGATGGGGAATTGCGGGGCAATTGGAGGGGTTCAATACCCCTCTAATTGCCAAACGTGGCGTGTCATCTTTAAACTGTGAAAGTCTTTATTCATAACGGTTTCAGGGTATAATTGAGAAGATCGAGTCAGTAGTCTCCCGTTAGAGTCGAAGACCGGAAAACTTTCATCCCAAACTAACGGACTGAACCTTGAAAACAAAGTGTATGGGGTTCCAAGAAGGAGAGGTGTTTAACGACATCCCCGTTTCTTGGGTAAAACACTTTACGGATAAAGGATTGAGCATTTAGATACCTACTTGTTCAAAACAACGGAGAGGACGCTTCTAGCTTATGCTGTGGAGGATACGGGGTTGCCCGTCCTGTGAATCAGCAAACTCTAACCGCGAGGTTGGATGCTCCCGCTAACGCCCTTGGCGTTAGCGGTGAGAGTCGTCACATAACGAGTACGCTATTGTCCAGGTAACTATCCCCGTTTTGAATCATTCGGTGCATCAGCGATTTATGATATTAAACATTTTCTCAGGAGCAGAACGTAAGTTATCTGCTAAACCAATTACAATTTCAAGCTGGTCTTCTTTGATACCTTTGAGAGCTGCCTCAGCCACCTCCACAGGTGAAATGACTAGGTTTTCTTGTTCTCGGTTTTCTCTTGCACCCCTATCTAACTCTGTATCAACAATAGGTGGGGCTACCTCAAAGACTTTAATTGATGTATTTCGTAATTGATGCCTTAAAGATTGACTGAATGAATGCAAACCTGCTTTTGTCGCGCAATATATAGGAACAACTGCAAGCGGTGTGAATGCCAAACCTGAGGTAATATTTACAATTGCCGATTCTCTCTGCTTAATTAGGTGAGGTATAAACATTGTGGATAGATGAATTGGAGCTTTTAAGTTGATGTCTATCTCCATTTCTTCTTCCAATAAATCTACTGCTCCTTTTCTTAAATCGACTTCTTTTTGAATACCAGCATTGTTGACCAATATGTTGAGGTTGGGGAAAGTATTTGTAGCCCATTTAAACAAGTTTTCTCGGGCACTATCTTTGGAAATATCACATACCATGATATGAAGCGAAGGGAGCTTTAACTTTGCTTGTTGTAATTTTTTCTCTCTTCTTCCGCAGATAATGACCTGACTGCCTTCTCTCAAAAAAGCCTCGGCTAAGGCTAATCCTATGCCGGTTGCTCCACCTGTGATGAGGATAGTATGACCTGTAATTTTCATTGTTATTAGAATGATGTGACGACCAAGACATGACATTCCAAGAGTAGTCACTACTTGCTACACGCTGGTAATACAATTCGCGGATAAAATGGTAAATAACAAAGGATTAATCCTTCTGCTTACGATTACGAAATTGTAGCGGTGTCAGTCCGACATATTTTTTGAAGAACTTGCCAAAGTTGGTGGGTTCGTCAAATTGTAAGTTATAAGAAATGTCAGCAATATCTAATTCCGTATGAGTTAAAAGGCTCTTAGCCTCCAACAAAATACGCTCAACGATAAAGCTACGGGCTGTCTTATCTGTGGCTTGCTTTATGACATCGTTTAGGTGATTAGGGGTAATGCCCAACAAACTTGCGTATTCCTCAACTGTCTTCTTCTCTAGATAAAATTTATTAATGAGCTGCTGATACTGGTTTAAGATGACAAGGCTACGGGGTTGGTCTTTTGCTTGGGTTTTATATCTTTCATGAAGGGATTTACAATAATAAAGTAGAGCCAGCACCAACGACTGAATGATATGGGTTTTGTAGGAATTTGTGCCTCTAAACTCCGCCCAAATCATTTCAAAGTAGCCTAGTAGCTTTTCTGCTTCCGTTTGTTCGGGCTCGAAGAGATTGGTTTCTGTAACCTTAAAGAAGGGAAACTCGCTCAAGATATCGCACGATAAAAATTCATCTTTGAAGTAAAAGACAAAGCCTTTGGTGTTTGAGTCTCTTTGCCAAGAATAGATATGATAGGGTGAACTGAATACAAGACAGTCCCGTCTGTTTTCAAATCTGTCAGCATTGATAAAAACAAATGAGTTACTTGGGCTTTTCTTGAAGCTCACATGATAAAAGCTTTTTCGGTAGGGCGGCAGCGCTTTTACTGTTTCTCCCTCTAAATCCTCTAATCTGAAAATATCAAACAAATTATAAACTGCTCTATGGGTCGAATTTGTAGCTTCATAGAGTTGATTAATTTCCTTGAAAAAGCGGATTTCTTTGTGTGCTTTCAATCTTGCTCTTTTGGTGTTGGCTCGGTTGTAGTTGCAGTCTAGCTCACGCCTGTTCAATATTACCCCGCTTACAGGCGTGCTCTCTGGAGATTTGTTTAAGTGCTATCTGCCCCTTGTGGTCTGCTTTAATTACTATAAATCATCAAAAACTCGGATAAGACGAGATTCCTTATGCAACGCAAATGGAAGCCGCTGCTGCTTGCCTTTAGCTGGGTATTACTCTCAGTCGGAACGTCTATTCTGATTATCCTGACACAACCGATAATATCGCCAGCAAAAGAACCCCCAGCGTCCACTACTCATAATGAACCACTAATAGTACCCACCGAAGAAAAATCTCCTTCAGCAACACCCAACCCAGAAGCCTCTAATACAAAGAAACCTACTGAATCAAAACAACCAACTTCTTCTGATAATAATAAAAAGCCGGAGTCAGCGGCGGAACCTCCACCCAGTCCCGAAGAAATCGCCCGTCAGCAAAAACTGATAGAAGCAGACAAGCTTTACCAGGCGGGACAGATAGCTGCAGCGGAAAAACTGTATCGAGAGGTTAAAGAACCTTTTGCCAAAACGCCTGATACACAACAACTGAAAGAACCCATAGTTGACCTCGCGCAACTATCCCCAGGCGGTCAAGTGTACTGGCGCGAAGCAGAAGCGGGAATTGCCAGTCAGATGCAAACTAGGACTCTCGTAGCGCTAGAACTTTTGGTTGAAAAGAATCCGGAATTTATCCCCGGTCATATTCGGTACGCTGAAGTCCTCAAAGAATACGGTGAAGAGAAAAAAGCATTGCAGGTATTAGACAATGCGGCGACGCTGTATCCTAATCAACCTGATTTAATTAAAACACGAGTTGCAGCACTCTCCAAAGCTAAAAAATGGATGGAAGCCTCGCTTGCGGCACGTCAATTTGCCCTTCTCAACCCAAATGATCCACAAGCACCTGAGTTTACAAAACTGGCAGAAGACAATCTCAAGCGTTACAAATCCCATATACGAGGAAAAATTAGAGGCAATGCGATCGCCAACATTATCACTGGTGTCCTAGGTTACGCCGTCACTGGTAGTCTACTCGGTCCGTTTACCGCCCTTGACTCCACTATTATGATGCTACGGGGAGAAGGATCTATAGGTGAGTCGGTGGCAAAGCAGGCAAAAAAGCAACTGAAATTAGTTAAGGATGAAGCTGTTTTAGGATACGTTGATGAAATTGGACAGAAACTGGCGAAAGTGTCAGGACGTAATGAGTTTAAATACGAGTTCTTCGTCATCCCGGAAGCAGATCTCAACGCCTTTGCACTACCAGGAGGCAAAATCTTTATTAACGCAGGTGCTATTGCCAAAAGCAATTCTGAAGCAGAATTAGCTGGGTTAATCGGTCATGAATTATCCCACGTCGTCCTCTCCCACGGTTTTCAATTAGTCACTCAGGGAAACCTGATTGCCAACGTCACCCAATATGTTCCCTATGGCGGTATTGTCGGTCAACTGTTTGCACTCAGCTACAGCCGCGACATGGAACGTCAAGCTGATACTCTTGGTACGCGCCTCATTACTGCAACAGGTTACGCTGCTGATGGCTTGCGTAACTTGATGGTAACATTGGAAAAACAACAGAAATTCACACCTCCTAGTTGGTTATCTTCTCACCCAGGCGGTAATGAGCGAGTTCGCTCACTAGAAGAGTTGATTTCACGCAACAAATACAACCGCTACGCCTATGAAGGAGTAGCGCGTCACTCAGAAATTCAAGCAAAAGCGAAACAGATACTCAAAGAGGAAAAAGAAAGAAAAGATAAAAAGGGACGCCGTCGATGAATCAAAATCACAAAATAATTCGTCACTGGAATTATCAACTCCCTACCCCAAATCCCGTTTTAGGACTGTTTATGCTATCTCAACCTCTGAAGTTTCTTTTTTTGAGTGGTCTTGGTTTATCCTTAGTTTTTGGTCATTCCGCTGCATTCGCCCAAGTTCGTGGATCTGGTGATGTTGTCGTACCAACATCACCAGCTGGTAATGGTTCAACTTCGACCACAACAAGGACAACTGGATCAGGTTCCTCCTCAACAACAACGACAACAAATACCTCAACACCTATTGATAGCGCGAATCGGTTTAGCTGTCAGTTTTACAACGGTCAGTACACCGTTATGTACCAGCCTGAAAGTCAACCTGGTCAATACTTCGCTTGGGCGACTCCTAGGACTTTAGGAGACGGGTGGAATGCACAAAAACGTTGCGACACAATTGCGCAGCGCTTGGAATCTTATCGCCCAGATGGTTTAGTGGAACTGAAGACAGCCGTAGAAAACAGAGAGAACATTCTGTGCGTAACCACCGAAGCGAATCCTTACTGTCGAATTGTGCTGACAGTCCCAGCCAACCAAGACCCCTATGCTGTCCGCAATAGCGTTTTCCAAAACTTGGCTTCTGCTGATAGTGGTCAGCAAACTTTTGGCGTTAACACTTATACAAGTGGTAATGATGAACTATCCAACTTAGGGCGAACAATTTTCGGCGGTGGCAAAAAACCCTCTGCTTCTTCTAAAGACCCGATCAATCTCAAACCTTTCCTAGATCGTAGCGATCGCGGTACCGGAGGAAAACTCAGCAATGGTGTGTCGCTTGGTCGTCAGCAGTCTCAACCTCAAACTGGCTATCGCCTAGACCCCAAAAAATTCCGCCGCTAATTCATGTCAAAAAATTAGTTTCGCGCCAAGACGCCAAGACGCAAAGTTCAACCGATTGCGTAGGAGATGTGATCCTACAGGGTAACTCTTGCTGGTTTTGGCGTGATTTTTTTATGTCATTTGCTAGTCTTTGAGCTAGAAAATTACAGCGCTTTTCTGTAAGGTGGGCATTTCTCACCCGGAGGGTGAGCAGTTCCTACCCTGCACCGAAGGCGTTCCGCCTACAACGGGGGGAACCCCAGGGCAAACGCATCTAATAAATGCATAATGAAATACTGACGTTCTACTCCATTCATTTTCGATGCTGCCAATGTGCGTCCAAAAGTGGTAGTGAGCGCCAGTCATGAGGAATGGGTGATTTGGTTGATCAAAGCAGGTTTGGGAATCAGCATCATGCCCCAAGAAGCGCGGGTTAACGGGGATTGTGTATCTTCACTATTGTGGATTTAGATTTTTAGCGAATGATCGGCTTAAATGGCGGCAGCAACACAACTTAGGGATTGTAACGCAGTTTTGCCACTTTGCCGCCAGCCATAGTTGGGAGCTATGGATTGTCAATAGCGGTTAAGCAGAAAAACTAAAGTCTAGATAAAACCTAGCAACTCTATGCAATTTCTCCTCTAGCCCACTTTTCAACTAAATCGCTAATACTTCTGCAACCGCACTCCATCGCTCTTTGTTGCAGAATTTTTTTTGCTGTCGGAGTTAGAGCAATGTGTATGTGAGTCTTCACCTCACTGTAATCCTGCCCTACTTGATTTCGGCAGGATCGAATTCGGTGACTCGTCCTGGTCGGGCAGCCAAAAATACATCGTAGGTTGCGCAATAAGCAATGGTGACATCATTGGCTTTGTTATAGAGATGGACGACTGTGCCAGCTCCTCCTGGTTGGAGTGCAATGGGTTCCAAATCGCCAAAAAATAGACGGCGAATCGTGTCTCCACTGCCTAATTCATCTCTTAACTTTTGTAGCAGAGCAAGTTTCTTCTCAAGGGTTGGGGGGGTTGGATTTGCTGGGTTAGCTGATTGATGCATGGCTACAATTCTTCCGTAATTTTTACAGTGATACTTGTTGGCGTTCTAGTCTACAAGAAAATCGATTCTTGAGAGCATTAAGCACTGCCATAGACTGGAACTGCTGCCCCTCGAACATCTTGAGCCGCTTCAGATGCTAAGAAACAAATAACTTGAGCTAAAGATTCAGGTTTAACCCAGTTGTGCGCGTTCTCAGCTCCCAATGCTACTCGATTAGTAGGGGTATCAATAATGCTGGGTAGAACCACATTGGCTGTAATGTTGGTTCCCTTGGTTTCATCAGCTAGAGCCTTGGTCAGGGCAACGACTCCTGCTTTGGAAGCACTATAAGCTGCGAGTTGTCCGCTCGGTTCTACAGCCCCCCGCGAGCCGACCGTGACAATCCGTCCATACCCATGCTCTAACATACGTCGTAGACTATGCTTGCAGACTAAAAAGGTTGTGTTGAGATTCAACCCAAAGTCCCGTTGCCAATCAGCAAAAGGATACTCATGGGTTTTACCAATCGCAAAACCTCCAACCAGATGGATCAACACATCGACTCGCGGCATATCATCCACTAAGTGTTGAACAGCTTGCTCATCTTGCAGATCAGCAGGAGTAAACTGGATTCTGCCCTGATCGGCAGGGGAGATAGCTTCTTTGAGCCGCTCTGTTTCTTCCGCTTTGCGATAAGGCACCGTGACGAGCGCACCTTGTGCCAGTACAACAGGAGTGACACTTAAACCCAACCCCCCAGTGGCCCCTGTCAGTAACACATACTTGTCTTTCATTATTAATCGACAAACTACTAACTATTCCTACATCAGACAACACGGGATGCAACACTGTCAAATCTGTTTGGAAGCCTGTCGTTGCTCTGGGCAACGCAGTGGCTCCCGGAGAGCAGGGCTGCTTCACCAGGACAGATGAAAATTTATTTTTTCTTCTGCGTTCCTAGCTGCGGAGTTCTATTTTCTAGTCAGCTGAAATTTATACTCAACAACAAAACTCACGAGTACCATTCATCTATTGCATACTGATTCTGGTAAATCACTTGTTCACTGAGTTACTGGAACTTTTCCTGCATAACTGACAGGTTCGATGCACTTCAAACTGAATAGAGCGGTGGGAGGTGCGAAGCTCATGGGCAATGAGCACGATACCCCAAAATAAAATTCCAATCCCAATCAGAAAGACGATTACGACGAATTGAGATAACCAGCTGATAAGCGTAGAAATCGCTAATGCAATCACTAACATATCCAACATGAATACCAGAATGGCAAGATAAACAAGCACCAGCACATCATGCACAAGATGATGGTGGCGCAGTAAATCAGGCAGGATGCAATCAAGTTCGTGCAGGCGATCTGCTTTGAAACGATTTTGGCTTAAATCCAGTTCCAGTAGATTCAGTCGTTCCTGATTTACCAAACGCAGGCGATCGCCAATAGAGGCGTAGCGAGCCAACAGTCCATTGAGTATCACGGCACAGGCAGTAATCATCACAACCGGGGCAAGGATCAGTCCAATCGTTTTAGTAACCGCCTCAATGGTCATACTGTTCTCCTTCAAATTGCTCCGGAAGAGTGAAAATTCTGGGGGATTTGGCAGAAGCCACCTTAACCGTGCCACAAATGCAATCCGTTCCCTATGGAACACTGCGAATCTCTGCCTCAACTGTATTTGGCGTGACTGTTTTGAATGGCTGGATTTCAGAATTCATTTATCAATATCCTAAGGTAAATGTAGAAGTGTTGCTAACGAATCAATATGTGGATTGAGTGACAAGAGGAATTGATGTTGTGTTTCGTTCAGGTCCTTTAGCCGGCTCAGAGGTGATTGCTCAGAGCTGCAATCACTGCTTGAGCCTAGAATCCTCATGCCTTCAGGCGCTCGGAGTATGTCAATCTCATGTCTTAACCTTTTGCTATCTACTTCTTAACGTTATTGAGATAATTTGAGGGTACTGAATACAAATTAATACAAACTAAAGATGACAATTATTTCATTCAAAATCCACGCTT
Organism: Scytonema sp. HK-05; assembly: GCF_002368235.1. Taxonomy (GTDB): domain Bacteria; phylum Cyanobacteriota; class Cyanobacteriia; order Cyanobacteriales; family Nostocaceae; genus Kalymmatonema. Next base: position 488,973 of record NZ_AP018194.1, on the reverse strand, counting down.
CTTTGTAGGAGGGATGCGTGATACAGTGATCTGCACATCATCATTACCCCGACTGTAAAGCTTGTTTTTGTAAATGAAACCACAGATAAACCTTTGTGGTTCCAAATATCCTGAACCTAATCTTTCTAAGAAGTTTATTTATGAGCAAACAGTAAAGGTGAGTCAACAACAAGCAAGCAATATAGATCATGACTTGGGCAGTGGCAAATTTGCCGCACTTGCTGACCGCATTGTTAACAATTTGAAATTATGAAATATTATTTCTTTGCAAGAAATTCAAGATAATACCCGGAACAGAAATTAACGATGGCGTGGTAGATGTTAGCCAGAGATACAGCGTGTTAATTAACGCCATTGTAGCTGCTGGTGCTGGTACCGCTAGCTTACTTTACGGGACTTAGGGACAAATTCAGATGGAGCGGATTATATTCATCTTTTGGAGATAAAACTTTTGGGTTTGAAGGCGTATTTGGTGGTGGAGATTTGGATTACAATGACGTGGTTGTTCAAGTAAATTTTGCTTAAATCATTAATAGCCAATAGTCAACCGTTCAGGGGCTATGGACTCATTGGTGACATTTCTTGTAAAAGACAAGATTAGTGAAATGAAACGCAGGGCACTACCAACGAAATCTAGGAATGGTGAGCTTTGCTCCTCATTCTCATGACTTATTACATCAGAGAAACCAACAAATATGCAGACAACAATCAACGCCTCATTAAATCCCTATTCTGTGACAGGAACTTTAGGATTTGAAGAACTGGCGATCGCCCTCGTTGCCAATCAATTCAAGCCCTCGATTTTCCACATGGATTTTCTAAAAATGAGCGGGGTCATTTCCTCAGACTGGGAACTACAAAAACAACTAATCCTCACAGCCACCGTCTCTCAATTCGTATTTAAAAATGGAGTCAGTCTTGTTGCACAACCCCGTAGCGTGACTTTTCCCCAAACAATTGATCCAAAAAACGGCGTTGAAAATACCAGAACTGATGCGTCAGTTTGTAGAAGTCAATTTTTTGAAGATGTAACCAGAGAGAAATACAGATGAATTATCTGTGCTTATTTCTGGTTCCAAATATCCTAAACCTGGTTTTTGCAAAAATTTAATAACTCATCTTTTTTTGAAACTAATGATTACGAAGAACAATTTATTTGTTGCACCAGTGAACCCTAATCATCTTAGGAGAATATATGACCGCTAACACAATCCGCTTTTCACAGTTCAATGCTTCTTTGAACCGCAGCGCCGAAGGTGAGTTAGTAACCGATTTGTCCACCCCTGACAACCCTCAAGCGAAAGCTGTTGCTGAAATCATCCAGCGCACGAATCCAGATGTACTGCTGATTAACGAGTTTGACTACGTCGAGGCAGATCCTCTTGAACCAGTCCGATTATTACAGCAAAATTATCTCTCGGTTAGTCAAAACGGCGCAAACCCGGTTGACTACCCTTACGTCTACATCGCACCCTCAAATACTGGCATTCCCTCTGGATTTGACTTGAACAACGACGGTACAGTCGTCACAACTCCTGGTACACGGGGATATGGTGACGATGCCTTTGGCTTCGGTGAGTTCCCTGGTCAGTACGGGATGTTGTTGCTGTCCAAGTATCCCATTGACACGGCTAATGTGCGGACGTTCCAGAACTTCCTATGGAAGGATATACCAGGATCACTGCTGCCTACTGTTGCTCTTCCTGATTCCGCTACTCCTTGGTATTCTGAGGAAGAACAAGCCGCGTTGCGCCTCTCTTCCAAGAGTCATTGGGACGTTCCCATTACAGTGAATGGCGAGACAATTCACGCTTTAGTCAGCCATCCCACACCTCCCACGTTCGACGGTTCCGAAGACCGTAATGGCAAGCGTAACTACGACGAGATTCGTTTCTGGGCAGATTACATTACACCTGATAAAGGGAACTACATCTACGACGATCAGGGTAAAGAAGGTGGTCTTACTGGTGGATCACGCTTCGTCATCATGGGTGACCAGAACGCAGACCCCTTTGATGGCGACAGCTACAACAACGCTGTCCGGCAACTGTTACAGAACCCTAACATCAATACGAATTTCATCCCCTCCAGTCCCGGCGGTTCGCAGCAAGCCGTGTTGCAGGGTGGGGCAAATCTGAATCATCGCGGAAACCCTGCTTTTGACACCGCAGACTTTGCGGATACAGTTCCTGGGAACTTGCGGACAGACTATGTGTTACCCTCTACTGACTTAAATATCACTAACTCAGCTGTATTCTGGCCCCTCAATACTGACCCTCTGTTCCCACTGGTAGGCACTTATGACCCGAATGTACCTCCTACCGGTTTCCCCAGTTCTGACCATCGCTTAATATGGGCAGATTTGCAGGTACCGCCCACAGAAGCAGGTAGAACTATTCCTGATGTGGACTTCTCAGGACAGACCATCTTTCCCACTGGTTATATCCCGAATGGTGCGGCTGGAACAGTGGATGGACAAGAAACTCCTGTTGGCGGACTGTCAGGCGTCACCTACGATGCAGCAAATAATCGCTTCTATAGTATCTCTGATGACCGCTCCCAATTTGCTCCCGCCCGCTTCTACACATTTACCCTAGAAACTCCATCTCAAGAAACTGGCTTGGGTGTCACCTTTACAGATGTTACCACCCTCAAAGATGAGAATGGCAAAGAGTTCCCACTCAATAGTCTTGACCCTGAAGGCATTGCACTGAGCAACAATGACACGGTATTCATTTCTTCTGAGGGAGAGGTAAATATCAATGCGGGTCGAGTCACAAATCCTTTCATCAATAAATTCTCCCTAACCACGGGACAGCAAGTCAGTTCCTTACCTGTAGCAAACAAGTTCCTCCCAGTTGTGCAGGACACCAACGGGAATGGAGTTGTAGATACAGGCGATACTCAGGTGTCGGGTGTTCGCAATAACCTGGCATTTGAAAGCCTCACGATTACGCCTAACCAAAAGACTTTATACACAGCAACCGAAAACGCCCTGTTCCAAGATGGTCCTATTGCCACGCTCACTAATGGCAGCCGTTCTCGCATCCTACAATATAACTTGCTGAGCGGACAGCCAGAGAAGGAATATCTTTATAACACTGATGCGATCGCCCTTTGGGCGGCTCCCTCTGGGAGCATCGCCGCACCGCCAACTACAGGCTCCGGTGATAATGGTTTAGTGGATTTACTCGCACTTGATAACCGAGGCACCCTACTTGCGTTGGAACGCTCTTTCTCCGCAGGGGTTGGTAATACTATCAAAATTTACGAAGTCAGTTTGCAAGGAGCAACTGACATCAAGTACTACGATTCTCTGAATAATCTGAGTACTGAACAACTAGCAGATATCAAACCTGCTGAAAAGCGTTTACTGTTGAATCTCAACTCGCTGAACCTACCTACAGGTACAGATAACATTGAGGGCATCACCTTTGGTCCTAAACTGTCTGATGGTAATCAGTCCATTGTTTTGGTGAGTGACAACAACTTCAGCCAGACCCAATTTACTCAAATCCTCGCTTTGGGTGCAGACTTAGTTCCCACCGCAGTGCCTACAGTCGAAACCCGTCCTGACTTATTTGATGACCCAAATTTACCACGCGACCAACGCGCCGATGCAGACGACCCCGCTATCTACGTAAATTCCTCTAATCCAGAACAAAGCCTGGTACTCACAGCCGTGAAAAATGCAGGCTTACGGGTCTATGATTTGTCTGGTAATCTGTTGCAGGAGGTCAATCCAGGTGGTATCCGTTACAACAATATCGACCTGCAATATAACTTTAACTTAGGCGGTGATTCTGTTGATATTGCCGTAGCCACAGACCGCAACAACGATAAGCTGGCTATCTTCAAAATCAATTCCCATCCCAGCGCGTCCGGCGAATACCTAGAAAATATTACTGATAGCAGTATCGGTACTTTGTTTCAAGCATCGCCCTTTGAGCCTCCCTACTCGCCATCATCGCGGAGTGCTTATGGCATAGCTTTGTACCACAGTCCTGTGACAGATGATTACTACGTCTTTGCTAATCGCCGAGAAACTGGAGATGTTGCCCAGTACAAATTAATTGACACAGGTAATGGTAAGATTGGGGCTGAAAGAATACGTAATTTCACTGTGCCCACGACTCCTGGACGCGATGCTCAACTAGAAGGCATGGTGGCAGACCAAGAACTCGGTTTCCTCTACATTGGACAGGAAGATGTAGCGATTTGGAAGTATCAAGCAGAACCAAACGGTGGCACAAATGGTACGTTGATTGACAAAGTGAAAGACTTGGGGGGTAGCTATGTGGAAGACGATGTAGAAGGGCTCTCCATCTACTACGGCAAAGATGGCAGTGGCTACCTGCTAGCCTCTAGCCAAGGTGACAGCACCTTTGCAGTTTACACTCGCGACGGTCACAATGACTTTGTGGGGCGCTTTGCTGTTGGTAACAATGGATCAATTGACAGCGTTCAAGAGTCAGATGGTGCAGATGTTATCAACGTACCACTGGGTTCCAACTTCCCGTATGGTTTGTTCGTCACTCAAGATGGTTCTAACGAACCAGCACGTCTTGTAGAGGATGATGGGGAACTCAGCAACGTCAACACCAACTTTAAGCTTGTGCCTTGGGAAAACATCGCCTACGCCTTCCCCAATCCGTTGACGATTGACACCACCAGCTATAATCCCCGCACTCCCAATACCAACCTCCTGCTGAATGGAAGTGCTAGCAGCGACATCACCCAACCCTCCTCTGTTCTTGAGGGAGGTCTTAACTTGACTGGCGATGTGGCTTTTGAATACTCCATTACTGGATAGCGACATCTAGTTACGCTTTGCAACGCACTGCCTCAGCTTGCAATACAGTTAGAACCCCACCCCGGCTTTGGCTTGCGCCAAAACCGCCCCTCCCCGCAAGCGGGGAGGGGATTAATATCAAGCCTGGTACGTAGCGGGCGCTCGTTAACCATTGAAGAAAAATCTTAAGTATTGTAGGGTGGCTTCGCCTCCTCACTGTTGCAACTCTTGCAAGATCTCAGTATACATACCAAGCCTGCGGAGGCAGGCTTTATTTGTGTGCTCGTATCTGCACTACAGTGAAGGCGTCCCTCGCCATCTCCTAATTTTTTATTGAGATTATCTTTCATTAATTTCATTTTTAGTGTAAGCTGTTTCTCAAGCTTGTTGAATATCTTTATCAAATAATGTTCATAGGTGGGCAATGGCAATAACCTCTACAAGTCCGTTATTAGTGAATCAAGACCCTGCCAACTCGTCTTAGTGTGTTGGTAATGGAAAGCTCTCCAGATTATCAGGGAAATTATTGAGCATTCACGTTGATTATGCTGGTCTAACGGGCTATAACCATGACTATATTTGAGCTAGCTTATGTTAATCCAGCAAAATTAATGTACGAAAATGCTTGATTTTGTCATAAGTGATTATGCAGCGACTTTGTCATATCATGTTCGCTTAATTGCCCATAAGAAAACTTGTTTGTAGTAAGGACAAGAGGACTAAAGTCCTCACTACGAACTTCCGCATGGTTATATAACCGGACATGAGATAACCTGTTTAATGAGATTTTGTGTATTTTTAAGCATTGCTCTAAAAATGCAACTTCTTCTCAAAAAAGCAAAGAACACAATTCATTGCAGGTAGTCCTCCTGTTACCAGATGGGCTGGGAATTTTCGTTTGCTCAACTTATCCACATAAGGTTTTCTTTCGGGTGGGCATGCTCACTAAATATCTCAAATGTCCATCTCATAGGCTTTTATGGGCAATGCCCACCCTACGGTTAGCGCTGTATCCAGTCAGCTGCTAGACGTTCACATAGCTTATACAGGATTAATTTTGTTGTGATCTGAAACTGGAGGAATGGCTTTATTTGAGTTGTATGAGTGATAATTCTGACTTTGCAATATACGAACAAGGGTTAAGTAAGGTTACTACTTTGCTGATTTTAAGGTAAGCCAGGAGCAGTCTATGTCAAAAATTGGTCTATTTTTTGGATCTACAACAGGTAAAACTGAGTCTATCGCCGAGATGATTTAGAAAGAATTCGGTGGTGAAAATGTCGTGACATTACATAAAATTTTAGAGGCAGAAGAGAGTGATTTTTAAAACTATCAATATCTCATCATTGGCAGCCCTACCTGGGATGTTGGAGGCGGGACTTCGGCTGGTTTTTGGTCTACAGACGGCTATGACTTCAATGAATCAAAAGCATTGAAGAACGGTAAATTTGTCGGCTTCGCTCTTGATGAAGATAACCAATTTAACTTGACGCAAGAGGGTGTCAAAACCTGAGTAGCTCAAGTAAGTGAAAAAAAGATTTTTTTTGTAGCTTTCAACTCTTGTGGCAATTAGGAATTAGTAGTAAAAAAAAGCTAATTACTAATTGCTGGATTGATAATTTATTTGCAGGTAAATTAAATGTCGAAATTGCCAGATGTTATTTGGTTGAATACAAGTCCTAGTTTACAATGCTTTGCTCAGCCGTTGATGTATCGGCTGTCACGCAAAATGACTGTTGCATTATGGGAATATCAGCAAACCCAGGATGAGGCTAGTTCACTAGATGATGCAGTTGAACTGCTGCAAGATTATCTGAAATCCTGCGATCAACCTGTGCATCTTGTTGGTCACAGCACAGGAGGATTGTTAGGGCTACTCTACAGCCGTAAGTATCCAGAAAAAGTCAAGTCTTTAACTGTGTTAGCTGTGGGTGTTGATGCTGCTATTGACTGGCAAGCACACTATTACGTCCATCGCCCATTCTTAAGTCAGCAAAAGACTCTGAATGCTTTTGTGTATAACTTGTTTGGCTATCAGAAGGAACATACTATCAAGCGTTTGATGAAAATTTTGGAGCAAGACTTAAATTGCTCGCTTTCACCTCACTCGCTTTTTAAACGGCTAAGTATCCCACCAGAACGAGTCCCAGTACCCTTTATGGTTTGTGGGAGCATGAACGACATCATTGTCGATACCGATGCTTTACATGGATGGCAACTATATTTAAAAGAGGGCGATCGCATATGGGAATGCCCACAAGGACGGCATTTTTTTCACTTCTTTCAACCCCAGCTTGTGGCAGAACAGATTCTCAACTTCTGGCAATCTCTACGCCCATCAGATTCTGTAGACGTTTTGCATCAGTCTGTTGATACCCTTAAACTAAATGAATCTCTCTATCAATAAATTTTCTGTGGTCACAAAACCTTAGCCTACCCTACACTTTTCACTTGCCTGTAAGCTACCTCTACACGAACCCCCGTAATTCGATTGCGGGGGTTCTATTAGCTTAGGAAAGCGTTTTACGAATAATACATCCAAAAAAATAAAAAAATGCAAATTCAACAAAAAAAAAATCATTTATATAATCTTCACCTATTCATTACATAGTCCCAATCTTGCCACACTCTCTTATCTGAGACAATTTATAACACTGGCAATCAAAAGTGGCAACGCCGCAAAACAGTCATATGTCTCCAGTTCTGTAACAGGACAATCAAAGGCTGACTGCCTTTCAAAATTTTGTTGGTGCTGCTTACGTACCAACTACAGGTGCATCAATTTACCTTATATAGAGCAAAATTTAAGAATTGGCTGTAAAAGCGAGGAATGGTGCAGAACTGGCAAATTCAACACTTCTTAATTGCAACTCTTCTTAAATTTAAAAGTTAGAAGTTAACATTTTAATGGTATCTTAACTCCTTACTTTACCTTAATATATCTACAGGGAGGCACCCTGTGAGCGTATACGAAAAGCCACTATTCAATAAGTACGCTAAGTATTTCCTGGCAACCGCACTTGTGGTGTAAAGACCTAGAAATCTTAGCTTTATTCCTGACTCTGAACTCTTAAGTGCTAACTTTATTTGATATGACCTATATTAAGAGCTCTGCTTTCCAAGAATTTCTCGCCACCTTAGAGGGTTTTGACCAATTACCAACTGAGGTCATCGCCTCTTTATCACAACAACTGCAACCTTTGCGCTACCGCATAGGTCAGAAGATTCTCGGCAAAGAAAGAATGCCTGAGCGAGTCACAATTATTTATGAAGGGAAAGCTCGCCTGTTGGCATACGATACGCGTACGCAAATGCCAAATACCTTGGGTTTGCTGGAAAGGGGCGCAATTATTGGCGAAATTAGTTTGTTACGGGAAGTTGCCTGCGAGACAACAATTGCTTCCAGCGAAGTGATATGTTTAACATTAAGCGCTACGGAGTATTTACGCTTACTCACGATGTACCCAGCTTTTGCCTCTGAGCGTAAAAACCGCTGTCATTTGGTGGAAGTGTTTGATGTCCTCAGTGTCCAAAAGGAAGTGCAAGCTTTAGGCGGTACCAACCTCAAAGAACTGACTCAACACGCTTGCGCTGGGGCAAAAGTAGATTACCTCTCACCAGGAAAAACCCCTTATAACCAACAAGATAGCGATTGCATTTGGTTTGTTAGTGGCGGCGGAACGGTAAAAGGCTTCTCTGTTGGTTCTAAGTTGGAATTGAGTGATTTGCATAACACAGTTGAGGTACAGGGAAATCCGGCGCGGTTAATTGGTTTGCGTGCGTCGGATTTGTTACTGCTTGATAGTATCCAGCGACAACAGCATCAAGTAGACGCTAGTGAACCACAGACAACAGACGAGTTAGAAATTCCATACGCACCGGACGAAGAAATACCACCACCACAGCCTTCGACGGCGCAAGGGAAACAAAAAACCACAAAATACCCATTTTTTGGGGGTAAGGGACAACTCAATTCGGCGATCGCCTGTTTTCAAATGTTATCGAAACATTTGGAAATGCCGTTTCGGCGGGAAGTCATTCGCCGCATTTTCAACGACCAGATGAACCGTCAGGGTGTGATATCGTTTCAGCTGTGTGCTTACCTGGCAGAGTTAATTGGGTTAAAGGCGCAGTTGGTAGATGTACCCACCTCCTCTGTAGGGCGTATACCTACACCAGCACTGATTCGTTATGGTGATAGCTATGCTGTTCTGTATGAAACAAATGAGCGCACTGTTGTTTTAGGTGTCCCATCCAAGGGAATTGTACGCTTCAAATCCGCTGATTTCATCGCTCAGTTGGAAGTCGAGGAAAGCAATGATCTCCCCCAGATGAGGGTATTGCTCCTCTCTTCCACGTCAGCAACACCGCGCCAACGTTTCGGTGTTCAGTGGTTTATGCCTTATTTGTCGCGTTATCGCCGAGTCCTGATAGAAGTCTTTGTTGCTTCCTTCTTCGTGCAGTTAGCAGCGCTGGCAAATCCGCTGGTCATTCAGATGATTATTGATAAAGTCATCGCTCAAAACAGTATCAGTACTCTGCATGTTTTGGGTGTTTTGCTATTAGTCGTTGGTCTGTTTGAAGCAGTGCTAAGCACTTTACGGACTTACTTATTTGTAGACACCACCAACCGCATCGATATGGGTTTGGGGTCGGAAATTATCGACCATATGCTACGTCTACCGCTGCGCTATTTTGAACGGCGACCGGTAGGGGAACTTTCCACTCGCATCAACGAATTAGAAAATATCCGCCAGTTTCTTACCGGTACTGCTTTAACAGTAGGATTAGATGCGCTTTTCTCGGTGGTTTATATCATCGTGATGCTGGTTTATAGCTGGCAGTTAACCTTGGTTGGTTTGGGAACAATTCCAGTATTTGTTGCCATTACTTTGATTGCCTCTCCTACAGTGAGCAGACAACTACGAAGCAAAGCCGAACGCAACGCCGAAACTCAATCTTATTTGGTTGAGGTGATGTCAGGAATTCAAACAGTGAAAGCGCAAAACATCGAGTTACGAGCGCGTTTTTCCTGGCAAGAGCGTTATGCTCGTTATGTAGGCGCTGGCTTTAAAACTGTCGTCACCTCCACCCTCGCCAATTCTACAAGTAGCTTTCTCAACAAACTTAGCAGTTTGCTTGTTCTGTGGGTAGGAGCGTATTTAGTGCTTCAAGGAGACTTAACTCTAGGGGAATTAATCGCTTTTAGGATTATTTCCGGTTACGTTACCAGTCCTATATTGCGATTAGCTCAACTGTGGCAAAACTTCCAAGAAACTGCCTTATCTTTAGAGCGTTTAAGTGATATTGTCGATACACCTCAGGAAGCCGAGAAAGACCGTGGCAATATTACCTTACCTCCTGTTGTAGGAGCAGTGAAATATGATAATGTTTCCTTCAGGTTTGCAAGCAGCGGTCCATTGCAGCTTTGCAATGTCAATATCGATTTTCCTGCAGGTAATTTTGTAGGAATAGTCGGACAAAGTGGTTCGGGTAAAAGCACAATGATGAAATTGCTGCTGAGACTTTACGAACCAGAGGCTGGCAGAATTTTCATTGATGGTTACGACGTTTCCAAGGTAGAACTTTATTCTTTGCGGCGACAGGTTGGTGTCGTTCCTCAAGAGACACTGTTGTTTGATGGAACGATTCAGGAAAATATTGCTCTGACGAATCCCGAAGCATCAACCGAGGAAATTATTCAAGCCGCTAAAGTTGCAGCAGCGCATGAATTCATTATGAACTTGCCGAATGGTTATAATACACGAGTCGGCGAAAGGGGTGCTGGACTTTCTGGTGGACAAAGACAAAGAATAGCGATCGCTCGTTCTGTCTTACAAAGACCAAAATTATTAGTTTTAGATGAAGCAACGAGCGCTTTGGATTACCCCACAGAGCGACAAGTTTGTCTAAATTTAGCAGATGAATTCAAAGGGAACACAGTATTCTTTATCACCCACCGTCTCAATACCATTAGAAATGCAGACATTATTGTTGTGATGGATGGTGGTAAGGTTATCGAACAAGGAAACCATGATGATTTGATGGCTTTGAGAGGTCATTATTTCTACCTCTACAATCAACAAGAAGTGAAGCAGTAAAAAAAATTATGAATTATGAAACGGGATACACTGAAATCATAATTCATAATTCATCAATTTATAATTTATCATTTTCATCCTCTCTATCCTCACCTCCAGGTAAATACAATGACTCAACTTAATGAGAACCATCTCAACGGTAATCACCGTAATGGAACCTCTCAAAATGGAAAGCCTTCAGATTCAAGAGTGCTTACTGCTGACTCCAAGCGTCCTAAAGCTTCTGAAAGGGATTTTAAGCAGTACAACTTTGAGCAATTAGAGCAATCGGTTGTGCTACGCCAATCTCCATTTTGGTCACGCACTATTATGGTGACATTGATGGTGTTAGCTTGTTTTGGAATTGGTTGGGCATACTTTGCAAAAATTGAGCAAGTCGTTCCTGCATCACAGGGTCAATTGAAGCCGGAAGGAACAGTTAAAGAAATTCAAGCTCCGGTTAATGGAGTGGTGAAAGGAGTTTATGTTAAAGATGGGCAAAAAGTCAATCCTGGAGATTTACTGCTCATTTTTGATTCCGTCACAACTAATGGTGAATTAAATTCTCTCAAAAAAGTTCGTGCTTCATTAATGCAAGAAAACCAGCTTTACCGCCGTTTAATGGAGATTGGTTCTGGGGTAGCGGCTGAAGTCGAATTTATGCGGGGTAACTTGCCAAGAGAAGCTGCTTTTCTGCTGAAAAATCGAGCCGCATTAGTTGCAGAAAATGAGTTATTGCGTAAAGAATTTAAAAACACTGGTGCTGTCGCAGGCTTGGATACTGACGAACAAGAACGTCTAGAAACAGCAAAAACAGAGTTAGATACTCGGTCTGCTGCTGCGCGGTTGAAAGTCGAACAGAGCAAGCAGAAGCTGGCTCAAAACCAAGTTCAACTCGATGATGCTAAAGGAACTTTAGCGATTGAGCAGCAAATTTTAACTAAAATGAAACTCTTAGCAGAAGAAGGGGCGATCGCTCAGCTTCAGTACCTCCAACAACAAAAACAAGTGCAGAATATCAAAGCACAAGTCGCACAATTTGTTAAGGAAGAACAACGTCTGAAGTATGAAATTCAACAGGGACAACAAGAGACGAAAAATACGGTAGCTGTTTCTAGCAAAAACGTGCAGGAAAAGATAGTCAATAACAAACAGCGCATAGCCGAAATTGATAGCCAATTCTCTAGAATTGTGCTTGACAATGAGAAGCAATTGGCTGAAGTAAACAGTAAAATCTTACAAGCGCAAACAAACATTAAATATCAAGAACTTCGCGCTCCTGTATCTGGAGTTGTTTTTGATTTGCAAGCTAAAAATCCTGGTTTTGTAGCACAAAACAGCCAGAAACTACTTACAATCGTACCAAACGATAACTTTATTGCCGAAGCTTTCATCACGAACAAGGATATTGGCTTCGTCAAGGAAGGAATGAAAGTTGATGTTAGACTTGACTCATTCTCTTACAGCGAGTATGGGGATATTAAGGGAGAAGTTATTTCGGTTGGTTCAGATGCATTACCACCAGACCAAACACACCAATATTATCGTTTCCCTGTAAAAATCCGTTTAGCACAACAATCTCTCAATGCTCATGGTAGAGAATTGCCCTTGAAGTCAGGTATGAGTATTACCGCCAACATCAAAGTACGCGAAGAACGGACCGTCTTGAGTTTATTTACTGAGTTGTTTACTAAGGAAGTTGAAAGTCTTAAAGAAGTGCGTTAAGCAGTTTAAAATGAGTTGTAGTAGGGTGCGTTAACGCAGTGTAACGCACCATTTTTATGGTATTTACCAATTCTTATGACAATATGAATAATATCAAATCCGGTTAATTAGTTACTGCATTGATACCTCACCCCGGCTGCGCCACCCCTCTCCTTACAAAGGAGAGGGGTAGGGGTGAGGTTGAGGGGATATGATAACTAAACAAACGGATTTCATATAATAAGCCTCTTATAATAGTTAATTGGATGAAAATAAAACCACAGATTAACAAGAGATGCACACAGATAAATCATCTGTGTTAATCTGTGTCCATCTGTGGTTCTAAATTTAATCATAAAATCCAAATGTTTAGACCCCAACGCATTGAACCAGTTCCCGGACAAGAATCAGTGTGGGACTATCCCCGTCCGCCTCGCCTTGAGGATACCGACAAACATATCCAAATCATCTTTAACGGTGTCACTATTGCAGATACTCACCGTGCCAAGCGCGTTTTAGAAACCAGCCACCCACCGAATTACTACATCCCACCCGAGGATATCAAAATGGAACACCTCTTGCTCACACCGCAATCTAGCTTTTGTGAGTGGAAGGGAGGTGCTAGTTACTACACAATTCGTGTCGGTGATAAAGAAGCGCAGAATGCTGGATGGTTTTATCCTGATCCCACACCCGCGTTTGCATCAATTAAGGACTTTGTCGCTTTTTATGCTCACGTCATGGATGCTTGCTACGTCAATGGAGAAAAGGTGCAGCCGCAACCAGGAAATTTTTACGGCGGTTGGATAACCAGCGATATTGTTGGACCTTTTAAAGGTATTCCCGGTAGTTGGGGGTGGTGAGGTAGAAAAAAGTAAGCAATAAACCGTAGCTGCGCTAGAAAGTTAACAGTCACGCCACGTCTTGAGCTGCGTCGTGCATTTCCCCACGCGGTTGTAGTTCAAAACTATACGATTCGACTCGTCTAGTTAGCTTTCCTGATTCAGCGATCGCCTCTGAAAATTTAGCTTAATCGGGCAGAAGCCCCACACTGTAATGTACTCATTCAGTGCTTTAGAGAACCATAAAAAACAACTACCACCATGTCACTGCCAGTCGGGTGGTGGCTTTCCTATGTATTGCAACGAGTATACAGAAAATGAGTAATGCGATCGCCCCATCGCCCTTCACCCAACCACCAATCACCACGCCCGTCGCCACCTTGCAAGTATTACAGCTATTTTCAGGTAAATGAACCACATTTTTTTGCCTCGCGCAAAGGCGCAAAGGCGAGCCAGCGCTGCAGAAGGGTTTCCCGACCTAGGCGACTGGCGTCGCAAAGAAGAACGCAAGAATGTGGTCTAAATAAATGAAAACTGCTGTAAGCTGTTTGCTAGTCGTGCGTTTGCTCCCGGAGCATAGCTTCCACAACAAAAATGCATAAATCAGGTTGACCTATCCCTAAGTAAATAAATATCTTGTTCATAGTAGCGATTCCCCATCATCCGATATGGTTGTGGGGAATTTTCTTTTTTTATACATGATGTTGAGTGTCGCACGGTTCCACCAAAACTACAAATTTTGTGTTCCCTGTACGACTTGCCTAACTTGTTCAACTTCCAAATCCAACGCAGTAGCGATTTGTTCCACATTCAACCCCAACGCCAACAGGCGAGGGACAGCTTCTAATTTTCCTTCTAGCTTAGCTTCTTGATAAACCCGCGTTTTTTTCAACTCGCTTAACCCAAACATACCTTCAATCTCCTCTCGACTCATCCTAGGAAACTGAGTCAGGAAACCCAAAATTTATACATGATGTTGAGTGTCGCACGGTTCCACCAAAACTACAAATTTTGTGTTCCCTGTGCTATTTGCCTAACTTGTGCAACTTCCAAATCCAACGCAGTAGCAATTTGTTCCACATTTAACCCCAACGCCAACAGTCGAGGAACAGCTTCTAATTTTCCTTCCAAGCGTCCTTCTTGCTTCCCTTCTTGCTTAGCTTCTTGGTAAACCCGCGTTTTTTTCAACTCGCTTAACCCAAACATACCTTCAATCTCCTCTCGACTCATTGTGGGAAACTTATAAACCAAGATTGTCTCTATTAATTCTAATAACTGCCGCCTTTGTGGTACGTTATTAACGTCTTGCTGGGTTCTATCTATTAACTTTCTTGCGGCTGTAATTGCTGTTTCCTCATCTTCTACCACCAATTTAATGGTAGCAATGCCCACGGGTAGTGATGCCGTTTCACCTAATTCATCAAGATAAATGCGGCTGACACGTTGGCTAGTGAAAAACTCACTGTAATTATTTGTATCTGCTGTATCTAGACTGCGACTGGGAAAAATAACCACTCCCCGCCAGGAATTTTTCGGTTGATTTTGACGCAGGTATAAAAATATTTCGGAAAACAAACGCGAATAAATTTCTGTGTCGGTTTGAAACTGGACTTCGACAAAGTAAATCGGGTTGTCTTCAGTTTTTGTCGGTATAAAAACACCATCAATTCTGAAGGCTGTTTGCTTAATTTCAACAGAGGAAAAGTTATAATCCTCTGCGGTTTCTGGTGGGTTGCCAATTAATTCAAAAAAGATGCTGGGTAATTCTTGAAACAGGCGATAGAAGATACTGTCGGTTTTCACTCTGGATAAATTAGGGCTAGGGAAGAAAAATTTTCATACTTTGTCATGAAATTTTCTCACGGGTGTCTATCTTGACTCAAGAGGAACGGAAAAGTACCCGACCTGGAAGCACCTCATCGTTAATTTTGGCATAAACCCGCAAACATGCAGACACTTCCCCGCGCACCCCACCAATATCTAATTGCAAATCGTCCTTTGACCAACCAAAGACATCTGCATAGGTTCCCCATAATGGGCGGATTTGCACATGATAACCAGCATCACGCGTCTTCTCAACCACCTGATCAAGGGTTCGTCGCGCTTCTTGTTGCAGTTTACCCCACCAAGAGTAACGGTCAGCACATGGCAAATACACTAAAGAGTGAATTGCTTCATCTAAGTCAAGTCTGGCACGTAAAGCAACAATTGGATCGGCATGATCAGCAGTTGTTTGCACCCGGCGAAAACGGTCTATCAGTGCTGTGACATACTTAGACTTTTCTCGTTCATCGTTCAAAGACCTGACACCAAATCTATCTACACTTTTAAGAGCGTGGTACAAAGATGAATCGAGTTCAATAAACTTAAGACAAGTAGAAACAACCCCAGCCAACAAATCCATTTCCCCGTCGTGTGTTTCCATCGTTAATCGCGGATCGAAATCAACTTGGTATGACAAACACAACCCAGTGGCTTTTACCTTTCCTGTCAAACCAGGGTAAATACATTCATTCCGGGTGAAGGGTAGTGACAAGTGCGGCTTATCTTCTTTTGCACCTATTTGACTCGCCTCTGTCAAAATACGCTCTCGCCAAGCATCAGCCGCCTTTTCAGGAACACGCAGCAGCAAACGTTGCATCTCGTTCCACAAATCAGCATCATTGGTGCTAAGAAATTGGTAATCACCGATATAGTTCGATAATTCCCGGTCAGATAGCAAAGCCTCACCAATTTGTCGAAGTTTGAGTTCACCTTTTAGTTCAGTGGTGACTGGTTCTAACACATCTTCCCAAGAGGAACTATCCTCCGTGGACAAGACTGTCTCGCTACTCAAAGACTTTTGTTGAGATGTAACTTCCAAAAGAATATCCAATTCCCTCAGCAATTCTTGACAAGCACTGCTTCCTGGGTCTGTGGTTGCTATTTTTAAAGCTTCCTGTAATTGAGTCCGCAGTCCGTGCAAGCCCAAGCGCAGTACCCAAGCTAAATTTGAGTTGTCAATTTTCAATAACTTGCTGAGGTGCTGCATATTTCCTCCGTTTTGAGTTGTAAATTAAGTTTTGAGTAGATTGCTGGCAAAAGTCCGGACTTTATCATTTGGAACCACAGATAAACACAGATGAACACCGATTATTTATCTGTGTTTATCTGTGTAGCCTACGGCACGGCTTACGCCTACATCTGTGGTTTAATTTCAAACAAATCTACTTATGCAAGAGACTCCATGAGCAAAAGGTCACAAGCAAGGATAAAAGTAGACTTTCTAGGCAGGTCTAGTTTTAAGTTTTAAGTTAATAACTCCTAACTCTCGTTAGTGTTCTCCAGAAAACGGGTCACGTTCTGCCTTAACATCGTTAGGCTGAGGTTGGAGAGTGTCGCGAAAAACGCATCCCCCTTGCTTGAGAGATTCTGGATTTGTTGATGTCCAATAAGGTACCTCAAATGCATGTACTCTCAGCATACCCTTCTTGTTAAGAGAGACATAGTATCGGCAAGGATACTCACTTTTGACTTCTGGTTGAGGCAATTCGCCAATGAGTTCCCACTTATTAGATTTTGGGTTGTGAAATTGGAAGTAGAATGTATGTTTGCCACTGGTAGGAAACGGCGGTAATTCAGCAATTAACCCCATGATTTGTGGCTGTATGGCACCATCATCATACCGAAAAACTCTCATATCCTTGCTGTAGTCTTTCTCGGCATTAAATACAACAGTATGAGCATCTGTTTTTAGAGCATTTGCAGATTCAGCAACATTAACAGCAATATCGCAAACCACGTGACTATCATCAGCAATAACTTCTGATGTACCTATCGCTTTTGCCGCATCAACACAGGGAATATTCACAGGAATTAAATAGTGAGGATTTCCTCGGCAAAGCAGCAAATCGATATCAAGCTTTTGATTAATTTCAAACTGAACTTTGATATAATTTTTAAAATCCTCCTCACTCATTTCCAGTTTCTTTCTCAATGCATCACCGTTATAACTTCCCCAAAGCTGAGGTTTGATATTCTCAAAATCCTGACGAATGATGTTATTGGTCAATTGCATACCCTGCCAACTACTGCGAAATTTAGCCATCGCATCGTCAGCTTTAAGTTGATAAAGTTCTTGACCAGCCTGAAAAATTGGGTCTAAATTTCCTCCAATCACTTCCCTTTTGAAGGAGCATGGCAGAAAATAAAACAGATTTTTGACATCGATATAAAGTTGATTTGCTCCTCTACGCAGCAATTCCTTGGACTCTTTCGGCGCAAAACCCAATTGTCTTAGTTTCTCTGCAAAACAAGCTCCAGCAGAAGTTGCAAGCTTTGTATATTCGGGTTCAAAGGTAACTCGGTCTTCATTCCAAATAAAATAATCAGACTTGCTAAATACCCGATAAAGTTCGCGCTCAACTAATTCCAGATTGCAGGTTTTTCCTGATAAAATCAACCAATCGACTTGCTCTTTCTGGCTTTGGGAATTGAAGGCTTTATTTGCTAAAGCATTCTCTATCAATCCTTGGGCAATTCCAACTGCTTCTCGAATCACAGGAGATACTGCTTTTTCAAATTGCTGTACCGTGAGGGTTACACTCAGGTTATCAACAACTTCGCTTGATAATTGAATATCGTTTTGTTGCAGCAGTTCCGAAATTTTTTGCCCATCAACGACGAAGATTGGTTCGGGTGCATCTTGTTGGCGCTTTTGACCGAGTGTAATTTTGGCATTTTCCGCTTGTTCCCAAAGAGTGTAGAAAGTTTGTGCGCGAGACAACGAATTTTTCCAGCGTGTGGGTAGAACTTTCTCGGCTGCATTTAAAGCATCTTTGTAAGCATCGCCTTCTCGAATTTCTTTGTCTACACAAGCGAGCAGACTTCCTCTTAAGAATTTGCCGTTATCAAGAAAGCGATCGCTCAACTCTTCTGGCTGCACTTTCAACACATCTTTTGGCAATTGTTCTTCAGTCACGGCTGTGAGCAAACAATCTGCGATCGCCGCCTTCAACAACAAAAACAAACGCAGGGTAATTAACTCTCCACCCAACTGCAAATGACCGGAAGAACCCAATAATTTAGGAGTCAATTTATAATAACGTCCGCCGTCGCCTCGGTCTTCCCCAGCTTCAAACGGGTTAATTTCTTCCAGTGCAAGACGAATCAGCGCTAAATCAGTGGTTCCGCCACCAATATCCAAAACGAGGACATTTTGCCACCATTTATCCCCATCGTAACGGCAGCGGGTTTTAAACGACTCAATCCCCACGTTCAAATCACCGCCAAACTCTCGCCACAAAAAGAAGACGGCTACCGATATCGCTTCGTCATAAGCCATCTGCACATCTTCGATATCCAGTTGTTTCACCAGCTTTTCAATCTCGCGGCGCACAAATGGTGAGGCGATCGTTGGGTAAGTCACCACTGCACGGTAGAATTTACCTTCAGAACACTTACCTGGATAGCGTTGGCGGTAATTCTCGGTTAACTCAATCAGTTCAGCATAAGCAGATTGCAGCAGCTTATTGACCTCAATTGTATCTTCTTGACCATCGAGCGTAATTTTAAAAGAACGTTCTTGACCAAAATACCGCTTAGGTGAGTGGAGGAACCTTCCTTCAATTTCCTCCCCATTCCCAATAGTGTCTAGTCTGTGCTGTCTTGCTTGTTCACCTAAGACGACTTTCACTTTTGTTGGATCATCTTTTGGCAAAGAAGGTTCCAGATTGACGACTTCTAACTCACTAGGAATTTCATTAAGACGACGGTCTTTGTCCAATTCTACTGATATCAAACTTTGCCACTCTAAAGGTGGTACGCGGAAAACTTCGTGATATATCTGATTCAACCGTTTGCTAGCGGCGCGACGAAACCAACCCAGACGTTTGCTCAAACAAATTTCTATCTGTCGGATAGCTTCCAACAACTCAGCACTGTCAACGCCTCGAAAGAGTTGTTCGCCCAAATTGTGACGAACAGACTCGGGAATGGAAACAAAATCTTTGCTCAGTTCAGTTAAAAACTTTTGCCACTCCTGATCCCAAGCATTACGGCTGATCCCCGGTACATCATCCACGGGACGTTGGTTTAACCACGCCGCCATACGTTCGCGTAACCGCACCTCTTGTTCGCTAGGCAAACTATCTGGAGTTACGATGACTTTGGGATCGTAGAGTGTCACTGTGGAATTTGACGTGCCAAAATCAATGGCAAACCAGCCTGGATAAGTAATT
Source organism: Scytonema sp. HK-05 (assembly GCF_002368235.1). Taxonomy (GTDB): domain Bacteria; phylum Cyanobacteriota; class Cyanobacteriia; order Cyanobacteriales; family Nostocaceae; genus Kalymmatonema. Next base: position 469,337 of record NZ_AP018194.1, on the reverse strand, counting down.
TCTGGCTTCTTACTTTCTTGAACTGGTTCGGGTTTGTAAAAAGGTCCTGGTAGTGGCAATGGTAGCGTATCTCTCACTGACATTTGTATTACGGTATCTTCAACGCCTGCATAAGTCCATATATTGCACTCAGACGTAGAGTTTTTGCTCATAGACAGATTTGGGTTACCCGTTTCATCCGAGTCAAAATACTCTACAGTCACTAGCAAAGTGCAGTTCACACCTGCTGGTAATGGCTCATTCCACACACAGTCAATTTGTTTTAATCGCTGTGGTGTAGAAAGCTTGAGTAGTTTATTACTAAAGCTAACGCTTCTGTATACAGATTGTATTTTTGCTGCCATGTCTTCTGGCGTTCCGCTCACAGAAATATCAATTTTGGAGATATGAGGGAAGTTAAAACTATCAGTAGGTTTAATTTCAATAATCGGCAAGAGTAATGTATCATTACTTTTTATACGCAGTTGATAGCGATTTAAAAGCTCAATTTTAACAGCCATTTCATCGGTTCCTTGAAATTAAATTATGGTTAGTCGTTAGTCCAATGTTGCTTGACAAGTAACAACTAACTAAGAGGATGTCTGAAAACTTTAAGCAAGGTATATTTTGTCATTCTGAGCGTAGTCCTGAGCGAAGCGAAGGAACAGGAGCGTTCGCGCAGCGTGTCCCCTTGGGACTCAGAATCCCTATTTCTCGTTAATTTTTGAGATGCTTCACTGCGCTGGCGCTCCGTGCCTCGCAGAGCGAGGAGCTACGCTAACAGCATGACATTTTTGACTTCTCAGACATCCTCTAATATAACTCTTGCAAAAGTATGTATTTAAAAGTTATATCAAGTCCGGTTAAATCCAAAAGCAATCAACCAAAACTAGTACAGCGCGGCGGAAATAAAGCTACCATTTTAAAACAGCGAAAAGCCCACATAATCAGCTTTTTGACTTTTGACTTTTGAATGCATGACTTCCGCGCAGCGGTACTAGGGGTGTAGGGGGAAACGAAAAAATGTGCTTTTGTACACCCTGCCGTCCATAGTATTTTGATTCATCCATCCTCCTTAGCCTTCTTGGCTTTGGAGGTTTTTGGTTTTTCTGGAAATTCGCCGCGTTCTTTACTCTCCTTGATACCAATTTCAATTAAAAAAGCTGCCAGATTAGCTGTTGGTCTACCTTGTGTATCTGCCAACACCTCTAAATCTTCAAATACTGAGTCTGGAAGAGTTACAGTAAATCGTTTGCTCACGTCGTCATCCCTATCATCGCTTTCGCATACTATAGTACGCCTTAAGATTCCCTTAGATATCAAAATCATCTTTTAAGATACTTAAAATATTGCAATTAGCTGCAAAAGAATTTATGATATAAATATTGCTGCACAGACAGCAAAAAGCGATCGCTTCCAGGACCAATTGGACAAGCGATCGCTTTATAACCCCCATATCGAATGGAGATAAATAGATCATGCCACAAGTACAAGCGATCGCACATAACGAGCAAGTAATTACTCAATTAGACTTGGAACAATACCTGCAATGGCTCAAGAGCGCGGTGACACAATTTGATGGTGCAAATTATTCTTTGCAATCCATAACTCAAGGCTTTTTGTCCAGTGGTGACAACGCAAATACACCTGTTCTCAATCAAACTCACTCTCAAGCATCTCCAGAAAGAGAACCTATTAAACATACACTCATTGGTTCTCCCAAAGCCGTAAACAGCACAATTCGCGTTCTGCACCAACTTAAATACGCCTCTATCAGTGATTGGAGTCCCCTCGTACCAACTGGCAGGACAGGTGAAGTTATGAGCATTTTGATACGCTCGATTTTAGTGCAATAGCTCTTAACAGTTATCAGTGAACAGTGAACAGTTATCAGTTAATCCCCATCAATACCTGATGGGGCTTGTACCAAACAAACCTGTTGTCTGATAACTGATAACTCATAACTGAGCCGGTGCCTTGTTCCCAGTCTCTGACTGGGAATACTATGATAGAGGCTCTGCCTCCTTTACTTGCTCAAGAGCCGGTGGAACCACATTTCCAGGTAAAATTTGGAAACGAGATTGTAGAAGGGTTTTGGCTTAAATTGACACCAATTGCTGTCCTGCTCACCCCACTCTCATTGGATACTTTAAACACTAAATAATAGAAGCATTGGTGGTTGACTCGTAATCATGTAAGATTTCAGTAAACCTAAAAATCCGGAAAGTCATACCGAAAGCTTGTATCTTACTCTGCTACTACTAAACTTCTGAGCTAGTCTGATGACGGAACCTCTAAGAGGATGTTTGAGAAGTATCAAATATTTTACTTGATCCCCCCTGCCCCCCTTAAAAAGGGGGGTAAAAGTCCCCCTTTTTAAGGGGGATTTAGGGGGATCATTGATAAATTTTGGTACAAGACGACACTTTCCAAACATCCTCTAACGTAATAACTAAGTAAGTAGGCGAGAAAAAATCAAACTATGTAAATAAAAGTAAAGCTTGGAAAATAGCTCGTAGTAAGCGCTTTAGCGCTAAAGCGCTTACTACATACCTTTAATTATTTACACCGACCTACTGTAATAACTAATAACTAATAACTGATAACTGTTAAAATCATGACTAGCAACCCAGAACCAAATATCCAGCAGCAAGCAGAAAACTCAACGCTTTCTGGTGGAATGCAAGCGATTCAAGGTGACAACAATATTCAACTTCAAGGAAATAGTACATTAACTACACAAACAATCTTAGAGAATGCGCGGGTTGAGGGCAATCTTACAGTAGGAAATATTACTCAGATTTACAAAGTTGAAAACAATTTGAGTCATATTCCTAAACCAACAGGTTTTCCCCAAAATATTCCCCCCAGTAACACAGATAAGTTTATCGGACGAGCGCGGGAATTAGAACGCCTCCATCAACAGTTACAACGCAATAATGAAGTCGTCATTACTGCTGTTGAAGGCATGGGGGGAGTTGGTAAAACAGAATTAGCAATCCAGTACTCACTGCTACGCTTACAGTTGCACACTTACCCTGGTGGTATCTGCTGGCTACGTGCAAGAGAACAAGATATTGGTTTGCAGATAATAGAATTTGCTCGAATCAATTTCGACTTGCAGCCGCCAGAAGATTTGGAGTTACCAGAACGGGTACACTGGTGTTGGCAGCGTTGGCAGAAGGGAAACACGCTTGTGGTTGTGGATGATGTGAAAAATTACAGCCAGATAAAATCTTATCTACCACCACAACCATCCCAGTTTAAAGTACTCATAACAACACGACTCAAGTTAGATGATCGTGGTTCTCTGTTTTTGGAAGTTTTGCCGGAGGAAGATGCACTCTCATTACTGACTCAATTGGTTGGGGAAGAAAAAGTCAATCAAGAATTAATAAAAGCAAAAGAACTCGTTCAGCGTTTAGGCTACTTACCTCTGGCGTTGCAATTAGTCGGGCGGTATGTGAAAAAGCGTAAAATATCTTTGGCAGAAATGCTGCGACGCTTGGAGGAAAAAGGGCTAGGGCATCCTGCTTTAGAAGTAAAGGAAAATGACCCCAATTGGTCTCTAGATATCAAACGTGGAGTAGCGGCTGCTTTTGAATTGAGTTGGTCCGAATTAAGTGAGTCTGCTCAACAATTAGGTTGTTTACTAAGTTTATTTGCTTTAGCTGGGATTCCTTGGTCATTGGTGGAACGTGCTGCTGAGAAAGACGCAGAAGAACTGGAAGATGCAAGAGTAGAATTAGAAAACTTGCACCTGTTACAGGGCGAAGATACTTATCTGTTACATCAGTTGATTCGAGAGTTTCTGAGAAACAAGCAAAAGAACTTAGCTTCAGGCGACGAGCATCAGTCTAGTTTTTGCCAAGCAATGGTAGAAGTGGTAAAAGAAATTTCTCAAATACCTTATCGGAACCAAATCACTGCCTTAACTCCTGCTATTCCACATTTAGCAGAGGTGGCACAAAATCTGACTGATGCAGTCAGTGATGAAAATTTACCTTGGGTTTTAATTGGTTTGGGTGTATTTTATGAAAGACAGGGTTTGTATGCGCTGGCTCAACCGTGGTTAGAGCAATGTGTATCAGTCGTACAATCCCGTTTGGGAGAAGAGCATCCCTATATCGCCCCCAGTTACAACAACTTGGCAATACTCTACGAATCCCAAGGACGGTACACCGAAGCAGAACCACTTTACATCAAAGCATTGGAACTGTTGCAACGCCTGCTAGGAGAAGAGCATCCCAATGTCGCCACCAGTTACAACAACTTGGCTGGACTCTACTATTCCCAAGGACGGTACACAGAAGCTAAACCACTCCACATCAAAGCATTGGAACTCAGGCAACGCCTGCTAGGAGAAGAGCATCCGGATATCGCCCAAAGTTTCAACAACTTGGCAGAACTCTACTATTCCCAAGGACGGTACACAGAAGCTGAACCACTCCACATCAAAGCATTGGAACTCAGGCAACGCCTGCTAGGAGAAGAGCATCCCTCTGTCGCCTTAAGTTTCAACAACTTGGCTGGACTCTACCATTCCCAAGGACGGTACACAGAAGCTGAACCACTCTACATCAAAGCATTGGAACTCAGCCAACGCCTGCTAGGAGAAGAGCATCCCTCTGTCGCCTTAAGTTTCAACAACTTGGCATCACTCTACTATTCCCAAGGACGGTACACAGAAGCTGAACCACTCCACATCAAAGCATTGGAACTCAGGCAACGTCTGCTAGGAGAAGAGCATCCGGATATCGCCCAAAGTTTCAACAACTTGGCATCACTCTACCAATCTCAAGGACGGTACACTGAAGCTGAACCACTCCTTATCAAAGCTTTGGAACTAATGCAACGCCTGCTAGGAGAAGAGCATCCTCATGTCGCCACCAGTTACACCAGCTTGGCAGAACTCTACTTATCCCAAGGACGGTACACTGAAGCAGAACCACTCTACATCAAAGCATTGGAACTAAGGCAACGCCTGCTAGGAGAAGAGCATCCGGATATCGCCCAAAGTTTCAACAACTTGGCAGAACTCTACTTATCCCAAGGACGGTACACTGAAGCTGAACCACTCCTTATCAAAGCTTTGGAACTCAGCCAACGCCTGCTAGGAGAAGAGCATCCTCATGTCGCCTCCAGTTACAACAACTTGGCAGAACTCTACTATTCCCAAGGACGGTACACTGAAGCAGAACTACTGTACATCAAAGCTTTGGAACTAAGGCAACGCCTGCTAGGACAAGAGCATCCCAATGTCGCCACCAGTTACAACAACTTGGCTCTTCTCTACTCTGACCAAGGACGGTACACTGAAGCTGAACCACTCTACATCAAAGCATTGGAACTATACCAACGCCTGCTGGGAGAAGAGCATCCGGATATCGCCTCCAGTTTCAACAATTTGGCTCTTCTCTACAATTCCCAAGGACGGTACACTGAAGCAGAACCACTTTTAATCAAAGCATTGGAACTATACCAACGCCTGCTAGGAGAAGAGCATCCCAATGTCGCCCAAAATTACAACAATTTGGCTTATCTCTACAATTCCCAAGGACGGTACACTGAAGCAGAACTACTGTACATCAAAGCTTTGGAACTAAGGCAACGCCTGCTAGGAGAAGAGCATCCGGATATCGCCTCCAGTTTCAACAATTTGGCTCTTCTCTACTCTGACCAAGGACGGTACACTGAAGCAGAACCACTTTTAATCAAAGCATTGGAACTATACCAACGCCTGCTAGGAGAAGAGCATCCGGATATCGCCTCCAGTTTCAACAATTTGGCTCTTCTCTACTCTGACCAAGGACGGTACACTGAAGCAGAACCACTCTACATCAAAGCTTTGGAAATTGCTGAACGCAGCTTAGGGGAGAATCATCCCAACACAATCACTTTTCGTAAAAATTTAAAATCCTTGCGTGATCATCGCCAGTCTTAGTAGATGATTGCATCTCTTTCATAGCAAAAACTTAAACGAAAACTCTGCGTCACGAATGCGTTTAAAAACATTATGAATTCATGAAATGCTGTACTAAGACAGTTACCAGTTACCAGTTACCAGTTACCAGTTACCAGTTACCAGAAAAGCCAACTATCAATTTTTTCACTGTTCACTGTTTTAAAAGCATTGTCCGTTGAATCTTGGCTCCACAGCCGCCGCATCAAACGTATAATCGCATTTTCCCACAGCGGTGCTAGTATCAATTAGCTTAACGCTCTTTTATTACTCTCGTCAGATTAAATTTGAGATCCTATTTTTAGGTTAGTCCGCGCAGGCGGACTTTGTTTGTGTAGCCGCGACTTCCAGTCGCCTCAATTATTCTCTCTCCAGAGTCATAGAAGAGCGTTAATCATACTGGCGATCGCTTCTGAAGAAACCCCTTGTCAGAAGTCTGAAAAGATGCGATCGCGAAGACAGAGGAAAAACTTTTATTTATTGTCCATCTGTGGTTTCATTTTCATAAAATTGACTTTTGCACTCTTATACCAAGTTGCAGTCATAGAGATAAGTTGTCATGCTGAGCGTAACGCTAGTGAAGCGAAGCATCTCGCGAGATTCTTCCCTTCGGTCAGAATGACATGTTTGAACGCAACTTGGTATTATTTAATGATTAATCTCCTCTGGATATGAAATCGTGGGAATTTGGGAAAGAGTCTCCAACCAAGGTGGAATAGGAGCAGACGTTCGTTCTTGTGCAGAAGCTATATATCTCAGTAAAGGTTCATGCTTTGACTTTAAAAGTTCTTGCAAATTATCTACAATCTCTTTCAAAGCTCTGGAAAACGAAGTTTTTACCAGTTTGGTTAACTGACTCACATACTGTACAAGGTGCAACCCTGCACTTGCAGTTATTTCGTCTCGCAGCCGTAAAACGGCAACTTGGTGATTGAAAGGTCTTGAGGGAACAGGAAACTGTTTATCAGGGCTCCAGTCAAAAATTTGACCATTCTGGTGCTTGTCGTCCTTGCGTGCGAGGGGAAATAAAGTGTCAGCATTGATAGGAGTCGCACTATTAGCAAGTCCACTGTGCTGAATAATTAGGTTTTGCCATTTATTCGTGGGGTCAATAGCACGCAGCAGATTTCTAAAAAAGCGAACTTGGCTTTTGCCAAATTTTTGCTCAATTTGCTTTTCTTTTTCGGCTAGCAAAATTGTACTTAGTTTTTCGCGTTCTAGTTGTACATCAGCAGATAATTTGCCAAACAAATCGGTGACTGCTTCTGTCGTTTGTTCATGGGCGAACGCTTGCATTTCCTGAAGAGTGTTGACAAATGCCGTATAAAAATCATCGCTTTTCGTAGGAATCGAATCGTCAACTTCATCTTCTTCAAAAAAGCTTTCACTTTTTGTCAGGGAGATTGTGCCATTTTTGGTTCTGTCAAAAAGTAAACTCCACTCGCTCCAATCAAAGAAGATTTTATTAGTTAACTCATCTTTAACAATATCGCTTACTGCTATACTGTTGCGGTTCTTCAAAATCGGCTGTTTTTCTAAATCTTCTTGGAATCGTCTGTAGGTCGTGACTAAATTTTCAATTGCTTCTCGCAGGGTGAGAAAAGCAGGGTTTTCCACAACTGGTATGTAAGTCGGGATTTCCTCTAAAATATTTTTTAGGTTATTCTGCTCTTTACGCAAAGCCTCAGCAGCCCTTTGAGTGTCTTCTACAAGTTGCTTCATACCATGAAGAGCAACATGCTCTTTCAGTAATGAGCGCAATCTGCCAATACCACCATCTTCAGCGTAGTCACTGAGTTGTTTGTGCAATGTAGTAGAAGGAGGTAACATTTCACTCAATTGTTGCCATTTTCTCCGCAGTTCAGACTCCTCTGGTTTGTTGGGTTTATCCAAATCAGGTAAGAATTCTGTTGAGCAAACTTGCACTAGAGAAGAAAGTTCTGCTAATTTAGTCAACCCATAAAGTTGCGACAGCAGAACGATATTCTTTTTTTCCGTGGTCAAATTGTTAGCACTGGCGATGGTTAGTTTGAGAATGCTGAGGCTATCAACAACAGCTTCTTCTGAAAGTAGAATCTCATATAAAAGGTCATCAATGGCGCGTTCATCGCTGCTTGAGAGAGGAATTTGATTGAAGCGCCCCACACCCACAATAATCCGGTCTCTAAGGTCTTGTCCCTTATCCCGTTCCAGGAGAGAGCGGATTTTTGCCGCAGTTGCGCCGCCAGGATATCGACCGTTGAGTAGCAACAGGATAGTTTGGACATCTCGCAGTTCCCGCAAAGATAAAAAAGCATCCCTCACACCAGAATCAGCAGCTCCCAATCCGGGAAAGTCTAGGAGAATGAACTCATTTGTTCCTTGTAAAGAAGACAAATCCCAAATTTCTTTTGAAACCTCAACTGTGACATCTATGCGGCGAATCAGCGAGAAGCTATTTTGCAAGTCCTGAACTGAGGGTTGTGCTAAATTTTCCCAGCGTTTAGGAGGCTGCGGTAAACGGTCAAAGCTGAGCTCTAAGATATTCATGGGCGGCTCTGCAAGCCTCAGCCCTTTATGAGCAGTGGTATTGTCAATCTCGTAACTTTTACCACAGATATCTTCTTTGTAAACACTGTAGGTACGGACGAAAACAACCAGTTCCCTCAGCAGAGAGCGTAATTCTAAGCTTTGGGGTTTCCATGCTTCCTCGCACCATCTTAAGATACCGTTAATGTCAACTTCTCTCGTGGGGTGTAAACTTTTGAGAGCCGCAAGCTGTGCTGAAGGGATATCTGCCATTTTTGCTCGTTGTTCGGCTTCCTCCAGCATAAAGCGCAAGCACTCTTTCACCCCTTCACTAGAAAGATATTCAACTTTAAACTTGCCAAGCTTCGTTGTCTGAAACTCTGGTTGTTGAACGAGGTGGATCGCAGTGACGTTACCTGTGGTGGGGGTTTCACTGACTGGTAAAGCATCGGCGTAGCCAATCAAACTGCCTAAAAGTAAAGTTTTTCCACTACTGAACTCCCCCATGATGCCGATTTTGACTGGCGAGGATGCAAGTTGCACCGTTCTTTCGGCAGACTGCTGTAGGCGCTGGATACTTTCATAAAGGCTACTCGGAACCCAGCTGTCTTTGGGAAGTGGGTTCTGCGAAACCAACTCAAGGCTTTGGATGACAGATTCCCCATACTCTTTGTAGCGGCGCAATTTTTCGACTGCCATGTCACTTTTCATACAATTTCCTGATTCAGAACCAAAATGATTTTTTCGTACTTCGGTCACCTGAAACTCTAGCTGAATGCCCGTAAATAATAAATCTACAGCACCAACTACAGCCGTATCTTGTTTTTTTACTATCAAAGATTAAAGTTTAGCAATTTCAGCAATTTGTTCGTTCCTAAATGGCAGTACCTAGAGGTAATTATAAAAGTTAATCTTAAATCCGTAGGGAGCGTTAACGAAGTATAACGCATTATCTGGAAGTGGTACGCTGCGGATACTTTGTTAAGATGAATTACCATTACGAATAAGGCTATGAGCCGAAATCGAAACCATGAGAGCGTTTGACAAAAGCATTTTTTATACTTTTTTTAGAAAAAACAATAATCAACTCCTGACAAAGTCCTATCATGTTGCACTAGTTTCTGTATTGGTAATTCCCCAAATAATATGTATGATTAATAACATAATTTAATTTCATATTTTTGCTTTTTATCAGATATTGAATACAACTACCAGATAGTATAACCACTTATGTTTTATTCGCCAATTGCTCTGTTAAAAAATTACGTGAAAAATTTGTAAGTAGGTTTGTGGAATGATGAACCATCGTAGGATGGGAAGCGCGATGACACGGAGTGTCCGCCATAGGCGATCGCGTAACCCATGATGCTTAGGGAATTGACGCCCTGCGGCTGCGCATAACACATCCTATGTTTAATTTTGTCCGCTTACTTATCTAAATTAATGATTGAGAAAAAAGGTTTCTAGCCTTTGAAAGCGTCACTCGAAAGAAGTACCAACAAATTCCCCCAAAGACAGACAGCAACAGCCGATTCAGTAAATACCATGAAGGCAAGAGCAGAGTTATTAAGGAATGTAAACAATGAAGTCTGGTACCAACGACGCTACTCAATTACCTCCTGTTGCCAAAGCATACAACGGCGCTGATCGCAATGCCTGGATTATTGGTTGGAATCCCCAACAGGAACTGTGGAATGGACGCTTAGCCATGATTGGCTTTGTGGCTTACCTATTTTGGGATTTGGCTGGCTACAGCGTAGTGCGTGATGTACTCCACTTCATTCGCTAAGCCTTCACTCACGATTTTATAACTTACGTGAATAAGGAAAAAATAGGGCTTTGTAGAGGGTGTAGGGGCGCAATTCCTTGCGCCCTTGCGAGTATAGGGCAAAACCCCAAATTCCTCACATAAAGATAGAGTAGAAAAATGAAAAAGAATGACTTAGAATATTATGATTTGAATGCAGATAAATTGTCGAAGAAAGGCGAAATAGGACATCTATCTAAGTATTTAAACTAGTCAATATTTGAGTCGTAGAAAAGCTATATCCCTTTGCAAGGAATCAAAGTTTTGGATGTTAGCCGTGGAGATTGATGATCAAGGGGAAGTTCAGGATTATTTCACCATGAAGAAAACCATAGCTTAGCGACATACGGTTCTCACTTGGATCACAAATGAGTTAACAGCAGATCTATTGCCATTCCCTGTCCTCAAGTTCCTTAGTTGGCAACAATAAGGTGGCTTCAATTTCCTGCCTAATTGCAGCCGTCACCTCACAATTGCTATTGAGGCAATCGAGCAGTAGCTGATTGGCATCGTAGTAGCGTTGCAGCACTTGCTGTTGCTCAGCGCTAAACTGCCATTGGTGGTTAATATTTCGATAATTAATGATCGTCGTCTTTAACTGTTCAACCCAGGCTGAAGAGTGTGCAACCCACCAGATCTGAAATTTTTCTTGGTTTTGATTTGGATTCGGCAATTGCTCCCTAAGTTGTTGCAGGGATTTATAAAGTCCAGCATCCAGAACAATGCCCAGAATGTTACTGAGCGCATCTCCACAGGCATGAGCGTGGGCAAAGTCCTGACTTTGGTCGATCGCACACTCCAATAGCAAATTATCCAACGTTGCATCCAGAAACATTCCCTGGTCGAGGGTGCTGGCTAGAGTAAAGTGAGAAGCCATGTGAGGAGTCCGGGCAAGGGCAACGTAAAATGCTCGCACCGTCGCTACCTTTGGTTGCGATGGCGTATCCTTTGATTTTTGGCTTGCCCAGGTCAAAAACTCTTGTAGATAAGGGTCTTGGGCAACCAGTGCATCAATGTGTTGCTTCATCAACTGCACTAGCCCGTCTGCACTCCGCAGCATAGCCGCCGTCAACAAAAAGATTTCGCGCCAGTGAGGGTCACTAATGTGACTGATCAGTCCTGCCAGAGCTTGCTCCAATGCTTGTAGGTTATGGCTGGCAACGATTTTTCTTGCCGTCAAGTATTCTTGAAACGCCAGATAGGAGAACGAGAAAACTCCCCGCGCCCGTTCTGCCAGTAGCCCATGTTGCGCCTCGATCGCCTTCAGCGCCGCTTCGCTTTCTAGTTGTAGTTCCTCTGGGTCCATCGGCATATTGGTCAAGTTCTGAATATACTCACCAATGTATTGCTCAATAACGCGTTGCTCAAAAAAGTACTGACCTTGCTCAAATGTCGCCGCTGCAATCTGACTGAATAACTTGAGCTTTTGTGGCAATAAAAACCCTCGGTAAACGTCATCTCGTTCAATGCCTCTGGCTTCATCCCATTTACCCAACAGAAGATCTAGCCCTTGCTTATAAAATTCAGTCCGCTTCGTTGGAAATTTTTCCTGACCATGAAACACCCAGCAGGCAAGATGCAGAAACAGGGGTGTGACGACGAGTTGGCGAAATTGCCAGTTTTCGGGTAAATCCAGCTTCTGAATAAACTGAACGGACTGCGCCACCCCAGCCTGAGTGTTCGTCTTAGTAAACGCCACAAACCATTTTTGAGCGAAGGCTCGGATTTGTTGTTGGGTAAACGGGGCAATCTCAACATCGGTAAAGCCTCGCAGCCTGAGCTTTTGAGCCGCCGTTCGACAGGTCGCCACAAACCGATTTTTGTGATACTTGTCCGAAAACGAGCGAATTTCTTTTAAGACAGCATTGCTCTGTTGGTTAAGAACTTCATCCATCCCATCAAGCAACAGCAACACTCTGCCTGCACCAAGCAAGGTTTCAATCACTGACTCTTCTGAAATTCCAGATGTGAGAAAACAGGAGCGGATGTAGTTTAATAAGCTGAACTCGCCACTGACTCTAGACTCTTCAGCAAAATTCTTCAGTGTGATGAAGATAGGAACTTGGTTCGCCGCAAATGCGCCTCGCTGACACTCAATGGCGAGATGTTGCAAAAAGGTGGTTTTACCGACTCCTGGTTTGCCCAGCACCCTCAGCTTGGAGTAGGTTTCGACTGCGTGCATACCCGGTATTTGTTTCTGGTCAACCTCACCTAAGCCAAAGCGGTCAAATTCTTCTGGAGCAAGGTTTTGCAGGTCAGCGATTTCTAACCACTGAAGGCTTTTGATCTCCTCCAAAATATTGACATCAATATATATGTCATCGATGCTAACGGGACGGCTGATATCCAATAGCTGCAAGATGCCGCACTGGTCTTCAATTTTGTCGCTAAGTTGCGAGCGCACCTGTTGCACCAAGGCATCAATATCCAGTACAGGAATCTGGGTGCGTTCTCCGGGTTCAGAGAATTCTGCCGGGGGATTGGCTGCAATCTCCCGCCAATTCAGTTCCAACACAGAACAAACTTCCAGAAAAATATGACGCTCAACCGGACGTCCACTAAAAAACCGCCAAATGGGTTGGCGAGTCTTTAAGTTGACTTCAAGAGCCAGATTTTCCTGAGTCCACCCCTTGCGCGCAAACGCTCTTTTCGCCTGTTGAATCCCAGTGACTGATGCCTGGAGCGATCGCTTGACCATGGGATAGAAACCTTAATCCTAAAATTCAAAACCTAAACTTTTGTTAATTTATAATATTTGATAGCTTTTTCTATGGTAATAATTTTATCCTCTGTTGAAATCATACAAAAGTCAGAGATATACTCTAATTTCATCAAAATGAAACTAACTCAAACGTTCTTCACACTGAATATTTTAGGTGAACTTGTGGAACTCATCCTATAAAGACTTATGAATGTTGAGTTTTGCGCTTCTACGTATGAGTTAACAACTCTCAATGAGCAACGGTACTGAGATTCCATTTCATTTCTTAAAGTTTTGTAACAATTTCAAACTTTATCAACTCATCTTATACATCTCAAACCTTTGCCAAAACCAAATCTCAAGCACCCATCTGCCATGCTGTAAAAGTACACATTAAGAACTTCTCTATGAACGCCGGCATCTTCGCAGCGGTAGTTCCCGAAGGTTTTTTTCTAATAATTTTTGGTATTTCCATACCTGACTCAACGGCTCACATAGTCTAATTGGTTTTTAGCTCTCATTACTCTAGGCGAAGGTTGGCATAATAATCATTACTATCCTGCTTCAGAACGGCAAGGTTTTTACTAGTGGGAAATAGATATTACCCATTACATTCTTAAGCTACTTTCATAGCTAGGAATCGTTTGGTATTTAAGAACTCCTCCCAGAAAAATCTATGATCATTTGTCTTCAATACCTAAAAATTAAACGTTTCAAATGATAGTGTTCTTTTGGACTCTCAGAAGCGAAAGAAACTCAAAGCTCCTAAAAATACTAGGTACTCTCTTAAGGAATTATCGCAATGAACCTAATTGATCGACAAGACACAAGTTTTCTCAAATTTATAGGACGGCTACCACCCCAAGACAATTATATCCCGGTTGAATCATTGGAAAAGGGAGCATGGTACTGGGTCGATAAAAACACCTCTTACCTACAAATTATTTCGCCCGATCCACACCCTTGGAGTCAGGAGTGGGTGATTTTACCCGTAGTAGATAGGGGAACGAAAGACCTCGTTCAAGCGGCTCCATTAAGTGTGAGTTTGAAACTTTTCCCCCTCCCCCCGTTAGGCAAGGCTACCTTTGTTGAAATAACTCGGCAGATCGAACACGGTAAGTTTGTCCATACGCAAGAGAATCTATATTACTTTGTGACATTTCTTTGTCAGCGCGATGACTTCTTGATAAAGGATGAAAACCAACCAAGCAAGTGGGTGACATATTTGTTTTATCCGAAGGAGAAACAATGAGGATCTGAGAAAAGATTTAACTTAATTAAGATTCAACAGACTGAACTGACCGCACTTCAACTTGTGATCGACCATTACCGTGGTACGCCAGCGCTGCCATTCCGTGTTCTGAAGCACGCAACTCCTTGTCAGAGATTTCTGGCTCCTTGGCGTAGACTGAACTCAGCAAGATATTCAGAACACCGCTTTCTGTAGCCTGACGGATGGCGCGGTGTGTAATCAGTTCACCCACATTGAGAATCACCTTGTCCTCTGGATCAAGGATGACACGGGTGACTGGACGACCCAGTGCTTGTTCAATTCGTTGGTTTTTGCTTGTCCGCGTCCTGTGTCTTTGTAACTCTTGTGCCTTCTCTTGCAGGGTTTGCCAGAAGGTCTTGAGGTTCTCTTGGGCGATGCTTGCGCGATGCTCTGGAGGAGACGCCCCTTTGAGGCGATCGCGCAGTTGAACTTTGGTTTCTAACCATGTGTCACTTGCGGTAGAACGGACTGCGGTTGCCAGAGTCAGACCTACGGCGTTCAGCAACTCTGCGTCTTTACCGTAAGTTTGGGCACGAGCAAGGACGGGTTCGGTCACAATCTGACCAGATGCCGCAATAATTGAACCATCGTTAGCACGTACTGTTTGTAGAATCCGCCGACCTCTTGCCTGCTCGATAACTGTATGTGCCGCTAGCTGATCAACCGAGTGACGTAGCTGAGTGGCGCTACTGTGAAGTCGAGCACTAGTAGATTCCCTCGCTGCTTGAAAATTCCGGCTAATGTTTGCAGTCAGGCTGCCACCTGTTGCGCGATAGAGTTCATCGAGGATGCCCATATGCTCAGCAGCTTCCGCATCGTCTAGCGTCACTTCTTGTCCCTGGAGTAGCAGTACGCTACTGTCTGGAGTCAGCACATCCCGCTCGACGCGCTTGCCAATTACATATACCTTTTGTTCTGTAGGGTCAACCAGATTGTTCGTCAGCGAAGCAGCCGCATCTCGATTAAAGTGTTGCAGATTGCTACTGGTGGCATCGGTTGCGGCTTGCAGTTGCTCACCTGCGTTCTGGCTTGCTTGCTGTAGCCTGCGGTTCACGTTTTCTACCGAGCTTTGCAGTTGCTCATTAGCGGTTTGAGCGGTTGCTTGCAGTCTGCGGTTGGCAGTCTCCGCTGAGTCTTGCAGTCTATCTCCAGCTGCTTGGACGGCTCCCCGGATGCCACCGACCTGTTCTTGCATCATCTGAGCAGTTTCTGGAGGCACAAAGGCAACATCATCACCTATTTTCAGCGTTTCAGGAGCGGGAACGAATGATCGCCCTGAGTAAGCATCGGCAAACACACCTCCGGAGACTTCGTATCCTTCTACCAGTCCGCTATGCTCGTCGAAAAACAAATCGACCAGTCCACCGAGGTCGAGTCCCGTAGTAGTCAGAATTCTTGTTCCTATAAGCACATTGTTGTGGTGCAGAATTTCTTTGAGCACCGGGATATGATCTGCCCCAACAACAGATTCCTTCGAGTGAACCACGATCGCATCTAACCCAATAGCTTGCACCTCTTGCAGGGGAATCACTTTTGCATCCCGAAACAGTCCCTTTTCTTCAACCAAAAAACCCAAAAGTTGATTGCGTTTTTGATCAAAAATTAAATCTCGAATTCGCTCAATTTTCTTACCAGTGTCATAGGTGACTACCGCTTTCCCTATAACATCACTACCTTTACGCATTTTATTGATTCCTCGCAATTCTTATTGATTGATTTGTCCACTGCCCTGTTCGTTGGTTGGCTGACCTTGAAGCTGAAAGTAGCGTCCCTCTCGACCGAAACCAGGAACGATGTCAATTGCACCAAGGTATTCAAGGAGTACCCCAACAATGGCGGCAATGATGATTAAACTGGTGATGTTTGCTCCAGTATTAGAACGCTGTCCTACGAGCCTAGGCATTTCTTTTCTCTCTTAATTTCTTGTTATTTTTTCTCACCAAACTTACTTGATAAACCAGGTAAGGTTAGCTAAGTCAATAATGGTATCTGCAGGTCTCTCTGCATATGCCATCGCTCATTTTATTTTTATAAGGTAAATACTTTCAGAAAATCATGTTTCTAAAACTAGTTTAATTATCTCTTACAACACCGGGTTTTGTATCTATCTTTCTGTCTATTTGTGAGAATAAATATTGTTAAGTTTAGTAAGAAAATCATAATGACTCTCTCAAGCTGAATTTTGAAAGCTCAATTTTGGGTGATAGACCTCTAGATTATTATGAGTATTGGATTTTTTTAGTACAAATTATAGATTTGATACGCTATTCAAACACTTCTTGTGCTTCAAAATCAGTCAGAGGGATAGCAACTATAAGTGGTTGCTGCCCTATGAATATCTGGATATATTTCCGAAGCGAGCTTTCTGTTCAATTTATTTAGCAAAAGTGATAGCATTGAAAAGGCATTACAGGTCTTGTAGCCACTTTAGTTATCACCATATTGGAGAGCAATAATGTCGAAAGAACAAAAGGGCAATAAAGAAGCCAAAAAACCAAAAAAAGACCCCCAGAAAAAAAAGGAGAAAAAAGACCCAAATAGACATGACGGTTAGTGAGCCGAGGGTTTATGATAATAAAATTCGTTGCTAGATAAGCAAAACCCGCCTGCGCGGGTTTGAAATGCTGGATTTTTCTTTCACTCCGCATGAAAAGGAGTATCCTGCAGGAAGCAGCCCTTTCGGCGTCTATGTTTTTATAGCCGCACCTGTGCCAAGGCGTGGTGCAATATCTGAGTTGTTGACACTCCTCTGCCTAAAGCCGAGAGGATTCTACACTCATCCTAGTTACTTGCTAAGCGCAGGTTTTCACCCTTCGGGTTCGCCAGTTCCCTAGGTCGGGAGACCCTCCTTCAGGACTGGTCTCACCAACTAGAGTAGAGGTCGCTAGTCCTGTAGCGTTAATTCGGGAGTGCCCCTCCCTACTCGCTTCACAAAAACATACTTACCTGCTTAGTTCAAGCTTTCACAAACTGAAGACAGCGTTAGCTTTGCTTACGTGATACTTTTTGTATCTATTCTGTTGCTTGCTTATACTTGAACTTTTGTATATGTTTATATTAGCATGCTTGCATTCATACGTTACAAGACACTTAAAAGAACATTGCATCACGGTAGGCTAAAGCCTACGTCGGCAGCTTTCATCCCTTGCCTGAAGTATGGAATTCGCAACTACGTTGCTGTTCCTCAAGGGTTTTCAGCTAGCCTTCCTTATAAAAACAAAAAAACCCTGGTTTAGTCAGGGGTTAAGAGAGCTATGCAAATGCTGTGAAATGTCTGCGTAGGAGAATCGCCCCTAAATTGGCAAACAGACAGATGCTTCCCATCCCCAACAAAATGTACGTGGGAGCCATGACCACTCCAATCATGAACCAAGTAAATACGTGCAGTATCATCACTAGCGCAAAAATACTGGCAATTCCAGCTGTTTGCCAGACCTGAACAGCTGGACAGCGCAATAATGTAAAAGCCATTGTCAGCGAGGTAGTAACCAGGTTGGCTGGAATTAAAAAGGCACAAATGCCAATGCAGTAAGTGCGTGAGAATTCAGCCAAGATGTTGAAGTCGAACATTTCGTTCTCCTCGATTAAGTTGCCAAATCTTATACGGCTCTTTGCCCTATATCCTAAACATTAGTGGAACTTTGAAGGATTCGTAACCTTCAATAGGCTCAAACTTAGATATTAGGGATTATGTCTTATGGGAACAAAAAACAACACGATTGGGTAGAATCTAAGCTGAATATAAGCTTCATAAAATTATCATACAAGCAAGACGGCCACCTGGCTTTTTGTTCTGAATATCTATTGAAATATTTCAAATCATGGGAAAAATAACGATTTATTATTGTTATTTTTAGTGATAAAGCAATCCTAAATGAGTTGTGAAAAATCAAAGTTATCAATACGTAAATCTGTAGTGCGGGCATCTTGACCGCCTACAGTAGCAAGCAAAATGTTTGTACTACTTTATAATTTTCACGAATGATTTAGGACTGCTATAAAACCAGAAGTACTCTAGAAAGCATAATTTTGGGTGATACGCGAACAAATTATTATGTCTTTCTCAATAAAATCAGGGGCTTTTAACTAAATCGGCGTAAGTCCCCCACTATAACGGTACTCCGTTTTGGTGGTGGGTACTTCACAGAGAACAGAGAACTTGCTTTGAAACAGAAATTATATTTCTCTCTTTCAGCATAGCTGCCCTCTGCCCTCTCTCTTTCTTAGGTAATGATATGAACTTTTTTATCACAATTCATACAATTTATACGCTATTCAAACGGTTGCTGAAACATGATTTCTAACATCAGGGTGTCATGCTAACTCTTGTGAACAAATTCTACACTCACTAGGTGCTATACATGGCTGATATTGTTGATACTGCTGTTAATGCTGGTTCTTTTAGCACCCTGGTTGCTGCGGTCAAGGCTGCTGGTCTAGTAGATACTCTTAAAGGCGCTGGTCCATTCACCGTCTTTGCGCCTACTGATGAGGCGTTTGCTAAGCTTCCAGCAGGCACAGTAGACGCATTGCTTAAGGACATTCCAAAGCTCAAGAAAATCCTGACCTATCATGTTGTTTCCGGCAAGGTGCTGGCGGCTGATGTCGTTAAGCTCAAATCAGCTAAAACAGTTGAAGGAACGGAAGTGAAAATTAACTCTTCCAAAGGCGTTAAAATCAATGATTCTACCGTTACAACGCCGGATGTTGCTGCTGATAATGGTGTGATCCACATCATTGATACAGTATTGATTCCTGCGTAAGCAAATGCTTAGATAGCTAATACTATTCCTGGGGCAGTGACTATAGGTAGTCGCTGCCCCACGATTGTCTGGATGTATTTTAGTCAACACCTTTAGACAGGGGCATCATTTTTCATGAAAGCTTTATTAACGAGTCCAATGCAATTGACAACCGAGCTAATCACTGCTTGCAGCCAACGTGGTCTATCTCTAATACTCAGTCAATCCATGATTAGTAGGCATACTTGCCCTCACTGTTCAGACGTTTTACTTCGTCACGTGCGTTTGGGGAAACTTAAAAGAGCGTTGTAGCTGCTGCCATCAGGAAATGCCAGTTTAAAAAACCAGACCGGAAAAAAGGAATTCAGATTTGACACTTTTGTTACTTTTTATATTGTAGTTAAACAAATAACCCCAGAAATGAAACAGCACCCACTCATGCTGTAGGAAAATCAATAAGACATCAGTCACCCTACACCCGGTTAACTCCTGTTTAGGGTTACCAGATTTTTTAGCACTGTTGCACGTGAAATCACGATTGGGGCTGCGATGTATCCAAATAATAGATTTCCTACTAATCTTCAATCCCTCCCAGGGCTGCGAGTACTCGTTGTAGACGATAATGTCGATTTCTGCGATTTGATCATCATGCTGCTGCAACCCTATGGTGTAGAGGTGCAAACGGCATCTTTAGCCCAGCAAGCTTTGAAAATATTTGTGCAATGGCAACCTGATGTCCTGGTGAGTGACATTGCCTTGCCAAACGAGGATGGCTATGCCCTGATTCAACAAGTCAGAACCAAAGCGGGAGAGCGAGGGGAAGTGGTGCTAGCCATTGCTGTGACAGGCTATGCCAATGAAAAGATGCTTCAACGTGCTCTGTGTGCCGGGTTTGACCTGTGGTTCACCAAACCCCTGAATTTTGATGAGTTCCTTGCTGTGCTTGCCTGTTTAGTGGTTTGCCAAGAGTCCTCATACGTCATCGCTCAACGCATTTTGGGTAATGTCCCAAGACATAGTGATCTAAGTCTCGAAAAGCAGTTATATCCAACATTGGCAAGTTAGCATCACCATTTTTGAAAGACTACCAACAAATCAATGTCCTAAACGTTCTGGAGATTTTGAAAAATGTCATTTACTATCGAGTCTGCACGCTCCATTTTTCCTGACACTCAAGTTGCTGATGCGGTTCCAGCGACCGTTGAATCATTCAATCAACTCAGTGCTGAGGATCAGTTGGCTTTACTTTGGTTTGCCTATACCGAGATGGGAGTTACAATCACTCCCGCTGCTATGCAGGTAGTCAACATGGTCTTTGCAGAAAAAACCTTGACTCAAATCAAGCAGATGCCTGATTTGGAGCAAACGCAAGTTATGTGCGATCTCGTTAACCATACTGACACGGACCTCTGCCGTACCTATTCGTCTTTCGGCACGAATGTCAAGTTGGGCTTCTGGTATCAGTTAAGCGAGTGGATGAAAGAGGGAATCGTTGCTCCGATTCCATCCGGCTATAAACTGTCTGCAAAGGCATCAAGTGTGCTCCAAGCTATCCGTCAACTTGAAGGGGGTCAGCAACTCGCCGTATTACAGGATATTGTGATCAACATGGGGTATGCCCCAACTGTTGGCACTCAAAAAGTCAAAGAACCTGTGGTTCCACCTAAAGATCTCGCACCCCGAACTAAGGTCAGCATTGAGGGCATCGACAACTTTACTGTCCTAAGCTACATGGAGAATATGAATGCCTTTGACTTTGAAGCAGCTGTGGCTTTATTTGCTGAAGACGGTGCCCTGCAATCCCCTTTCCAAGAACCGATTGTGGGTCATGAATCCATCCTTAGGTATATGCGTGAAGAATGCTACGGGCTCAAGCTGATACCTGAGCGGGGGGTATCTGAGCCTGCGGAAGGAGGGTTTACCCAGATTAAAGTGACGGGTAAAGTGCAAACTCCCTGGTTTAGTGACAGTGTCGGCATAAACCTAGCATGGCGGTTCTTGCTCGATTCTCAAGGCAAGATTTTCTTTGTGGCAATTGACTTGCTGGCGTCTCCCCAGGAACTGCTGAACTTGGGCTTGGTACGCTAGAAGAGCTTCCTGAAGTTGACTCACAAATCTCAAACATTGCTAGCGCGATCGCTCTAGTACAGTTCGGCAGAGGGCAGATGGTAGAAGGTAAGAATTCTTGTACAGTAAGCTTTTTGTCTATTTTGTAGACGCGTAGCGGTGAGACGCTGCGCGAATGACGGCTTTCCCGACAGAGGTGAGTGCGTGCGCTCTTCGTGCCGCAGGCATACAAAGCAGCGTGTCCGTAAGGACTCAGGAGATACCGATAAGCGCGAAGCGCAGGCACTCTCGGCGCTTTGCGCTTACCGGCTGAAGGCACAAAGCAGCGTCTCCGCTACTGAGAAGGGCTTATGGCCCTTTATGGTAGCTTTATTTCCGCCCTCGACGTAGTAGTCAATTTGTAATGTTAGAGCAAGAGATTGTGAGTTATAATAAATACATAAACAGCGAGAACGCTACACGTTGCGAGGCAACCAATATGGATGCCAATGAAGTTTTAAGGCGATATGCAGCCGGGGAAAGAAATTTTAGACAGGCAGACTGGAGAGGGATAAGCCTAGCTAAAGCAAATTTGAGTGGGGTAGATTTGAGTGGGGCGCACTTGAACAACGCAGACTTGAGCAACTCAGATTTAAGCAGTGCTAATTTAAACTGGGCTGGACTCAAAGGAGCCAATTTCAGCGGCGCTAATTTGAAGGGGGCAAAAATGCCTAATGGGAGAATGCACAATGATCGCTTAGAGTCTGCCAATTATTTCTTTAGCTAACACCTAACAAGAAATCTGCCGTTGGTGAGAGCGGTGCTGTTGATTCAACAGCACCGCGCTAACAAGAGTTAGCAGAATTTATAGAAAGCGGTTTAGTGATTGAATAATTCGCTCTTGCTGAACAACTACGCCATCAAATCCAAAAAGTACGTGATGGATGAGCTTCGGTTTAGCTTTAATCAATATCCAGACAAACGAGCAACAGACGTTTCGCTCCTAGCTCAGGCTCACGCCTGACCAGGCATGATTCGTCTGTTGACTGGCTTGTAGGAAATTGAACTTCACCATATACCCTAAACAGTTTGATCACATTAAAGTAACCTCGATTGGAGAATCATTATGTCAAAAGAGAAAAAAGGCAACAGAGAAGCCAAAAAATCCAAAAAGCAATCTGATGGTACTAAAAAGCAAAAGAAAGACCCCAACAGACATGATGGACTTGTAACACGTATAGTAAAGAGTTCAAATGAGCACTGAAACACTTAACCATAAAACATAGCTAGTACTCATGGACGGAAATAAAGCCACCATCTAAAATCAGCTAAAAGCTTATGGTATAAGTCTTTTTACTTTTAGCTTTTTACTTCCAAGGTAGCGGTACTAGTAGTTCACCAACCAAAAATTGATGCGTGGAGCCTGGGTAAAGGGTAAGAAGGGTAAGGCATAAAATACCTTTCCCCTTTACCCCTTACCTTTTACCGCGGCAAGTTCACCAGAAGGACTACTAGTGCAACATCGAACTGACAGTTTTCACCCTAATTGAGTTAGAGGAGGCAGCTATGGATCAGGCTATCGAACTAACTTTAGAGCAAGAATTTAGCATCCGTTGCTTTACCGATCAAGTGCAGCAAATGTCCCGCGAGCAAGCTCAAGAATTCTTGATCTTGCAGTATAAGCACATAATGATTCGGGAAACGATGTATCAAGAGATGCTGAAACACGAGTGGAAATTAGATGAAGATTTCACCTCTGTGTAAAACCACCCAAGCAATGTACGCTGCTGTGGAAACGGATCATCAGCAAGCTTTGGATACGCTCAAGCTCAACCGAGACTTACTGGAGGCGATTGCGCTCCGCGCACTGCGCCGAATCGCAATCGCTACTCAACTCTTAAAAACAAAAGTGATTGAGGGTGAGAAATTGCATAGCTTGCTCTGGCAGGTTCAAGCGGTAAATAATTTAACCGTTTCAGATAGACCTAATTTAATTTCAGGAGTTCGTCAATGAGTATTATCACGAAGATGATTGTGAATGCAGATGCCGAGGTTCGCTATCTCAGCCCTGGAGAACTGGAGCAGATCAAGATCTTTATTAGGAGCAGTGAGCACCGTCTACGCCTTGTGCAAGCTTTAACTCTCTCGCGCGATCGCATTATTAAAGAAGCTGGAAACCAACTATTCCAAAGGCGTCCAAGCCTTGTTTCTCCAGGTGGCAATGCCTACGGCAAAGAGATGACTGCCACCTGCCTGCGGGATATGGATTACTACCTGCGCTTGATCACTTACAGTGTTGCGGCTGGAGATGCTACACCAATCCAAGAGATCGGGGTCGTTGGTGTTGGCCAAATGTACAGATCCCTCGGCACTCCAATTGAGGCCGTTGCCGAAAGTGTCCGTGCTATGAAGAACATCACGACCTCGATGTTGTCTGGAGAAGATGCAAGCGTTGTTGGCACTTACTTCGACTACCTAATTAGTGCTCTCGAGTAGATCGAGTGGGTGGTGGCAGGTATCGAAAAGAAAAGCCGTGTCCTCCCCCCAAAGTTAATAGAGCTAAAACTAAGTACACCATTTCATAAATCCGTGTAGATTCAACGACAAGTTAGCGTCACTGTCTCTAGTGGAATATGAGTCGGACATTAATACAAAGTAGTTGACATCCTCACCGCCCTATAAGGGACGGTGATTCCTAAGACTCACAACTTAGGTTTCTGTTTCTTTCCCTTACGGGTATTTCGCAACTGCCCTTTGGACTTATGCCCCTTGACTGTCTTACGTTCGCTCCACAGACTGTCACGGTGTGTCCCACCGCCAAAATATTTTGTGCGGGTCTTAAACCCAAATTTGTGATAAAAAAATGCAAGCTTTATTAAAGGAATCGAGCCAATTACTGACTCATTCTATAACTGATAACAACCAAGGAAATACAACTACATATACCTGGCTACCTATGTGGAGTCAGCATCGTTGCCCTTGCTGCTCATACGGTTTACTCCGTCATATGAGTGTAGGTGGTATTTACTGGCGTTGTAGCCATTGTTATCAAGAAATGCCAGTTTGGGACTTGGGACATATCTAAGTGCAGAACTAGCTACGCTACTTTTGTCCCTCGTTGTAGCCCACCCGTGACAGGTTAACTAAATCGCCGTAAGTCCCCCACTGCAACGGTACTCCGTTGAGTGGTCGGTCTTGCGGCGGGAGACGAAGAAGACATCCCCGATTGATAATGACCTTTGGTCATTGAATGAGTGGGATGGCTGATAAGTCTCCTCTCTCCAGGAATACTTGACAAACCAATAAAGTCTATAATTGTAATGCCCGTAGCAATAAGATGCTCTTGTGAGGCAACATTGGTGAGCCAGCCCCGTGCGGGGGTTCCCCCCGTTGAGGGGACTGGCGTGACGACCATCCACTTGACACAAACGGACTGGTAAAACAGGTGAACAGTGCAAACGTTGGGAAACGTAATAGACATAGAATTCGTTAGGATTCGCTACATACAACTTTCCGTGGGGCGTCAGGAAAGTATAAATTGCCTGTGGAGGTATCGGAACGTGGATGTTGCTGTATGAGTTGTTCTTGGGGCATCGCGGTGTACAGACCAATGAAGCAGGAAATTTCTATGAGGCGACTTGTAGAAGCCCCCACCATAACGGTACACCGGAAAGGTGGCGGGAGAACGTCACGGAAATTGCACTTTTGTCAATATGGTGCACATCACTCCAGCGTCAGCCGATTACCAAGGGCACTGCGCAGAGCGCAATCGCAAGAAGGCGGGCGCTCTGCGCCATCGCACTCAAGGTTGAACAAGGTGGTATCCTCAAGAATGATTCTTGGCGATGTCAGAAAATAGCATTAAAAAACCAGACCGGAAAAAAGGAATTCAGATTTGACACTTTTGTTACTTTTTATATTGTAGTTAAACAAATAACCCCAGAAATGAAACAGCACCCACTCATGCTGTAGGAAAATCAATAAAACATCAGTCACCCTACACCCGGTTAACTCCTCTCTAGGGTTACTAGATTTTTTAGCACTGTTGCAAGTGAAATCACGATTGGGGCTGCGATGTATCCTGGCGATCGATTTGCTGGCATCTCCCCAGGAACTGCTGAACTTGGGCTTTGTTCGCTAGAAGACTATAAAAAAAGGATCTGAGCCTATGCTTCCCACACTTGAGCCTCAAGACTTTGATTTGACAATTGAACAAGAGTTTAAGCTGGTACTTTATACCCAGCAAATCAAGGAAATTCCCCCAGAAAAGTTACAGGCAAACCTGTTAGAAATCGTCCGTCAATTGATGATTACAAAGAATATACTCGAAGCGTTGGTAAGAAAGGGGGGTGAATGAGCAATTCTGCCTTTACTGCAACCTTACCGCCCATGAGTCAAACACTTTTGCTAAATAAAACATCTCACATTATCAACATTGGTGATAGTCATGCCGATTAAAGAACAACGTACTCCCCCTCGTTCCCGCCTGATCGGTAACATTTTTCTGGCGCTGGCAGCTTTGTTCCTGATCGCAAATTTTATATTGCCTGTTGTCTTAGGTCCCCAGATTCCCGGTGTCCCCTATAGCTTGTTCATCCATCAGGTGCAGTCAGGAGAAGTCGACCGGGTGCAAGTCGGTCAAAACGAGATTCGGTTCCAATTGAAAACTGAAAATGACCAGGCTGGGCCTGTGTTCTCTACGACACCCATCTTCGATTTGGAATTGCCCAAGTTGTTAGAACAGAAGGGTGTTGAGTTTGCCGCTGCCCCTCCGCCGAAGAATGGCTGGTTTACTAGTCTTCTAGGCTGGGTAATTCCACCCCTGATCTTTGTAGCAATCTGGCAATTTTTTGTTAGTCGAGGTGGTGGTGGACCACAAGGTGTTCTCTCGATTGGTAAGAGCAAAGCCAAAGTTTATGTGGAGGGGGAATCTGCCAGAACGACCTTTGCCGATGTGGCTGGGGTAGAGGAAGCCAAGACTGAGTTGGTTGAGATTGTAGATTTCCTCAAGACTCCAGAGCGCTATACCCAAATTGGAGCGCGGATTCCCAAGGGGGTGCTGCTGGTGGGTCCGCCGGGAACTGGTAAAACGCTTCTGGCTAAAGCGGTGGCAGGGGAAGCAGGCGTGCCGTTCTTCAGTATCTCTGGCTCTGAGTTTGTGGAACTCTTTGTTGGGGTTGGTTCCTCGCGGGTGCGTGATCTGTTTGAGCAGGCGAAGAAGCAAGCTCCCTGCATCGTCTTTATTGATGAACTGGATGCAATCGGCAAATCTCGCAGCAGTGGCGGGTTCTACGGCGGCAATGATGAGCGGGAACAAACCCTCAACCAGTTGCTAACAGAAATGGATGGGTTTGCAGCTGGAGATGCCACCGTGATCGTGCTGGCAGCAACCAACCGCCCTGAAGTCTTGGACCCTGCCCTCTTACGTCCTGGTCGATTTGACCGTCAAGTTTTGGTTGATCGGCCTGATCTGTCAGATCGTGAGGCAATTCTCAAAATCCATGCTCAGAAGGTGAAGCTGGGTGAGGATGTGAATCTCAAGGCGATCGCCACTCGCACCCCCGGTTTTGCCGGAGCAGACCTGGCAAACCTGGTGAATGAAGCGGCTCTATTAGCAGCCCGTAATCAACGCTCCTACGTCGCTCAGGAAGACTTTGCCGAGGCGATCGAGCGAGTGGTAGCAGGTCTGGAAAAGAAAAGCCGTGTTCTCAACGACAAGGAAAAGAAAATTGTGGCTTACCACGAAGTCGGTCATGCTCTGGTCGGTTCCTTGACTTCGGGAAATGGTCGAGTCGAGAAAATCTCCATCGTACCCCGTGGTATGGCAGCGCTGGGTTACACGCTGCAACTGCCAACGGAAGATCGGTTCCTCATGGACGAAGCGGAACTCCGGGGGCAGATTGCCACTCTGCTCGGCGGACGCTCAGCAGAAGAGATTGTGTTTGGCAGCATCACTACGGGTGCAGCTAATGATTTGCAGCGGGCGACCGATCTGGCAGAGCGGATGGTGACGACCTATGGAATGAGCAAAATCTTAGGTCCCTTGGCATACCAGCAGGGACAGCAACCCATGTTCCTGGGTGATGGTGCGCCTAATCCCCGTCGGATGCTCAGTGAAGAAACAGCACAGGCGATTGATCGCGAGGTGAAGGAAATTGTCGAAACGGCTCATCAGCAAGCTTTGGATACGCTCAAGCTTAACCGAGACTTACTCGAGGCGATCGCCACTCAACTCTTAGAGACAGAAGTGATCGAGGGTGAGAAACTGCACAGTCTGCTGAGCCAGGTTCAAACTGCGACCCAGTCAGGGTTCTCTAGCTGAGCGCCAACCCCATGCCTAAAAGGCAGGGGCTTGGTGGTTGACTCCACCTGACCAGACTATTCGTTTAGGGCAAGTGTTAAAGACCTACTCCGGGATGCTTGCTAGTCCCGCGACCCTAGAACCGAACGATTAAACAGGCTTACGGAGAATAAATCAGTGTCGTTTGGAAAGTACCGACCCTAAACACTGTCGAAGCAAACTTTACCCGCAAGGAGTATGCAGCAATGCAAAATTATGTTTTTGTTATTGACAAAAACAAACAACCACTCAACCCAATTCCTCCAGCACGAGCAAGAGTTTTGCTCACTAAAGGGAAAGCCGCTGTACTGCGGATATATCCTTTTACCCTGATACTTAAACACGTGGTTGATAACTCAGCACCAAGACCACTAGTCATCAAGCTTGACCCCGGTAGTCGATTCACAGGTATCGCAATTCTTGACCAAGATAAGGTTATTTGGGCGGCGGAATTGGAACATAGGGGATGGCAGATTAAGGATTCTTTGGAATCAAGACGTTCGTTGCGTTGTAGCCGCAGGAATCGCAAAACTCGTTATCGTCAACCGCGTTTTGATAATCGTAAACGTCCACAAGGGTGGTTGCCTCCATCTTTAATGCACCGCGTTCTCACTATTGAGACTTGGGTAAAACGGCTTTGTTTGTACTCTCCAATCAGTCAAATAGCGATGGAATTAGTTAAGTTTGATACCCAAAAGATGCAAAACCCAGAAGTTGACGGTGTCGAATATCAGCAAGGCGAACTTGCTGGGTATGAAGTGCGAGAATATCTTCTAGAGAAGTGGAGGCGTAAATGCGCCTATTGCGATAAAGAAGGTGTACCACTTCAGATTGAACATATTCACCCGAGGTCAAAAGGCGGTAGTAACCGAGTCAGTAATTTAACCCTGTCTTGCGAACGGTGCAATACCAAAAAGGGGGCGAAATCTATTGATGAATTCCTGAAAAAAGATCCATCAAGATTAGAGAAAATTAAGCGCCAGGTCAAGCAACCTCTCAAAGATGCTGCTATTGTCAACGCAACTCGCTTATGTGTGTTCCGTACACTGAAAAGTATTTTGCTTACAACTACTGGAACTGGCGGACAAACTAAGTACAATCGCACTCGCCTTGGGTTGAATAAATCTCACTGGATTGATGCAGCTTGTGTTGGAGATATTGAAACAATTCAATTGCTAACCCAACAACCATTACGCATCAAGTGTACAGGCTGGGGAACCCGTCAAATGTGCGGTACTGATCGCTATGGATTCGCAACTCGCCATCGAGAACGCAAACAACTCCATTTTGGCTTTAAAACTGGCGACATCATAAAAGCTGTTGTCACCTCTGGCAAGAAAGTGGGCGAGTACGTTGGTCGTGTGTTGTGTCGCAAAGCTGGTAGTTTTGACATTACTACTTCTTCAGGTCGTGTTGCTGGTATTAGTTACAGATTTTGTATACCTATTCACAAAAAAGATGGTTACGCATATGGATTTTAGAGTGCTTGGACGGGGAATAAATTCCCCCGCCCCTTCCTCCCCATGTTTAGAAAACAGGGGCTTCCGGGGCGAGGAGGTTCGGTGATTAGATTTTCGCAGACGTCGATTTTTGTTTTGCTTAGAAGATGTCTGAAAAGTCGCGCTGACCTTGTGTAGCTTGCTTCGCACCTTATGTGAAGCAACTCTCTACCAAAAACGACAGTCAAGTAGTCATTTTTATTTATCAAAAAACTAGCAATTTGGCAACAATATTGTTATAATTATTTACATGACAAGTAACTTAAATTTCAAATCTCCCGAGCTATTTGGTTCTGTTGTTTTCAGACCTGACTTTAATAGCTTTAAGACTATCAATGCGTCCCAAGCTTGGTCTTTGTTCCTTACAGGTGGTCGAGAAGACAAGGAACTAGGTTCTAGCCCTCAAATAGGTCTTTTCTTTACCAGTATCTTGTTAGCGCTTGCTACGTCAGGATTTAGTGGAACGTTGATTCTCCAGACTTTCTTCCCTGGTTGAGTGCCTGAGAGGTAATTAATACCATGTTTTCTCCCGAACCCCTAACTTGGTGGTTCGGGTTTTTAGTATTAAATTTTGTGTATTGGAATACTATTAACCTATCGTAAAAAATATTCGTTAACTTTTTTAACAAATATAAATCTTTACTATTCATCTTGCTTGCATAGTCAGCACATATTTAGAGTAAGTACAACGCAGAATGACCCCACACAGAAATCCGGGGGAAACAGCCACGGAAAGAGTTTTTCTTTTCGACCTAATTAAAATTAGGGGCTTCTGACCTCTACTCTTCAGCCAGTTGTACAGAACTTGGCTGATATTAACCTACGTGTTTGTAGTTAATTCTGAGTTCTAACAACTGAGTTCTGAGTTCTTTTTCGGTGATCTATAAAAATAAATGCCGAGCTGTGTGTTGGGTTAGTTGGGTGTCGAGGATCTAGATTTGACCGCTGGCCATTTATTTCTTGGCATTATGCTTAGTGGAAGATCCTTGCACTACATTTTATGAGCATAGTTAGCTAATATCCTTGCTTTTCGCATTTTTTGAGTA
Organism: Scytonema sp. HK-05; assembly: GCF_002368235.1. Classification (GTDB taxonomy): domain Bacteria; phylum Cyanobacteriota; class Cyanobacteriia; order Cyanobacteriales; family Nostocaceae; genus Kalymmatonema. The sequence continues at coordinate 439,434 of NZ_AP018194.1, read as the reverse complement.
AAAAGCTGAGATATTAGGAAAATAAGTCTTTTGTAAATAAGTGTTAAATATATTGCTCTAAATAGCTTCATTTCTTGCACTCATAGGGTGAACTAAATCAACTCATCTTTTTATTTCACCAACATTTAATATTCCGTTTACAATTATTTAAAATATAATGGTTTTTTTTACGTAATATTACTGATATAACATTCTATTACGCTTGTCTACTATAAGTAAAATAGCCGGAGTATTCCTGTTTAACGGTAAAAACCGAAGGCTAGAAATTGGGAACAACTGGGTGCAGCTTACCTATTAGGTAACTTTTTATTAAAGGAAATTACGTAATGCAGCCAGGATTTCCAAGCTTTGCGAGTATTGCCGAAAGGTTAGCAGTGTTAAGCCAGCAACGAGCAACTGGAGAGTTGATTTTGTCGTCGGGCAATAACCAGTGGCATCTATATTTATTCTTGGGACGTTTGTTATACGCTACGGGAGGAGTTCACCGCGTTCGGCGTTGGCACAGAGCAGTGACGCAAGATTGCCCTAGCGTGAAATTTCATGCTCCTCATAGGCAAGAGGATGAACTATGGGAATATCATTTGCTTCAGGGAAGTATCAATCAAAATCAATTGACCCTAACGCAGGCAAAAAGCATTATTAGCAAAATTGTTGATGAAGTTTTATTTACCCTAGTAAGTCATTCAAAGTTAAGAAGCTTTTGGTTGCCTAAAAAAGTACATCCAATTGCCTTAATAGAGGTAAAGCAATCGTTACAAGCAGCCGTTGATCTGTGCAAGCAATGGCAAAATATCGGTTTAGGAACGCTTTGCCCTGACATGGCACCGATTTTTAAGTTGCCTATGAATGAGCAAAATTTAACGACTTCTAAAACTTTCTTCAGCCTCAGCCAACTCGTCAATGGTGAAAACACCATTTGGGATATCGCGTTACAGATGAGACAAAATTTGACAACCGTGGCAAGTATCATACAAAATCTGGCTGACCAAGGTATTCTAGAACTCTTAACCATCCCAGACTTACCAACACCAGTTGCAGTAGCGGTATCCTCGCCCTCATCCGCAAAACAAACCCCAGCTAATGGTGCTATAGATAGCAGAATACTGGCTCCGTCAGGTCAACGCTTGTCAAAGCCTTTAATAGAAACTCATCTCCAGCTGACTCCACAGTTGACAAGAACCACTAAGGTTGAGGAATACGATTTCGTTCATCCGGTTGAAGCCACTCACTCTCAGTCAACCTTTAACTCTCCACCCGTAAACTTGGTTCAACCTGAAGAAACTGGTTCCTTGATAGCCCACATTGATGACAGCCATAGCGATAGCCTGAAGATGGCTAACATTCTTGCTCAAGCGGGTTATCGGTTTGTTAATGTTCAAGACCCAGTCACAGCACTGCCGATTTTGCTAGAGTACAAACCAAGCCTCATCTTTTTAGACTTGGTTATGCCGATCGCCAACGGATATGAAATTTGTACTCAAATTCGCCGCGTCTCGGCTTTCAAGAACACGCCTGTGATTATTCTTACGGGCAATGACGGTATAGTAGATAGGGTGCGTGCAAAAATGGTTGGCTCTTCTGGGTTTTTAGCAAAGCCCATCACCGCAGAGAAGGTACTCAAAATCCTACAAAAGCATCTACCAACTCCCAAGCCTGTCCAATTGGAAACTCTACAAACAGTTCAAGCTTAGTTTGTAGATGTTCAGATTGACATCCTTTAAGAGTTAACAAGCAGTCATCCATTATTCATTGAAAAAAATTAACACAAGCAAAACAAAGAATAGCATTCTTATTAACTAAGTAAGTCTTTTCTTTGATTGCTCATAGCTAGTATCATGAAAAATCAGCTATAATGCTCTTCCAAATTTAATGAAAACTTACGGATTCTCATTAATCTTGTAGAAGATTACTAAAAAATAAATACTGTTGTATTACGGAATTTTTTTTTATGACTACAGTCCTTTTAGTTGAAGATAGCTTAACAGAAATGCAAGTGTTAACGCTTTACCTCAAACAAGCAGGGATAACAGTGATGACGGCTAAAAGCGTTGAGGAGGCACAGCTAAAACTGCAATTGCAGACACCAGATTTGGTCATGCTCGATGTCATTTTGCCAGGGCAAAGTGGGTTTGAATTGTGCCGTGAACTCAAGACTAATGCCAATACCAAGGGTATTCCAGTGGTAATATGTTCAACCAAAGGAACCGAAGCTGATAAACTCTGGGGTACGATGTTGGGAGCTGATGCTTATATACCTAAGCCGGTAAACCAGCAACACCTAGTTCAAACAATCCAGCAATTGACTTCAGGTTTCCAGCAGTGGAGTGGGCGCATAATTTAGTGTTTCGTAATTCTTTATCTTGTTAATTACATAGAAATTATTAATTAGGAATTATCGCTCTTGAATTTATGGAGTCATTTCAATCTGTATTAGCAGTGACTAGTTTTGACCCATTAGGACTAGACCCACTCCCCCCAGAAACCAACCTTTCTAAATTGCTTCGCTTTCCCCTTGGAGTTCAAGAGAGTGCCCTATTACCTCTAGAGCAAATTGCAGAAATTATCCAGGTCAATTTAGCAGAAATTCTACCTGTTCCTGAAATGCCGAGTTGCGTTTTGGGAATTTGTAATTGGCGCGCAGAAATGCTGTGGCTTTTAGACTTAAACCATCTTGTTGGTTATCCTCCATTGACTGCTGCGGGAACCCCTGTAGCGATCGTCGTTACAGTCAACGAATATGCTGTGGGTCTAGTAGTGCCGCAAGTTGATGACATTGAGTTACACGACTTGCAACAACTGCAGCGTAAGGCACCGGGCTTATTTCCTCCCAAACTCCTACCTTTTGTTCTAGGGGCTTTGCCGAATGGCAGTACTGTTTTGGATGTTACAGGTATTACTCAGTATCAGTTGTGGCAGATACACCGAACAGGAGTTTCTTGAAGTCTTATATCTTTTAAAAAGATTTTAAGAAGAACTCAGCTTGGGCAGAACGCAGAACACACGAGTTGGGTCCCCAGCGATGAAATTTGGGGGATTTAAGCTGCATAAAGAATTTTTCATGCCCTCGAATTTATGGGCTTGTGAACTTACTGAGAACCAAAACTTCACTCTCGATACTCAAATAGGGAATTGTTTATTCTGGCTCCTGAGTTCTAAGTACTTTTCCGGTTATTTCAATAACCGCAGAAACCAAGTTGATCAACATAAGGATATAAACCCCAAGGATTTAGGTATGGTCTTACAGGATTTTGAGCAAAGCGAGCAAACACTCAATTCCCCGTCGCAGAATGGCAATGGCAAAATAGCTGGGTTAAATCCACACCAAGCCTTGGAATTAGTGACTGGTATCAAAGCAGACCTTGAAGAGGTGGGAGCGGTCAAACCAGAAGCTCATCAGAAACTTCTCCATCTGGAAAAGTGGGTTCAAGAATTGCAAACACAGTTTAAGGCGAATCTGGCTGTCGCTTGCGAACAAAACTTCAAGCACGAGCGGCAAAAGTTATTCAGCATCGTCAGTCGGATGCGCCAAACAGCAAATATTGACGCTCTGTTGAGAACCACAGTGACTGAGGTTCGTAAGGTTTTACAAGTGGATCGGGCGCTGATCTTCCGTTTCCAATCAGAAAACCAGGGCACGGTGCTGGCAGAGTCGATGGTGGCTGGTTATACTCCCAGTCTGGGGGAGTCCTTGAGTGCGATCGCCTTTTGGGCTGATTCCTCTCTTAGCATCGCCAATGGCTATGAAAATCAACTAAACTACCAGCAACAGCAAGTATTAGCCTTAGATGATATCCACGAAACAGCTCTGAGTCCCTACCAACTGCAACTGCTCACACAGTTTCAGGTCAAAGCTAGCTTGAGTCTGCCAATTGTGGTAGAGGTGACGGACACTTCTCTCAACAACGGTTCGCACTCCTGTGTGTCCTCGCAAGTGTGGGGCTTGCTCGTGGTGCAGCAATGCTCTGGTTCCCGTCAATGGCAAGAAGCTGAAATCAACCTGCTTTCCCAGATTGTCACCGAACTGACTGTACTCCTACAGCCAGCAGAATTTCGCGCCCAACAGCAAAAACAGGCGCTCACGGAAAAAGTCATAGCCAAAGCGATAGAGAAGATCCGCCAGTCTTTGAACTTAGATACAATCTTCAAGACAACGGCGAAAGAAGTCCGACAGCTCCTCAACGCTGACCGGGTAGGGGTGTTTCGCTTTGATCCAGAATCCGGCTTTGATGATGGCGAATTTGTATCTGAAGATGTGACCTCAGGCTATAGTTCAGCGCTGGCTACAAAAGTTCACGACCACTGTTTTGGCGAACAGTATGCCGCTCACTACGCCAAAGGACAAATTCAGGCGGTTGCTGATATCTACAATGCAAACTTGAGCGATTGCCATATTGAGGTTCTGTCGCAGTTTCAAGTCCGGGCAAACTTGATTGTGCCGCTTCTTAAAGGAAGTGAACTGTGGGGATTGTTATGCATTCATCAATGCAGTAGCTCACGTCAATGGCAGCAGGATGAAATTGAGTTTGCCAAGCAGATTGCAGCTCAGTTTAGCGTCGCTCTACAGCAAGCGGAGTACCTCGAGCAGCTGCGGGATCAATCTTTCCAGATGACCAAAGCAGCAGAGCGGGAGCGAGCGTTGGCGATCGTATTCGACAAAATTCGCGCCTCGTTGGACATCAACACCATTTTCAAGACAACAACTTATGAAGTCCGAAATCTCCTCAAAGCAGAGCGTGTCGTGCTCTACCGCTTTGAGTCAGATTGGAGTGGGGAATTTGTTGCCGAATCAGTATCCAGTGGATGGACATCTTTGATGCGGGAGCAATTAGACAATCCGCTCCTGCAAGACAATGTCAGCGAGTGCAGTGTGAAAATTCTGGGTGGGACAAAAACTAGTGTTGCAGATACTTATTTGCAACAAACACAAGGAGGACAGTTTTCCACTGAAGCAAAGGTTAGGGTTGTCAGCGATATTTACCAAGCAGGCTTTTCGCCTTGTTACATTAACATTTTGGAGCGGTATCAAGCTAGAGCCTATGTCATTGCTCCGATTATTAAAGGAGAAAAGCTTTGGGGTCTGTTAGCAGCATATCAAAACTCCAGCCCGCGTCACTGGGAAGAAGGTGAAATCAGAGTTCTGACTCAAATTAGCAATCAACTGGGGATAGCTATACAACAAGCCGAGTACCTGAAACAATTACAGGAGCAATCCGTCCAGGTAGCTAAAGCTGCAGACCGAGAACGAGCAGCCGCCAAAGTTATCAACAAGATTCGCCAGACTTCAGACATTGACACCATTTTCAAGACAACGACCCAAGAAGTCAGGAAACTTCTGGGCGTAGAGCGAGTAACGATTTATAAATTTCGTCCGGATTATTTCGGCGACTTTATCGTAGAGTCGGAGTTTGGGGGATTGCCTAAATTAGTCGGCAGTGGTTGGGAAGACCCCTATTTGAACGAACACCAGGGCGGCAGATTCCGCAACAATGAACCTTATGTCGTGCATGATATCTACAACGCTAACCTGACTGATTGTCATGTAGAAGCCTTAGAGGAGTTTGGAGTCAAATCCTGCGTAGTGGTTTCTATATTCCAAGGGCAGAAGCTGTGGGGTTTGTTGTCGGCGTTTCAACACAGCGGCTCACGGCACTGGGAAGACGGTGAAGTCAAGGTTTTAGCGCAAATTGGAACTCAACTAGGAGTGGCTTTGCAGCAGGCGGAGTATATTGAAGAACTCCGTGTGCAGTCACAAAAGTTAGCTAAGTCATTTGAACAAGGAACAATCTACAGCAAACTGGTCTACCGACTCGGGTTAGCTCTGATTCAGGAGAATTTTTCACTTGACAACCTGCTAAAGATGGCTGTTTCGGAATTACGCAGACAGTTGAAAACTGACCGGGTAGGTATATACCGCTTTGATCCTGACTGGAGTGGTGAATTTTTGGTCGAGGATTTTGGTAGCGATTGGGTGAAAGTTGCAGGAACTGAGCTAGGTCGAGCCGAAGATACATATCTTCAGGAAACCAGGGGCGGTCGGTATCGTCGCAAAGAAACTCTCAGCGTAGACGATCTCCGAGCTTCTGGGCATGAGGAATGCCACATCCAAATGCTAGAACAATGGGGAACGAAGGCTTACATGATTGCGCCCATCTTTAAGGGCGAGCAACTCTGGGGTCTATTAGGAGCTTATCAAAATGATGCACCGCGTCATTGGGAGCAGATAGATGTCAATTTACTAGCTCAGGTAGGCGTGCAAATTGGTCTTGCTTTACAACAAGCAGAATACTTGGAGAAATTGAAAACTCAGGCACAGCAATTGACAGAAGCAAGCGCCAGGGAAAGAGCAGCAAAAGAGCAACTTCAACAAGAGGTTATGCAGTTGCTGTCGGCGGTGCAACCGGCACTGCAAGGTAACCTGACAGTCCGAGCTCCCGTGACAGAAGGAGAAGTTGGCACGATCGCCGACGCCTACAATATCACCCTGCAAAGTTTGCGAAAAATCGTCATGCAGGTGCAAACAGCTTCAAGGAAACTCGCCCAAACCTCTCAAGCAAGCGAATCTTCTGTCATTGGTTTATCAACCCAAGCACAGCAGCAGTTTCAGTCGCTAACTCATGCTTTGGAGCAAATCCAAACGATCGTCAATTCCACGAAAGCCGTAACAACAAACGCTCAACAGGTGGAACAAGCAGTTCAACAGGCAAATCAAACCATCCAGCAAGGAGATGCGGCGATGAACCGCACTGTGGACGGCATTCTTGACATCAGAGAGACAGTGGCGGAAACCAGTAAGCGCCTCAAGCGCTTCTCAGAATCTTCTCAAAAGGTTTCCAAGGTCGTAAATTTGATTAGCAACTTTACGACTCAGACTCAACTGCTGGCGCTAAATGCGGCAATTGAAGCGACCAGAGCCGGACAGTACGGACGCGGTTTTGCCGTTGTCGCTGATGAGGTGCGTTCTTTGGCGCGTCAGTCTGCTGAAGCCGCGACTGAAATAGAACTGCTGGTTCAGGAAATCCAAAAGGGCACAGCAGAGGTTTCCGTAGCAATGGAAAATGCCATTCAGCAAGTTGCAACAGGAACAACACAGGCACACGAAGCTCGTCACAATCTAAACGACATCGTTGCAGCCACAACCCAAATTAGCCAACTCGTGGTGGGTATTACCCAAGCAACACAGGTACAAAGTCAGCAGATTGAATCAGTAACACAAACCATGACAGAGGTCGCAGCTATTGCTAACCAAACCAAAGAGGGTTCAATTGAAATTTCCACATCCTTTGAGGAACTTTTAACAATGGCTCAAAATCTCCAGGCTAGTGCTGACCAGTTCAAGGTCAATTGATTAATAGTCATTAGTCATTTGTCTTTTGTCTAAGTGCTAAGGGACTTCCAATTAAAAAAATTTCCAATTTGTAGTCATGCAGAAACAATGGTGGGTTACGGCGCACTTTAGTGATCATGTATGTAAGACCTCAACTCTCGTGCGCCTAACCCACCCTACATAATAGATAATTTATTTTTTGGTACTCCCTAATAACTAATGACTCATGACTCATGACTAATAACTAATGACTAATAACTAATGACTAATGACTCATGACTCATGACTAACGACCCAAGCATTTATGAGCAAAGCTACCGCTACTTTCTCCAAGAAGCGCCGGAACTGCTGCAAGTTATAGAACAAGAACTGTTTAGCCTTCGAGAAAACTTCAGTATCAACAAAGTTTATACGTTGATGCGTGCGACTCACACACTTAAAGGAGCAGCAGCCAGCGTCGGTTTGGAAACGATTAATACTGTGGCTCACACGTTGGAAGATATTTTTAGAGCTATCTGCAAACCCGACTTATCGATTGACCAAGAAATTGAAGCTCTACTGTTCAAGGCTTATGAGTGTTTATGCTTACCCCTAACGACTGAACTGACAGGAGGGTTGGTCAATGATACTGAGGTTCTCGACCAAAGTGCTGCTATTTTTGCCGAACTGCAAGAGAAGTTAGGAGACTGTTTTAGTCACGAAGATCACATTCCCAGTTCGGAAGAATTGGGCTTTGACTTGACGCAGTCTATCTTTGAAGTCGGAGTCACCCAAGGATTAGACCAGCTCGCTACTGCCATAGCTACTGGTGATCCCGAACAGATTGCCACTACGCTTAGGACTAAGGCAGAGGTTTTCCTTGGTTTAGCTGAATCTTTGAATTTACCAGGGTTCAAAGCTATAGCTCAGGCGGTACTTGCTGGCTTGGACAACTATCCTGAGCAAGCTGTAGTTATTGCCCGCGTTGCTCTGGCAAACTTTCAAGAAGCACGAACAGCCGTGCTAAATGGCGACAGAAGTCAAGGCGGTCAACCATCTTTAGCATTACAACAACTGGGCGGACTACTCCACAATTCACCCCAAGATTCCCAAGATTCACTCATCGATGCTCAAAAGTCAGTCACTCAAACTACACTTGACACTGAATTACATAGTGAGGAACCAGCAGCGAATGAGCAAAGGACTAATGAACCAGACCTGTCCTCATCTCCCCATCTTTTCATCTCCCCACCTCCCCAATCTTCCATCTCCTCCTCAACTCGTACCGTACGAGTTAATGTTGAGCATTTAGAACAACTGAATTACTTGATCGGAGAATTGTTAACAAACCAAAATCGCCAATTTCTCCAGAACGAACAACTGTCGGCTACCGTTCGAGTACTCGTCACAAAACTGATTCAGCATCAGCAGTTACTGAATCAGTTACAGGATTTGTCTGATTGCCAGTTCAGTGTCCCAGAACAAGAGTGGTTGGTTGGCAATGGGCAGGATAATGGACGTTTTGATTCTCTAGAGCTATTTCAATCCCTGATAGGAGTTCATACAGTTAACCCCCTGCCCTCGTATAAACACCACATTCTGCCACGCCCGGTGTATTCTACTCAAATCAAAACCTCTATAACGACTCGTTCTAAGGAGTTCCATAATCTTGTTCAGTCGCTTCTAGAAGACGCCGTGCAATTAGGAGAAGCTACCGACGCCATTGAAATGTTTGCTCGCCAATCTCAGGAGAGTTTGGAAAAACAACGTCGGTTGTTGACAAATACCCGTGATTCTCTAATGGAAGCCCGGATGTTGCCCTTGGGACATCTGTTTGAACGCTTTCCCCGTATCTTGCATCAACTAGAAGTTATACACAAAAAGCAAGTAACTCTCAATTTCCGTGGAAATGACGCCTTAGTTGACAAAGCAGTGGTTGAAAAACTGTATGACCCCCTGCTGCATCTGCTTCGCAATGCCTTTGACCACGGAATTGAATTGCCCACAAGCCGACAAAAACGGGGCAAGCCAGAGAAAGGTGAGATTGAAATTTGTGCCTACCATCAGGGCAGGTACTTGGTGATTGAAGTTCGCGATGATGGTCATGGATTAGATTTTGAAAAGATTCGTGCCAAGGCGGTAGAATGTCAACTTGTCTCACCAGAACAAGCTCGCAGTCTCAATGAAGCCCAGCTAACGGAGCTGATTTTTGAACCAGGCTTTTCTACAGCTTCTAGTGTCAATGAGCTTTCCGGGCGAGGAATTGGTCTTGATGTGGTTCGCACTCATTTGCAAACAATTCGAGGTTCAGTTGCGGTTTATTCTCAACCCAATCAGGGCACAATGTTCAGACTGCAAATTCCCTTGGGCTTAACGATCGCCAACTTACTACTGTGTGAAGCGGGCAACCAAACCTACGCCTTGTTTGTCAATTCCATCGAGGAAATTCTTATTCCTACAGCACAGCAGATTCGCTCCTGGGAAGGAGGCAAAGTCCTCCAGTGGGGTAAGGGCGCTGCTATGAAACTTATCCCAATTTACCAACTTACTAAAGCCCTAAATTATTCCTCATCCGTCACTCAACCCTCAGTGTTTAAGACTAAGCATTCCCGTTCTAAAGAACAGGGGATGCCCGTTATTCTGATTCGTTGTCAAGATAAACTTTTCGGTCTAGAAGTAGATCAGCTCATTGGTGACCAAGAATTGGTTATCCGTCCCTTAGGAGCTATGATTGTACCACCTCGCTACATCTACGGAAGCTGTATTCTTGCTGATGGTCGCCTGACATTGGTACTTGATGGATCAACATTGATGGAATCTTTGTCTGAACAGCAAACCGATCATCGTACCAATAGCAGTTTAGCTAGTTCAACACCCGTCATCCTCACTTCCAGAATAGAGCAGCCGCGATTACTATCCTCAGCTCGTGCTACGTTACCAGAATCACCAAATTCAGACTATGACGAAAGACCAAAGATAACTATTCTCTTAGTGGATGATTCAATTACAGTACGCCAAACTCTGGCTTTAACCTTACAGAAGGCTGGTTACCAAGTCCTTCAGGCAAAAGATGGTTACGAAGCGATTGAACAACTTCGATACCATACAAACATCCAGTTGGTATTTTGCGATATCGAGATGCCACGTATGAATGGGTTTGAGTTTCTGAAAAATCGTCAGCGAGACCGTGCTTTGGCTGATATTCCTGTAGTTATGGTGACTTCCCGAAGTAGTGAGAAGCACCGCCTGCTTGCTTCCCAGTTGGGGGCAAACGGTTATATTACCAAACCTTATTTAGAGCATATGCTGTTGGAGACACTGAGAGATATCTTGGAAAAAAATACTGAAGTTGCCGCTAGGAGAGGATAATGTACGACGAGTCACAAACAGGCAAGTTTATTGTTTTTAAGATTGCAGATTATCTCCTAGCGCTGCCGATTAGCGATGTGCTGAAGGTAGTAAATTTTTCATCTGCAAACAGCAAAAAGCTAACAACAATGGGGCTAGTTCAGATAGGCAAGTACATGATTAAGGTTTTGGACTTGCATGAACAGTTAGGCTTAGATGGTTTACATCACTGCGTGGATAACCCATCTTTTATGGTGGTTACACACGATTCCCAAGGGGAACTCTATGGAATTTCGGTAGATGAACCGCCCGATATCGTGGAATTACCACTCTTAACGATTCGCTCACTACCAAAATCTAGCAGTCATAGCAAACCTATGATGCAGATGGTCAGTCATGTCGCTGTCCTACCCCACAAAGAGGATATAAAAACAATATTTTTGCTCGATTTGAACAGAAATGTTGAGCGCAGTCCCAGCCATAATCTTTGATTTGGGTGGGGTAAGGGTTTCTTTTAAAAAGCCTTCGGGCATATATGGCGCGATCGCCCAAGGGGCGGCTCCAAGAGTGAGCATCGCTGCGAAGGCGGGCTTTGTACGTGCAAATCAAATCCACGTGACGTTCTCCCACCACTGATTCGGAGTACCGAATGAGCGTGGTGGCTTCTACAAGTCGCCTCGTAGAAATTTCCTGCTTCATTGGTCGTCACCAATGTTTTTTGAGGAGCGCTAGGCTCTAATGTTACTATTCTAAACTTTTTTGTTCGTTTTAAGTTCCCGGAGAGTGGAAACTCCTCAGCCATCCCACTCCCTTATTAACCTGACGGTTAATGATAGTCCGAGATGTCTTCGTCGTTTCCCGCCAGAGGAATCCCGCCACGCTCACGGAGTACCGTTATAGTGCGGGACTTACGACGATAAGGTTAATGAGTCGGAAATGCATCCGGTAGTTCTTTCTCTACCATCCTTAAATGTGGGTATAGATAACTACAAACAGTTGCTAAAATAGTCATGGTTCCCAGCACTATAAATAACAATCCAATGCCCCGCCCTGCTCCAACGCCGATAATCCTGCCAACACTACTGGCTAGGGGGCTATTAACAGCCAGGAGTGGCTCGAAAACATAGTCAGCTAAGGGTCCTGCTAAGAGATAAGCGAGTGGAAAGGACGACCCAGTCATCATTCGCCCCACAGCAAAAACCCGTCCTTGCACTTCTGGCAATACTTTGCTCTGCCAGATGGCTTGGATACAGCCAGCAATAATCGGCACACTAAAAAAAACGCCAAAGGCTGCGACTGTGATCAGTGGTATAGAGGAGCGCAACCCGATGAGGAGTATGCAAACTCCTTGTAGCATTGCAAAGTAGAATATGCCATATATGCGTGGTTTCGGACCTCCCCACACGCTCATGACAATACTGCCGACTAACATACCACTACCGCCAATTGATAGCACCTTGCCCAGTACTGCGGGTGAAGCAAAAGCCAGTAGCATTGGTGTAATTAGTACGCTAGCCATTCCCAATACAAAATTGCTGGCAGCAAAAAACACTAACAGCCCCAACAGACCTGGACGTGCAGTAATGTAAGTCCAGCCATAGAAAGCTTCGCGCAGCAGCGAACTTTTCGCCACATGGGCTTCGATAGAAGTTTCGGGTTTGGGAAACTTAACCATCAACAGCGTAGCGAGGGCAAACAGGTAAGTGGCGAAGTCAATGAGGAGGACGCCCTGAATTCGGAGCGTCAAAACCAGTATGCCTGCTAGTGCTGGTGCAACAATCCGTGTGGCTCCCTCCCCAATTTGTACCATGCCGCTGGCGCGACTAAGGTGCTTTTTAGGGACAAGCAACGTGGTAGCGGCAGTATAGGCTATATACTGCAAGGCACTGCAAACCGAAATGACGGACATGGCAAGGTAGATATGCCAAACGTTAAGCCATTGGGTCAGGGATAGCAGTGTAATAAACAGCGTAGCCAGACCCGCCCCACAGCTACTATATATCATTGTCCAGCGCCGATCCCAGCGATCCACGAGCGCACCCGCAATAGGTGAGAATACAATACCAGGCAAGGTAGTAAACAAAGAAATCAAGCCTAGTTGTGTCGTGGAGCCTGTTTTTTGGAAAATCCAAACGCCTAGGGCGAAACCAGTGAGTCCTGACCCAATAAGCGAGACCAGTTGCCCAAACCAGGTAATGATAAAAACTTGTAGTCTGGGGGTTGTGGTATATTTCGTCATCCCTTTATCCTACATATGTAAATTCGGATGATTTTCAGATGCCATTTTTAGTTGAAAAATATACAGATAAAATATTTAAAGATTATACTTACTTTAAATAAGTGTAACTAACCACAAAATATCCGAGTAAATACAGTTTGAGTAGACAAAACGTTATCTTCAGTATATATTTTTTTATACTTACTCAAATGTCAATAAGTCGAATTGAGTACAAGCTCAGAAGAAAAGTGAAATCAAGTTTGACCCACTATTCCTCCCCGCCCTGTAGAGGGACGGGGTATGTCGCGGAGGAAAGATGAAAAGTTTTGTTAGTACATTATTCAAAAAGCTAGAGAATTTCCTACTTCCTAAGTTTTCACTGCTGATTCCTAAGTATTCGCTGGTGGGAGACTCTATCTTTTTTGAAACCAGTCAGTTTCCGTGGGCTTATGAATTAGAAGCGAATTGGAAAGTCATTCGTAAAGAGCTTGACCAGGTAATGCAATACACAGATGCACTGCCAAACTTGGACGATATTTATCCTCGATCTCGCCATCTTGCTGGCGACAATATGTGGAAAACCTACCTTTTCTACAGTTATGGTTTCAAGTCTAAAAAAAACTGTGAGCAGTGTCCGGAAACTACCAAATTGCTTGAGAAAATTCCAGGAATGAAGTTAGCATTTTTCTCCATCCTGGCACCCGGAAAACATATTCCCGAACACTACAGCAAAATCAAAGGAGTCATTCGTTATCATCTGGGACTTAGAGTACCAGAGCCTCAAATGAATTGCCGCATTCGGATTTGTGACCAGACTGCTTATTGGGAAGAAGGTAAGAGCCTAATTTTTGATGACACTTTCCCTCACGAAGTCTGGAACGATACCGATGATTACAGAGTTGTCCTGTGGCTCGACATCGTTAGACCCCTGCGATTTCCGTTGTCGCTAGTTAACGGGTTAGTATTATATCTAATTTCCGTATCCCCTTTGTTTCAAGGTATTAAAACCAATCATGAAAAATGGGAAGAGAAATTTAAGGCACTACAGAAATAAGCTGCTTTTGAAGATAAAAACGATCACTACAAATACAGGAAAAACCTTTTGATTATGAGACTTCGCTTCGCAACAGAGGACGATGTTGAGCAAATGCTCTCGATCAAGTCACAACTGATTCTCCCTGCAACAGCCACAGACATGAACCGAGGAGGGTTCATAGAAGAGTCAAATCGAGAGGAGTATTTGTTTTTTATCCAACAGGCGTATGTACTGGTGCTAGAAGACCTTCGCCTTAATGCCCCAGTGGGGTTTACCATTGGTATTCCCAATGAAACGCTGCATCGAACCCCTCTATGGGATATGAGAAAAAGTGTTCAATGGAATGACCCGACTGCCGAAAAGATTCTGGAATCCAAGGTTAGTTATTGCGAGCAGATAGCAGTTCTGCCGAGTAAGGCATACAAATTGTATGCTCCAGCCTTAGCTTTAGCTATGGCCAAAATCCTATTTGACCAACATCAATTCATTTTGGCAGGACTTGTCCACAAACCTATGGAGAATTTGGCTTCAAAATCCTTGCTGGAATGGCTAGGTGGGAGAAAAATCGGTGAGATCGAGCAAGAACATTCCAGTATGGGTCAATTTAGCCGAGCTATTTACTGTATTGAGGAATCGATTTTTAGGCTTAAGTTTGAAGATCCTGGTCAGCGATCGCGACTCGCTGTCAAAGTGCAGCATATGATAGATAATCTGACTCAAAAATCTGAGAAAGGCTGATATTAATCGCCAAATATCCGTTTTAAGTAATCGTTCATAAAGACGCCTGTGGGATCGAGTTTGTGACGGATGGAGTGGAACTCATCCCACATAGGGTATAGTTCCCTCAGTTCGGAAGCTGTGCGCGAGTGCATTTTACCCCAATGAGGTCTACCCTGATGGTTCTTAAAAATAGCTTCAACTCCATCAAAGTAGGTTTTGTAAGGCATACCCTTGTACATATGAATGGCGATAAAGGCACTGTCGCGCTGATACGCGGGACTTAGATAAATATCATCGCTCTTTACGCAACGGTACTCGACTGGAAAGTGAACGGCAATATCGTTGCGGGCGACAAACTCCTTAATCTCGCGCAAGCAGTCCGGTCCTTTCTCTGCTGGTACTGCATACTCCATCTCATAAAACCGGACGCTTCGGGGTGTGGGAAAAACCTGGTAGCTGTAATTTGTGGTTTCTCCCTCGGAAACCAATTGAGCTGATAAATTGCTGACCTGCTTGCACAGAGACGGAAAGTTGCGGCACAATTCGCACAACAGCCAAAAAACCCCGTTTTCCAAAATTACGTCGTTTAACAAGTGTTCTATCTGGGAGGTTTTCATCGGTGCGTCAGTCATATCTTGTGTTTTGATTGACACACGATCTGTATGGGGAAACCACCAAAACTCGTAGTGTCTGTGTTGGCGACAAGCAGCCTCAAGTCGATCCAAACAAGCTGACAAATCGCTGGTATGCCTAACTTCACGCAGCCGATAAATGGGCTGGAGTTTGACCTGGATTTTCCCAAGTATACCCAAAGAACCAAGTGATACTTGAGTCGCTTTGAAAATATCCGGGTTGTTTGCAGCAGAACATTCCAGGATATCGCCGTCGGCGGTCAACAATGTTATACCTACGACTTGGGTTGACATGATACCCAAGTTCGCGCCAGTACCGTGAGTTCCTGTGGCGATCGCTCCCGCCAAAGACTGAGAGTCAATGTCACCTTGATTTTCCAGTCCCATACCAAAATTGGCAAGCAATTTACCGAGAGTGTAAATTTTCGTGCCGGGAAGTACGGTAGCTTCGTAATTTTCGCGATCAACACTCTCAATACCTTGTAGGTTTTTGAGACATATCATTGTGCTATTGGTGGCGACAATCGGTGTAAACGAATGCCCACTACCGACTACGCGTAGTGACCGACCAGATTCTGCATGGGAGCGGACAATTTCGGCTAGTTCGTTGAGACTGGATGGTTGCAATAATTCCTTCGGCTGGCACTTGACCAATCCTGACCAGTTTTTCCACGTTTTGCTCATAAATTGCTTTCCTTTGTAGAAGAAGCTAAATCTTGCACACTATATTCCAATACGGTTCAGTTAGCAGTGTTCAATTCTGTTGATCCCCCCAACCCCCCTTTTTAAGGGGGGCTTAATTCCCTCCTTTTTAAGGAGGGTTAGGGAGGATCGAGTCTTAACTGAACTGTATTGCACTATACTCAAAACGAATCTTGGCAAATTCTTGGGCGATCGCATCCACTGTGAAGCGGATCTGCTCCTCTGTATGGGTGCAATTTATAAAGAAGCGCAAACGCGCAGCGTTCTCTGCCACTGATGGATAAATCATGGGTTGGACATTAATGCCTCGCCGAAAAAGTGCCTGTGAAAGTTGTATGCATTGTAAGGAGTTCCCCACAATCACGGGCACAACTGGTGTGTTTTTACTCATACCCGTGTCAAGTTTTCGTTCGCTAGCCAGTTCCAGAAAGAGTTTTGCGCGATCGTGCAAACGCGCCACTCGCTCTGGCTGGGCTTTGAGAACCCCAATGGCAGCCAACGCAGCAGCAGCGTTAGGTGGAGATATGCCAACGCTATACAGAAAGCCTGGAGCAGTGTATTTCAGGTATTCTACCAAAGCTTTGCTACCTGCAATATAGCCACCGCAGCTGGCAAAAGACTTGCTAAGCGTACCCATCCATAAATCTACATCAGTAGGATTTACTCCAAAATACTCCCCGACGCCGCGACCTTGCTTTCCTAGCACACCTATAGAGTGAGCTTCATCTACCATGAGAAATACTTTGTGGCGCTTCTTGATTTCGATAAACTTTGGTAGTTCGGGCATGTCGCCGTCCACGCTGTAGACGCCCTCAATGACAACCAGTACCCGCTTGAACTGGTATCGTCGCTCACACAGCAGCTGATCGAGTGAGCGCCAGTTGTTGTGGGGGAACGGGAGAATTTTGGCTCCAGACAACGCGCAGCCCTCTATGATGCTGTTGTGGATCAGTGAGTCGTGCAAGATCAAGTCATCCCGTCCAAACAGATGACCAATAGTCGTTACGTTCGTTGCGTGTCCGCCTACATAGACGATGCAATCCTCAGAACCTACAAGATTTGCCAGTTCTCTTTCCAACTCGCGGTGCAAGGGTTTTTCCCCTGATGCAACACGACTTGCCGATACAGAAGTGCCATAGCGTTCAATCGCTTCTTTGGCTGCACCAGACACAACCGGATCGCCAGACATATCCAAGTAGTTGTAGCTGGAGTAATTGATGAGTTCCTGCCCGTTGATGATTGTTGTGTTATTAGATACCCTTTGATGCACTTGAAAATACGGATTCCCACCCATCAATTCTATTTCTGCAAGTCGCTGTCGGAGATTGCGGTACTCTGGGTACAGGTCGAAATTATAATATTCGGGTGGAATGTCACTGTCTGTTGAATCTTTTTGCAGTGGAGTATTCCCGTTTTGAAATTTGGAGTCTAATGCCAATTCTTTGTATACAGCTGTTGTTTGGGACACTTCATCTACACCAACTGAGTCAGTTGAAGTAGGGATATCAACTTCTTGAGCTAAATGCTGGGCAAGGGTGGCAATGGTGGGGTAGTCCCAAGTCGTGTTCGGAGAAACTTCACGTCCTAGCCAGTTATTCAAGTCACTTGCCAGCCTGACTCCTGTCACTGAATCCAGACCATACTCAGCAAAAGACTTTTGGGGGTTAATCTTATCAACTTCTACTTCTAATTCATTCGCTATCCATTTTCCTAGCCAATTTTCAATAGATTTAGTAGTGTAGGGAGAAATTATGGAATTTGTTTGCGATACTTTACCTTCTAACCTTACAGTTTCCGGAGAGTGAGTTATCAGAGTCTGACTTGCTGTTGATGGGTTGCGGCAAAGTAACTCGTCTAGAGTATTATCTTCACCTGCAAGTGTTTGTTCCAAATCGCCGATCGCTTCAGCATAGCTGGATACAAAATCTGTTGTCTCATGAGCACCAAGCAGTACAGATTCAGCTGATGTGCCGCTCAGGGCGCTATTGAGTGTTATGTCAAACTTCATCTGCGCCCATTCCACAGCGCGTCGTATTTGCTGCGATTGGTTGCGCTGATATGCTTTGTGAACTGCTGCAAGCAAAATTGCATAGGTGGCAACTTCGCCAATGAAAACAGATGCCCAACGAATCGCAGAGGAACGCTCATTGAAACGATTTGACCCTAAAAAGCGTGCATTTATTCGTTCGGCAGCATCTTTCAAACTATTTGAGACACCTGATGCTCCTAGAGTATGAGACAGAAAATGATGTAGCTCCTTGCTATTGTGAAGTACTCTCGACCCCAGGTACATATTCAGAGTTTCAGTAGGTCCTTCAAATATGCGAAAAAGTCTGGCATCCCGAAGGAGCTGTGGTGCAAGGTTATTTTCCATGTAGCCACGACCCCCCAGCAGTTGAACGAGGGTGTCAGCAGCCCACCACAGAAATTCTGGTCCCGAAGTTTTACAGGCTACAAACGCTTCTTCCGGAACAGAATGTCCCGCATCAAGTAACTCGGCTATCAAAGCAACCAGTGTTTCCACTGTTGTAATGGCTGCTGTCAGGTCACTCATGCGTGCCAGTGTGACTGGGTTGTCCAAGAGACGACCAGTAGCAACGGAACGGCGAGTTGCATAGCGATGCATGAGCTGTGCAACTCGCTTCATACCGCCGACACTTATTGCCCCCAAGCCCAATCGGGCGAACATAAATGTATCCTGAGCGACTTCCATACCTGCTCCCGGTCGCCAGAGAAGATGGCTTGGCTCTACTGGAACATCATTGAGATAGATGGTGTTTTGCACCATGCCACGCATTCCCATCGTTAGAGCTTCAGGACCAATTCGCAAGCCTGGTGTTCCTTGACGCACAACAAAACCAGTCATGCCACTCGATTGCCCGCTAGCATCAAGGAGTTGGACAAAAACGTTGATCACACCCGCCCAAGAAGCAGAACCACTCCAAATTTTGGTTCCATGCAATTGCCAACCACCCTTGCCATTTGCCACACCTGTGGCTGAGATCGCTTTGGGGTTCGAGCCTGCACCAGGCTCTGTAACTGCAAGGGCCGCCATTTCACGACCTGAGGCTAGCACGGGTAGGAGTTCATCTCTCAAGGCTTGTGTGGCATAACGTTGGATAGGACGAATACCCAAAGCATTATTGCCACCCACAAAGGTAGCAAGCGTCAAATCGATGGCGGCAATTTGTTCAATAACGCGCATGGTGTCGCGGTTTTTGAGTGCAAGTCCTCCATAATTTTCAGCTACTTGCATCCCCAGAATGCCGCGATTTCCTAAATCAAGTACTATATGGGGTGGTATACAACGTCGCTCATCAATCAGACGAGAGTTAATGCGATCGCCCCCGTAACTGCGAAGCCAGTTAATAACATCATTAGCCCGCTGTTTGCTGATTTCCGAAGTTGCGGCAACTTTAGTCTCCCCGACAGATAAATACATTTGTGGCTCTGAGTCAATTAGAGGTTCTGTAGTGATTTGCTCAGAAATATTTTTTACTGTTTTATTTGAATTTTTATTTGAATTGAACGTATGCAACACATCTAGGCTTCCAGCCAAAAAGCTAGCCTTGCAATTTAGGCGTTGAATCTTGCCACTAGAAGTTTTCGGTATGCTCCCAGTTTTTAGTAGCAACACGGTATAAACTTCCAACTCGTGTGAGTTCCATATCGCCTGACGGATAGCCCCTGCTACCTCATCCAATTCCACATTCCGAAGGTAACTCCGCTCCACCTCACAAGCAATCACCACTCGTTCAGCCCCACTAACCTCAACTGAAAATGCAGCACTTGCACTTGCTCGCAAAGCTGGGTGGCTTTTTTCTGCGCTCAGTTCAATATCTTGAGGGTAGTGATTGCGACCCCGGATGACAATCAGGTCTTTGAGCCGACCTGTGACGAATAGCTCTCCATCCAGCAAAAATCCTAGATCTCCTGTACGCAAAAACGGACTGGAACCTGTATGCAAGTAAGCTTGGAAGGCGCTTTCAGTTTCAAGCGATCGCCTCCAGTACCCCTGAGCCACACTAGGACTTGACACCCAAATCTCACCCACCTCCGAAGGGGAACAGGTTCTTAAAGTCTCAGGATGGACAATCACAATCTGCTGTTCCAGTATGGCTTTACCAGAGCCAACTAACTTTTGGACTTTACCATTTTCTCCTCCAGATAGAACCACGCGGTTTTGCTTCAACGCTTCTATCTCGACAGATTGAACTACAGGTGGTTCTGCTTTTCGTCCACCAGAAACAAACAGAGTTGCCTCTGCCAGCCCGTAACATGGGTAGAATGCCTCAGGGCGAAACCCACACTGGGTAAAAGCATTTGTGAACCGTTCTATAGTTTCGGCACGCACCGTTTCGGCTCCATTGAAAGCCACCTCCCAGCTACTTAGGTCGAGATCTGACCGCTCAGAGGGAGTAATGTGACGAACACACAAGTCATAAGCGAAATTCGGTCCACCACTGGTAGTAGCTTTGTAGCGAGAAATTGCTTGCAACCAACGCAGAGGACGTTGCAGAAAAGCTACCGGAGACATGAGAATGCATGGAACACCTAAGTAAAGGGGCTGAAGCACATTTCCAATCAAGCCCATGTCATGGTAGAGAGGCAACCAGCCGGCAACAATCGTTTGCTCTGTATGTTGAAATCCTTGCTGTATTAATAATTGATTATGTAGTAGATTTTTATGGCTCACCATCACTCCTTTCGGTGCAGCAGTGGAGCCGGAAGTATACTGAAGAAATGCCAGTGTGTCGTTGCTAATTTTGTCAGATTGCCAATCAGGAGCAAGGTCGCTGGCAATATTGTCAGTGGCTATGCAATGCAAAGCTGCTAGTTCTGGTTCTTCTTTTAAGCTGCGTTCTATGCTCGTGAAAACAGATGTTGTGGTGAGCGCAAAAGAAGCCTGTGCGTCAGCTACAATAGCTTGCAACCTTGTCATGCGTTGGTTGCGTCGGGGTGGATATATAGGGACAGCAACGACTCCAGCATAAAGACACCCGAAAAAAGCAGCAATGAATTCTAGTCCCGGTGGGTAAAGCAGGAGTGCCCTTTCTCCAGTGGCTTTCATACTTTGAAGCACCACAGCAATGGCTTTTGCCTTTTGGTCTAACTCTTGATAAGTTAGGCTTACTTCTTCTTTTTCTCCGTCCACTAGAAAGGTAAAAGCCAGTTGACTTGGTTGGTTGAGTGCTTTGTCTCTTAAAAGGTCAACTAAAGTGGTGAATTTAAGCAAATTAGCTGAAAACAAGTTGTTATACACTCCCTAAAATTCTCAAGTTACATCCAAAGAATGAAATTTCTTCTACTTCTACTTAAGATCACCCATCTGATGACTATAAATTTGAACTTGCGGGCACTCAAGACAGACCTTGAGATACTTGTGTACTAGGACTTACACACTGTACAAAATCACTATAATATGCTTCACGATATTTGGTTGTTTCAGACGTTTTTGGGCGGTCTTAATTTGCTTGCCTATTTGCTTTCCTGAGTGGTTTAAATAACGAACAAAAGCTGAAGCACCCAATTCTTTATTAGTACATATGTACTAATAAAATCTTAAAAAACACCAAGTAAAGTAGAAACTAAGCCTGGAGCACGTTACTTCTATCAAGATAGGAATCAATTACTATGTAGAATGTTTTACTCTTTAAAGAGTTTGCAATATGCGATCGCTAATTCGCGCCTTGTAAGGAATGCTCAAAAAATTACAACTCCTTGAGCAGACTTGATAGCAGTTTCTGAGCGGGTGACATTAATCTGTTAAATCGATAACTATATACTTCATTCATCAACTTACAGTTGATCAATAGTATTATCAATACTTTACATAAAACATCCCAACAAACCCACTTTTCCCACTTTCCAAAACAGTATAGTTGTAGTCAAATATACAGCAGATATGTGAGA
The DNA here is from genome assembly GCF_002368235.1 of Scytonema sp. HK-05. GTDB lineage: Bacteria > Cyanobacteriota > Cyanobacteriia > Cyanobacteriales > Nostocaceae > Kalymmatonema. The sequence goes on along the minus strand of NZ_AP018194.1, from coordinate 417,562 downwards.
TAGAAAAAAACTGAATTTAATTACTACCTCTGCCACTTAACTCACTCTCTATCCAGAATCGCAACCCTAATTCTTTTCTAAAAATTCTTGAACAGTCAGAATCTCAATTCCCCTCCAGGGATTTAGCACTCTTCTTATCATCATCTCCGGTCACAATACATTCTGCTTTTCCACTGAGTGCTAATTCCAGATATTTGTTATCTTTTGGATCTCGACATTCATTAATCTGTTCAGTCACTTTAATGAACTGTACAGTTTCGGACAAATCCACCAGGAAATCGTTTCGTTCTTCTGGCGTGATGTACCGATTAAATTTGGGTCGAGCGAGTACCTGTTCTAGCTCCAGCCAAATGGACTCAGACACCAACAATTCTCCTAAATCTTGAGCTTTTCTGAGTGCGCGATCTGGTTTGCTCCCTGGTAATAACACCGCGCTAATGATGACATTGACATCACACACAACCCGGATTTTATTCGTCGTCATTCAAGATTGACTCCAAAATCTCTGGGGTTAAACCCCTTTGGGCGGCTCGGAAGCCAATTTCATCCATTGTCTGCCTGAGCTTGGCAATGGCTTCAAGCTTGCTTGTCATTGAAGACTTTAGTAACACTGCAATCCGGGCTTCAATTTGTTCCCGTTCTTCTTCCGTGGCATTGCGGTATGCCTGTGCTACCTCAGACGGGACTTTGATAGTAATTTCTTCTTTAGCAATCATGGTTTTTTCGCTGCCATAATCTCTCATATTTAATCATGTTACTTGGTTCCAATATGCAATTCTTGTTCCGAATGATCTCCCCCCGACATTGCCAGCACAATCCTCTCTCGCCGCGCCCACTCAAACCAAACAATCACATCTGATTTAACAATACCTTCGCCAAAATAAGAGCCTACAAAAATTTTGGCAAAACTGGCAAAATTACCCATACATGAGCGTTTAGCTTACGAGGTAGCTTGGACTCTCAAACCCTTTATACTGTGGGCAATACGTTAAAAAAACCTTGCGGGAAACCTTAAAGGAATTTTTAGGAGTTATTGTTTTTGCCAAGCCTAAAAGAAAAGGGAGCTAATAGTTGGGCTGAAGGACTTTTTCAGGGATTTTTCGGTAAACCAAGGTATTGAATAATCAGTTTGTCAAGCAGGCGATCGGGCAGAATTTTGGCGAGCCAGATATTAATTTGGGCATCGAGTCCTACTACATAACGAGTTTTTGGTTTTTTAGCAGTAAGCGCCTGGGCAACAGCGAAGGCTACTACCTCAGCAGGAAAACCATTTTTACTTAACTTGTTTGCTGTGTTACGAGTAGCATCTACAGCAGCTGAGTATAGTTTGTGCGCCTGAGGCGGCAATTTGTTCCAGATATCATCGGCTAAATCTGAGGACTTTTCCCAAATTGGCGTTGTGACAGTGCCAGGTTCGATGATCGAAACCTCAATACCCCAAGGTTGCAGCTCCATGCGAAGCGCGTCTGTAAGCGCTTCCATTGCAAATTTTGAAGCGCAATAGGGACCCAGAAAAGGCACAGAAACCTTGCCGTTGTCAGAACCAATGTTGATAACACGACCCTGAGCCTTTCTTAAAAGTGGTAAAAATGCCTGCGTGACTGCTATCTGTCCTATTACGTTCACTTCGAGTTGCTTTCTTAGCTCAGCGACAGGGAGGAATTCGAGTGGACCTGCAACGACTATACCAGCATTGTTGACTAAACCAGCAAGACCAACAGTGTTCAAAGCCGCACTCACAGTGTTTGCAGCTGCCATAATCGATGCTTCATCCCTAACGTCTAACAAAAGCGGTGTAAGTCTAACTGAGGTTTTGCGTCTGAGCTGCTCACCATCAGCATCCCTGCGTACACCAGCAAATACCTGGTATCCCAACTTATCAAGGTAAATAGCACAGGCTTCACCTATTCCACTTGATGCGCCAGTTATTACCACTGCTCCAAAATTTTGCTTGCTAGCCATTGAGGTAACTTTGCATCCTAAAAGCTTTTTATAATTCCCAGTGAACCTAATTTTTTCCCAAAAAAAAATTCTAAATACAAAATAAAGTTGTTACTCAGTATTATACTGAATCAGTAACTATTTTTAATATACACGCAAGTTGAGTGTAAAGTATAGAAGTAAATACTGTTTTGTGCCAAAAGGTGGGAATGGGATTATAAAAATATGGAAGTGCAAAAACCGCATCTAACTTTGCCGCCTACTAAAACCCATATCTCAGTAGCACGGTTGACGAACTATTGGTATATTGCGTGCCAGTCAAAAGAGCTACGCGACAAGCCGGTGGCACGTACAGTTCTTGGTATTCCACTGGTTCTTTTCCGTGGGGCAGACGGTAAGGCATCTGCTTTTTTGGATAGATGTCCGCACCGTAATATGCCGCTCTCGCAAGGGCGGATTGTAGATGGCTATCTTGAATGTAGTTACCACGGATGGCAGTTCGACGGTAGCGGTGCTTGTCAAGCTGTGCCAGGTTTGTGCAGTATTCCAGAAAACAATCGCATCAAAGCATCAAGCTACTCAGTCGTTGAGCAAGACGGCTTCGTATGGATTTTTGGGAACCCTGACGCAGAGCCAACAACTCTTCCCTACCAGTTTCCTAACGTCAACGAAAACGGCTACACCACTTGGCGTGAAGAGTTCTGTTACGAGTCCACCCTCCTAGCTGCTCTAGAAAATGTCACGGATATACCACATACTGCCTTTGTTCATAGAGGTTTGTTCCGCAGCGAACCAAAAAAAAAGCAAATCACGGCTGTCATCAGGCGTCAGCCGAATGGTGTTGAGACCGAATATGTTGACGAACCCCGCCCCACTGGTCTTGCTGCCCGAATTATTGCACCAGGTGCTGCAGAAGTCAGCCACTTTGATCGCTTCATCTTGCCATCTATTGGACAAGTAGAGTACCGATTTGGAAAAAATTATAGCTTGTTGGTTACTCAAGCTATGACCCCAGTATCTGATTTCCACATCCGGAACTTTGTGGTTGTCACTTACCGTTTAGGATTACCTGGTTGGCTGATGCGACCAATAGTAAAGTTATTGTTATCAAGCATTATCCGTCAGGATGCTGCTGTTCTCAAAGCGCAGTCGGACAACATTCGCCGTTTCGGTGGCGAACAATTCATGACTACAGAAATTGACTTGTTAGGTTCTCAGATTTGGTTAATGCTCCAGCAGGCAGAACGCGGCGAACTGCGCCAACCAAAGGAATTTACTGAAAAGCGTATCCAGATTCATGTCTAGGGATAAGTTTCCCAAGCTCGTAACCTGTTAAAAAGATAGTTTAAATGTTGACAGGACTTGCGCAATTGGCAGTGAAGCGAGCGTGTAAAGTCTTTTGCGTTCTTGGGGTGGGGTATCCCTATTATAGCCGTGGTCAGACAGCTTAGGACATTGGCAAATTTAACAGAGCGGCTGGTTACACCTATCCGTAGCGGTCTTTGTCCTAACCAACATGGCAGCGGCTATAATATTGACAATAGCAGGACGAATAGACTCTTAGGTGTATTGCAAAGCCTGTTTAACTAATACTCACGTACTAAAAAAAACAAAAATCCCCACAATTTTGGTAGGGATAGAAAGGTGGGACAATCCCACTTTTTGTAAACGCCAATTATTAGATTTGTTAGAAAAGTAGGATTAATGGATATTTAGAACCGCAGATGCACGCAGACAAACGCAGATAATTTATCTGTGTCCATCTGTGTCCATCTGTGGTTTCATTTTCATCCAATTGTCTTTTGCAACGAGCCTACTGTCTATTAGCTAACGCCTCCCAAGTTTGATTAGCTACGACTCCTGGAGGGTCATTTACAAAATCACGGGAATTTTGGAAGTCTTTGACAGCATTTTCTGTGTTCGTACCAAAAATGCCATCAACTGCAACTGAGTAGCCATGAAAATTGTCTAAAAGCAGTTGTAAAATCTTGACAGCCTCACCCTGATTGCCTTTACTCAATCTAGGTATATTGACAGAACCTACAGCTTGTCCTGACATAAGTTTTAACTCCTCTGAAAGAAAAAGGTTATCGCGTCAAAATCTCCATTCTAGTTTTAATAGGTGTTCGCAAAATTTACCTATGCAGTGTAATTAAAATTTAGATAATGACCGCATCTCTCTACAACCTTACTGCAAAACTCCCTTTAGGTTGTGTTGTTGGAGAATACCAGCAAAAAGGGCGATCGCATTTCAGTGATCACCCAAGCCATCATAGTCGCTGGTACACAAGAATACCAGGCGAATAGAATTCGCGGCTACACAAGCTAAGTCCGCCTGCGCGGATTTATACAGTGAGAACTTGTAGAGGCAAGTTTTGTTTGTGTGTCCACGTTGCTCCCAGACTTACACTCTGTGGGTGTAATTGGATTCATTGAAGAGGTCTATTTAGTGTTTGCAGGAACCTTGCTCATGTTTGTGCTCATGTTTGTGTCCATGCTTGTGGGAACAGCTTTGCAAATCCTGACTCATGAGATTTTCGCTGATTTCCTTCAATGACTCGTCTACAGGCTGTAAACCAATCCACGCATCAATCAGTTGCACATCGAAACCCACCTCACGGCGATCGCCCACTTCAATCAAAGGACGGCGAATTAATAGCGGATCTCGAAGCATCTGCAACAGGGCAGTGTCAGCATCTATTTGTTCAGGAACTATCTCACCGGATTGTACCCGTCGGGCGGTGCGGTTAAACCATTCAACGACAGGGCGATCGCCAAAAAATGAGCGCAAACGTTCAATAGTCCAAGGTTCAGTCAACAAATTGTAAGCTACCACCTCATGTCCTGCGGCTGTTAGCAGAGTTTTTTGCTTAGTACCACCTTTACAGCCAGGTTTTTCATAAAAAATCACTCTTGCCATTTAAATTTCTCCTAATTAATTATTAGTTATTTGTCCTCCTCATCCCCCTCATCTCCCTCATCCCCCTCCCTCCCTCACTCCCTCATCTCCCCCTGCTTTTCTACGAGTTAGAAATTCCTAGCCAAATGGCTAACGGTGTCAAACTCAAAACGCTCTTGCATACGAGTTTCACCATAAATATTAAAAGTCACAGTTGGTTGATCACCGACTGCTTCCACGCTATGAATTGCATTCGGAGCCAAGCTAATAACATCCCCTGGAAATAAGGTTAACTCTCCCGTCCGTTCAATTTTGTCCTTAAATTCTGAATTGGGTGTACGCTGCCAAAATGTATTTTTCTCCTCTCCTTTTAACACGGCGATAACACCCCAAGTTCCGTGGTTGTGAATTGTCGATGGAGTTCCAGGTGCAAATGTTACAGTTTGCACGGTAAATGGAAAACCTAACTCATCATAAAGGAGAACAACTGAAATTCCTGTTTTAGAACAAGGCTCTAAATACCGACTTTGTACCCAGTAAGAGTTAATAATCAATCGCCTGACTAGCATCCGAATTTCTGGAAGATGGCTGCTTTCATCTTCAGCATCCTTAAGAACATCTTCCACTTCAGTCAGAAATCGATAGAAGCGATAATTATCTCTCAGCAAATCCCATGCTCTCACAGATTTACAGACTTGATACTGTCCGTCTTCAGTAACAAGCCAATCTCTTCCTTTCATAAGCTTTCAACCATAAAATAAATGATAAATTAAACATTATATTCATTCTTCTTCACTTGGTCGTGTTAGAATGTCATATAAAATTGCTGCTCCAAACTGATTTTTATCATCAATTTCCTTCACTTGAGCGCTGACTTTTTTAGCTTTGTCTATTTCTCCCAGCTTTGCCAATACCAATCCAGAAGCTGCATAAGCATTTAGATAAAGTCTTATTTTTGGGTCATCTTTGCGACTCATCAATATTGGTTTAAGTTGCTCCCAATTATCTGGAAGTAGCTCGGATAATTTAATTCTATCTATAACTTTAACTGCTGTTTGCAAAGCCATTAAATAATTATTTTTATAGAAAAAATATCTATAAGCTGCTACCAAAACGTCTGTCGAATCTTCAGTTTTGGCTAAAGCTTGGTTAATATACTTTTCTGATTCTGAAGTATTGTCCCAATTTGCTGCCGCCAACATCAACAACTGTTTGATATCGTCTGGAACTTGAAACCATGAAAATCTTTCTGCATCAACTTGCATAGAAATCTCCTTGAGGGAATGGGTATTGAGGACTAGGGACTAGGGACTAGGAAATACCTAATCCCTAATTGCCAATCCCTAATCGCTAATTCCCAATGTCAAAACTTAGTGAGAATGTACAGCAGGGTGAAGAGAACAATCCAGATGATGTCTACGAAGTGCCAGTAGATTTCTGCCATTTCAATGCCAGTGTGTTTGGTGGCAGAATAGTGACCAGGACGACGGGAACGCCATAACACACCCAAAATCAACAACAGCCCCACAAAAACGTGCAAACCGTGGAACCCTGTCATTAAGTAAAAGCAGTTAGCAAATACGTTGGTAGTCAGACCGTATCCCAAAGTTACGTACTCAATCACCTGACCAAGCAAGAATATTGCGCCCATGATTGCAGTGATTTTGTACCACTTCCGCATTCCTTGGACATCATTCTTTTTAATTGCTGTATCGCCGAAGTGAATAACGAAACTACTGGAAACCAGAATGATAGTGTTGATTGTAGGCAACAATAACTCTACTTCGGTTCCTTCTGGAGGCCAAGCTTCAGCACCGCTTCGGAAGAACAAGTAAGTAGCAAAAAATCCGCCGAACATCAGAGATTCGGAAATGAGGAACACTAACAGCCCCAAGACTCGCAAATCTGGATGATGTTCTTCGTGATGAACTGGACTCGTTGTTGTCGCTATAGCCATATTGTTTATGCTTTTGATTGTTTTGTGGGACGGGCGTCTCGCCCGTCTTGATCAAGGGCGGGCAATCCTCTGCCCACCCCACAAGAACCACCTCACAAGAACGGGAACTATGGGCATTTACTTCCCTGGCTAAGCACCTACCTCAGTTGCAGCAGATGGGGGTATTTCAGCACTGTGATCGTTCAAGCCGTAGTCGTAGGGACCGTGAGTGACGACGGGCAATTCTTCCCAGTTTTCAACTAGAGGTGGCGAGCTGGTTGTCCATTCTAAGGTCAAAGCATTCCAAGGATTATCACCCGCCTTGCGTCCAGCAATCCAATTCCAAAGGATGTTGATGGTGAAGGGAATCACGGACGCACCCAAAATAAACGCACCAATGGTACAAATCTCATTGAGGGTGACAAATTGCGGGTCATACATTGCAACTCGTCGGGGCATTCCTTGCAAACCCAACTCGTGCATGGGTAGGAAGGTCAGATTTGTACCGATGAAGGTGAGGATAAAATGAACGCGACCCCAAGTTTCATTCAGCATCCGCCCCGTCATTTTGGGGAACCAGTGATAGATTCCAGCGTAAATCCCAAATACAGAACCGCCAAACAAGACGTAGTGGAAATGCCCCACCACATAGTAAGTGTCGTGGACGTGAACATCAAAGGGGGCTGTTCCCATTGTCACGCCGCTCAAGCCACCCATGACAAACATCGACAACAAGCCAATGGCGAAGAGCATGGCAGATGTGAAGCGAATTTTACCGCCCCAGAGGGTAGCAACCCAACCAAAAATCTTCACGCCAGTGGGAACGGCAACGATCAGGGTGGAGATAGTGAAGAACATCCGCATCCAACCGGGTGTACCGCTGGTAAACATATGGTGTACCCAGACGAACAAACCGACGACGCAGATTGCCAAACTAGAATAGGCGATCGCCTTATATCCAAAGATTGGCTTGCGGGCGTGAACCGGAATGACTTCGGACATGATGCCGAAGATAGGCAGAATCATCAGATAAACTGCCGGATGGGAATAGAACCAGAATAAATGTTGGTAGATAACAACGTTACCGCCTGCATCTGGTTTAAAGAACGAGGTGCCAAAGTTGAGGTCAAACAACAGCAACACCAACCCCGCCGCTAACACGGGTGTGGAGAGTAGTGCAAGCACGGAGGTTGCCAAAATCGCCCAACAGAACAAGGGCAATTGGTCCCATTTCATGCTGGGAACCTTCATCTTCCAGATAGTGACGACAAAGTTCACCGAACCCAAAATTGAGGAAGTTCCCACCAGGACAATGGCGAGTATCCACAGCGTTTGCGCGGTGTTAGCCGTAACCAAACTTAAGGGTGGGTAAGCTGTCCAACCAGATTGCGAACCGCCAAAGAAGAAGCTAGCCCCTAGCAGCAATCCTGCGGGTGGGTTTAACCAAAAGGCGATCGCATTCAGCTTGGGAAAAGCCATATCTCTAGCGCCAATCATCAATGGCACCAGATAGTTACCAAATCCGCCAATTGCACTGGGTACGATCCACAGGAAAATCATGATCGTCCCGTGATTCGTCATGAAAGCGTTGTAGAGGTTTGGATCAAGCAGATCTGATTCTGGTGTCGCCAGTTCAGCACGTATGGCAACAGCCATAAGTCCGCCGATCAGATAAAATACAAACGCCGTCACCAGGTATTGGATGCCAATAACCTTGTGGTCAACATTAAACGTGAAGTAGTCGTACCATTTCCACGCCTGATGATGTTGTGCATGGGCAATCACCTGAGTACCAGATTGATTGTCTTCGGGTGGAGTGTTTCGTGGAAGTTCTACTTGAGTCATAAGCTGCTAAACAATTACTTTGCTCGTTTAGGCTAATAGGGAGGTGGGAAACTCGGAGCCCCCACCAAGTGGGGATTAGGGGCAGTGAGAGATGGGGAGAATAATATAGCGCAACTCAATTGAAGAAAGTACAAATAAATCTCGTGTCCATCTGTGTCCATCTGTGTCCATCTGTGGTTCATTATTTCTTTGGTGTACCTTACTCCAGGTTGCAAACCGCTATAATTACCGACTCCTAACTTCAAACTCCCGACTCCTAACTGTTATTTTTGAACCTGGGTGAGAGTTGCTGTGTTCACCCCCATCTCTTGGGCGTAGGGAGCGAGAAACTCTGATGTGGATAAGTCTGCTGGATTCACTGCAACAGCTTGTTTCAAATCTTGCTTTTGAGCAACCCGGTTTTCAGACAGCCAGCTTTCAAACTCTTCGGGCGTGTGGACAATGACTTGTGACCTCATTGAGCCGTGGTAGCCGCCGCAAAGTTCAGCACAAACTACGGGATATGTACCAGGTTTAGTAGCCACAAATCGTAGTTGGGTAGGTATTCCAGGAATGGCATCTTGCTTCAGCCGGAATTGCGGCACCCAGAACGAGTGGATTACATCCGTTGCAGAAAGGTTGAGTTGCACGTCAGCACCGACAGGAACGTGTAATTCTCCAGCATTCACTCCACTATCGGGGTAGTCGAACAGCCAAGCAAACTGCATTCCTGTGACGTTGACAACCAAGTCAGCTTTTTTGCCTTCCTCTTGAGGAGTCGCGCCAATGCCGATTTTCGGGGCTGCTGCTGGTGCTGCTGTTTGCAATTCATGCGGTGAAGCATCACTCAGGGTAGCAGCGATCGCACTTCCTGGAATTTGGGCTACATGAGCTGGAGAATGAGGCATATGAGGATGACTCCCCGGCTCAAACCCTCCCATTCGGTTAAAAACATCAACACTGTAGATTCCCAAGCAGAGGACGATAAGAGATGGGATCGCCGTCCAAAAAACTTCTAAGGGAAAGTTACCTTCAACATGCACACCATCTGTGTCATCTCCACGACGGCGGCGGTACTTAACCAAAAAAATCACAATGGTTCCTTCTACCACCAAAAACAGAGCTGTGGCAATGGAGACCATAATGTTAAAAAAACCGTCTACCAAAGGCGCTTGTTGCGATGCTTGCACCGGTAATAGACCGTGATTTTGTCCAACCCAAATGCTGACAATTGTAACTAATATCCCAGCCACTAGAGTCCATAGTGAAACAGGAATTTGTTCCATAAATACCTGCTTTGTGAAACGTCGTTAAAGGTATATTTTTCTGAGTTTTACCCCAGTACACCACATCCTGTACTCTTGATATATACTCTAAGCGAGGAAAGAGAAGAGTTGTGTCTCTTACTTACATGGCTAATTGCTAGTAGCATCCTTGGTCATGTATTTCTTGTCATCTTTTTTTAGTTCTCATGACTAGTCATTAACAGTTACCAGTTATCAGTTATCAGTTATCAGTTTCATCCGAAAGGGGAAACACCACACCAATTGGACCGAAAGCGTTGGTGTCAGTACAACCACACCATACGCAGGCGTCACTGCGGCTGGTACTGTTCACTGTTTTAATGACTCATGACGCAATTAGCTATTGTTTTAACCAAATTCATTTTCTATGTTTCTTCTAGAAAAGTGGGGGAATTTTAAAATGTTTTAATTCTTCGCTCCCCCAAAAAAATGAAAACTATCTCTCCACTCCTAGTACAGGAGGCTTGCACTTCAAGATAAACTAGTTGCAGAGGCGGCTGTCTGTTATAGCAAGTGATTAGGCTATCAAAGGCAGCAATTTTTAATTTGTTAATAGCTGACAATTTGAGATTTACGGATTCGTTTACTATGAACTTTTTGCTCTTAGTTCCTGTAACTTTAAATATTCCCCTCTAGTACCTTCCTCTCTACTGACCTTTCTACTGAAGAGAGAAACTGCCATTTGGATGTACACCGTTTTACACTTTCGTCAAACAGCACCTTCTTTAACCGACCTCTCTTACAACCCAAAAACTTTAGTTATCTAATACAGAGTGGGTATAGCAATTTTTGGAACAAATCCTAGCGCATGCCTCACAACCCACGCAATTTTCTTTATTGGCGATTGTCATCACTTTCTTTTCAATTTCATCATCGTCCTCATCCTCGACAAATTCTCCTTCTTCGTTCATTGCTTTTAATACCAGCACATTATGCCCACAGATTTTAAAGCATCTGCCGCAACCGATACATTTGTCCTGGTCAATTTCCTCAACGAATTTAGGTGTCCAAGTTTTGCCACCAAATGTTAATCCTGTTAGCGTTGCCATAATTTACCTTCTGTGCTGACACATCTGTTTGACTTTAAGCTCATACTAACATAGTCTAATCTTCCGATTTTTGATTGTTTAATACGTTTTCTCATTCAATTAAAGTTTGATGACTTACCAAATCACACTAAGTTAATAGACTTCTTGCAAAACTCTTTTTCTTAGTGTTATTCTTTGCGTCTTTGCGCCTTAGCGCGAGACAAAATAAGATTTGTGCAAGAGATAGAATTGTTAATCTTCAACCTTTAAATGCAAAAACTTATTAGTAAATTTTTCCAAAAAATGGGAAACTACCTCTTAAGAGGAGTCGTTAGTTATCAATGAACAATAGAAAGACATCATCCTTTATCTGGTTTAACCAATAAAATTGAGTTGGTTCATTATCAATGTCAAATTAATAACTCAATGAGTTATGAGCTAAATATTAATAGTATTAATATTGTTAATTGAAAGCACTAGTAGGAGGAGCAATTGTTCAGCAATAACACTTGAAAAAATATTGAAATAAGAATCAAAAATGTTATTGAGTTACCTATTCAAGCTAAGTTGAAAAAAGATGTTTAGCTCATTGCTAACAAACTGAAATAGAAATTTATGAAATGTTAGAAAGTAAGAAATATTAAAAATTAGGCTCGGCTTACAAGCCTTAAATAGCTTCCAATTGGATGCGCGGTCCGAATAAGGATGTGGTTAAGTAGTACGGTCAAGGTTTATTATTACCGTCCAAACAATGTGGTAGTGAGTAGTGAATCAAGAGGACACATCCAGGGGAGACTTGAGCCAGACATCTCAACGATTAAAGTAGGAAAAAGCCTTATGCCTTATACAATTCCTAACAACAGTTGCGTTGGATGTGACAACTGCCGTCCCCAATGTCCTACTGGTGCAATCAAATTAGAGAACGATAAATACTGGATCGACCCTAGCCTTTGTAACAACTGCGAAGGTTATTATCCCGAACCCCAATGTGTAGTCGTTTGTCCGATTGATTCCCCTATACCCATGCAGGCGAAAAGGGGGAGATGTAAAATTGATTCCAGAGATGCCACCAGCCCAGATTTATTTGCTAACGGTAAGAGCAACCCATTTGCTTCGGCGATCGTTATCTGGGAAGCTTGCAATGTGCTGGCACAGCGAAACTCCCTACCTTGGGAAATTGATGAATATGGCAAGGTGTGTTATAGCCGACAAGTTAATCAGGGGCGAGGGGCGATCGCCTTTCACATCAGCAAACTCAGCAATGGCAGCGAACTTGCAACTTCCTTAGAAGTCATTGAGACGCTTGATATCAGAGCGGCTTGTATGCAATTGATTTTCGCAGCTCATGCAACAGCTTTAGATCAGCCTTGGGTGCAAGATTTTACGATTGACGATCGCCAAATTGAGAAATATTTGGGGCTGGAGAAACGCAAAGACCTCAGCAAACCCGCGAAGTTGGCTTTAATGAAGAACTTGGTGCAGCAAACTTGCTCGCTGATAACCTCTATTGATTGGCCCCAACAAGGTCGAGTCAAAGGATTTTCAGTGGAAGGATGTCGCTTGTGGCACTTGGTAGAAGTTCAGCATCACTTTCAAGAAGATGATCAAGGGTGCAAATATCTAGTTGGACTCACTTTTAAAGTCAAAGCAGGTCTATGGGCGCAGTATTTCTTAAACAAACAAGGATGCAAGGAACGAAATACATTTTATCAATATGGCAGTCTGCCGAAAACCCTGTTAACAACCGTCATGAGTATTTGGCAGCAACACGAAGGAGCAGCGCGACTGATGCTGTGGTTGCTGTTTAAAACTAAAATGGGCAAAGAACAGCGTATTACAGTTCCCACCTTGCTGCGTGTTGCTTACGGTGAAGAGAAAGTTTCTCTTGCTTGCAGACAACGGGAGGAACGCAAGCGACTGCTACGAACCTTTGAAAACGATTTGGAAGTTCTGAATCATTATGGTATGAAACCAAGTTTCGACCCAGTGACGTACCCATCAGAAATTCAACCGTTGTGGGCGAAATTGGTGGATATTCCCGAAGATCCAGACGATGCCTTAGAATTTTGGATTAAGGACGCTAGCGGAGACAGACGCCTGACAGATAAAAGTCCCCGTGGCAAGTGGAATATGCTGATGAATGCCCGGATTTTATCGTTTACGCTACCGCCAGAATGGCAGCAACAAACCACTGAATCTGAAAAAAAGCGACGAACGACAAAAAACAGAACAAAATCAAAAATCACAACAGGATATCTGCTAGGCGAACAGATTTTGCAGGCAAGAAAAAACCTTAATCTTTCGCAAAGAGAATTAGCGAAACTGGCAGGGAAAAGTCAAAGCTGGATTCGAGATTTGGAAAATGGTCGCCTCAAAGCCAAGTTAGAAGACCAAGTGGTGTTACGGAAAGTGCTGGGTATAGCTTAATTCGGCTTGATTCGCCAGCGTGTTTTTGTCGGTTTTGGATTATAGCGCTTCTCACTTCGTTGCAATACAGTCGGAACCCCACTCCGGCTTTGGCTTATGCCAAAACCGCCCTAAGAAAGCTTGCTTGCACCGCAGAGGGTTAGGGGCGATCGCCTACGGCGGGGCTTTGCCCATCGCACTGTTTGCGACAACATCAAGTAAATCACTCTTTAGAGCGGATACAAACAAAAAACCGCGATCGCCTACGACGGGGCTTTGCCCATCGCACTGTTTGCGACAACATCAAGTAAATCACTCTTTAGAGCGGATACAAACACAAAAGAGCGATCGCCTACGACGGGGCTTTGCCCATCGCACTGTTTGCGACAACATCAAGTAAATCACTCTTTAGAGCGGATACAAACACAAAAGAGCGATCGCCTACGGCGGGGCTTTGCCCATTGCACTGTTTGCGACGACATTAAATAAACTATCCTTTGGATGCGTAATTATCTGAAACTATACTCAACCGCCCTTTGTCCCACAACCTCAGGCGCACGAACTCTCAAACTCATTTCTTCGCAACGTACAGTTAAGAAAGGTTGACCTAAACCGATTTCAGAAAAAGGACTTTCAGCAGGAACTTCTAACTTAGAACCAATAAACCCTATACGCGATTCTAATTCCGCAGAGAAGTTCAGTAAATTTGCATCCTTTGCACTGAAACTAGATCCACCTAACCACTGTCGCCATGCGAAGGTTTGCTGGTTATAGTTCAGACTACACAATGTCCGGTTTCCTTGGCGAACAGTGACACGTTCTCCTCTTTCCCAAGTAAATTCAGCTAATTCCTTCGGTAGTCCCCAAACCTCTCGACCACCAGCTACCGAATCAGGATTATCTACATAAATATGAGAAACCCATCCACCGATTTTTCCTTGATAACCCACCGCAGCAGGAATAACAATCAATTCGCTGTACTCCAGCACCGAGCCAGATCCGTAATAGGATAAATATACGCCACCAACGGTTTTACCAGGAAAGACAGAAATAATTTCTAATTCCGAGGGAATCAGGTGACGCACTCGGTCAATATTTATGACATGTCCAGTTACGATCGCGTAGCCTTGAAGTGTCCAGGGAGCTTGTGGGTATGGCATTTTCCGCAAGTTTTGAATGAATAAGTGAGTGTTGCTGAATCAAATGACGATTCTTGTTTGCAATACAAGCCCAATATAGAAAAGAGTTAGGACTAACTCACCATACTTCAGGTACAAATCACGCTTCCACACCCTTATACCAAATTGCCTGTGTTTGTCATTCTCACGCCTTGGGAAGAATCTTACCTAAGACTTAGCTATACTGGGTTTTGCTTAATATGAAACAATACTATCTATCCCAACTTGGTATCTCAGATCTTGCACCTAACAAGAGCCAGAGGCTCTAATATCTCGTTACCAGGTTCAACCTGGTAACGAGGGTTTGGAGGCTTCCCCGACTCACTGTTGCAACTCTTGCAAGATCTCAGGTATTACACGCTATCTTTGCAAAAAAAATTCCCACCCAAGAATCATTCTGGATGGGGGATTTGGATTGTAGGGTGGGCATCGCCCACCGAACCAATAACTATTTAGATTCAGTGAAATCAGCGTCAATCACATCATCACCACCGCCAGTGGAGGAGGAAGAAGCGCCACCAGAGGTGTCAGGACCACCACCAGGAGCAGAACCATCGCCACCACCTGCTTGTTGATAAATATTGCTACCAACAGCAAAGAGCGCTTGTTGCAATTCGGGTGTGAGTTTCTTGATCTGCTCGTCGTCTTCCTTGGAGACGGCTTCGCGCAAGTCTTTCACCAAACCTTCTACCTTGGTCTTATCAGCTGCGGGGACTTTGTCGCCCAATTCTTGCAGTTGCTTCTCAGCTTGGTATGTCAAAGAGTCGGCTTGGTTCTTGCGGTCAATTTTCTCCCGACGTTCTCTGTCAGCTGAGGCGTTTTTCTCAGCTTCGTTCACCATCCGCTCGACTTCGGTCTTATCGAGGGTAGAAGCACCAGTAATACTGATAGACTGCTCCTTACCAGTACCTTTGTCCTTAGCGGTAACGTTGAGAATACCGTTAGCGTCAATATCGAAAATCACTTCGATTTGAGGGACACCGCGTGGTGCTGGGGGAATACCATCGAGACGGAAGGTACCCAAGCTCTTGTTGTCGTTTGACATCTCGCGTTCGCCTTGGAGGACGTGAATTTCCACGTTGGTTTGACCATCCACAGCGGTGGAGAAGACTTCTGACTTCTTGGTAGGAATTGTGGTGTTGCGGGGAATAATCTTGGTCATGACGCCACCCAAGGTTTCCACACCCAAGGACAGCGGTGTTACGTCTAACAGCAAGATACCAGTAACATCACCACCAAGCACACCAGCTTGAATTGCTGCACCAACTGCCACAACTTCATCGGGGTTAACGCTTTGGTTGGGGTCTTTACCCAACACCTGCTTCACGATTTGTTGTACAGCGGGGATGCGGGTAGAACCACCAACTAATACAACTTCATCAATATCGTTCTTGCTTAATTTAGCATCGCGTAGCGCGTTCTCAACGGGAACTCGGCAACGGTCAATTAAGTCAGAGCAAAGTTCTTCAAACTTAGCGCGAGTCAGCGTTGTATCCAGGTGCTTGGGACCATCCTGGGTAGCGGTAATAAATGGTAGGTTGATTTCCGCTTGGGTGACGCTGGAAAGTTCAATTTTCGCTTTTTCTGCGGCTTCAGTCAAACGCTGTAACGCTTGTTTGTCTTTGCGCAGGTCGATCCCTTCGTCTTTTCTGAACTGTTCAGCTAAGAAATCAACGATCTTCTTGTCGAAGTCGTCACCACCAAGGTGAGTATCACCAGAGGTTGCTAACACTTCAAACACACCGTCGCCAACTTCCAGGATGGATACGTCGAAGGTACCACCACCAAGGTCAAACACGAGGATGGTTTCGTTGCTCTTCTTATCAAAGCCGTATGCCAGAGAAGCAGCGGTAGGCTCGTTGATAATCCGTAGAACTTCAATACCAGCAATCTTACCAGCGTCTTTGGTTGCTTGCCGTTGAGAGTCGTTGAAGTATGCAGGAACGGTGATCACGGCTTGAGTTACGGTTTCACCGATGTACTTGCTTGCATCTTCTACCAGCTTGCGCAGAACCTGTGCGGAAATTTCTTCGGGAGCAAAAGGTTTGCCGACTTGCGGACAATCAACTTTAACGTTACCGTTGCTGTCACGTAGTACTTTGTAAGAAACTTCAGTAGCTTCGTGGGTAATTTCGTCGAACTTGCGTCCAATGAAACGTTTTACAGAATAAAAAGTGTTTTCGGGGTTCATCACCGCCTGGCGTTTGGCGATTTGACCAACCAAGCGATCGCCATTTTTTGCGAAGGCGACTACTGAAGGCGTTGTCCGAAAACCTTCTGCGTTGGCTATAACTGTGGGTTTACCACCTTCCATAACTGCCACGCAGGAGTTTGTCGTACCTAAGTCAATTCCAACTACTTTTGCCATTGTAGGTGCTGGCTCCGTATAACTACAAATGAATGAATGAGAGTATAAAGGGCGAAATTATTGAACTAACTGGATTTAGAAAGCAGCCAGTTCAGCATGAATACCTTTGGTTTTACTTACTGCTGATATATATACTGAGCCTGTGTAGCCAGTCCATGAAGGGTGGTTTTCCGAACCTTGGTTAGGGCGGTTATGCTTCAAAATTTTTTTTGTTTGTTCTTCTTGTTTCTTCATGGACTGAATTGCTTTCACTTTCTTTGTCTAATGTATGAGAATTAATACTAGGAGCAATTCGGGTGAACCGTATCAACAATGTGGTGTTTGCCGTCTTTAGGCAATGGAGAATGGCGGCTGTTGATAGCGATTGGCAAAAGAATCAGACTAAAAAATGATATTGTGACTACATATTTCCTATCCCTAATCCCTAGTCGCCAATCCCCTGAGTACAATAGAAAAGCTTATGTGCCTCGACATGATATATGCTTACGCTGTCTCCTGATCTAAAAGCTAGACTTTCGACTCCTCTAAAAATTGGTTCTTTTGAGGTGAAAAGTCGGGTTCTCCAGTCGCCTTTGTCTGGGGTGACGGATATGGTATTTCGTCGGCTGGTGCGTCGTTATGCGCCTGAGTCGATGATGTACACGGAGATGGTGAATGCAACGGGGTTGCACTATGTGAAGCAGTTGCCCAAAATCATGGAGGTAGACCGTAACGAGCGACCAATTAGTATTCAGTTGTTTGACTGTCGCCCAGATTTTCTGGCAGAAGCAGCGGTAAAGGCGGTTGAGGAAGGCGCTGATACCGTTGATATTAATATGGGCTGTCCGGTAAATAAAATCACCAAAAATGGTGGTGGTTCTTCGCTGTTGCGTCAGCCGGAAGTCGCTGAGGCAATAGTTAGGGAAGTTGTGAAGGCGGTTGATGTCCCTGTAACAGTAAAAACCCGTATCGGTTGGAACGACAAGGAAATTACCATTCTCGACTTTGCCAAGCGAATGCAGGATGCGGGGGCGCAAATGATTACTGTGCATGGACGTACTCGCGCCCAAGGGTACAATGGCAATGCCCGATGGGAATGGATTGCCCGCGTTAAGGAAATTCTTGATATTCCAGTGATTGGTAATGGAGATATTTTCTCGGTTGAGGCGGCGGTGAAGTGTTTGGAACAAACTGGCGCGGATGGGATCATGTGTTCGCGCGGGACTTTGGGTTATCCGTTTTTGGTGGGAGAAGTTGATTACTTCTTGAAAACAGGAGAACAGTTACCGCCACCAACTCCAATTCAGCTTTTGGAATGTGCGAAGGAACACTTACAAGCTTTGTACGAATACAAGGGTGATAGAGGTGTGCGTCAAGCACGCAAGCATATGACTTGGTATGCGAAAGGTTTCGCTGGTGCTGCTGATTTACGTGGAAAGTTGAGCGTGATTGAAACTGTGCAGCAAGGTATAGATTTGATTGATAAGGCGATCGCACAGTTGGCGAATGGGTATGAGGTGATCGAAGAAAATCAGTTGGCGATCGCACAGTAAGAGATGGAATTGGGTGCGTGAAGCGAAGCTATCCCGAAGGGATAAAACATGGCTAGAAATCATTGTTAAGTTTGTAATGTCTTGCTGGCAATCGTAAGTTGAGATATTCTCATTGAACTGACACGCAGCAGTAGCTAGTAAATTTGCCTTCACGTATGTCGTTATCCATAGAACAAATCGAAAAGAGAATAAAAGAGGTCGAGTGTTTTGTTGTCCCCTCAAGTAGCCGATATGGGCGTTTACTCAATTGGCAGAATCCACCTGACCCGTTTTGGCATTACGGGATTGGTTTGTCAGATACACACATTTTTGATACAGGTCGTGGGTTATGTCCATTCGAGAGAAAAGAGGCAAAATTTGTTGTTGGAATTGACTGCATTGCTTTTGAACCTGAGCAAACAATTGAGCGGCTCAAACAGGCTCTTTATGTTTTTGCTGATTGGGAATACACTGTTCCCGGTTGGAATTGTGAACACTTTGGTCGGTTAATTGCAACGGATAGACCGAGATGTTATCAGAGTAGACCTATATGGTGGCTGTGCAATCTGACCACAAAAGGTGACCACAAAACTGCACATCAAGTCTTTCGGGATTACCTGAAGAAGGTTGATCCTAGTCTCAATCGGTAGGTATTAAAGACTACGCGCCACTATACACTGCCTGAGATAGTGTGGAAAAATAAGCCGACGTGTGTTTGTTTATGTAGTTGAACGTAGTATTAGGCTGTGAGATATGCTCCCAAAGCGAGTTGGTTGACTGCAAGTCCTAAATCTACCAGCCATACTTCACCAGATTTCGGCGGGTTCATCAATCAGATCCAATATTTAGTATTTGGTTCTATGTTACGGTATCTACCAGCAGGCTAACACTACGTTAGAGCCAAAAGACTTCTACAGAAACAGGCTACGGAAGGTGCTATACTCTGCCCGATGAGAGGTAATGAGGAGCGAGAATTATTCCTACGCCGGAACAAAAGACGCAGTGCTTTATTTTGTGCTGCTGGTTTACTAAACTTTACTTGCCCATTAATGTGGTTCGTGTAGACGAGCGAACAGGGAATGTGTTCTTCTTAGCAGGTGAGGAGAATATCATTGAGATATATCCGAATGGCAGATGGAGGTATGTGCAATGAGCAAACCTAACTTTCAGGCAATGAGTCAGAAACAGTTACATGCCTATGTTTTAGCTCATCGTGATGATCAAGAAGCATTTTATGCGTATGTGGACAAGTTACATGCAGAGGCTAACTGGGTTGAAATGCCACCTTTACAGTCTTTAGAGGACTTGGAAAACTATCCTGAATTTCTTGAGCGTGTTCGCAATGGTTCGGAACCACAAGATAATGCCGTCTAACAATCGCGTTGGTTGAACACTCAGGCGGCAATTGGTGCTAGCTTTAAAAACAGAATGTCGCATGAAAGCAGCACACTATGTCGTCCCCAGCAATCACTACAGTAGTAAAGATGATGGAGTCTTTACCTGTTGATGTACAGGATCAAGTTGCAGACCACCTTCGAGAGTACATCAATGAGTTACAAGATGAAATTCAATGGAGCAAATCCTTCGAGAGAACGCAGCAAAAACTCGTAGCTGCTGCACAACGCGCCAAACAAGAAATTGCTGAGGGGAAAGCGACTACACTGGACTACGATCAGTTATGAAGTCCGCCGTGCTTCCCTCATTTTGGGTTAAATATCGGCGTTTGAGTTTTAAGAAGCTAGTGTGTAGAGCGATCGCCCAGTAACTGATGGGATGGGATTGGGTGCGATCGCAAGATCCCGCATCAAGGCATAAAATCAAAGCATGACCATTCATTAAGATGGATATGTTAAAAACGCTTTGGGCTACCGTTCGGCAAGGAAAAATTGAACTGCTGGAATCAGCGGAACTACCTGAAGGAACAAGAGTGCTGGTAACACTTCTTGCTGATGATGAAGCTGAGTTTTGGCTTCAAGCCAGCCAAACATCACTTGATGCAGTTTGGGATAACGCCGAGGATGATGTTTATGCGCAGCTACTCCAAAAATGACATCATCTTGGTTCGGTATCCCTTCTCAGATTTGTCTAGTTCAAAGGTAAGACCCGCAGTTGTCGTGAGTGCGCCGCATGTTTCTCAAGACGTTATGATCACGCCACTGACAAGTAAAACAGGATCGTTACTTGAGGGTGAGTTTGTGCTTTCTGAGTGGGCTGCAGCAGGGCTTAACGTGGCTACAGCAGTCAAGCGAGGTTTGTACACAGTACATGAGAGCTTAGTTGTGACAACGATTGGGAAGTTGGCGGATTTCGATGCCGAGCAGTTAGAGCAATCCTTACGAAGCTGGCTAGGGTTGTGACGCAGCCCAACGCTGCGGGAATGATCGTCGGTTGAGATGCAAGTAATTATTTGAGAAGCTAGGTGTAGAGCGGTCTAACACCATATATGGTTGAAACAATTTACCAACGTTAGACTTTGACAACCTTAAGTGTCTTTAGGCTAGTATCCGCACAACCGCTGATAAATCCACCCATGAGCTGAATCTGTTGCAAGTATTCTAAAGCATTATGCGTAATGATTTCACCGGGCATCAACACAGGAATTCCCGGAGGATAAGGACAAACGATTTCGGCACAAATCCGTTCCGTAGTTTCTTGGATGGGTAAGGTTTCTGTTGCAGCGAAAAAAGCTTCACGGGGCGATATACGCAGACAATTTTCCATCATAGAAACATCATCCCATAAAACCTTACCTCTTTTTTCCCCTATCCCCAGAGAAGCTTCCGAGTTTGGAGGTGAGGTCATCGCTAAGTTGGTAAAAGCTTGCACCAACTGCTCAATATCCTCCTGAGTGTTGCCCAGACTAATGATAAAGGTGAGATGTTGTAGCGAGGCGAATTCCGCTGTTACACCTAGCTGTTGGTCGAGAATTTCTTCGGCGGCAAATCCAGTTAAACCTAAGCCAGAAACGGTGACAGTTAACCGTGTTTTGTCTAAAGCCACAAAGCCAGGTGATCCCCCCAACCCCCCTTGATAAGGGGGGCTATGAGGAATTTCCAAAACTGACAAGCCGGGAATTTGGCTGATACGGGTTCTCGCTTCTTGGGCTAGTTGCAATGTGCGGGACATCAACTCTTTACCGTGCAGTGCCATCTGTTGACGCGCTGCATCTAGGGAAGCTAGAAGTAAATAACTGGGACTGGTAGATTGTACGAGTTGCAATGCTTTACTGACGCGATCGCGAAGCGGGCACTCTATGCCATCGCGTAGCGTGGGCTTTGCCCAATCGCCATCTATCCTGTCGTCTTGGACGTGCAGCATTGACGCTTGAGTTAACGCGCCCAGTGTTTTATGTATGGATTGTACAGATAAGTCAGCACCTGCGGCTAACGCTGAGATTGGTAGTTCGGGATGAAAGGCGAAGTGTGCGCCGTGTGCTTCGTCTACAAGTAAGGGGATATTGTATTGATGGGCAAGAGAGGCGATCGCCCTCACATCTCCACAAACACCGTAATATGTGGGGTAAACCATAAACACCGCTTTCGCGTCGGGATGCTGTTTCAGTGCAGCTTGTACGGCGTTAGGCGTGATGCTGTGGGCAATATCTAAAACTGGGTCATATTCTGGATTTATAAAAATTGGGATAGCACCAGAGAGAATTAAGCCTGCGATCGCAGAAGAATGGACATTGCGAGGCAAAATAATTTTATCTCCACTGCCACAGGTAGCGAGAATTGCCGCTTCAATTCCGCATGTGGAACCATTGACAAGAAACCAAGTCTGTGTTGCACCAAATGCTTCGGCTGCCAGTTGTTGCGCTTCTTTGATAACGCTTTCGGGTGCAAAGAGGTTGTCTAATTCTGCTAATTCTGGTAAATCAGCGCGGCACACAGCTTTGCCAAAAAAATCAGCCAAGGATTGAGAAATCCCTTGTCCCCGCTTGTGTCCTGGCGTGTAAAAAGCAGCATGAGGACGTTCTGCACAAGCTTTTAAAGTGTCTAATAAGGGTGTTTGGTTTTGATTGAGCATTTTGGTGAAATGAACCGCATAAGGCAACAGAGAACGCAGATGATTCAGTGTAAATCTCTATCAGAGATTGCAACGAAAGACATAAATGGAATAGCTATATGGGGAGATGTCAGCAGCGTCTGTTGTCATCTAGCTTGGAAAAGTCGCATGATTTAAGTAGACTTACCATGATTTATCCCTCTCCTGGTCCTTTACCTGAGCCACAGATTCCAAATCCTGATCCATCACAGACACCAAGCATTCCCCAACCTATACCAGGACCTGTACCGGAACCCATACCTAGTCCTGCTCCCGAACCAGTTCCAGCACCAGTACCGGAACCAGTACCGAGTCCCATTCCCCAGACGGTTCCAGCACCAATTCCTCAAACAGTTCCGGGACCTGTTTGAAACTCTTTGCAGGTAGTCTTAAGATAACGTTTGGTACAAACTCCAAAATTTCAAATTTAAAATGCTACGAGCCGGAATTGTCGGACTCCCTAACGTTGGAAAATCTACTTTGTTTAATGCCTTGGTTGCTAACGCCAAGGCAGAAGCAGCCAATTTTCCTTTTTGCACGATTGAACCGAATGTCGGCGTTGTCTCTGTGCCGGATGAGCGGTTAAATGTTTTAGCGAAGATTTCCTCCGCGAAACAAATTGTTCCGGCGCGTGTTGAGTTTGTAGATATTGCCGGTTTGGTTAAGGGCGCTAGTAAGGGTGAGGGACTGGGTAACCAATTTCTGTCCCACATCCGGGAAGTTGATGCGATCGTACATGTGGTGCGTTGTTTTGAGAATGACGACATTATCCACGTTGCCGGTTCGGTTGATCCAGCGCGAGATATTGAAATCATCAATTTAGAGCTTGGTTTAGCTGATTTGGCACAAATTGAACGGCGGATAGAACGCACCCGTAAACAAGCCCGTACGAGCAAAGAAGGACAGATTGAATTAGCATTGCTGGAAAAATTAGCTGCTGCATTAAATGAAGGTAAATCAGTGCGGCAAGTTAGTTTGACCGAAGAAGAAGCCGAAATTATTAAACCACTGGAACTGCTCACTGTTAAGCCGATTATCTATGCTGCTAACGTGTCAGAAGATGACTTAGCAACAGGTAATGAATACGTGGAAAAAGTGCGACCAATTGCTGCTGCTGAAAATGCACAAGTTGTGATAGTTTCTGCACAAGTGGAATCAGAATTAATTGAACTGCCAGAAGAAGAAAGGGGTGAATTCTTAGCATCTTTAGGTGTAGAAGAAGGCGGTTTAAAATCGTTAATTCGCGCTACTTATACCCTGTTAGGTTTGCGTACATACTTCACCAGTGGAGAAAAAGAAACCCGCGCTTGGACTATTCACGCTGGAATGTCCGCACCGCAAGCAGCAGGGGTTATTCACAGTGATTTTGAACGCGGATTTATTCGTGCTGAAACGGTTGCTTATAATGATTTAGTCGCGTCTGGTTCGATGAATGCTGCCAAGGAGAAAGGGTTAGTTCGCAGTGAAGGAAAAGAGTACATCGTGCAAGAAGGCGATGTGATGTTGTTCCGGTTTAATGTGTGATCTAGTCAAAATTTTCATCAGAAACCTGGTTTTTCAAAGAACCGGGTTTCTTAGTATGTGGTAAACAAATGCAAATTGACGTGAAACGTTTGTAGTAAGGGTTTTAGCGCTAAAGCGCTTACTACACTAGACTAAATGCGATCGCCCTGCATAGCACTGCGCTATGCGCAATCATTAACAAGAGGATATCAGCTAAAAAGTATATCAACTTTCAAGAAACATAGGGAACAGGCAACAGGGAACAGGCTTTCATTATGTGACCCGAGCAGCAGATGCAGCACTTTACCAAGCTAAAACTGAGGGACGCGATCGCGTTGTGATTGCTGAGTAACTGAGATCTTGCACCTGTTGCAACAGTCAGGAGGCGAAGCCTCCAAACCCTCGTTACCAGGTTGAACCTGGTAACGAGATATTAGAGCCTCTGGCTCTAGTTGAGAATGGTAAGTAAGCGAGAAAGCAGGCGAAGCCTGCAAACCCTCGTTACCAGGTTCAACCTGGTAACGAGATATTAGAGCCTCTGGCTCTGATTGAGAATGGTGAGTAAGCGAGAAAGCAGGCGAGTTTCCCAACAAGCGGGGACTGGCAAACCCGAAGGGTGCAAGATCTGAGCCTTTCACTAGCGGCGATCGCTAGTGAAAAATGAAAGAAACACATTTTCCTTCAATCTTTAAAAGCCTTACTGTACAAGGGTTTGAAAATGTGTTTCTTAGGAGGTAAGCAGTTGGAAAGGTGTAGTTCAATACTCTTCTAATCTTGGCGAAGGTATTGTTCATAGATTTTGAT
This sequence comes from Scytonema sp. HK-05, assembly GCF_002368235.1. Classification (GTDB taxonomy): domain Bacteria; phylum Cyanobacteriota; class Cyanobacteriia; order Cyanobacteriales; family Nostocaceae; genus Kalymmatonema. The sequence goes on along the minus strand of NZ_AP018194.1, from coordinate 392,816 downwards.
AACTAACTCCATAAATACCCAAGACGGACGAAATTTTTCAGGAATTTCACTTTCAGGATACGGCTCAATCTCCTGAAATCCAAGGCTACGATAAAGCGCCTGTGCTGCTTTTGCAAAAGGGGCGGTATCCAAGCGGATTTTTGAATAGCCTATCTGCTTAGCTTCATGGATAATAGCTTGTAATAAAGACCGACCTATTCCTTTCCTACGAAACTCTGGTCTAACATACATCCTTTTAATCTCGCCTACATCCTCACCAATTTTTCGCAAGCAAGCACAACCTGCTATCTTGGTTTCATATTCTCCTAGCAGCAATCTTCCTTGTGGTGGTGCAAATTGTTGAAGTTTCGCCATATCTTGCTCTAAAATTGCACTGACATCAGAACTGATGCCAAATTCATGGATAATCATCAAGTTAGTCGAACTGAGATTTTCCCAAAACAGTTCTCGTACATGACATCTATGTTCATCTGTCTCTACTTGTTGAATCTTGAGCAAATTTAATTTCTCCGCTAACTATTCCAAATTAAAAATTAGACTGATTATCAAAGTTTATCTTTAGTATTTAAACCACAGATGGACACAGATAAACACAGATGACTTCTCTGTGTCTATTTATATTTATCTGTGGTTTCATTTTCACATTAATTGACTTTTGTAAAAATTTTATTCAATATGTTCATTATTAAATATAGCCTTTTTCAACCGGGTGAAGTACAGTCGTAAGGGCACGGCAATGCCGTGCCCCTACCCGTGTACCTCACTGAAATGAAAAGCGCTATAAGTAACAACCAATAACAAAATAGTATGGTGAAAATTCCAGTCATTGATTTTTCTCTCTTCACCAGCGGCAATGCAACAGCTAGGCAAACCATAATTCAGCAAATTTATCAAGCTTGTCATGAAATTGGATTTATGTACTTAAAAAATACAAGTATCTCTAATGACTTGATTAGACAAGTGCTAAAACAAAGCAAAGACTTTTTTGATTTACCTTTAGCGGTGAAGCAGCAGCTAGCTTGGAGTGATGAATTTAGCAATCAAGGTTACGTTGGGATTGAGAGAGAACGCCTTAACCCTAATAACCCAGGAGACTTGAAAGAGGCGTTTAATATTAGTACAAAGGCAACAGATATAGATGTAACAGATAAATTATCCGCTAAATCCGCTGCCTTAGCTCCTCCTGCAAAAAACCCTGACATTCTCACCTTCTATGAAGCTTGCACACAACTTGCTAACAAGGTGTTGCAAGCGTTTGCCTTAGCTTTAGAATTACCAGCAGATTTTTTTCCTACAAATCATAACCAGCAAAATCATACCTTGCGACTGCTGCATTATCCACCTTTGTCGCAGCCACCTAAACTAAAACAGGTTCGCGCTGGTGAACATTCCGACTATGGTAGCATCACCTTGCTGTTTCAAAATGAAGTTGGGGGATTGGAAGTACGAACAGCGTCAGGTGAGTGGATTGCAGCTTCACCAATTCCTGATACTGTCATAGTCAACACTGGCGATTTAATGGAACGCTGGACAAACCATGTGTTTTGCTCAACAAAGCATCGGGTGATGATTCCTAATGATGATACGGTAAAGCAGTCTAGATATTCTGTAGCATTTTTCTGTCATCCTAATGATGATACAGAAATTGTTTGTCTGGAAAGCTGTCAAAGGGATAAATCACCCATTTATCCGCCTATTCTTGCAGGAGAGTATCTTTTGAGCCGTTTGCAGGCGACATATACTAGAACTTAGGAGTCAGGAGTCAGGAGTCAGAATTAAAAAGCAGCCTGAAAATTACGGAATTGTGGTCATTGCTTTTGTATATTTTCTTAATTACTTAACAAGTCAGTTAAGTGAGCAAGGTAGAGCATCAAGTCAATCATACATAAGAGAATCTTATGAAGCAATATCTGGGATTTGCCAAGCGGTTTTCACTCCTGTTTACTCCATTGGTAGCGACTTCTGTACTCTTCAGCTTACCCAGCCAGGCTGCAACTTTTGCTTTTTCTGACGGAGATTTAAGTTTTACAAATTTTAGTGGAGTTCTTTTCACAGAATTTGATAGTGACAATAATGCTGAAACTGAAGGTATTACCTTGGGGAAGGATGATTTTGTAGAGTTAGAAAATAATCCAGTAGTAGATACAACAAATTTTCCGCAAGAAGTATTTACTGATGTTGTAAGCTCAGTAAGTGGTGAGGGAAGAAATTACACAGGATTCGTAAAAACTGATTCAGAAATTATTGGCAATTTTGATATAGGTGCTGGTCAAACTTTTGCTTTCAACTTCTCCTCTTTTCTAAACTTAGGAACAGAAATAGATGCACCTTCAGCAGAAAATGCCCAAGCTAATGGAGACATTGCTTTCTCTCTCTTCGATACTTCAGATATACCTGAACAAGCTCTTCCAGGCTTTATTGCTAATTTGTTAGATAACCCAAGCAGTATTAACATAAACCCTTTTTCCTTCTTTTCTATTGTTGGGAATGTCACCACGGTTGGTGATGATTTTATTCTCACTCAAAATAGCCAAGATATTAACTTAAGCAATAATTTTAAGGATGTTATTTCTGGAGGAAATCAAGAATTTGCTAACGCTTCTTTTGCGGGTTCTTTCCAACGCTATTTTGATAATCCAGCCAATGTCACTTTAATCGCAACACGGAGAAGTCAAGCGAGAGTAACAGCACCTGAACCTTCAACGAGTTTAGCTTTACTGTTATTTTTGGCATTACTGGCTATAGCCAACAAAGGTAGATTGAGAGAAAATATTTTAGGGCGCTCTTACGAAGTCAAGGTCATCAAGTTAACTGTTGAGGATTGAGTTAAAGGGGATGTACTCAAAACTCAATTTACTCTATTCTGGCTAAAGACGCACTCACCTCAAGATCCTAAGCAAGGAGGGCTAGGAAAAATTCCATGTAAATAGGGCAAAATCATCCTGAGAATTCCGAAAATTAAATAGTGCAGTGTGTAGATTTTGATTATGCCCAACGACTCAGTCAAATTAGCTAGACTGAGCTTGAGACAATTTCTATAATTTGTGTCAAGCTCAATCAGAAACTTACAAAGAGGTTTTTTATAATGCCAACTCCAAGCATAGCTACTTCTGCGCCCTCAGTGTCACCCAGTCAGTCTGTTACTTTTGCCCTGTCTTATGGAGATTTATTCTTAACAAACTTTAGTCAAAAGTTTTCCTCTGTTGATAGCGACAATCAGGCGAATACCTCAGCTTCTGCGGACGGTACTACGGCGACTGTTCACAATGATGCAGTCGTAGAAACCGGCGAGACAGAAGCATTGACTTTTGCTACGAGTTCAGCTTATGGTGAAAATAAAAATTATTTTGGATTTGCAGAAACTCATGCAATTATTGTTGGTAATTTCCTTGTAGCTCCTGGTAACAATTTGTCTTTCAATTTCACGTCGGCTCTAGACTTAGAAACATCGATATATGCTCCACAACAGATAGAGAGTGTTAGTGCAGTTAGAGATATTTCGTTTTCTTTATACGACACATCTGATGTACCTGAAAGAAAGCTCAAAGACTTTCTTACGAATTTATTATCTGACCCGAATAGCATAAAAAAAAGCCGTTTAGTATTCTTTTCTGTTTCCGGAAAATTAAACAGTTCTGGAAAAGATAATTTTTTGAAAAGTCAGAAAAGCGAAAATGTGACGTTCAGCAGTGAATTCAAAGATTCTAATTTTGAAGGAAATCAAAAATTTGCGAGTACTTTGATTCGTGGTTCTGCGAAATACTCTTTTAATAATCAAGCAAATGTCACGTTAATCGCGTTAAGAACGGGTGAAGCGAGAGTAGCAGCACCAGAATCATCACGTAGCTTAACTTTACTATCAACACCAGGCTCACAGGTCGTGCCTACCGAAGGTAGACGTCCAGGTGCTCCATCAAATCGCTATTCAAATAGAAAGGTCATCACGTATACTGTTGGGAAATAGTTGCGATCGCCTAACAATCTCAAAATCAAATTGGTTGGGGTAGCACCAAAGAGGGAAAATATCTTTTGAGCCTCTAAGTAAAGATTAATTAAAGATATTCAATGAAAACCTACGACTGGATTGTTGTTGGTGCTGGGATTACGGGTGCTGCGATCGCCTACGAACTGGCGAAAAAAGGTTGTAAAGTGCTTTTGTTAGAGCAAAATGCAACGCCAGATAACGCGACTCGTTATAGTTATGGTGGTTTAGCCTTTTGGTCTGGTACCACTCCACTCACTCGCCAACTATGCGACGAAGGACGGGCACGTCACCGCATTTTGTCCCAAGAGTTGGACGCCGATACTGAGTTGAGGGAGCTAGACTTATTGTTGACGATTTCCGCCGATGCTGATCCAGAAGCTGTGGCGGCGTCCTACACTCGTTTTGCTATCCCTCCCAAATTACTTAGTATAAAAGAAGCCTGTGAATTGGAACCTCTGTTGAATCAGGAGGCGATCGCAGGTGCTTTAACTGTCAAACATGGTCATATCCACCCCGAAAAAACCACCCAAGCTTATATTGATGCGTTTGTGCGTGCTGGGGGTGAAATGGAGATTACCCAAGTTTTACAAATACTGCAAAAGGCAGTTAAGACAACAAAAGAGATATACTACGGTGCTAACACTGTAGTGTGTGCTGGTGGACTCAGCCGACAGCTACTCAAATCATCTGGCATTTCTATCAAGCTGTATTTCACGCACGCAGAAATGATTGAAACTCCACCTGTGGATGTGCAACTGCGTACCCTAGTTATGCCAGCGAATCTCAAACGGTTCCAATTAGAAGCAGAGTCCACTAAAAATGACCAATTATGGGAACAACCAGGTCTTGAGCTAGTACCACCTATCATAGATACAGGCGCAGTTCAATTTCGAGATGGTAGCTTTCGCTTTGGTCAAGTGAGCCGCGCCAAGAGCGATCCTCACGCTAATGTAAACTCAGAGCAAAGTGAAGCGGCGTTACGAGCAAGCATTAGAAAAAGTTTCCATAAATTAGGCAACTTACCAGGAACTTGGCACCATTGTTTGGTGTCATTTAGTAATGATGCACTCCCCTTGATTGGTCTCATTCCACGCGAAGGCGTTCATGTTTTTTCTGGTTTCAGCAATCCCCTTGTGTTTGTGCCACCTTTAGCACAGCGTTTTGCCAACTGGGTCTTTGGAATGGAAGACGAAATTATTACCAAATTGTCTCCTGTTCGCTTTGAAAATTTCTCAGAGCGTTTATAATAAAAACTAATACCTGAGCTATCTGCTACAGGTACTGGGCAAAACAGGGGTTGCTTTCTTTAGCACTCAAGATTTTGAAGATAGAATCTGTTGGTATCGTTTGCAGGAACAATTTCCTGTTCCTCCACCACAGCTTTAACCGCGTCCGATTCAGCAAGAGCTTCCACACCAGCAGCAGAGATTTCAACAGGAATCGAGCCTAGTGCATCAGGACTATCGGCTAACTGTTTGCCTCCGAAGTCCTGTATGATTTTGTGTATGTAGCCTAGAGCTTGCTTGGCTGAGTTGCGTATCCCTTCCATAGCGGCTTTGCGCTCAATACGCGACTGCCGCGAGTTAATCGGCTTATCAAGATTTTCTAGCTTCAAGAATACTATGATGCAGACCTTCTGCTGAGGCGCTAGATTATTGAGCCGACACGCAAACTCAGAACTGATCTTGTTTTTGCTAATTGTGTTGTTGTGATACATGATGCAATCCCCTGGTTGCCCTCAACTACTAAGAGCACTTAAGGCTTCCAGGGGTTGGAGTAAACCCCAACCCCATCGGTTATCGGGGCGACGACCATTTCCCTGAGGATGTTTTGCCGTTTCCTTCAATACATTAATGATATCTGTTACAGATGCTGTTGGCTTAGCTGCCATTAATAAAGCTGCAACACCTGCAACATGTGGAGTTGCCATAGAAGTGCCATCCATATAGTTGTATTCGTAGGTTCCGTGAGCTGTTTTCGTCGGCGGTATACAGGAGTAAACCTGAGCACCTGGGGCAACAACGTCTGGCTTTGTTACCACACCATTTGGCTCGTCTCCAGGAAACACGAGGCTAGCCCCGCTACTGAAGAATGCGACATCAACCTTGTTGTCTGGCAGTTTTTCTATTGCACCCACACTGAAGGCATTATGAGCGTTACCAGGTGAGCTAGTATTACCGTGGTTTTCATTGCCGATCGCTACTACAGGTAAAATACCATACTGCTTCACCAGTATGTCAAGTACCTCAGCAAACAATGGTTCGTAATAACTCAAACCGAGGGACATATTAATAATATCTGCCCCTCTTTCGATCGCCCAAGAAATACCTTCCAACAAGGTTCGCAAGGTCGTATCTCCGATCAGCACGCCAGCAACGAGCAAATTAGTTTGCGGCGCAACGCCAATAGAGAGACCTTTTGGAGTCTTACCTCCAGCGATTGTCCCACAAACATGAGTACCGTGCTGTCCGCTGTCAAAAGCTGGATCGGCTTTAATCCGCCTACCAAGGGGATCAATGACCACAAATTCTTTGACTCGTTTTTCAAGTGCTGGATGGGCAGCAAACACGCCTGTATCTAGCACCGCCACATTGATGTTCTCACCCGTGGTTGTCTCCCATAATTTAGGAATCTCAAGCTGTTTCAAACCCCAGGTAACGTTGTCTTTGTTTTCCTCAGCAAATAGCTCAGAATACTCAGTTTTTCGAGGTTGGATCAAATGAATTTTTTGATTGGGCAAAATAGCAACGATATTCGGTTGTTCCACCAAGGCTTCTAGGGTCTTGGGAGTCACTTCAACCGTCGCCATTGGCAATGCGCCAGAACCGATGGTAGAAACTGCTAAAGGTTCATCATCATATCCAAGGTCGTGACTAGCTTCGTGATAATCCTCAAAAATTTCTGCAGCTACTTTGATCGCCGCCTGCTGTTGAACCTGAAACATCCTCCTTTGTAGTTCGCGCAGACGACCCCGTGGCGGCAAACCTTCAAAGGGCGGTGCTTTGTAGATCACAATTGCATCCCGTTTGTCATCCTGCCCCATCTCGGCAAGAAACGGCTCGAAAGCTGGCGATATCTTGTTGTCTGGATTCATTGCGATCTACCTCTTTCTCAATTTAGTTTCGTCGGCTGGGTTTTTGACTATAGTGCCATTGCGGAATTTTTACTCTACCTATGTATTTATTTTTTCAGGCTAATCTTCCCGGCTCAGGTATCCTGGCAGGGGAAGATGCCCAAGCTGTTTGCTGGGCGAGCAATTCCGGTGCCAATAAGTCACTATAGAACTGGACGAAATTTTCGCCCATGTGTCTCCTACCTGCTTTTAAAAATAGCAAAATTTTAAATAATGTGAACTTTTAATAATTTTTAAATTTTTCCATTAAAAATATGTTATTCCCCTTGCTTATATTTTTTCATCAATTAAAGAAAAAATGAGTGTACAAATATACTTTACCTTACTTAAGTAAAGGTGTACTAAAGACGTTATAAACTTTCAAAGTGATTGAGTATTATTTAAATCTACCCCCAACTCCGCATACTGCTTAAACGATACTTCCACATCTATTTTTTCTGACACATCAATTTTTTCTGAAGCCAAAATCGCTGCTGCTTCTTGTAAAAGTTGATTCTGTTCTTTTTGAATTTCCTCCAGCCGAGTAGAAATTTCTACCAATCTTTGCTGCTTATCGTTGTGAATTTGTGGAGAAACTACAGGCAGTAAAGTTGGGATATTATCACTTATTTTTGTATCAGTAAGTTGTTTAACAGCCAAGGTACTCACGTTGGTAAATAATAAAAAGCTAATCTTCACAAAAGCTTGAAGTAATTTGAAAGGAACTTGCAAAAGTGACAAACTAGCTGACTCAATTATACGACCAATTGCCTTGATCAGACTCCAAACGATAGCAAGAGCAAAAACCAGAATCACTAAACTGATGATTGGATGGTTAACCGCCCAACCAAGAATTTGAACTAGCCGCATAAGTGTAGGGTGTTGCTCAAACCAATCAACCACCGAAGAAGAAATTGCTGTTTGAACTGCCGCCGATGTTGTACTCTTTACCTGCTCAGCAGATTGCAATGTTTCTTGTAAAGAAGCTTTAGCTTGCCCAAAATTTGTCGTAACTGTATCCACAGCCTGACTAGTGGCTTGAGTTGCTGTTTGCTTCCAAGACTCCCCAAAAGCTTTTGCTGATTGAGTTAGAGAGTGAACGCTGTGGTTAACCAAATCTTTAGTTTGCTGAAAATGTTGAAAAACTTTTTCAGATAGATTTATATTTTTATCTAAATAAGAAATTTCGGCTGGAGATGCCATAAAGTATTTCACCACGGATAGTGAAAAGCGAGATGATTAAGTTCAATGTAAGCAAAAATTTTTAAAGTAGATTGTAAATTTTTGCCAATAAAAGTTCTATCCCTAGATGGAAGTGCATAAACAATGGCTCTCTTTGCACTGATAGGGTTGTTGTGACAGGCTTGTTAAATTATTCTGTACTTGAAACAGTTGGTGCAGTATATCTTCAAACAGAGTCAATAACCTGTGTTACTCGCAATTCCACAGGTCATCCTTTAGTTAGCAGGCATGATCATTCTTAGGTTAGAAGAACCGGGTTCTTACCTAGTGTTACAAATAAAACAAGGTTTAGTTAAAATAGTAAAAGTCTGTAATTCTACTATTTTTATACCCAACTTAAGGGTTTTCTCGAGGGTACATCTACTTTTTTTACGTCCAAAAAAAATCTAAAACCCTAGTTTGTCGCCGGAGTCGTATGCTTAAATACAACAATTACAACTGCTAATCAGCAATTTCAACGTCAAATCCACCAAAGTTAAGCATATTCTGGCAATTTTTGCAAACTTCTAGGATTGTACCTTCGTTTAATATGAAAAGTGCGTTTCCTCTGACATAATAACGACGATTATTTCATCCTGTCAAGATTTCACAACTTAATTCTGACTCAGCATTTTTTCTTAGAAACATCAAATCTCAAAAAAGCGTCTCACATTCCAACGGTTAACGCCGTAACGCTATTGAGTCATCTACCATCACAAGTCTCATGAAAGTCAAAATTCGTTTGCTGAGCGCATTCACTCTCTCCGTGTCTGCGTTTACTGCCATACCTAATCAAGGGAATCGTCAAAGTATCCAGAGGTATCTGGAATCCTTCATTTCACTGGTGAAGCAAATAAAGGTACCACTATCACGTAGAAGGTATCTGTTCGACCAATCACGTACGGTCGTCGTTTTATACGATCCTGTCAGAGAAGGAAAACTTAAAAGTACACCAATCACGACTAACATCTATTCGCCTCAGAACTTAAGTTCCTCGACTGTCTCTCAGGCTGAATTTCTTCGAGAGAGAGTCTTTCAAAAGCCAATTATAAACTCAAAAAACTATTTTGACTAATATTTTTCATTTTCAATTGATTTGTTTCCAACTGCTTACACCCTTGTTTACTGGAGGTCATTTTGTTTAAGTCCCGTATCACAAAAACCCTAATTGCCTTCTCATCCTATGCTGCGGCAGTAGTGAGTGCGCCTCAGCAGGCTTTTGCTCAGCTCAGTATTGGGCGTTATGGTGTCCAACCAGGACTGGAGTCAAATTATCTCCAGTACCAGATGTCAGGACGTTCTTTGAGTCAAATGCGAGTCATTCCTGGATGTGGTGTGGGAGATGGTGCTGGCTGTAACAAAACTGCAACAGTACTCCAGCAATTAGTTGAGTCCAACGGCGGACCTACCTACCAACAGCTGCTGATACGAGCGGCTGGTGGGGAACAAAACTTCCGCAATTTCGCTTCTTTCTACGGAAACAATCCCAATCTGTCTCTGGTGCCGTACGCCTCCTTCTGGCAACACGACAACCCTTATATGGTGGATGGATATCGGTATCTTCTTGGGCAAACAGTGAGTCGGACACCCCAAGCAGGTTTAGGACAGGTTACTAAGAACTTTTACTGGGCACCAGAGGGTTCTGGAAACTCACTTGATCCCCGTAGTGGCTTGTTGAACTTGAAATACTCCTATGGGCGTTTACTGTTAGAAGAAGCCGCAAAAATCCCTAACCTCAAGCAGCAGATTCAGTCTCAGGATTTGCCAGCAGACGTCAAGCAGTTTTATGCAAGTAACGCCTCTCAAGGGTTGCGTGCGTTGAATAGTGGCAATGAGAGTCAACTTGAAGGGAAGCTCCTCGAAGTACTCTCCAAGCCATTCTCCCCAGATGGAGCGGAGTACAACCGTCCAAATGCTGGCATTCCTCCGGAGTTTGACGACATCATCGGGCAAGGTCTTCCAGGAGATGTCTTTGTGGCGGCAGTTCCTCCAGTATTGCCCGAGGGAGAAGTGATCACCGAGGACATTGCTCCCGTCGGTCCTGTAGGAGACGTCGTGGCACCACAAGGCGGAGGTGGTGGGTTCCCATTCTGGGTCCTCGGCGGTATTCCCTTACTTGCTCTACCTTTTCTTTTTGGCGGTGGAGGTGGAGATGATTCCCCAGATAGGGTAGCCGTAGCACCGCCACCACCCGCAGGCGAGACTCCACCACCCGTAGGTGAGCAACCACCTGGTGGAGGCGTGACTCCCCCACCTGTAGGTGAGCAGCCGCCCGGAGGCAGTGTGACTCCTCCTGGTGGTGTGACTCCTCCAGGAGGCGGTGTGACTCCTCCAGGAGGTGGTGTGACTCCTCCAGGAGGCGGTGTGACTCCTCCTGGTGGCGGTGTGACTCCTCCTGGTGGCGGTGTAACTCCTCCTGGTGGCGGTGTGACTCCTCCTGGAGGTGGTGTGACTCCTCCTGGTGGCGGTGTGACTCCTCCTGGTGGCGGTGTGACTCCTCCTGGTGGCGGTGTGACTCCTCCTGGAGGTGGTGTGACTCCTCCTGGTGGCGGTGTGACTCCTCCTGGAGGTGGTGTGACTCCTCCTGGAGGTGGTGTGACTCCTCCAGGTGGCGGTGTGACTCCTCCAGGAGGTGGTGTGCAGCCGATACCCGAGCCATCGACGTTAACGCCGCTTTTGTTGTGGACGATGATAATGTCTATGCTCGGTTACAGAAGGTGGCGCAAGCAGGGGTGTAAGGGTGTAAGGGTATAAAGGATATTTTCAATTCTTTATAAGGATGCTCCCGGTGAAAACCCCAACGCCAGTCCCACCAGGTGGGGAGACCATGAAAGCCAGTCGCCTGGGTCAGGAAACCCTGCTGCATAGCGCTGGCTCACCACGCGGTTGGTTCCTCCGTGGCAACCTTTAGCCATTGGTGTCAACTTAAGCCAAAAGTCATTATTGACAAGCATTTGAATATTTTTGATGTAACATCTAGATTTTCGATCCCCCCTTAACTCGACTTTATCCATTTTTTTGGCAACGCGATCGCTATCACTGAAACCATTGTGGGACGGTAGTTTTACTTTTTGAACTTCATCGATAATTTGTGAGGTAGAAAAAGTATTTGCCAAAAAGCTAGGCTTTTGCCGAATAAATAAAACCGAGTTCTTAATTTTGGATAAAGTCGAGAATCCCCCCTTAAAAAGGGGGGAAATAAAATTAGATCCCTTACACCCTGCCTTAAAACAAATTTAAATCCGTGACTGCACCAAGACTGCTGGAAGATACCAATTTGGTATATTTTGCCAGCACACCCGTGGTATAACGGGGTGGACGTGGCTGCCAATTGGCACGACGACTCGCTAACTCTTCATCAGATATATCTAAATGCAGTGAACGAGCATGGGCATCAATGGTGATGGTATCGCCTTCTTCGACTAGGGCGATCGCACCCCCAACTGCTGCTTCTGGTGCAACGTGACCTACTACCATGCCGTAAGTACCGCCTGAAAAGCGCCCATCGGTAATGAGTCCCACAGAATCACCCAAACCAGCACCAATAATTGCCGAGGTGGGAGCCAGCATTTCCCGCATACCAGGACCACCCTTGGGTCCTTCATAGCGGATGACGATGACATCCCCTGGGTTAATTTTCTTTGCCAGAATCGCATCCAAGCAAGCTTCCTCAGATTCAAAAACCCGTGCTGGTCCAGTAATTTTGGGTATTTTTATCCCAGTAATTTTAGCGACAGCCCCTTCAATCGCCAAGTTACCTCTAAGGATGGCTAAGTGTCCTTGTTGATACAGCGGGTTATTCCAAGGACGAATCACATCTTGATTTGCTGATGGTTCTTCTGGGACATCAGCTAACACTTCGGCTACTGTTTGCCCGGTGATGGTTAGGCAGTCTTCGTGTAATAAATTATGTACCAGTAGCATTTTCATGACTTGAGGAATGCCGCCAGCTTTGTGCAAGTCTGTGGCTACATACCGTCCACTAGGTTTTAAATCGCACAAAACGGGAACGCGGGCGCGGATGGTTTCAAAGTCGTTCAGGATAAGTTCTATACCAGATGTGTGGGCGATCGCCAGTAGATGCAGCACTGCATTTGTCGAACCACCCACCGCCATGATCACAGAAATAGCATTTTCTAGGGATTTACGAGTTATAATCTGGCTGGGTAAGATTTGCTTACGAATGGCTTCCACCAAGAACAAGGCAGATTTTTCAGTACTTTCCGCTTTTTCTTCATCTTCTGCTGCCATTGTCGACGAATAAGGTAAACTCATTCCCATTGCTTCAATAGCACTAGACATCGTGTTTGCTGTGTACATCCCACCGCAGGAACCAGCGCCTGGACAAGCATGACGCTCGACTTCTAGAAGTTCATTTTCGTCAATTTTCCCAGCACTGTATTGACCGACAGCTTCAAAAGAACTGACAACAGTTAAGTCGCGTCCGTTGTAGTTTCCGGGTTTAATTGTACCCCCGTAAACAAAGATGGCGGGGATGTTCATGCGAGCAATGGCAATCAACGCCCCTGGCATATTCTTATCACAACCGCCAATGGCAAGAACACCGTCCATACTTTGCCCATTGCAGGCGGTTTCTATTGAGTCAGCAATGACTTCGCGCGATACCAAGGAATACTTCATCCCTTCGGTTCCCATCGAAATGCCGTCGCTGATGGTAATTGTGCCGAACATTTGCGGCATTGCCCCAGCATTTCTGATGCCAATTTCTGCTCTTTGCGCCAGTTTATTGATCCCCATATTGCAGGGGGTAATAGTACTGTAACCATTGGCAATACCAACAATGGCTTTGGTGAAATCCTCATCTTTAAAACCAACAGCACGCAGCATTGCCCGGTTAGGCGATCGCTGCACTCCTTGCGTTACAACTTTGCTTCTTAAATTCTCTGACATTTTGATAATTTCCTTGTGCCGTCATCTTTCTCTTGGCACATTTGCTAGGAGTGATTATCTCAAAATACCAGATACTCTACAGCTCATTTTCACGTTTTGGCACAAAGAGTGCAGCGAGCGATCGCTAACCGTTGATTGTACCATCTGGCATAATTGCACCCTGCAACAGAGTACCCATCATGTATGCCCCATACAGATTAGCTCCCTGTAGATTTGCAGCGGTAAAATCTGCGTCTATCAAGTCTGCCATTTTCAGATTTGCCCCATCAAGGATGGCTCCTGTGAGCTTTGCCTCAAAAAGATTTGCCCCACTAAGATTGGCTCCTGTGAGGTTAGCTCCCGTCAGGTTAGCTCTCACTAAAGATGCTTCTGTCAAGTCAACCCCGACTAAATTTGCTTTACTCAAATCAACTTCACTCAGGGAAGCTCCTTTTAAAGTTGCTCCGCTGAGATTGACTCCATTTAGGTAACTACCTATAAGATTTACGCCCTTGAAGTTTCTTTCTCCTGCCTGATAGCGTTTCAAAAAATCATCTACGTTCATTGCACTAGTTAACAACACCTCTTGCATGCAGTGTGCCTCAAAGAACAGACTTTGATAAGTTGATTGTGTTACCATCTCACGTTATGAGAAATTATGTCATTATCTATAAATAAATTATCATTATGGTTATATAAACTAAGTCATTGGTGAACAACTGATAAATGATAGTTTGTTAGGACGTAAGCACTACCACAAACTCAAGTTGTATCTTGGCTACTTTCCACGCATAATTGTTTGTCAAGTTTTTTACTGAATGAGGATAGTTGTCTTATAGTCGAGTCCTGACTCATTGCTCGGCACTCATTACTCAGCACTGTTTAGAAGAAGGCTTTGAGAAATAGTTGGTAGTGATAACCAAAACTCATTTTCTTAACCCGTAATTGGCTTACGGGCAAGCGACAAGATTAATTTCAATACGGTTCGGTTAGCTTGTTTATCTCAAGGGAGATCCCCCCAACCCACGCCACTTGCGGGATTGTCGGCAGAGCCGGACGCCAGTTCCCGCTTGTCGGGAAACCCCAACGGGAGAGCCAGTCGCCTGCTGTCGGGAAACAAGGACTGCATAGCGCTGGTCTCACCTCCTGCTTTCCCTGGCTCCCCAACGCAGTGGCTCCCCTTAAATCAGTTATCAGTTATCAGTTATCAGTTGTCAGTTGACAATTAACAATTAACAGTTCACTGTCCACTATCCACTATCCACTGTCCACTGTTCACTGTTCACTGTTTACTGTTCACTGTTAAAAAAGGGGGGCTATTTTACCCATTTACCCCCTTTCTCAGAGTGCCGCAGGCGGGGGGATCTTATCCGAACCGTATTGAGATTAATTTCACTCATATGTCAATGAATCAGTCATAATTTTTCATTTGAAATTCTCTACAATATTTTGCTTCAGCAGTTCCTGCAATAGCTTTAGCAAATTTTATGGGCAGATTTCAACAAGACCTTGCTGTTATTCCTGTTTTTTAATAAACATTGTTTTATATATTTATTGACTTGATTATGAATCCTTATCTTGATATGTATCTTGATAGTAAAAAGGAAAATCTTTCAACGTAGTAACTCGCAGGCGGATTAAGGCATAGAAATGTCTGACGTATTTCCTGATTCTACTAGTGACTTTTTCAAAGAGCGATCGCTGCTGGAATGCCTTCTGTTTGTAATTCTCGAAATAGAGTTGTCGAGTCGCGGGATCAATCTGTCCCTTTCTAATTCTGATGGCATCAATTTTGTCGTTGAAAAATTCAATTTTTGGCATTTCATCAAGCTGAACCGGAAATTCTGTGGCAGCAGCAGCTAGTCCCATTACACTCCCTTCGCTATCATAGACCCCATTTAACTCAAAGTAATTGCCAATTTTTTCCCACAGTTCCAAAAACTTCATTTCCTTGCCAGAGTCTTTGGCAACGGCAAACATAAACTCGCTGACAAAATTCACTTTCTCTAAGTCCAAGTTAAATTTTTGAGCAATTGTTTTAGCCAGTTTTACACGTTTGATACGGTCGGGTCTTCCTGTCAGTGGTTGATAATGTTGCAGAATTTTTGCACAACTGCGGGCTGAGATACCAGGTTCCCACTGCACTGGCATCACGTCTTTTAAAATTCGCATATCAGCATCAACAAAAACACAAGCATCGTAAAGAGATAGAGCTTTGACAATAACGTAGCGTTTATCGTGGTAACACGCTACGCTCTGCTGATAGTGTTTAAAGACCTGTACATTAGAATATTGATTAAAGTCTTGTGGTTGGTCTGTGAGGATAACCAGAGGATTGTCAGAAAACTGTTTTAAATCTGCTGCTAAATCCTTTGCTAAGGCACGATATTTTGCACCTATAGCTAGGGTACAGAAACAAAAATTTTGCGTTCCCTGGTCACTCTCTTGATTTGGCTTATAAATAGTTTCAGTAGAAATCATTATATTTTTATCTTGCTACGGTGTTTTGAAAAAAACCTCATGAGGTAAGAAAAACCGCCAAAGGAAACCAGCTGGCAGCACTACGTCAGTGGATTCAGCATCTATAGGTAAATATTGGGAACGATAAGTTTTAATTGCCTGATTCTTCTTGGATTGCACCTTGTGTATAGCTAATTGATATGCTCCTGCCAATTCCTCAAGCTTGAGATCGCGAAACAGCAAAGAATCCCAAAGCAACCAGATAGCATACTGCCACAAATCTACCTTTACTCCTGCTTTGGCGATCGCCGCAGTCACAAGTTGATAAGTCGTCTCATGGTCTTTACTGCGGTCTTTATTGTGAGTGACGTAGACCTCTTGCGGCTGGAAGTCATGCAGCAATTGTGCCATTTCTTCAAGAGTTTGTTGTTGCTCAACTTCCGTCATCTTATGCAGTGCGCCATCCCATTTATTGAGAAAGTGAACATCTTTTGACTCAACGCCTAAGATGTTCAAAGCTGTCAGTGCTTCTTGTTTGCGAATTTGAACAATTTCCTCACGGCTAATCTTGGGATTACCTTTATGAGAACCCCCTCCATCCGTGACAAAAACAACCTTAACAGGCACATTTTGTTCTCGTTTGAGTGCAATAATTCCACCACAGCCCAGCGCTTCATCATCTTGATGAGGAGCAAACACAAGCGCCGATTTCTGGCTCAAATCTAACGGTTTACTGCCTGCATACAAAAGCCAATAAAACTGTAGTTTAATCCGAAGCTCTCGCAATCTGTAATTAAACAACCACCATTTGTTATGCAGACCGATCCTTAAGCGACGAATAAGATAATTCGCGTTCATAATGCAACGATATGCTTGAAAAGCTCTATCTGATATTACAGCACTTTTTTATTTTCTGAAAAATGATAAATATTGTCAGCTTTTTCTTTACTTAAGCTTCTACAATCGATATTTTTTTTAGTGATTTTACGAAGATATACTGATTTTTTAAATTTCAGTTAAGATACATCAAAAAAAATTGATTTATTTAAGTATCATAACAATATAACAATTAATCGTCATATTGTTATGATATTGATTGAGTCAACCTAACTTGATTTTGCTACCAAGAACAAAAATTTTTTCGTAAAGATTTCGCTGGTAGTGCTTGGAATCGGTAGCCACTTGTACCCTAGTTTTTCCAGAATAAGGTGTGGTGGGGTTCTGCTTATCAAGATTCCCATGCAGCCTGAAAAAAGTCTCGCTCACAGAGCATGGCATAGCGATAGGTTGAGTGTACCAACGCCGTGCTGCTAGCGTAACGGTCAACCAAATCTTCTAATTGTTGCGTTAGTGGTTGAAAATCTGCGCCACTGTAAGTCCGAATCCAATCCGCATACTGATGATTGGGAATGCCATTTCGAGCCAACTGTTCTCCTAAAAATGCATATAGACGCATACAAGGGGACATCGCCGCAGCAGTTAAACCCACATCTCCACTCCAAGCAGTTGCCAACAAAAAGTCGGTATAACGATGGGTTGTTACTCCAGGTTCTACAGAATGCAAACTGACTCCCCACTTTGCTGCATAACCTTCATGTAGCTTCAGTTCTTGTAAAACTCCATCAACCAAGGAGTGAAAGGTCGTAAATACCGGGAAATCTGGTGCTTTCGCTGCAGCTATGCTGTAAGCACGGGCAAAGGCTTCCAAGAAAAAAGCATCTTGCCCAACATAATAGGCAAATTTTTGCTGTTTGAGAGTACCGTCACCTATACCTTGGACAAAAGGATGCTCAAGACAAGCCTGGGCTATATCTTGATTTGCTTCCCATAATTCCTTCGAGATAGCCATGAGTTGTGAGTTGTTAATTGTCAATAAAATACCACTATTCACTAAGCTGCGTTTTTTTGGTGAAAAGAACGATTTTATTTCTGTAACTCTTTCACGACAAGGTTTTCAGGCTGTGCATGGCGGCAAAATGTGACTTCGCTACTTTTACACCCACATAAAAATACCGCAAGAAAAGCTCTCCAAGCTTAACTTCCGTTGTTGCAAATCAGGTAACTATACACATAATAACAATTATGTCAATGCGTAAAACCTAACATTTTGTCACCACACCCCCACAACCCTTCCCACTGCGTTAGATTTCGTCATTCTTCATCCCGAATTTTGATTTTCTTATCAATGAAAAACCCTCACTCCCGACGAAAGAATGAGGGTTTAAACCATGATGTGTGAGTTTTTTCTATCAGTGACTGGACTTTCCAAGTGGAATGTTTTTCTTTCGGTTCAGCTTATGACGCAACGTCCGCTTATTCCAGAAGCCTCTCCAGCTTAGGCGCGTTTTTTTATTTGTCAATCCCTAAAATCTGTTAAGACTGGCTGTCAAGTCTAGTAATTGTTTTGATTACTGTTGTGGCTTTGGTTTTGGCTTTGGCATCTCAAGCGGCTTGCCCTTAAAGTCCCCTTTGGGCTTGCCCTTAAACGTTAGCTCAGCGCTGCCGCCTGAGGCAGTTGGTTTACCTCTTGGTGCTTTAAAGTCTTTGCCAGCAGCCTTAAGAGCTGCTCTCTTTTGTGCCATCACCGTAGCTTTATCATCCTTGCTCGCCTTCAGGAACTTTGGTGGCAACTCCCGTGGCAATTCTAGTAATGAGTCAAATTCAAAAGCGTCCCGGTGCGGCACAAACTTTGCTTTAATCTGTACGAATACCGGGCGTCCTTGTTCTTCTTTTGGTGCTTTGGGATTGAACCGGAACGGTGGCACGAGTGCGTCTCTCCAGAACAAAGGTAAATGACTCGCTTTCATGAATTTTACTTTTCTTGCTGGTTCCGACTGTTTAATATAATCCAGCCGTTCTTTAGTAAAATTCTTAAACACAGAGATACACGGTGTCCGGCAGACAGGAATAAACTGCCACAGCCCGCAAAGTTTAAACTCCATGTCCTGAAGTTGTTGTGAAATTACCTCGGAGTGGCGTCCTTTGTCAAAACCAACCGCTTGAAAGCCAATGCTGGGCGGCTGATCTCGTCCGGGGAAATGAGTAAACTTGGGGTAAACAACCAAGCGTTGGGTAGATTCGCCAGTCGCCTCTATCTCTTTCTTGAGCGCATCATATGCTCTCTGTTTGCGTGGAGCATAGAACAGTGGATATTCTTTGTTGCCAATGGTGATAGTGCTTCTCTCCTTATCCCCCTCTGTTATGAAATTTACCTTGCCAGTAATTATCCCAACTGCTTGAAATAATGCATCAGAAGAAGAAGTAGTATCTGGCTGACTTTCAGTAGAATTCTGCTCTTGGAGTGCAGGTTCCGACTGTTCTTTTGAGGACACTACTCCATCTTTTTCCAAGTTACTGACTTGGTTTTGTGTATTATCATCCACTTGTTCTGGCTTAGGTGTTGCTGATTCTAAAGGAACAGCAGTTTTGGTAGGCTTGTTGTTGATAGGTTCTGTAGAAGCCATAATTATTATTTTTTAAAAGTGAGCGCGAATATACGCCGCTCACTTCATAATATAAAGCCTTGGCTGTCAGTGGGGTTTGTAAGTGGGGTTATGCTGAAAAATACGCGGCGTACCCCCACTTATCAGTCCAGATGAAATTTACTCCAAGTGCTGCTGCACATTGCTCGCCTCACCGGAGGTGAGTTAATCATCCAAAATTTTTTTTGCGTTAGAAAACCCTGGTTTCTCGGGTGAAATCAGGGTTTTGAGCCTACCTCTAAAGTTTTGGTTATAGGGGACGTGAGGCCGAACCGCTAACTATCTTGATAAAGTTGCCAGTGGTTCGGCTGTCAGTTGGGATTATCTTGGAACGCTTTCAGTTTAAGCGCGTTTTTTTATTTGTCAACTGATACATTCTTGGCATGAAGCGATTACTTTTATATCAGCTATTTCATTCTGTCTTGACGCGTATATTCGCGCTTTCTCATGTAGCGTAGGTTCCAGAAGAATGGCTAAAATCTAGATTTTATAAGAGTATTCAGACCAAATTGCATGATTTTACTCTACGCGTGGACTTATGCTTAATTACGTCCAACTTGGGCAATTGATTTTTCTTCATATCCTGCTGCGTAGTCAATCACGCACATCGTTTTGTATTGGGCATGAGTTCCAGAAGCAACTCCAGCCACTTGAAAAGCAGGGTTAAAGATGTTTTTTCTATGACCGCGATTTGGTACTCCATCATCCACAATTAACTGCATAACAATATCAGTCGCTGTACTCTGACCATAGCTGATATTTTCCCCAGCACTAGTTTGCCAATTTCCGTAGCGGTCCATACGAGTCGCTGGATCACTCCCATCGCTTCCAGTGTGACCTGTTGTACCTTTTGGACCATTATCGTTGACAAGGTCAAGAGCACCCAAAGACATTCCCTGAGATATCGTTAAAGCACCAACCGGAGTGGCGGACTGGAGAAATGCAATTGCTTCATCAACGGCTTTCTCCCCTTCTATTGTTTGCATGAAGACTTGATCAGCGACTTGGACTCGGTTACCTTGAAAGCGCTGTTTATAGTTTTCCAAGATAGAGATGTATGCTTTGGGATTTGTCCTAACCTTGTTCATCTCAGTAATGACTTGTTGTTCCAATGACGCATTTGAACTTACCTGTGTCTCTAAAGTAGGATTAGCTGCTTGGACTTCGCTGTTAGCAACATTCGGTACAGATAAAGCGTCTGCTAAAGATGGGCTAGAGAGAAACAGTTGAGAACTGCAAGTTGCTATTAGGGCGATAGGGAAAAACACACCAAATTTACTGTGACGCATACATGACCTCACGGTTGTTACAAGGAATTATTTGGATTTGTCTCTAAATGCACCGAGTCCTGCTTGGGGAACGGCAGTAGAGTTCAATCTCAGATAGCACTTAAACTGAACTCTTAACTCTGCATCTAAAGTAACTTGGTGAAACCTAGCCAGCAAACAGTGCGCCTACCGAAGAAGAACTTGTGAAGAAGTACTTGCGATTCTCCAGCTACGTACGTGGTGATTATATGTATATAAATTGACTTGAAATCCAGACTGGGCTAGTCCAATCTTGACTTACAGCGCTTCTCAATTGCATAAACTACAAACCACATGGTAGGGGCACAGCAAGGCTAAGTGCCCCTACAAGCCAACCTGTGTTCTACCCAATTGAAAACTGCTGTAAACCACATGCCGAGTATATATGCGGTGGTCTTAGAAGTTCATAAAGCAGGTACAAGCTTTTATGCTGGCACAGAGCCTAAAGTCGCCGCACCGGAAGATGCACGGAATGTTGCTTTTTCAATATGAGCCGGGCAAGGATTGCTTTTCCTCTCTAGAGGGAACTTTCTTTCTAACGTTTTATTGCAAGTCAAGTACAGTCCTCCCATTCATTTTTCATAGGAGAGAATGATGATTTTTGCAACTGTCAACCCATTTAAAGTACGAGCAGCTAACACTGTTCGACTGGTAGGGAATCACCGCACTTATAGGGCGGTGAGGATGTCAATAACCGTACCGTATTGCCTACACTCTAAAATGGCAAAAACTGAAGCAACAAAGAGCCAACACTGCCGACAAAATCAATTAAATCGGGTTTGGCAGGTTTTACCGTCGTTTCGTAGGGTGTTTGCAGTTCTTTGATAAAAGCTTGTGCTGTTTGCATTCCGCTGCTATTGCTTTGGGATGTAAACAGTTTTTCAGCGACTTGGGCGTCTTGGAATGCACCTTGTCGGTCAAATGTTTGGTAACGGGCGATACCACGAGCTAGGTAAGCACCTGCATAATCAGGTTTGATGACAATAGCTTGGTTGAAATAATCAATTGCTTGCTGTTGGTTGCCTTTTTGCGCTTCGGCAACACCCCAAGCATAAAATTCTTCATGTGTAGCAATTTGCGATGGTATGCCTATTGCTCCTTGCAAGTTAACACCATTGAGAGTCGCACCATTCAATTGAGCGTTAACTAAATAGGTATTTCTCAAATCAGCACCCTCCAGATTTGCCTGATTGAGATTAGCACCGCTCAGGTTAGCACCAAATAAACCAGTACCGCTCAAGTTTGCACCCCTCAAATCAGCGCCGCTTAAGTTAGCGCGGCTGAGGTTGGCACCTGCAA
The DNA here is from genome assembly GCF_002368235.1 of Scytonema sp. HK-05. GTDB lineage: Bacteria > Cyanobacteriota > Cyanobacteriia > Cyanobacteriales > Nostocaceae > Kalymmatonema. The sequence continues at coordinate 371,060 of NZ_AP018194.1, read as the reverse complement.
GATTAGCCCCGCTTAAATCGGCTCCTGATAAATCAGCCATCACCAAACCAGCAGCAGTTAGGTCACAATTTTGACATTGTTTGCTTGCCAATAACTGTCTGATGTGTTGAGGATTTGCTGCTTGGGCAGTCTGGCTCAGGCTGATCAGAGTTAAAAATGCGGCTGTGGCTAAAATTTGGCTTTTCATAATTGGTGTCGCAATATCTTGCCCTGAAAACTCAACCTTTGAGTACACAAGAATATAAGTTTATATTTTTTTTATTTTTTAGCCGTATGCATACCGTTATGAGGTATGATTTAGTTATGCTGTTGAGTCAATGTGAAAGTAGGCAGACTTTGTCTGGTGTTTTCTCTAGCTGTATGAGCTGAGGAAAACCAATTGAGTTCTGCAAATAAGCTCAAGGTAAACGTTAGAGTAGCAGCTAATAATAGTTTTTCCAGCATAGGTCATTCCCCCACAACCGCTTAGTCATCATCAGTATTTATAATCTGGCTATAAATATGATTTATATTTACTCCCAAGCTAAGAGATAAACGAATTTGGGGAAAGTGACTTCTATCTAGCCTTCCGGTGACGCTCATCACACATACAGCTTGCGTGCGCTTTAGCTACCTAAAATCAACTCCCTTGGGCATAATTGCGCCATTGAGGTTTGCACCTTCTAGATGAGTACTTTTTAAAATCGCTCCTTCAAGGTTAGCATCATCAAGATTGGCACCCCTGAAGTCGGCACTACTGAGATTAGCATTGCTGATATTGGCATTTTTCAGATTTGCACCACCCAGATTAGCATTGCTCAAATTAACATCACTCAAATTAGCATTTTCCAGATTCGCACCACTGAGAATAGCACCGCTCAAATTAACACCGCTCAAGTCAGTATTGGCAAGATTCGCACCGCCTAAATTGGCGTTACGCAGCTTCATTCCCCGTAAGTCCTTTCCTTTCCAATTAACGCCACCAAGGTTTTTTCCAGGTTCTTGCTGTTCTTGAATTGGTACGACTGGTGTGTGTTCTGGTGGCGGAACTAATGTATCTACAGGGACTTCTGTAATATCTGGCGCGGTTACTGTTTGGTTTGGTGCTGCAACTGGTGTTTCTACACTTTTGAGCGCCATGTATATGCCAACTCCAGCCAAAAGAGTTGCTCCAGTCAGTACAGCAGAGAGGGTGAAAAGCAAATTTTGGCGTTGCTGATACATTTGTGCTGCCTCAAGGGTTTGATATTAGTTTTCGGAGATGTCTAATCATTATGTGAGATCATTCTCAATATTAATACATAGATATAGGGGTTACGCCCGAAGATAAAGCACACGGTATCTTACAACTTAGCTTTCTAGGGTAAAGCAGCTTTATTAAAATAATTTTTCCACAGAATCAGGAAACAGCCCGTACAAAGTTGTATAATACTTTAGATTTCCACGTCCTCCTGACTCAAATAGTTATATGTCAGACTTTTTTGAATCGTTTGCTAATTCAATTAAAGATACTCGGCTTTCCGATAATCCATCTGAAGTAAGAGAACGACTTCAATTGTTGGAACAGTCGTTAGAGATACGACAAAAAGAGATTCTGTCTTCCAATAATCCGTGTGAAATAATATCTCTGGAAGATGAACAGGTAGAAGCGGTTTACGATGATATACAAAAAACATATCGAATAGATACCATCAGTCAAGTTGCTAGTTCACCAATTACACAAGGTAGAAACAGAATTATTAATGCAACAATCGATGATACAAATAGTCCTAAAATTATTATTAATAATTCTCAAATTCGTCTGACTATAATATTAAACAATTTCCAAGATTTAAAAAATCTACTTAATTCTTTATTTATAAAATTTTGGAGGTAATTATTTTATCTGGATGAATAAATTGGAAAAAAGTATTAAATCAAATTAATTTTATTTACTTAGGAGTAAATCTAAATGACTAATGAATCTAACAAAAAACCTAATAAATCCTATCAAATAGGAAATATAAGCGACGTTAGTGATTCTCCAATTACACAAGGAGAGAACATTACAACAAATATAACAAAATCAAATAGTAATAATACCCCCATAGATTTAAAAGCAGAAATTCGTAAAACGTTAGACGAACTTGCTAAAAATCCTATAACTCAAAAGGAAGCAGTAGCAACTGAAGCTATCAAAGAGGAAATCAAGGCTAACCCTACCCTCAAACAGCGATTACTTAACGCTTTGAAAGAGGGAGGTACAGAGGCATTAAAAGTAATATTCGAGCATCCGGTAGTTAGTATTTCCATTGAAACGATTAAGGGATTTTTAGAAGCAAAATAAGATAATTCTGAAATTTAAATTAAAATTCTATCGGCTGACCGCCAAAGCGCTTATGAATAGAATCAAGTATAAACCACACCGGATTCATTCAATCATCAAAAATAAACCCCTACTTCAATCACGAGGTAGGGTTTTTGTTTAAATCAGATTATCAGGTAGGTCACTAAAGCATTGTCTAAGCTCTTGATATCACGAACTTCTACAGGTTCTGTAGTATTCAAAACGAGATGGGCGAACCGTTGAAATGAGAATAAGGAGAGCGATTTTTTTCGGGGGAGATGGCATAGAGCCGAGATGGGACTGGCAATGCGGTAAGATGACCTAATGTCAGATTCTGAGCAACTTGTCATCTACCAGCTTCATATTTTTATCTTGGGCATCAGCCCCATGATTTGGCGTAGGGTCAAAATCCGCAGCGACAGTACAATCGCCGATTTGCACTACATGATCCAGACTGTAAGGGCACAGCAATGCTGTGCCCTTATCGCAAATTTGGTCTATTTACCTGAAAACAGCTGTAAGCAACAAAGGAGAGTTTATCCAAGGAAATTGATACCCGCTACAGCTACTGCTCCCCCAAGCGCACTGGCTGCAAGCGAAGTCAACGCAGTCCCAAATAGCCACCAAGCAGCACCTGCAACGGCTTTTTTGGCTTCAATACCTTGCTTTTTCGCTTGTTCCTGAACTGCTGAAAGGCGTTTTTGAACTTCTTGCTGGATGCGTTCAGCACGATGCAGTACGCTATCCCGCGCGGCTTCGATTTGGTTGACGATGCGGTTTGCATCTTCCTCAGAAATATCCTCACGCGAACTCAACAGAGCAACTAGAGTACCACGGTCGAAGTGACTGAGGCGATCGCGCAACGCATCAAATCCTGCTTGGGGATCGTCAAACACTTTAGCAAAGTCTTGCTGAATAGCTTCATAGTTGAGTTCCGGACGATTCAGCGAGTTGAGATAGTTGCGAATTCTGGCAAAAACCCCATCGATGACTGATGTCACTCTTTGCTGAATCTGCTGGAATTGTTCGACTATCGAGTGGCGAGCAGATTCAATTTGGTCTACAATCCGATTTGCCTCTTCTTCTGAGATATCCTCACGTTGGGATAGCAAAGCGACAAGTGTAGAACGGTCGAATTTGGAGATGCGATCGCCTAAACTTCCAATTCCGGCGCGTGGATCTTGGAGCAGCAATTGCAAATCGCGCTTGATACTTTCTGGATTAAGTTCTTCTTTATTCGTGTTGCGCAGGTAATCTTCCAGATTTGCCTCAAAGTCCAGAACTTGTTTTGTGGCGCGGTTTGCCAAGCGTCTTGGCGCTCCTATTATACGACTAATCGCTTCTTGTAGCTGATCAATGGTTTTGTTAACTTGCTCTTCGCTCAAATCTCCCCGTTGACTCAACAGTTTAACCAAAGTTTCGCGATCTACACCAGACAGGCGATCGCGTAGTGCTAAAGCACCCTCTTTGGGGTTATCGAGTAATTTTGCTAAATCTTGCTGGATACCTTCTGGGTTGAGTTCTTCCAGGTTGGTATTACGCAGATATTCAGAAATAGCACTGATGGTTTGCTCGTATTGCTCTTTGGCTGTATCCGCTACTTTTCGCGGTGCTTGCAAGACGTTATCGCGTACCGATTCCAACTGGTCAATAATTTGGTTGACTTGCTCCTCGCTCAAATCTTGACGTCCAGAGAGTAATTTGACTAACGTATCGCGGTCAAATTGGGATAGGCGAGTACCCAACAGGCGAATTCCTACTTCCGGATCTTCCAGCAGAATTCTAAATTCGCGTTTGATACCTTCAGGATTGAGTTCTTCTTTGTTGGTATTGCGCAGATATTCTTCTACTCTTTGGCGCAGTTCATCAGCTTTTGCTGTTGCTTGTTCTTGCAGTTCTCTGGCTCGATTTAAAACATTGTCGCGAGCGTGTTCGACTTGACTAACAATATTATTAGCTTCCTCTTCGCTAATATCTTCACGCTGCTGCAGCAACTGTACAAAGGTATCGCGGTCAAATACCTTAAAGCGCTGCGTTAAATCTTCAAAACCAGCCTCTGGATCATCCACCAGCTCCGCAAACTCTTGCTCAATAGCTTCAGGGTTGAGTTCTTCTTTCCCTGTTGAACGCAGATAATTTTCCATGCGACTGCGCAGATCTTCTGCTTGTTCTCGTGCTTCCGCTTGCTGGACAGTTTCTAAAACTTCCGTGCGCACATTTTCGAGTTGAGAAGCAATTTCCTTGACCCTCGCTTCACTGATGTCACCACGTTGCGTTAGCAATTGACCAAAATACTCTTGGTTGAGTTCTTCCAATTCCCGTCTGACGGTAGCGGGGTTTGCATTTGGATCGTAGATGACGTCTTTGAATTCATCTAGAAGTGTGATGCGGTTGAAATGCCAAGGAAAAGAATTCTGGATGTAATCTTCTACATCTGCCTTGATAGTATTATCATCGCCTTGCGCCGGAATTGTTTGAGCTACTGTCTCAACGGTTTGCTCTCTAAGCTTTTGCAGCTGTTCTGTAATTTTCTCGATGTCTACTTGCTGAACTTTACCTTGTAGCTTTTGCAGTTGACTTGTCAGTTTTTCAAAATCGACATCCGACAAATTTACCCTGTTTAGCACTGCTGGCGCAACGGCGCTCAAGCCATATCTAATTGCTTGCTTCATCACGCCATTGCTTTCTTTGCCATTACCTCCTCCGACTGTCACCAATTCTTGCAGTCGTTCACCTAATTGATCTGAATTTAGTTCTTCAGGAGTTGCAGACTTGAGCAAATTAATGACTTGTTCCGTGGGATTTCCGCGACTCAACGATTGTTGCCAAGCGGCTTGAAGTTCGTCAGCAATGCGATTGACATCTTCTTTGGAAAAGTCTGTGCGGCTGCTGATGACATCAACAAAGGTCTGGCGATTGATGTTTTTCAGCAAGTCACTATCGGCAATAGATCCCAAATCTGCATCTTTGAGAAGGTTATCAAATTGACCACGAATTTCTTTTAAATCCAGTTTTGGTAATGGTAGAGAAGCCAAAGAACTTTGTAGCGTATTTCTAAGACTATCAGCATCCAAACCTGAAGTGAGTTCGCGACGGACTGCGGCTGTAATGTCCTCAGCGGTAGAAACCACCTGTTTTCTTGTAGCATTAGCACCAATGGCAGCAGTTGCTGTACCCATCAGTCCTTGAAAGCCAGAAGTGGCAGTGCTGACGACAGTACCAATTAAGGAACCTACCGCAGATGAACCCACCCACACTAGCAGGGAGAAGTAGGTAGACCAAATGACGACACCAATAATCGCCCCTAGAAATGCACTCTCAATCAAGCTCAGTTTCACCGCTAGAAAACAAGCGATAAATAATGCAATACTAGCTGTTACTAGCGCCCACAAACCAACTGTGCCTTCAACTTTACGAATCGTACCACCCAAGGTTTCTGATTCATTATCAGGAAATGAGTCAGTTCCCAAAGATGAAATTCCTACGGCAACTGAGAAATTTGTAAATAGTAATTGGAAGGCAAATGCCATTAGGACACCTGCTACCAAGGCAACAAAAATTTTTGGGCCAGAAAAGAGAACGGATGCTTCTTCTGGAGTGACAATTGCCTGAGCCAATGTCAATGGTGCTAATTCAATTTGTGACCAACACTGATTTAAAATATTTGGAATCATCAGCTTTTCCTCGCTCTAGCTTTAGTCAATAGACTGGCACAAATAACGTTAACTAGTGGGGGTATAAAAATGTAGATGAACCTTTGAATTAATTTTTCTTACACCTGTACAAGCGCAATGCATAACACTCCTACACCCTTGAACCTAGTCAAAACAGTTATGTCTATTTGCACCTAGTTACATATCACCTTAGCTAGCAGCGGCTTTGGCTTCCACTTTCTTAAGTGATATACTCTTTTACCAAAAGTATGAAATTAACATATTAAATTTTCTATACTTTTATTAAATATCTCCAAAATAAATTTTATTTTATTCCTAAACAAATATTGAAATATTGTTAACACTTCAAGGTAGCAAGGTTTAATAACGACAACAATTCCTTATCATGAAATATAAAACTATTTTTTAATAGGTATTATTACTTCTTGACAATTTAGAATTAACCTCTATAGCAATCGTCCGCATATTCGTAAAAATTCATCTTATGCCGATCCCCGACTTTTTAAAGAAGTCGGGGATCTTGTTTTTTCACAAATCATTTAGAATTGCTATAGATTGCCTAAAAAAATTGTTGATCATTCAAATTACAATCAAACATAAAAAAACTAAAAAATCAATTTATAACATGACAGTTTGATTTTTGAAAATTAAAACCCACTAAAATTAACATTTAAATTTTCTAATCCTAACGGTAGATCCCAAAGTTACCCCAGTAGATTGATGTCAAGTGTCATCAAAATTTGTATATATAAGATTAATGGCTTCCCTAAAAATTACTGAATAACTAATTTTACTATTGAGGTAACAAGGCATGGTTATAGGTGTACATAATAAGCGTGCTGTAGGTGTATTTTCTCATCGTCGAGATGCAGAAAACGCGCTGTATGAGTTGAGAAATTCCGGCTTTCCGGTAGATAGAGTATCTGTCATTAAGCGGGATGCAGACCGCAATGATGAAATTGCAGGTGCTGAGGTACGGGAAAATGTTGGTAATAAAGCTGATGAGGGTGCTACAGTCGGGGCAGTTTCCGGCGGTGTTTTGGGCGGATTGACAGGGTTGTTGGTCGGTCTTGGCACTTTAGCGATTCCAGGAATTGGTCCAATTATGCTAGCTGGAGCAACTGCAACTGCTCTGGCTACAACTCTTGCTGGAGCAGGTATTGGTGCTGCGGCTGGGAGTTTACTTGGTGGATTGATTGGTCTAGGAATTCCTGAAGAAAGAGCCAGAGTTTACAACGAACGAGTAGAGCGCGGAGACTATTTAGTCATCATAGATGGTACAGACGCGGAAATTGCCAGAGCCGAAGAGATTTTAAGACGGCAAGGAATTGAAGAGTTTGAAGTTTTTAACCGACCTGGTGTTACAACTGGAACAGCGGATTACCTGCCCGCAACTGCTTTAGGTACTGGCGTTCCCAATACGGGTTTTGGTGCAAACAAACACGCTGTTGGTTACTTTTCCCATCTGAATGATGCTGAAGCTGCTGTTAACGATTTGCGTTCTGCGGGCTTTCCTTTGAGCCAAATTTCCCTATTTCATAGAGACTTGTCTCGACGGGAACCGTTTGCAGGAGTGAACATCACGGATCGCTTTGATCCGATCAGATTGGGACTCCCAGATGCTCGTGCTCGCTTCTACAATGACCGAGTCAATCACGGGGACTATGTAGTTGTCGTCAGCGGTACAGATGATGAAATCCACCGCGCTGCTGCAATTTTAAGTAGACATGGAATTCAAGAGTGGGAGATTTACGACCCAACTGTAGTAAGTTCTACTCAACCTGGAGTTATTGCAGCACCTCTGCAAAGAAACAGACGAGCAATCGGTGTCTTTCCTCACCGCCGAGATGCAGAAGCAGCGCTGAGTGATCTGCGAGATGCAGGTTTCCCATTAAGCCAAGTATCCTTGATTGCCAAAGACGCAGACGGTACTCACAACATCGCTGGTACTGGAGTGAATGTCAATCCGGATGCAGCTAAGGGCAATAAAGCCGATGATGGTGCAAAAGCTGGCGCTGCGACAGGTGGTGCATTAGGCGGTTTAGGAGGCTTGTTAGTTGGGTTGGGCGCATTAGCCATTCCTGGAGTCGGTCCTGTGATTGCGGGTGGCGCAGTAGCCACCGCTTTGGCTACAACCCTTGCCGGTGGTGCAATTGGTGCAGCGGCTGGTGGTTTGGCTGGGGGACTTGTTGGTTTGGGAATACCAGAAAACCGGGCAAAAGTTTATAGCGATCGCATCAACAGAGGCGATTACTTGGTAATCGTTGATGGTACTGAAGATGAAGTTCGCCGTGCGGAACCGATTCTCAAACGTCACGGAATTCAAGAGTTTGACATCTTTGACGCCGCCGATACACATGGTGTTCATCACTCAGGTGTTCATCACTCAGGTGTTCATTCTGGAGTTGGTACAGCACCTGTGCAAAGAAACAGACGAGCGATCGGTGTGTTTCCTCACCGCCGAGATGCAGAAGCAGCACTGACTGATCTGCGAGATGCAGGTTTCCCATTAAGCCAAGTGTCGTTGATTGCCAAAGACGCAGACGGCACTCACAACATCGCTGGAAGTGGAGTGAATGTCAATCCGGCTGCAGCTAAGGGCAATAAAGCCGACGAAGGTGCAAAAGCTGGGGCTGCGACAGGTGGTGCATTAGGCGGTTTAGGAGGCTTGTTAGTTGGGCTGGGTGCATTAGCGATTCCTGGAGTCGGTCCGATACTTGCAGGTGGCGCAGTCGCAACCGCTTTGGCTACAACCCTTGCTGGTGGTGCGATTGGTGCAGCAGCTGGTGGTTTGGCTGGGGGACTTGTTGGCTTGGGAATACCAGAAAACCGGGCAAAAGTTTATAGCGATCGCATCAACAGAGGCGATTACTTGGTGATCGTTGATGGTACCGAAGATGAAGTTCGCCGTGCGGAACCGATTCTCAAACGCCACGGAATTCAAGAGTTTGACATCTTTGACGCCGCCGACACACATGGTGTTCATCACCCAGATCATGACCGAGGTGTTCGTCATCAAACAGCAGTTGTGAATACGACTCCCAACGAAATACCAGTTGTGAATACCACTTTCAACGAAACACCAGTTGTGCATGGTACTTCCACGAATTACTCGTCAGGGTATGACGAAAACGATCCAGCGGTGATCATTGTTGACCGTCGCGACGAAACTATTTAGTAGTTAGTAGTAAGTAGTTGATGGTGAATACATCAACTACTCACTACTAAAAAAAACTAACGATGAATTCATGACTAATAACTATTGACAAAGGACTGATAAAAATGAAAAAGCTAACTCCCTTCTTAATAAGTTGCGTTTTAGTTTTTGGTGCAACTGCTTGTCAAAATCCTGCTAAAACTACTGCTGATGCACCCGATACGGCGACAAAACCAGTGACACAAGCGCCATCTCCAGAAGCTACAGAAGCTGCTCTGAAAGATGCTCAAAGTGAGACCCGCAGAAACCAACTCAATGCTGACATTCGCGCTCGCGAGCAGCGAAATAATACTTTTAATGATGGTAAAGCTACTAACAGAAGCCCAAACAACTTAGAAAGCGAAGTTCGCTCCAAATTGGAGGCTAACATCCCCAACGGTCATTTAACAATTGCTGCTGCAGAAGATGGCACAGTAACAGTATCGGGAACTGTGGTAAACAAGGATCAGATAGCTAAAATTGACCGTTTGGCAAAAGAAATCAAGGGCGTTAAACAAGTCATTAACAAAGCAACCGTTGCTCAAACAAAAAGCTAACGCCGCTGGTAACTAAGCACAATAGTCAAACTGTTGTGATTGCAAAAAAAATAGAGACACTATGGACGCCAACCTACAACAAACCGAAGTCGTCGATTCCACTTCTAACAATGCTATAGCAGCGCTTGAAGGTTCAGCAGTTGGAACTCAACCACTCCTTGCCCCTGCTACTAAACCTAATACAAAATTGCAGCAAATTGGAACACAAAGCTCAGAGTTTTTAGCCAATTTACCTGACTACATACTTAGGTTTTTCATTACATATAATCAGCAGATTCTTACTGTTGCCTTAATTTTTGCCGCAATTATTGCACTCAAGATACTTGTGGCAGTTCTGGATGCAATCAATGATATTCCGCTGGTATATCCAACCTTTGAGTTGATTGGAATTGCTTACACAACCTGGTTTGTTTTTCGTTATCTCATTAAAGCTTCAACTCGGCAAGAATTAGTCGCCCAAATTCAGTCTATTACAAACGACATCGCTGGTGGTTAAAATTTGCACGCCTGTTGATAACTACCCAAATTAAATAGTGAATCAAAAAGCTTGCTGTTTTGCCATGAATGCTTAGTTGAGAACTTGCGGTCAAGTAGAAAATTTAACTTATACTTGACCGTTTTAATAATTTCATACATTTTTCAGCTAGTATTAACTAGTCTTATAGCAATCCTATTTCATTTGTCAAAATTGACCTGATTCAGATCCCCGACTTCGCCAAAGTTGTCGGGGATCTTGTTTTTTCAATTTTATATAAAGATTCATTATAAATATATCTGAAGATAGAGAAAATAGTGAGTTTGTTAAGTTAAATCACTTCTAAAGATAGTTTATTCTTCATTATTAAAAGCATAATCTGAATCTTGAAGAAGTTTGAGAGATTTTTTAAAAGGACATCAATTATGACAAATGCAAATGAACAATTTAAGAAAAACCAAGGAGTAGATTCATCTGATCGTGTTGCAGATGATAATTACGATAGAGGAATTGTACCAGCCGAAACTGCTGCTCGTCGAGAAAGAGAAGGAGACCTTTTCAAAACAACGCCTACAGAACAGAGAGAGGCAGGCGCAATTACTGACGACCAGACTCATCCAGGTGACAGTATCCGTACTACAGACGGCTACACAGTTGACAAAGAAGGTTTGTTAAATAACTACGCTGTTGAACCGGAAATGTACTACGAAACACCGGGTGATGCGCGACAAGAAGCAGCAGAAGACAAAGCACACCGTACTGAAGAACTCATAGAAGTGAATGAGGATCAAGAAGGTCAACTGACAATGGAAGATGACAAGCGCGGTAGAGGACCAGGAATTGTTTAATTTTGCCACTTCAATGTTTATCTGATGTTCATAAAGGCACTGTAGCGATGATTAGGACAAAATATAATCCTAATTATCGCTTTCTGTTTGCTAGAGGAGAATGCTCGTATTGCGCCAAAAGGTCAGCCGGATCGTTGTAGATGGCGATCGCCCCTGCAAGTTCACTGTCCTTAAAGCCACCGCAACGAAACGCAATGACATCCACACCCGCCGCGTTTGCAGACTGGATGTCGTAAGGTGTATCGCCTATCATCACAACAGAGTCAGGTGGCATATTCAGCTTGCTGAGTGCAGCTTCCACAATATCTGGGGCTGGCTTCGAGGTGTCGGCATCACTTGATGTTGTTGCTTCATCAAGCAGATCATCCACTTGAGCAGATTTCAGCAACACTGAAAGTTCTTCACTTTTTGCTGAAGTGGCGATAATCAGCCGCAACCCGTCATCCCGCATTCTCTCCACCAGTTGACGCGTACCATGAGCGGGAGTTACGTTCGGTGCATATTTGTTGATGATAAGTTTTTTGCGGTGATCGGAGATTTCCTTTCCCTTGCCTTCCTCTGCAGAAAGTTCTGGCACCAGCTTGGGAACAACTTGATCGCCTCCCATCCCAATCAGCGGTCGGACTTGCTCAAATTTTATCTCATATCCAAAGTCCTTAAACGCTTCAACCCAAGCATGGGCATGAGCATCATTACTGAGAACTAGTGTTCCATCAACATCTAAAATTACGCCTTGTAATGCCATTTTAATATTTCCTATTGCTCGCGCATAAAGACTTGTTTCTAATACGCTACTAAGAAGTCGATGCGATAACCTCTTTCGCAATAGTTACTTATAGTGGTATAAAAACTGTTTCTATTAATCCTGCTTTAGGAATTGAAATAGCTCGTAGATAGATGACTTACACTTGCTAACCATCCAAGATTATTGTGGCTGCATCATCATCAGGAACGTTAATAAAAATCATGAATGCACTCCTCGACCCTTTACTTGCGGCTGGTGCAGTCGCCGAAAAAGGTCCAATTAAGCCCCTTGGTCACCACGAGTTGCTTCTGGTATTGCTGGAGTTAGCTCTGCTGCTTCTGGTTGCCAGAGGCTTAGGCGAACTCATGCGTCGAATCCAACTGCCACCTGTGGTTGGCGAACTCCTTGCAGGGGTGCTGCTCGGTCCATCGCTATTCGGCTGGATTCTGCCAAATTTACAGGGGCATATTTTTCCCCACAGTCAGGCACAATCTGACCTGCTTTCGGTTGTCTCCTGGTTAGGGGTGCTGTTTCTACTGATTGTGACTGGATTGGAGACAGACCTTAACCTGATTGTTAGCAAAGGCAAAACAGCACTGCTGATTTCGTTGGGAGGAATTGTCATCCCCTTCGCCACTGGACTGGGGTTGGGCTGGTTTCTGCCAGAGAATTTTTTAGTGAACCCTAATCAACGTTTAATCTTCAGTCTGTTTATTGCTACCGCTATGAGTATTTCGGCAGTCCCGGTGATTGCCAAAGTACTGATGGATTTAAAGCTGATTCGGCGCGACATTGGTCAGGTGACTCTAGCGGCAGGTATGACGGATGATACCATTGGCTGGATTCTGCTTTCAGTCGTATCCGGGTTGGCAAGCAGTGGTAAATTCGATTTCCAAACAATATTTAGGTCGGTTGGTGGAGCGTTAGTATTTTTAGGATTTGCCTTTACCTTAGGGCGATCGCTCATGGCTTGGGCGTTTCGCTGGGTAGATAATTACATTGGTGGGGCAACGGCTAGTTTGTCGGCTCTGCTTGTACTGGCGTTTGGTGCCGCCGCCTTAACCCACACTTTAGGGATTGAAGCTGCACTCGGAGCGTTTGTCACAGGAATTCTGGCAGGGCAATCGCCGCGCTTTAGTCGGGAAGCAGGGCTGACTCTAGAACTCATCACTTCTGGGTTTCTGGCTCCTATCTTCTTTGCTACAGCGGGATTGAAGGTAGACTTACTAAAAATGCTAGCTCCTCAAACATTAGTGATTGGCTTGGTGGTGCTAGCGATCGCCTGCTTCGGCAAATTCACCGGGGCTTACATTGGTTCTCGTGTGGGCGGCTTGAGCCACTGGGAAGGTATCGCGATGGGTTCGGGGATGAATGCCCGTGGCGCGATGGAAATTATCGTAGCCACTATCGGCGTTTCCCTGGGTGTGTTGAATCCACAGATGTACTCGATTATTGTGATGGTGGCGATCGTCACTTCACTCATGGCTCCGCCTTTATTGCGTTGGGCATTGTCCAAAGTGTCAATGAGTGAAGAAGAAGTCCAACGCCTAGAGCAAGAAGAACTGGCAAACCGCAGCTTTATCAAGCGCATCCGCCGGGTCCTGATGCCCTCCCAGGGGGGACCGAATATCACCTTAGCTGCCCAGTTAGTCAGTCATCTGGCGCATCAGAATTCCCTAGAGGTGACGGTTCTGTTTGCCGAAAGCGATAAAAAGCCCAGACGTAAATCAGTTTCTACTGTGGCAACTGCCGTAAAAGAAACCACAGCAGAAGCTGCTGTTGCTACCGTCGCAGAGAAGATTCAGCTGCCAACTGATGCGCCAGTCCCAGTGCAAACCAAGATTGAGTCGGGAACCAACAAGGCTGAGGTGATTTTAAAAGAAGCTTGCAAAGGGTATGACCTGATTGTGCTGGGCGCAACCGAACGTCAGCGTTCCAGAGGTGCCTTATTCAATTTGCTGGTTGATCGGGTCGTTCAGGAAGCCCCCTGCGCCACAATGGTTGTGAAGTCGAACCTATCCCAAACCGAGGAGCAGAACGGTACGAATAACTATCACAAAATCGGTCATATTTTAGTACCCACCAGTGGCACCGAGTACAGCCAACATGCGGTTGAGGTCGCTAGTACCATCGCTGCTGAGACTGGGGCGATCGTCACGTTAGTTAATGTCGTCAACCGCACTCAGCAGGAATACATTCTGTTTGAGGAGCAGACACTACACTCGGTAACAGACATTGCCCGACAAATTGTGTATCAGCAAGCCGAGTTGGCGCACGGATTGGGTGCCGAGGTAAAAACGGCGGTTCTGACAGGAGTTCCAGAGAATGAAATCCTTAAGTTTGCCCGCACTAGCCAAGTCGATTTGATTGTTATGGGTAGCAGTGTTCGGACAATATCCGGTCGGGCGTTCTTTGGTCACCGTACCGATGCCATCCTCAACAAAGCACCTTGTCCCGTCGCCGTGATTACGTTATCTGGCAACTCCTCGAGCTGTTGATTTCGGGGTGCTACTAACGATGCCAGCAAAATGTTAAACTTATAGGACTTACGCAAATAAAAGCGTTGTAAGTATTCGCTACCCCGCCAGAATGCCCTCTGGGCATTCTGGCGGGGTATCTCGTCTCTTCGCCCACGCTTGCTTCCAACCTCCGCACTTGTTGTAAGGCGGGTGGTTAAATGTTTTTTTATAGCGGTTCTTGTTTAAGTACAATACAAATTTTGTGGGGTGGGATTAATGCCATTGGTGTCAACTTAAGCTAAAACCCCTCTAAAATCTCGTTTCGGTGGTCTAAGTAGGAAATGCGGTGGGGGCGGCTAGTAATGCAAGTAAGGCAGGCAGAGCCTTCCAGTAGGCATTCCCAGCCTGAGGCTGGGAACGAGGTTATCTCTAAGAGCTTGTTCTATACTGGTTTTCACCTTAAGTTGACACGTATGGATTGCTGCCCGCCCGGATATAGGACGGGCAGGATGCCGAGCCCACAAGAATCAAGAACTGTGTTTTTTTCAATAGAGAACCGCTATAAATATCACTACAGTGAAGAAAATTCCTCATGCCCCAATCCATAGACTCCGTGCCAATCGAAAATCGGCTGCTCGCCGCACTCCCTGCTAATGAATACCAACGCCTAGTTCCCCACTTGGAACTTGTCAAAGTCTCAATCCATCAAGTTCTCTACGAGCCAAATGAACCGATCACCCACGTCTATTTTCCGCATCAGGCAGTGGTTTCTTTAGTTACCAGTATGGAAGACGGCTCGACCATTGAAGTCGGCTTGGTAGGTTCTGAAGGGATGGTGGGTATCCCTGTGATTTTGGGCGGCAACATGACGAACAATCAAGCGTATGTGCAGATTCCAGGCGCTGCAATGCGGATGAATGCAAATATACTTAAAACGGAGTTCAATCGGGGTGGACCGCTGCAAACACTGCTGCTACGCTACTGTCAAGCGCTACTTACCCAAGTTTCACAATCGGTAGCCTGTAACCGCTTTCATACCATAGAAAAGCGACTCGCCCGCTGGATGCTTTTAGTTCAGGACAGTGTAGACTCAGACGAGTTTGCGCTCACTCAGGAATTTATCGCCCAGATGTTGGGTACGCGACGCCCCGGTGTCACGGAGGCTGCTGGTACTCTTCAAAAAGCGGGAATGCTCCGCTACAGCCGTGGTAAAATTACCATCGTGAATCGGGAGGCTTTGGAAGCAACCGCGTGCGAGTGCTATCGGGTGATTTCTGATGAGTTCGCCCGCTTGCTGGCTAATCAGCCTGAATCTGATTCTAAATGAGCTTATTATGAATTATTTCCTGTGTCTGCAACCGTACAGACCCCAATGTTAAGCTTGTGTATACTACAGGATGGGCAAAAAACTAACTACACTAAGTTTTATTGATGTGTCATATGCAAAAGCTTGATGGTCTGCGGTTGCTCGTTGTCGATGACGATCCTGATGCGCGAGAGCTACTGACAATCCTATTTTCAGGGGACGGAGCAGAGATTATAGCAGCTGCTTCGGCTCTTGAGGCTCTAGAAGCACTGTCTTGTTTTCAACCGGACATGTTAATCAGTGACATCAGTTTGCCAGATGAAGACGGCTATTCACTGCTCCGGAGAGTGAGAAAATTGGATGCATCCCAAGGAGGACAGATTCCTGCCATTGCTCTGACGGCACATGCACTGGAGGAGGATCGCACACGTGCATTGTCAGCAGGTTTTGACAGACACCTCTCCAAGCCCTTTGACTTAGACGAGTTAACCTCCGTGGTGAAGAGCCTTGCTTGCCAAACAGAAGTGAGTCTAACAGGTGATTAAGTCAAACTCAAATTGTAAACGGCTCAACTTCATAATTATGCCACTGCCGTTGATACCATTCAGCAACCAAGGGGCGGATGATGAACTTGGGGTTGCGATCGCCTTTAACATCAATACGCAGACACGAGTAAGGTCGCCGCTTTTGAGAACCCTGACCGTTGCGACCGATAAACAGGTGCGATCGCGCCACTAACTTCTGATTTTCCATCAAATCTGCTCCCTCGGTCCGCTGTCGTCGCAGACTATAGCCACTCCCGCCGCAGACAATCGAGTGAATGTGAGAATCAGCACCTCCGGTGTCCATTGTCTCAAGATGTTCCAAGCAATGAGCATGACCGTTTAAGACCAAATCAACCAAAGAACGACCACCAGTCTTAGAACCTACTACCTTAGCGACTGCATTCAGCACTTCCCGTAAACGGTTACGAACTGCTAGAGTTTGCGCCTGTTGCCATTTCGTCGCCTCTGTTACGTAGGGAGGATGGTGGAAATAAATCACTCTTCCCCGAACATCTGCGGTATGCCAAGATTCAATCAGTCTTTGCTTCAGCCATTGAAGCTGGTCAGTATCAGTGACTGTTTTTTCGTCAGTGGCTAATTGCTTATCTATATCAACAATCATTTCCTCAATTTGTGATACCCGTTGATGCATATCATCGAGTTGCTCAGCTTCATGGGGGTTATCTGGATTGAGGTTTGCTGATTGCTCCATATATTGCATTTTCTGCTGTTCGAGTTCATCGCGGCGCACCTCCAATTGCTTGCGTTCAGCATCTCCTTCCTTTGTTGCAGGTAGCGGAGGCGGATCGTTAAATGTATTGGAATCGAGTGCAAAAAAGTCAATGCCGCCGTAGCGGAAGGTATAGTAGCGATTGGGAAGGCGGGTAAAACGCCCCGGCTCGTAGCGCAAACAGCGACCAGTATCTGTTTTTGCCGTGTAATGTTCGTCTAGGTGACGAGCGAGATCCCCTGGAAGCATAAACGCCTTGAGGTAATCCAGAAACGCCTTTGCATAGGCGTCACCCTGCCATGAACCATGAGCGCCAACATCTAGGTCTAGCTGCGACCCGAGTAGGCGACGCAACGGCATTGTTGCAAACGATACCAAGCCAAAGACAAGCGGCAGGTCGTAGTAATCGTGATTTCCTGGTACAGGTAGGATTGGTCGTTTGAAAATCATCCTGTCATAGGCAATGCGCTTGGGATGCTCTCCCCCTAGAAGAAACTCTCGATAAGGTTTGATGAAGTTTTCTTGATAGTACTCCTTTGACCCCACCAGATAGATAACATCGCCTGTATGCAACATGAAACGGCATTCTTGGCAATGGGGTTGCATCAGTTCGGCAACTTGTCGCTGAGGATTGTGTCCCCGGTGCCCTCCTGAACCACTGTCACCCACAACCAAAAACGAGAACTCTGGCTCATCAGAGCTTCCATCGTCCAGAACCAACTGAGTTTGGTCAATACCCCGTTCGACAATTATGGGGTCTTGCCAGCGCACCCGCTGGTTCATCTTGCGAATTTTGTCGGCGATCGCCGGATCGGATACCAGTTTCAACGCAACTTGCTCCTAAATACACATCTGACACTAGTCAGGAGAGTTTTCTGGGCTTGGTTTCTCCTCAATCGTCAAATTTGGCAGTCCCTCCAGTTTTTCTACGGCTTCCTCTTCTTCTCTAGAAGGGACAAAGATTTTCAAACCCGCCGGAATGCAGCGAATCTCTACAGGAGTTGTCCCTAAAATTTCTCCATCAACAACAATTTTTTGCGGAGGTTCAGTTGTGATTTTGAATTGTTTTGCTCGCAAATAACCAATGTCATTTCGCTCTGCGCCATTGCCAGCAGAAGCAGTTTGAAACAGATGAAACGCTGCGGCGATCGCTCCTGCCCTGGTAAGTGAAGCCACTATTGTTAAATCTAGTAACCCATCATCGACAATGATTCCCCCTGGTCCCTGAGCCAAGACTGAAGAGGGAGGTGCTGCATTAGCTACTGTGACTGCGACTGCGGAAGTTTTAATGATTTTGTCTTCTGTTTCAATTTCAACATCAAAGCTGTGTAGATTCCGCAGTTCTTGCAGTCCTGCAAGAATATATGCCAGAACACCAAACCGATTTTTTGCTTCCCGGTCTGCTCTTTCTACAGCTTCAGCTTCAAAGCCAATTCCTACCAGCAGTACCATTCGATGACCGTTACAATCGGCTGCATCCACAGTCCGAGTCACTCCTTGCAAAATGACTTGACAAGCTGCATCGATTGTGTCTGGTATTCCTAAAGCTGTGGCAAAAGCGTTTGCCGTTCCCCGTGAAATAATCCCCAAGGAAATATCGGTACTTACTACAGCAGCCGCAACAGCAGAGAGAGTACCATCTCCCCCTGAAGCAATAATGGTATCTACACCCCGCCTAACCGCTTCATGCGCTAGTTCTTCAGCGCTGATTTCTTCAGTTGTCAGTTGAATATCCAGGTCGATTTCCGGCTCTAGGATTGCCCGAATCATTGCCAAGTCTTGCTCTGAGTCACCCTGACCCGCGACTGGATTAAAGATAAGGCAGGCGGAACGATTCATAGGGTGCTATAAGTCTACGAACAAATTATGAATGTCTATTATAGTAATTTGCAAAAGACATTCGCAGCTTCTGTCTTGTGACAGGTTTCAGTAGGTCGTGAAGGGGAGTGGGGATTAGGGATTAGCCCTTCGACTTGCGAGAGGGCTAACACCGAGCGAAGTCGAGGTGTTAGGGATTAGGGATTGGGTTTCACATAAGTGCGAATTGAACGTAGGTGGGCACTGATTGCAGTCCACCTTCCTTGGTTATTGGTGAAGAGCAGTACCCACCCTACAATTTAATGTACTTAGTTGAGTGAAATACATTAAGAAATAAGAACCACAGATGGACACAGATGGACACAGATAAATTTGTATTTTATTCAAACGAGAAGCGGTATATACGCAGTTGTGTTCAAAGATATTAATTCAGGACTTACGCAAAAATCGCCCCTATGCTTAATTTATCGAACCGCCAAGACGCAAAGAGCGCGAATGACGGCTTTCCCTCCGCAGGCGACTGGCGTCGCCAAGAACGCCAAGAATTCGTAGAGTGTGCGTAAGTCCTATAATTGTTAAAGGGACAAGGTAGATTTGGGGAACAGGATTAAGATGTATGAACGCAACGCGCGTATTAGAATATTGAAGTGGATGGAACAATCATCAGGATAAATGACTCAAGCCTTAACCAAACAAATAACCTTCGATGAATTTATTGCCTGGTATCCAGAAAATCCGCAACGACGCTATGAACTGCATGATGGAGTCATTGTTGAAATGCCACCACCTACAGGCGACCATGAAGAGGTTGTGGGGTTTTTGGTTGAAGAAATAGTCGCAGAATACCGACGCTTAAAACTGCCTTACTTCATTCCCAAAACCGCATTCGTTAAACCGCTTGAGGGCAAATCAGCTTATTCACCGGATGTGCTGTTATTAAATCGCCCCAATCTCATAAATGAACCTCTGTGGAAAAAAGAGTCAACTGTATCCAGTTCCGCATCAATTCCCTTGGTGGTTGAAGTTGTCAGCACGAATTGGCGTGACGATTATCACAAAAAGCTTGCTGACTACGAGGAAATGGGTATTCCTGAATATTGGATTGTGGATTATGCAGCATTAGGCGGACGGGCGTTTATTGGCAACCCTAAGCAGCCGACTATCTCTGTCTACCAGTTGATTGAAGGTGAGTATCAAGTTAGCCAGTTTAAAGGAAGCGATCGCATAACTTCACCAATATTTCCAGAGCTTACCTTAACTGCCGAACAAGTCTTTCAGGTTGGCGCGGTGTGAATCAAGGTAGGTATCGCGTCCCTTATATAGCGGTTGGTGGTGTTGAGTGCAATACATTAAGAAATAAGAACCACAGATGGACACAGATGAACACAGATAAATCTGTACTTCATCCAAACGAGAAGCGCTATATTTTGCTAAAAATTCAGCAAGTCTAAAATCACAGCAACTAATGCGGCTGGTTCTACGGGCTTGGAAATGTGCTTCTCAAACCCTGCCGCGATCGCCTGTTGCTGATTCATCTCCCCTGCATAGGCAGTCAGGGCTATTGCTGGAATTCGCCCGCCTTGTTCTGCTGGTAAACTTCTCACTTGCCGCATCAGCATATAGCCATCCATCTCTGCCATGCCAATATCACTGATCAACACTGCTGGCTGAAACTGAGCTAAAACTGCTAAGGCTTCTGCGGCTGAAGCTACAGCTGTTACCTTTGCCCCTGATTGCTCCAAAACAAACGTGACATACTCCCGCATATCAGCAGTATCGTCCACCACTAACACTTTAATGCCCTGCAACCCTAGAGATGGTTCAGACGCTTTCATCTGTTGAGGCATCTCCTTTTGATGCTGCATCAGGGGCAGTCTCACAGTAAAAGTTGCTCCTTGATCAACACCTTTGCTCTCTGCAAAGACAGTACCGCCGTGCAGTTCAACAATTTGCCGGACGATTGCTAAACCCAATCCCAATCCGCCAAATTGTCTAGTCGTGGCGTTATCAGCTTGACGGAAGTACTCGAACACATGAGGGAGGAAATCGGGATGAATGCCTTTGCCTGTGTCGCTGACTGTTATTTGAGCTTGAGCATCTAAGCGTTCCAAGCGGATGTCCACCCGTCCGCCTTGGGGAGTGAATTTAACGGCATTAGAAACCAGGTTCCAGATGACTTGCTGCAAGCGACCTGAATCGCCTAAAATTTGCCCGATATTTGGCTCCAGCGCCGTTTGAATTTGAATCGACTTTGCTTGAGCTGCCAGTCGCACGGTTTCCAGCGCCGCTGTAATGGTCGTGGTAAGATTAACAGGAGTGACATTCAAACTGAGCTTCCCTTGAAGGATTCGAGAGACATCGAGTAGGTCATCAATCAGTTGCACCTGAAGTTTAGCATTACGCTCAATTGTCTCCAAAGCATAACTTGTTCGCTTTTCATCCAGCTTGCGGTTTTGCAGCAGTTGCGACCAACCCAAAATCGGGTTGAGGGGGGTGCGCAATTCATGGGACAGCACTGCCAAAAACTCATCTTTGACGCGATTCGCTGCCTCGGCTGTTTCTCGTGCTGCTTGTTCCCGTGCCAAAAGCCTTTCCATCTCTGCCTCAGCAGATTTGCGTTCGGTAATATCACGCGCTACACAATAAAGGAGCTTTTGCTCGACAAAGGGGGCAACACTCCACAAAATCCAGCGGTAGGAGCCATCTCGGCATCGGTAACGGTTTTCAAACGCAATGCTTGGTATGCCTTGGGCAAGCTTTTGCGCTTCAACTAACGTCTTTGCTCGATCATCTGGATGAACAAATTCGATATAAGGCTGTGTCGTTAGCTCTTCTGAGGTGTATCCCAGCGTTTCTGTCCAAGCCGGACTCGCCTGTAGGAAGTACCCATCCGTGTTGAGAATTGCCAACATATCGCGGGAAAGTTGAAAGAAGCGATCGCAATCTTCCTGTGCCCGTTTGCGCTCAGTGATGTCTGCAAGTGCACCAGGCAAAGCCAGAGGTTTGCCAGCAGTATCATACTCAACACGACCCCGTGCGACAACCCAGCGCTCATCGCCCCCGGCAGTATGGACGCGGAACTCAGCAATATACTCCTCCCCCGTCTCAATCGCCCGGTTAATCGCTGCTACAATGCGTGGTCGGTCTTCTTCGTGGATGGCACGCAAAAACATCTCAAGCGGCAACCCTTCTGTTGCCGCAGCCACTGGATCGACTGCGAACAAGTGAGCGAAGCCTGCATTGACGATGACGCGATCGCCAGGAATTTGCCACCTCCACGTGTAAACCGCTCCCGCCACCAAAGCAGATTCTAACTGCACGTGTGCATCCCGCAAGGCTTGTTCAGCTTGTTTGCGCTCGGTGATGTTAATCGCAACGCCCAAAATTTGGCGGGGTATGCCATTTGCCGTTCGATTAAATACAAGGCTTTGAATATATAGCCAACGCCATTCACCATTGGCATGACGATTGCGATACTCAATTGCGCGAACTGCTCCTTCCGGTGCTGACTGAAATTCCTCTAAGTAAGCGGATAAATCTGCTAAATCCTGTGGGTGAGTCAGCGTTGGAACAACATCTGAACCCATTGCTTGAATTTGCTGTCGCGTATAGCCCAACAAGTCCGTAATCTGACAATTAATGTAAATATTTCGCTGTTCAATCAAATCATACACAAATAAAACTCCGGGCATGGTTTCAGCGATTTGCTCAACAAAGCGCTGACTCTGTTGTAACTGTGCTTCGGTCTGTTTTCGCGCTGTGATATTCTCAAACGCCAATCCCAAACAATGATTCGGTAATGGAAAAGCTTTCAAGCTATAAATGCCTGCGGTAATGCCGTCCTCACTGTACGGAACTTCTCCTAAATCGAGGGCAAGTCCTGTACGAATCACCTCCGCATACTGCTGCACAAGTGGCGTTTGTAGCAGCATGGGAAAACTTTCAGCCATTGTTGTTCCAATTAATTGCTCAAAATTGATACCAGTGGCTTCTAATGCGGCGGGATTGGCAACCAACAGGCGGAACGAGCCAGGATCGTTGAGATTTTCCAGTTGCCAAACGACAATCCCAACTTGAGTATTGCGGACAACATCAACATAGAGTTGCAGACGTTGCTCTGCTTGTTTGCGCTCGATCAATTGTGCTGCTTGCCGCGCGTATAAGTCGAGCAGGCGCAACTCGCGTTCCGACGGACGATGCGGATGTCGAAAATGGGTGGACAGTACTCCCAAAATCTCACCGCTATGACTAAATAGCGGTGTTGATTGCACAGCGCGGTATCCGCCTTTCTCAGCGATAATACGTAAATCCTCAAAGCGCGGATCGGTCTGTATATCCTCCACGATCACCCGGCGACGTTCTCCTATTGATGTGCCACAGACTGCCTCTTCTGAGGTAACGGTGCGGAAAAAATCGAGAAATTCCTGTTTGAAGCCGAACTGAGCGACAATCTTCAGACTTTGTTCCTGCGGGTCGTAAATTTGTAGATTGCCCATATCCGCATGCAACAGGGCGTTCGCGCCTTGCGCGGCTCCCTGCTGGAGCATCGCCGCTTCCAGAATTTCTTGCAAAAGTGGCTCTAGTTCCCGGTCTTGAAGTAACTCCGTACTCAAGGAGTGCAGTCGAGTCATGTCAGCGAGTTCGGCAGTCAATTGCTCCTTGAGTGCCGCTAATTCCGCCTCATTCCGTTTTTGCTCGGTGATGTCCCGTGAAACAGAAAGCAGACGCACGACCTTGCCCTGCACGTCTAAGATTGGTGTGACAAGCACATCCCACCACTTCGGTGTCCCCTTTGCGGTGCAGCAAGACCCCTGAAAACGTCCTGTGCCTCCTGCTAAGGCACTTGCCATCGCAGCGTGGGCAGCCTCACTGTACTCGCCCTCCCACCACTCGAGCCACTGGCAGCCGATGAAGAAAGTGAGATCGTCAATTTCCGTCAGGCTTCGTCCTGGAGTGTTCATCGTCAGCAATCGCCCGTCCGTATCGAGAACTTTCACGCAGTCCGCAATACTTTCAAAAATTTGCCGATTGAACTCCTCGCTTGAGCGCAAAGCTTCTTCAGCAAGTTTGCGCTCCGTAATATCCGTAACTAAAATAGATACACCATTTTCACTAGGGTAAATGTGGTTTTCAAACCAGCGCTGTAAAGGGGGATAGTAGTACTCGAACTGAACTGCAGTTTGCTCTGCTACTGCCCGATGCGCTTGGGTGTAAAACTGGCTGCCTATTATATCTGGAAACACTTCCCAGATGCTTTTGCCCAACAGTTCTTCTCTGGACAGACCAACAACTTCTACCACGCGATCGTTGACATACGTGTAGCGCCACTCCCGGTCTAGAAACAAAAACTGGTCTTTAATGCAAGATAGGATACTGCTTAGGTTTGCTTCTGCCGCTTCTGCCTGAATGTGCAACTCCTGCTCACAATGCGCCGCTGTGCGATGCAACCGAGTCATCCTCAGCTTTGTTTTAATACGCGCCAACAACTCACGCTCAGAGAAAGGTTTGATGAGATAATCATCGGCTCCTGCTTCTAGCCCTTCAATGCACGCCTCTTCGTCACCGCGAGTAGACAGCAAGATAACGGGCACTTCTTGAGTTTGAGGATCAGCCCGAAGTACTTGCAATAATGCCAACACGTCCAATCTTGGCATCAGGACATCCGCCAAAATGAGGTCGGGAACCTGCTGTTGAATTGCAGTTAGGGCAGCCGCTCCATCCACTACCATCACCTGATAATGCTGACCTAGCAGGATTTTCAGTGAATCGCGCATCTGAGGGTCATCATCTACAAGGAGAATTCGAGAGGGTGTTGAGCTGTCGTTACCCATAACTGTCTTAACTTTTTGCAGTTTTTTTCACCAAACTTGCAATCATAGTTGCCAATTTATCTGGCTCCACAGGCTTAGACAAGTGCATTTGAAACCCTTGGGAGAGCGATCGCATCCGGTCTTCTTCCCTAGCATAAGCTGTTAATGCCACTGCTGGAATATCTCCCCCTTGCTCTTTTGGGAGCTTCCGTACCTTGCGAATTAAGCTGTAGCCGTCTTCTTCTGGCATACCAACATCGCTGACAAGGACATCGAATCTGTGTTGCGAGATGACTTCAATTGCCTCGATTGCCGATGAAACTGCAATCACTTCCGCCCCACACATCTCTACTGCGGCGACGAGAAATTCTCGTGTATCCGCTTCATCGTCAACCACCAGTATTTGCAAGCCATCCAGTATGGGCAGAGGTGTAGAGGTACACAAAAGCACAGGAGCCATATTTTCTTTCTTGGCTTGCTGTTCCCTGGTTCTGCTTTCTTTCACAAGTGGCAACCTAACTTTAAAAGTTGCTCCTTTGCCCTCACCTTGACTTTCTGCATGAACTGTGCCTCCATGCAACTCTACCAGGTGACGGACGATCGCCAGCCCCAGTCCTAATCCACTGTACGTGCGAGTCGTGGAACTATCAGCCTGCCGAAATCGCTCGAACACATAAGGGACAAACTCACGGCTGATCCCTTTGCCTGTATCTGTAACCGTAATTTCAACATAAGAGTTAACACACTCCAGCAGGATCTGCACCAGTCCTCCTTTAGGAGTGAACTTAATTGCATTAGATAATAAATTCCAGACAACTTGTTGTAAACGGTCAGAGTCGCCCGCAACTGGACCTGCTGTTCGGTCAAGCGCTGATTGGAGTTGAATTTCCTTGGCATCAGCCGCCGGACGCACTGTTTCCAGCGCTGCTTCAATCACCGACACCAATCCTATGGGACGAACATTCAACCGGAGCTTACCCTGAATAATACGCGAGACATCAAGTAAATCTTCAACCAGTTGCGCTTGTGACTTGGCGCTGCGCTCAATCGTTTCCATTGCGCGTGCGGTTGTGGCTTCGTCAAACTTGCGAGTATTGAGTAAGCGCGTCCACCCCAGCATAGCATTCAGGGGAGAGCGTAATTCGTGGGAAAGAGTCGCCAAGAATTCATCCTTCATGCGATTGGCTGCTTCTGCTGCACTTCGTGCCTCTTGCTCACGCTCAAGGAGCTGGGCGCGTTCATCTTCGGCTCGCTTTCGCTCAGTGAGATCACGCATAATTTTACAGAAGCCTCGTAGCTGTCCAGCTTCATCTATTAAGCGTGTGGCGATGCCACTTGCCCAGAAACGGCTGCCGTCTTTCCGCAGATGCCAGCGTTCATTCTCAGCCCGCCCTTCTGCGACTGCCTTTTCCAGTTCTTTCTTGTCTTCCCCCTGCTGCAAGTCTTCTGGTATAAAGATAATGCCGCTAGGCTGTCCGAGAATCTCTGCCTCCTGATAGCCCAAAATATACTCGGCTCCCAAACTCCAACCGTTAATCCGCCCTTGTGAGTCTAAGAAGAAAATTGCGTAGTCCTTGACGTTCTCCAGCAGTAAGCGGAACCGTTCTTCGCTTGAGCGCAACGCTATTTCTGCCTGCCTTTGAACTGTGATATCAGCCAGGTTGTAAACAGCACCAGTAAACTTTCCAAACTCATCCAGCGCCGGATCGACTGTGACAGAAAACCACCGTCCAAGAGTGTGAATCACCAAGCTTTGACGATGTCGACTTTCCTGAACACGAAGGAAGGGAGTGACATCGCAGCCGAGTGCCATTTGCATCATATCCTGATGCCGCCTCCCGATGATTTCGCTAGACGGTTTGTTCAAAAGCTTTGTCATGGCTTTGTTACAACGCAGGAATTTACCTTCCTTGTCGAGTAACCCAACTCCATCACTAATCGAGTCGAAAGTTGTTTGCCACTCCCGCGCCATAGCTGAAGCTAACTCCTCAGCCCGCCGCATCCTCAGTAACGCTTTCACCGTCGCAATTAATTCAATCGGCTCGACAGGTTGCGCCAGGTAAGCATCTGCACCGCTGTCTAATCCTTGAGCTTTGTCCCGACTTTCAGTAAAATGGGCAGACAGATGAAGCACGGGAAGATTGGCAGTCGCTGAGTTGGATTTAATCTGACGACAAACTTCAAAGCCGTTAGTATCAGGAAGCTGGACATCCAGAATCACCAATCCCGGTTCAGCTTGAGCGATCGCCTGCAACCCCGCCTCGCCTGTGGTAGCCTCCATCACCGCAAAGCCAGCACTTCGCAATACGCGAGCGACAACATAACGGTTGGTTTCGTTGTCGTCAACATGCAAAATTGTGACTAACGGTTCTGACATAGTTTTTCTCTCAAGTATCTAAAAATAGCCCAGCTTTTCTCAGGGCTTCCCGTAATTGAGCAAGAGCAACTTCTTGAGAAAGACTTTCTTTAGAAAGAATTGCGACAGTGTGTTGCGCTAGAAACTTTTGCTCTTGGGGTTCTAGCTGTTTTGATGTGTTGACAATTACGGGAATCGTGCTAGTTGCGCTGTTGCTTTTGAGTTGGTTCAAAACTTCAATGCCACTCAATTCTGGCATATTAAAATCCAACACAATACAGTCAGGATTTTCGACTTGAGCTAAACGAATCCCCTCACGTCCATCTGCTGCTTCCAGAATATCTAGGGGAATATGGACTAGAAGTTGCTTTAACACGTACCGCCATGTCTTATCGTCATCAATCAGCAAAAGCTTTTGTTGCCTACCCTGCTTGACAAGCGTACTGAGTTTGTTCAACAGTGAAAATCTATCTACAGGCTTAATCAGGAACCCCTCGGCTCCTCTAGCCATCACTTGCTTCTCGTTATCTACGACGGAGATCACAAGAATGGGAATATTTCGGGTTGCTTCATTGCTCTTGGTTTCCAAGAGAAACGCCCAAGTGTTTTCCTTTTCAAGTAAAATATCTAACATAATGGCGATTGGCTGAAACGCGACAAGCGCCTGCTTTGCCGCGTTGAGCGTTCGTGCCGAAATCATCTGATAATTCGATTCTTGAAAATACTTCTCGTAAGCAAAAATAGTTTCAGGATTGTCTTCCACAACCAATATAGGAAGGCGATTGGGGTCAATTTGCCAAGTAACTTGTCCCATTGAGGAGACTTCGGCAGAACCAGGAAAGACCGATGGGATACAAGCAAAAAATGTTGATCCCTTGTCTAATTCACTATGAACCCAGACTCTTCCTCCCAACAATTCTGTCAACTTGCGCGACAGTGGCAGTCCCAAACCTGTTCCTTTGACTTTTTTTTGGAGTTTAGATTCTATTTGAATAAAATCCTCAAAAATCCGCTCTTGATCCTGCGGTGCAATTCCAATACCTGTATCGGCGACGGAGAAAGTGACGGTGTGACCTGCCATGACTGCTGCCACTCGCACCTCACCACGCTCGGTATACTTTAGTGCATTAGAGATAAAATTTCTCAGAATTTGGGCGACCTTACCTTCATCTGTATACAAAGGCGGAATGCCAACAGGTTCCTCAAAGACAAGAGCAACTGAGGAGTTATGAGCAAGCAAGGGACGCAACATTCCTCTCAAAGTCCCAAATAAGTCGCTCACTTCAAACTGGCTGGGATGGACGACAATTTTTCCAGCTTCTACCTTTGCTAAGTCTAAGAGGTCGTTGACCAACTCGGATAGACCTTCTGCAGCTTTTTGAATGAAATTGACTTGCTTTTCCTGCTCTGTTGTTAAGGGACCATCCATTCGGTCTATCAAAATCCGAGACAGAGACATAATTGAGTTCAGGGGCGTGCGAAACTCATGGCTCATATTCGAGAGGAACCGAGTTTTCAGTTCATTTGCCTTTTGTAGAGAATCCGCTTTTTCGTCTAATTCGGCATACAAAGCCACGACACCGCGATTGGTGTCTTCTAGTTCGCGGTTGAGCTGAGTTAACTGCTCCTCGCGCTGGCGTAACTCCTGCATTGCACGTAGCAGTTCTTGGTTCTGCCGTTGAATTTCCTCAAACGGATTTTGCGGTTCTCGATTATCCAACTGATCTCTAAGAAGGTGCAAGCGCTCTGTTGTCACCTGAGGTGAGCGTTTTGGCAGGGTTTTCCCCATCAATACTGTGGTTCCCTGGTTCGCAACCGACTCAATTTGAAACTGATCCATCAGCCGACGAGTGCCAATGATTCCCAACCCCATCCCGGTTGTGGAAGTGTATCGCCCATCTAAAATCGCCTGCAAGTTAAGAATCCCCGGACCTTGATCGCGAATGCTAATCCAAAGGTTCTGCGGGGATTCGTCATCTACCGAAAATTCAACGATTCCGCCCCTAGCATAGATAAAAGCATTCCGAGCGATTTCTGAAACAGCTGTGGCAAGGCGTGCTTGGTCTTGGGCATCAAATCCCAAAGCTTGGGCAATCTGGCGTGCCATTTGACGAGTCAGCACCACATCTTGCTCATAGCGAATTTCTAAGGTGAGGATAGTTGTACTCATGGCTATACATTCTCACGGGCAACCAGCACAGTAACATCATCGCGGACTCGTTTAAAATCTCGATATAAAACGCCAGCAATCAAGCTGGGATGTTTATAGATTAGACCAGGATAGCGCTCTAATCGCCATTGAGTTCCCAAGCCATCGGAATGTAAGAGCAAGATTGCCCCTGGATGCCATTGGTAAGTAAACTCTTGAATTTTGCGGACTTCATGCCCGACTGTACCGTTGTAGGAAACCATGTTGTAGCTTCCGTCAGGCCAGATGACACTGCCAGCAATATTGCCCACCCCAGCAAAGCGAACAGATTGGTGTTCAAAGTTGACTTCTGCGATCGCCAGCGCTGCTCCCCGTGTACTCCGTAACGCTTGATGAATTGCTGCCACTATTTCTTGAGGACTACGGTTGACATTTTCCTGAAAAACTCTCACAGCTTCTGTTGATGCTTGAGCGGCTTGTGGTCCGTGACCTAATCCATCGGCAACTAGCAGCAAACTGCGCTCTTGATTGATAATACTTGCCCAAGCATCGCCGCAAACCTCCTCTCCCGGTTTTGGCAGACACACCACTCCGATCTCAAGATTCTCTAGGGGTTTACTTGTGGGTAAGGGGCTAGCCCAAAGCTGACTCAGGATAGCTGTCCCTGCATTCGGGATGGAATAAATATCCACAAAACCAGAAAGACGGCTGATCGCGCCTAACCCATTTCCGGAACTTCCGGCTGTCGAAAACCCGTCTTCCATACACTCGCCTATGTTGTCCATCCCAGGTCCAGTGTCCAACGCCAGGACTTCCAAACCCATGATGTTGTACTTTTCAATTGCTTGTACCAGCAGTACCCCATCCCTAGCGTGTCGCACCAGGTTATTTGCAACTTCGGTCACGACAATACCGACTTTTCCCCGATCAGTCTCGTTGAAACCGAGATGACTCGCTAGCGCTAGAGCGCTGCGTCGTGCTTCACCTGCCTGACTTTGCTCTTCAATTGGTAGGGCGAGGGATTCTCTCATAACATAGTTACTTCCACTTTGTAATTGTGACGCAGGTGCCCTCACCTACATGAGAAACGATATTGAATTCATTCATCAGTCGCTTTGCACCGCTTAGCCCCATGCCCAACCCACCACCTGTGGTGTAACCATCTTTGAGTGCCAAGTCAATATCTGGAATCCCTGGTCCGGAGTCTTCAAAAACGAGCCGCAGACCCCGACGCATTCCATTCTGCAGTGCTTCTAGTTTAACAGTGCCACCGCCTCCGTAGTCCAAAGTATTACGGGCTAGCTCGCTGGCTGCCGTGACAATTTTCGTCTGATCTACCAGGCTAAACCCCAGTTTCACAGCTAACTGCCGCACCGCCTGCCGCACCAAAACCACATCTTGTGAGGATTGGATACTCATGGTTTCATACCCGGGTGTATCCATCTGCGTTTCCTCCAGCAGTCGCCTTCAGCGATGCCCGCAGAAGTGCCATGCCCTTCTCAACGTTTAACGCCGTGCGAATACCTGTTAAAGAAAGTCCTAGCTCTACTAAGGTGATGGCAACTGCTGGTTGCATTCCGACCACAACCGTTTGAGCATCAAGAATCTGTGACATCTTAGCAATGTTCCCCAGAATTCTGCCAATAAAGGAATCCACAATTTCTAAACACGAAATATCAATCAGTACCCCATGAGCTTGTGTCTCGCTGATGCGATTTGTCAAGTCATCTTGTAAAGTCATCGCCAGGCGATCGTGCATATCAACTTGAATCGATACTATAAGGAATTCGCCCATTTGGAGTATGGGAATGCGTTCCA
Source organism: Scytonema sp. HK-05 (assembly GCF_002368235.1). GTDB lineage: Bacteria > Cyanobacteriota > Cyanobacteriia > Cyanobacteriales > Nostocaceae > Kalymmatonema. Next base: position 340,269 of record NZ_AP018194.1, on the reverse strand, counting down.
TAAAAAGACCTGTTAACTCCTTAGCGGGCTTGGGGACGGTTGATTGTCATCCCAAGGCGTTTTAGAGCCAGCAGAAAAGCATCGGCTAAAGATGCCTTTGTGATTATGTCTGCCAGATCCACGCCTAGGTAAACAATTGTTTGAGCAATTTGGGGGCGAATTCCGCTGATAATGCAATCTGCACCCATTAACCGAGCTGCGGTGACTGTCTTCAGTAAGTGCTGAGCTGTGAGTGTATCTACTGTTGGCACTCCGGTGATGTCGATGATGGCGACTTCTGAACCCGTCTCCACAATCTTCTGCAACAAAGACTCCATCATCACTTGGGTACGGCTGCTGTCTAATGTGCCAATAATTGGCAGAGCTAAGATACCATCCCACAGCTTAACAACGGGTGTTGAAAGTTCCATCAACTCTTCTTGCTGCCGAATGATGACTTCTTCACGCGACTTTTGATAAGCTTCAATTGTTAACAGTCCCAGCTGGTCTATGACAGTGGTCGCTAACCAGGTATCGTCCAGTAAGGCGTTTGCATCACCAGCGAGTTCCTCGCGCAAGCGAGCAAATAGCGGTTGCTTAAACGATAAAACAAACGTGGCAGTTTCCGACGGTGTAAAGCCTTTTTGCGAACGAGTACGAGAAACACTGGTGAGCATTTCTCGCACAGAACGCCACTCGGAGGATTGCACGTTGCTTAAGTTGCCGTTATGGACAGATGCCTTCAGCAAACTTAGGAATTCCTGACACTCCTCCCGCAACTGTGTTTCTTTGATCAAACCTTTGCTGGCATTGTTAGCCACTAGTGCTTGAATCCAGTCTGCCAACAGTTGTGCTTCATATTTTTCAAGAACCTCTGGAATTTTACTTCCATTGCTTAAGCCCATAGAATCATTCCTTCTACCTGATTGGCATTTAGCCAGTGATTGATATGTATTATGTATATGTATTATGTGTCAATCATTTAGGCTTCCAGGTACACTAGCTCGCTGAAATGATGTCTGATTCCTTAAAGAGGTAGTTCTTAAAGGCTGATTTCTTCATCGGAATTCCTGGGTTTGAAACCCCGTCCTTCTAGGACGGCTTTACAAATTAATAGCTCAAGCGCCACGAGTTGTAAGACAAAAACTTGCAATCTGTGGGTAATGCGTTTTGACACAATCGCTTGCCAGTATCAAGACTGTGCAAGCTCATTGTTTTCCTGTCAGGGTCTTTCTTTGTTGGCGATTCTTGCCAACCACCAACATAAGCAAAACCATACTTAGGATGTTTAACAATTGAGCCGCGTTTAAAACCTGCGCTTATGGTTCCACCATAGCGAGGTCTAATATGCCCTGCTTGATGTTGCAGTCGGTGAAGTTGACGACGATGAAATTCTAAGGGCATGATTTCAATCAATGTCATATTGTCTGGGCTGATATGACCCCCTACATACCAATTAGCCAAAACCCACGAGTCAACGCAGTGAGCATCAAATTTATTAGATAGTTTGTTCTTGGATTTTTTCAACCCTAACTCTTGCCTTGTCTCGTAAGTATCAAATCCTGTACGAGTTTCCAAGTTAGCAATTAAGCGTAGTTGGTAGTAGAACCATTGTTTCCCAACTTCTATTGGGGAAAACATGACATTATACTTTCGGGCATTCTTCCAAGTTTTCGCCTTGACATCCTCTACCACAAAAATCGAGACAGGAAACAGTAAAGTTAACCACTTACAAATCCTAAGCTTCCATTGCCATCTGGCTTTAGTAGATGGTGGCAGCTTTTCTTTATTAACAAGTCGTCCTGTTCGATTTTGGCGACATGGGGTGTTACGAAACCGCCTTGCGCGTCGCATATTTCGGCGAACTTCTACATGATCTTTTACCCAGTCCACGCTATGAGTTTGAATGTTTAGGTAAGTATGAGCCTTGGATTTAACTGTGAAGCCCTCGCGCTTACTTCCTGGATCTATGCCAACTGCAACGGGTTGATTGTTGCGCGAGTATGGTTCTACGTTGAGTCGAACACAAAACACTCCTTTTTTAAACAACGGTGTAGCCTTGCCTGACTTTATCCAACGTCTTGCCCGACTGGGTATTGTTGGCATCAGGGGTCGATTATTTGAATCTACGACTGGTACAAACATTTGCTATAAGCCTCTTACGAGTAAATATTTCCCTTCGGCGCTGACTAACGGAGTGGAGAAGAACTAGGGAGGCATTCTTCCGTCCTACGAGCTACCATGCTAGTTAGTTCAGTCCCGACTCGTCGTACACAACGTGCAAGTCAGTTGCCTAGACACTGGTTTTCTCTTGAATTAAGAAATTGGTGAATTTTCCGCTTTCAAGCCCCACGGCTTTAGCCTGGGGTCAGTGACCATTATTATAAAGTTTGGCGGGAGATGCAAAACCGCTGAGTGTATGGTAGTTTTTCTTCATCAAGCATAAGGCAGGAGTTTTCAACTGTTCTAGCACTTCCCCAACTTTTGTCATAAGTACATTTGCTCATATTATCAACAAAAGTCAGAGGGAATTTATCTATTCCGCCATATTGCCGAGATGGGATTCAAGACGTTTTTCAGATGTTTATCCCTTGTGAAATTCCTACTATGAATACAGTTCCAAACGGAACGAAGCAGAGGTTGCCCCTTATAATCTCGCTTTTCCTCACTTTGGTGAAAGAAAAATATGCCACTTACCCTGAAACTCAGACATAATCATGAATTACGCGATAGGGCACATCGACAGTGCTGAAGGCGATCGCTCTGCGCCATCGCTTCTTTGCAACACAATTTGATATTTCTCATTTAAATACTATTGTTTGTTGCGAAACTACGTCAAAACAAGGATTAGAAATTCTTCATATACCAAAGCCATAAAAGAACACAACTACCTTAAGAAGTATTTTCCTGCGGTGGCTAACGCTTTTGCTGTTGCCAATGGTAACAGAGTTGATGCTACGGCTTACCAGCACTAGTTTTCTTAATGCGTGAATTTTGAATTGCTTAATACCGATCTGTGGACAATCAAGTTTTCCACATTCATACTACATATGCATTACTTACGTGCAAATCCCTCTCTCGTTCGCCGAGCAAAAGGAAGTTAAAAATTATGACAGAAGTTTTACTAAAGGAACTTAGTAATAGCGATATTGACTGGATGCTTGCGGCGGGTAGTAGGGAAGAAATTACTCCTGGCACAGTTCTCATCCGTCAAGGTCAACCTGTCAATGCACTGTATATTTTGTTGGACGGAGCGTTGACAGTTTCCATCTCTCAGGCTGAAAACAATCCATTGGGTCGCGCTTTTGCTGCCCTAGAAGGTGGCGAAATGTCAGAGCGAGAAATCACGAGATTATCAAGTGGTGAAATGGTAGGAGAAATTCCCTTTTTAGACTCCTACCTGCCCTCTATGACTGTTAAAGCCCTGAAAAAGTCGCTTATATTGGCGATTCCGCAACAGTTATTGGCGGCAAAACTGCAAGAAGATGTAAGTTTTGCTGCTCATCTTTATCGGGCGAGCGCGATTCTGCTTGCAGACAGACTGGAGAGGATAGTGAGTCAGCTTGGTCATAGCACACTCGTCTTTGCCCAACCTCAGTTAAGAGAAATTTTATTTATCTTTGCAGAATTGCGTGATAGTGACATCGATTGGTTGATTACAGCAGGTAATGCGAGCAGAATTACTGCTGGCACTATCCTCATCCATGCAGGAAGACCTGTGGAAGCGCTGCATATCCTACTGGATGGGAAAATCACGCTTTCTGCCCTTGAGGATGAGCGCAATCCCTTAGCCCGTGCTTTTTCGAGCTTGGAAGGTAGCGAAACTCCAGAACGTGAGTTCGCGAGATTATCTCGAGGCGACATGGTAGGAGAAACGCCTTTTGTAGAAGCTCCCCCACCCTCTGTCAGTGTAAAGGCGCTGGAAGACTCGCTCGTGTTGTCAATTCCCCGGTGGCGACTTACGGCAAAACTGCTGCACGATGTGGGTTTTGCTGCCCGTTTTTATAGAGTGCTTGCGGTTTTGTTGGCAGACAAACAACAGGCAATAGTCACTCGGCTTGGTTACGGCAGGCTTATCTATAGCACTGGTCAGCCCTTGGATAAAAGGTTCAAATATGAAAATGAACTTAGTTCAGATTTTTTGGCTCAAGTGGCATTGGCTGGAGCCAGATTTGACTGGATGTTGAAAAGAATTCGTGGCAGTTAAAACAGTGAACAGTTATCAGTTATCAGTGACCAGGTTACCCATAGGGATTTAAACCCCACTTGAAACAATCCACTTGCATCCGTGGGGGACTCACGCCTCCCAAGCAACTGTATAGTCATAGCTCGGCACTGCGGCTGGTACGTGGTAACTGTGTTGAATGTTGCCTTTGTCGCTAATGGTAAAGAGTTAGTAGTTAAAACTGATTGATAAAGTAAACCTTAAATTGTAGGGTGCGTTAAAGCCAGAGTACGGCACCAACTTTTGCGATGCCCTGCGGCAAGTTCTCACTCTCTCAAACTTTCAAATCCTTACATAGCCGTAACACATCCTACTTACTAACAGACGCGCTGTTTGAAGCGTCTCTACAACTAACAAACAATTAACAATTTGGAAAATATTCAGATGGTTAATCAACAAAACAATCTGTTTCGCAAAAAAGCTTTAGAGCATTCATCTTCCCCCGAACGACTGGATCAGCTCATGCAAGTCGTTAGCCCTATGAAGTGGCTACCTTTGGCTGCTCTAGGCTCATTGGTTGCATTTGGGCTGGCATGGAGTGTTGTGGGTCGTATCCCGATTACGGTTACGGGTCAGGGAGTGCTTGTTTATCCCAGCAAGGTTGTACCATTTCAGTCAGCAACCTCAGGTCAGTTGCAAACAATAAATGTACGTGTCGGGGATTTCGTCAAGAAGGGACAGCTGCTGGGAACGATTGGTCAAGCGGAACTGCAAAAGCAACTTTTGCAGCAGCACGCCAAGCTCGTGGAACTGGAGACACAGAATCAGAATGCTGGTGTACTTCAGAGTCAACGCAGCGAAGTGGAAATTAGGGCGATCGCACAGCAGCGTTTGAGCCTACAGCAACGCCTTTTGCAAGCTCAATCTTTGACTCCAATTATTAGGGATAAAGATATAGGCGCTATTGTGCAGCAGCGACAGAACTTACAGCAACGCATACAAGAAACTAAAGCTCTGACTCCTACTCTTAAGGACAGGCTCGAGAGGCGTAAAAAGCTAAAGATTGAAGGGGCGATTTCAGAAGATACATTGCTCGAGGCACAACAGACTTACCTGGATGGCATTAAAAAAATCGCTGATTTTGAAGACCAGTTGAAGCAACTAGACATCAATCAGGTTCAGGCAGAAAAGTCCTACCGCGAAAATCTTAGCCAAATTGCTGACATCAAAACCCAGTTGCGGGAACTGGACAGCAAGGAAAAAACTTTGGCTGAGCAAAATTTCCAATCTTCAATTACCCGAAAAAATGAGATTCAGGAAGTGAAGCGGAATATCGCCCAGCTACAACTGCAATTACAAAATAACAGCCAGATAAAAAGCGAACACACCGGACGCATTTTGGAAATGACTGCGACTCCCGGACAAATTCTCAGTCAAGGAACCCGCATTGGGACTATAGAAGTGCAAGAGAAATCCGCCAAGCTGGTTAGTGTCGCATATTTGCCAGTCAGCGAAGGCAAGAAAGTTCAAAAGGGTATGAAGCTGCAAATTACACCCTCCACAGTCAAGCGCGAACGCTTTGGCGGCATAATGGGCACTGTCAGCAGAGTCTCAGCCTTTCCTATCACTAAAGAAGGTGCGTCTAATCTGGTGGGTAATCCTGAAATCATAGAAGGGCTTATATCCCAAGGTCCTCATCTGCAAGTTATTGCCGAACTTCAGCCGGATACCTCCACCTTCAGCGGCTATCAATGGTCTTCTTCCAAGGGTCCACAAATGAAAATGTCTTCTGGAACCACGACTTCTGTGCGAGTCACCATTGAGGAACAAGCCCCAATCACGTTTGTCTTTCCCATCCTGAAATCTTGGACTGGGATCTATTAAACAATTCAAAATTCAAAATTCAAAATTCAAAAAAAACTATTTTTTATTTTGAATTTTTCAAGTAAGCAAAATAACTTATGCTAAAAAATCTACAAAAATTGCTTACGGGTAAGGGCAGACGACGCCGTACCCCCACTCTTTTACAAATGGAGGCGGTAGAATGTGGCGCTGCTGCCTTGGGTATCATTTTGGGTTATTACGGTCGAATTGTGACACTGGCAAAACTCCGGCAAGACTGCGGGATATCGCGGGACGGGAGTAAAGCCTCTAATATCCTAAATGCTGCTAGGAGCTACGGGCTAAAGGCAAAAGGCTTTAAGTTAGACTTAGATAGCGTGCAGCAACTGCAATGCCCCTACATAGTATTTTGGAACTTCAACCATTTCCTAGTCGTAGAGGGATTCGGCAAAGAGCGTGTTTATCTCAATGACCCCGCCACTGGACCGCGTATTGTCTCTCTAAAGGAATTTGATGAGGCATACACAGGTGTCGTGCTGGTTCTCGAACCTAGTCCAGAGTTCAAAAAAGGGGGACGCAAACCCAGCACACTCTTGGCTTTATGGCAACGGTTGCAGAGGTCTGGTGGGGCACTCGTCTACTCTGTAGTCGCAGGATTGTTGCTCGTGATTCCCGGACTGGCAATGCCAACGTTTTCTCAGATATTTGTAGACAATATTTTGATTCAAGGCAGAGATGAGTGGCTGCGCCCGTTGATTTTGGGGATGCTCCTCACAGCAGGGCTGATGGGATTTTTGACACTACTACAGTTGCAGTCCCTGCGCCGCATGAAAATTAAGTTGTCTGTGGGGATGTCGAGTCAGTTCCTGTGGCACATTCTGCGCCTACCCGTCAGTTTTTACGACCAACGGTTTGCTGGGGAAATTAGCAACCGTGTTCACCTCAACGACTCGTTAGCCGACCTTCTTTCAGGTAAGTTAGCGACTACTGTCATTGCATCTGTAACTGTGATTTTTTATGGTGCGGTCATGCTGCAATATGACACGGTACTGACCTCGATTGGAGTCGCCTTTGTCGTTGTGAATTTCCTTGCCTTGCAATGGGTAAGAAGGCGGCGCGTGGATGCCAATATGAGATTACAACAGGATGAAGGAAAAGTTTCCGGAGTATCAATTTCTGCTCTGCAAAGCATGGAAACACTTAAGGCATCCGGTTTGGAGTCCGATTTTTTCTCCCGCTGGGCGGGCTACTATGCCAAGGCGATTAACGCTAAGCAGGAAATGGATGTGACGAACCAAACTTTGGGAGTGTTGCCATCCTTCCTTTCCACGATGTCGTCGATGCTTCTTTTGGTCGTGGGTGGTCTGCGGGTGATAGATGGATATCTTAGTATTGGAATGCTCGTAGCATTTCAAAGCTTAATGCAGGAGTTTCTAGCGCCTGTCAACAATTTAGTCACTCTTGGGAGTGACCTCCAAGAAGTGGAGGGCAATCTGAATCGCCTAGATGATGTCCTACGCAACCCAATAGATCTGCAATTAGAGAAGGAAAGCAAGGGAGATGAAAAGAACCTCTCTGTCTACCACCCTACCACCCCAGCACTCCATGCTTCGGTACGCTTGCAGGGATATGTCGAGTTAAGGAATGTTACATTTGGCTACAACCGAGTTGCTGCTCCCTTGATTTCAAACTTAAATCTCTCGCTCAAACCAGGGCAGCGAATCGCTTTGGTGGGCGGAAGCGGTTCTGGTAAGTCTACGATTGCCAAATTGGTGTGTGGGCTGTACGAAGCTTGGCAGGGAGATATCTGCTTCGACGGAAAACCAAGAGAGCAAATTCCACGCCAAGTACTCGCCAATTCTATCGCCTTGGTCGAGCAGGATATCTTTCTGTTTGCTGGCAGTGTCAGGGACAATTTGACGCTATGGGATACCACAGTGCCCGAGAGTCACCTGGTGCGGGCTTGTCAAGATGCAGCAATTCACGATGTTATCCTCTCAATGCCAGGGGGCTATAATGCCGACCTCTCAGAAGGTGCTACCAATCTGAGCGGCGGTCAGCGGCAGCGCCTGGAAATTGCCCGAGCTTTGGTGAATAACCCCGCGATTTTAGTGATGGATGAAGCCACCAGCGCTCTTGATACCGAAACAGAAAAATTCATTGACCGTAGACTCCGCCAACGAGGATGCACTTGCATTATCGTGGCGCATCGGCTAAGTACCATCCGCGATTGTGATGAAATTATTGTCCTCGAACACGGAAAGGTGGTTCAACGAGGGAGCCATGAAGAATTAAAGCAGGTCGAGGGGACATACTTGCAATTGATCCGCAGCGAGGGCGAAGCGCTTTAACAGTTACCAGTTATCAGTTATCAGTTATCAGTTATCAGTTTCATCCTTTGCATGTTTCAGTCCCCCACCCCCGAGCACCGTTCGTCAAGAGACGTGCCGTAGGCATAAGCGTTGGTGGCTCTTTTAAATCCCCCAAAGCGCCCGCAGGCGTCACTGCGTAGGTAGCTGTTCACTGTTTTAAGAAAGTCAAAATTTAAAATAACGAAAATGTTACAGCAAACTATAACCGTAATTCAACAGGGACAACAGTATATTTTTCAAGGCAATGAACCGATAATTCTAGATGATCCGCAGACGGTTTGGGTGGTAAAATCTGGTTCATTGGCACTATTTGCTATCAAGGTCAAACATGGTATCCCTGAGGGTTCACGCCGTTATTTATTTAGCATAGGCTCTGGGGAAGCAATGTTCTCAACAGCAGTCAGTTCGCAGGATGAGGTGCGTCAGATTCTGGCGGTGTCGATGGAGGAGACAGAACTCATTAGGGTGTCAATAGAAGACTTTAGCAAGTCGATTGCTAACGACGATTGGGCGCAACCCAGCGCTTTAAAAGGCGATGGTCATCGCAACGCAACGGTTCTGTTAGAGAACTGGATTCATCAACTAGGCTCGGTACTCTCCGACTTTACCCCTCCCACGCTTCCAGCGCAACTTGAGGGTATCAACTACTTCTCGTTAGGCACTGGTGATATCTTCCAGCCTCAGCAAGGCACGGTATCCTGGGTGCAAATCCAGCAAGGGTATGCCAGATGGATGGGGTTTGAAGAACTGCCGCTCTGCCTTGGAGATGGAATCTTGCCCTTGGATAGTTGTATGTGGTTGCAAGCTGGGGAAACAGTTGAGCTATCAAGTGTGAATACGTCTGCAATTCGAGATGTGGATACCTTAATAGACAGTTTGACTTTGCTTGCAACTTATTTTCTCGGCTGCATTGAGATGTTGGAACAGCGGGAGGTGTTTGCAGAATTACGTAGGTTTGAGGAAAGGGAACGTCTCAATTATCAGGTGATGGAAGAGACATTGGGAGAACTGTCATCCGTACTGCAACCACGGAAAACAGCCTTTTCCCCAGTGGTGACACCGACTACCAGTGACCCAGACCAAGCCGTACTAATCGCTGCTGGTGCAGTGGGGCGAGCCTTGGGGATTACGATTCGTCCCCCAGCTAAATCGGAAGACCTCAAACGCGTTCAAGACCCCCTAGAGGCGATCGCCCGCGCTTCTCACATACGGATGCGTCGGATCGCATTGACTGATCAGTGGTGGAAAAAGGATTCCGGTCCAATGCTTGCCTACACTGTGGAAGACAACCGTCCAGTCGCCCTATTGCCAGTATCTAACAGCACCTATCAGATTTTCGACCCACAGTCGCGGACTCGCATCCCTGTGAATGCTCGCAAAGCACCAAAGCTGGACCCGACTGCGTATATATTTTATCGCCCTTTGCCTGATAAAAAACTCAAAACCTTAGATTTGCTTAAGTTCGCGCTACGGGGTCACTTCAAGGAGCTCATTGTCATCTTATTGACTGGAATTGTTACCACCCTGCTGGGGATGCTCACCCCAACTGCCACCGCCATTCTCATGGACAACGCCATCCCGGATGCTAAGCGGGAATTGCTGCTGCAAATCGCTTTAGGTCTGTTGGCTGCTGCCTTGGGGGGAGCTATCTTTCAACTCACCCAAGCGTTTGCCATCATCAGGTTGGAAACCTTTGCAGACTCCTCGACTCAAGCGGCGGTGTGGGATCGGCTGTTGAACCTCAAGGCGTCGTTTTTTCGCTCCTACTCAACTGGTGACCTGAATTCTCGGGTGAATGCTATCACTCAGATCCGAGAGAAACTGAGTAGTACTGTTCTAAAAACCATCTTTTCAAGCCTTTTTTCGTTACTCAACCTGGGATTGCTATTTTACTATAATGTTTCACTAGCTCTGATAGCCTGTGTTGTAGCTATTGTGAATATTGCCGTCACCATCGTCTCTGGCATCCTGACTCTGCGTCAGGTTCGTCCTATGCTGGAGATAGAAGGAGAGATTTTTGGAGTGATGGTGCAGCTGATTAATGGAGTTGCCAAACTCCGAGTCGCCGTAGCTGAGGCACGGGCTTTTGCCTATTGGGGTAAACACTATAGTCAGCAGCTAAAATTGATGCTCAGTACCCAAGGGATTGAAGACATCCTCACCGTTATCAACAAGGTGTTGCCACCTTTAACGAATGCCGCCCTCTTCTGGTTTGCTACGAGTTTGCTGCAAAAATCCCAGGTTCCAGGAGGAGGCTTGTCTATTGGCACCTTCTTAGCGTTTAACGTCGCTTATGGCACCTTTATTAGTGGAGCAACCAGCTTGAGTAGCACGATTGTGGACGTTTTGCAAGTCTTGCCTTTGTGGAATCGGGCTGAGCCAATTCTTTTAGCCGCACCAGAATTAAATTCCAGTAAGACCGATCCTGGTAGATTATCCGGCAGACTGGTTGTAGACCATGTGGTTTTCCGCTATCGAGATGATGGACCCCTAACGCTTGATGATGTGACTATCCGGGCTGAAGCGGGAGAGTTTATTGCCATTGTCGGACCTTCTGGAAGCGGCAAATCTACTCTTTTACGGTTACTACTGGGATTTGACTTCCCTGAATCTGGCACTATTTACTACGATGGGCAAGACTTGGCTGGGCTGGACGTCCACGCTGTGCGCCGACAGTTAGGTGTTGTGATGCAAAATAGCCGAATGATGTCAGGTTCCATCTTCGAGAACATTGCCAGCGGTGCCCTGATTACTATGGATGAAGCTTGGGAAGCTGCGCGAGCCTCAGGCTTGGCGGATGATATCGATGCTATGCCGATGGGTATGCACACTGTAGTCAGTGAGGGGGGTAGCAATCTCTCTGGGGGACAACGGCAACGGCTGTTGATTGCTCGCGCACTGGTGTTGAAACCCCGGATTTTGCTGTTTGACGAAGCCACTAGTGCCCTAGATAACAGAACGCAGGCTATTGTCAGTCAAAGCTTAGAGCGGCTACAAGTGACCCGAATCGCGATCGCTCACCGACTCAGCACAATCCGTAATGCTAACCGTATTTATGTGCTTCAAGGCGGTAGGGTTGTGCAGCAGGGCAGTTTTGAGCAACTCGCAAATCAACAGGGGCTGTTTGCTCAGCTTATAGCTCGGCAAATGCTTTGACACAGAAAACTTGAAGTCATTTTTTGATGTTAAGAATTTCTTTAAAATGACTAAAAAGAATATTGATACACGGAATATGTTTGCCCAATATGCCGCTACATCCTCTGTTGGCAAGCATTAAGGGTGCTCTCTAACAATTAACCCCGGTGCGACCGGGGTTAATTTTTACCCAATTTATTGAGCGAGATTCCCTATTCCCGAATGGTCACCAGAGTGATTATATGACAAGAGAAAACGTTCGGTAAGCCCCAGTCTTACTGGGGTTTTCTTATGAAAGGATAAATCATAGCAGTCATCTATCATTTTGTCTAGGAAATAGCGCTACAGGGGAACCACTAAAAACACGCCGCCGTAGCCAAACCCCTTAGCCAAGTCGAAGCGATCGCTTCCAACGGGGCTTTGCCAATCGCGTTGCGTCGCCGCCGCTTACCCTCAAAATAAAAAGCCCCTCACACACAAAGGGGGGGGTGATAGATACACACACATTTTTAACTAACGAATAATCATTACTAGCGGCAGGTGAGGTGAATTATGCAGCTCCGGTGGCGATCGCTCCAGACGGCACTCTTGGAATAAATCGACAGCGCGAGATTGCAATTTTCAGGCATATCTCCTACTTTTTAAGAAAATCAACGCATATATATCTAATAGATAGGGTATATTTCCTACTTTTATTTCCCTGCTAGTTTTATATAAGGTGAAAAATGTATTGTGCTACAACCAGATTTCACCTTGTTCTTTGTTAATCAAAATTTTAGATAACTATTCTGCCCGAATAAGCTTGTTATTTTGTTCTGAACGATGTGCTTTGCGATCGCGTTTATGCGGGCACTTCGTGCCATCGCACTCACCCCCGGATTTTGTTGTTTGACGAAGCCATGAGTGCCCTAGATAACACAGGCTATTGTCAGTCAAAGCTTGGAGCGGCTACAGGTGACTCGAATCGCGATCGCATCTATTAACAGAGTATGCTTATTACTGTTGGATTTTTGATTGAGAACCTAAAAATAATGGTAAAGCTCACCGTTTATGGAACCCCTGCCAGTACTTATGTCCGTACCGTCCGGTTGCTGCTAGAGGAAGCAGGTGTAGACTATACCCTCAAAGGAGTTGATATCTTCAATGGGGAAAACCAGTCGGCAGAGTACCTCGCCAAGAATCCTTTTGGCAAAGTGCCGACACTCGAAGTGGATGGGCAACTGCTTTACGAAACCGGTGCAATTACCGAGTACCTCGACACCGTTTTAGCCGAGCACAAATTCAGCCCATCTGATCCAATGCTCCAGGCTCGGATGCGCCAGATTATGGCAATTATTGATAGCTATCTCTATGCCCCTGCGATTGGCACAATTGTGGTTCAGCGTCTGATTGTACCAACTCAGGGTGGCAAGGCAGATGAGGAAAAAGTGAAAAATGCTGTCGCGCCTGTACAAACCGCGCTAAACGCAATCGAGTCACTAGCTGTTGCTAGCCCGTATCTGCTCGGCAGCGAATTGAGCATTGCCGATTTCTACCTGATTCCCATCTTCATCTACCTTTCCCAGACTCCAGAGTTTGAGGCAACTACTGCTCAAACTCCGAAATTGCGGACTTGGTGGGATAAAGTCAACCAGCTTGAGAACGTGAAAAAAGTATCTGCGTAACAGTATTCGGTTACAACACCCCGCAGCATCCCACCAGCCAGTGCATGACTTTGGGCAGTTCCTCTGCCTGCTTGGGTAATTTAAGGGGGCTTCGCAAGCAACAAAAACACAGAGATGGTATGTACGCTTTGCTCCCAATGGCAGTCAAGGGTTTGTATGGTGATGACTGTTGGGAGTCACATTTCTTCAGTTAGGAAATATACGTTCCAAGAAAGCTTTTATTTCAGCCCAAGCAGAGGTCGTAGCAGCAGAATCGTAGCGATAACCATCGTCGCGCATAAAAGTATGCTCTGCTTCATAAAAGAGAACTTTGTGAGGTACATTAGCATTCAACAGAGCTGTAATTATGGTTTGCCGATCCGAGTCTGGGATGTGAGGGTCGAGTGTACCGAACACTATTAGCATCTCGCCTTTGATTTCACTCACCCGATGGATTGTATCAGCTACCCCCTGCCCCAACTTGCCACTGGGAATGCCAGTCGGGTAGCAGCACACGGAAGCCTTAATTTCGCTCATGAATGCTGCACGGAAAGCTAAGTGCCCACCAATACAAAAGCCTAGAGTGCCTATTTGACCTGGAGAAACCGAACTTTCTGCTTTAAGAAATTCAATCACAGCACGGCAATCGGCATCATAATCAGCGATCGCAGTTCGACGAGCATCGTCATTGCCCCGCATCCGACCTAGATCGTCTGGTTCAATAACTAAACCAATTGGCTCAATGCGATGAAAAATTTCTGGGGCTGCCACTACGTAGCCATATCCTGCTAAGTAGTTAGCTAGACGAATTATGGGACCACCTAACTGATAAATATCACTATAGAACACAATACCTGGGTAAAGTCCTGCTGTTTTGGGAGCCGCTACATAGACACGCATCAAACTGTCATCTACTCTCAACTCGACATTGCGCTTAATGATTTGCACTTTTTTATCTCCGTGTCATGCCTGCTTTCATGAGGACGCATCTTTTCATTATTTCCCCGTCCCCCAGAAGTAAGGAGTTATTTTAGAACAATTTAATGAATGGCTGGCAGCAACAACCGAGTTAGCCTGTGAGTGCACTGGCTATCAAAGCAACAATGACGCTACACTTCAAAAAACCGCTCCCCTCAAGATGTATCCAAAGATAAACCCAAAAATATGCCTCTTGAGCAATGCCCTATAAGCCTCACACAAAAGCTTTTAGCTACAATGAAAAGACGCGAATCAGGGTGGCAAGAATGAGGGTAGCAGCAGTATTATTCGCAATGTCTTTGGCTCTTACACCTGCCACTGTGTTGGCACAACCAAAAACAACTGGATCAGACCAAGAGAAAATACTACGAACACGTATTAACCAGCAAATTCAAAGTTTTAATGTCAACCTTAAGGACGAGCTGAAGGAAACACAGGACCTTAAGCGATTCAGCAGGCCGTATACGCTCGAATTTCAGAGGAGAAATGAGCAGATGCAGCACCGCCGAGACATTTTTAATTTGGGGATACAAAAAGGTCAAAATTTTAGATAACCATTCTGCCCGAATAAACTTGTTATTTTGTTCTGAACGATGTGCTTTGCGATCGCACTCACGCCCTGCGTCCAAGGATGATTCGGGTAGCACAGAGAGAAAACATCGCTGCTACCCAGTTGAAACATCTCTTCAGACACAGGTAGAATGCTAGCCACAGTTGTGTTGTAAGTTCTTTGCACCTGTTGCTCTAAAACCCCAAAGTTGATAGCTGGCAGTACCTTGTTAACCACCAACAGCATTTTAGGCACCTCTAACTTGCGAGCAACATCTACAGTGACAGCTGTACCCTGGTAGTCCTGGTGGTCTGGACGCAAGATAATGACTAGGACATTGGAAAGAATGATAGAGAGCAGCGTTTCTTCGTTAATACCAGGGTGAGTATCAATCAACAAGTAATCCAGTTTCAAACGGCGGCTGAGATTGCCCAAACCCTCGTTGAGCAGGCGTGCGTCGTATCCCTCACGGAGTATTCGAGATATTTCGCCAGTCTTGATACTGGAGGGAATCAGATAAATACTACCCCTGATCGCAGCGCCTTTGTGGCTCGTCTTGAGAAGTGGGGTGACATCGTAGGCTGCATCTTCAATGGCACAGCGTCCCCACAGATAATCATTCAGAGTGTAGCCTATCTTGTCCTCATTGAGACCAAAAAGAACGTGGATTCCAGGCGATTGGATATCGGTATCGACAATGCCAACCCGTTGACCAGAGCGAGCGATGATAGTTGCTAGGTTAGCAGTTACGTTTGATTTGCCAGTTCCACCACGGAATGAATGGACGGATACAATTTTAGACATAATGTATTTCCAAAGATAAGAGTTGACCGAATAAGGCAAAAGTTAAAAGTTAAAAGGTAAAAGAAAGAAGAATAAAATTGGTCACAAGCCCCTGAATTTCTTCATGGAAAAGAAGGTAAAGAATTTTTTTGAGACACTCATGCTGTGAAAAAAAGGCGTCCTTGCTACAAGCCCCTTGATTCATCTATGGGGTTGTCTTTCTTTTTACTTTTTACTTTTTACTTTTTACTTGGATTGACATTAAGGCTTAGGGGACGAGTTGGTATTACTCTTGTTCAAGAATCGGATTCTGCCCATTTTTTTCTAATCTCTTTTGCCTGTACACTTAAATTTTGAAAGTATTCTGCATCAATGATTTCAGCCACTTGACGAACCCTCTTGGTTTCGTCAATCTGGATGGTGAGTTCTTGCATCTGTTTTTTCAAGCGTTGCTCACGAGTGTAGACTTCATGAACCATTCTCAGGAACACCTCTCCTAACTGTCCTAACTCGTCAGTGCGCTTAGCGATCGCCACCAAGCTTCTGAGTTCAAACATCTCAGTCCGGTTATAAACAAATGTATCCGTGCTAATTTTTTGAGCCAGCTGCGCCATTGGTTTGAGGGGTTGGATAACGTTTCGCTTTAGCAAATAGTTAAATGTAAGAATGACCAGGGTAAAAATACCAACGAAAATTGCGATAAATAAGAAAAAAGCTTGAGAAACTCTGTCAAAAACTTCACTTACAGGAAAATAAACAATTTGAGTCGCAATAATTTCATTGAGCTTCCACCCCATACCGTTCTCTGTTCCATAGGTTTCTAAATGATTTTTAGGGGCTGTTTCTGGGGTGCCATGACAGCGAAGACAGCTTGAATCTTTAACAGCAAAAGGACGGGCGCTATAAAACAATTCGTTTCCATACAAATTCCGAAAACCTGATAAAATTTTCAAGTCGGATTTGTTACGAAATTGCTCTATCAGTTGGGTCTCAAATTCGTCAGCTTTATCCCTTGTATTTGTCGGATTGAGTGTAGCGTCTTTGTAAAAGTAATCTGTATATTCTTTATTTTTGCGTAGAATTTCAAACACCTCTCTAGCTGCAAAACTTGGAATGCTTTCGGGAAGAAAATTTTGTTGATTTTCTAAGTAAGGTGCTAATAGAGTAGTTATGTGGGTAGCACTATACTCTCTTACTGAATTTATCATTTGTATGAGAATCTGCCCCCGATAATTTATTTCATCTTCAGCTCTTTGCTCAAGTGCCTTTGATAAAGCAAAACCACTCATTAAGATAGCGCCTATAAAAACTAGCGAAAGGAGCAAGGTAAATTTTGTAGCAAGCTTAGAATGACCTCTCATTGCTTTTCTTATTTTTATCTATAGGAAAATGTCCTACCGATGTTAAGGTAAGCGATCGCTCCTTTTAGATAAAAGTTGATCCTTATTTTTTCTTCAGTTGTATTACCAGTCGGGTATAGGTTTGATACAACTTTTTCATCTTTTTAGGAACTGTATTCATCGTAGAGATTCAACGAGTCACAAACATCTGAAAAACGTCTGGAATCCTACAACCAAATAGACACATTCCCTTCGACTAAAGTTAAACCAATAGGTAAAATTAGCTACGACTAAGGTCAAAAGAGGTCGCAGCTATTGTTATCAACGTATCAAAAAACCTACTACCTGATATCTTGCACGTATCCGTATAAACCACGATTAAGCACAAAACATCGAAATAAAGTTACATTTTATTATGGGCTTTTTATCAAAAATAAAGCACTTTGCGGCTCATACTTAGTGCTTAAATAACATTAAATTTTTCGTCTAGCCCAAAGCGTGTCAACTTAAGGCGAAAACTAGTGCTGGAGAGCTTTTTCCTTGTTACCATGCTCTGCATGGTAATGCATTATTAGAGGCTCTGCCTCTAGCAGCTGTGTGATCGTGAGACAGAGTCTCACTTAAGGCATTCCAAGTCTCTGACTTGGAACGAGTTCTAACAAGTTTTAACAAGCCCTCACCCCTTCAACATAAGTGCCTTCTGCCTTATTTTCAGAGGTGTCTTGATCTTTCGTTTCACAGGACAGTTCTGCTCGTGGTGGTGGTACACTATGGATGCGTAGTGCACGAACAGAATTGCGAATCTCTTGCATGGTCGTGACTCCTAAGCGTTGGGCTTGTGCCAAAAACTTTTGCGCTTGACTAGGGTCGATAGACCAGAGTTTTAGGGCGCTTTGTAACTGAATATTGATGGCAATCAACGCGTGTCCCAACGCGTCATAGCTTTCATAAGCAACGCGGTGGTGTGCTTGGAGTGCGGTGATTTCCTCCTGTTGTTGAGTATACTGTCGCCATCGTTGTTGCTCACGCGCTAGTTGCTGCTGCATCTGTTGCACCACCAGTACGTACTGCATCAACTGCATCAGTAGTAACAGCACAATCCCAAACCAGAAAATATCACTCCACTGGCTCAACCAATGTTGTGGGGACTGATTGAACAACGCAGATCTGTGACTGCTGCCAAGCTGTTGCACTCTTGTAAGTAACATAATTGCCAAAACAAACCCTGCCATTGCCCAACGCCCAAGCAATGGTAACAAAAAGCAACTGCGAATCATGACGATTAGCAACAGAACTGGCAACAGCCACAACTGTCCACTTAAAGCCAGCCATGCCAAAACTAAACTGAACTGTATGCCAATGTACAGCATTTTGCCAGCAAATCTACCACTGGGTAATATGCCACCGGTCAATGCAAACACAGCCAGGATGAACAGTTCGACTGTTTTGGGAAGCCATAGTTGGGGCACTAACAGAGGCTCTAGGGAGATAGCCGCGATCGCGCCTTGGGGAGTGCCGTTTGCGGTAGCGTCTGCGAAGGAGAAGGCGATACTCGCAGAGGGAGCTGCCCAAAGAGCGATTGCCCAAGGGGCAGTGGCAAAGCCAATCGCGATTAATAGCAACCCCCATTCCAAGTAAAGCAAAAAGCGGACAGGATGGGATTGAGTGTTCAGCCAGTTATTCATAGCAGCAGCATAAAGAAAGTAATCTGCAACAACAATGCACAATGTTTCGGTCAGACTCGCAATTCTTTCGGTTCTACTTGGTATAGATAAAAGCGTGGGTACGCGTAAAAGCCGCTTGAGCGGCTTCTGTTAGAGTGGCGAGGATGAAACGATCGCTGTTTACTCCCACAACAATACTGAAGGAAGCGATTCCGGATATGCTAACCTCAGGAGTTCATAACCGATTCCAGAGGTGCCTTGAAAGAAACCAGGGTTGTAAATATCTCCGGAAAGTTCGGAAAACAGATAAAAACTACCAACTTGTTTTGCCCTTGCGACAACCTGTGCTGCCTGTTTTTGGACAGTATTCAACAGATCCGGACGCTCAAGCTTGCTGGCTCCTACTAATAGCACCTCCATTCTGCCAAAGTTACCGCAACACAGATGGTCGATGTTGTGTAAACCAAATTGCTGAGTCGTGTTGATGGCGACTGCAATTTCTTGGCGAATTTCTGCTGTATCAAGTATGGGCAGAGTTCCCAAACGGGCTAAACCAATGCCAGGAGCACCATGACACCAACTCGTCATAAACGATAGTTTACTCTTATTGAGAGAAAAATTTCGCACATCTGGCCAGTTGCCATCATCGGGTGAGAAGACGCTGCGTTCATAGGCGATCGCTTCTTCTGCTGCTTCTAGAAAAACGGGGTCTTGCGTAGTTTTGTACAATCGCAGTAAGGCGTAGGCAATGCCCGCTGCACCATGAGAAATTCCCGTTGCTAACTTGTCTTCCAAAGTTGCCCAAGCTCGCAATCCAGTCTCGCTCTTGGTGCGGTTATTTAGCAGGTGATAACCTAAGGCTTGGGCTTGATCGAGAATGGCTGGATTTGGCTTTGCTTGGTATAAAGTTAGTAAACCTAGTATTGCCCCTGCTGCGCCTGCTATCGTGTCAAATTGGCGATCGCTCGTAATACTTTCTTGGCTGATTAGCGAGGCTGCAAGGCTAGCTGTATCAAGAAGCTCTGGTTCATCCAGAAACCGGCTGACCTGTACCAAGGTATAAACGATAGACCCTAATCCAGTAGCTCCACCAATACCTAGTTCCTTGGTAAGTCTTGGTTGCTCATTCGGTTCTGTGTGCTGTAAGGTTTTTTTCAGGTCTTGCAAGGCGCTCAATGCTAAACCTCGAAATCCCGGGTCACCAGTAACTTTTGCCAACGCCGCTAAAAACAGAGCAACTCCGCAAACACCGTCATATAAGCCATAGCCCAAAGGCTGAAGTTGCATCCGCTCTGCCTTAGGGAGGTATCCCATACCAATCCAGGTGACACTCCCGTCCGTGGCGCGAATTGCTTTTTGTTGCAGTTCTTTAGCAATCTTTACTGCCTCTTCTACCAGTTGTGCTTGTGTTAAGGGAGTTATTGCATTGAGATCCAAACCAACACTACCACGCTGAGTGGGTGTAATATTAGTCATGCCACGAGCAACCCGTGAGTAAAAAGAACCCCGAATAATTCCAATCTGTTGAGCTAAATCTGCATCATTAAGCTGCTGTAGACGAGAAATCATGCGGTCATAGCTAGGTTCTTTAAAATATCTTTCAATAACTATGTCAGAGTTGAGTGTCAGAGCATCACTGCTTGAGTCAGCAAAGAAATAAGGAATATCCATTTGTTCCATGGCTTGTTGTTCTACTGCTAGCAGTGACCAGATCCTAGGTTTTTCTTCTGCTGCTAAAAATGCCCGACTCAGCACATCCAGTTCAATACTGCGGTCTACACCATGCTGCAAAAATTGTGGATAGAGGGTTTTCTCCAAAAAATGACCGTAGACGTGAGTATTACGAAACAAAAACCTTACTCTCTGATGAGCCAGAGCAGCTAAAGGGCTATCAGTTCCTAAAAGAGCTTCTCGTCGTTCTGACAGAAACTGATACATCTTTTGGAAACCATCTACAATTTGATTAACGTAGTCACTAGGTAAGAGGGCGATGCCATTGAGCGAAGGTACATTGTTTGCAGCTGACATAATACCAGGCTCATACTCCAATGCCATGTTATCAGTATTGATGTTCTGCCACTTTTGTATGCGAACAGGAATTTCCTGCTCACCAAATCCTCCCAAACCACTAATATCGTGAGCTTTGCCTCCATCTGCCCCAAATTCCCATCTTGGGAGTAGTCCAGTCCGCAGCACAGAATCTTCAAACAACTGCTCATTGGCCAGAGATTGTGCCCCTACTTCTTCTGTAGGATTAACCTCGCGAGCATAGGGATGCAGAAGGGTTTCCAAATCTACCAGCACTGGATGTTCTCCACTAGCGATCAGATTTTCCTGATGACAGTCATTCCCTTGAAGCAAGTAAACTAAACACAGAAGCATTCCGACACGCTGATAGTATCGCTGTGCTGCTAGCTCATCTTCAATCGGCAAATGCTCTACATACTCCATCCAGCCATGTGTCTTGCAGTCGATAACTTTGAGTGTCTTGAACGGTAGCAAAGCTTCCTGCTGATTACACCAAGCGAGTAACTGAAAATACGTAGCTTCTAAAGTTAAGCCTCTAGGTTTGTATATTACCTTCAATTCAGACTCAAAAGTCACAGCCATCACGGAACGCCCTCGGTTGTGAGGATCGGAAAGATTTCCTTGGATTTCAACAACCTGACCAGTCTTTTCTTGGAACGTTTGCTGGATGGTTGGTAAATCTGATGCTAATCGCTGAATAAATTCTGCTTTTTCTTCTACCCAGAAATCTATTGTCGTCGCTACTAGCCGTGCTAACACACTGTACTTTTGAAAGAAAGATAACAGTCCTTCTGCTTTTAAATCTTCAATAAAAGTTTGGTACTGCACATTAGAATGTTCACTTTGCTGTTGAGTTAAGGAAATGTCAGCAGATTGCTTCTGTGCTTTAAATTTTGAAAACTCAAGGTCTAAAGCCCGGACACCAAGAGATGCTAACTTCGATAGCAGCTGACGTTCCAAGCTGATGTGGACTGCTTCGGACAGCAATTGCCAACTAGCACCGACCTGTGCAATTAGTTTTTCCCGCGCTATATAAACAAAGGGCAGATAAACTTGTTCAAAGGGAATTGGGTTTTCGGTTTCCAGACAGCGACTGGTACTTGTATAAGCTGCGTCCCAATCAGTTTGCAACGCTTCGTGCAAAGTTTCCGTCCAAACGGGGAGTTGTTCCCCATCGACAAGATGGACAGCACCGAGAACCTTAACAATAGTGCCAGAATCCAGATCATCCCAGACAAGGCGTTTGGCTAACTTTTCTGGGTTGCTTTGTGCGACTATCTGGCACCATGCTTTCAAGCGAGACATAGCTAACTTGTTGTTGTCCTCAGCTTCATCTGGAACAAAGCAATTACCCAATCTCTCAACGAGTGTACTGGCTTGTTCGGCTATTTTGAGTAAAGCTTGCTGTGAAACATCCATGCTATTTGTATCCTTTTTTTTATTGAGTTCAGAATATTTGTTCTACTAGTTTCAAATTGAAATTTTAGATAATATCAACTATCCGGCACAATTCAATTTATTTATTTTTGACTTCAAAATCTTTAGATGATTTTTCTTGAGCGACTCATAATTCTTTAGTCTGTCTCCTAAAAAAAACAAATTGACGCTCTATTTGGAGCTAGCTATTGTAGTAAGTGTCAAGAGAAAAATGACATCAAATATTAATCAATAGGAGACAAAATCATGCAAGACGAACTGAAGAATGTTATCTCTCAAGCTATGAACTCTAACTCTGAGTTTGAGCAAGAGTCAACCACACAATTTGAAGAATTATCTGAGGAAGATTTGGAGGTAGTGGCAGGTGGTATTTGTCTTGGTTGGAGTTTGATAAAACAGTGTAAGTATTGGAGTATTATAAGAAATGGCAACGATAAAGTGTAAGCATAAGCTTAGAACACTTTAAGGAAAATGTTCCTTTGCAGGCTAAGACCTAACCATGCCTTGCTCAATGCACTGAACCCGTAAAAGAATTCAGGTCCTAAGTTGTGTGACTTAAATGTGCTTTAGTTTATCCCTAAAACCAATAGTTAGTGTAGGCATTTACGCAGGATGGTAACCATCAAAATTCAAAATGTTCTCACACAGTGAGCTTTAACAGAGGATTCTGTAAAGCTCATTTTTTTATTTTATTAACACCTTTATCATCAGTTCATGACTTCAAAATATTTTGTTTTTACCTAAAAAAATCAAATTGACGCTGTATTTGGAGCTAGCTATTGTAGTAAGTGTCAAGAGTAAAATGACATCAAATATTAATCAATCGGAGACAAAACCATGCAAGACGAACTCAAGAATGTTATCTCTCAAGCTATGAGCTCTAACTCTCAGTTAGAGCAAGAGTCAATCTCGCAATTTGAAGAATTATCTGATGAAGACTTAGAGGTAGTAGCAGGTGGGCGGTGCGTGAACTGCACTTATAGAATACAGTGTAAGTATTGGAGTATTATAAGAAATGGCAACGATAAAGTGTAAGCATAAGCTTAGAACACTTTTAGGAAGACTATTCCTTTGCACTCTAAGACCTAGCGGTGCCTTGCTCAATGCACTAAACCCGTAAAAGAATTCAGGTCCTAAGTTGTGTGACTTGAATGTACTTTAGTTTATCCCTAAAACCAAT
This sequence comes from Scytonema sp. HK-05, assembly GCF_002368235.1. Classification (GTDB taxonomy): domain Bacteria; phylum Cyanobacteriota; class Cyanobacteriia; order Cyanobacteriales; family Nostocaceae; genus Kalymmatonema. The sequence continues at coordinate 317,173 of NZ_AP018194.1, read as the reverse complement.
AGTTAGTGTAGGCATTTACGCAGGATGGTAACCATCAAAATTCAAAATGTTCTCACACAGTGAGCTTTAACAGAGGATTCTGTAAAGCTCATTTTTTTATTTTATTAACACCTTTATCATCAGTTCATGACTTCAAAATATTTTGTTTTTACCTAAAAAAATCAAATTGACGCTGTATTTGGAGCTAGCTATTGTAGTAAGTGTCAAGAGTAAAATGACATCAAATATTAATCAATAGGAGACAAAACCATGCAAGACGAACTCAAGAATGTTATCTCTCAAGCTATGAGCTCTAACTCTCAGTTAGAGCAAGAGTCAATCTCGCAATTTGAAGAATTATCTGATGAAGACTTAGAGGTAGTAGCAGGTGGGCGGTGCGTGAACTGCACTTATAGAATACAGTGTAAGTATTGGAGTATTATAAGAAATGGCAACGATAAAGTGTAAGCATAAGCTTAGAACACTTTTAGGAAGACTATTCCTTTGCACTCTAAGACCTAGCGGTGCCTTGCTCAATGCACTAAACCCGTAAAAGAATTCAGGTCCTAAGTTGTGTGACTTGAATGTACTTTAGTTTATCCCTAAAACCAATAGTTAGTGTAGGCATTTACGCAGGATGGTAACCATCAAAATTCAAAATGTTCTCACACAGTGAGCTTTAACAGAGGATTCTGTAAAGCTCATTTTTTTATTTTATTAACACCTTTATCATCAGTTCATGACTTCAAAATATTTTGTTTTTACCTAAAAAAATCAAATTGACGCTGTATTTGGAGCTAGCTATTGTAGTAAGTGTCAAGAATAAAATGACATCAAAAATTAGTCAATCGGAGACAAAACCATGCAAGACGAACTCAAGAATGTTATCTCTCAAGCTATGAACACTAACTCTGAGTTAGAGCAAGAGTCAATCTCGCAATTTGAAGAATTATCTGATGAAGATTTGGAGGTAGTAGCAGGTGGACGGTGCGTGAACTGTACTAGAAAAATCCAGTGTTACTTATGGAGCATTTACAGAAACGCTAATGATAAAGTGTAAGCATAAGCTTAGAACACTTTAAGGAAGACTGTTCCTTTGCGATCTAGGATATAGCGGTTTCATTGCCTTGCTTAATGCACTAAACCCGTAAAAGAATTCAAGCTCTAAATTGTGTCACTTCAATGTACGTTAGTTTATCCCTACAACCAATAGTTAGTGTAGGCATTTACGCAGGATGGTAACCATCAAAATTCAAAATGTTCTCACACAGTGAGCTTTAACAGAGGATTCTGTAAAGCTCACTTTTTTATTTTCTTAATACCTTTATCATCAATTAATGACTTCAAAATATTTTGATACTCTACCTAAATAATTTAAATTGACGCTCTATTTAGAACTAGTTATTGTAGTAAGTGTCAAGAGTTGATTGACATTGAAGTTGATAAAACATGAGATATATAAATGCAAGACGAACTCAAGAATGTTATCTCTCAAGCGATGAACAATAGCTCTGAATCTGAACAAGAACACATCGCAGCAAGTGCTGAGGAATTATCAGATAAAGCTTTAGATGCAGTCGCTGGTGGTTGTTGTTTTGTTAGCACGATTATCAAACCTTGCATTGCTTGGAGTGTTATTCGTAACGCCAACAACAAGGTCTAAGTTAAAGCTTAATACATGAGTCACAACTTGAAGAAATCAATCACAACTTATTCACACATAGGAGACAAGAAAATGCAAGACGAACTCAAGAATGTTATCTCTCAAGCGATGAACAATAGCTCTGAATCTGAACAAGAATACATTGCAGCAAGTGCTGAGGAATTATCAGATGAAGCTTTAGATGCAGTTGCTGGTGGTGTTTGTGTCGGTTGGTCTTTCGTCAAAGCTTGTGTTGCTTGGAGTTTTTTCCGCAACGCTAATAACAAGGTCTAAGCTAATTCGTCAAAAATTGAAGAAATCAATCACAACTTATGGGATCATCCCAATTTTGCAAAAACATGTTTGTCATTGCGAACGAAGCGACAGCGTAGTGAAGCAATCGCAAGATCTGGGATTGCTTCGCTCCACTACGTTGCGCTCGCAATGACAGTTCATAGTCTGGGTTTGATAGAACTTACACATTTGGGATGCTCCCCAACTTATTCACACAT
>NZ_AP018194.1:0-313649 GCF_002368235.1 Scytonema sp. HK-05 | reverse complement strand
ATCGGTTGGTCTTTCGTCAAAGCTTGTGTTGGTTGGAGTTTTTTCCGCAACGCTAACAACAAGGTTTAAGCCAATTAGTCAGAAATTGAAGATACAAAATCGCAACTTATTCACACATAGAAGACAAGAAAATGCAAGACGAACTCAAGAATGTTATCTCTCAAGCGATGAACAATAGCTCTGAGTTTCAGCCAGAACACATCGCAGTAGGTTCTGAAGAATTATCTGAGGAAGATTTGGAGGCAGTGGCTGGTGGTATATGCATATACTTCACTATCCCCATAGTATGCCTTCGTAACACTAAGTTTCGTAACGCTAATAAGTTAGCGTAAACTACAGCTTAACAATTCAATAACTACTTGAAAACTCCAAAATGATAAAACCCAGTGAACTTTGACAGCTAATTGTGCTAGATTCACTGGGTTTTATAAAAAATTACGTCTAATACTTTCAGTTTATTACTGCTAATTTTTTTTAATTTATACCTAAACAATTCAAATTATTAGTGTAAGCTTATGCTTATCAACATATATGGCTAAGAATGACAGCAATAAGTAAAAAATATAACCTGCTTTCACCCAAACTGTCTGAGGAAAGTTTTTAAACTCTATGAAAAATTTGAAACTCCTCCAAGGAATCGTTACCTCAGGGGTGATTGTGACAACTGCCGCAATGGGCAGCTTTGTTACCACGGTTCAGGCAGCTACCTTCACTCTGCCAATTGAAGCAGCAGCCAAAGCTACTGGAGTTGATGTATTACGAGACCGTTACGGTCTCGACGGCAGCGGAATTACCATTGGTGTAATATCTGATAGCTTTGCTACAGCAAAAACCTTCGACGCCTCTGGTAATTTGGATACCTATGCTACCAACATAGCCAATGGCTACTTACCTTCTGGTGTGAATGTACTAAAGGACTACACTGAACCTGATGCTCAGGATGAGGGTCGCGCCATATCGCAACTCATTCATGCTGTGGCTCCTGGAGCCAACCTGGCGTTTTACACAGGTACTGGTGGGGCAGATTCCATTAGTCAAGCCATTCAAGCTCTGGCCTCTGCTGGAGCAGACATCATCGTGGATGATATCGGTTTACTCCCCCAAAATACCCCTGATACATCCTCAAACCTGCTAGATCTAGAACCTCCAAATGGTTTTATCAACCAGGCAATTAACGCGAACTTTAATCAGGGGATTTCTTACTTCACTGGCGCTGGTAATGATTTTCCCAATACCCCAATATACGGGCACTCAAATAACCCAAATGCGCTGAGCGTTGGAGCAGTGTACTACGGGAACACCCCATCCTACTCAAACCGAGCGTTCGGTGTTGTTGTAAACCAGGGAGAACTGGAACCTTTCTCCTCTGAGGGCAATCCAGGTTCCCTAAAGCCTGATGTTGTGGCTCCAGACGGGCTACCAATTTCTTTCAATTTGGGTGGAGGCGCTCGTCCTTATGATGACCCCCGCTTCTTCAGCTTCTTCGGCACTTCGATATCGGCTCCGTTCACAGCCGCAGTAGCAGCGCTGCTACAACAGGCAAACCCAAACGCAACGCCTACAGAAATCTACAATGCTCTAAGAAATACAGCTTATAACCCTTCGCCGGGCTTCGACTCCAGACGTGGCTTTGGTTTGATTAGGGGAGATCAAGCTATCCTCGCACTAGGTGTGCAACCCAAACCGACAACTATCCCCGAACCTTCTGCTGCCCCAGCTTTGCTGTGTGTTAGTGTTCTGATTGCTGGTTTACTCCTGAAACGGAATCCGCAAAAGTCCAAAGCCCTCACCTTAGTTCATTCAGGACTCATGACTCAGGACTAGAACGGTGTTGGTTTCGCCAGACTTGAGGAGTCGTTCCAAAGCTGATGCGAAACTGACGAAACAAACAGCCTGTATATTGATACCCCACTGCCTCAGCAATCTGCTCTACTGACTGGTTAGTTTCCACAAGCAACGAGCATGCCTTTGCCATGCGGCGCTGGGCAATCCATTGATGCACCGTTTTTCCCGTCTGACGTCGTACGAGATCTGTTAAGTAAGCTGGGGCGTAACCAACTGCTTGGGCTACGTCACTCAAGTTAATTGACTGCTCATAATTGGCTTCGATAAAGTCGAAAACTTCTTTGAGTTGACGGCAAACAGGAAAGATTGACTGAGGGTCTGCTGTTGGAGTAGTGTCAGCAGCAGGTGGTGTTGTGACTTGTTGTGACTCGTCAGCAGGAGGAAGTGCTGTGACTTGTTGTGACTGGGCTGCATACCACTGTTTGATGGCTGCTTGTTTTTCTAGTCGGGTGGCGATCGCTCCCAATAATTCTTCTGCCGTAGTAGGCTTGGTAAGATAGTCATTGGCTCCGAGCTTCATGCCAGTACGAACTTCAGCCGTGGTACTCTTGGCAGTAAGAAAAATGAAGGGAATCATCGCTGTTACCCGGTTTTGGCGTAACGAGCTAAGAACACCGTAACCATCTAGTTCCGACATCACAATATCGCAAAGTATCAACTCAGACAAGTGTTCTTGTGGCTTCTTGACGCCGACAAAGTAGCCAGCCTGATCGCCAACGAAAGTTTTAAGTATCAGTACTTGGGTGCAGCATAGGGGAGTAACCTGTGAGCACAATGCGTTTGGATTTCGGTCAAACTCGCAATTTTTTCAGTTTTGCTTAGTATACAAAAATGTACGTACGCGTAGAAGCCGCCCAAGCGGCTTGTCTTAGAGTGGCGAGGATGAAACGATCGCTGTTTACTCCCACAACAACACTGAAGGAAGCGATTCCCCATATGCTAACCTCAGGAGTTCATAACCTATTCCAGAGGTGCCTTGAAAAAAACCAGGATTGTAAATATCTCCGGAAAGTTCGGAAAACACATAAAAAGCACCAACTTGTTTTGCCCTTGCTACAACCCGTGCTGCCTGTTTTTGCACAGTATTCCACACCGGACACCACAGCGTTATTTGCATCCTTTTTTTTATGCAGTTCAAAATCTTTTTCTTACTAATATAGCAATCCTATTTCATTTGTAAAAATTGACCTTATTCAGATCCCCGACTTTGCAAAAGTTCTCGCGGATATTATTTTTTCACAAATCATTTATGATTGCTATACTCAAATTTGAATTTTAGATAATATAACCTCTTTACCACAATTCAATTTCTTTATTTTTGAATTTAAAATGTTTAGGTTATTTTTTTAGATAACTCATATATTTTTTATAAACCTTTCTAAATAAATTAAATTGACGCTCTATTTGTAGCTAGCTATTCTAGTAAGTATCAAGAGTAAATTTACATCATAAATTAGAAAACAGGAGACAAAACAATGCAAGACGATCTGAAAAAAGTTATCTCTCAAGTTATGAACACTAACTCTGAGTTTAAGCAACAATCAATTGCACAATTTGATGGAGAATTATCTGATGAAGATCTCGATACAGTAGCAGGTGGTCACGGTCGCCACCACGGTCACCACCACGGTCACCACCACGGTCACCACCACGGTCACTGGAAACACTAAGAGTTAGTTTAAGAGTAAGTTCAGCAGGTTGGTAATCACCAGTATCTAACCTGTTCTAACCCAGTGAACCATAATAAAAAACTTTTCTTGGTTCACTGGATCTACATTCTTGATTTAAGTTTAAGTTTGTCAGGAATTAACTTCTGTTATCAGAAGTAATTACCGCCCTTAAATCCTAAAATTCGAGGCCGTCTGGATGCGGATTTTGAGAACTAATAACCTAATGTCAATGTTGCAAGACCCTCATTAAGACTAGGTTTGGTCAATTTCACTCATATCAAATAAAACCGTAATAAACTAGCAAATCTGGAAACTTTACTATGTTAGAGCAAAATACCAACAAATCCTGGAGCCAATTTGAAGCTGAACAGATGAAGGCTGTATCTGATATCTTGCACCTATCCGTAGAAACCACGATTAAGCAAAAAACGCATAAATAAAGTTACATTTTCTTATGGGCTTTTTATCGAAAATAAAGCACTTTGCACTTAGTACTTAGTGCTTAAATAAAATTCAATTTTTCAGGTGCAAGATGTGAGCCTCTCACTAGCCGCGAAAATCGCCGCTAGCAACAAATGAAAGAAGCACCTGCATTCTTCATTTTCTGAAAGCCTTGCTATATAAGCGTTATAAAATGTGCATCTTAAGAGTTATCTCAGTTCAATGCAGTACTTGATTGAATGCGCTGCGCGTTACGCCAGACTTGAGGAGTCGTTCCAAAGCTGATGCGAAACTGGCGAAAGAAACACCCTACATATTGATAGCCCACTGCTTCAGCAATCTGCTCCACTGATTGGTTAGTTTCCAGAAGCAACGAGCATGCCTTTGCCATCCGGTACTCCACAATCCATTGATGCACCGTCTTTCCCGTCTGGCGTCGCATTAGATCCGTTAAATAAGCTGGGGCGTAACCAACTACCCGGGCTACGTCACTTAAGTTTATTGAGGAGTGATAATTGGCTTCGATAAAGTCGAAAACTTCCTGCAACTGAGGGCTAGCAGGAGAGGATGACTGGGGCTGTGCCGATACAGAAGCAGAAGCAGGAGGAGGTGCTATGACTTGTTGTGGTTGAGCAGCGTACCATTCCTTGATGGCTGCTTGTTTTTCCAGTCGGGTGGCGATCGCTCCCAATAATTCCTCTGCCGTAGTAGGCTTGGTAAGATAGTCATCGGCTCCCAGCTTCATGCCAGTACGAACTTCACCCGTGGTACTCTTGGCAGTAAGAAAAATGAAGGGAATCATCGCTGTTGCCCGGTTTTGGCGTAACGAGCTAAGAACACCGTAACCATCTAGTTCCGGCATCACAATATCGCAAAGTATCAAGTCAGGCGCGTGTTCTTGTGCTTTTTCGACGCCGACAAGACCGTTTTCTGCACTAATGACATCGAACCCTTCCGCCTCCAAGCATTCTAGAAAGATATTTCGGTTTTCTGCCTCATTTTCAATCACTAAAACTTTTGTCATGGTTTCCCTCAATCTTTAGTTATTGTTACTCATTGACATAATGGCAATGTGATTGTACAAGTGGTACCAACGCCTACTTCACTCTCCACGAAAATTTGACCACCATGTATATCCACAAGCTTTTTGACAATTGCTAGCCCCAGTCCACTACCTGGTCTATCGCCAACATTCCCACCTCGATGAAATGCTTCAAATAGGAGTTGTTGGTCTGCTTTTGGAATACCAATTCCTTTATCTTTTATCTGGAAAATAACTTTTTCATCTTGGCAGGAAAGTACCAAATCAACCGTACTGCCCTTTGGAGAATACTTGAGCGCATTCGAGAGTAAATTCGTGAGAATTGGCTGCAGCAATTTTTTATCCATGCAAACTGCTTGACAATCACCTTGACTGACAAAGGTAACTGTATGTTGGCTGCTTTCGCTCAAATTCATTTGAGCTAAGATGTCATGGCAGAATTGGAGTAGATTAAGTGGTTTTGGCTCAAACTTTAGCTTTCCTGCTTGTGCTGTATCGATGATGAAAACTTCATCCATTAATTGACCGAGCTGTTCGACTGTTGTTTGAACCCGGTGGAGATACTGTAGTTTTTTCTCTTCACTCCAACTGTGATGATGACGTTTCAATAAGCTTGTGGAGAATGAAATCATGTTCAGCGAAGAGCGAAATTCATGACAAATCATCGAGACAAACCGCTCTTTGTGTTCACCTCGTTCTTCTTGTGCTAAACTCCGGTGAATCTCTTTTTCTACTTGCAAACGGTTGGTGATGTCCCGAAAACTCCATACTGTACCGATGATTTGCTCACCAAGCCGCAGAGGTTGACAGTATCGCTCGAAAATCCGACCATCTTTCAATTCCAAAGTATCGTAGCCCTCAAGATCCGCTTGGCTGTCGAGTTCCTGGATACGCCTGCAAAAGTTATCTGGATCTTTGAGTTGATTTTTATAAAAAGTCAGGTATTGATTATAGTTGCGTGACTTAACGATGAATTCTGGAATTTGCCACATTTGGACAAATTTCTGATTAAAACTAACAATATGTCCCTTGGAGTTGACTGCAACAACACCTTCTGCAGTGGATTCTAGAGTCGCCTGAAGTAAAGAAAGAGACTTTTCCAGTTCCGCCTCCGCTTGCAGACGCGCAACTTTCTCGCGGTATAGTTGCTCCGACGCGTTACGTAATTTAGCAACAAGGTTTTGCGTTCTAGAGTCTAGAGCTTCATTACTCCTGTGTGAGGGTAATAAAGACAGCTTGCGGTTGTTGGTATCGCGAAGAAACATACAACTATACTCCTTACTGTTGTATTTCACATAGATAACGGTAATTTTTACTGGAAAGCTCTGACTTTCCTCAATTTTAAGTGGTTTATGTACTAATATGTACATTAATGCTTCAGACCTTACGCAGCCTTGACGGCATTTCAGGGATTTCAGACGTTGCAAATCCCCCTAACCTCCCTCAAGAAGGCAGGCTTGGTGTAAGTCCTGTGTTTGATAGTTTTCTAGTGCTTTAATAAAAGTTGTAGTCATTCCTGTTAGGAATAACCAACAAAACTGTATGCTGCATCAACGACTTTTTGTATAAAAGCATTTTTATGAAATTGAAGAACTTGGTTTTTATAGAAAGAACTTCTCAACCAGTTCATGAATCTCATTATAAAGTTTCAAGCAGGAAAAAATCTCTGAAAAACGTCTTGATTCTCAGCGCAACGAATAGATAAACTTCCATTGACTAAAGTTAACCAGATAAGTAAATATTCTTATAACTTTCGTCATGGTTTATCCTGACTCTCATCCCAAATTATAGAAGTCGCATAAATTGCAAGTTGTGCTCGGTTCTTCAAATTCAAGCGGTTAAATAGATTGGTAACGTAAGACTTCACCGTGCCTTCCGAAATAAAAAGCCGCTGAGCAATCTCGCGATTGGTAGCACCTGTGCCAATTAAGCGCAACACATCTCGCTCCCTAGCAGGTAACTCAGTCAGAACAGTTGGGGTAGATTCGCGATGCTTGGAGGCTGAACTGGAAGATTGAGTTATCAACTTTTCCATTAGTCCGGGGGCTAGCTGCGTATAACCACGATGGACAAACCGAATTGACTCTGCCAATTCTTCAGATGGCATATCTTTGAGCAAATAGCCCTTGGCACCAGCCTGTATCGACTCAGCAATGTATTCATCATCATCAAAGGTACTCAGAACAATGACTTTAACTTTTGGAAACCGCTGAGTGATAACCCGCGTAGCATGCTTGCCATCCATGACTGGCATCCGCATATCCATCAGTACCACATCTGGTTGCAGTGCCTCTACTTGCTGGATCGCAGCTTCTCCATTGTCAGCCGTACCTACAACTTGCAAATCTGGCTCTAAGCTCAACATGACTTTGATACCGTTGCGGATAAGACTTTGGTCATCTACTAATAACAAACGAATCATAAAAATGCACCTTCTTTGTAGGCAATAGCTCAAGGGATATCTTGTAAAAAGCGGACGGGATAGGGTTGGGTGTTCAACCAACTTATAGCAGTGAGCGACTACCGTAGTAAGCTTTATCTCTATTAATACTCTCAGTTGAGCTTCTGCACTACGAACAACCGCAATTTTCAGACCACAGGTATACCAATTCTCTTCATCCAATCAGTAGGAGTAATATGATGTTCGCAAAATTACCCATAATAAAACTTGTTTGTAGTAAGGACTTTAGTCCTTGCTTTGGTGGAAGAGGACTCTTGTCTTCACTACGAATGGACGCACGGTTATTTAACCGGACATAATATAAGTAGGTATGCAAATTAAATGGCACACAGAATCCTCTCAAAGGCTTATTCAGCAAGGCAAGAGTGTGAAATTAATTTTGCCTAGGTACTTATGATCAGGACAAACTTTTGTTTCGGCTCCATAAATACATTCGCTGTTGAAATTCAACAGCTATCTGAGCATCGGGAATTTTTTTTGCTATCTTTTCTACCAGTTCTAGTTCGCAAATCCCAGGTGAAGACTTGAGCGTTTCCTTAATCAGGAACGAGGCGAACGGTCCGACCAAATCTGTTAGTTGTTGCTTACATTGGCGCAGAAAACTCTCATCAATAATTTGGTAGCTCGATTCCGAGAGATGTCCCCCAGTGGTTTCCACTTGGCTGACGGTTGAGTTAAACACAAGCGTTACCCGCTCCTCAAACTCAGTTTGTTGAGCTGGAGGGATGTGAGACAACAGCCGCGCAACGAGTTCTTTGCAGTTAAGCACCTGTTGCGTCACTTGTTGAAGTAGAGATGAGGCGAGCGGACCAATATAGTCCGCCAAAATTTGTTCCAACCATGACGATTGCTCGTAACAAAGAACCAAGCCTCCTGTTGATTGTGTGGCGGTCAAAGCCAAAATATCAGCAGCAATATTGTCTAGTGACTGCTTTTGCTGAAACGGCAGTTCAACCCTAAACTGACGGCTCTTTCTTGGTTCTGTTTCAACATGAAACTGACTGCTCAATGCTTGTCGAAATTCAGCAGCCACCTGAGGATCGGGAATTTTTGCTGCTATGTTTTCTACTAGTTCTTGTTGGGAAATTCCAGGCGAAGACTTGAGCGTTTCTTTCATCAGGAACGGAGCGAACGGTCCCACCAAATCCATCAGTTGTTGCTCGCATTGGCGCAGAAAGCTCTCATCAATAATTTGATAGCTTGAGTTCGATAAATAATGTTCCCTATTGGTTTCCAGTTGGCTGGGAGGAGGGTTTAACTGTGAGGATTGTTCGTTGTTACGACGAACTAAGGCTGCTGTTGGTGGTGCAGCGGTCAAGACAGAGACATTATTATTATTATTATGGGCAACGTTATTATGGGCAATGTTATTATGAGCAACGTTATTATAAGCAACGTTATTATAAGCAACGTTGATTGGCGATTTCTCTAGTGTCGCTTCTTGCTGGATTGGCAGTTCAACCTTAACCTGACAGCCCTTTCCTGGCTCTGTTTCGATGTGGAACTGACCGCTTAATGCTGCCACCCGTTCTGCCATCCCTTTAAGTCCGAATCCTTTTGGCAAGACATTCCGTCTAAACCCCTTGCCATTGTCTGCGACTATAAGTTGCACCGCGCCCGGAATGGTTTTGATCTGAATTTTCACTGCTGTTGCTGCTGCGTGCTTGCAGATGTTGTTCAGAGCTTCTTGCACAATTCGGTAGACCGTGGTAGTAACCTCTTGAGGCAGAGCAGTAGACAGGTTTATGCAGGTCGAGATTGATAAGCCAGTGACTTGCTGAAAATCTTTTACTAGAGATTCTATCAATTGTTCTAGAGGCTTGTCGGCATTCTCCGTTGCTCGTAACAAACAAACAGACTGCCGTACTTCCTTGATAGCATTGGCACCAAGCCGTTGAGCCTGCGTCAGAAACGATTTAGCTGCTTCAGGATCGAGCTTCCAAAGCTTGAGAGCAGTTTGCAACTGAATATTGAGCGCCGTTAGCGTTTGTCCCAGTGAATCATGCAAATCGCGAGCGATACGTTGGCGCTCTTTAGCTCTAGCGATGTCCTCAATTTGAACTGCACACTGGTGTAGTTGCTCATAGACTGATGAGAGTTCTTCCCAACCCATGCGATCGCCCCCTCGCAATCGAAACTGCGGTACCTACAATCATGCCACGCTGCAACTAGTAGTTTGTCAATTTTAGTTTGAGGAGTTTATATTTTCTAAAGTTCCTTTGCAAAAGGCAAAAAAGAAATCTAGCCATCCCTTAGAACTTCCTTGACAGTGTACTAGCCTCAAACTTTTTATAGTGTATAAGTTGTACTTCCCTTCAACTACTGCCTATTCCGCAAAAATATCTGCCTAATATAGATGCTTGTAAAACAACTTCAGAAAGTCAAAAGTCAAACAAAAGAAATATTTTGTAACTTTTGACTTTTTACTTTTAATTTAAATTGCTACTTACTACTGAAGTTCACAAATTTAGTGAAGATATGTAAAGATAACTAAGAATAATCTTGAACTCAAATTGGGCACAAAGCTGATAAGTCACCCACTGCGGTAGTCTAGATAAAGTGAATTTATCTCTTGGCTTGACATATTTCTTTATGACATCAGTTATTTCCAGTCCTGCTCGCACAATTCGCATTGGTTCTCGCAAAAGCCAACTGGCTCTGGTTCAAACTTACTGGGTACAAGAACAACTCCAGAAAAGCTTTCCAGAGATGTCTTTTGAAGTCCACACCATGTCTACCCACGGCGACAAAATCCTGGATGTTGCCTTAGCCAAGATTGGCGATAAGGGATTATTCACTAAAGAACTCGAAGTGGGAATGCTTAATCAGGAGATTGATTTTGCCGTTCACTCCCTCAAGGATTTGCCGACTCGCTTACCAGAGGGGTTAGTACTCGCAGCGATTACAGAACGGGAAAACCCAGCAGATGCGTTAGTGTTGCATGAAAAACACAAAGGTAAACAAATTGATACACTTCCAGAAGGCGCTGTCATCGGTACATCTTCCCTACGACGCTTAGCACAGTTGCGGCATCATTTCCCACACCTACAGTTTAAAGATGTGCGGGGAAATTTGAACACGCGCATGGCAAAGTTGGATGCAGGTGAGTACGATGCGCTGATTTTGGCTGTTGCTGGTTTGCAGCGATTGGGAATGGGCGATCGCGTCCACCAAATCTTACCAAAAGAAATTTCCCTCCATGCTGTTGGACAAGGAGCTTTGGGGATTGAATGCCGTGCTGATGATGCCGAACTGCTATCACTCCTTAAAGCGATTGAACATCCCGAAACACGCGATCGCTGTCTTGCTGAGCGCTCCTTTTTACGTGAGCTAGAGGGAGGTTGTCAAGTACCCATTGGTGTAAATACTGAAATAAATGGTGATAATTTAACTTTAACGGGCATAGTTGCAAGCGTGGATGGTCAAAAGCTTGCCAAAGACACAGTCACTGGTGCGGCTCAAGATGCTGAACAGCTAGGCAAAGAACTAGCACAAATCTTGCGGAAACAAGGAGCGCAGGAAATTTTGGATGAAATCTTCACCCAGATTCAACGGGGTTCCTGAGCTGTTCTGCAAACAGATGTGATTAGATAAGAATGAGATCTCTTGCAATCATTCGGTTTCTTTTAAATGAAACCACAGATAAACACAGATAAACACAGATGCTTTATCTGTGTTTATCTGTGGTTTTAAATGTTACAAAGACTTGGATTATTGCAAGCCGTCTACTGATTTCTGTGGCACAGAATGTGAAAAGATGCAATTCGCGTCTTTTCTGTTAGTAGACTTCTAACCTAGGCAGAATCGAGGGACACACAGACTATCATGCGGATTTTATTTGTTGCAGCAGAAGCAGCTCCCGTTGCGAAAGTTGGTGGAATGGGTGATGTTGTCGGAGCACTACCCAAAATCTTGAGAAACATGGGGCATGATGTGCGGATATTCTTGCCTTACTACGGCTTCCTACCAGACAAAATGGAAATTCCCAAAGAACCAGTATGGAGGGGATATGCCATGTTCCAAGACTTTGCAGTTTACGAAGCCGTTCTGCCTGGTACTGATGTTCCCTTGTATTTATTTGGACATCCAGCTTTTTTGCCCCGTCGCATTTACTCTGGAGAAGATGAAGAGTGGCGGTTTACATTATTCGCCAACGGAGCAGCTGAGTTTTGCTGGAATTATTGGAAGCCGGAAATTGTCCACTGTCACGATTGGCACACAGGAATGATTCCCGTGTGGATGCATCAATCTCCTGATATCAGCAGTGTTTTTACGATACACAACCTGGCATATCAAGGACCGTGGCGCTGGTACTTAGAGAAAATTACTTGGTGTCCTTGGTATATGCAAGGACACAATACGATGGCAGCTGCGGTGCAGTTTGCAGACAAGGTGAATACAGTTTCCCCAACTTATGCCGAGCAAATCAAGACAGCTGCTTATGGTGAAACTTTAGAAGGTTTATTGTCTTTCATCAGCGGCAAGTTGTCGGGTATTATCAATGGCATCGATACAGAAGTTTACGACCCAGCCACCGACAAATACATTACCCAAACCTTCACTGCTGATACTTTAGACAAACGCAAGGCGAACAAAATTGCTTTGCAAGAAGAACTGGGGTTAGAAGTAAACTCCAATGCCTTTTTTATTGGTATGGTGACGCGGTTGGTGGAACAAAAAGGCATTGATTTGGTGTTGAATATTCTGGATCGCTACCTGGCATATACAGATGCACAGTTTGTTTTGTTGGGGACAGGCGATCGCTACTACGAAAGCCAAATGTGGCAATTGGCATCGCGCTATCCTGGACGGATGGCAACTTACCTACTGTATAACGATGCTCTAGCTCGCCGCATCTACGCAGGTACCGATGCGTTCCTGATGCCTAGCCGTTTTGAACCTTGCGGTATCAGCCAAATGATGGCTTTGCGTTACGGTTCTGTACCAATTGTCCGCCGCACTGGGGGATTAGTTGACACCGTATCCCACCATGATCCAACAAACCATGCAGGTACTGGTTATTGCTTTGACCGTTATGAACCACTGGATTTGTTCACCTGTATGATCCGGGCTTGGGAAGGTTTCCGTTACAAGGATTACTGGCAGGCAGTACAGCAACGTGGTATGAGTCAAGACTTCAGTTGGTATCAATCTGCCAAGCAGTACGTCAAGCTGTATCGGTCAATTTATGGCTTACCTGAGGAAGAAGAGCAACCGCCACAGCAGGAAACGCAAGTAAGTGAGCCACTAGCAACTCACACTGCTGAGGAGATTGAACAATTACCAGCGTAAATAAGTTTGGCGTTGCTGAATCCAGGGATGATTCTTGTGGGGTAGGCATCCTGCCATTGGTGTCAACTTAAGCTAAAACCCTTCTAAAATTTCGTTTCCAGGTTCCACCTGGAAATGCCCTTGAAGCGGCTTTGCCGCTCTTAAGCAAGGCAGAGCCTCCCAATAGGCATCCCCAGCCAGAGGCTGGGAACGAGGCAATCTCTAAAAGCTTGTTCTATACTGCTTTTCACCTTAAGTTGACACGTATGGCATCCTGAGCGCCCAAAAAATTCAAGGCATGATTCTTGTGAGGTTTTAAATAACGTTGTGCGATCAGCGAAGCTGCGCCCTTTCCCCCTCACTGTTGCAAACAACTAGCAGGAGTAGAACCCAAATTATTGCCATTGGAAGTATGGGAAATGAGGGTAACTTGCCCCTTGCCGTCGAACACCCATCCCGTAGCAGGCACAATTTTCATAGCATCAGCTTTAGACGGTGGTTTTGCAGCAGGTTTCTCAGAAGCTTGCTGTTGTGTAGTAATAGTTGGTATGCGATTATCTGTCCAAATCACATCACTGCTGAGGAAATCGTAAGGGTTGGGGGGTAAACCGCCGCGTCCGGTGATAGTAAATTTGCTTTTTTCTGTGTCAGCATCTGTGCTAGCAATGCCAGCACAGCTAGTCTCTCCTATTAGCTCTGATGTATCTGCTAACACTATGGGCAGTTCCACCAATCCCAAACTCTGGTCTACATCTGGTCTATTAATTGTTATCTCGCCACTGATTCCACTTTGAGAAAAAGCAGTGATGTCATTGTTTGGCGTGAACTCAAAGCTAGGCTCGATTCCAAACAGACCAGATGTGTTAATCTCGATTTGACCACCTCCGCCACTGAATGCATTCGCGGTGATGTCACTGTTTTCATTAGGGACGGCAACAATGAATCCATTGGGAGCATTAATGGTGATGTTACCCCCGTTGCCTGCACCTTGAGCAACACCCGCAGTGGCAGAGATTGAACTATTGCGACGCAGCAGGAGTAGATCCGAGTTGAGGATAATGTTGCCGCCATCGACTGCGTTGGACTCAGCATTAATCGTGCCTTGGTTGTCGAGCGTCAGGCGAGGCGTATTCAGGATGATATTACCAGCCGGACCCGTTGCGCTAGAGCGAACCGAGAGACTGCTATTCGGTGAAATTTGAGCAATGCCGTTAGGAAACTGGTTTAAGCGACTGAAGTAAGTGGGATCATTACCCGCGATTGTAACTCCTTGATTGGCGTTGATGGTGACCGTACCAGCAGATCCACTGCTTTCGCTGGTTGTGAAGATTTGTCCACCATTAAGCAGTTGTAATGTGCCGAGGGTGAGGTTGATGTCGCCGCCACGCTGATCATTAAAGGTTCGAGCATCAATCACACCACCCTCACTGACCTTCAATGCTGGCGCAGTAATCGTGATATTGCCGCCTTTGCCAGTGCCAACAATCGTGGGTCCACTTCCAGGGATAGTGGGGTTGTCACCTGTGGTCGAGAAAATAGCGCTGGAGCGTCCATTGTCCCTTGCGCCTGCAACGATGATAGGCTGCGTCGCAACAATCAGCACATTACCTGCATCTCCCTTGCCAAGAGCGCTAGTATCAATTTGTCCCCCGTTCAGCAGGTCTAAAGACCCTGTGAAAATGCGGACATCTCCACCTTGCCCCACTCCTTCATTTTGCCCCATTCCTTCTGAGTTCACTCGGCTCAAGGCATCGCTATTGTCGAAAATGACGCGATCGCGAGCAGTAACGATCACATTTCCAGCATTTCCATTGCCTAAGGTGCTGGCACTTAATTGCGTACGGTTGAACGCTTCCAGAACACCAGTAGAGACTTGCACATTTCCTGCGTTTCCCTTTCCTCCGTCAGACACAATGCTAAAGACAACACTAGAATTGAGGGTGACGCGATCGCGGGCATCAATGTTCACGTTTCCAGCATTTCCATTGCCTAAGGTGGTGCTGATTAGTTGCGAGCCATTAAGAGCTTCCAGAACACCAGTGGAGACTTTGACATTTCCTGCGTTTCCCTTTCCTCCGTCAGACACAATGCTAAAGACAGAACTAGAATTGAGGGTGACGCGATCGCGGGCATCAATGTTCACATTTCCAGCATTTCCATTACCTAAGGTGGTGCTGATCAGTCGCGAGCGATTAAGCGCTTCCAGAACACCAGTGGAGACTTGCACATCTCCTGCGTTTCCCTGCCCTCCTAGAGTAACAAAGCTGCCTACACTGCCATCATCTAGGGTGAGGCGAGCGCGGACGTTGATATTAATATTTCCTGTATCTCCTTTGCCGAAGGTCCTGACTTCCATCCCACCATCAGTTAAGGACAAGGTGCCAGTTGTGACATTAATATTCCCCGCATTACCCACTGCTTGCGTTTGCACATCATTGAAGACATTGCTCCCAACAACTTTTGTTTCCCCTGTGGCATTGAGCGTAATATCTCCCGCTTGACTACCAACTGACCCCAAACCTCGCCTAATGCCAGCCCTCAGGACGCTTCCTCCCGAAATGTCTATATTTCGGGCATTGACTGCAATACTCCCGCCACCAGCAGCGTTTACACCTACAATAGCTTGATTTGTCAGAGATATATTTGCTCTCGTTGCCTTATCAGGAAAGCCCAAGCTCAAATTGTTGCCGTTTACTACAAGTCCCACAGTTCCAGGCGAAGCCAATCCTCCCAACTCAATTCGTCCTCCTAATGCTCCCAGCAAACCTGCCTCTATCGCAACATCACCGCCTACTAGCGCCAAGGTTTTTCCTGGTTCAACAATAAGACCATAAGTCGCATCCGGTGATGGAGATTGATATTGGATCTTTCCCGGATTTGCCCCAAATTGCAGACCCATTGGAACACTCACAGTCAGCAATGGTCTTGTTTGGGTACCGTCTGTCCTAAACTCTGTGCCATCAGCAAATTTCAGACTGCTCGCTGTACTTGCCAAAAACGAACCGCCAATATTCAACTGCGCATTCGGACCAAAGACAATGCCGTTCGGATTAATCAGAAACAGGTTAGCTGTACCTACGGTGCGAATCAACCCATCAATATTAGAGATAGACCCACCTGTTACACGACTAATGATGTTTTGAATGTCAACCGTATTGTTAAAGGAAGCTCTGTTACCAGTGGGAACAGAGAACTGCTGGAAACTGTGGAACAGATTACCACCTGCTTGGGTTCCGCCTGTGATGTTGAAGGTGTTCCCATTTATATTGACGATGGAATTATTTGGAAGAGTGCTATCTGGGGCGATTTGAGCCAGGGCACAATTTGCACTCCAAATATACGCGCCACCCATCGCGATACCTAAGATCCAGCCCCAACGAGTACTCATGGCAAACATTGCATTCCTCCCTAGAAGCAGTAGTTACCCCAGCCGTCTATGTGTCTATTTTTTCTTACGCAAGTTTTATATAACTTTTATACGTCTACTGTCAATGTTATTGCTGCATTAAAGATGCGATCGCACTCTGTGCCATCGCAATCACAAAAAATCCTTACAGCGCTTATTCTTATTATTCTTATGATTAGACCACAAATCGTAGGGTGGAGAGAAGTCCTGCAGGCGGGTTTCCCGCCGTAGGGAACTTCGGGGCATTGCCGATAAAAGCCCATGTGGTGCACATTTGAGATATTGCTGAGTAATGCCCACCTTAGCTGAAAACCGCTATAACTGAACGGTATTGAGTTAAAACCGTCGCTGCAAATAGATATTCCAGTCCGTGTTGTTTAACCAATGTGATCATCAACAGCGCCATTGCACCCGTAGCAGCTGAGATTAAAGCCGGTCGTCCACCCACAAAGGCTGTGATCACAGCGATAGAGAAAGAAGCGTACAGCCCAACTTTCGGATCGACACCTGCGATGATGGAAAAGGCGATCGCTTCCGGAATCAGCGCTAACGCGACTAACGTACCTGACAATATGTCTGCTTTGATATTGGAAAACCACTCTCGCTGCAAAACTTTTGTATTCAAATCATCCTCCCCTTCAGTTGAATCCAGAACACACGAAAGTACACGACAGAAAATCTATTTACGCGACCTTTTTAAAGCTTGGCTGTAGTTAGTGAAGTGACTTTCATAAATTTTCTCCAAAGTCGTCTCCAGTAAGTATCCCGCCATCCTGACCAAGCTGTTATGTCAAGATATTCAAAGAACAAATGTTTTTTAGGGTGTTTACATTCCTCTTTCAATCCTGCATACCAGGGTTTAGGAGAATTCGTATAGTGAATAATGCAAGGATTCTCAAGCAGTTCATTATAGACTTCTGGTGCCAAGGGACTATCTTGCGATGATTGATAGTCATATATTTTTGGCATTATATTCCATTTAGGGTGAAGTTCTCCCCATTTGCCTGCAAGCACTGCGTTGAGACCATCCTGATCGTTACGCACATATTCTCTATTTTGTTTGACATATTCAATGACTTTTTGACCTATATTCTCATCTCGCCATTTTTTCAAATTAATGACTAAAAGCCCAGAATTAAAGTATTTATAATCTGGAGAAATACCTATCTCCTTATAGTTTCTTAAACCCTCGGACATCCCTATATTTAACTCAACGTCATCCTGAACTGCTAATACATAATTCTCTTCAATGTCAATGTCCCATAACTCTGCCAAATCTCCCGTCACTACCATATCGGTATCTAGATAAATTGCCTTATCAAATTCTTTGGGCAAAAATTCAGTAATCAGAAGCCGATAATAGCAAGTAGGTGTCAGATGCCTAGTCAATACAAGATTTTCAAAGAGTGCGTTATCTGGTTTGACCCAGGTAACACTAATTTGTGCTGGATTCAGCGATTTTGTAATCTTACGTTTATTAAACTCGCTAATTCCTCCATCTAGAACGAATAAGGCTATTTTGCGATTATTTTTCACGTTTGCAACTGCTGAAGAAACTGTAACAGCAAGTGGCATTGCATAGTTATTATCAGCAGCACAGACAAGAACAATTGGTTGAATATCAGATTTAACAGACATAAGCTCCATCCTATTCATTCCTAAATCAATAATGGGACTTTAAAGCTTTATTCATAACACATTATTCGTTTTTCGGAAAAATAAAATTTCCTCTGGTGATGTCCGCCAAGTAATACGGAAGGATTAGCTTATAAAATGACTGAAACTATCCTTGAACCACCTAAGTACGTAAAATGCGTTGGGTAAAAATCACACTTGATTAATACCTTGACGACATCAATTTGATCGCAAGACAAATAATTTGTTATCAAACACATCACTTCAAAACTTTTGCAAAAGTTTTTTGAATCATCAAATCAGAAAATTGAGAGCGATCAAACCGTTCTAGTATTCGGGAACTTATCCAGGTTCCGACTAGAATGGCTCCGAAAAGAGAAACCCGCAAAACTTTAATTCCAATCGCTGAATTATCGAACAAAGGTGTTAAGGGAGCATCCATCTTTTGGGTGATAAAAACCAAGAGATAGTGAGTCAAAAAAATGTAATAAGACCAGACACCTAACTGACTCATTTTGGAAAAAAAGGCAGGCAACTTTTTCTGGAGAAATGAGCCAAGATTGAGAAACCACAGAATAATACCCACGGCAATCACAAAATCAGCAAAAACCCACCCCCAAAAGCCTTGATATATCAAGGCATTACCAGCGAGCCAGATAAGAAATCCCAGAACACCCATCCAAGGATTTAAGAGTACTTTATGAAAGATGGAAGAGTTCCGCACTAGACCAACAGCTGCTACCATACCAATCGCAAACTCACCAAGCCTTGATGGAAAAAAATCAAAAGCATATTCGTGCTGGAATCGGAAATCGGTTGGAAGTTTATCAAGCGGTACACCCAGCACTGGAAACAGCTTGGCATAATGTCTGTATCCAGTAGGAATACCATCCAACCAGTAAAGTGCGATCGCTCTATAGACAAACTCAAATACGATTGTCACCAAAAGGGCGAACAGCACAACTCTCACGGTTTTATGTTTAACGACCAGCTGATATAACCAGGGAAAGGCTAGGTAAAAACTGACAATGAAAGGGATAAACCACAATGACCCATTAGGCTCAACTTTAACAATGGGATTTAACAGGGTTAACTTAAGCAGTAGGGCATCGTTGACTAACACATCCAAGGGTAATGAAAGTGCATTCAGCAGATTGCGACCTTCAAACAGGTAAACACAAGCCAAAATCAGGTATCCCCACAGACAAACCATCCAATACGAAGGTAGAACTTTCCTGAACCGCTTCACATACCATTTCTTCCACGAGATGTCTGAATCTCTTTTGAGGCAGGAATAGGTAAGTCCAAATCCACTTAACACAATAAAGACATGAACCCCCTGCCAACCAAACCATTCTGGTCTCCAATGAATCAGAACTATCCAAACAATTGCCAAACCTTTACAAAAATCTAGCAAGCCGAGGACAGGCGCTGGTGCCTGGGAAGTATTTTTCTGCACCTCAGAATTGAGCACAATACAACCTCCTAATGGTATATACCTGTTGAGTAGTTTCCCTTCTTCTTTGTTCACCCAGCTCTCCCACCAACGGCTCAATGTGAACAAGTACCACATATAGAGCTGCAATTCCACGTAAGCCATCTAAGTAGCGAAGATGGGGTTTCTTATCATAAACTTTTGTTATTACTTTAGTCATTAGGTTCTTTCCTACTGTTTTTACTTAAGAATATTTGTGCTTTTTTTAGCAGTAGTATTGAATTCTAATTAATAATTAACCATCCTCTTTTATAAGACTTACTTAACATTTCCTGCCGATTCTAGTAAATAGATTCCATATGGGTTTATGGAATTCAGTAATAAGATTATGTAGACCTCACAAGTTCCTTTATGTTCCGGTTTCTGATCAGTCATGTAGGAACAGCCACAGCAACATAGCTCTTAATAAATTAGTCAATAAAAATTCATAAATACCTATTTATTCTGGAAATAAAAGTTGGTTATTCATCGCTAGATAGAGCAATACTTGTCTTAAAAAGTTACAAATTTTTTGCGCATTCTGCTCGTGCCAGCTAAATTTATAAATCTGTATTTTTTTCTAGCAGATTCATAACACAAATTCAGATGGCTCATGCATATTTTCTCAAATCAGGAAATATTTATAATTAGAGAAAATATTCAACGCAGATGTTATTTCATTGCTATTTTTAGCTGTATAAGAGATGTCTTGTTCGCAACAATATGCTGTTGCTCACCAATACGGTTCAGTTAGTGATATTAATCTTTAAAAATCCCCTAACACCCTTTTCAAAGGAGCTACATTCTCCCCCTTTGCAAGGCAGAGTTGAAGGGAATTTAGCTTTATCTGAGCCATATTGATTTGCTCACAAGCAAATCTTGTGGTTAGTATTCAATATCTAAGATTGAAAATTCACATTTGTTGGGAATCCGAGACACTACTTCCATCTTCGGAACTGATTCACAACTGAATACCATGACTTCACCACGCCATCCATCAAAATATGGGATGAGCAGATGGTTTAACTGGCTATTTTATGAAGTTGTGCCAACAGTTATTTCAACAAATTATACCTCTTCCACTTATTCCAATGGAGAAGTGAAATTTCCTTACTTTCATCAAGATATAATTATTGAATTTATCGTATTATTCCCAACTCATGACAAGTACATCAGGGTGGAGTATCGCCAACTTCAGCCATAACATTGAAGTTGACCATCGGAGCGAATAAATACACACTTCCCCGACTACTATAACGGCTTTCTTGGAGCCAGTTTTTAGAGTCTGTTTTTGTAAACATGATGTACAAAAATGATTTACATTTTAACGAGTTCGCCTTAATAGCTATGTAAACAGTCTATTAACCTTACTTTATAAGTAACACGCAAAATATTTGTAAAAAAATTGTATATTTTTGATCAAAATTCATAAACTTTTGATGAAATCATTTTTCAAAGAAATTAACTAAGGATTCTCTTCAAAAAGATAAGCTTATTAGAACTCAGTGGTGACAGGTTAAGAAAACTACACTGTTGTCAAATGGGGAGTGGGAAAAGGCGAGAAATCGAGCTTGGGGATAGACTTTTGTAGTGCTTTGAGCACACCATGATATCTAGAGCTATTTAAGTACATTGACTGATTCACAAAAGGCACAATATCTTAAACTGTTACGAGAGTGCAAGCGACTTCAGTCTTCTGGTACTTTTACAGAAAATTTCCTCTTCCTTATCCAATAGCAGGCATAGTTGCGAATTTACCCAGATGACACTCCTGATATTCCAGGCTTAACACTGTAACAGCAAATAACCAAAGACATCCTAAACCATTTTTCTAATGGGCTTTAACTAATGAAAAAAGTTACTGTTTCTCAAATATGTACGTATGGCTTGATAGGGTTAACGTCTTTAACTGCTGTGATAAGTACAAGTACGCAGGTTTTGACTCAGACAGCACAAAAGTCCAATACTCCACAAAAATCTCTTCCTTCTAACTTGATTTGGCCCACTCAAGGGATGGTTTCTCAAGGTTTTCGCAGATATCAACATGAAGGAATTGATATCGCAGGGGCATCTGGGACTCCTATTATTGCTGCCGCATCCGGTACAGTAGTCAAAGCAGGTTGGAACGAATGGGGATTAGGCAATGTCGTAGTCATTGAGCATACTGATGGCAGTATCACAGTTTACGGTCACAATAGTCGCTTGTTGGTGAAACAGGGTCAACAGGTGAGCCAAGGTCAAGTTATTTCTTCCATGGGGTCTACAGGTAATAGTACGGCACCTCACCTACACTTTGAAGTTCGTAAACATCATCGTTTTGCCGTTGATCCGATGACTGCATTACCGTCTTTAATTGCAGGAAAAATCCCACAACACCAGATGACAAGCCCTGCTTCTGTGGCATCCGTTGCAAGTCAATCAATCAGCCAAGTCTCGCCAGCAGAGAAACAGCAGCAAGTTTCACCTTCGCAACCAATTCCAGTGGCTGTCGGCGGCTCTGTAATAGCTGATACTAAATGCAATGGCACTACAGTGATTGAAGGTGAAACAGCAAATGTCTTGGTCAAAGTTTGTCAGGAAAATGGTCAGCTGTTTTACATCGGACAATTAAAGCAAGACCCAAACCAGCCTGTACGTATCCCAGCTTGGAGTGTTGGCAGTTCTCAGTATCGTGCAGAGAATGGTAGTTTCTCCTACCTCGTTAGCCCTGACAAGGTGGAAGTTTGGCGCAATGGTCAGCAAGTGCGTTCTGATACTTTTTCCACTTCAAAGCAGTTTCAACAGTAAAGTTGGCTATCTGCCCTTACGAATACTACAGATGCGATTTCCGTAAGGGCACGGCGCTTTATGCGAACGCGAGTACGTGCCCTTTGGGCATTGGCACAGAGTACCCGCTTGAGGGCGATGGACTCAGCCCCGCCAAGGCGCGATGGGCAAAGCCCCGCTGGAAGCGATCGCATAGTACCAGCCCTTGTATTTTCAAGATCAATCGTGTTTATCCGGATTTTTTTTTGAAAAATTATTTTTTCTTAATCATGTTCTAGGTAAAAATCCTTTACGATAAAGGGTAGTCTAAGTTACATTAGACAAAATTCAGAGAAAAGCGAAGTAAAACTCTGCATTCCGTGAATTTTCCAGTATAAAGGAGCTTACTGTGGAATATCTTGCTTATTCTCTCATGGATAGTGCCTACGCAGAGGCAACTAAAGATACGGAATTTACCCTTCCAGAAATTAAACTGAAACTTAACTGGAACAGAAATTTCAAATCTGCTTGGTTAACTTTTGCGAGCATGGGTGCGTTGGTTGCAATTTTAGCTCAGGCTCAATCAGCCTCAGCAACGTACTACGGTCCAGCAAATAACTATTATGTTAGGACAAACGGCAGTGATCTCACAGTCCGCAGAGGTCCTGGCGAAAATTATGGTGCTGTTGCATCTTACCGTAATGGCTCACGACTTCCACGAGTCGTAGCATACAGGAATGGATTTGCTAAGCTATCCAATGGTTATTACGTTGCTGCCAATTGGATTAGCAAGAAACCTGGCACAGGGTACACTCCTGGTCCTGGTGTTGGTGGTCCTACCACTCTAGGTCTCGGATCTGAAGGTTCTGCTGTTGCAAGACTTCAAAGAATTTTGGGAGTGACACCTACTGGATATTACGGTTCAGGGACGGAAAGTGCAGTCCGGAACTACCAGGCAAGAAATGGTTTACGTGTGGATGGAATCGCTGGACCGGAAACGCAATCTGCTTTGGGAGTTTATTAATAGGTAAGCTTTCACTCAGAATTTGGTCTTAGAACCACAATAGCTGGTATTCAACCAAGGTGTTAGCGGCACTATTATTTTTCTGGATAAATGCTTTTCCCCTGTCTGTTTGGGGCAAAAAATAGGCAGGGATTTTTGTTTTTGAAAATAAATTTAAAATAAATTTAAAATAAATTGAAATTTTTGATTTGGCTCTAGACCCTGTCAAAATTTCTTATAACGTTTAAAGCAGAAAACCCATTGGATAGCCGTGGGAGTGACAAAGAACAGTAAAGATACGCGTTAGACGGAATTTGGGGAAGAGCAAAGAAAAATCTCTGTACTCATCACACTTTCAGGACAAAGGAGAATATTGTGGAATATCTTGCTTATTCTCTCATGGATAGCAGCTACGCAAAAGTAACTGCAGATACCGAATTCTGTCTTCCTGAGTTTAAGCTCAGATTCAATTGGCACAAATATTTTAAATCTGCTAAGTTAACTTTCGCTATCATCAGTTCCTCGTTGGCAATTCTAGCTCAAGTCCAAGCAGGATGGGCAGCATACTCTGGTGCAGGTAGGTACTTTGTCAGGACTAATGGCAATTGTCTTAATGTCCGTACAGGTCCAAGCACCTACTATCGCTCTGTGAGATGTTACTCTAATGGCTCACAGTTGCCACGGGTTGTAGGATATAGAAATGGATTTGCTCGGTTGTCTACAGGTAATTACGTTGCTGCCAATTGGATTAACACGAGTTCCGATGGGAGATATACGAATGATCGCGGTATTGGCGGTAGCGTCATTCCAACAAGATCTACTGCTGATAATGGCATTGGCGGTAGCGTCACTTTAAGAAGAGGTTCTCGAGGTGAGGCTGTTAGACAACTTCAGACAGTTTTGGGTAATGTACCGGTAACTGGATACTATGGTCCGTTAACTGAAACAGCAGTCAGAAATGTCCAGACAAGAAACGGCTTGCTTGCTGATGGAGTCGCTGGACCGCAAACTCTCAGTTATCTGGGGTTGGGGAGTAATGTGGGTTTGGGGAATATTCCTACCACACCACCTGTAGAATATACTCCATATCCTACTGCTTACAATGACGACATAACTCTCAGACCAGCTTCTCGAGGCGAGGCTGTCAGACAACTTCAGAGAGTTTTGGGTAATGTACGGGTAACTGGATACTATGATACGGCGACAGAAAGAGCAGTGAGAAACTTCCAGGCAACAAGAGGCTTGCGTCCAACAGGAGTTGCTGATTCAGAAACTCTCAGTTCTCTGGGGTTGGGGACTTTTGCCACCCGTCCACCTGTATATGATCCTCAGTATCCCGCTCCTGCTAATTATGGCAATAGCGGTACCCTCACTCTCAGAAGAGGTTCTAGAGGTGAGGCTGTGGCAGAACTTCAGAGAGCTTTAGGTAACGTACGGCTAACTGGATACTATGATACGGCTACAGAAAGAGCAGTCAGAAACTTCCAAGCAAGTCTCGGCTTGCGTGCAAATGGAGTCGCTGGACCCCAAACGCTGAGTTATCTGGGGTTAGGGAATATTGGCACCCGACCATATTACAGAGATTATCCTGGGTATTCTGGTATTAGTGTTGGTGGTCGTTAATTGCCAAGAAGCTCTTGAAGTGACATATTGGAATTTCAATGACAAATTCAGTACCTTGACCCAATTCGCGAAAACAGAGCAGTTGACCACCATGTTTTTCAACAACAATTTGATAACTAATTAATAATCCTAAGCTTGTTCCGACACCAGCGGGTTTGGTAGTAAAAAACGGTTCAAAGAGCCGCTCTTTTACTTCTGGCTTCATTCCAGGTTCATTATCAGCAATGCTAATGGCAACACGTCCCTCATGAATATCCACCGCCTTCATTTGGGCTTGGTCATGACGGGAGAAATTTTGCGTTTTAACGAACAATTTCGCGTATGCGATCGGCTCCTACATTCATAGAAGACAGCAATTTTGGTATGTCTATTATCAAAAAATCTAAGTCAATTGCGGTAGCCTGCGGTATGTCGCTCTTGCGCCAGCGTTCGCTTCAGGTACGCGTCTACGTTTTTCCGTTATTACTGCGTAAGTCCTAAAAAAGTCGGGAGCTTTCCGGCTCCCACTCCGTGGCAATGCTATGCAGGGCACGCAAAGAGCGATCGCACATCCTCCTATCTGGCATAGAACTAGCGAGGCTGTCACTAGGGGCAAACTAAACCGTATAGTTAAATGTCGGTGGAATCATAAGCTTGCCGTAATGGCAAGCTTATGATTCCATTTTTGGTTGACGGCAAGATTATTGTCTCAGATTTACACGCCCGCGTTTATCAACTTTCTGCTTTAATTGCTGTACTTTAAACTACTTTTAGTATTTCTTCAAATGCCACAAATAAACAGCAGCCTTTATTCTAATTTTGCTAGATCTTTGTTAAGAAAGTTTACAATCCCTTAACGAAAGGAAATAGTTCTTATGGTAGTTGTACATGAGAATAATGCATTACATCACGTTGTAATCATTGGTGGAGGCTTTGGTGGACTGTATACAGCAAAGACTCTTGCCAAAGCGAATGTCAATGTTACTCTCATCGATAAACGTAACTTTCATTTATTTCAGCCGCTTTTATATCAAGTTGCGACAGGTACGCTATCACCTGCTGATATCTCTTCACCATTACGAGCTGTATTCAGAAAAAGTAAGAATACAAAAGTGTTGTTGGGAGAAGTAAATGATATTGATCCAGAAAGCAAAGAAGTTATTCTGCGTGATAGAACAATACCCTACGATACATTAGTTGTTGCTACAGGTGCTAACCATTCCTATTATGGTCACGATAACTGGAGACCATTGGCTCCAGGCTTGAAAATTGTTGAAGACGCCATAGAAATACGTCGCCGGATATTTTCGGCATTTGAAGCAGCAGAAAAAGAAACTGATCCCGAACTACGCCGTGCTTGGTTGACTTTTGTGATTGTCGGAGCGGGTCCCACTGGTGTAGAGTTAGCAGGTGCGATCTCAGAATTGGCATACAAAACTCTCAACGAAGATTTCCGCAACATCGACACCACAGAAACTAAGATTTTATTATTGCAAGGTGGCGATCGCATCCTCCCTCATATGGCACCACAGTTATCAGAAGTCGCAAAAGTATCTTTGCAAAAGTTGGGTGTGGATACCCAAACTAATACCAGAGTGACAAATATTGAAAATGATATCGTTACTTTCAAGCAAGGTGATCAAGTTCAAGAAATTGCCTCAAAAACTATATTATGGGCAGCAGGTGTGAAAGGTTCCTCTTTGGGGCAAGTTTTAGCAAACCGCACAGGTGTAGAGTGCGATCGCTCCGGACGTGTGATTGTAGAACCAGACTTGACGATTAAGGGTTATAAAAGCATCTTTGTCATCGGAGATTTAGGCAACTTCTCTCATCAAGATGGAAAACCCTTACCTGGTGTTGCACCCGTAGCCAAACAAGAAGGAGAGTATGTAGCTAAACTCATTAAAAAACGCCTTCAAGGTCAAACACTACCACAATTTCGTTACAATGACGTAGGTAGTTTGGCGATGATTGGCAAAAATTTAGCTGTTGTAGATTTAAGCTTTATCAAACTCCAAGGTTTCCTTGCTTGGATATTTTGGTTAGTCGTTCATATCTACTTCTTAATCGAGTTCGACACTAAATTACTAGTAGTATTTCAGTGGGCATGGAATTATCTCACTCGTAGTCGTCGCTCTAGATTGATTACAGGTCGAGAAGCTTTTGAAGAAGCGAAAACTGTTACCAACGATGTTCCTTCGACCACTATAAAAGTGCAAAAAGCTTACAAGGTAGGAGTCTGAAAAGATGGATACTTCACTAAAAATCTATACAAACTATTTTCATTTATAGGCTTTTTCTACTAATTTTAGTATGTAACAGAACTATAAACCCTATCCCCTAATTTTGACTAGGACAAGGAGAAGCGGTAGGTTGAGATGATGGAGTAGCAACAGGTGCATGAGCAACAAAATAGATTTGACCATCGGGGCTTGTACTATACCTTACGCTTCAACAATTAAAGGGATTATTTTGTTTTTCTTGTTGTTCCTTCCAACTTTATTGCTGTGTTTCTGCTCATGCTCCTCCTTGTTTTTTTTGTTCAGTAGCTCATGTCTTAATTAAATTAGTGGACAAACTGCCAAAAGTTTTACCTGAAGCCGTATGAGTTTTATAAGCAAAGCCCAAAGTAATTTTGCACAATTTGCAAAATTCGCTTTGCTGCATGACCATCCCCAAAGGGATTAATTGCGTTTGCCATCGTTTCATAAGCAGTTAAGTCAGATAGCAATTTCTCAGTAGTCGTGAATATTTTCTCTGGCTGAGTTCCCACAAGTTGAGCTGTACCGGCATTTACTGCTTCGGGTCTTTCTGTGGTTTCTCTCAAGACCAAAACTGGTTTTCCCAGGCTGGGTGCTTCTTCCTGCAAGCCACCAGAGTCAGTCAGCAAAAGATGCGATCGCATAATCGCTCCCACCAGTTGAGCATAATCTAAAGGTTCGGTTAAAAAAATTCGAGGATGATTGCCCAATAGTGCTTGCAACGGTTCTCGCACTGTCGGATTACGGTGCAATGGTAAAAGCAACGCTGTATCAGGAAATTTATCTAACACCCGCAAAAAGCCTTGAGCAATATCATGCAGTGGTTCTCCCCAATTTTCACGCCGGTGAACTGTCGCCAGCAAAACACGATATTTCCCCCATTCCAACCCAGGTATATCACAGACAGGAACGCTTGCAGCCACAGTTAACAACGCATCAATCACTGTGTTACCTGTCAGGTGAATTTCACCCAAAACCCCAGAACGTTGTAGATTTTCCACCGCTAAAGCAGTTGGCGCAAAGTGCAATTGAGTGAGTTGAGAAATCAGCCGTCTGTTGGCTTCTTCTGGATAAGGATTAAATAGGTCATCTGTTCTTAATCCAGCTTCTACATGTCCTACAGGAATTTTTTGGTAAAATGCAGCCAAAGTCGCGGCAAAAGCCGTCGTTGTATCTCCCTGCACGAGCACTAAATCTGGCTGATTCTGTTGGAATAATTCTTCCAAACCTCGTAAACTGCGGCAGGTAATATCACTAAGAGATTGCTTTGGCTGCATAATCTCCAAGTCATGATCCGCTTTGAGGTTGAACAGCCGCATCACTTGCTCAACCATCTCGCGATGCTGTCCTGTCAGAATCACTTGAGTGTCCAGACTTGAGGAGTTTTGGAAAACCTGAATGACCGGAGCGAGTTTGATTGCTTCCGGACGCGTACCCAATATAATGTAAATTTGCTTTTTAGTCATGAGTCATTAGTCAATGGTCAATAGTCAATAGTTAACAATTAATAATTCATAGTCAATGGTCAATAGCCTGAAACTTTTGACTATGGATTTTGGACTCTTGACTCATAAAGCATGAAAAAACCCGGCTTAACCGGGCAGATGTACTGTTTGTCGAATTAAGGAGTGATGGTTACGGTTCAATTTCACAAGTTAAAGGACAAGCAGCGTAAACGGTAGTCGTTTGCATATTTTCTGCTTCTCCATGCAGCCAACTCAACCATTGGACTTCCTTGGGATGGACTCCTTTAAGAGTTAGCACTCCAGCAGCCATCACAACTGCCATCACATTAAACATGATTAAACCACCTGCAACAAGCAAAACCGCACTAACAGGCATCACCGATTCCAAAACAATTGACAACAGACATCCGACCGTAGCCATCAACACAACTAAAGGAAAACCGACAACCAGTAAGCATACTGCCAATGTAAAAGTCCATATTAAAAAACTTTTGATCATCAACAATGAGTAGGTCTTGCCTAAATTAGACGTTTGAGACAAAGCCATGACTTTTTCTCCTATTCTCCAAATACAAAACAAACGAAACAAAAACTTAAATTCAGAAATGTCTAGCTCATCATGAGCGGGATCAACGATTAGTAGTTCAGTATATAAAAACCAACTGAGAAGATGAGCATTTATTTAATAAACTTTACAGTTAATTTTTCGCAATTATGGGAATAAATCTAGTGAATATTCTGATATAAAACTTGTTTTTCGCATCTACCTTCAGGTATATAAGCTAAAAAGCAACAACTCTAAACGTTTATTTCAACAAGTTTACTTCTCGTATGCTTAACATTTCTTTTCAAACTCTAGGGTGTTTCTCATAATTCACCAATGCTCTTGAACAGATTATATGTTGGTGATTTTGCCGTTGCTAGATAAACAGTCGTCTACACTCTTGGTGGCGGGTTTGAATCCCCCACTCATCGCATTGCTGTGTTCTGCGTTCTGCGTTCTGAGTTCTTCTTCAAGGCATGATTATTATGAATCAGTCTCTGCTCAACCTCTACCAAGAGGGTGACATCACTGAAAAAACAGCCTTGGAGATATCACCCACTCCCAACGAGATGGCGCAATTTCTCTGTGGTAGAGTTTAAGTGTTGAGAATTATGAACTATAAATTATGAATGATAAAAAATTTCATAATTCATAATATATAATTCATGATTTTCTCCTAATAGACCCTTGACACTTGACAAACCACCTCTACCCCAACTGTTTAAAGGCATTGCGCTGTTTACACCTGGAGGAGATTTAATTTACTGTATCGACCCCAGTAAGCAAGGTCGATGGCATTTACATTTGTGCGCTATGTTGCAGGAAATCCTAGACTTACCAGAACCGCCTCACTTTTTAGTACCATGCTACACAGCGACCATAGACCATTGGTTAGATCCGCGCACCCAACAAATCCAGACTTTTGCCGAAGCTTATCCGGCAGTTATGCGACATCAAGCTGTCCTTAACGCTATTTTTGGTACAGGGGAGCTAGCATGGCAATCTACACCTTGGCAGGAGGGGTTGTGCGATCGCCTGGTATTGGCAACATATCGCTCCACATTTCCCCAGCTTTGGGAAGATCACGACTTGGTTATGCGTCTCGACTTTGGTGATCCAACTCCTTCGTACTATCAACCAGTCACATCCGCACAACAGCCTCAATCAAAAACAAAGGGGTATGTTCTCCGCTTATTTGTTGCAGGACATAGTGCTGCCACTGAACGCATTTTAAAAAATTTACACGAACTTTTAGAAAGATATCTTGGCAACCCTTATACTCTAAAAGTCATTGACGTATTAACAAATCCAGAACAAGCAGAATCCGATCAAGTTTCTGCAACTCCCACCCTCGTTAAAGTTTGGCCTCAGCCTATACGGAGAATTGCTGGGGATTTGGATAATGTAGAAAAAATTTTACAGATGTTAGCTGGTCAGGAAAACTCGTAAATCAAGTTAAAAGTAAAAAGTAAAAAGTTAAAACAAAGAAATAATTTCTTTTAACTTTTTACTTGGTTCTTTTTATTTGTAAGGACGACTCACTTCCTCTAACTGCTTAATTTCATCATCGCTCAATTTCCAACCCAAAGCGCCTGCATTCTGTTTTACCTGTTCGGCTGTTTTCGCGCCAGCAATAGGAATGACGTTTCCTTGATCAATTAACCACCTCAAGGCAACTTGGGCTGGCGTGCGATCGTGCTTGTCTCCTAACTGGCGTAGCAAAGATATCACAGGCTCAAGTTTCTGCAAGCCTTCTTTACTAAATTTGGGGTCTATCCTTCTGCCATCTTTAGGAGTGTTGACGCTATCGGCGGTGTATTTGCCAGTCAGTAAACCTTGCGCTAAAGGACTATACGCCAAGATTGTTACACCTAACTCACGGGCTGTTTGGAGAATACCATGTGTTTCAATCTGGCGAGTGAGCAGAGAGTAACGTACTTGGTTCACAGCCAAAGGCACTCCACGGGCAGCTAGTATTTGGTGCGCTTCCCGCATTTGCTGTGCCGAGTAATTACTAACACCTACTGCTTCAATTCTGCCGCGCTTCACCTCATCTGCAAGAGCATTCATCAAGGTTTCTTGGCTCATAAAGAAGGTAAAGGGCCAATGCACTTGATACAAAGCGACTCGCTCTAATTGTAGGCGTTTGAGACTATCTGTGAGGGCATCGGCGACAGACTGACCCAGAAATCGCCAGGGAACTGGACCGTATTTGGTTGCAATCTGCACCTGTTTGTCGGTTTTCTGCAAGAATTGCCCCAAAAATTCCTCTGAAAGTCCAAATCCGTAAATTTCAGCCGTATCAAAGAAGGTGACACCAACCTCCAAAGCTGCTGTAAAAGCTGCTTGCAATTGTTCGGGACCATAGTGGTTGCCATAATTCCAAAAGAGTTTATCACCCCATGCCCAAGTCCCAATGCAAAGAGGTGTAACAGCCGGACCATTTTGCCCTAGTGTGATGGTTTCTGTAATGGTTTCCACGTTTACAACATTAAATTTCTTTACAGTTCTTTACTTTTCAGTGTATTGTAAAACTTTTCTCAAAATATCTCTCAGAGTGTAGACAAATGATGCGCTAGCCTTTAATGTTCAAATCCTCGTGAGCAATAATGCCATATAGCAATCCTATTTGATTTGTGTAAAAGTACCTGCGCTAAGCGCATAAATCACCCATGCTTGGATACCCGACAACTTTTGCGAAGTCGGGTATCTTGTTGTTTATGTCTCTCTATTTTTTTATACAAGCTTTTTGTGTGCCGTGACCGTCCAACAGTCGCCAGCTTTAGTCTAAAGCCCAGTTAAACGAGCTTAGAGAGATGATTGGCATAATCTTCCCTCAATAGAGATGGAAGCATCATACCGCTAGGTGGGTACACATTGATTGTGGATGTACAAATTTTGGGTATCCAGATATTAAGTAAGGGGTACTGAAAGACGAATAGGCGGGCGAAAGGCGGTGAGCTTTTCGGAATGTTGGCAAATCACCTTGTAGTCCTTATCATCAAAAGCCCCTAAGCATGGCGTCAAAAGGCTCAAGTAATTATTGAACTAATACCAACCACGAACTCACAAAAATAGCTATGGCAACTGAAAAACAAGACATCTTAACAATTACAAAAAATTATCTTAAAGCCATAGAAGAAGGTAAAACAGCGGATGAACTTGCTGCTGATACAAATGATTGATCTCTAATTCTTTCCCCCTACCCCCTGCTGCCTATTTGTATCAACCTTAAAGTGAAACGGTATTACCGCCCCAACTGCATAAGTCAACTTTGCCTGCAATTAATAATTATTGCTGGCTGCAAGCTATACAACACCGTTGGTTGCACCTCTTCCATAAGGAAGGGGTTTATTTTTTGGGCGATCGCTACTCACACGCCTCCCATCACCCTCGCATCTCTTTCTGTGCAGTGACCTTTCCGGAATGCTGAGCTACTGAAACTTAACTCTATATTTACCAACCGTTTACTAACAGGCTATATTTTACTTTTATGGAGGGGAAAACCTTTGCCATCGCACCTGCTGCGATAGCAAGCGCGGTTTTCTATAACAAAGCACCCGCAAAACCAAGGAGTATCTACCCCCTTCATTACCAGATCATCAGGGTTTCGTCTACCTTTCTTCATCCACAAGATGCTAGTACTTGTCATTCTTTATGTTAAGAATTTATTTAAAGTCACTAAAAGAATATTGATACACCGAATATGTTTGCCCACATATGCCACTACATCCAATGTTTGCAAGCGTTGAGGGTGATATCTAAAAATTAACCCCAGGTGAACTGGGGTTAATTTTTACTCATTTTCTTGGCGAGATTCCCTATTCCCTAACGGTCACTAGGGTGGTTATATGACAAGAGAAAACGTTCAATAAGCCCCAGGAATCTGGGGTTTTCTTATGAAAGGATAAATAATAGCAGTCGTCTTTACGTTTGTCTAGGAAACGCTGCTACAAAAAAACCACTAAAATACCCAAGCTTTGCCAGTGCCTCATTCGGACTTCGGCGTGAGCTCAGTCGAACGCTGAGCGCGGTTCGGAGTTCGGCGAGCTTACTCGAGCCGCTGATCTCACAGTCGTTGCCTCACGGCGAAGCCTTGGGCAATCGCTTATGACAGTTGCGTAAGTCCTGATTTATCTTGGTTATAAAACCGATGAAAAATCAAATTATATATTCCCTGTAAGAAAGTAGCTATGGCAAGCGGAGATTTATTTGATTCCCAGGGAAATTCCCTGGCGATGCCAAAGGTTAATGTGTTGACCATGTTTCGGCTTGGCTTATTTCAGATGGGGCTAAGCATGATGTCTATCCTGACTCTGGGGGTGCTCAACAGAGTCATGATTCAGGAAATAGCCATTCCGGCGACGCTGGTAGGGGCAGTGCTAGCAATACAGTTATTTGTTTCTCCTTCTCGGGTTTGGTTTGGTCAAATGTCCGATGCCAAGCCAATATGGGGCTACCACCGCACGGCTTATGTATGGGTGGGAGCGGCGATATTTGCTGTCGCCTCATTTTTAGCTGTGCAGGTGTTATGGCAACTGAACACTGTCGTCAGCAGTGCAGGTGGTTGGGCATGGACAACTCAAACAATGAGCTGGATTGCTCTTCTAGCTTTGGTTTTCGCTTTATACGGTCTGGCAATTTGTGCAAGCAGTACTGCCTTTGCCGCTTTGTTGGTTGATATCTCTGAAGAAGACAACCGTTCCAAAGTTGTCGGTGTTGTTTGGTCGATGCTGCTGGTGGGGATTATTGTAGGGGCAATTATCAGTTCTAGTTTGCTCAAGCAATTAACACCCGAGGCAGCGATTGCCCAAGAGGCACTGGCGGAGCCAATCGCCACATTACAAGCATCAGTCAATCGGCTGTTTCTCATCGTACCAGCGATTGTATTTGCGTTGGCGATTATAGCGACCTTTGGTGTAGAAAAAAAGTATTCCCGGTATACCACTCGTTCCACAGCCATCAACCGAGAAGACAGTATTACCCTTGGCGCAGCTTGGCGAATACTAACAGCTAGTCCGCAAACAGGTTTATTTTTCACCTTTTTAGTGGTGATGACACTGGGCTTATTTATGCAAGACCCGATTTTAGAACCTTATGCGGGTCAGGTCTTTCGGATGCCTCTAGCAGAAAGTACTAAACTGAATGTTTTTTATGGCACAGGTACACTGATTGCCTTTGGCGTCGGGGGCTTTTTGATTGTGCCGCGTTTAGGTAAGCAAAGAACTATACGCCTTGGTTGTATGTTAGTGGCACTGTGTGCAGGATTACTTGGGATATCAGGATTTTCTGCTAATCCAGCGTTACTCAAGCTCGCTTTGGTATTGTTCGGTTTAGCAACTGGTATTCTAACGACTGCCGCAGTCACCTTGATGCTGGATCTTACAGCGCCTGAAACCTCAGGAACGTTCATTGGTGCTTGGGGACTAGCGCAATCTGTGGCGAGAGGAACGGCTGTAGCTGCAGGTGGTGCCATTTTGGATGTAGGACGTAAGTTGCTGCCCAACTTGGTGCTAGCCTATGGACTGGTGTTTGCCTTAGAAGCCGCATTAATGCTGCTGGCGATTTGGTTTCTAAACCGTCTGAATGTGAGAGAATTTCAGACAAACGCCAAACAGGCGATCGCATCTATTTTACAAAGCGAACTTGATTAAAAATATTCGTTTGCTTCAAATCCTCAATAATAATTGAGAAATGGGAATTGAAATTAGGGAACTGGTCTTTTTATGCATTCCCTATTCCCTATTCCTTATTCCTCATTCCCTATTCCTCAAATGACTGAATTTTGGACAACGATTCTCGATTTTGCCCAAACCACTACCGCAAGAGTGGGAAAGCAGTTAATGCAAGATTTTGGGCAAGTGCAAGCTCTGCAAAAAGCTGATGGCACTTTGGTAACGCAAGCGGATAAATGGGCGGATCAGGAAATACGGGACGCCATAGCATCTACTTTCGCTGGTTACGGTATCTTGAGTGAAGAAGGCGACAAGGTTTTTCCTGGTACCGAATGGTGCTGGGTCATTGACCCCTTGGACGGTACAACTAACTTTACTCGTGGGATTCCCATTTGGTCGATTTCCCTCGGTTTGCTGTATCAAGGCACACCAGTTTTTGGCTATGTCTACGTGCCGCCATTGAATCAAGCTTTTCACGGCTACTGGGGAGGTATACCTGAGTTAGAAGCACCAACTGGCGCTTTTCTTGATCG
This sequence comes from Scytonema sp. HK-05, assembly GCF_002368235.1. Taxonomy (GTDB): domain Bacteria; phylum Cyanobacteriota; class Cyanobacteriia; order Cyanobacteriales; family Nostocaceae; genus Kalymmatonema. The sequence goes on along the minus strand of NZ_AP018194.1, from coordinate 278,575 downwards.
CCATCCTATTTATACCAGTAATGACGATCCAAGTGGAAACCACTTCTTCAACCTCTGTTCGCGCAGCACCGCAGCGATACAGAAAGACTTTCCCTGCAAAATTCGGATGCTGGGTGTTGCTAGCTATAATTTCCTGACGACTGCTGCTGGCGCAACATTAGGTGGTATTGAAGCTACACCAAAAGTTTGGGATATAGCGGCTGCTTGGGTGATTGTCCAAGCTGCTGGGGGAAGTTGGCGATCGTTAAAGTCGGAACCGTTTCCTTTAATAGCAGGGGAAGATTATACGACTCGTTCTTTCCCTACTTTAGTTGTAAGTCGAAAAGAATTGATTCCGGTTTTTGCTCCGTTTGTGGAGAAGGTGAAGATTTGAACCGCCAAGCACTCAAGGAAGTTTCTCCCCCTGCAATATAAAATTTGCTATTGCTTTTTTCTCTTTAGGTTGTGTCTCATCGGGCGGACTGAGCAAGACAGAACGCTGAGTGAATTTTTCAGCCTTGAGGCGACGGGCAACGCGGCTAGGGATACCATAGCCATAAATGATATGTCCCTGTCCAGCTAACACGATAACTTGATAATTTGGGCGAGTTTTAACAAATTTGGCAATTCCTTCTGCCATTGTTTCATCCCACAAAACTTGCGCCTGGAAAAACTTTTCCACGTCTACACTGTTACCATGATTACCAGCTTGATGTTGTTGAAAGGCTGCTTGCAACTGTTGGCGATATTCCTCGTTATCTGTACGAATTTCTGACAAGGGTGGAATTAATTTTTGTTCAGATAATGTTAGACTTTCTAAACCTTCCCGGGCAACTTTGCGGGTAATTTCTGAAGGTGTGTTTAAAGCTATAATGGAAAGTTGTTTTTCTTTAGCAAACTTAATAATTGGCGCGTAATTTTCCCAAGGAAAACCCCAGCGTTTTTCATATTCACTTTTCTCTATGAGTTCTTTTTCAGTAAGTTTTCCTGCCAGATATTGATTGATAACCTCTTGATAAGGTCGTTGAAACATTTCCATTGCAATACCAATTTTAGGATTGCGTTTGTAGAGTTCTTGAATTATTTTTAGCTGGTTTTGGTGGTCTTCTTTATTTTCATGATTTTCCCCTAAATAGACAACATTTGCTGGTTTTAATTCCAAAAGCATCTGTTCAAAGCTAGAGATATAATTTTTCGGGTTTCCACAAGTTTTCTCCCAGTCTTTAAAGGTAAAATCTCTATTACTAGGAGTGGTGAAAACCAATTTAGGTGGGCAGGCATTGTTTATTGTTTCAGCATAAGTAGGCAAGGTGCTTAAGAGAAAGTAAAAGGTAAAAGGCAAAAGGTAAAAAAATAATGTTTTCCTTTTTCCTTCTTTGTTTTTCGTTCTTAAATTTCTCTGTTTATGGGCTACTATTTGTACGGATGCCTGTAACTTATTTTTTATATACTTTGTCATTTTTCTGTGTCACGCTGGCTTTAAGGATAATAATAAACATCAGATTGCACCACACCGAAGATGTAATATGCAAGGACTCTGGCTCGAAAACAATCAACTGCAACTACGTACCGACATTGCCATTCCTGAACCGCCACCAGGAGAAGCTTTGGTGCGTGTTCTCTGTGCTGGTATCTGTAACACTGACCTAGAACTGAAGAGAGGTTATTATCCGTACACTGGCATTTTAGGACATGAGTTTGTCGGTGTTGTCGAACAAGGACCAGAACACCTAGTTAACCAGCGAGTTGTTGGAGAAATCAATGCTGTTTGCGGGCGATGTAGGTTCTGTCGTAGCGGACAACCAACTCATTGCGAAAATCGCACTGTCCTTGGCATTGTCAACCGTAACGGAGCTTTTGCTGAATATCTCTGTTTGCCAATAGAGAATTTGCATCCTGTACCTAACAATATTCCCACAGAAGTCGCAACTTTTACCGAACCTTTAGCAGCGGCGCTGGAAATTCAGCAGCAGGTTGAGTTGAGTTCAAATGACCGGGTGCTTGTTGTTGGGGATGGTAAGCTGGGAATACTGGTAGCGCAAACAATAGCTTTAACAGGCTGCGACCTTTTGGTGGTGGGGCGTCATCGAGACAAACTCGCTCATTTAGAGGCACGAGGTATCAAAACTGGCTTTGCTGATACAGTGACAGATAGAGCTTTTGATATTTCCGTAGAGTGTACTGGTAACTCGGAAGGCTTTGCACTTGCTCGCCGTGCCTTGCGTCCACGTGGTACTCTGGTACTTAAAAGTACCTACGCTGGCAACCTCAGCCTTGATGCTTCCTCTCTAGTGGTGGATGAAATTACTCTCATTGGCTCCCGTTGTGGTCCCTTTGCACCTGCACTAGATCTGCTACAACAAGAAAAGGTGGATGTAAAATCCCTGATTAATGCCCGCTATCCTCTCGCTGATGCGCTTACTGCTTTTGAACGCGCTCAGACAAAGGGGGTTTTAAAGGTATTGTTAGAAATTGGTTAATGATTAATTGTTAGTAGTTAGTGGTTAGTAGTACTTTTTAACAACCAACAACCAACTACTAACAATTCCTAGTAAAGTAAAGGATTCGTCTTTGGTTGATAATCCATACAATTGATCGCATCTTCTGTATTGGCAACAGAGGGACGAACGGTGCATTTAAGATGGTAATCATTGGTAAAATACTGGCAGCCTGTACAAGGTATTTGATGCATTTGCTGCGCTATACTGACACTATCTCGTGCTGCCGTCCACATACTCCAGGCAACCAGAATAATGAGTGCCCAAGCAGAGAAAAAGCAAATAGGGATTATCAAAGGCTGAACAAAATGAATGAAATGAAACAGATAATACAGTAGTTGTAACACGGCAAGTCCTGACAAAAGTTACGAGTCTTCATTTTTAAGTTAGGAGTTAGGAGCTTTTCATTTTGACTCCTCACCCAACGGGAGAGCCAGTCGCTGTGAGTTCGGGAAACCCTCCTGCATAGCGCTGGACTCACCGTCATTGGCACTGATCTCACTATTTACTCTTAACTGTTACTTTTTTCCTTACTCCTAACTTCTCACTTTAGAGGTATAAGTTAAATACCAGCATGACCAATTGCTAAACCAGCAATGAGCATTCCTATGACTAGGAATGGTTGGGCGCTTGCTTGGTATTTGACATCATTTTTTAAGGGATCACGCAGGAAATACATATCTTGGAAGGTGATTTGCGGGATGACGAGTAGTAGTAGAATTGCTGCGTACAAATTCTCGTGGATGTAGATGAGATAACCAGCGATCGCCGCTTGAAAGACATCAATCATCACCACACAAATCCAAGCGGCGGTGGTAACACCAAACATCACAGGTAATGATTTTAATCCGAACTTGCGATCGCCTTCTATACTCTTGAAGTCATTGACAATGGCAATACCCAAACCAGCCAAACTATAAACCACGGTGAGAACCACAATTTTCCAATTGAGTTCACCAAATAAAGCATGACCAGTACACCAAGGCAAGGCGATGTAGCTTGCACCAAGGGCATAAGTACCTAACCAACCGTTCTGTTTTAGCTTCAAAGGTGGTGCAGAATATATGTATGCCACGAAGGAACCTAGCAAAGCTAGCACCGTGATGATGGGGAAGTCATGACCTGCCCAAACATCCAAAACAAATGCTATGGCAACACCAGCAACAAGTAATACCCAAATCTGCGTAATAACCTGGGGTAAGGGAATTGCTCCGGAGGGAATGGGACGATACGGTTCGTTGATGGCGTCAATTTCGCGATCGTAGTACTCATTCAGGGTTTGCGTGTAACCCGTCATCAACGGTCCTGCTAGCAACATACACGTTGCTGCCTTCAACACATTTTCCAGCGTCCATGTGTACTCGCCGGAAGAAGCCGCACCGCAAACTACGCCCCAGATCAGGGGAATCCAGGTAATAGGTTTCATCAGTTGCAGGCGGATTTTCCAAATTGAGGTTTCTCCAGCCGCTGCACCTTTCATACCCAGCAGTTGCCTGGTTTTGGCACTACGATCTATAGCAGCTTTGACGGACTCTGTTGGTGTTACTGAGTCTAGTGGTTGAGGTGAATTTGGATCTGGCGTAATCGGAGTTGATTCAGACATAAGGCGTACACGTTAATTGGTTATTGGGAATAAGGAATAGGGAATTGTTAGTTGTACCAGACGTGCCATGGCACATCTCTACATTAGTTGTTTGTCAAAAAGTGCCACTCACCATTAACTATTAACGTTAACTATTAACGTTTCCCTATACCCCATTCCCTTCCTAATACCTAAAAGGAGATTATCAAATAATTATTTTGAAACTTTGCTCCAGTGATAGATCTGCCACTTAAGGCAGGAGGTAGGAAGATATTACGCCGTTGGTCTCCTGCTTCCACAGTGACTTCTGGACCATACTGAGTCAGTTTGACCTGTTTTTTGTCAAAACCAGGCAAAAATAGGCGTACCTGACGCGTCTGAACGTCTACTTCTATAGGCTTGGGAGCTTGTACCGCTTGCGCTACAAAGTTAGGTAGGGCATCAATAAGCGGTTGCCAGTCACCCAGTTTTGCGTCTGGAACAACACTCACTGGCAAGGGAGTAAATTCTTCGCCTAGAGCAACATTTGTGTCAGAAGATACAAGGATAACGCCGCCAACAGTGAGACCAACTTGTTGGGCACCACCCCAAAGATAGCGGGTTGTAGCCACTTCCACAGGATCATTGGTAGTGACTAGGAAAGCAGCAATGTGTTTGGGATCAGCAAGGGCGGCTTTTCCCTTGTCCAAAATATTATTAATTTTGTTGGTGGGTTGGGAGAAGTTATCTGATGTCCAGTTGACGTTGAAAAACGTGCTAATGAGCGGTTGAATCAAGGGCGATTCGGAAATTGTTTTTCCTAAGTCGGAATTGATAAACAATTGGTAAAACCGCCGCACATACCAACTGAGAGACTCTGGCATTCCCAACATCCGCACGGTGGAAGAGTCGCCTGAGCCATCATAGACGATCGCGTCATATTTGCCGCTTTCGTCGTACTCTCGAATAGCATTCAAAGCAAGAGCGGTGTCCATCCCGGGCAAGACTGCCAATTCTTGACCATAAATCTCTTTGAGGATAGGCGTGCGGAGGTATTGACTCTCAAGTTTTTTCACTTCCTCCCAGCTACGTTCTAGCAGCACTGCTGTTTGGAACTGCACAACTTGGAGATTGGGACCAATTTCTTGGGGATCAGGACCAAGAGTTGCTCCCAGCAGGATTGACAATGCTGGTTCTGCTTGTCCAGCCAGGAGAACACGCTTGCCTTGACTTGCCAATAATTTGGCTGCGGCGATCGCAATTTTCGTGCGATCGCTGCCGCCTTTGCCCAAAAATGTCAGTATCAGGGCCATTACTTGATTCCTATGTTTACCGCTGGTTTTTTCAACTCCAACTTAGCACTCGGCTTGTTTTAGTAGCTTCTCTCCTACTGCACGAGTTTGAGCTCATCTTCAAAAAACCAAGTGGCAAAATTATCCTCAAACTTGACCACAACGCCAACACCGCTACTATCAGTCATTTTGAAGCCTTCGATGGTGCCGACTTGTCCTAGCTTTTTTACAACAGGGGGAGATACGCGATCGCGCAAACGAACGACTTTAACTTTTTGTCCGATTTCCATGCCAACTTACTACACAACAAACCAAGACTCAGTGTAGCTGAATGTGGGACATGAGAGGGAGTAGGGAGATGGGGAAGATGAGGGGGATGAGGGGGATGAGGGAGTGAGGGAGGGAGGGAGTGAGGGAAAATAATTTTTGGCTAATAACTAATGACTAATGACTAATGACGACTGACTAGAATGAAATCAATAGGTAAGCAGGTGTAAGCAAATGTTTGTCACAGCGCAACAGCTAGAACAACAGATGCCCGATGCAAGTCGGTTGTTAAGTGATGAGCCAGAAATGGAAAGTTCTTTGCATTATATGCAGCTACTGCTGCTAGTGAGTTGTTTGGAGTGGCTGTGGCGCGAGCAAAATGATTTCTTTATCGGCGCGAATCTCACTATATATTTTAGTCGCCAGCAGTTGCGGAATCGGGATTTTAGAGGACCAGACTTTTTCTTAGTAAAGGACACTGAGAAAAGACCCCGCAATTCTTGGGTCGTTTGGGAGGAAGATGGTCGTTATCCAGACTTGATTATTGAATTACTTTCCGAGAGTACAGCTCATGTTGACCGAAATTTGAAGAAAAACCTCTATCAAAATCGATTTCGCACTCCTGAATATTTTTGGTTTTCTCCAGAGAATTTGGAGTTTGTCGGCTTTGAGTTGGTAGGTAATGAATATCAAGAAATTACACCAAATGCACGGGGATGGCGTTGGAGTCAGGTGCTAGATCTGTATTTGGGTGTCGAGGCAGGTAAACTGCGATACTTCACATTAGAAGGGGATTTAGTGCCGACACCAGAAGAGGCGGCGAGACTTGCACAACAAGCGGCTATTGAGGAACAGCAACGGGCAACGGAAGCACAGCAACGGGCAACGGATGCACAGCAGCGGGCAACGGAAGCACAGCAACGGGTAACGGATGCAGAATTACTTTTGGAACAAGAACGACAGCGATCGCAGTTATTGGCACAGCAGTTGCGAGCATTAGGTATTGATCCAGAGAGTTTGGCTTAACTCTTGCAAAGTTGAAATTAGAGGTAGCACTCATGTATCAAACTGATCCACCCCGTCCACCCCAGGAAGTCCTACCCACGATGTATGATTTGCCTAGTGAATTAGTGGGAGAACCTGGATTGCCAGATGAATTTCATATTTTTCAACCTAGATGACGCCAGTAATCAATGGAAACCAACACCTGCAGAGCAAGTTGCACAAGAACGCCAACGGGCTGAACAAGAACGCCAACGGGCTGAGAAACTGGCAGAATATTTGCGTAATCAGGGAATTGATCCGGATAACTTGCTTGAAACGTGAAGCAATACTTGTTTGATATTTAACACAGAGTGCCAACAACCAGGTGTTTGTGTAGCAATTGACTTAACAGTTACGATTGTGAGGAATTAATTTTTGAGAGTTTGACTTAGTTCGCTTTTAGCAAAAGTTGCAGATAAAATATGCAGCAAAATATCCAATTCATCGTATAATCTACAAGGTAATTTAACAGTTACCAGTTATCAGTTACCAAGTACCCGCAGTATCAGTTTTATCGTTGGGGGAAACACCACACCAAGAACACCAGAGAGCGTTGGTGGCGGGTTTAAATCCCCCAAAGCGCCCGCAGCCGTCACTGCGTAGGTAGCTGTTCACTGATTTAAGCGCAATTTTACAAAAAAAACTTATTCTTGCAATAGAAGTACGATGGAACTTTCATAGCTATTAGGCTTCATTGAGACAAATTTGGTGTGTAGGTAGTGAGCGAGGAAGCTGGAATTGTTGGGAACAATGCGAGGAGTTGTCCGAAAGGCAGGGAGTATAAGGCGAATTTTGCCATTTAGTGAACGATGGTGGGCAAAGTTCGACTTACTGAGAATTCTAGTGCGACGGGATTTAGAGGCGCGGTATAAGGGTTCTATTTTAGGGAATTTGTGGCCCTTGGTGAATCAGCTATCGCAGTTACTGATTTATACTTATGTGTTCTCGATTGTGCTGAAGGTAAAGCTGAGCCTGAGAGGTTTACCAGAAAACAACTTTACCTTTGGTTTATGGATATTTGCAGGGTTGCTGCCTTGGATTGCGTTTAGTGGTGGTTTGGTTCAAGCAGCTAGTTCGGTAGTCGTACAACCGAATTTAGTGAAAAAAGTAGTATTTCCCTTAGGTTTATTACCACTGGTGCCAATATTATCAGCTTTCATTGAGAGTTCTTTTGGTTTAATGGCGTTGATTTTTTTTGTGGCAATGTTTTCCCATACTTTGCATACAACTTTAGCGCTTTTACCTTTGGTTTGGATACCGCAGTTATTGCTAACGGCGGGATTAGGTTATTTGGCGGCGGGACTAACAGTATTTTTGCGAGATATTCCGCAAAGTTTGGGAGTTCTTTTAAATATTTGGATGTATTTGACACCTATTATTTATCCAGCATCAGCAATTCCACAGGAATGGCGGAATTGGGTGTTTTGGTTAAATCCGATGACAGCGATCGTTGAGGTTTATCGTGATTTAGTTTTAGGAGGAGAGGTTAAACACTGGGGCGAGTGGGGAGTTGCATCAATGATTGCAGTTGTCGTTTTTTCCGGGGGATTGTGGTGTTATCAACGCTTGCGTCCTGCTTTTGCAGATGTATTGTAAGCTTTGGCAGTTCCATAGTATAGACTTAGTTGGTTCATTCATCCGGATAACTTGCCGCTAGACGTGAGAAAATGATTTCGAGGATACAAGGGAACTTTTGAGTTCCTATAGCTTCCTAAAGTAAAGATACTTTTTTGGGAGTGATGACAAAAAGGGCGTTGGGTTTAAAAGTACATGGCAAAGTAGCAGGTAAAATGTATCGCTAGCATCCTTGACTGCGCTACAGCGTAGTAATTTCTGTAAAAGCCGTAGTTTTTGCTCTCGCAATTTGATGCCATATATTATTATGTGGTGAAAGATTCAGGCAAAATGGCTTCAAAGAGTGCGATTTGATTATGGTGTGAGAGTTTTAAGGATTGACAGCAAAAGCATGAGAGAAGAAATTGCAATTTCCCTAAAAAATGTCTCGAAGTGCTTTAAGCGGTATGCTCATCCTGTAGATCGACTCAAGGAACTTTTGTTACCTGGGAAGAGCAGAGCAGATTTATTTTGGGCGCTGCGGGACATTAACTTGGAAATTCCCAAGGGACAGACAGTAGGAATTGTTGGGCGAAATGGCTCTGGGAAAAGTACAATGCTGCAAATTATTGCTGGCACGTTGACACCAACGACAGGAGAAGTCATTGTTAAGGGTAGGGTGTCTGCTTTGCTGGAGCTTGGTAGCGGGTTTAACCCAGAGTTTACCGGACGGCAGAATGTGTTTTTTAATGGGCGGCTGTTGGGGTTAAGTCAGAAAGAAATTGAAGACAAGTTTGATGAGATTGCTGGGTTTGCCGATATTGGAGACTTTATAGATCAGCCTGTTAAAACTTATTCAAGCGGGATGTTTGTCCGCTTAGCTTTTGCAGTAGCAGTCAATGTTGATCCTGAAGTTTTAATTGTTGATGAAGCTCTCGCTGTCGGTGATGTGGTGTTTCAGCACAGATGTATGCGGCGGATGCGAGCTTTGATGGATTCTGGGGTAACAACCCTATTTGTCTCTCATGATTCCGGGGCGATTAAAACATTATGTAATTCAGCTGTGATGATTCATGACGGGCAAATATATACTAAAGGGTTGCCCAATGCCGTCATTATAGAATACATGAAATTACTTACAGAACTAGAATTGGAGTTAGCGCAAGTTGATGATGAAACTAAATCTAGCGAGCAAAATAACTCTCCTGGCTTAAGTTGTAATGGAGTTGACATAGCCCAACAATCTTCAAAAAGAGTCAAGCCAAAACGTAGAGGAAACGGTAAGGCTGTTATAGAGGAAGTACAGCTACTTGATCAATTAGGAGAGTACACTAGCGAAAGTCCCATTTTTGCATTTAATGAAGAAGTCACGTTGATAATTAATTTAAAGGTAAACCAGCCACTACAAGGGTGCATTGTTGGTTTCTATATTTGCGATAAGAATGGAAATGAAATTATTGGTAGCAATACTTTTGAAGAGAATTATCCAATAGGAAAGTTAGAGCCAGGAGAGAGTCTGCAATTTGAATTTCAATTTAAGTTACCTTTAAAAACTGGTTCTTACAGTCTGACAGTAGCGGGTACGGAAAGCTATTCAGCTATAACTTTCGACTGGATAGATAATGCAATTGTTTTTCAAGTTCTGCCTCCTAATACAGGTAAGCATATTCATGCTTTAGTTGCTCAACCAATGACGGTAAATATTTTAAAAAATTCTAACAATTCCAAAAAAGAGGGAATAGCCAATTATGTATAGTAATAATTTAAGTAAACAGATACCTATCAACGATGAAGTAGCAAAATTGACTGGAGTCATTAACCATTTTTCTAAAGCGTATTATGATACGCCAATAATGAATGGTGAACCAGTATGGAAAAATACCTATTGGTTGGGAATCAAAGCTTTAAAATGTCCCCTAGATTTGTGGCTCTATCAAGAAATTATCAGTAGTCAAAAACCTGATTTTATTGTTGAGTGTGGAGTCGCTTTTGGAGGCACAACTGCTTTTCTGGCTGATATGTGCAAATTAGTTGGAAAAGGAGAAGTCATTGGTATTGATATTAACATTTTAGAGCAAACTCGTCAGGACTTAAGTAGATACGAAAATATTAAACTTATACAAGGTAGCTCCGTTAGCTTAGAGACTGCACAGCAGATTTTTCAAATAGTAGAAAAGAAAAACACTCTAGTTATTCTTGACTCAGATCACTCTAAAGATCATGTGCTGCAAGAAATACTGATATACAGTGAATTAATACCATCTGGTGGCTATTTAATAGTCGAGGATACCAACTTAAATGGTCATCCTGTTCTACCAGAATTTGGTAGCGGACCAATGGAAGCAGTCGAAGAGTTTCTTGAGAAGAATTCAAACTTTTACATAGACAAAGAGTGCCATAAGTTTCTGACAACTTTTAACCCAAATGGCTATTTAAAAAGGTTATAAAGAATAAAATTAAGAAACTTAATCGCCACTGAATGTGCTTTAGTGGTAAGTTAGAAGGTTAATTTATGAGTAGTAACTGGAAAAAAGATTATCCATCATACCAAGAACTTAGTGAAGACGAACTGGACGAAAATCATAGTTTAAAGAAAATGTTCCGCTTGGTAGGAGAAAACAAGCGAGTCATAGATTTTGGTTGTGCAACTGGTTATTTTGCTCAACTACTAACAAAAAAAGGATGCCAAGTAACGGGAGTAGAAATTAACCAAGACGCTGCAAAGATTGCTGAACAATATTGTGAACAAGTCATCGTAGCCGATTTGGATTTTGTGTCTCTGACTGAAGTGCTGGCTGGTCAAAAATTTGATGTAGCTGTCTTTGGAGATATTTTGGAACATCTGCGGAACCCGTGGAAAATTCTAGAGGAAACACACCACTTATTGAACCCAGATGGATATGTGGTAGCTTCAATTCCCAATATTGCTCATGGTGCAATTCGTTTATCCTTGTTGCAGGGTCACTTTGAGTATACAGAACTAGGAATTTTAGATTCTACGCATTTAAGATTTTTTACACGCAAAACAATCGTGGATCTGTTTGAGCGTTCAGGATACTCGATTGGTAAGATTGATTGTACTAAAGTACCTGTGTTGTCTGATATTCCTCTATTACCACATATTGATAAAAATGAGTTTAGCATCGAACTTATTAATAAAATTGAACAAGATGCAGAGGCAGATACTTTTCAGTTTATTATACGTGCATTTCCATTATCAATAGAAGGTAAATATGCAGCATTAAATGAACAATATTCTCAACTGAGAAATCAGCTAGAACAATCACAATCGCAACTACAACACACTCAAGCAGAACTAGAACAATCACAATCGCAACTGCAACACACTCAAGCAGAACTAGAACAATCACAATCGCAACTGCAACACACTCAAGCAGAACTAGAACAATCGCAATCGCAACTGCAACACAGCCAAGCAGAACTAGAGCGATCGCAATCGCAACTGCAACACAGCCAAGCAGAACTAGAACAATCACAATCGCAACTGCAACACAGCCAAGCAGAACTAGAACAATCACAATCGCAACTGCAACACAGCCAAGCAGAATTAGAACAATTAAAAGCTACTATCACCGCGATGCAAACAAGTAAATTTTGGAAGTTGCGGACACAGTGGTTAAAGCTGAAAAAACTTAGCCGAATGGTTAAAGAATATTAAATAAATTGTTGTAACTATAACTGCTATAAATTGAAACTGACACAACTTTCAACTCGAATGGTTTTCAAAAAGGATTTATATGTCTAACCTACCCACAGTTAGTGTTATTGTACTTAACTATAATGGTCTGAGGCATCTACAAGAGTGCTTCTCCTCATTGCTCAAGCTTGATTATCCAAAAGATAGGCTTGAGTTGATGTTAGTAGATAATGCCTCCATAGATGGTTCTGTAGGCTATATTCAAGCTACTTATCCTCAAGTACGAATTGTTCGCAATCAAGAAAATTTGGGTTTTGCCTCAGGAAACAATCGCGGTGCGCGTGAGGCAACAGGTGAGTATATTATATTTTTGAACAATGATATGTGGGTAGATCCCCAATTTGTCCGGGGACTGGTAAAAGCTCTACAGAGCGAACCTGGAGTGGTCAGTGCAGGAGCTAAAATTCTCAATTGGGATGGAACTCGGTTTGATTTTGCTGGGGCAATTTGTAATTATGCTGGGTATGCTGCACAGGTAGGTTTTGATCAACCTTATTCCCCAGAGAAGTTTAATGAAATCAAGCCAATGCTATTCCCCTGCGGTGGTGCGATGATAGTTAACCGACAGGTATTTCTAGATGTAGGCGGTTTTGATGATAACTACTTTATTTATTTTGAAGATGTTGACTTAGGCTGGCGATTGTGGCTGTTAGGATACAAAGTTGTTTTCGCTCCAGATGCCATTACTAATCATCGTCACCACGGAACGATGAAAAGTTTTGCAAATAGCAGGCAGATGGTGCTTTACAAACGCAACTCTCTTTACACAGTTATAAAAAATTATAGCGATGAAAATTTAGGTCGCATTTTGCCTGCCATTTTACTATCTGCAGCTAGTGGTGTAGTTGAACAAGCTGTAGCTTCTGGACAGTTAGATAAAGACGCTTTTTATATTAAGAGTACTAAAAGATTGGACGATTCGCCCATCTCTCTTGATAAGTTGAATGTGAGTGCGTTAGTGGCTATGCAAGATGTGGTGGAGCATCTACCACAAATTATGGAAAAACGACGTTTTGTCCAACAGCGACGTCAGCGTTCCGATCAAGAAATTGCTCATCTGTTTGAACCATTCTTCTTAGGCAACATTCCTGGAGTTAGTCAGCCAACTTCTTATGCCGCTACAGCCGCATTTGATGTTCAAAAAATATTTGCCAACGTTTCTCGGCGAGTCTTAATTATTAGCCCAGATCTTCTACCTTATCCAGGTTTACCTACAGTCGGTTCAGGACTTCGTGCATGGGGTTTAGGGCAAGGACTCAAGAGTCGAGGTCATGAGGTAATATTTTCCATTCCACGGGCAGCACTTAGAGCATTTGAGAATGTTGTTGCTCCGGAAGTCCTCAACCAGGCTTGGGAGCATGAAAGAATGATCGATACGATTAATAAGGTTCAACCAGACATTATAGTGGTATGTGGTTGGCCAAATATGCCCTTCTTTCCTGAGAACTTCTATCATACCCCTGTGATTGTGGATCAACACGGTCCCCATATTCTAGAGCGACACTTCCAAGGCTATGGGGAGCGAGAAAGTAATGCCCAGGAAAAGATCCGCGCCTTGCAAAAAGCTGATTTCTTTACTTGTGCCGGAGACAAACAATTAATTTATTTCCAATCTTGGCTGGAGCAAGCTGGCTGGACAGAGCAGGAACGGCAGGAACGTTCAGCAGCAATACCGATTTCGCTCTCTCCCAACCTACCAGAGCGTAGTCCCCAAGATGAATTGAGTTTTGTGTATGGTGGAGTTTTTCTACCTTGGCAAGACCCCACCATCAGTCTATCGGTGTTGATCGATATCATGGAGCAACGAAATGCAGGAAAATTGTATTTCTTTGGTGGTAAACATCCTTGGTTATCGATAGATACGGGAATTTTTGATACTCTGCTAGCACAATTGCAAAAGAGTAGTCACGTAATTGCACCGGGCACAGTACCACACAATGAATTGATTGCCAAATATACCTGTGCCCACGTGGCAATAGATGTAATGAAGCGCAACCCAGAGCGAGAGCTAGCCTTTACGACTCGCACAGTAGAATATTTGTGGTGTGGATTGCCAGTCATCTATAACAACTATGCCGAGCTGTCTGACTACATCCGCGAATACGACGCTGGGTGGATTGTAGATCCAGAAGACACTGAAGCGATCGCTGCTGTGATCAATGAGATATTCGACCATCCTGAAATTGTGCTCCAGAAAAGCAAGAATGCACAACGCTTAGCTCGAGAGAAATTAAACTGGGAAAAAACTATTGATTCAATAGATGGATTCGTCCGCCACCCAAGCATGCGATCTCGCCCATTACTGAATCCTCCCACTCCCAATGTGGCAGTACAAACAGAAAAACTAGCAACTGCGCCAGCAGAAATAGAGAAATTACTGGCACATCTTAGAGGGATGAATAGCAGTAAGTTTTGGCAGTTACGGCAAGCATGGTGTAAACTGAAGCGGGCAATCGGACTGGGAAGAAATAAGGTCGAACTCGTAGAACAATTACAGCCTCTGGTTCAATCTAATCAAATAGAACTAGAGACACTATACAAACTTATTACAGCAATGGAGAGCAGTAAGTTTTGGAAATTACGCAAAGCGTGGTTTCGACTGAAGCGAACTGTCGGGTTGGCAGGAAATGAGTGAGCAGAATCATACTATATAGGATGTGTATTAGCGGTAGGTATAGCTTCTCATGGCACGTGTGTTGGTAATTACTCCCGACATCTTACCCCTTGAAGGGCAGCCAACTACAGGTGCTGCTTTGCGGGCATGGGGTTTGGGACAAGGTTTACGCAGTTGTGGACATGACGTAGAGTTTGCTATGTCGCGGGAGGTTGCCGAGGCATGCAAATACAGAGGGACAGAAGTTCATCTCTTTGAACCAGAGACGTTGGATGAATTTGTTAGCAAGCTAGACCCAGACATCTTGCTATTTCAACATTGGCCAATGTTAGATGCTTTGAAGAATCCTTTAAGGGGTCACATAGTGGTTGATTTTCACGGTCCACTATTGCTAGAAACTCATTTCCGCGAACCAAAATACGTCGAGCAAATAGTTGGTACAAAGTTAGCATGTCTATCGCGTGCTGATTACTTCACGTGTGCTGGAACTAAACAGCTATACTATTACCTTGCCTGGTTACTAGTAGCGGGGATAGACCTGCATGAATTTCCCATTTCTGTCATACCATTCTCGCTGTCTCCAGACTTGCCCAATCACTCTTACTGGCCTGAAGAGCCAATCTTTGTATACGGTGGAGTTTTCCTGCCTTGGCAAGATCCGACACTGGGACTTTCAGTGCTAACTGAGGAATTAGAAGCGGCTAGACGTGGAGAACTACGGTTTTTTGGTGGCAAGCATCCCTGGATGACACTACCTTCTGAGCGTTTTGAAAAGCTTAGTCAGCAACTTAAAGGCTCTAGCCATGTACGCTTTTCCCCTCCTACACCAAGAGACAAACTGATTAATGAATATACAGGAGCTAGCGTTGCATGGGATGTCATGTCCCGGAACCCAGAACGCGAGATGGCATTCACCTCCCGTACAGTCGAATATCTATGGTGTGGTCTGCCTGTGGTTTATAACAATTATGCAGAGTTGGCAGAGTATATTGCAGAATATGACGCAGGTTGGATTGTAGATCCTGCCAATGAAGCACAAATTCGCCAAGTTGCACGAGAGATTCTGAATAATCCAGAACAAGTGCGGACTAAAGGCAAGAATGCTCAACAATTGGTTCGAGAGCGACTTACTTGGAATGTGACAATTGGTCCCTTGGATGCATACTGCCGACAACCATTCCGAGCTGCTCGTTGGAGCGATCGCCCTATTTTACAAAAACCAGAATCTACGGAATTCACTGCTCGGGTTATCAATCAAGTAAAAAAAATCCTGCCTCCCACTATGCGTAGACGGACAAAACGTTTCATTTCCCGTATGATTGAATTCAAAAAATAACAACACACGTTTTCAGCATTGCTGTACGTACTCTGGCTGTATTTTGTCATTAAAAATAGAATTATTTCAACACTTTCCTAATAAGATTTTCAGGAAAAATACTTGTATAATTCTACCAATGTATAACTTGAAGGTGTGAAGGTAAGAAAAATGAGAGCATTAGTAACAGGCGCAGCAGGATTTATCGGTTCACACGTTGCTGATCATTGCCTTTCTCTAGGCATGGAAGTCGTAGCAACAGATGACTTATCAGGTGGATTTGTAGAGAATGTTCCTACTAGCAGTAAATGGATTGAAGGTGACTTAAAAGATCCAGATTTTGTTACCTCACTTTGGCAATATGGTCCATTTGACTACGTTTATCATATAGCAGCCTATGCAGCTGAAGGGCTTTCTCATTTCATCCGGCGTTATAACTATCAAACCAATTTAATAGCGTCAGTAAATTTGATTAATGAATCAGTCAAAAATGATGTCAAATGCTTTGTATTTACATCTTCAATAGCTGTTTATGGTGCAAACCAACTGCCTATGACAGAGGAACTGGCTCCACAACCCGAAGACCCTTACGGCATTTCTAAGTATGCTGTGGAACTAGATTTGAAAGCTGCTCATGAAATGTTTGGTCTGAATTATATAATCTTCCGTCCTCACAATGTTTATGGTGAACGGCAAAACATTGCAGATAAATATCGTAATGTTATTGGTATTTTTATGAATCAGGTTTTGCAAGACCAACCGATGACTGTCTTCGGTGACGGTTTGCAAACACGCGCTTTCTCTCATGTGGATGATGTAGCACCTTTGATTGCTCGTAGTCCCCTTGTACCTGAAGCAATTAATCAAGTGTTTAACGTTGGTGCTGACACACCCTATACAATAATTCAGCTAGCAGAAGAAATTGCTGAGGCATTTGATAAACCCCTTAATGTTAAGCATTTAGATGCACGTAATGAAGTAGTACACGCTTTTTCAGATCACACCAAAGTTCGTGATGTCTTTAATCCTCCCGCACCTATTGATCTGAAAACAGGTATTCAGCGAATGGCAGAATGGGTAAAATCCCAAGGACCAGCAGTTCCCGTGGAATTTAAGAATATTGAAGTTTCTAAAAAATTGCCACCAAGTTGGGCTAAAAAATAGGTCATTTTGAGTAAGAACAGAGTAGCAGCTTACATCACTGCTTACAAAGATTATGCAGCTGTTAATCAGTGTATTCAGGCAATTCGTCAACAAACTTACAAGGTTAGTGCTATCTTTGTTTTAGACAATTCGCCTGTTTCACTACTAGATAATACTGACAGTTCAATCATAGTAAGCCATCACCCAACTAATATTGGTATTGGCGAGGGTTTGAGGATAGCAATACAGTGGGCGATTAGCCAAGGGTACGACTTTTTGTGGACATTTGATCAAGATAGCGTACCCACTGCTAACTGTCTTGATACTCTCTTGGAAACATACGAAAAACTGTCTGGCGATAATTATAAAATTGGGATTATCGCTCCTACTCCTATAGATAAAAGAACTAATGAAGTTGTAGAGGGTGCAGTCTATAATTGCGATCGCTTTATCGCTTATAAGCATAACAGCAAAGTTGGTTTCTATGAGTGTGATGCACCTATCACCTCTGGTTCTCTAATTTCTCTGAGTGTAGCAAAAAATATTTCGCTTCCTAGAGGAGACTTATTCATTGATGGCATTGACCTTGATTATGGATTGCGTCTTAGACAACAAGGTTTTAAAAATCTAATTGTCCCTAGTGCAATTATGTACCATAACTTCGGTCAGCCTATTAAAGTCAAATTTCTGAATAAAGAAATTTTTGTACACAAATACTCTGCTCTTCGCCACTACTACATTTGCCGAAATCACACATATCTATCCACACGCTACGCAAAAGGATGGTACAAACTCACAAGCTGTCTGCGGCGCTTAAAATTTCTCATCCGTACCCTAGCTTTTATCTTGATGTATGATTCTGAAGAAAGGGTGATAAAAATCTGGGCATGCTTATTAGGAACGTTTTATGGTTTAAAAGGCAAGCTTGGTAAAACTTGGCAGTGAACTATCAGTTATAGCCAGTTGTCTCGAAAGGACTACCCGGCGTAACTAAGCAACTGCTGTAGTTGACAGAAGCTATTTGGCATATAGTCACACTTCAGTTCCTATAGCCAGTCGCACTCCCCAAAATACGATGAGAAGTGCGATCGCCACCCAATCACCTGTTTTCAGCCGTAAGTCGTGCCATTGCACTCGATGTTCGTGAGGACTCGTAAAACCCCGCACCATCATCGCGCTAGCCATTTGCTCTGCCCGAAGTAGCAAATTTTCCAACAACCGTTGTGCAACCAACAACCAAACTTTGACAGCTCCTTTCAATCCCAGCTTTTTCCAATTAATCGCCCTTGTCATTACAGAACGAATTAAATTCTGGATTTCTTCTAAAACTAGAGGAATAAACCGCAACGATAAAGTTAAAGTCAAAGTCATTTCAGTGACAGGTAATTTAAACCGTCGCAAGGGTTGCATTAAGCTTTCTAGAGCTGCTGTGATTTCCTCTGGTGCGGTTGTCAGCAAATATAGGTTAGTAGTGTAAATCAAGGTAAATACCATCGTACTCACACTGATTGCCAAATCCAACGAACGGCGAGTGACTTTAACTGGACCTTTGTCAATCAGTAGGTATCTGTAGTCTTTTTGGTTGTTTGTTGGGAGCGCTGGAGTTGAAGGAGTCGCAGCTGATTTTTCTGTTAAGACTTGTTGGTTGGTTGGCAGGCGCGGTTGATAATTTATACCAAGCCCATCAGGACTGATAGATATAATCACTAGCACAAAAAAGCATAATGTCAACAGCCAGACCATTTGCTGCCGCCAAACTCGCCGGGGAATACGTGCCATTAAGGTAGCAAGAATCAACACGACTACCAACAGCACGCGCCATAAGTTGTTGGCAAAAATATACGTTGTGAGAAAGCTCATCAACCAAACCAACTTGACTCGCGGGTCGAGTTTGTGTAGCCAAGTTTGAGGTTGTTCTAAGTAAAGACCAATGGGCAGCGATCGCAGTAAATCCATTTTTTAGAAGAAAGAACAGTGAAGATTGAAGATTCAAGAAAGAAAAAGTTTCACTCTTCTTTCTTTATTCTTCATATCTTCATTTACACGCGGGTGGCGCGATTCGCACTACTACCACTTTCGACATCACGAGTTTTCTTACTCCGCCATAGTATACGGATAGGAGTTCCTTGAAAGCCCAAATGTTGCCGAAATTGTCGCTCAATGTAGCGACGGTAGTTGTCGTTGAAGCGTTTGCCATCGTTGACAAACAATGCTATTGTAGGCGGTTGAGCGCTGACTTGGGTACCATAATAAATTCTGCCCTGACGCCCACCGCGAGAAACTGGCGGGGAGTGCCGACCAACTGCTTCTTCCAAGACTTCGTTGATCACCGCTGTGCTGACACGGCGTTTGTGCGATTCGGCTGCTGTATTCACCAACTCCAAAATCTTTTCCACCCGTTGCCCAGTCAAGGCGCTGACAAAAATGGTTTGCGCCCATTCCGTGAAATGCATCCGTTCTTGCAGATGTTTTTCGTAATCATAAATCGTGTGAGAGTCCTTTTCGATAGCATCCCACTTATTAACCACGATAATGCAAGCTCGACCTTCTTCGACAATCCGCCCAGCTAATTTTTGGTCTTGTTCGGTGACACCATCAAGAGCATCTATCACCATTAAAACCACATCAGCGCGACGAATTGCTTTAAAAGCACGGTTGATGCTAAAGAATTCGGGACCATAATCCACGTTCTTCTTTTTGCGAATTCCTGCCGTGTCAATCAAGCGGTAAATTTGCCCATTTCGTTCCACAACAGTATCAATCGCATCGCGGGTTGTACCAGAAATTGGGCTAACAATTGCCCTTGCTTCTCCCACGAAAGCATTCAATAAGCTGGATTTCCCGACATTCGGGCGTCCCACAATAGCCACTTTAATTTCATTGGTTTCTGGGATTTCTTCTGTCGGTGGCAGATGTTTAATTAACTCGTCGAGTAAATCTCCTGTGCCGCTTCCATGAATGGCAGAGATGGGGAAAGGTTCACCCAAGCCCAATTCCCAGAATTCGCTAGCTTGCATTAAACCTTGTTCTGGGGATTCACACTTATTAACACTTAACAGAACAGGAACAGGTTGTTGTCGCAACCACTGTGCGACTTCTTCGTCAGCGGGTGTTGGTCCAGTTTGACCATCTACCACAAAAATCGCGGCACTTGCTTCTGCAAGCGCAGCCATAGCCTGTTGGCGAATCAGTGGTAAAAATTCTGTATCGTCATTAAATACCAAACCACCAGTATCGACAACGAGAAACTCGCGATCGTTCCAGTAGGCGGGTAAATATGTGCGATCGCGTGTCATACCTGGTTCGTCATGAACAATAGCAGATTTTTCCCCGGCAAGGCGATTGACCAGAGTAGATTTGCCCACATTCGGGCGACCAATAATAGCAACAATAGGAAGACCCATAACGGGATGCACAATGCTCCAAATCTCTATTGTAGCGATTTGGGGTAGCAAAGAGTGATAAGTGGCAACGTGAAATTATTAAGTGTGAAAGACGAGTTTTTTTGACCTTTAGAACAGTGATTCTACCTACTTAGGCGATCGCCTTTGGCGGCTCCCAATGTGAGCATCGCACTTTTCGTAAAGAGCTTTAGACTAGGTTAATTATCCTAGAAATATAGCGCTTCTCGTTTGGATTACTAAACAAACAAAGTGGTCGTACATAAGGGATTTCCAACAAATAAATTATCCAATAAGAGTGGGGTGGGCCGGAAAGCCCGCCCAGTTTATTAGGACGGGCTAGAAGCCCATCCCACAAAAAAAAGTTGGATATTTTTTAATTTAGAAATCCCTAAAATAAAATAGCCCTGATAAAAAGGAGGAATAATATGAAGACTATCGAAACAATTGCCACCGTTACAGCAGACGGCAAAATCACAGTACAGTTACCACCAGATATCCCAGCAGGTGAACATAGAGTCGTAGTGGTGATTGATGAACAGCCTTTACCCAAAAAAACAGAGACAAAGGAAAAGCGATCGCTGCTAGATTTTCCTGTGATTCATGTTGATTATTGGTCTGAAAATCTTTCTCTAAGACGTGAGGATATGTATGATGATTGGGGACGGTAACACTGTATTTTAGGAGAAATGAGATGAAAGCGATTACGACAATTGCTACAGTTACAACAGATGGAAAAATTACCGTGCAGTTACCACCAGATATCCCAGCAGGTGAGCATCAAATTGTAGTGGTGATTGATGAGAAACTAGTCACTAAACAAAAGCGTACACCGCTGAAATTTTCCTCGTATCCTTACGGATTAGTCTCGGAAAGCTGTACTTTCCGCCGAGAAGACTTATATGCAGATGACTGATAACCCTGTCTTCATCGACACTAATATTTTGGTTTATGCCAATTTAGCTTTGTCACCGTTTCACTCACAAGCGACGGAACGACTTCAAGCTATGGAAGAACAGGAAATTGAACTATGGATTAGTCGCCAAACTCTCAGGGAATATTTGGCACGGAAACAGGATTTATCTTTAGCAGAAATGTTGCGGCGGTTGGAGAAAAAGCGACTAGAGGAACGTTCTCTTTCTCAGTCCGCAGATGATATGACAGCACAGCAGGGTGTGCAAGCCGCCTTTGAGTTAAGTTGGCAGGAATTAGACAATACCGATAAGCAACTAGCGTGTTTACTGAGTTTATTTGCCCCTGCACCGATATCTTGGGAGTTGATAGAACTGTGCTTACCTGATGTAGATGTAGAGGAGTTAGAAGAAAGTCGGGATGATAAGCTGATCAATTTGCATTTGCTACAGCGTAAGGAAAAGGGAATTTATCAACTGCATCCACTGCTGCGGGAATTTTTTCAAGCGAAGTTGACAGAATTAGATCCCCCCAACCCCCCTTATCAAGGGGGGCAGTTAGATTCCCCCCTTTTTAAGGGGGGGCAAGGGGGGGATCTCAAACAAGCTTTTGCCACAGCAATGATAGCAGTCGCCAAGCAAATTCCTCAAACCCCTACCCGTGAACAAATTACCGTTATTTCCCCCGTCATACCTCATCTGGCAGAAGTCGCCAAGAATCTTATTCAATATGTCACCGATGAAGATTTAATTTGGGCTTTCTTCGGTAATGCTTCATTTTACAATGATCAGGCAGCACCTTGGTATGGCGACGCCTGCTCTTAGATGAACATCCCCATGTCGCAACTAGCCTCAACAACCTGGCGTTACTTTACCATTCCCAACGAAGATACGCAGAAGCTGAACCACTGTACCAACAAGCTTTGGAACTATGGCGACGCCTGCTCTTAGATGAACATCCCGATGTCGCAACTAGCCTCAACAACCTGGCAGAACTCTACCGTTCCCAAGGAAGATACACAGAAGCTGAAGCGTTGAACCAACAAGCATTGGAACTAAGGCGACGCCTGCTCTTAGATGAACATCCTGATGTCGCACAAAGCGTCAGCAACTTGGGGGAACTCTACCACTCCCAAGGAAGATACACAGAAGCTGAAGCGTTGAACCAACAAGCTTTGGAACTAAGGCGACGCCTGCTCTTAGAGGAACATCCGTATGTCGCACTCAGCCTCAACAACCTGGCAGAACTCTACCGTTCCCAAGGAAGATACACAGAAGCAGAACCTTTGTACCAACAAGCATTGGAACTAAGGCGACGCCTGCTCTTAGATGAACATCCCGATGTCGCATTTAGCCTCAACAACCTGGCGGGACTCTACCGTTCCCAAGGAAGATACACAGAAGCAGAACCTTTGTACCAACAAGCATTGGAACTAAGGCGACGCCTGCTCTTAGATGAACATCCCGATGTCGCATTTAGCCTCAACAACCTGGCGGGACTCTACCGTTCCCAAGGAAGATACACCGAAGCTGAACCTTTGTACAAACAAGCTTTAGAAATTCGTGAGCAACGGTTAGGGGTAAATCATCCCCACACTGTCACTGTTCGTGAAAATTTGGCAAATCTTCGCACTCAATTGGCTTCAGAGCAGTAAAATTCAAGTTCTCAGCTTCAAAAATGATATCACAGCAATTCTCGTTTGGATGCAGACGCTTTGACCCCACCCCTGACCCCTCCCCCTCCGGGTATCTCCTGAGCCCTTCGGGCACGGCTTGAGGCCGAACGGAGACGCTACGCGAACGCCAGTCGCCTACGGCGGGAAACCCGCCTGCAGCGCTGGACTCACCGCAAGCGAGGAGGGGAAAATATTCCCCCTCTCTGCCTTGCGGAGAGGGGGTTAGGGGGTGAGGTTCCGAGTGTATCGCAACGAAGAGAGAACCGCGATATATAAAATTTAACTTTTTAGCCTCAACCATGAAGCTCTAATCTCGAAGTTCCGAGTTCCAAGCACGAAGTTCCGTGTTCCAAGCACCAAGTTCCGAGTTCCAAGCACGAAGTTCCATGTTCCAAGCACGAAGTTCCATGTTCCAAGCACGAAGTTCCGAGTTCCAAGCACCAAGTTCCGAGTTCTGAAGCTGAAGTTCCGAGTTCCAAGCACCAAGTTCCGAGTTTCAAGCTTGAATGATGGTGTTACACACGCGATCGCCCACCTAAAACTATCAAACCACGAGCATGCGATCGCCCAAGGGGGAGTGGCTGAGTCCTACGGAGCCGTTAGGCTTACGCCAATCGCTTTATTGCTGCTACAGTTCTGTTGCTACTAGGCGATCGCTCATGATATTTAAGAGTAGGGTTGGCTGCTGCTCGATAAATTTTCTGCATATCTCGGCAAATCTTGGTATTCTTGCCGAGATTTTTCCGGAAATTGTGCATATGTACGTGTATAATATAAATACGCTTGATTAGTGCGGGATCTCATAGCTTACTGGGCGTGAAAACCTTGAAATACTTAGCACGAACTAATTACAAAAAATTGAATATTTTTTAAGTCTCGTACTTGAAATTCGTTTCAGTATCTCTAACTGGGGATTAGTGGTCAAAGAACCACCAGCTACGAAGCAAGGGAACCAAGCTTCCAAGCGCTTCTAATCGAGCGAACTTATACCGTGGAGTTGAGCTTGCCCATATTTACGGACTAATGCCCAGATATGCTTCGGTTTTTAGAAGCGGTTAAGTTAAGGCAAATTATGAAGATAAAAGTCGTATTAGAACCCAGTGATGAAGGTGGATACACCGTTTATGTGCCTTCGCTTCCAGGCTGCATTAGTGAAGGGGAAACTCTCGAAGAAGCAGTCTTACAATATCCAAGAGGCAATAGAACTTTATCTTCAACCTTAGGAGGATAAATAATACCATTTTTCCATAAAAATGAGCTAAAGTAGCCCGCGTAGGCGGGCTTTGTTTGTGTAGCCCCAGTCTTCTAGACTGTGGGACGAATATTAAGCGATTTTTAGAGTTGTTATAAATGCGATCGCTGCGCTCACCTTAAATCCATCAAACCACGAGCATGCGATACTCGCAAAGGGAGCTGCCAGAGGCGATGCTGCAAAGCAGCCGCTACGCGATCGCACCCACCACCGCATCCTCACGGGCGATCGCCCACACAATTTATTGAAAAAAGACTTGCTTCATGCATCCTATATGTGCAATTATGTCTTCATTTGCCAAATAAATACTGTAAGTTTACCGATTTACCGTATTCAATGACAGAGATATCGCATTAATCAATTTTTAGCCAATCCGTCAAAAGTGTCCAACTAGTCGGAAGTTTCATCACTCAGACTTGGATGCCTATAACCAACGCGATCAAGACAGTAAGTGAGGAGTCAGATGCATGAATAAACGCAAACTGCAAGCAATTAGTCGTCGCCAGTTTGTGGGGACTGCAATTGCCAGTACAGTTTTGACATTGGGAGGTTCGAGCGTTTTTTCTGCTGTTGCTGCTAGACAAAAGCGTCCGAATGTGCTGTTCATTTTGACGGATGATTTGGGCTGGGGCGATATCAGTATTTATGGAAACACCTATCAAACGCCCAATTTAGACCAGTTGGCAAGGGAAGGAACCCGATTCACCAATGCCTATGCAGCGCAAACTGTTTGCACGCCAACACGGATTGGCTTCTTTACAGGTCGTTATCCAGCAAGATTGCCAGTTGGTCTTCAGGAACCCCTAGCTGGGGGCGAGACTATAGGATTACCGCCGGAACAGCCAACGATCGCTTCTCTTTTGAAAGGCAATGGTTATGAGACAGCGCTGGTTGGTAAATGGCACACTGGCTTTCTTCCCAACTACGGTCCACTCAAGAGTGGCTTTGACGAATTCTTTGGGAATTATAGTGGAGCGATCGACTACTTTACCCATAAGGATGGAAGTGGCAAACTTGACTTCTATGAAGGTGAAGAGCCAGTGGAAATACCAGGCTATGCCACAGACTTGTACACTGAGCGTGCTGTTGAATTCATCAAAAGACCCCGCAACAAGCCATTTTATCTCAGCCTTCATTACAATGCACCCCACTGGCCTTGGGAAGGACCAGAAGATGAAGAGTTAAGTAAAACTTTCTACAATTCAAATCCTTTCACTGCCGGAGGGTCAAAAGAAACCTATGCTGCAATACTGAAGAGCCTAGATGACGGAGTTGGTAAAGTCTTGCAAGCTTTGAAAGACTCTGGGCAAGCTGATAATACCATCGTCATTTTTGCCAGCGACAACGGTGGTGAGAGATACTCTGATATTGGACCTTTTCAAGGTAGAAAAAGCAGTTTGTATGAAGGTGGTTTGCGAGTCCCCACTTTTATCCGCTGGCCTGGAGTGATTAAACCAGAGCAAGTCAACAACCAAGCCATTATCACTCTGGACTTGACAGCAACAATTTTGGCAGCAACAGGTACTAAACCTGATCCAAACTATCCACTTGACGGTCAGAATTTGCTTCCAGTTCTTGTGGGCAAAAAACCTGTTTACCCTCGCACACTGTTCTGGCGCTACAAATCTAATGTCAGTGGGCGTGCTTCAGGACAGCTTCAAGCTGCTGTTCGTAGTGGGGATTGGAAGTACTTGCGGCAAGGAGAGAACGAATATCTGTTTAATCTTGCCAATGACGAAGGCGAAGAAACTGACCTCAAAGACGCATATCCCAAGGTGTTCCAGCAGTTGCGCGATCGCTTTGAGGAATGGAATGGGCAAGTACTGCCTTACCCAGCTTAAGGAAAAGCCATTCATGCAAGAACGTACAGTACGCCAAGAGGTATCATCCAGTAAATCTGACAGGCAAATCGCTGCCAAGCGTCCTGGTAAAGTACCTGATAGAGATATGGTCTGGATACCTGGCGGCACTTTTATGATGGGGTCTGACGACCATTACCCAGAAGAAGGTCCCGCTCATCTCGTCCGTGTCGATGGCTTTTGGATGGATCGCTACGCTGTCACGAACAAGCAATTCCAACGTTTTGTGAAAGCAACTGGCTACGTGACAGTGGCGGAACGTCCACCAAAGCCGGAAGATTATCCTGGAGCTATACCGGAACTGCTCGTACCAGGTTCAGCCGTCTTTCAGCAGCCCAAACATCGAGTGAATTTAGAAACTTGTAGCTGGTGGGTCTATGTGCCTGGTGCTAACTGGCGACATCCAGCAGGACCTGGAAGTTCTATCAAGGGGCGAGAGAATTATCCTGTCGTGCATATTGCCTATGAAGATGCTCTTGCTTATGCAGCTTGGGCAGGCAAATTGCTGCCGACAGAGGCACAATGGGAATTTGCTGCTCGCGGTGGGCTGGAAGGTGCTGTCTACACTTGGGGGAATGAATTTGCTCCCAAAGCCAAGCGGATGGCTAACACTTGGGAAGGCGAGTTCCCCTGGCAAAACTTAAAGCAGCGCTTTCCTGGGGCAGAACCTGTAGGCTCGTATCCTCCTAATGGGTATGGTCTGTACGAGATGATAGGCAACGTTTGGGAGTGGACAACTGATTGGTATCGAGACTCTCACCCGGAAAACAAGACAAAATCTTGCTGTATTCCAGTCAACCCCAGAGGCGGAACACAAGAAGAGAGTTTTGACCCAAATATACCGTCCCAAATACCTAGAAAGGTACTTAAGGGTGGTTCCTTCCTGTGTGCGCCCAACTACTGCCAACGTT
Organism: Scytonema sp. HK-05; assembly: GCF_002368235.1. Classification (GTDB taxonomy): domain Bacteria; phylum Cyanobacteriota; class Cyanobacteriia; order Cyanobacteriales; family Nostocaceae; genus Kalymmatonema. The sequence goes on along the minus strand of NZ_AP018194.1, from coordinate 251,580 downwards.
ATCGACCAGCGGCACGTCATCCAGAAACAATAGATACCTCAACGTGTCATATTGGATTTCGTTGTGTAGTCAATGTGTAGAGCCATAATTTAAGATGAACAAAGAACATAGAACACAGTAGTCATACCAATTCTTTGTAAAAAAAGCACTTTATCTTCCCTCAGTCTAGAAGACCTCTAGATTTTAAGGATTAGTGCATCCAACTTCTTGTTCCCAGGCTGAGCCTGGGAACGAGTTAAACGAGTTAGGGAGGCTCCGCCTCATTTTTTAAGAGCATCTTCAGGTCGAATTCCCTGCGTTACCAGCCCCAACCTTTTCTGCTTCGCCAATACTGGGCAACTCGTTCTTGCCACTGTTTCCAATATTCTTTCATCACTTCTGGTTCAAACCAAAATACCTCAGCTTCTCTGTCCGGTATCGCTACAACCAATAGTGCATGATTCACTTCAATATTATATTCTCGATAACACTCGTTAACTGCTCCTATGTAAGCTGTTAATTGTAGTGGATGTTCGTATAATCTCTCAATTGAACCTTTAGGTTTGTCTGCGGTTTTCCACTCGCAAATACAGGGAATTCCTTGATAACTAGCGACACAATCTACTTTGCCGGAATAGCTCATGTTGTAGTGAAAAACTGAGCCTTCTACAAGTTTCACTGTATCAATTTCTTCTAAAACAGGTTTGATACTTTCCCAATAAGCAACACTGCCTTCCGGACAAACAGGGTTTTCGCCAAGTAGAAAACGTTCAATTTGTTTGTGGGTTTGTGTTCCCCGACGACTCGCACCTGTTGTAATTCTCGTAGCTTCTTCTGTTCCAACACGCGCTTTCCAGTTTAATAACCTATCACGTTCCTCTTGTGGTTTGGTGGCGTTCAGTATTGTCGTGACACTCGGCAAGCGATTTCCTTGAGCGTCTACGTAGTATTGTTTACCATTTTCCCGCAAAGATTTGCCATTGATGCGAGGTAGCAGTTGGGTATTAAAGGGCATTGTATTTCGATGTCAAATGGTTCCTTTCTATATTTGAGCAATAGGTACGAGGCGATGCACCTTCGGGGCGCTAAGAGCGCGATCGCGCCGGCCGCGGGTACTGCGTGCCAACGCACTCTTAGCGCCCTTGGGGAAATTGGGCAAGCAAGACTGCCGAAGGCAAGCCTCAAACTAACCTACTTTGAAAACAAGTATGCTTAAAGGCATAATTCTCAAATTAGAGGAAAAATTTAGAAATATTTACTAAATTAAGAGTGGCTAGTAAAGTTTTCTTGATAGGAGACAACAAATTGAGCTAATACTGCTTTCAACTTGAGAAAGCGTATACTTCAATACGTTTTTTTTGTCTAGCACATTTTACACTAGAAATCAAAAAGCTTTATTGTATAATACCGACCAAAAAAATAACGCAGAGTTTTGGGGAAAAACAATGAACTATAAAGTATTCGCTGCTTTGGCTATAGCGGCAGCCATCCTTGGAATAGGAAGCAACGTTAACGCACAGTCTTCAGTTGCACCAAACTCAAATAGTAAGGATTACACAATTCGAGGAAATTCTTTAACTGGGATAAATAATAGAACAGCTGAGGATGATTTTGCAAGATTTTTTGCAGAAAGAAATTCTCCAAATAATGTTTCACAGCAAAATGTTGGAGAAAACATTTCTCCAGCTGATGCTTGGCAACTTGGCGATCAAGTCGAATTACGTCGCAGAGAACCAATCACAACTCCAAATAATGTGATTTTCCCACAAGGAGAGGATTCATTTTACAGTAATGACGGCGTGCAGGTGCAGATTGACTTAGATAACTTAGATAGAAATACAAGAAGGTAGCAATAATTCACTTTCACTCAGTTTTAACCAAAAGTTTTCCTAAAATTAGCCTAAAAATGCCAAAAACTCAAATTCCCTCCAGATTTTAGGGCTGCAACGCCCATAAACCTGGAGGGTTGTTCGTTTTGGGATTAATACACCGACTAGTACCGCAAGGCGGAAGTCATGCATTCAAAAGTCAAAAGTCAAAAGGCTGATTATGTGGGCTTTTCGCGCTATGAGTGAATGGTGAAGCAGCGCCCTTTGGAGGGTTTCCCGACAGCAGGCGACTGCTGTTCGCCGTCAGGCGTGCCGTGCCTCCTCCGGAGGACGCACGGTACAGGCGATAGCCGTGGCCGTACCCACTAGGCATACCCGAAGGGTAGCTTTATTTCCGCCGTCGTGTACTAGTGCCTTGTTTAGACTGATACGAGCCCATTTAATACGCCCTTTTACTTAGGTACTTTTGTCAACAGATAAATCTGCCTACGCTTTGCAGTAGAATTAGACCTTTAGATACAGGAGGGCAAAACGTGACTCGTGTAATTATCGTGCGCCACGGTCAAAGCAGCTATAACACCGAAAAGCGCATACAAGGACGTTCCGATGCGTCCACGTTAACTGAAAAAGGTCGTAGTGATTCTAGTAAAGTAGGCAAAGCCCTCAGTAATATCTTATTTAAGGCAATATACAGCAGCCCTCTGCAACGCGCTAAAGATACAGCAGATACCATCTATCATGAACTGGCAACTCATACTGAGCAATCTGCTGTTCCCCAAACTTCTGATAAGTTGCTGGAAATTGACCTGCCTTTATGGCAGGGAATGCTTACTGCCGAAGTAAAGGAGAAGTTTCCTGAAGACTACCGCACTTGGCAGGAAAGCCCCCAGCTGCTGCGGATGTCTGTCAAAGATGGTGAGCAAACAACAGAACATTTTCCTGTTCTAGCGTTGTACGAACAAGCGCGGCAATTTTGGCAAGAAGTTTTATCTCGCCATAAAGGCGAAACTATACTTATCGTGGGGCATAACGGTATCAATCGGGCTCTTTTGAGCACGGCGCTGGGAATTCCTCCACAACGCTACCATTCGATCCAACAATCTAACTGTAACGTTAGCGTACTCAATTTTTCTGGGGGATTAGAAGAACCAGTCCAACTAGAATCTCTCAATCAGACGCAACATTTGGGAGAAATTCTGCCTTCCTTGCGCCCAAATCACAACGGTGTAAGATTGTTGCTGGTGCGTCACGGAGAAACTGAGTGGAACCGCCAAACCAGATTTCAAGGGCAAATTGATGTTCCCCTCAACGACAATGGCAGACAGCAAGCGCAAAAAGCCGCTCAATTTCTTAAAGAGGTGGGAATTGATTTTGCCGTCAGTAGCACGATGCTGCGTCCCAAAGAAACAGCAGAAGTTATCTTGCAGTACCATACTGGTGTAAATTTGGAATTGCAGGATGGTTTAAGGGAAATTAGTCACGGACTTTGGGAAGGAAAATTAGAAAAAGAAATAGAGCAGGAATTTCCAGGAGAGTTGCATCGGTGGCGAACAGTACCGGCACAAGTCCAAATGCCAGAAGGAGAAAATTTGCAGCAAGTGTGGGAACGTAGTGTTGCAGCATGGCAATCAATTGTCCAAGCTGCATTGGCAAAGCAACTCAAAACCGGATTAGTCGTTGCTCATGACGCTACTAACAAAACCCTGCTTTGTCACGTTCTGGGTTTATCATCAGAACAGTTTTGGAATTTCCGTCAGGGGAATGGCGCAGTTAGTGTGATCGATTACCCATTGGGGCTAAGTGGTTTCCCAGTACTACAAGCAATGAATATCACGACTCACCTCGGTGGAGGCGTATTGGATAAGACAGCCGCCGGGGCGTTGTAGTGTCTAACAATTAGCTGTCAGCCTTTAGCCGATAGTTGATTCTAAGCTGAAAGTACACAAACGCACAGTTAAGAACATATAAAAGTTAAAAAGCTGATAGCTGATAGCTGATAGCTGATAGTCGGTAGCTAAAATGACAAGTGAACTGCTGCAACAAGTAAGGGTTATCGACCCTGTTTCTGGAACTGACCAAATCACTGATGTGCTAATTGATGATGGCTATATCAGGTCTGTTGCTAATCATATTTCTGATGTACCCAATGACACTCATATTAGAGATTGTCATGGCTTAGTTCTGGGACCAGGGTTGGTGGATTTGTACAGCCACTCCGGGGAACCAGGGTTTGAAGAACGCGAAACCCTCTTGTCCCTCTTACAAGCTGGTGCTGCTGGTGGCTTTACACGAATCAGTATCTTACCGGATACGTCCCCAGCCATCGATAACCCCGCTGTGGTAGTAAGCTTAAAAAATGAAGAAAAAAGAAAGAAGAAAGAAGAAATTCTTCCATCTTCTTTCTTACCTCTTCCTTCTTTGTACGTCTGGGGTGCAATTAGCCTAGATGTTGCTGGCAAGCAAATGACAGAATTAGTAGACTTGGCAGCAGTTGGGGTCGTTGGCTTTACCGACGGTCAACCTTGGGAAAATTTTGGGCTGGTACGTCGGGTGTTGGAATATCTCCAGCCTTTGAGCAAACCAGTCGCATTTTGGTGTTGCGATCGCGAATTGATCGGAAATGGGGTAATGCGCGAAGGTCCAGATGCGATTCGTTTAGGCTTGCCTTTTATACCTGCTAGCGCGGAAACTTCTGCGATCGCCGCTTTGTTGGAATTAGTCACCGCCACCAGTACGCCAGTACACATCATGCGTGTCTCCACTGCTCGTAGTGTCGAATTAATTGCATCAGCCAAAGCCAGAGGTGTACCTATTACTGCCAGTACCTCTTGGATGCATCTTTTACTTGACACGCAAGCAGTAAAAAGTTATAATACTAGCCTAAAACTGAATCCGCCCCTAGGCAATCCCAGTGACTTGGTAGCGTTACGGCAGGCAGTACGGACGGGTGTGATAGATGCTATAGCCATAGACCACACACCTTACACCTACGAAGAAAAAACCGTTGCCTTTGCCGAAGCACCACCAGGAGCAATTGGTTACGAGCTAGCATTACCCCTTTTGTGGCAGCATTTGGTAGAAACCGGAGAATTCACAGCTTTGGAATTGTGGAAAGCTCTGAGTATGAATCCAGCCAAATGTTTACAACAGAAAACGAGTACGCTTGCACCCGATCAAAAAGCGGAACTGGCTTTATTTGATCCCCAGCAAACCTGGAAAGTCGATAAGCAAAATCTGTATACACTTTCTAGCAATACATTTTGGTTGGGACAGCAATTAACAGGTCGGGTTGTGCAGACTTGGTGTTAGTTGATTTCAACAAAAAGTCTCCTGCAAAAGTCAATAAGAATGAAAATGAAACCACAGATGTAGACGCCGGAGGCGACTTCCCGGAGGGTACACAGATGCACATAGATAAATAACTAGTGTTCATCTGTGTGTATCTGTGGTTCTAAATATCTTTTTATGACTTTAGCAGCAAGTCTAACCAAAAACCCAGTTTCTTTTAAGCGAATAAGTTAACAAAAAATGGTTATCTCATACGACTTTTAGCCCAAACAGTGTTTTTGGGTGAGTAGCGCAATATCTAAGTCATCTCACGCAAAGAAAGCCTTTGCGGAGGAAGTACTTTTGTATGGAATTTGTAAGAAAATAAGTTTTAAAAGCAGACAAAATACAACTGTCAGCACCCCGCACTAAAGTGACGGGGCTTCATGCCCCAAATTTTAGTTAGCTGACCCGCTTAAGTTCTTAACTGAACTACGTTATTGGCAAGGTTAAAGTCCTACCTATGGATACAAAGCCAGTCTGTAGCTCTAGAACCGGATGGTTAAACAGTTTTACGAGGGGTAAGACAGTGCTGTCTGGATAGTACCGACCAATAACATTCTTCTTGGCTAACATTACTCCCGCAAGGGAAGGCTCATTTGAGCAAAAACCGTATGCGTACAGAGGGAAAAATTTCAGTTCGTAACTGCCCGAACGAAAGTAGATTGCAAAACTACACGGAATTGAGTACCTCCAAGGCGGTATGGTAACGGCAGAAAATGGTGTCCGTGTCGTGTTTCCTCCTTGGGCTAAAGCCACAAGGTTTCCACACTCGCGGGAAGTTTTTAGATGAGAATTCTTAACGCCCGCAATTTATCTCTAGAAGACGTTCAGCGTCTTTTAGGCTTTCAAGAACATTACAGCGACTCATTCATTCCACTGTTATCATTAGAACCTATAACAGAAGAGGAACAGCAGGAACTTGTGCAAATTCGGGATGACTTTCGGCGCTACCTTACAGCAGCTAAAGTTTCCAAAGGGCAAGTAAAGTTTCTTGTACTTGCTCCTTTGATGAGGTTGGCTGGCTTTTACCGCTACCCTATAGAGATTGTCCTAGAAGAGGACATAGCTGATATTGAAATTGAAGATGAAGATACAAAAATTAAAGGCAAGTTTGATATCTTAGCTGTTACCAAAGCTAAATATACAAAAGTTAATACATTTTTTTGGGTATTGTTGATTGAGTCTAAAAATACTCAGATTGATGTATCAACAGGATTGCCTCAACTGCTGACATACGCTTATAAAAGTTTAGAGCATCAAGAATCAGTTTGGGGTTTGACAACCAATGGCAGAAGTTATCAGTTTGTGAATATCCAGCAGGGACATTCTCCAACTTATCACGTGATGCCAGAATTAAATTTGATGGAAAGACAGCGTTCAATCCTGTTGCTACAAGTTCTCAAAGCAATTTGTCAGCTATAAGAGTGTATTCGCGCACAAAATGCCAGACGCTGCTACCGCAGGTACACCTATTCCTGGTGTAGTGCTATCACCCACGCGATACAAACCCCGTATCGGCGTGTGACATCCCGGAAACATCCCCTTACCCGCCTCAATAGCCGGACCATAACTTCCCCGGTACCTTCGTAGATAATAGGCATGAGTTAAGGGTGTGCCGATCAGTTCCAACACAACACGCTCTCTGATATCTGGGATAATCCGCTCTAGGGCACGATATAAACTTTGCGCTTTCTCGCGCTTTTTCTGTTCATACTCGGTGTTCCGTTCCCATCCCGCGTATGGTTCTAAGGTGTAGGCGTGAACCACATGATGTCCCTCTGGGGCAAGTGTTGCATCCCACACACTAGGAATCGATATCATGCAAGTATTTCCTGCTACTGTAATATCCTTGCTAGCGTCGTGAACTACGACGTGATGTCCTGTGAGATTTTCCAAGCCCTCGGCACGGATACCTAAATGTAAATGCATAAAGCTATCAACAATAGGTGTATCCAAAGCAGCTTTGCGGTAGGATGAGGGTAAATCATCGGGATGTAATAATTTGGTGTAAGTGTCCCAGATACTGGCATTAGAAATGACAATGGCCGCGTTGAGGATTTCACCGTTTGTCAACTGAACACCAACCACCTTACGTGGAGACGCGCCATGACGATGTAAAGACGCGCCATGGCGCGTCTCTACCAGAATTTGCTCGACATGGCATCCTAGGAGCAACTGACCGCCCCAACGTTCCAACCCACGCACCAAAGCCTTCACAATAGCCCCACTGCCGCCTACAGGATACTCAACAGAGGTACGAGAGCGTTCACCTAACATAAATGCTACCTCTGGCGCAATAGTGCCATGCGCCTTTAAACCAGACAGCAGAAAGCATTCCAAGTCGATCAGCCGCCTAACCCAAGGGTCTTGTACTGTTGCATCCATCACATTACCCACAGATGCCTGAACTAGGGGCAAATGAGGTAGCATCTTTAACAAAGATGGCAAATAACGTCCAACTAATACAGGAATCACCTGCCAATCTGCCCGCAAAGCCAAGGTAGGAATTCCTTTCATGGCGTCGTACAGTGGTAACAAACGCTCTTCAAACCGTTTGAATTCCTTAGCACCTTGGGGGGTAATTTTCGCTATTTCCTGACGGTAACGCTCAGCATTGCCATAAACACCGAAGGTGGTTTCGGGAAAATGGTAATGTCCAAAGGGGTCGTAAGGTACGGCTTCTAAGGATTCGCCCAAAACATCAAAAACTTGTTTGAGAGGATTCAAACTTTCGGCACTTGTCAGACCACAATAGAATGAGGGACCAGAATCAAATTCAAATCCCCGTCGTCTGAAGCTATGAGCAGCTCCTCCAGGTATTGTATGGCTTTCACAAACAATCACCCGCTTACCGTAACGAGCAAGTAATGCAGCAGCAGTTAACCCGCCGATACCACTACCGATAACAATGACATCACAAGAGCGCATTTTTGTCATTTGTCCTTTATTATTTGTTATTTGTCCTTTGTTGTTCGTCCTTTGTCAAATGCCTGTTGAATAATGACTCATAACTCATGACTAATGAAAGCGTGACTCATGACTAATGACCAATGACTGAACCGTTGATTGAACTGAAAGGCGTTTCTATATCCTTTGATAGCAATAAGGTTTTAGATAACGTGGATTTGACGATTTACCGAGGAGAAGCACTAGGAATCATCGGTCCTAGTGGTACAGGTAAATCAACAATTTTACGGGTAATCGCTGGGTTAATTGCTCCTGATTCTGGAGAAATTTATGTCCAAGGAGTGCGGCGAGAGGGGTTGATTGAAGATGCTAGAGATTTGGTTGGGATTGGCATGGTGTTCCAGCAGGCGGCGTTATTTGATTCTTTGACGGTGGAGGAGAATGTGGGGTTTTCACTTTATCAATACTCAAAACTACGGCGATCTCGTATTCGAGAACTGGTGAATGAAAAACTGGAGATGGTAGGGTTATCAGGAATAGGCGATCGCTACCCGGCGGAACTTTCCGGGGGGATGCGAAAACGGGTTAGCTTTGCCCGTGCGATTATGTCTAACCCCGATAACCCCAGAGACACTCCAGAAGTTTTACTGTACGATGAACCAACAGCCGGGCTTGATCCCATCGCTTCTACGGTGATAGAAGATTTAATCCGGCAATTGCAATGTACACAAGGAGTTTGTAGTACCTACGCCATTGTGACTCACCAACACAGTACCATTCGTCGCACGGCTGACCAGGTGGTATTTCTCTACCAAGGTAAAGTGCAATGGCAGGGTAGTGTCAGTGAAATAGATACTACAGACCATCCTTTGATTAGACAATTTATTAGTGGAAGTGTATCTGGACCGATTCATGTTGTTGGTTAATCAGTGCTAAGCAGCCACTGCGTTGCTCCCGCCAGTACGCTCAAAAGGGGTTTTCCTCAAGAGGAACTGCCGTTTTCCCGTCGCTGTTCTTGGAACGTTCGGGTTTTCCCCCCAACCCTAGCCCGCACCCTGCCTTAAGCCGGCACGAGGGAAAACGCCACTGACAACAACACCGGCTCAGCGCCCAAGGCAGTGGTTCCCCTCCTGGAGCTTATGCTCACCACACCCGCTGGCTCCTCCGTGGGGACTCCAAAGCCCCCGAGTCCCGCAAGTGGCGTGCAAGTGGCGTTATTGAATGCTGAATGCTGAGTGAGAATAGGTATTGTAAACATACTCAGCACTTGCAACTCAGGACTAATTGTTGATAGGAGAAATAAAATGCGATCGCGAACATTTCGAGAAGGTTCTGTCGGGTTGTTGCTCCTGCTAGGACTGGGAGTGTTTGGGTTAATTATTTTGTGGTTGAATAGATTCACTGCTGCTCGTAGTTCATACAAAGCTATTGTTGAATTTGACAACGCTGGCGGCATGCAAAAAGGAGCAGTGGTTCGGTATCGTGGCGTCAAGGTAGGCACTATTTCTGCTATTCGACCAGGACCAAACAACATTGAGGTGGAAATTGATATTACCAAATCCGACCTGATCATTCCCAGTAATGTCACAGTTGAGGCTAATCAGTCGGGACTCATTAGCGAAAGCGTTATTGATATCACACCAAAAACGCAGCTAGCGTCTGGGGTTGCTATTGCTAAACCCTTGGACAAAAATTGCAACCCCCAAATTATCGTCTGTAATGGCTCTCGGTTAAAAGGTCAGATTGGTATTAGTACCGATGAACTTATTCGCGCGACGACAGAGCTAGCTGATGTATACTCTAGCCCAGAGTTTTATAAAAACGTCAATAAAGCTGTGGAAAATACTGCTGTAGCTGCAGCAACTGTCGCTGAATTAAGCCGCAACCTCAATCTTACAAGCAAAAGCTTACAACAACAGCTCAACAACTTTGCCGCGACGACCAATACAGTACAACGAGCGACAACTCAACTCACTACATCCTCCACAAGAACCTTAAATCAAATTGGTACCACAGCAAATCGATTCGGTAATACCGCAGAGCAATTCGGTGCTACCGCTAGAGAAATTCGTTCAACTACCGGTCAAGTTAATAAGCTGCTTAACAACCTCGATACTTTGGTGACAAGCAACCGTTCTTCGCTGGTTACGACATTAAACAATATCACTGAAACTAGCAACCAACTGCGCCAGACAGTTAGCAGCTTATCACCTGTTGTCAATCGCGTTACCCAAGGAGAATTAATCAAAAATTTAGAAACTCTGAGTGCTAATGCTGCACAGGCTTCTACGAATTTGCGCGAGGTGACTAATAGCCTGAACAATCCTAATAACGTGTTGGTACTGCAACAAACTTTAGATTCTGCTCGCGTGACATTTGAAAACACCCAAAAAATTACATCTGATTTGGATGAGTTGACCGGAGATCCCGCTTTTCGGCAAAATCTACGGCAATTGGTAAATGGTTTGAGTAGCTTAGTGTCCTCTACACAGCAGATGCAGCAGCAAGTGCAAGTTGCAGATTCTCTAGATTCAGTCAAAGCTGTCATTTCCAACCACAATGCTGCAATTTCCCCAGCGAATACAAATCAACAGCAGATAAAGTTTAATCTCTCACCCACTGCTGCTAAGAGTGCCGACAACATGTTTCAACCTACCACCATTACCTTTACTTCTCCCCCAGAAAGCAGCAATCAAGATTCGTTAAGATTTAATACCTCAAACACTGCTGTTAAGAGTGCTGACAAAACGTTTCAACCGACCACCATTATCTTTACCTCTCCCACCCAAAGCAGCAATCAAGATCCGTTAAGATTTAATATTTCAAACACTGCTGTTAACAGTGCTGGCAAACAGCCTCCTCAACCTACCACCAGCCAAGTGAGACCTTCCTCATCTCAAGAAAACCTCTTGAGGCAATTGAGGGAGCATCGCCAGCAGCAGGAGCAGGGGAAGTAGGGGGATGAGGGGAATGATTTGTGACTTTTGACCGTTGACTAATTCCAATCTTCTTCTTCTTTTTTGCCCCGGCTTTTGTAAATGCCTCCAAGATTGTGTAAGGAGCGCGTTTTCTCAAAAAGTTCTTGTTCGCTAAGACCCCACTGCTGTAGGACTTTATCCAAGTCGCTTTGGATGTCTCTTGCACCAGGAAAGCCTTGGTAGCGGATTCGCAATCTAGCGAGTTCTGCTAAATTATGATCAGTCGCCTCACCAATTAGTAAATTCTCAACGATAGGGCGATCGCGATTGTACAGTGGATGCTGTTGGTCTTTATTTGCTTTGCTCATATAATTTTATTTTTCTGATTTGGATTTTAGATGGGGAATTGTTAGAGACGCTTTCATTCACCGCGTCTGTACATCTTAGGGTTGTCAAAAAAGTATCACTAACCACCAAGAACTTACTACTCATCAAACACCCGTCTTTATAGCTCTGTGTCTCGACTGACGGCAAACACACCTCAACTCTTACGGCTCTCACCACTGTCACTCAATTTTGAATAAAGATACATTGTCATTAAGAAAGTACACAAATGTTAAGGTGAGGGTGAGTCACCAAACGGTGCTAAGCAATGAGTGTTGAGTGAGCAGTAAAATTTCACCATAATCGGAAATGACTCAGAATTCAAAACTCAGACCTTAGCACAGCTGAAATCACCCAAAGCCCAAGCAGCAAGGGAGCAAGAACCCGATATGTTTGAACACTTCACATCCGAAGCAATTAAAGTCATTATGCTCGCCCAGGAGGAAGCGCGTCGCCTGGGACACAACTTCGTCGGAACAGAGCAAATTCTCCTGGGGTTGATTGGAGAAGGAACAGGGATTGCTGCCAAAGTGCTGACCGACTTGGGCGTTACTCTCAAAGACGCACGTCGCGAAGTAGAAAGAATTATTGGTCGGGGTTCTGGCTTTGTACCCCCGGAAATTCCTTTTACCCCCAAGGTGAAAAGCCTCTTCGAGCAAGCGTTTAAAGAAGCTCGCAGCCTGGGACATAACCATATAGGTACTGAACACTTACTCTTGGGATTGACTGAGGCTGGTGAAGGCGTCGCCGCTAAAGTCCTGCAAAATTTGGGGCTTGAGTTGTCGCAAGTCCGCACCGCAGTGATTCGTCAGTTAGGTGAAGCGACATCTGTTTCCACAGGTCGCGGTGGCAATCAAAGGCGCACCCAAACTCTCAGTTTAGAGGAATTTGGTAGAAATCTTACTAAGCTAGCAAAAGAAGGCAAGATCGACCCAGTTGTCGGTCGTGAGAAGGAAATTGAGCGTGCCATCCAGATTCTTGGTCGCCGTACTAAGAATAACCCCGTGTTGATTGGGGAACCAGGAGTTGGTAAAACAGCGATCGCCGAAGGTCTAGCTCAACGGATTATTAACCAAAATGTCCCCGAGATTTTACAAGACAAGGAAGTCATCAGCCTTGACATGGGATCACTGGTGGCTGGGACTCGCTTCCGTGGCGATTTTGAAGAACGCATTAAGAAAGTCATGGATGAAATCCGCACGGCGGGTAATATCATCCTGGTGATAGATGAAGTTCACACTTTGATTGGTGCAGGCGGCACAGAAGGTGGCATGGATGCAGCTAACATCCTCAAGCCAGCCCTTGCAAGAGGCGAACTCCAGTGCATTGGCGCAACGACCCTAGATGAGTACCGTAAGCATATCGAACGCGATGCCGCTCTAGAGCGTCGTTTCCAACCGATTATGGTAGGCGAACCATCGGTTGAGGAAACTATCGAAATATTATACGGTTTGCGCTCTGCTTACGAGCAACACCACAAAGTTCAAATATCTGATGCAGCTCTGGTTGCTGCAGCTCAGTTGTCAGACCGCTACATCAGCGATCGCTTCTTACCCGATAAAGCGATCGACTTGATTGATGAAGCGGGAAGCCGCGTTCGTCTGCGGAATTCTATGAAGTCAGCTGATCGCGAACTCAAGCGCGAATTGGCGCTAGTGACAAAGGAAAAAGACCAAGCTGTCAGAACTCAGGACTTTGACAAAGCTGGACAACTGCGTGACAAGGAGTTGGAACTCGAAACTCAAGTGCGTGATTCACAAACTGAGAAATCTGTCAATAGCCCCATCGTTGATGAGGAAGACATTGCTCAGATTGTGGCTTCATGGACTGGCGTCCCAGTGAACAAGATCACTGAATCCGAATCAGAGTTGCTGCTGCACTTAGAAGACACACTGCACCAGCGTCTTATCGGTCAAGAGCAAGCAGTTACGGCAGTTTCCAAAGCTATCCGTCGCGCCAGAGTTGGGTTAAAGAATCCGAATCGACCGATTGCAAGCTTTATCTTCTCTGGTCCTACAGGAGTCGGTAAGACAGAATTGACGAAAGCATTGGCTTCCTACTTCTTCGGTTCCGAAGAAGCGATGATTCGCCTGGATATGTCCGAATTCATGGAACGCCACACCGTCTCCAAACTCATTGGTTCGCCTCCTGGTTACGTCGGATACGACGAAGGCGGACAGTTAACCGAAGCCGTGCGGCGCAAACCCTACACAGTAGTGCTGTTCGACGAAATCGAAAAAGCACACCCCGATGTGTTCAATATGCTGCTGCAGATTTTGGAAGACGGTCGCCTCACCGATGCTAAAGGTCGGACAGTGGACTTCAAGAACACCCTGATTATCATGACTTCCAACATCGGTTCTAAGGTGATTGAGAAAGGTGGCGGTGGTTTGGGCTTCCAGTTCGCTGAAGATGAAGCTGAGGCTAGTTACAACCGCATTAAAACACTGGTGAACGAGGAACTCAAAGGTTTCTTCCGTCCAGAATTCCTCAATCGTCTTGATGAGATTATCGTCTTTACTCAGCTTAAGAAAGATGAAGTCAAGCAAATTGCTGAGATCATGCTGCGCGAAGTCACAAGCCGCTTGACTGAGAAGGGAATCAGCCTGGAAGTGAGCGATCGCTTCAAAGACCGTGTGTTGCAAGAAGGCTACAACCCCAGCTACGGTGCTAGACCGTTACGTCGAGCAATTGTCCGTCTCTTGGAAGATTCTTTAGCTGAGGCGATGCTCTCTGGTCAAATCGGAGAAGGCGACACAGCCGTTGTAGATGTTGACGATGACGGTCAAGTCAGAGTTGGTAAGTCGGAGAAACCAGAGTTGTTACTCGCAAATGTTGGCTAAGATTATACCACGTCATTTGTTGCTGTAACATTTGAAGACAATCCAACCCCTGCTTCATGCAGGGGAGCCATAAAGGCTCTTCTCTGGTAAACATTTTGTGAAATGGTAATAGTTATTTTTCCCCTGGTATCTCTACCAGGGATTTTTTTTGTGTGGCAAAGACAACACTGCTGAAATTACCATCACTCAGGCGCATATACACAGCAGCTTACCTCTTGGCATCTGGGCTTTGTGGTGAAGATTGAAATTCTTTGTTGTAAAGATTTGTAACAAATAAAAAAGCTTTGCGTAAAATGCACCTCACTAACCCGAGATATATATGGGCGAAAGCTTCTGCCAACCTCAGAAAATTCTCAGGAGAATCCTAAATGGTAATAGCTCAAAGTAACACCACTTTTACTCCAGATGCAGCGATTGTCATTCAAGGCGCTAATAACATCCAAACTTTGGCGGTAGCAGAGAGAAACCTGATTGAAGGGACTGACAACCCAGATATCATTTTTGGCACACCAGGGAATGATGAAATCAGGGCTAAAGGAGGCGACGATATCCTGTTAGGTACCACAGGCGATGATTTACTCGATGGTGGCAGTGGGTTTGATACTGTAGATTACAGCAACTTAGGACAAGCTATCACACTGCTTCCCAGAGGTGCGATCGGCGAAGGAAACTCAAGTGGAGGTCAACTCCAAAGCATTGAGAAAATTGTCGGACCTATTGGTCAAGCCAATACGATTGACGGTTCCAATAGTACAGGAGGAGCATCCTTCGACATCAACTTGGGAGCAAACCAACTCACTGTAAACAATATCCCCAATATCGGTTCGATTAGCTTTACGGTGGAAAACTTTGTTAATGTCACAGGAACGCCTTTTGATGACAGTATTATCGGCAGTGGTGGCAACAATACTCTTGATGGGTTGGGTGGCAATGATACTTTAACTGGTGGTCTAGGTAACGACACACTCCTGGGTGGAGATGGGAATGATATCTTACAAGGTACCACAGACGCATCAACCGTAAGTTCAAACGAGCAAGATGTCCTCACAGGCGGATCTGGTTCAGACAGATTCATTCTCGGCAATGCTTCTGGTTCCTTCTACAAATTTGCTGGTGACAATGACTTTGCTCAAATCACAGACTTCTCCTCTGGCGATCAGATTCAATTGGGAACAGGAGATGTTTACAATGTCCAACGAAATGATGCTGGATTTGACGTATTTGTGGTAACAAACGGCGTGAGAGATTTAATCGCGGATGTGACGGTCATAACAGGAACGGGAACAGCAAGGAGTACAAATACGGCGGGATTATTGGCTGGTTCTGATACTACTGCTGTCTCTATTTTGGATACTCTACCTGAAGGAAATTTCCAACTGACTTCTGGACAGACTTTAGGTAACTTTGTAGGTGCATAGCTTTGTACAGTGCCAATGTAATGTTTGTCTAATGTAAAAGGGCGGGATCGCTCTGCGAAATCGCCCTCACGGGCGATCGCCTTGAGTACGCTTTGTGCTATCAAACAAGCTTATACGGGCGATCGCTCATACCCCATCGCCCAAGCGCAATTTTTCAAATTGTACTAACGAGTTAGATATTTTGTTTGCTTCAAAATCATCCCGACCAAAAAGCCAATAATTACCCCAGAAGTATGACCAACAAAACTAATTTGTGGGGTTGTGTTGTCAAAGATGGCTTGCAGCACAATAAGTGTCAAAATTCCTCGCAAACTTCTAGCAGCTAGGCGCGTTTTTTTCCTTAGCCAATCGTGTAATAAGACAGCGGCAAAAGCACCAACAAGACCCATTACACATCCAGATGCACCCACGACAAAATCAGCTTGAGAATAGCCCATAACTGACATATAAGTAACAGCCAGCATTGAGCCAATTGCACAAGTGAAGTACAATAGTAAAAATCGCGGTATTCCTAGGGCAAATTCCACTAAGCGACCAAATAAATAAAGACCTAACATATTTAGTAATAGGTGCAAGAAACCGAAGTGAAGAAAAGCAGCGCTTAACAAGCGCCACCAACTTCCAGTCACAACTTCTTCTGGCACTAACGCACCTAAACGGTATAAGTTATTGACGTTGGTGCTACCTCCAAGTTTTACCTCTAGGGCAAAGGCAAGTACATTCAAACTGATAATTAAATATGTGGCAATTGGATGACGTGGCTTCAAGCTGATACCGCTATATGTTGCCTCATACTCTATTTCTGTAATGATTCTGGATAAAATCTGTTCGGATTTGTCAGTAAGTACTGATTGGGCTACAACCACAGGAGCGGACAAACGCCTTGCTACTGCGTTGCGGATGCGAACATCACTGCTATGTGCTATACTCAAAAATTGCTCACGAGCTATAATTTCATTTCCAGCCGCTTGGTCAACTGTTGCTAGCCAGAATAGTTTGATGGTGTTTGAATAATTTGCCAGTGAACCACTCAATAATGTTGCTACCTGTTGTGTTTGACCGCAGAAGGCTAGCACCAACATACGTGCAAAATTGTGCGTTCTCAAGTTAGGTATTTTCTCCAGGCTACGCTCATAGCGCTCCCAAGCTTCGAGCATACCATTTAAGTCGCCAGTCTCACCGAGCGCTCTTATGTAGCCGCTCAGCATATCGAAATCCTTGTGCAATACTGCTTCTGGTACGTTATCCTGTATCCACAGCAGCAGTTCTTCCCAACGAGCATCCATTTGGTAAAGGGTGACGGTTGCACAGCGACCAGTCGGTGTTGTAGCGGTTTGATAACGGTCTAAAATTGCAATAGCTTCAGCCATTGCTCCACGCTGACTTAATTCCATAGCGTGTAATAATTTCGGTTGCTCGCGCCAACCATCTAAGGGATGAAGCCAGGAAATCAGGCTAGCCACTCTGCTGGCTTGACCAAAGCGTTGTTGAGCAATAAGTTGGTCAACTTTCCTGTGACCAATGTTGGGCACGATGACTAGAATCGCCCACAAGCATCCACCAATCAAGCCACCCAGGGATGGAGTCAGATACAACAAAACTGCAACTGCAACCAAGATTAATCCTGACACTATAATCCAGCCACGATTATTCTTAGCAGAAATACGAGATGCACTCATCATCGTCGAGATGCATGATAGACACACTAGCCAAATCAGTATGTGATTGAGATCCATCGGATTGACACCAATCAGGAAATCCCTGGTTGTAGAGCAATTACTATTATGATTGTCTTTTGAGTATGCGTGTATTACACTAATACAAAAGCAGTACTTCCTCTGTGTAGCGACAGATACAAAAATTTTAGAAACAAAATATTAAGTAGAGTGCGCCTTATCATGTGGAAGCCACGCTTTTGGCGTCTACCTAAGCGTTACGCACCACCCAATCATAAGATGGTGCGTTAGGGCAAAAAACAATCAAAATAATAATTAACATTGGTTAGCGCCGTAACACACTATACGCAGCTATACTCACGAAAACAACGCGGGAGTGCGGAAGCCCCGAACTGTGTCTGTCAAAAAATTAAATGAATTGACAGACACACGTTATTTATATTTATATCGGGGAGGAAGCACGACACGGCTAATTTATTAGCCGTCAAACAAAGAGCGAATGAACTCACGAATAACGTCAGACTTGCTTCTTTTGTGGTTCTTGCAATAACGCTCAAGTTTTTCGTACTCTTCTTGATTAACCCGAATATGCAACTGTTCTCTTGACATCTTGTGTACCAATACGGTACATATATTATCTGCCGAAATAGCGAAGGGCGCTGTGGTAGCCACGCAGAAAGGGTCTCGCAGTAGGCAAGTATCGGAGATTGATACGCAAACCGTGGCTTAATGGGGGTGTCCGGGAATTGCCAAGGGAGGTAGAAGCAATATCGAGTAGTCGATGTTGAGTAAGCCATCCTCGAGGTTCAAGGGCTAGTGTTGCGAACCGTTACAGGAACCAACCGCTAGTTTCTTAGGGCTACTGAAAATCTTCGTTCTAGAAGTTGTAAGCGTGGCGAAAGCCCCTGGCTTCTAGCCGGGGGTAAGCTTACTACTTATTTGTTAGCATTTCTGGTAATTCTTTACCCTTAACAGCATTGTCGGAATAACCGGATACAGGAGGAACTTGCCAACCGTCTAGCGCGTCTTTAATGACACCAGCTAAAGGTACAGCAATCAGCAACCCCAACACTCCACCAATGTAGGTTCCCACTAGCAAAGAAATTAAAACCCATATTGGTCTAAGTCCTGTAAAACTTCCCAAGAGTCTCGGAGCAATAGCTTGGTCAATTAATTGGTCAATGACAACGGCTACAGCCAAAACCCTTGCTGCTAGCCAAAAATCATTTGACGCTATGAGGAGAGTGACTATGGCAAGACTAACAACATCACCGAAGGGAATTAAGCTCAAAATCCCTACTCCCAAACCAAAGACTAAAGCAAACTGGACTTGAAAAACTAGAAACAGTATAGTTAGTGAAATCCCCATCAGGAAAGCCAAAGCTACCTGACCAATTAAGTAATTTTGAAAATTCTGCTGAACAGATTGCCTTAACTGCTGACCAAAACTCAAGGGCAACTTCTTAAATAAACTATCCCAAATTCTCTCACCATCTATTAACAAATAAATAGTTAGTACGACTGTAATTAAAGCTTCGGAAATACTATCAATGGTGTCGAACACAATACTAAAGAGTTTATCTACCACATATTCCAATTCATTTGGTAAGTGATTGGTTATTTGAGTAAATATCTGATCGAAATTAACCTTCAAGCCGTGGCTAACTGACCACTCATTAAGATTCTGGAATTTTTGCTCACTAGAATCAATCCATTGAGGAAGTACTTTCGCCATTTCATGAAACTGATCTAAAATAATAGGAACTACAGTCATTCCTAAAGCAAATATAATTATTAAAGTTGATAAAAAAACTAATGTTACTGCAAAATTTCTTTTCACTCCGCGTTTTTGGAGAATCGAAACAGGATAATTCAAAATGAAGGCAAGTAGAGCTGCTAAAAGAAAAGTTGTCAATAGAGGTTGAAAATATTGAAATACTTGAACCGCTAGCCAGCCATTAAGAAAGACCAGTGGAAACAGTAGTGTCAAAATTAACCACTGTAGTAGTTTGGTAAGTGAAATATCCATACTAAAGAGTCAAAAATTGTAATTTGGGCAAAGCCCATTTATCATAATAAATCTAATTAATTACAAAGCATTCGGTAGAGACGCTCGGATAGTGCTTTTGATACTCTTGCCGTCTATAGCCAATCATTGTTGTTGATCCAGTTGCAGATCATCTCTAGCTCAGTTACAGTACACTGCTGAACCATGCATCGAAATCGATCCCCATCATGACGGGCGCGGAAGGTTGAATATGATGCAATACGGTTCGGTTAACGGTAGGCGTCACTCGCGCACGCTGCGGATACGGGCAGACAGATAAAGCCTGCGTAGGCAGGCTTCGTACCCTACCCTAGAAGCATCAGTAAGTGTTTGTGAATAATTGTTAGCAAAGTTACTACTGTTAATTAACCCTCAGAACCAGGTTCTGAGGATGGCGTGGGTTTGAGCCTTTCTCGCCAAGAACGTGTTGGAGATGAAGAACCTGAGGAGGGCGAGGAGTTGGTTTCAGGAGGTGTATACTGTCGTCTACTCCTTGTTGGAGTTGAAGAATCAGATTCTTGTGTTCTATATCGCCGTCGCCGTGGACGATCCGATGAGGATGACTCACTACTGGAACTTGATTCTTCGCTACGATAACGACGACTGTAGCGCCTTCTTGGTCTTGAGGTTTCCTCTTGTTGTTGCTGCTCCTGTTGATAATAGCGTCTCCTATTTCTGCGTCTTCTAGATGAATCTTCACTACTATCATCAGAATTTACTTGTTGATTTCTTCGTCTATATGACCTGCTGTTCGTTTCTTCATCGGATTGCTGGTCATCTGAGGTAATAGAGCGATTTATAATTCGCTTGGCTTTGATAGGTTTCGCCTTGATACTGGCTTTTCGACCTTCTAGCTTGGGTCTTTCAGGAAACTTTTCAACGGGTATTTCCTTGACTGCTTTTTCCATGAATTCATGCCAAGTGTAAGCAGCACTACCACTGCTACCGTCGGTGGGTTTGTTATCGTCATTACCTAACCAAACCCCTGCCACCATTTGGGGAATATACCCAATAAACCATAAATCGCGAGCATCATCGGTGGTGCCAGTTTTGCCAGCAACGGGTCTATCTAATTGAGCAGCACGACCAGTACCATTTTGCACCACGTTGCGGAGCATCCAGGTCATAATGGCAGCACTTTCAGCGTCGATCGCCTGCTTCGGCTTGAAGTCAGCAGACCAAATCACCTTTCCTTGACGGTCAAGAATGCGAGTAATACCATGAGGTTCTACGTGCAAACCTTTAGTCGCAAACGAACCATAAGCGCTGGTCAACTCCAGCAGATTGACTTCTGAAGAACCAAGTGCCAAGGAATACATGGGTTTGAGGTCTGATTGAATCCCCATTTTGTGGGCGAGTTGAATAATTGGTTCAAATCCCACTTTCATCAGCACCCTCACCGCAACAATATTGACGGATTTGGTGAGAGCATCCCTCATGCTAAGCATACCCCGGTAACCCTCATCAAAGTTTTTTGGTTCATAACCATCTATAACTAGAGGTGCATCGAGGTAGGTGTCGTAGGGGTCCATCCCACTTGCTATAGCGGCAGCATAAACAAACCCTTTAAATGTTGACCCTGGCTGACGCTGTGCTTGGGTTACCCGATTAAATTGGTTCTTCCCAAAATCTTTCCCCCCAACCATTGCCTTAATTTCACCACTGCGGGGATCAACGGCAACTAAAGCCGCTTGCTTAAAGTTTTCCCAGCGACCTTGATTTCGCAACGTTTTGGCAACAGTTGCTTCCGCCGCCTTCTGCCAATTCAAGTTCAGGCTAGTTTCCACTGTGACGCCTGCTTTTAGTGCTTCGGGGGAAACATACTTGGGCAATTCTTTTTGAATGTAGCTGATAAAGTAGGGAGCTTCTACTTCCCATCGCTTAGGCGAACTGGGTTTGATGTTGATTGGTTCTGCGCTTGCTGCTTGTTTTTCGGCTGCTGTAATAAATCCATCTTCCTGCATCCGTTGCAACACCAGATTTCGCCGCTGCTTTGCTGCTTCTGCATTCACTTGTGGTGAAAAGCGATTTGGTGCGGGAGGTAATGCCGCGATCGTTGCCATTTCGCTTAACGTGAGTTGATCCACAGTTTTACTGTAGTAAACCCATGCTGCATCTGCAACACCGTAAGCTCCAGAACCTAAGTACACCAAATTCAAGTAGCGTTCCAGAATCTCGTCCTTGGACAATTGTTCTTCTATTTTCTGTGCCAGACGAGCTTCCTTGACTTTTCGCCAGACAGTTTTCTCTTGTTTCAGAAAGAGAATTCTTGCGACTTGTTGCGTGATGGTACTACCACCTTCTACCACGTCTTGCGATCGCACGTTATTTAAAACTGCTCTGACAATTCCTTGGGTATCAACTCCATTATGTTTGTTAAATCTTCTGTCTTCCGAAGCAATAAAAGCTTGCTTAAATTTATCTGGTATTTCCTCTATCTTTAACTGTTCTCTAGTTGCTTCGCCTTGCTGTTGTATGATCGTTCCATCACCAGCTTTAATAGTCAGTGTACGCTCACGAACAATCGCGTTGAGTTCAGCTTTATCGGGTAAACTTTGGTCTATTGCCGCAATACCATAGCCTATAGCAATCATTCCACTAGTTATACCCAAGCCTGCCCAAAACCAATAGCGACGATAAAGCGGTTTATTACTGCCAGGAAGTTTGGAGAGTATCTGGTTCAGTAATTGGTTTCCCTTTCCCTGCTTGATTGGTGATTTCGTCTCCGAAGTGGATTCTTCGTTGTCAGTTTGATGACCAGGGGGCGGTTCTGGTTTCTCTTTATCAGCGTCACTCGAGTTTGCTGGTTGTTCCTGGAACCAGGAGTTAAACTTTACCACGTCAATTCCTCACTTCAAGCAGTTGCAATCTAACCGCCATAAAAAGAAAGTTTTTAGAGTTTTTAGATTAGTGCGCCACATTCGTGATAGTATATCACTTCATGATTAATTAAATATATTCCTTTTGGCAAAATTATATTATAATTTTGCGTTATTGTTTATACAAAATTATATTTGATTATTGCATCAAGCAATACTACTGTAGAAAGAATTTGAAACAAAAAAGCAAAACACGTTGCTTAAAACAGTGAACAGTGAACAGTGAGTCCAGCGCTGCAGGCGGGTCTCCCGCCGTAGGCGACTGGCGTTCGTCGAAGACGTGCCGAAGGCATACCCGAAGGGTGACCAGTGACCAGGCGTATAGTGTGGTTGTACTGACACCAACGCTTTCTGTGCTCTTGGTGGAGGACTTAAACCTTTCGGATGAAACTGATAACTGATAACTGATAACTGGTAACTGTTAATGAATGTTCATACTGCAATTGCTCTTGGGAGTAATCTTGGTGATTCTCGTGCTATCTTGGAAGCCGCTATCGAAACTTTAGCCCAAACACCGGGAATTCTCTTAGAAGCCAAATCAAGTTGGTACAAAACTAAAGCTGTCGGACCACCACAACCAGATTACATAAATGGCGCTGCAATACTGCGGGTGGAGATGCTACCACAGTTGCTGTTAAAAACTTTGTTACAAATTGAAAATAAATTTGGACGCGTACGACAACAACGTTGGGAAGCACGCACCCTAGATTTAGATTTGTTGTTATATGATGACTTAATTTTGAATACACCAAACTTACAGCTTCCTCATCCCAGAATGCGGGAACGAGCGTTTGTGTTGGTACCACTTGCGGAAATTGCTCCAGATTGGATAGAACCAATTTCCGGGTATGCTATTAAACAGTTGGTTAAAGCGGTAGACTGTTCTGAAGTACACCGATTGGTGAGCAACTTATTTGACCAACCATAAACACAGACAACGCTGATTTTTACATCCTCCGAAAGTGTTAGTCTGTGTCTTTTTAAACAATGGAATTCGCTTATGCCATTAGGTAGAGAATTACCCCAGCTGCTGAAAGAGCGCTTGTACTACAAAGGGCGCAAATTTAATTTTGAGGTCAATCGCTTACGTTTACCTAACAACGTAGAGGGAGAATGGGAATGTGTTCGTCATCCAGGTGGCGCTCTGGCTATACCCGTAACTCCAGAAGGTAAACTAATACTCGTGCGCCAGTACCGTTTCGCGGTTCAGGGAAGAGTGTTGGAGTTCCCTGCTGGTACATTAGAACCAAACGAAGATCCGCTAGAGACGATTCAGCGTGAAATAGAGGAAGAAACTGGCTACCGCGCCCAGAAGTGGCAAAAACTAGGAGAGTTTTTCCTCGCTCCAGGGTATTCTGACGAAATCATCTATGCTTATTTAGCACAAGATTTGGAAAAGCTGGAGAAACCACCAGCACAAGATGATGACGAGGATTTGGAAACAGTGTTTTTCACTCCAGAAGAACTGGAAAAATCTATTCTGGAAGGAGAGCCTGTAGATGCTAAATCAATTTCTAGCTTTTTCCTAGCTCGTCCCTTGTTGAATCAGTTCTATTCAAATAAAGCGGGAGGGTGAGAACCCCTACCTTTTAAGGAGGGACGGGATACCCGACACGTACGACTTCAGTCCGCAGCGACCTGTTAAGTACCTCAATAACATTATTGAACAAGACCACCGCTTTATCAAACGACTAGTGAATCCAGGGATGGGAGTCGGATCGGGAGTTGTTGCATAATTAAGAGCTCATTCATACGAAAGCTCTGTCCTTTAATTGTTTTTGCAACATAACCCTAAAAAATAACCATGAGAAAACTCATCCTCCGGCTGATCTTCGTCATTCTGGTGGTATGTAGATTGGTGGGTTACGGTGCTGTGGATAGCCCAGCGTCTGCTTCAGGCTGCGCGATCGCCACCCGTTCCGCCCCTATTAGCAATGGAACGTTGTCCTACAACGAGGTTGGCACTGGACAACCGATCTTACTGCTGCATGGACTATTTGCAGACAAAGAGCAGTGGAACAGTATGATGTGTCAGTTGTCTCTTGCGGGCTATCGGGCGATCGCTCCCGACTTACCGGGCTATGGTAACAGCACTCTTGTCGCAACGAGGGACTATGCCTTGGAAAATCAGGTTGCACTGCTGCACCAGTTCACGAATCAATTAGGAATTCGCTCGTTTGATATAGCAGGGAGTTCGATGGGAGGAGCGATCGCCACCCTTTACAGCCAGCGTTACCCGGAACAGTTGCGTAGCCTTGCCTTTATCGGTTCACCTTTAGGTGTGACTGATTGGGCTTCAAGCGTCAGAAATTCCATCTTTGACGGCATAAACCCCTTTATTCCAACCACCAAAGAACAGTTTGACCTGGAAATTAGCCTGCTGTTTGTCACGCCTCCCACCATCCCTGATTCTGTCAAAACAGAGAAAGTGAACGGCTACATCACTCGTAACCGTCACTATCAACAGGTTTGGGACATCGTGAACCTGTACGATGACGTTCTCTGTCAGGGGCGAGCAACTCAGCTTCCGACGCTTGCTATCTGGGGCACAGAAGACAAGATCTACGACATTCGTGGAGCTGATCGGCTGCAACGCTGTATTCCCGGAAGCAAAGTGATCCGATTACCAAAGGCAGGACATCTGCTGCTAATAGAAAATTCAGAGGAGGCAACTGCGAATTACTTAAGATTTCTCAATGTGTTTCACTCTAAAAGCACATTGCCAATGTCTTAGAAAGCAGTAATTTTTATGCGTAACTTCTGTATTTCGATGTAAAATCTACATTCTGTAGAGTGGTGTGGCAGTGCGTGCAGCATAGGTTGCCATTTATCCAATTGTTTTATAACCGTTAAATATTTAAGAAAACCATCATAACAAGAATAATGGCTAAAAATTTTAATAGTAATTCACAACTTCCCTTAAAGAGCCAAACTCCTATCAGTCGCACAGCAAAGCCAAGTTCTGAGTTCTACTCTATTTTTTCTGAAGAAGAAGTTTTAGGGATAATTCATGCATTAGAAGTCAGACGAGAAATACCTTTAAAGTATTCTTACAAAGGTAGAGGCGCAAAAATTTGGGATGATTTTTATCAAAAATATATTATTCCTAGATGGTATCGGACATCAAATGTAGAAATTGACCTTTTAAAAAAGAATTTTGAATACATTAATGGCAATCATCAAAATTGTGAGAAAGTTACTATTGTAGATGTAGGCTCAGGAAATTCATATCCTGTCAAAGAATTCATTGGTAAACTTAATAAATTAGGTAAAATTAATAAATATATTGCGTTAGATATTAGCGAAGAATTACTGAATTTATCCAGTAAGAATTTTAGTAAGTGGTTTCCATTAATAGATTATAAAAGTTACACACTTGACATAGAAAATCATTCTATACCAAAAAAATGGTTAAAAAATCAGGCTAGCCTTGAAACTGAGGATACAGCGAAAATCTTTTTACACTTAGGTGTGACAATTGGCAATCATCAAAATAGAAATGGAGTATTCAAAAACTTTAGAGACAGCATGGGGAAGAATGATTTTCTGGTGTTCACTAACGAAATTGGTTCTAACTCTCAATGGGATGGAAGAGTGAGAGGTGGCTGCAAGTATCATGCAGAACAAGTTTATGCATGGATTAAAAACAAGATTGGGATTAGGTCGCAAGATTGTGAACTTGTGAGAAAGTATGATTTAGAAACAGATAGTGTAGTTGCCAATATGAAACTCCGTCAGGGCTATACTATAAATTTCAATTTTATGGAAATAGATAAGAACATTGAAATCTCTGAAGGTGAAGAGATAACTATTTGGAGACATCATAAGTACGAAATACCTGAACTTCTGCAGGAAATAGAACGAGCTGGACTACAACTTGTCCACTATAGTACTAATAAATACTTTTCACATATCATGGTGATTTGTAAGGTTGCCAGTAATATCGTGTCCGGTTAAAGATTTATCATTAAGACCGCAAGGGGGCAGGGGGCTCTTAGCAGAGGGAGACAGGTAGCTTTATTCACTTCGCAATGCAGCGATGATATCAATCTTCGTCGCTTTGAGTGCGGGCAAGAAACTAGAACCGACTCCTACCGCAACTGCAGCTCCCATTGACAAGGCAGCATTACGCAGAGAAAACTGATAGGGAGCTTGGATGATGACTTTGGTTGCTGTCTGGGTTAAGCCATGCACGCTGATAATCGCCAAGCTACCACCAAAAATGCTCAAAAGGAGTGCTTCTAGGATGAATTGCACCATAACCTCAAATTGAGTTGCCCCAAGTGCGCGGCGAATGCCAATTTCTTCGATGCGTTCCAAAACAGAGGCGATCGTGATATTAGCAATACCTACACCACTAATCAGTAGAGCAATGACTCCCACAACAGCAAGTGCTTGTGTGGCAGATTCCTGGAGTTCCCGTTCTTTGAGCAAATCTGCAGCGTTATCAAACGTTTCCACAACTGTCTTGGGATGACGCTTTGATAACACTTGTTTGACCTTTTCTTTCAACTGTGGCATATCTTCCAGTCGATCAGGACTAATCTGGAGAGTGCTAAACTGAAAATTCCCTGCCACAGTACTTGCAAAAGTGGAAGGTAGCCAGAGAGTACCAGATTTTTCCCCAAATTCTTGACCACTCGATTTTGTTTCCACAACTCCAATTACAGTAAGACGGGTATTTGCTAGAAAGATTGCCTGGTTGACGGGAGATTGCTCTCGGAATAAAGTTGCTGCCAATTTTTGATCGATGATTGCCACAGGGCGATATTGCTCAAAGTCAACTGTCTTAAAAAAGCGTCCTTGTAGTATTTGGCGTCCAGTTGTGCTGATGTAATTTTGAGAGACACCGTAGGTACGCACATCTTTTGCCTCGTTGTCCTCATACTGCACAGAACCAACATCATAAATTTGACTAACAAAACTGACTGAGCGAATGATTGCAATACTACGTTTGAGGGCAACTTCATCGTCCTGATTTAAATCGTCGCCAACAGCATACCCATTTTCACTCATTATGTAAGGTGTTAGGTAAGGTTTGTCTCGCTCAGCTAATTTAGCTTCAATTTGAGCATTGGTAATGTCGGCAATATTCAATGTAGCGCTAATCGCTGCCACTCCCATAAACACCCCTAGTGTTGTCAATCCAGACCGTACTAGGTTAGTGTGAAGCGATTTCCAAGTTAGGGAAAGCAGATCAGGAATAGAGATGCTCATAAGCAATTCAAAATTCAAAATTCAAAATATGTCCTCCGGACACGCTACGCGAACAAAATTCACCCATTAAGAAAACCAGTGCTGAGAAGCCGCTTATTGTGCTTTTGTGTCTGCAGGATTTGGTGAAATTGATGTCTCTTGTAAGGGAGTGTTGGGGGTAATAGTTTGAGTGGGCGGAACTTGGACGACTTGCTCGCCTTGACGTAACCCGGATTTGACCTCTACCGTAGTTAAACCTTGTAAACCCAGGTTAACTTCGCGTTTTTGTACTCTGCCTTGTTGATCCTTAATCCAGACAAACGGTCGATCGGCTGTTTGTAAGACCTCTAGAGGAATTGTTAACACGTTCTGCCGTTGTTGTTGAATCACCTCAACACTAACTTGGCTGCCTGGAATGAGCGTTCTGCTTGGCTTATCGAGTTGAACGATCGCATCCACCTTTGCCTGATTGCTAGAAGATGAACCCATCATGGATGCAGTTCCGCCATCAGATGTTGAAGTTGTTGCCTGGGGAGAAAGGCTAATCACTCTACCGATGAATACTTTGGGGTTGGGACCGATTGTGCTAACACGGGCGACTTGATTGATGCTGACTTTGGCAGCGTTGAGTGTGGTCAGTTTTAGTCGCACAATTTCTTTTGCAGGGTTTCCTAAGGTCAGCAGTTTACTTTCTGTCTTGACTCCATTGCCTGAATTCACTTCTAGCTTAAGCACAATACCATTCATTGGTGCTTTCACGGCGCGATCGCTCAATTGTTGCTGGATTTCGCGTAACTTCTCTTGACCTCGTCGCATATCGAATGCTGCCTTGCGTTGTTCAGATTCTGCATCTTTCACGGCTGCTTTGGCTTCATCGACTTTATCTTGATCACTGTTCAACTTCTCTTGTGTATTGTTCAGTGCTATACGAGCATTAGTGACCTTCTCTTCATCGATTTGTAACTCTCTATCAGAAATGACCCCCTGCTGCAACAATTCTTGGGATTTCTTCAACCGCCTTAGGGCGTTCTTCAAACTCTCAAACTCAAAGGTAAGTCCTCGCTCAAATGTTTTTTGAAACTCTCGGAATCGCTTTTCAATATCTTTAAACTTCTGTTGTTTCTCCGCAACTATCTGTTGACGACGAGTGAAAGTTTCTTTGTTCTTTCTGTTTTCCAGTAGTTGTTCTTGAAATTCTTTTTGAACTTGGCGATCGCGCAGCAGCAGTAAAGTCTGTCCTGAACGTACTTGCTGCCCCTCTTTAACCAGAACCTGCTCTACAGTGACATCCCTTGGAGCCTTTAGGGTTTGCTGTCCACCTAACTCAACAGTACCTGCCTCAGTGACTGTGACTTCAACATTGCCACGTTGAACTGGAATGAGACTCACTGGCACAGGGGACACTCGCTGATTTAACAAATAATTGTAACCAGCCCATCCACCAATTCCAGACAACACCACTCCCGTTGATGTCGCTAGCCACTTAATTCCTGCTCGATATTTGCTCTGCTTCTCAATTTCTGAGAGACTCGGGGACTCGGACTCAGAAAGGTTTGGTTGTATGGTATTGTCGCTGGCTTGTTTCTCCTGAGGCAGCCTTGGCTCAAACCTCTGGTTCATACTGCTGTTCTCCTAAGTCTCCCCAGGCGTTGTTTTTGACACTCCCCATTTCTAGCGAAAACAAGGCTTGCGCTCATTTATGCCTAGTGGGTACGGCCACGGCTATCGCCGTTAGCGCAGCTCCTCCGGAGGAGGCACGGCACGCTACGCGAACACAAAAAGCCTGGGGATTCTTGCTTCAGTGTTAACTGGAGCTCCACGATTTCCGTGGTCGTGGTAAGTACCCTGAGTAAGCTTTCACAGACTGCACGACTGCGACGTAGATTTTTTCTACAGTAGATTTTTCTACAACTGGAAAGTTATCCTTTCTTACTTGACGCTCGTTGGGCTTGTCCTGTCGGTGCAACCAACAGAGCGAATTAACCCGCGCCATGTTAGTGAAAAAATCCAGTTTTCATGGCAAACAAACACTTTTGAATCTTTTTACACGCTTTAGCGCTAAAAATCCGGACAAGCAATAAAAATAAAAGTTCTTATGTCCACTTTTTTAAGATTTTTAAAGCAAGCACGTGTAAATCTAGGTGCGGAAAATCCGCCTAGTAGCCCACTAGAGAGCTTTGCTGGGTGATACCAGTACCATTGCTCAACTTAGTTAATTCACGAACATCGAATTGCGTTCCCTCTCGTGATACATTACAAAATGAATTTATACATCTATCAGTGTGAGGAAAAGTAAAAATGTCCGAAATTCATAAAAACCAACACATAGCTAGCAAAGTAGTTGGTAGTATTTTTGTCTTGACTGGTTTTGTCTCACTTGCTACTGACAATGGTTTGGTGAGCCAGTTAGCTAAGAGTTTAGACCAGTATTTAATGCCCGTTACTGAAGCCAAAGTTAGCGGCTCTGAAGCGATCGCTGTGGCAGATCAACAGTTAATCAAAGTACTTGGTTCTGACACTCTCCTCATCCAAGGTCAGAAAGCTGTTGCTCTTGGTTCAACTGGTGAGCATAAAGTGCTGCCAGATGGTTATTATAAGCTCTCCAATGGGCAAATGCTCAAAGTTCAAGATGGACAGGTAACCCGTCAGTCTACTGAAAAATTTGATACCGATAAGATTGCGCGTCCCTCTTTTATGCAGTGTATTGGTAAAGGCACTTGGGGCAGAGCTTGTGTAGCACCGCAGACACCAGATGGCAACACTCTTGCTAGTAAAGAGCAATCCGTTAAGGTGAGCGTGCGAGACACACTGAGTCAGATCCTCGATTCATAGCCTTTTTATTCCGCAGGTAGTCAGGGTTCTCTAGTGATAGCTCTGTCAAGGTGATACTAAAACAGGGCTATTTCATCACTTTGGTAAAAAATAACATAGCAAAATAGCTAAAACCTCTATTTAGAGTGTGTTTGAGATGTATGTGGTGATGATTCAGCGCACACTCAAGCGATTAGCCTCTAATTCAGCAGCTGCTTAAACCTAGTTCTGCTTCTCAAACACACTTCCAAAAAGTTGGCTTATTGATAATTAAAAGACGAACAAGGGAGTTGCTCAAAGTTAAGGTTGCAAGCAATTAGCTCTCAAATAAAAGTTTTTGCGATACTTGCAATCACCTTGATGGTTCTGGTGGTCAATGCACACCTAAGTTGTTGTATTTTCATCAAAATTTAAGTGCAAAATTCATAGGAGGCATTATGCATCTTGTTATGAAATTAAGCAAGTTGTGCAATTTAAGATGTACTTATTGCTACGAATATGATGAGCTATCTCATAAAGAACAGATGCCTCTTGATGGTATTGAGTTTTTTTTCAAAAGTGTAGCTGAGTATGTTTTAAGTCGAAATCATTCCATCCCAATTGATTTAGTATTACATGGTGGAGAACCCCTGCTACTTCCTCCTGATTATTTACGAGCAGTTTGCACTCTTCGGGATAAATATTTTGGGGCTAATGGCATAGCTCATACCACTGCAGTACAAAGCAACCTGTTTCAGATTTCGGATAAAAAGATAGACCTGCTGGAAGAATTGAACATCTCTTTAGGTATTTCCCTGGATGTATTTGGAGAACAACGCATTGATATTGCTGGCAGAGTTTCACAAGAAAAAGTTTTGGATAATTTGCAACGTTTGTTGGACAGGAATTTTCCCGTAGGAGGGATAGTTGTTCTTCATGCCCTCAATATAAATAAAGCCGTCAATATTTACGAATTTTATAACAAATTAGGTATCACCTTCCGATTTTTGCCAATTTTCTCTCAACACAATCCTCCAGAGCGAATGGCACATCTAATGCTTAGTTTTGAGGCAATTGTTGCTGCACTCCAAAAAGTTGCTAAGGCTCAATTCGCCGCTCCATCACGGATAGAAGTTCTACCGCTGAAAAACTATTTTGAAGCAGCAGTTAGATATTTAGCTGGTCAGGACATTGGAGTTTTTATACCCTCTGAGCACGAGTGGGTGCTGATCGTTAACACCAATGGAGATACCTATTCGCATGGAGATCCCTATTCTGCTGCTGGCTATATGGGTAATATTTTTCAACAATCTTTAACTGAAATTTTTACCTCTAAAGCGTATGCCAACGTCACAAAAATTCGGATGGAACGAGGCGAAACTTGTCGTCGGTGTCAGTTTGACCGCAAATGCAATCAAATAGATATTGTAGAAGCCATTCCCAGTGAGCGTTTCTATGATGAAGCAGGCGTAATGCAGTGTTCAGTAGCCAAGCCAATGATTCAATTCATGGTTGATGAAATTCAGCGATCGCCACAAACCCAAGCACTGATCAATCTCTCTTGTTATCAAGAAGAAGCCCTGCCACTGCTTAGGATGTAAAAGCTGTTGCCGAAAACTTCGGCAATCATCTTAAGCTTAGTAGATTTCATTTGACATGACGAATCATGAGACACCATGCTAAGGTTCCCGCTACCAACAATGACGGTGTCAACCAATCACCCCAACGTACGTATAAAGTCTGAGTTTGCCGTCGATATATTGTTTCTGTATGTACTTCGTACGTATTATGCCCAGATATCCAGACTGTTCTGCCGTGGGGATTCACAAAAGCTGAATATCCCGTGTTGGTTGCCCGCACTGCCCATCTATCAGTTTCAATTGCCCGCATGATATCTTGTGCATGGTGCTGAGCGGGCATAGCTGCACTGTAATGGGCATCATTGGAAGCACTTAGTATAAATTGCCCACCCGCAGCAGCTTGACGGCGAAATTGCCCAGAAAAAGCAGATTCGTAACAAATACCAACAATAGCGCGACCAAAAGGCGTGTCAAATACCTGATTTGGCGAACCTGGAACTTGATGTTCGTCTAAAGGCGATAAACGGTTAATGATACCACCTAAAATTGGTTCAAAGGGAATGTATTCCCCGATAGGAACCATCTTTGCTTTGCCGTAGCGGCTTTTTATCTCACCATCGCCAGCGATCGCAAATAAACTATTTGTATAGCTGCTTCCTTGTTTATAAAAACCTCCAATCCAAGCAACCACGCCTTTTTCTCGCACTGCTGTCACCAAAGAACTAGCCATAATCTCATCCTGGAAAAAAGGCAAAGCGCCTTCTGGGGTCAGCACTGCATCTACACCTTGGTTTGCTAGTGTTAGATATCCATTGGTGTAGCCTTCAATGGCGCGACGAAAACCTTCTGGATAAAGCTTGATTTCGTTGGGGACATTTCCCTGAACAATCCCCACTTTCAGGGCGGCTTTTGGTAGTTGGGTAAGAGGACGGCTGTATAAACCAAAACCAATAAGGTGGAGAATAAGAAATAACGCTACAGCACTTCCGAAATAAAACAGTCGTATAGGCGGAGAAAACTCAGAAGAAATCTTGGCGTTCTTGGCGTCTAAAGCCGTTTGGACATGCGCCTTCGGCGTAGGGCGGTTTATGAAAGCTTCAGCAATCAAGCCATTCACGGCAACAATAGCCGCTGTCACCGCGCTAGGTCCAGAAAGTTGACCAAGGTGTAATATTGCGAGATTATGCGGGCTTTGAGTGTAAGAAACAGAACTCCAGTACAAAGGTCCTGCACTCCAAAGAGCTTCTAATGCGCACCATAGGGCTGTGCCAATGAGAACCCGAACAAAACCGTTGTGGATGGAACGGCAAATCACTCGTATCGCGATCGCCCAACTCGCAACTAACGCAGCTCCCCAAAGGCTAATGAATACCCAGCAAAAGAGAGCGATCGCTAAACTCGCCAACCAAGGAACCCCCATCCAAGTCATAGGGTGAATCCCCGTAATCCAGGATAGGGCAACGCCGTGATAACCGATACCCCAAGCGAGTGATAGGGGGAGAAGAGCAGAAGGGGATGGGTTTTTGCGTTGTGCAGAATAACTCACAACTAATACCCACAGGGGAGCAAGGGCAATCCACGCTAATAACCACGCGCCGTAAGGTGCGACGGTCAACCCCATCAAAACACCACTAAATAGAGCAATCAAGTAGGGGATTAAGATTGTAAACTTCTTCCCCTGCTTCTCCTGCTCCCCCTGCTCCCTCTGCTTCTTACTCTGCCTCTGCTGCATCACCAGTATCGGGGGGAACGATCGCCACTCCCGTAATCACATCATCTTCGTCTAGGCGCTGCACTCGCACCCCAGTTGCTGATCGCGATTGGACTGATATCGCATTCACTGCCTGACGAATGATGATACCGCGACTGGTAACCATCATAATTTCATCGTCACTGTTGACAATGTGCAGAGTTGCTAGTTGGTCTTTGATTTTGCGATTTTTGAATTTGGTTGCCGTTAGACCTTGACCGGCGCGATTTTGCAGGCGGAACTGGGCAACTGGGACGCGTTTGCCGTATCCTCCCATTGTAATCACCAAAGCCCAAGGACCAGTACTGCCGTTGCCTGGGACTTCTGTGGATTCTTCATTTTCAATTTCTTCTGTTTCGATTTCCTCGATTTCGGCTTCTGTGTCTGTATCTAAAGTGGCAAGAATGGCAGCGGGCAGAATATCCATTCCCACTAGTTCATCACCCTTACGCAATTTCATCGATTTTACTCCACGAGTTGCCCTTCCCAGGGGACGCAGTTGTTCGTGGGTGCATCTAAAGTGAATTGCCATCCCCTGACGCGAACCAATGATTACGCTGTCTTCTACTCTGGCGCGTCGTACCCACCGGAGTTGGTCGCCTTCTTCTAAGGATATGGCAATCAAGCCGTTAGCACGAATATTGCTAAACGCTGCTAACTCGGTTTTCTTGATATTGCCGCCCTTGGTAAGCATGACCAAATATTCATCGCTGCTAAACTCGTCAACAGGGACAATCGAGGTGATTTTCTCTTCTTTGGGAATGGGTAGCATTTGCACAATTGGTGTGCCGCGACTGGTACGAGAACCAACAGGGATTTGATACGCTTTCAGGCAGTAAACAACACCTCGTTCGCTAAAAAATAGAATGCTGTCATGGTCGCAGCAAGTCAAGAAATGCTCAACGTTATCATCTTCTTTGATTTTGGCAGCTGCTTTACCTCTAGTTGCACGGCTTTGCGCTTCAAAGGTACTGACTGGCATTCGTTTGATGTAACCTTGCTCAGTCAGCAGAATCAGAGCTTTTTCATTGGCAATCAGATCACGCTCATCAATTTCTCCTTCAAGGGGTGAAATAACCGTGCGGCGCGGTGTGGCGTGTTTCTGTTTGAGTTGCGTGACTTCGTTTTGAATGATTTCTAAAATCCGCTCTCGCCGTGCCAAGATATCCTGCAAGTTAGCAATGATTGCTTGTAATTCTTCGTGTTCGGAGCGGATTTTGTCTGCTTCTAGCGCTGTTAAACGCCGCAGTTGCATTTGCAATATCGCATCTGCTTGCGCTTCCGAAAGCCCGTAGGTTGTGATCAACTCCCCTTTTGCCGTCGGTGCATCAGATGCATTGCGAATTAAGCTAATAATTTCATCTAAATGCAGCAGGGCAATTAATAACCCTTGCAGTATGTGATCGCGTTCTTCGGCTTTCCGCAGTTCGTAACGGGTGCGTCTGGTAATCGCTTCGATGCGGAAATCCAAAAAGACTTGCAAAAACTCCTTCAGGGTGAGTATCTGCGGTTCGCCATTCACCAGCGCCAGCATATTCGCCCCAAAGTTTGCTTGCAACGGTGTTTGCTTGTAGAGGTTGTTGAGGACGACACGGGGATAAGCATCGCGCTTAAGTTCGATAACAACTCGCATCCCATCGCGATCGCTTTCATCCCGAATATCGGCAATTCCCTCGAGCCTTTTTTCGTTCACCATCTCGGCAATTTTTTCAATCAACGCCGCCTTGTTGGTTTGGTAAGGCAATTCGGTGATGATAATTGCGTCTCTGTCAGGGCGTCC
The DNA here is from genome assembly GCF_002368235.1 of Scytonema sp. HK-05. Taxonomy (GTDB): domain Bacteria; phylum Cyanobacteriota; class Cyanobacteriia; order Cyanobacteriales; family Nostocaceae; genus Kalymmatonema. The sequence continues at coordinate 216,274 of NZ_AP018194.1, read as the reverse complement.
CCGTTGTTCAATAGTTTCAATTGTAGCCACGCCGCGCATGGTGATGGAACCGCGCCCGGTGGTATAAGCTTCTTTAATTGCTGTCGTCCCTAGAATCTGACTTCCAGTAGGAAAGTCAGGTCCGGGGATATACTGCATTAACTGAATGTCGGTTATTTCTGGATTTTCAATCAGTGCTACCAACCCATCAATCAATTCACCCAAGTTATGCGGGGGGATGTTGGTTGCCATACCCACCGCAATCCCAGAGGAACCATTCAGCAGCAACTGTGGGATACGGGCTGGCAAGACTGTAGGTTCTTGCTGGGAAGCATCGAAGTTATCGATGAAATCTACTGTTTCCGATTCGATATCTTGCAGAAGAGCATCGCTGGTTAAAGCTTCCAAGCGGCATTCTGTGTATCGCATTGCCGCTGGTGGATCGTTGTCTACCGAACCGAAATTTCCATGCCCTGCGATCAGCGGAAATCTCATGGAAAAATCCTGCGCCATCCGCACCAAAGCGTCATAGACTGCTGTGTCGCCGTGGGGATGATATTTACCCAATACTTCCCCTACCACACGAGCGCATTTACGAAAGGGGCGATCAGCGCTTAACCCTAGTTCATGCATTGCGTAGAGAATGCGACGATGCACAGGTTTCAGACCATCCCTGGCGTCTGGTAGTGCCCGACCTACAATTACGCTCATCGCGTATTCCAGATATGACCGGGACATCTCAATCCGCAGATCTGTTGGGATAATCCTCTCCTGAGAGGTTGTCATAACCTAAAAAACTCCAAAAATTGCAAATTTTAGCCGTTATACTGAGAAAAGAGCAAAAATGTTCCCAATTATTGCTGAATTATTGCCGTTATTTGATACAATTTTAACATATGCTCCTGTTTTTTGGCTTGTCCGTGAACAGTTAATAGTGAAAATAAACAGTTCTTAAGCTGTTAACTGCTAGCTAATAACTAATTACTCATGACCGATGAGTGCTTCTTGCCCAGACTTAAGTTGAGATGCAATAAAAGGGGCTTTGGGCGCAAGAAAAAATCCAATCAAACTAGCAAATAGGATTGGAGTCAAGGGGCTGAAGTTGGTCAATTTTGACAGTAACAAGGTCGTACTTATGGGTGTGCGCGTCACCGCTGCATTGACCGCCGCCATCGTACAAATCATTGCCAGGGTAGGATTGAGTCCGGGGATCAAGGCTGCGACTGCTTTACCGACACAAGCACCAGTGAAAAATAGGGGAATGATAAATCCACCACGCCATCCACCTGTGACAGTCATGCTGATGGCAGCCATTTTAGCCAAAGCAAGCGCAAGCAAGAAAAGAGCAGGAAAGCTTTGATTGACAACCTCATCTAACTCCTCATGTCCAAAATAACGGGTGAGAGGTAAAACAGTTGCTAAAATGCCTAGCCCCAACCCTGCTATCGTTGTACGTAGATAAATTGGTCCACCAATCAAGGCAAAAACTCGGTCACATAAGCGAAAAATACCCATAAAAATCCATCCTGCCACTACCCCGACAATCCCAAATATGATAGCTACGGCAAAATCATCAATGCTATCTAGGTGGTACTGAGGGAAATGCCAGGTGGGTGCAATGCCCAAATGTGTAATTGCTGCAAAGACGAGATAACTAGCGCAACTCGAAACAATAGCAGGCATCAGGGCTTCGTAATACTCCACAATATGCTGGTGGTGCAAAATCTCCAAGGCGAACATAGCACCGCCAAGAGGTGCGCCAAACAAAGCAGTAAAGCCCGCAGCCATCGCCGCCAAACTCATGGATCTGACGTCTTCACCTTCGAGTCTTAAACGGTCAGCAACCCAAGTGCCAAAGGAACCTGTAACCTGTACCAGTGGTGCTTCTGGTCCAGCACTCCCGCCAGCTGATATGCTGACTAGGGAAGCAAGAATCATCGAGGGATTTTTGCGAACATCCAGCCGTCCGCCCTGAAAATGGATGTTATCTACGATGACAGCAATTTCACCAGGATTCCCAAGGTAATGAATCACCACACCGATAATTAAACCAGCCAGTGGCATGACGAACAGGAGACTAGGACCCTGAAATTTTTGGAGTCCATGAATCATGAGTTCTAGGAGATTCCAGTACAGCCCAGCAAATAAACCACAAAAAGTTCCGACAACAGCCCAGCGTAAAACCCAGCGCGAAATCATGAAAGGATTACGCCTTGCTCGTCCAAAAAGCTGAGAGAATGTCCAACGTTGAGTTTGTTCGGTGGGGGGGCGCTTGTTTGGTAGCACTGCTGATTTTCCTGTCTAAATGAAACGAAAGTTACAAAAATTTTACAATTTTTATGCTTACTTTCATCCCCCCCTCACTCCCTCACTCCCTCATCTCCCTCATCTCCCTCACTCCCTCACTCCCTCATCCCCCTCATCCTCAATTTAAGCCCCAAGATAGTGTATGCGTCGTAACAGGAGAGTTTAAGCTGAGGCGTGTAAGGTTGGATAAACAATCATGTCTAGCGACGAAACAACTCCTAATCAAGCCGAAAAGACAAATCCACCAAGCGATGAATCCGAATTAAGCCCGGAGATGCTTGACAAAATTAAGCATCCGCCAAGAATAGATGATGTATTGCTTGGTTTATCACCAGATGAACTTAGGGGGAACCCAGCAGTAGTACCGGAAATGCTGGATGAACCAACCGATGAAATGATTGGTTTCACCAAAGAGTAGTAAGGATACAATTTCATTCAGTATCTTGCTGCCAACCTTTTTCGCCCTATGCTGAGCGTCATTTATTCCGAAGAGTTTCTGGATCATAAAACTGGGTCTTTTCATCCAGAGAAACCAGAACGCCTAACGGCGATCGCCACCGCCCTAAAACAAGCTGCGTTTGCACAACACATTGAATGGCGCTTACCCACTCCACCCGAAAAGCGACCTCTGATGTCTGTGTTGTCACAAGCACACACGCAGCGCTACATCAAAAAAGTCCAAGAAATTGCTCTTGCTGGTGGCGGTTCTTTGGATGGAGATACGCCTGTTTCCCGGCGCAGTTATGATGTTGCTTTGTTGGCGGTGAGTGCTTGGTTGGATGGAGTTGATACTGTGCTAGGAACTGGCAAACCAGCATTTGTGCTGGCGCGTCCACCAGGACATCACGCCGAAAGTGATGCAGGAATGGGGTTTTGCTTATTTTCTAATGCGGCGATCGCAGCTCTTTATGCCTTGCAACAACCAGGAATTCACCGCGTCGCTATTCTTGATTGGGACGTGCATCACGGAAATGGTACACAGGCGATCGTAGAAAATCACCCACAAATCGCCTACTGTTCTCTGCATCAGTACCCCTGCTATCCGGGGACTGGACATTATACAGAGCGAGGCTTTCATAACAATGTATTGAATTTGCCTTTTCCTCCTGGCAGCGATATCGGAATATACCAACCAGTTTTTGAAACAAAGGTTGTGCCTTTTATATCGAACTTTCAACCGGATTTACTGATTGTGAGTGCAGGTTACGACGCCAACGCCGATGACCCCTTAGCTAGTATAAATTTACAACCACAAGATTATGGTTTATTCACAGATTATTGTCTGGGAATAACTCGTAAAATTTTGTTTGGCTTGGAAGGGGGTTACGATTTTGACGCACTTGCCAAATCTGTTTTAGCAACAATTGAGCGCTGTATTGCGTGAAGAGTCAGTCTAAAAATGTGACCATGCACGTAGGCGTCAAAAGTAAAACAACCCAACTTTTCGCAACATCAGGATGATCTATTATCTGATTGCCCAGAGCTATTGTCGCGAGTCACAACCCCACAGGCTATTCGTCCCCCGCCTGCTTCTGCTGCGGTTCCGCCAGCTTTTTGTTGATCCGTTAACTGGTGAATGATGATTGCACTACCATTGTTGTCAAACAAGGTGATGGGACTTTCACTTAGGGTGACTCGACTGGTTAATGCATTGTACGTTGCGTATCCCTGCTCATCCACCACCAAATTTGGCAAGTCACCCAGATGGTACGGATGGTTTGCCTCTACAGGAACTTCCGAACCAAAAGGACCAGGGTCAAAGTGTCCACCACTGGTGCTAAAAGGAGGTTGAGCACCGGGTTCGCACACGCCCACGCTATGAATGTGGAGTCCGTGCAGACCGGGAGTCAGCGTTGCCGGATCACCTTGAATTGTGCCTCGAATCCTTACCAACCCATTCTCTTGCTGCGTCAGAAAAAGGGTGCCAGTAATGTCTGCACCCACCACATCGACTCTTGCTCCAAGCGAACTTTGAGCGAAGCTGACTTGTCCGAATGCGAGTCCGCAAACCAGCACTATGCAAAAGGTTATTCCGAAGAAAAATAAAGATTTCAACTGTGAAAACTTGATGACCATGACTTCCTGCGGTAATACAAAATCACTTAAGTAGATTCTACATTCCGCAGGTATCTCGTTCAGTAAAGAATATTTTTAAAGTTACGAGTTGACATTTTTTTCACAATATGTATATAGGTGAAGAGTTAAATAGTGAAGCGATCGCCTACAACGGGCACTCGGTGCGATTGGCAATGCCACACCCGGCAATCGCACTGCTAATTCATAATCACAATTGGACGATCGCGATCGGCTATTACCATCAATACGTCAATTTCTGAGATTCCTGATTTGTGATGAAAGCTTTGTACTGAGTAGTAGTAGGTTGTTGGTCTTCATAGGTATCTTTATAGTACGCGTTGAATGAACTACCTACGCACAACGCGAGCGCTACGTGCGAGGTTTCTGACGTTTCATTTAAGGAGGGTTAAACGAGCGCAAGACGTGAAGCTAGGAGTTGGTGGCTGTTCCGCAGTACCTTTACCAAAAAACTGGGTCTAAAGCCCCGTCCTTCGTTTGACGGCTTTTTATTTGTCTCTGAAGGTTTTAAGAAACGGTTAGTTATTTTTTAAAACTAGTGTAAAATAGATCCAAGGAGGTGATGCAGATGTTTAGCTTGACATACGAATTCAAACTTAAACCCACATCGGAACAAATAGCTATTTTCACAGATTGGCTTGAACAATGTAGGCGCATATATAACTATGCGTTAGGCGAGAGAAAAGATTGGTTTAAGTCTCGTAGTTGTCAGATTAACGCTTGCTCACTTCGGTCTGAATACATAATTCCCGCAGACACTATACGTCCAACTTATGCCAAGCAGTGCAAGGCATTAACAGCTTATAGAAAAACTAGCCCACGATTGCAGAAAGTTCAATCTCAGGTTTTGCAACAAACTTTGAGAAGACTTGAGCAGGCATTTGTCAGTATGTGGGAACAGAGTCATGGATTTCCTCGGTTTAAAAAACCGGGAACTATGCGCTCCTTCGTTTTCCCCCAATTAAGTAAGGATGCAATCATAGGCAACACTATTAAGTTGCCTATGATTGGATGGGTTAAATTCCGTCAATCCCGAGAGATCCCGGCGTCTTCCAAAGTAGCGCAAGCGCGAATAGTTTGTCGTGCTACTGGCTGGTACATCATGTTGACATTGCAGTGGGATGTAACTGTTCCCGATATCATGCCTCATGGTGAAGGTATTGGGATTGACCTAGGAATAAGCCACTTTGCTGCTGTTTCCAACGGTAAATTGTTCCCTAATCCACGACCTTTTAAGAAGCTCGAACGCAAGCTTAAATTGCTGCAACGGAGTGTATCTAGAAAGGTTAAGGGTTCAAATAACCGTAAAAAAGCACAGTTTAAAGTGAGTAAATTGCATGAGCGCATCGCTAACGTAAGGGCATATTACCACTGGCTATACGCCCATAATCTTTGTGATTGGGCAGGGATGATATTTGCAGAAGACTTGAACCTCAAAGGACTAGCTCGCGGCTTTTTAGGAAAGCACTGTTTGGACGCTGGCTGGGGTCAATTCTTCCAAATACTAGAGCAGTGCTGCTTTAAGCGTGGTGTATTCTTTCTGAAAGTTGATAGCAAGAAGACAAGCCAAATTTGTCCTAACTGTCTCATTGAGACGGGCAAAAAAGACTTGTCTGAGCGTACACACTCATGCCAACATTGCGGCTATACGACCGACAGAGATGTCGCAGCCGCTCAAGTAGTTCTCATTCGGGGACTTGCAGCCGTGGGGCACACGGGTCTTGCATGCTTTCCGAGGGTAAAGCGGTTGCGCTCCCCGTGACGAAAGAATCTTCGCCCTTATAGGGCTCAGAGTGTCAACAGCTAATCTAGCTTAGCTGAGGGTAAACTTTGTTCTTTTGTCTTGTGCTAGGCTCAATGTTTAACCAAGCACGAGGTAGCGATACGCTTGGGGATGATCATCGTCTGCATAAACAAACAGATGTATCCATGAGCAAGCGATCCGCGATTAACCTCAATCAAATGATCAAGCTATTTCTCAGGAGATTTCAAAGCCTGATCTAGCACCTGTCGAGCCTGTTCTGCTTTTGCTCTTGCTTCTTGATAACGCAGATTAGCTTGGGCATAATTTTTGAGAACTTTAAAACCTTCCTTCAGGCGAGTAATTTCCTCCTCAGTGACGGACTTATCTAAAAATAGGATGTCAACCGCCTTGCGAACTTCCATCGCTTCGGCGCGTGACTCCTGCACTTTCAACTTAAGCGTGGCTAGGTTGCTCAAAATCTGGACAGCCTGTGTAATGGCGTCCTCATCGCTAGAGGTTTCTGTTGCTGTTTCTTTAACTTCAATCAGTTGTTGGGGACCAAATCCATCTTCGAGTTCCGTAGGTAATTCACCTTCATCCATCAGTTTCAGCAACTGATCCATTGCTTTTTCACGGGCTTTGGCTGAATCTTTACCAGGAACGGTGAGGATGATTTCTGGGCTTTGAGCAAGAGTGTACTGAACCATAATTAGGCAGAAAATTTGCTAGTAAACCAAGCCAGGGTAATAATTTTAACGCGAAATCAAGCTGTAAAACCACCAAATGATGAACAATCCAAGAATAATCGTTTGTTCAACAGGAGCGGGAGACTTTTTCTTTTTTGAGGGAATGGAAAGAGCGATGTAAACGTTTTTTTCCTTCGTCTGCAAAGCCAGCCTTAGCTTCTGCAATTTTTAATAAAAGCAAGACATTGCCTCTCGTCGCATCTTGCCAAGTTCTTAAAAATCAAACTTTATACTGGAAGAAGTAAGAGTATTTTTCGCTGCGAGGGAAGAGCGATGGCTCCCAATCCCACCATCATGCAAGCTGTGGAACAATTAGGTTACCGCGTCACTGTTGGAGACGTGGCAACTCAGGCTGGATTAAATGTTGCGCTGGCAAATCAAGGGTTATTAGCTCTTGCAACTGAAGCTGGCGGACATTTACAAGTTTCTGATACGGGTGATATTGTTTACTTATTTCCAAAAAACTTTCGAGCAATTTTACGTAATAAATATTTGCAATTACGGTTACAGGAATGGTGGAAAAAGCTTTGGGGCGTTCTGTTTTACCTAATTAGGATTTCCTTTGGAATTTTCTTGATTGTTTCCATCGCCCTGATAACTATCACCATTATCTTAATCATCACCGCTGCCAACTCAGACCGCGATAGCAACGATAGGGGTGGCAATTTTAGTGGTGGGTTTTTCTATTTCCCAGATTTATTCTGGTATCTTAGCCCAGATTATGACACCCGTCAGAGGGAAAGACGTCGGGAAAAAAGCAATCTGAATTTTTTTGAAGCTGTCTTTTCGTTTTTGTTTGGCGATGGCAACCCTAATGCCAAGTTAGAAGAACGCCGTTGGCAAGAAATTGCTACGGTAATTCGTAACAACCAAGGTGCCGTAGTCGCCGAACAAATTGCACCATATCTAGATAATATTGGAGAAGGTTCTGCAAAAGAGTACGAAGATTATATGCTGCCGGTTCTGACTCGCTTTAACGGGCAACCCAAGGTGAGTCCTGATGGGCAGATTGTTTATTACTTCCCAGAGTTGCAGATAAGTGCTGCCAAAAAGTACCGTCAGCCTCTTTCAGCGTATTTGGAAGAATTTCCTTGGCGCTTTAGTGCGGCAACTTCAGGACAAATTCTGCTAAGTGCAGGGTTGGGTATTGCAAATTTTGTCGGTGCATTAGTGCTCTTGAGTTTGCTGAGAGATGGTACGGTAGCCGCCCAAGTCGGTGGACTAGTCGCTTTTGTACATGGGATTTATTGGCTATTATTGGCTTACGGAACAGGTTTCTTAGTTGTCCCGTTAATACGGTATTTCTGGATTCAGTGGCGCAATAGCAAAATTGCTGAACGCAACCGCGATCGCCTATCCCGGGCAAGACAACTAGCAAGCGCAGACTCTGTTTTGCAGCAAAAAATAGCTTATGCTCAGCAGTTTGCCGCAGAAAAAGTCCTTGGTGATGAAGATTTGGTCTACTCTACCGAAACTGACTTGTTAGAACAGGAAGTAGAACGTTCTGAACAAATTGACGCTGAATGGCAAAAACGCCTGCAGCGAGGGAGTGGGGAGTAGGACAGCATCCGGCGCAGGGGAGCAGGGGAGATGAGGGAGACAAAGGAAATAATTTCCTCATCATCCGACAGCATCCGACAGCATCCTCTTCGGCTATTTCTTAACCTGAATAGGCGCTAGAGCAACACCTTTGTAATAGTAATTCAAAATTTGTAGGTGATTGTATCCGCGCTTTGCTAGATTGTAGGCTCCCCACTGGCTCATGCCCAAAGCATGACCATAGCCAAGTCCTCTAAGTGTAAAGCTTCCATTCCCGTTGCTGACGTTAAAGCGGGTGCTTTTTAGCTTTAGAGCTGTACGCACATCCTCGCCCCTCAGGACTTTCTGGCCTTTATCGCCGACAATTTTCAGAGATGTGACGCTACCGAAAGGTGATGTACTCTCAGGAATCATTTGCTTGACATTGCCGATTTCCGGAATTTGGGCGCTGATTTCCGTAGGGGAAAAAGTTCTGATCCAGTTGCATTCGCTGATATTTTGGTCAAAGTCTGGAACAGCACGTAGGTATGGTTCGCGACTTCCCCAAACATCTTCTGAGTTTTCAGTGTGTCCGCCAGAACACGCGTGGAAGACAGAAAGAATAATCCTATTTCTATAAGTAAGTACTTTCCCGGCTGTAGCATCAACTGCGGCTAAGGTGGTACGAGATTCACTGTTGACGCCTTGGTAAATTTGCCAACGATCAGGTGTATCACCCAAATCGTAAATGGGATTATTGCGTTGTTTTTCGCGCTCGTAAAGAGCATATGTACGGGCGGCGATCGCTTGAGCTTTTAAGGCTTCTAAAGGCCACCCGGAGTCCATTTCGCCACCGATTACGCTGTAGAGATATTCTTCCAAATCAACCCAGTTCACAACAGATAAGCCTTTTTCTGAGGGAACAACAAGAGTTCTGCCCCGATACCAGCGATCGCCTATATAAACGAATCCCTTACCTGTTGGCTCAACCCAAAATAAGTTAGATTGCCACTTATCCAAAGCAACTCCACCAGGAACTGCTTGGGCATAATAAGCACTCATTCCTGGCAACTGTCCCAGAGTACGACCGCTGCTATCCTTGACAACTGCAGTTGTAGAACTACCGACTTTTACCTGTTTGACGTCTCTTTCAATCGCCACGCGCAAGATGACAGATGCTTGAGCTGGGGCAACCAGAGCGATCCAGATGACGATACCAAGCCACCAATGGCGTCCTTTGATATGGGAAAATAAAGATGCTAGGAACAGTTGGAATTTCATGCTGACAATTATAGTTACACTCGTGTACGCTTGACGCTCGCTTTTGTAGTAGTTTCCCGTAACATAGCATTTCAACTCCATCAAATGATAGATGAACTCCCACAACCTAGCAACACTTTCATGATTTAACGCTCTACATAACGTTATAATGTTTAACGACCTACATAACGTTATAATGTTTAACGACTTACATAACGTTATAATGTTTAACGACCTACATAATGTTATGATGTTTAACGACCTACATAACGCTTGTCGTTGAACAAGTGAGACCAACTAGTGCTTGCTTGTCATTGTCACCGCTTACACCTACGCTATCGCTCGTCGAAATCCTTAAGTGTAGTCTACCCTTCAAGCTTTTAGCAAGCCTCCTCTACTATCTACGGGAAGCCGCTGAGAGCAAAACACACATATCGCGAACGTGTCGCGTGTGGCGATATCGATTTATCTTGCCGACAGGAGGCATGCGTCTACGCTGCACTACTTTACGCAACTCGCTTTGCGATGATTCTGACTGCCTTTATATGCAACCGCGTTAGCGTAAGCGCAAAGCACAGGCTTTGCCAACGCGAGATTTGTCATGCTAGCGACTCAGTACCTCTGCAGGAGGTACGCTAACAGCATGATAAGGATACTACCTTTCACAATTTTGGATGAAATGTTCAGATTGATAATACTGCTTTTGATAAGCAGCTTAATTGTGCTGTTTGATACAGCGAACAACCACATGATGACTGATTTGTAGAGTGCTTAGATCCTATTTTTTTGTGAACGTGATGATACTTGAAATCTTTTTGCAATGTATTAATGGTGGCGAAGTGTCTTTGAAGAAAGACAGAAGTACGTAAGTCCTATGTTCAGAGGACACGCTACGCGTTTGCGCCTCCGTAAGCGCAAAGCGTGCCGCTAGGCATACGCGTAGCGTTCCGAAGGAAAGGACTCAGCGTGTGCTTTAGCACTCAGCTGGTCATGCGCAGAGGCACGGACACACTTCGTGCCGAGAGTGGAAGCTTGCTGACTTACGGCGTAGCCGTGCCGCACCGCGAGTGCAGAAGGCAATACTGAAACTGAATTCTTCCCTTGTGTTCTCTGCCCACCCTTTGGGAAGGGCTTTGCCCTACAGCATAGCTGCCTTGCCCGTAAGCGCAAAGCGCAGGCTCCGCCAAGCGCGTAAGCTCCTCGCGAAGCGAGGCACGCGTAGCGTCTGCGACAGGAGAAGGGCGATAAAATGACACGAAAATCATTTTTGCGTGTAATTACTCAAGAGATTTTTTGAAGTAGGAAAATTTCGCCTCGGTCTTTAATCAGGAAGCATCGACCTTGGCTGTCTGAAAAAAATTTAGATAGCAGCCATTTAGTCTGTTTGTCCTTGTATATACATAGGAAACTGAGATGCAGCCTACAAGCAGAATTTTACAGGTTTTGACAATTGGTCAGTTGCTTTGTGAACAAGCCGAACAAAATCCTCACTCAATAGCGATCGCAGCACAAGATCGTCTTTCACTCACCTATAGTCGCCTATATACCCACATCCAAGACACGGTCAAAACCTTGAATTCAATGGGTTTGGGTCGAGGCGAGCGCATTGCAATTGTGTTATCCAATGGTCCAGAAATGGCGGTAGCATTTTTGGCGGTGTCTGCGTGTGCCACAAGTGTCCCCCTAAACCCAGCCTATCTTGCGCCTGAGTTTGAGTTTTACCTCGACGATTTAAATGCTAAAGCGCTGATTGTGCAATCGGGAGTCGATTCACCCGCCAGAGCAGTGGCAAAGGCTCGTCATATGCCCATTATTGAGCTAGAGCCATTGGAGGCAGAGGCTGGAATTTTTCAGCTTGTGGGTGATTCCAAGTTGCCCGCAGTCAGCAACGCTTTTGCTCAACCAGAGGATGTTGCTTTGGTTCTGCATACATCGGGAACCACTTCACGACCCAAAATAGTGCCACTAACGCAGGCTAATTTATGTAACGCAGCTAACAACATTAGAACAGCATTGCAACTACGGCAGAGCGATCGCTGTCTGAATGTCATGCCCCTGTTTCACGTTCAAGGGTTAATTACGGCAATCCTTTCGTCCCTAAGTGCAGGAGCTAGCGTTGCTTGCACTTCTGGATTTGACGCCTCTAAATTCTTTGTTTGGCTGCAAGCAATGCAACCAACGTGGTACACAGCAGTCCCAACCATCCATCAAGCAGTTTTGGCTGCAGCCGCAGACAAGCACACAAGCCTTGCTCACTGTTCACCACTGCGCTTTATCCGTTCTGGAGGTGCTGCCTTACCAGTCAAGGTCATGAAAGCCTTAGAGGAGTTATTTAGCGCTCCGGTGCTAGAAGGTTACGGGATGACAGAGACTGGCAGCATAACATCAATCAATCCCTTACCGCCACGCCAACGCAAACCAGGTTCAGTAGGAATTGCCGCAGGGGTAGAAATCGGCATCATGAATGAAGCTGGTCACTTACTCTCACCTGGTGAAATCGGAGAGATTGTCGTTCGGGGTGGCAATGTGATGTCTGAGTACGAAAATAATCCAGCAGCGAATCAAAACGCCATTTACAATGGCTGGTTCAGGACAGGTGACGAAGGCTATTTCGATAGCGATCGCTATCTTTTCATTACAGGTCGCTTGAAAGAAATCATTAATCGGGGAGGTGAAAAAATTTCCCCTCGTGAAGTTGATGAAGTGCTGCTAGATTATCCAGAAGTGACACAAGCACTCACCTTTGCACTACCCCATCCTACCTTGGGTGAGGATGTGGGAGCAGCCATTGTACTGCAGGAAAAAGCCACCATCACTCAAAGGGAAATTCGTGAATTTGCAGCAACCAGACTTGCTGATTTTAAAGTACCTGCTCAGGTAGTGTTTGTTGACGAAATTCCCAAAAGCCCCACAGGCAAACTACAGCGCGTTGGTTTAGCCGAGAAATTGGCTACCAAACTGAGGATATCTTTCGTCGAACCTAGCACTGAGGTAGAGAAAGTGCTGGCAGAAATATGGACTGAGGTGCTTGGCGTTGAGCGGGTAGGGCTTTACGACAATTTCTTTGCTTTGGGCGGTGACTCTTTGAATGCTGTACAATTGTTCACGCAAATTGAGAAGACTTTTGGCAAAAATTTGCCCTTGGATACCCTTTTGGTGGCAGCAACTATTGAGGAACTAGCCGATATTATCCGTCAGGAAGAATCGTTAGCACCCTCGTCCTCCCTGGTAGCAATTCAGCCAAATGGTTCAAAACCGCCTCTTTTCTGCATAGCTCCATTGGGCAGCAGTGTTCTTATATATCGAGATTTGGCAATGTCTCTGGGTGATGATCAACCAGTTTATGGTTTGCAAGACACAGGAATTTCCAGTACCAGAATTGAGGACATGGCAGACCACTACATCGCCCAAATACGTACTATCCAATCTGATGGTCCTTATTTTCTGGCAGGCTTATCTGCGGGAGGGGTTGTATCCTGGGAAATCGCTCAGCGCTTCGTTGCCCAAGGTCAGAAGGTGGCTCTACTAGCCTTATTTGATAGCTTCGGTCCAGAATATCCCAAACTGCTGCCACCAATACCAAGATTTTTATCAGTATTCAATTGGGCAGTGTTTGATTATCTACCAAGGCTAAGAAACTTACCCAGAAAAATTCTGGCTCAGTTCAAACAACAAGCAATTAAAGAGAATGTCAACCAGGTTCTTGATGAGAAGCAAAAGCTCAACGAACTCAACAGGCAAGACCCTGTTCAGTACCGAATTGATGTCTACAAAAAGAACTCTAGTAATGTTAGTTATCTGGAAAAATGGCTCAACTTTTTAATCATCTTCATATTCAGAAATTCTTCTTGTGGTCACTACACTCTTTTATTTACTGGTGGCTTGTATCTGGATACTTTAAATAAGTTATCCCAGGAGCAGCAAAAGTTTGAACGAGCTAACAGCAAAGACACAAGAGCGTATGTGCCGCAAGTCTACCCTGGTCGCGCAATCTTGTTCCGAGCCACTCAGCCCCTCCCAGGTGTTTACCGTGACCTCCAATTAGGCTGGGATGGTATGGCTACAGGAGGATTGGAAATTTATGAGGTTCCTGGTAATCATCTATCCATAATGGCATCACCAGTTCTGGCTGAAAAATTAAAAGCTTGTATTGACGAGGTGGTACGCCAAAAAAGTCTCGTGAATTTGCGTTAGCCGCTTGGGTTAATTCTTCAGCAGAAGCGGTTTTGCAGCAATGTCATTCAAGCCGACAAAGATAAGCAAATCCTGCCACTCTTGCTGAAGAGTTGCATCTTGGGGACTGTTCTGACGCAGTTGTGCTAGTGTCGTTAATGCCTCATACCATATTCCATTGCTGGCATAAAGAGCAATTTGCTGTGTTGGCTGTGCTTGCTGGATCTGTTGGGCGATCGCCGCGTTCAAGTTGACTCGTTGTACCACTCCTTCAACATAAATAGGGGCTTGTTGCTTTTGGCTCTCGCAGTAAACATTAAAGAACCACCGATATTGTTTGCCTACACTCAGAGAGGGAGCACTCGTAGGTAGAGAAACACTGATCACTCCGGGTTGACTCGGTAGGGTAATATCCTGGCGATAGACCGGATTCGATTCCTGATCAAGCAGCACAAAATCAGCTGGGTAGCCAGAACCTTTGACGTAGGGTGCGTAGAACCAAAAAGTCGGGCGTTCTACTGTAGTCAATCCCCAAACATTCATGACCGAGGTTGGTTGCTCGGTTAAAGGGACTAGAGCAGTAAGTCCAGGATTCGCAACTGGACACGCACCCCGTCTGGCTCCACCATAGCGGCGACCTCCTGGAGGGGGTCCAGACGGAAGTGGAGGTAGGACAAGGCGCAAACGTTCCTTACGAGAAGTCGTTGGTAACGGTTTTGACTGTGATAAAGAATTGGAGCGTTGGGTTACATTTTGTTGAGGAGACTCAGCCAGAACCCACGTTGTGCTATGTAGCAAACTGAAGCAGCCGAGAGTCACTCCCAAAACCAGTTTCATCGGATATGAAATCATTTTCATAAATCACTTTTAACTGTTGAGTGTTAACTATTAATTGTTAACTAGGGACACAAACATGTAGAAAATGTACAATTTTATTTACTACGACTATTTACCTTCAACCATAAATTAAGCACGTTTCCAAAGTGCTGTAGGCGTTAGGTTCTGCATTTTATTCCAGCTCAATTTGCTAGAACTAATCTTGAATTTGAATTTTCAAATAAAACGACGCTAACCGTTCCGACTAGTGCTAAAGCTGAAGGTACAAACGGCACCCAATATCCGTGGATAAGTAGACCAAAACAGAGTACGTAGAGAACTCCAGAGGAGACAATGACTAAGATTGCCAATCTGGGGAGCGATCGCACAGCAAGAACTCCTCCTACCACAGACCAACCCCAAATCCAGATGACCTCACTCCACAATGACCAAACTCGTAGCAACGGACGTTTATCTAGGACAGCACTAAGGAGTTGACTGACCATATGTGCTTGTACAAAAACTCCTGGCATTTGCTTATCAAACTGATTTTCGTATGGTGTAGCCCAATAGTCACGAGACTCCCCTTTAGCTACAACACCAATCAGGACAATTCGGTTTTTGATGGCACTAGAATGAACCTGATTTGATAAGATTTGTGTCAGCGTCACCTCTTCGGCAATCTTCTGGGAGGAACGATAGTTCAGCAAAATTTGACCACCATTGGCATCAATTCCCTGATATCCGCCAGTACGAGAGCTTAGACCAGGAAAAATAGTATTCCCAAGCTGCAAATCTCCTTGAGAAGTTAGCTTTGGTTGAATTCCTTTATCAGCAAGCAAATAACGAAATGCCAACTGGGCTGAGAATGCATAAGTAGCATGACACGAAGACACAGGTTCCTGGTTCATAAACAGGAGATGTCGCCGCACCACGCCATCAGGATCATGAATAAAGTCGCTAAATCCCAAGCGTTCTTCTGGGATTTCCGGCGGCGGCGCAATACCCTTGACAGGTGTTGCGGTATCGCTATTCTTGCAAATCCCAATCAAGTGTTCAGTTTGGTTAAGACGAGTGGTTAAATCTGGGAGTTCAGCTTTAAAGTCGCGGTAAATATCTAAGCCAATTGCTTGGGGTTTGTACTGCTGGAGTTTCTCCAAAAGTTTATTGAGAGATTTGTCTGACAGAGATTTGCCATTCACATTCTCGCCATTTCGTCGTTGAGCATCAATATCATCATCATCAATCGCCACCACTAGCAGCCGTGGATCGGGTTCTTCATGGAGGATGAAGGGACGTAAGCGCATCATCTGGTCAAAAGCTTCGAGTTCACTCGTTTGCAGTAGCCCGAAAAACCTCAGCCCGCAAACTAAGGCAGTCATCACCACCGAGGACAACAATGCTACAGCGAATCTGGGTGGAGGCGCGCTTTGAGGTGGCGTAACTTCTGGCGGTTGCAGTTCAACCTTACCTGTAATCTCCTGCCAAGTGGGAGGGACTTGTGCTAGATTTTGGCAAATCACTGGTAACCAAGTCGCGCAGGGAAACTTATCCTCAAGACCTTGCAACCGTTCCCGAGAATCCCGCACTGCTTGGTAAAAGGACTCACCACCAGCAAACCCTTCTAAAAAAGACTTCAAGAATTCCTGTGCCACTAAGTCTGGAACGGGTTCGCGCATCACGATAATCTGTGGGATTTGCAAATCAGCCAGATCTCGCGCCAGTCCTAATCCATCGCAGGAGTTGAAAATTGCCAATTGTAACCCACGTTCCACGGCTTTTCTAAGGGCGTACCGTAATTCGCTGATGGTCAAGCTCTCAGTTTGATTCAGGTATATGCGCCCAGTTCCATCTTTCCCCTGACTCGAACTGTGTCCAGCGAAGAAAAGAATATCCCAGCTTTTCCCCCACAGATAGTCGGTCAATTCCTTGCGCTGGGGTTCCACCAAAAACGAGACATCTGCATCTCTTAGCTGTTGTAGCAAAGCACGGTCAGCCTCAGTGTCAATCCCCTGACTATTGCCGACAATTGCTAAAATATTTACTTTTTCATTACGTGTTTTCTTGTAAGTAATTTTTTCGTAGGTTGGTGATGCTAGGGCAAATTCAGCCTTGGGGTTGCGTTCCAACAAGTCCCAGAGATGCCAGGGCAAGAGTTGCAACTGACTATTTTCGGTTTGTAAAATGACCCGGACTTCATCCGTAGGTAACAATTTTTCTAGCCATTTCTCCCGAATCGGGCGAAACTCCTCCGTTCGCAGCCAAGTGTTGAAGTGCGATCGCAAAATATGGGCAATGTTATCGCAGTCTTGGGTGATGGATACATTTGTTACCTGCATATCGTCAGCAGACAAACGATAACGGTTGCTCAGCCTTCGATAGCTAGACTGCCAGTGGCTATAGTACAGTGGCATTTCGACGGCAGCAGGTAACTTCGCGGTGATTTCAGTTGAGGGACGCTCATCTTCTTCACCAATCTGTAGCGTCACGGGAAACCCCTGCTCAAAGCTACCATCTGCAAATTTTAAAACCACTAACTTACCCATGATTGAAATAGGAGTGGCGACAAGTGGACGAGACTCTTGACTCTTGACTCTTGACTCTTGACTAAATTACAAAATGTTCTGTGACACTTGCATCATTGAGTGCCACCTTAACGCTAAATTGCTCTGCGCTTTCACCTCTAAACTGTAACTGTAGGTAGTTATCAGCACTTCTAGCTTGAGTTTCCAGAAAAACTGCTCCAGACTGATCCAGCACCGTCAATTGTACTCCAGGGATTAAGTAAATTTGATGACCAGTCGGGCGCAACTGCAGGCGAATGCTAGTTTGTTGGTTAACTTCTGGTCTAATTTCTACAATAAGCATGACGGGTTGGTTGGCAATTTGGATTCCCAAATCAATCAACTTTGCGCATCTGGTAAATACATCATTTTGGTTGGCAGCGTTTTGCTCAACAGTATCACCACTGCGAAAAGCATAAGCGGGTCTAAATTGTGGCTGGTTCCATATCGATTCAACGCTCTGCCACCCGCTATCCAAGATACCAGTAAACCACTGGCTCAAATTCACTAAAGTCCTGGCTGGGGTCTGTTTGAGTTTTGCAAGGTGTTCGATTAAATCTTCCAAGGGTTGGAGTTGACTTAAAGGTAGTTGTTCAGCTGTCATATTGGGAACAAACCCCAGCAGCTTTGCTTCCTCAAGCGATTCATCCACTTGGACAACCACATAACCGACTCTTTCTTCCCAGGTTTCTGGAGGAATGTAACACGCCTGTTGAGAAAGATGCACGGGGCGACACTCTAGACGACCCACTCCTGGCAACTCCAAGTCTGCTATATTGGCACACAAACGTATAACTGGGTTCCAACTGTCACTGCCTGTTAGGTTAGTGGGAATACCCATCATTTCCAAGTAGTCATTCACCACCCACACGCAAAGCGTATTCAGCAGGACTTGTTCGGCTTTTTCAGGAGTAGGCTGGTTTGAAGCAAACTGCTGCGCAGTTGTGCGAGCTGCCTGGGTAATAGGCAACGTTAAGGCAAAATCCTCTAGCTCATAGGTGGTGCGCGTCATAGTTTTGTCCCCGCTGATGAATCCTCTCTTAGATATTTATCGCTCGGAGTCATGAACTTTACGCAATATTAATTACTTATTAATCATTAGTGATTAGTTAAAAAAAGCTAATCACTAATAAACTGTTACCAAAGAATTTTGGACTTAAAGCAGTTATCAGTCCTGAGTCCTGAGTCAGTCAGGCGGGCGCTTTGGGAGATGCGCTCACCGCCCTCCGGGTATGCCTTCGGCACGTCTTCGACGAACGCCACTTGCTCTACTTGGGGAAACCCCAAGACCGCAGTGGCTCACCACCAACGCATAAAGGTGCTCTTGGTGGGGGACGCGCGACCACTCGTATTTAACTGATAACTGCGGCTGGTACTGTTCACTGTTAAAGCCAGTTGCCAATAAGTACATAGGCAGACCAAAAGCTGGGTGTGTTGTAGTTAGGATGTTTTAACAGTTGTAGCTGAGCAAGGCGAAGAGCTTCAGCTTTGGTAATATTGCCATTCTTCAACTGTTTATAAAAAGTACCAACAAACTGTGCTGTTGATTCATCATCAATCTGCCACAAGGATGCTACAGTACTGCGTGCCCCCGCTTTAACAGCTGCCCCAGCTAGACCCAACGCTGCACGGTTGTCTCCTGCTGCTGTCTGGCAGGCACTCAAAACTAATAATTGCACTGCTTCTGGTCTATTTTCATCCCGACTGCGGAGGATACTGTCGAAATCTATGACGTTGATTGGACCATTGGCAGCCAAAATAAAGGTTTTATCAGCGCGGGAACTAAATTGACCGTGGGTTGCCAGATGCAAAATATTGAAGGAAACAGCATTGACTTTGCTTTCCAAAGCTTGTTTGGTGAATTGCTGATCCAAAAGGCTAGTTGTTGAGACTCCGGCTTGGGTTATCAGGTTTAATTCTCTCTTGATGGCAGGCAAGGGTGCAAATTCGCTGTATCCTGGGGGGGGTTGAGTTAGCCCTGCGGTGAGAGCATTGAGCTGCCGTCGCACTAGTGGTTTGGGATCTTGAAGTTGCAACCCTATGCTGAGGGCGATCGCATATTTCTCGACCAAGTATTCCTTACCATTGTAAAGGGCAGAAGGCGGTATATTGCGTAACGCCCCATCCAGTACAAATACCAAAGTCTTTACCCCACTTGTTTGCAGTTCGGACTCAATTGGTTTTATCAACCAATTGTAAACCTGTTGTGACTGCGTTCTAAATGCTTTAATGGCAGATGGCTGGACAATATTTTGCCGCATTGCGCCGATAATCTTTTCTACTTCTGCTTGGCTAATTTTGGTGCTGTAGTGCCGCAAGGGTTGTTTAGGAATTTTAACAATCACTTGCAATTCGTCGGGAAGAATAATCGGGTAAAGAATGGCAGCAGTGGGGTTATCTTGGTCTACCACTTTGTCAAGCAGCACTTTCTGACCTTGTAGGCAAGCTTCCCGGAAAAAGTTATCTAGTTCTGCCAGTTGCAGTGCTTCCATCCGCTGGCGAGCTTTTTCTAAAGTTTTTTCATCAGGTTTCCCTTGTTGCAGTTGCAGCAGTAATTCCACTGATTCTCGATAAACAGGTTCTACACTATCTCGGAAAGAGAATTGCACATCCTGTTTAACCGCCACCAAGTCACTTCGCAGGGATTGGAGAGTATCCACAGCAGCATCATATGCCGCGATCGCTCCTTTGACATCTCCTTGTGCTTTTCGTAACCTTCCGAGTTGCCATTCCCATCGATAAGCAATCTCCGGTGCATTGCTTGCTTGTGCTAATAGTAACGCCTGTTGGGTCAGGTTTTGCGCCTCCGACCACTGCCCAGTTTTTTCGTACAAACCACCTAAACTTCCCAAAGCATACGCTTCTGCTTGCTTGTCACCCAAATTGCGGGCTTGTTGGACGGCGGTGGCGAGGAGTTGCGGTGGAGAGGATGAGGAGGATGAGGAGGAAATTATTTGCTTTGTCTCCCTCATCTCCCTTGTCTCCCTCATCTCCTCCATGCCTAATTTGGCGAGGCTATGAGCAAAGTTAATCCGGGCGTAGACAGCAGAACGACTGGCGGGCAGTGTGTTCAGTTGCGATTGAATTAAAGGTATGAGAGTTTGGGCTTGTGGTGATTGTTGATCCTCAATAAGAAGGTCTAAGTGATTGAGTTGCGCTTGGACTTTTGTTAAAGGTGAGGTGGAAATCTTAACTGTTTGTTGATAAAAGTCAATCGCTTGTTGTTTTTGCTGCTGTGTACGAGCATTATTTCCCAAACTAAAAAGACTTGCACCAATTTCTGCTGGAGATTGCAGGCGTTGGGCAATTTCCAGACTTTGCTGTAGCGCACCTTGGGAATCTTTCAAATTACCCACGAGTTGGAGGATATCACCAAGCGATCGCAATCCCACTGTCTTTTCTAACGAGTCTGGTTGTGATTGTAAAATTTTATAAACATCTTGTAGTGTTTTTTCTGCACGACGGTAAAAGCCTTGGGTTCGCAATGCTTGTGCTTGATTGATATGCGATCGCACTACGCCATTCGCGTCACCAGCCTTGCTATAAATCTTTTCAGCCTGCTGCCAAGTTGTCAAAGCTTGCTGTGTTTGTCCCGTCGCCAGTTGCAAACGACCTTGTATATCAAGGCTTTGGGCAAGAATTTGGGGTGTATGAATTTGCTCCCTCATCTCCCTCGTCTCCTGCTGTTGATATCCTAAGATATTTAAGCTTTGGGCGATCGCCTGCTTTGCCTCAGTCCACGCGCCGAGTTGCTGGTAAGCAAGGGAAAGATTACTTAGGGTTGCAGCAAGTCTTAGGGTATCCCCTTGCGTTCGGTATTGCTGAACTGCTTGCTGCAATATCTGCACGGCTTCGGCATATCGTCCAGCGTCGTACAACACTTTCCCCTCTTGCTGTGGGGAGAATGAGGAAACGGGGGGAGCAGGTGAGGGAGGAAGTTTCGCCAGCACAGGTGAACCAAGGACACACAACGAAGTGGTAACAACAGCTAGAACTAAGTAATACCGAATTGAATTGTGTCTTTTCATATCTTTTGTTTATTAAAAACGCATGAGGAGCGAGTAATATCAAGTTTGCTTAATCGCTTATAAATACCGAAGAACCCCACCCCGGTTTGTAAGAGCGCCAAAACCTCCCCTCCCCGCAAGCGGGGAGGGGATTAAGGGGAGCCAGCGCTGCAGGAGGGTTTCCCGACAGCAGGCGACTGGCGTGTGGGGTTGAAATATCACGGAAATCATAACTAATTAACCAAACTTAATATCAGGAAGAGAAAAATTTTTTTGACTTTTGACTTTTGACTTTTGACTTTTAACTTTTGGCTTTTGATTTTTGACTTTTAACTTTTAACTTTTTAAAAAGGATTGAAAATGATGGAAAAGTACAAACCGTTTTCCTGCCATGTGTCTTTATCCCCAGGGATGGAAATTATGGGAATACCCCAGTCCAAGCGGGCAGTAAGGCGGTTTTCTAATTGTAGGCGCAACCCTAAGCCTACAGAAACAAGTGTATTATCATCTAGCTCCGAACTCGGGCTGTTTTCTCTGCCAGAACGGTTCCAGCCTGTGCCAACATCGAAAAAGGGGGTTACTTGTAAAAGATTGTTGCGTTCAGAGAAGCGGACAATCGGAATTCGCACTTCCGCAGAAGCAAAGATGCCATTGTCTGTGAGTAAGGCGTCTTGGCGGTAGCCTCGGACACTTTCCAAACCACCTAAACCAAATTGTTCAAATGGCACAAGCGGTCGGTCTGCCAACTGCACATCTGCTCTCAGTAACAGCAAGGTATCGCGAGCCAACAGGCGCACCCACTGTGCTTGTCCTCTCCAAGCAACGAAACTCTTGGAATCAAAAGCGTCAAGTCCGAAACTGAACTGAGAACGCAAGGCAAAAACTTGCTGGCTATTGCGAGAAGTCCAGTCTTGAAAAAAACGCAAAGCGGTTACGCGCGTTTTTCCTTCTTCATCTGCGCCGAAAGCCGGAAAGGGAATTTCGCCATTGAGTAAACTGGCTTCGCTTTCCCGGCGAGTTGCACTCAGACCCAATGCCAATTCCTGAGTTGGAGATTGTATGATGGGCTGGCGTAGTGTGAGTTCATAGTAGCGAGAGTTCGACTGGATATCAAGCTGATTGAAGGGTCTTTCAATGACATCGCTGTCAGAAATTCCAAAGCTAAAGCTCACAGTGCCATTGCGGGGATTAAAGGGAACAGAGTAGCTAAAATCGAAGGTATTGCTGCCATCAGTATTGGTGTAAGCCGCGATGACGCTATCTCCCCATCCCAAGAGATTGGCTTCGCTGAGTTGGATTTGGCGGCGAAAACTCCCTACAGCAGGAGAACGTCCATTATCTAGGGCTATCTGTAGGTTAAAAGTATCTGCCTCCCTGACGCGTATTTCTAGCAAACTCACTCCCGGACGCGAACCTGCGGATAGTTCAGCGGATAGGTTTTCAATCAGGGGATTGAGTTGTAAAAGTTGCAATGCTTCCAGCAGGCGATCGCGATTTAAGGGTTTGCCTGTGGCTAGGGCAAGGCGGCTGCGCACATAGCCAGGATTAAGTCTGCGTGTGCCTGATACTTTGATGTCTTCCAGTGTACCCTCAACCACCTGGATTTCTACGACACCTCGCTGAAGCTTCTGCGGTGGGATAAAGGCTCCGGATGTGATGTATCCTTTGCTAACATACAAGTTAGAGATTTCTGTACGTACTTGGTAAAGTTCTGCAAGTGTTATCGGTCGTTTGGTATAAGGTTTGGTGATTTTGGCAAAATCTTCTGGACTAAAGACACTGCTGCCTGTGATTTCAAATTTTTCAACAGTAATGGTTTGGGGAGTTTCCTCAAATGGTGCTTGTTCGGGACTCGGGGGTGTTGTGGTGGGTGGAGGAAGTAACTCCTCTGGTGGCGGTAGGCGGGAGGGAGGCGGCTGTTCCGGTAATGGCTGGGTAGAAGGTGGCTGGTTCTGCCGTCGTGGAGTGGGTGGGGAGCTTGGGGTTTGGGCGCGTTGCTGATTTGATGGTTGCGTTGTATTTACGACTTGTGCTTGCAGTGGTTCTACTGGAATTGTGTTCAGAATTGCAACCAAGCTCAAGCAATGCCAGTATTGAGAGAACCCTGAGTTTTTGCGAAGTTTACCGAGCATGACAAGAGAACATTGGGATAGGATTTAGCGTCTGTGCTTGGGCAACAAGGATGACATCACCGTTAGCATCGACAATCCATCCTTGCGCTTCGATAATTTTAGGGGAATCTGGGTTTTTGGGCAAAGAATAAAAACGATAATCGTTGTTTTTCGAGGATTTTCTAGAATTTAGGCGATTTTTCACCTATTGTGATTTCCATTCCCAGAATTTCCTACTTCTGCTTGTCCCTCTTTTGAGTTATCTGCAGTATGTGAGGGAGTGACGCTAAACTTTACAAAAGTTAATATTTTTTTGATAAGCAGTCAAGCGATCATTTAAACAGCAAGACTCGGTGCTTTCATTGGTGCGGTGGTTTCGCGATCGCCTTTATGGGGGTACTGAGTCTTTTAGGGACACGGTGGTTTGAACGTGCGATCGCCTGCGGCGCTGGGCTCTGCGCCATCGCGCCGATTCGGGTGCTTTTGCACCATCGCGCTCAGGACTACCGCTTAATTTTGGAGTAGACTGCACGAAAGACAAACTTTTCGCTATCCTGCGTTCTGAATTCTTCTCAAAAAGGCATCACAGTATTAACTTGTCACGGATGATTTACTAATAAGCTTTGAAAAATTCGCTCAAATTGAATAATGTTGACTCACCTCTACCAAAAATTAACGGCAGCTTCCCATCCCATTTATCTAATGCTCGGTTTTGCAGGATTTCTGGAGTTAAAGTCTCATGCAGCACCTTATGTGCTTCCGCCTCTCCTTTTGCCAGATTAACCTTTGCCTCTGCCTCTTTTGATGCTTTCAGTGCGACAAACCCTGCCCGTTTTGCTTCCTGTTCGGCAATTTGTTTCGCCTCTACCGCCTCATCAAATCTCTGAGAAAAGTGAACATGCACAAGCGAAACATCATCAATTGCTATATGATAATTTGCCAGTCGTGCAGTTAATGCATCGTCTACTTCAGCTTTGACTTCTCCTCGTTTAGTAATTAATTCTTCAGCAGTATACTTTGCCATAACCGCCTTGAGAACTTCTTCAATTGCTGGGTTGAGAATTCGGTCTACAACGTCCCTTTCATCTCCTATTTGTTGAAAAATAGCATTTGCTTCCTGTGGAATAATATGCCAGTTAAGCGCTACATCTGTGAAAATATCCTGTAAATCTTTTGAAGAAGCTTCAGCAGAAATATCCTGTTTTTGAACTCTAACGCTCAATCTTTTAACTGTATTAACGACAGGGATAATAACATGAATTCCTTCTCCTAATATCGTGTTTTGTACTTTTCCAAATTCCATCAATACTCCCCGTTCCCCTGCATTAACAACCACAAAAGGCGTAAGGAAAATGGTTATCAGGCATAAAAGAGCAGTGAGTTTACTAGCACCGTTAAAAGCTTTAATTTTTTTCATAACTGACTTGAAAACGGCAATATTTTAATAGTGTTCAGTAAACAAGAGTTGAAGAAGACCGCAGAGTAGGAACGCAGAACTCAGCTTGATCACATAAACTTTTATGGGCAAGGAACACCTTACGATTTGTGGTCTAATCATAGAATAAGCGCTCGAAATGCGCGACAGTTTCATGGCAACATGGTGTCTGCTTTCTCAGAGTAGCAAAATCTTACACCTAAGTAAATTTACTAGATTCAGCAGACGTTCAAGGTAAATTTTTTGGACAATTAACGTATTCACTCAGATAAAATTTTAACTTGATTGTATGAAAGAGCAAAAAACTACAGTAAATTGGGAAGAATACCGTATTTCATAATATATGAATAGGAGTATGTTATTACCGCAGCTTGCAAACAAGTTTATCGCGCGGCATATCACAGACGAGTGCAAACTCAGCCGACAGCCGATACTTTGCTACCCAAACTTAAGCAGGAAGCAAGGTGACAGTGGCTTCAATACGATTGGGTTAGCCATGTTCATCCCTCAAAGATCCCCGCTAGCCTCCCGAAGATCGGCGAAATTAGCGCTTAATTTTGCATTAGTCCACGGAGGTGGACTTTGCTTGTGTAGTAGCGAATTATATTCGCCAATGACTTTTCTTTCTCCTTCTCTAAAGTTATACAAATCTGTTACGAAATCGTAATATTTGAAAAGCTGACGTTCTTCCCCAAATGATAGAAATTTCCTCTAAAATCAAATATTCTTTATTGGCGCTGCTAGAGCTGGTTAGATGTTATCAGCAGGGAGAATTCTTGCAAATAGAGCAAATAGCATCTTGTCAGCAAATACCAGACCGCTATCTCGGACAACTTTTGATGCAACTGCGGCGATGTGGAATTGTCCGCAGTCAACGGGGAGTCAAAGGAGGTTATCAATTGGGCAAAGCACCTGACGAAATCACGATCTTGGAGATTTTGACTTGTCTGGAAGGTTCTGGTATCCAAGAACAGAAGGAACAAACCCAATCAGCGACAATGGAAAATATGATGATCCAAGAAGTTTGGCAGGAAGCAGCAAAAGCAGCAATGGCAGTTTTTGGACGTTATACCCTCAAGGATTTGTACGAGAAACAACAGGACAGGAAACGGTTGAATCCAATGTATTATATTTAACTCAAAATGCTCAGATTCCCGACTTCTTAACCTCACCCCCTGCCCCTCTCCGTGAGTTCGGAGAGGGGTGCCCGTGAGGGCGGGGTGAGGTGATACGTATGGATGCAACGTGCGTATCAAATTGGTGTCAACAATCACGTTCAAGCGTTTATTGCACGTTGATTTACCCCACCCCTTAGCAAGCTACGGTGTACAACACAGCAGATCGCTTTTCACCTCACCCTCCCTTTTAGCGCAGCTAAAATCTTTCCCTCTCCTTTACAAGGAGAGGGATGCCCGACAGGGCAGGGTGAGGTTCTTACAGCAGTTTTCACGTATTTGAACCACACTGTAGGGGCACAGCAATGCTGTGCCCCTACGGCAAATGTGGTCTATTTACCTGAAAATAGCTGTAAGGAATTTTGAATCATTTGATGACTTGTGTGTACACCGTAGCTTGCTAAAAGAAGCGGCGGTTTTGGCGCAAGACAAAACCGGGGTGGGGTAAGGCGCGGCTAACAAAAAGCTCTAGGGAATAGTCATTTTTTTATACTAAATAGTTAACTTAATTACTACAAGACATAACTTACAACCGCGTGATTTTATTGGCATACACTTCAACTTCTGTACCAGCCTCTAAGTGCCAAATATTACTTTTCATCATCTCTTGGGTGGCTTGTTGGTTACGCTGGTTAACCTGAGGTACGATCACCTTACTAGCGCCTTCTAAAATCGCAGCCGGGATGTTTCTTTGTTGTTCAGTTCGGCTAGTTGGGGCACAAAATTCATACTCATTCTCGTCGTTATTGCTGTTATTGTTGGGGTTATTAACACGCCTACTCCTAGTACAGTAGACTTCAGTTCTTGTCTCAGGACGGTTAAGTATATCTCCTACTTGACCGAGACCCCCCAACAAACCTGAAAATGTATCATTACCTGCTATCTTTCCGGATTTGTCAGGATATTTTCTAGCTAGTAACGGTCTTCCTCCAGGTCTGCGAATTTTTATTGCATCCGGAGGTAGGCGAATTTCTGTGATATTGCCGTTATTTTGGAAATTCACTGAAACTACAGAAAGTTGTACCCATCCGCCTTCGGTAATTTGCTTAATTTGAGCTACTAATTCAGTATTTTTAGGAAGTGCGATCGCCCCATCTACAGATTTCAATGGTTCCTTGAGACGCACGACAAATTGACTGTCATCTTTATTATTATTGTTATTACTACTACTACTATTATTACTTCCTGGTCTATTTGCTTCTCCAGTGATATCAGCCGCTAGAACAGCTTTAGCCTTGGTTCCTATTGCGATCGCTTTACCACCATACTGTTTTGTCTGGTTTGAGGCTAGTGATTGTTCCTGAGGATTCGTTGTTGTGTTTGTTCTATTTGGAAGAGGTTGTCTAGCCCTGGAATTGAATTCAGAAGCTAAAGGAGCTGGAGGAGAACTTGCTACCTGTGGTACGGTTGGTGTTGGAGTTATTGATCTATTTGTTGATAAAGCTTCTCCTACATCCGATGGCATTGGGATTGGGGCGAGTTCTGGTACAGAGGTAAGCTCAAATGTTGCGCTTGGAGTAGCAGTGACTGTTGGTTGAGGAGTCGGAGTCGGAGTAGCCCGAGGAGGCTGAGGAGACTGAGTAGGAGTAGGTTTCACCTGCGCTACACGCTGAGGAACCCTAACAATTCGTTCGACAACGCGAGGTACGTAAACAGTTCGTGCTGGCGTAGGTACTCTTTGTACCACCACGCGCGTTACAGGTTGTGGCTGAGATCTTGTTTGTGTGGGAGTTGGCGTCGCCCGAGTTGGAGGGCGTACAGTTCTCAACTGTAGTTGCGCTGCTTTCACAGCCTTTGCTTGTTCAGCTAATGCCAGTTTTGTTTTTAGGATCTCAATTTCTTGTTCCGGTTTTAATTGCTCTGTTTTGTTCAATTCATTCGTATTCTGGGTTATCGTCGGCGAAATTTTTCGCGGCTGTTTGTTATTTCCACTCATTAATTGAGAGAGAAAAATACCAGCTATCAGAACCCCAGAGAGGGTAGCAGCACCTACTACAGCTACCTTGGCAAAAGGATTAGATGAGAATCGTTGTTGTGTGCGAAGTGAGGATGGATGAGACGGTGGTACTTCGTCATTACTACTAGCATTACTACTACTAGTAGTCTCTGAAGCACTGCTTTCTTCCTTGGGTGGGGGAATTTCTTCTTCTAAACCAACCAAATTTGCCATCCGCTGATGCCAATCTGATGATTGTCCTTCTTGCTGTGGAGGAATTTTTAATTCAGCGTCTGAATTTTCATAATTGGAGGAATTGTTAGAGGATTTCTTAGGGCTTGGTAGTTGAGTCATTTCTGTACTTCCATCATTTTGTTAGCACATGTTTTATCTTGGATATCGCAAATATTAGAAATTTCTAGCCTCGCTTCGTTGAGGCGGTATATTGCTGAGTCTAGAGGATTTTGTGGATTGGGTATGCTAATTGCTTGTGTATCTAATGCTCGAATAAATATTTTTTTATTAAAAGGAATTGCTTCCCCATTTTTGTTATTATAACCTGCAAAAATCAATCGATTAGCAGCTATGTCTACTTGCCATTGACCATCAGCTATTTTCTCTGGCTGAGAAATACTGCGAACTAATAATACACTTTCTGCTCCCACGGGATTCACCAAAACATTTTTAGGAATTCCTTGAGCAATTTCAGCTTGAACTTTTCGCCTAATATCACCCGTTAAAAGTTCTGAAGTTGTTTGCCAAACTGTTTGTGGTGGTTGTTTGTCTGACCAAGTAAACATCATGGTCATTGTTTCACCAACGAAACGCCGAATTGTTTCTGGATTGCGTTCTAAATTTTCTTGGGAATCTACTGTTATGGCACGACCATCAACAAGTTGCACTAAACTTTGTGGTAAATTACCACTCAGCCTTTTCAACAGAGAACTATGAAACATCAGCAATAATATGGTAAACAAATGCAACCCAAATGTTGCGACAACGAATATGGAAAGAATATTAGTTTTGTTGTTTTTTGGAGTAAATAACATTATTATGTCCTACCTATCTTGTAAAGCTACTAGAATTGGGAAGGTCGCTACAGCGTTGTAACCGAGTTTGGGGCGAAGAATCATAGGGATTGGTTAAACATAAATCGCTGACTTCATAAATTTCTAGCTTTTGGTCACGGACACTATAAATAGCTTTTTGTACTGGAGTAATACTGTTTGCTAGGGGATGCTCAAAAGAATCTACTGCGCGTACTAAAAAATCTTTATTAAAAGGAGTTAATAACTTTTTATTATCAGTACGTCTCACCTGTACTATATTAGCAACCATACCAACTCGCCAGCGACCAGGCGCGATTTTTTCAGGAGGATAAACCCGCTGGATAGCTAACTGCGCGGTTAACGCTTGGTTCTTATTTTTAGAAAAAACTTCTGGCGGCGTCATATCCGCAACAAGTGCCAAGAAACCTTGGCGAAAATCTTCTGAAAGTCCAAAACTCGCTACCCAACTACTTGTAGAAACTCTTTTCGTGAGATTTTGTGACGTACTAATAAGTATTCCTGCATCAGCTTTGGGGTTAGTCACGTCTTCAACCGTTGCTGCTGGAAGTCTTCCAGACCAGTCGAACATAGCAGCCATTGTCTTACTGACAAATTGACGAATAGCTTCAGGTTCTCGTTCAAGAGTGTTGGTTTGAGGTACTGCTTTACCATCAACAAGTTGCACGAACGTCAGGGGCTTTCTTTGAGTAACTTCGTAAATACGCAAACCTTGAAACAATAAAAAAATGACGGTCACAAAATGCAAGCCAAAAGTAAAAATAGTAAATATCGTTAAAAGATTGACTGCTGATTTTCTTTCTTGTAATAGCTTAGTCATACTTTCAGTCACCTCTGGGTTATTTTATTCTTCCTCTATTTGTCAAGAACTCAAATTTCACAACTTATAGCTTAAATCGATTTTCAATTGAATGGATTACAATTTAATTTTCTTGTGAGATGGGCGTCTCGCCCGTCTTAGATTTAAAGCGGGCAAGATGCCCACCCCACAAAAACTATATTCAATTGCCTCGTTCCCAGCCTCAGGCTGGGAATGCAGCCTTAGGAGGCTCTGCCTTAAGAGCGTTACTAGCCGCTTCAAGGGCATTTCCAGGTGGAACCACCCTACAGTTATTGAGAATGGTGCGAGATGTCAGTTAAAACGGAATTCGGCTATTACTCAGATCTTGCACCCAACAAGAGCCAGAGGCTCTAATATCTCGTTACCAGGTTCAACCTGGTAACGAGGGTTTGGAGACTTCGCCTCCTCACTGTTGCAACAGGTGGAAGATCTCAGATTAGACTCCTTGCAAAAGTATGATTTAAAGATAGACATAACAACAGATGCACACAGATTAACACAGATAACTTATCTGTGTGCATCTGTGTCCATCTGTGGTTTTATTTTCATAAATTTGACTTTTCTAAGAGGTTTATTAGCCCTACAATTTCTTCCAAGGTGTCATCCATAAAATGAAATAGCCCTGGCATTCACCTCCTGATATTTTAAACTTTTGTAGAGACGCGCTGTTTGAAGCGTCTCTACAGTTATGGCGCGTCTCTACAGTTATGGCGCGTCTCTACAGTTATGGCGCGTCTCTACAGTTATGGCGCGTCTCTACAGTTATGTACACAGCTGCCATAGTGCATCTCTACAGACATCTAAACTCTTTCCTGCACCCACACAGCAGTATTACTTATAGCATTAAAAACTGCAAATCCTCCAGCAGCAGCCAAACCTAAAGACATAATTGGTGCTAAAATTCCTAACAGAATCATAAACCACATTAAGTCTGGATCAGTATCAAGATTTTGCGCTGGACCATTTACAATCACAGCCGCTGATACTGCAGCAACAATATTAAAAGAAATCTTGGCAATACCAATAGCCAACAATCCAGTCAGCCAGGCAAAAATAGGTTTGCCAGCTACAGGTAGCAAAGACCCTCCAACAGCTAAAGGTCCTAAAGCTGCTATCAGTAGCATTGTCACTTCTATTAAATTTTGAAAAGCAGATTGTGAAGAAACTAAAATATTTTTGATAATAGTTTGGGTTGTAGAACCTAGCAAAGAGTTAAAAGCTAATTCCGCTGGATTACCACTAACACCCAGTATTTGGTTGACTTTGAGATCAAGTCTGTCTATCCAAGGTTGTCCACCGTAAGAAGCTCTGTATTGCCCTAAGAGAGTGTCAACTTTTTGCTTTGCTTGAATGAAACAATCAAGTTGTTGTTGACCAATGAGGGACTGACAGGGACGCAGTAAACCACCAACAACATCTTCAGCAATACTCATATTTAGTGCTTGCTGATAAGTTTGATTGACATCGGCTGCTTCTACAACTTGCTGATTGATTGTGTTGATAAAATCTCGTAATCCCAAAGTTAAATTAGATAGTACAGTGCCGTTGCCAGGATTGGCTAATAACAACACCACTACAAAGGGCCAAATCAAAGCAGATATGGGACGAGAATATTCATTATCAAGCACATCTCTTATCCACTGCGCCATGAAAAAAAGCAAAGTTCCTACGGCAAAGAAAATACCCAGCTTTGTAAGCGCTCCGTATAAATTAGTGTTAGTGTTAGTTTGCAACAAATCAATCCACTGTTTATCCCAGCCATCAGCAATGCTTTGTGCAGTCTGGACACCATTGGTTAAAACATCATTGGTGCCAATTTGAGCAAAAATATTGAAACCAGAAAGCCACATTTTTCTACCATTAATTTATCTTGATTACTGTCCTGGCTCTAGCACAGGAGGAGGACTATTTTCTGAGTTAGGAGGATTATTTTCCGAGTCAGGAGGGGGACTTTCCAAAGAAGGAGCGGCACTGCTTTTTCTAAACAAATCTGTTTGAGAAGTGACTCGCAAAAGTCGTGCGACTTCTGCCGCAGTCTCTACTCTTCTGGCACGGTTGGAATCTTCATTCTGCTGTGAAATATTTGCCAGATTCAAATTGGTATACTGCAAATCATTCTGTGATTGGATGCTTCTCCCTAGCATTTCTGCCATTAACTTGGATTGGTCTTTTTCAATTTCTATACTTTTAAGTTGTAATTCTACCAACCTTTGTGTTAGTGCTTGCCCACCTCCCAGAGGAGTGCTGTTACTAGTTGAGTCAACTATATTATTTATAAGTCCTTCTATTCCCGCGTTTTTCGCTTTCGCTTCTCGAAAAGATTCATCAGCCTTCCTGACAATATTCTGAGTCGCTTCTAACTTATTTTTTAAACGAATTTGCCCATCTGTGCCTAAAAGAGTCTCAGCAGAACCACGAATAATATAACGGTTAATTTCATTACTGAGTATCGAGCCATATATTGCCGGATTAGTTTCAAATTTATCTGAAGTAGAATATTGAACTATAGAATCGCGAATAGAGTCAGAAGCTGCAACAGGATTAGGAATGTTAAGCTCACCTGAATTATTTGTGATAGATAATTGTGCCTGTCCTTCAACAGGTTGGAAGGTCTTAGAACTATTGTTGTAGTCTGTAAGATAATTTCTCAAATTAGCCGAATAAGCTTCAAAATCATTCCTAACCTGTCCCAGATCTCCTATTTCCAACACTTCTGCGAATTGTGCTATGGCTGGCAAGGTTCCTAAAAATGCCACAGCAAAAAGAGAAGTCATGATGATTTGAGATTTGCCAAATTTACGCATAATATCACCTTCGGTTGATGACTTGCTATTTCCTCGGAACCCCACCCCGCCTACGGCACCCCTCCCCGCAAGCGGGGAGGGGACGTTGCCTCGTTCCCAGCCTCAGGCTGGGAATGCCTAGTGGGAGGCTCTGCCTCGCTTACTTGCGGCAGAGCCGCCCCCACCGCATTTCCAGGTAGAACCTGGAAACGAGATTTACGAGATTTTAGAAGGGTTTTGGCTTTTGCCTCGTTCCCAGCCTGACGCTGGGAATGCCTAGTGGGAGGCTCTGCCTCCCTTAACAGCGGCAGAGCCGCTTCAAGGGCATTTCCAGCTTCGACCTGGAAAAAAAACATCAATTTTTCTTTGGTATTCAAGACCGTCGTAGGGGCACGGCATTGCCGTGCCCCTACAATATGATGTTGATCAACCAATTTAAAACAGCCATAAATTTTCCTTTTTAGAATGAAACAGCCCTGCTGCTTGGTAAGGGGGAAAGGGGGATGGTGTCTTGGTATATTATTATCAATTTCTCTAAAATGATTGTGATAATTTTTTTGGAATTTTACCCCCTTACTTTAATGACCACGAATTGAGCCTATCAATTGACGTGCAAAATGAGCAACTGCCTCAAATTTATCGCCATATTCCTGCATTGCTTGATTTCGTGCAGCTTGTTCATCAGGGTTGTTCGCAACGACTGCTAACTGTTCATAACCTGGATAGTAACGGCAATAAGTAAAAACGCCGTTATCATCAAGTAGCCATTGGCTGTAGATATCTTCTTTACGCGGGAAAAAGCTTTCTGATGCGTTGCGAGCGATAATTTCGCGGGGATATTTCAAGATTTCCACGAAACTATCAACCGCAACCGGTTGAATGCGCCCGATTAATCTTGTTGATAAGTTTTGCAGAATCTTAGATGAGGCTCTGGATTTGGCAATGGTGTCGGGGTCTTGGGCTGATAAGATAACTCTTACCCCTGCTTTAGCTCCGTTCGCGCAAAGTCTACCCACCAAATCAGAAATTTGGTCGAATTCAAACAGAATTGGTGCTTCATCGATAAAGAATATCGAAGCTGGACTACTCAAAGCACGTCGCAGTGCTGCGGAATAGGCACTCAAGGACAGCAGTGCCGCATCTTCGCTATCTGATAAGTTTCTGAGTGCAAAAACCAAAAGTTGAGCGTCAGTCGGAAAGCTTGAAGGTGCAGACACAGCTTGTCCCACACGACTTTCCAGCCAGAAGCGCAAACGCAGATTTATAATTTCGAGTGCATCATCAATTCTGTCACCTGCGCTATACAAGTTCAGCTGCTCCCGCGAACAGAAGTGCAGAAAATCTCTTAAAGTCGGGGTTTTTTGCCACGCTTGGGTACCAAATCCTCCTTCTATAGCTGCTTTGTATCGCTTTTGAATCCCCTCGTCAGCAAAGAAGGCATTCAAAGCCAAGTTGACAACGGAACGCACGGTTTGCGTCAGCAGTTGATTGCCGCTTGAGGAACCGAGTACCATTGTCATCAAGGCAGACTCCAGAAATGCGACGTAATCTTGCAAGCGTTCCCGCTGTTCTTCTAGACTTAAAGAACGCAAGTCTGGCTGTTCAAATAAATTATTTGATTGTTTGGAGATATCAAAATAAGCTCCTTTATCCCCAACAAAAGCCGTATAGTCTGTGAAGGTAGACGTACCATCAGGTTTGGGGAAATCTAGCGCGACTACTGGCATATTATGTGCCAAAGCCTGCGTCAAAATTCCTGATACCAACACCGATTTACCAGCTCGAGTTGTGGCAAACAACGCGAGATTCTTATGCTGGTTAAATAAATCTAAATGTAATGGTGTTCCGCCTTCGTCAGCGATGAGTTCAAACCCTCTCTTGTCGCCTGCTCTGGTTGTCACCAAAGGAATCAATCCCCACACTTCATTTGTGAGATACAATTGACGACGGTTAAAGGGTTTGGCTAACAAAACGTCCCAAACAATTGGCAGAGTTTGCAACCAAATTTTCCAGGCATATTCAGTTTCTCTAATAACTTGTGCCGGACGTTGAAAACAGTTTTCTATATACCTGCATGCCTCGTCTAATTTTTCCAAGCTTTGACGATGCACCAAAATAGCAATTCCTGTATTAATCGGCAACGCACCTTCATAAATTTGTTCTTGCGCTGCGACAGATTTCCTCAATTTTAATTGGGCGGCAACATCAATCGTATTCCCTTTTTCTTGTGCTACCTTTGTTGTCACATTCGACTGCTTGAGAACCCGTTGTAACGTCGTTTTCACTATCGCCGGATTCGCCGCCGTCAACTGACAAAAAACTTCCGTATCCACAATTGCATCTCTGGCAAGAAGTTCCCACAAATAACGCAGTTGTGAGGTTTTATTCTGCCAACCTCCCGGTTTTTCTAGAAATGTCATCACGCCAACGTAGCGATTTTTCAAATTCACCCATTGACGATCAGCAACAGGTACGTTTGACTCCATCAACAATGTCGTGCTGTGGATATTTTCTAGCAGTAATTTGCAACTCGATAAATCTGAATAAATTTTTTCGTGCAGTCCTTTTTCATCGAAAACAAGTAACTGGGGAATCTCTATTGCTTCAGTCTTGTTAAATCGTCCCCAAACTTCTTGCCACAGTTCTGTAGCTGTCAATGCTTTGATATCCAAACCCCATTTGTTAGATAAAATTTGTTCCCAGCGCCGAAATCCCTCAGTATAAGCATTAGAAATAATAGTTTCTAGTCGCTGATTTTCCCTTTCTGCTGTTTCTCCCTTAAATTCATGCCACCAAGATTCTGCTTTTGCTAAGAATTTCTCAATCCAATCATCAGCCCCTTTCGCATCTGGTTCTACTGTATAAGTCACGTACACGCGCAGAAACTTCGGTTTACGGATACCAGCACGAGTCAGTTGTTGGATTCTAGCTCTCTCAGACGTGAGCAAATATTGTATGCTGGGCGATGCGGTTTTTTGTACAAGCGATGCGAGTTCCTGTTGGCGTTTTGTGTCTGAAGAAAAAGACCCCAAATGAAAAGTCACTCTCTCCTCGCCGGGAAGGTCTTTTAAACCAGATTCTATATTGTTACAAATTGTATCTATTTGCTCGCTTCTTAAAGTCGTATGAATGCCCTTGCAGTCAAATCCAAAAACAAAGCAAAACCTATCTCTTTGACTCCCTTTTGCCAAAATGTATGCACCAATATCCCTGCCATCAACTGCAACACGCAGCATAGTGGCAAGATTGAGAGCATCTTCAAAAGGTGTTAACCTATTTACTTGACCTGCGATGCCTACGCTTTGTTTTCCTATTTTGTCTTTCATACCGAAACTCTAAAAAGCTTTTATATCGAGCAGTGCCTCTTGTCCAGGTCGGAACACCCATAAATTTGCTCAAAAATCGCCAACTTCTGCCGCCACTTAATATCCACCAAGTTGCCATTCCCCAGCCAGCAATTAAAATTGTCCACAACCATTTCTGCCATTCATCGGCAAAGAAACTCCCAAAGAAACCATTCACAATGAAGTAGGACGTTAGGGCAATGATTGCCCAAGGAAAGATTTGGTCAGCAGGAATTGGTCCTAGGGAAGGTTTGGCTCCTAGAATTTGGTTGACGGGTCGAAATTCTTTGTCTCGGTCCTCAGCCATATGAATTCTCTGACTTAGCCAATAATAAAAGATGTCAACACATCAGCGATGGTAACAGCAATGACTACTAATAAGGGTGTTCTGGCGACGACTTGCCAATCTTCATCTTTACGAACCGCGTTAATAACGCCGATCAGGGCAACAGCGATATAGAGTAAGTAAAGCGCTCGTAAAACGTTAAACACCAAACTTATTGCGGCAGTAGAAGCAGTCCCTTGTTGCGAACCCTGAGTCAATGTGTTTTTGAAAAAGTTTTCTGCTTTGCCGAAAAATTGAGCTGCTGCTGGATCGCTAAAGTAGTCTAGCCAAAATAAACTGAGAATTGCTGATAATGCCAGAGTTTGCAATAATATCAGCCACTGTTTAGGTAAACCTATCTGTTGTCCTATTCGCCCAATAACTGCTACAGTTACGCTTCCCACAACCAAGCAAAATAGCAGAGCGGGACTTTTCCAACAAATCACTGTTAAGAAAACAGCACAAGTCAGCAAAAATGACACAGATGCCAACAAATCAGTGAACAGGTCTTTGGCTCGATACAGTGCTTCCCTAGATGTAAATTTCACAGGCATGGACTAACTTTCCTAACTTTCCTAAGTTCTTTTAAGAGAAACAACTTGCGCTCTTTCACTGCTATAACTCTTTAGATAATGTATCATTTAACTCCAGGAATACTTTTGCCTTGCCACAATTGACTCTTGCACCCTTGTTGCTGTATAATTTTATACAATCATTAAATATAGGACGAACCAATGGATAATATAACACACCTAAGAATAATTGTGTGTTGATGAATACGATTTTCGTTTCTCAATCTCACATGAAATAATAAACAAAATAAATATAGATATGTAGCAGAAACTAGGGAACGATTTTCATCAATCCACTTTTTATTTTATCAAAAATTACTCTTTTTGTTAAAAAAAATACAATATTACTGTTATTAATTCTTATATTACCTTGTCTTAACTTAAACGTTATACACTCATCTTTCTCTGTATTATACAAATTTTGCTTTAAGGGTTTTTGAGACAGAACTCGTATTTACAGCAATTACTTTTTAATTTTATAGGCGGGAAAATTTCAATTATTGCCTAGACTTATGTGGAAAAAGTTTAGGGCTTTTTTGTAGCTTGTTTGTCTCATAAGACAACTTTTTATAGCGCTTCTCGTTTTGATGCAGTAGGCTTTGATCCCACCCCAATGAGTCGCTTGCGCCAAAGTTGACCTAAGCGCCTGCGCTTAGGGGTTAGGGGTGGGGACTGCCGCGAACCGTTCAAATGAATCTTCCAACATTGATTTTTCCAAACGATTGTACAGCTACAATCACTACTTTCTCAAAGCTTGATTATAATAAATACGGTAATTTTGTTAAATTACCGTATTTTACAGGCATAGCGATCGCCCTTTTCTGGATTGCCTACAAGTTAAACAGTGATTTTTGTACCATCAAACTTGGTAAACGTAAAGCCATTGAATTTTTCGTTGAACCCTAGCCTTTCGTCTCTAAGGATACTGATGGCAACCTCTTCTCCCAAAGCCAAGGCAGCTGAACCATCCGAACGCCAATGGATACCGCCAAAGCTGCGACCAATAGCATAGTTAGTTGCTAGCTTGTTCAACTCACCACCTACTGTCAATGATGGTCCGCTGTAGGGAATCACTTTCGTGGGGTCATTGGGATCAGGGACTACAGGATTGGGGATAACAAAATCCTCGTCATAGAACGCTTTCAACAGTGTAACTGAAACACCAGCAGTAGCGGCTGCACCACCAGTGTAGGAGGAATGAGTCGGTGCCCCTTCTGGGTATGCCTGGGGCAACAAATAATTGCCAAAGGTGCTAAATATCTGAGCTAAAGCTGTGGAATTTAAAACCTCAGAATTAATCGGATATTGAGTTTTATTGACAAGGTTGTTGTGGACAAGCCCACCATATGCTTCCGGTCGTAGGATGCGGTGTACATAATACTTTTGCCAGTAGGAGGCTCTGATTACCCGTGAGGGAGCCAACAGGAGTAAGGCTTGAAAATGCGCTGCTGCAAATGTAGCGGCAGAACCTTGTTGGGTCTTTGAGTTGACATAGGGATTGGTTGGACTCAAGGGTGCATTAATACCACCTAAAATCTGTAAGGCTCCATAGTATGCAGCCCCACCAATATGTGCATACTCACCGACATCCCGAACAGTGGATATGTAACGGCGTTTCGGGTCGTACTGAAGGGACTTGCCAGAACTGCCTCCATTCTGGACTGTTAACCATTCGTCGTAATTAGTGAGGAAATCGTTGCCAGCCAGAGCAGTACGAATCAGAGGCGAAATAAATTGCGTGTTTAAAGGAATATCCAGCAACAGAAACTGTGAAATGTAGGGACCATCTAATACCCCAGGTGGAATCACGTATTGTGCCCTGCCTGAGGGGTCATTCTTATCGGCATAGTTAACGCTGCCACGAAACAAGGTTCCAGGGGTGACACGACCATTCTGTTTTGGTCCATTAAATGCCGAAAGCTTATTAAGGTCTTCGACAGCTGCTAAGACTTTCGGATCGTCAGTGTTGTCCTGAAACTTGTCTAAAGGTACATCGCGTAGTAAAGCTTGCCAGTAGAGTTCAACTGCCTCAGCAGCCCGTTCCGAACTAGCTAGAGCTGGTGGTGCTGGAACCGCTATCTGAGCTGCGTTGATTCCTTCGAGACTGATTGCCAGTGGTCCTTGAGGATTAACTAGCTTCCTTGCGCCACCCAAGATAATATTTTCATAGTCATCAGGGTTCTGCGTTGTCAGTGCTTTTGTCAAAGAATTGTATGCTTCCAGCTTGACTTCGCCTCGCTCGTCGTGCGGTAATCCCCTGCTGTCAGAGCCGATTTTGTTAGGGTAGCGTTCCTCATCGCCGTTCGTTGGATGCGCCGGAACGCCGAAGTCCTGTTCAAGTTTCGCTGCTTGGACACGCACTTGATAGGCTTTTTGGCTAAACTGAGCGTAGTTGAACCGTGTGACACGGGCAGTTTCCTGTGCCTGAACAATGGCTTTCGTCTTGGAAGAGATTAGAGGAGACATCACCCCCGCAACAACGCCAGTGGCGGTTAACAAACTAGCGCGACCGAGAAATGAGCGTCTACCGAAGCCATCTATGAATGAACGCTTACGAGTTCCATCAGCAGTACCAGTTTTGGGATTTGTGATTTTGCTTTGGGCTTGTGTATCTCTTTGAGAAGCTTGATGAGCATTGGGATCGGATTGCATTTCTCTTTTCTCCACACCTAGAAAGTGAAATATGAAATTGTGCTACAGGAAGGTCAATGCCTGTAGACATGCAGTGCTACTATTTAAAGTCCGATTGCACGAGTATTATGCTGATAATGAAGCATTATCAACAGCTGACTCGTTTGTAGTCTGGGTTCAAATACTGCAAGGAAGCTGCAAACAATTCTTGGCTATGCCTTAAGCAAGCCACTACTGAAAAGGTGCAAAGAAGGCACCTATGCACAAACTGGATAGGCATCAATTAAATTGATGCTTCAGTATCTACTCAAAATCGCTAGGTTAACCGTATTTTTACTACTGAATTACAATTTTGCATAAATAGCCGTGAAAAGCAAGAGAAAGTCAACGACTTCTAGTTAAGTGCAAACCCCATGCCTAGAAGGCAGGGGCTTGCAGTTAACTCTAGTTGACCAGTTCAAGTGAAACGATTTACAAAATTTCCCGGTAAGTCTGAAAGCCTTTGAGCATCACTCAGACGAGTGTAGTTTTTGTAGGGTGAACAAGATGCCCACCCTAATCTATAAGACAGCAGAGGACATGTGTCGCACAAGAAAATTAGAATTGAGTTATCGTGACTAATCACGTCTACATAATAGGGGGCTATGGTATGCAACAGGTTACCCAACGCAGGCTTTTATCAGCGTTATGTCACGGAGCAATCTTTTTTAGCTCGACAATTGTGTCTATTGGCATACCCATTGCAATTATGTTGACTACCAACGACTCAGTTGTCAAAGCAAATGCCAAAGAATCGCTTAATTTCCACATAAATCTTTACATCTATGCAATTGTATTTGCATTGCTGATTCTTGTAGCGATTGGTATTCCACTACTGGCTGTATTGGCAATTGTGAGTTTTATAATGCCAGTTCTTGCGATTCTTCACGTTCTTGATGATCCTAACGTGCCCTACCGCTACCCGTTTATTTTCCGCGTCGTGTAGTGGAGAAGCTAAAAAACGTAATTTTTCTTTTGATTATTGTGGTAATTCCCCAAATTGTTCTCGATAACGAGCTAGCATCGATTCGAGTTGGGTAACACGTTGGCGTTCTTGTTCTGCTTGTTTCTCTGCTTCCTGGCGTTTGAGTGTTTCCTCTCTGAGCGCCTCAACTAACTCATCAGGAACTAACAATTTCTGCCCATTATCTAAGCGGTAAAAGCCAATCAATTTTTCTTCCACTGCTAAACGTAGTTGCAAGGGTTCGCTTTGATTATCGGTGATGGGTACATAACTATCTCCCCGCAATCGATACCCCTGCAACTTCTGTTCAATC
The DNA here is from genome assembly GCF_002368235.1 of Scytonema sp. HK-05. Lineage (GTDB taxonomy): Bacteria > Cyanobacteriota > Cyanobacteriia > Cyanobacteriales > Nostocaceae > Kalymmatonema. Next base: position 175,530 of record NZ_AP018194.1, on the reverse strand, counting down.
CACTCTCCCTTGGGGTCAAATAACCAATATTCTTGTACTTCTAATGCTTCGTACAGGTTTTTCTTGGTGTTTTTGTCCTCGTCCTGAGTACTTTTTGATGTCATTTCAAAAATGACCTTTGGGACTTGTTTTTCTTCCCAAATTTTGTAGTTGTCTCGTCCTCCTGGTTCTACGTCATAAATAATCATTACATCAGGAGCAACGCGCAATTTTGGAAAACCTTCAGCATAATACAAAAATTGGTTTGCTAAAACTGTAGCTCGACTACCAAGTAGGTATTGTCTGAGGACTTCTAGAGTGGTTAATATGGCGTAGAGATGGTCGTATGTTTCTGCCACAGGCTCTCCATCGCTGCTCGAGTAAACAATTCCAGATTTGGAGGGGGTAGGGACAACAGCGGTCATGGTTGCACTTCCTCAGTGTTATTTTCCTATTTTATTTAGTTTTTTTATAATTTTTTTAGCAAACTAAGTGCGAGCAGATGGTGTGAGGAACGTACCTGTCGCACTAGAAGTTCTATGGGAAAACTTGATTAAGCCTATATTAACTATACCTTTGCTAAGAATTAATGTCTGAATGGTAAGTTAAACGGGAGCAAAGCAACAGTTGACACCTTGGATGTGGCAGGAAAATCTGGTGGTTTCCGTGTTTAGGATTGCAGTATAAATGTAACCTTTACAACTATAACAAAGTAGCTCGGCTGTAGTATTGAATCGCAAGGTTTGGTTATTTATATAACACTAGGTGGTTTAAGTCTAAGTTGGGCTGTTAGGGTATTGGTTATGGAGTTTGCGCTCTTATCACTTTGCCTTCCTTGGATCGCCTGTTTCTCTGCTTTCATTTGCTTTCATTCGTCAGCAAGTCAGGGGGAGAACAATGGTAGACTACCAGAATTTTGAGAGGTTTCTGTACAGTCGAATCAAGCGACGCAACCTGATCATTGGGGCAGGAGCATTGGCTGGTTTTGCGATCGCCAGCCAATTCCAGCAACGAGCAGTTGCCCAAGTCCCATTTTCTAGTTATCCTTTTACCCTCGGTGTGGCATCGGGTGATCCCTATCCAACCAGCGTGGTGCTTTGGACTCGTCTGGCTCCCAATCCCTTACAAGGCGGTGGCGTACCACCTGTTAATGTGCCAATTCGCTGGGAAGTGGCAACTGATCCCAACTTGAACAATATAGTAGCAAAAGGCACAGAAATTGCGATTCCAGAACTGGCTCACTCAGTTAGAGTTGTTGTAAATGGGCTAAAGCCCGACACGTGGTACTGGTATCGTTTCACGTCAGGTACGGAAGAAAGCCCGATTGGTCGGACTCGTACGGCTCCTCAACTAGGTAGCAACGTGAGTAAATTTGGGTTTGCATTTGTCTCCTGCCAGCACTATGAGCAGGGGTATTTTACGGCATACAAATACTTGGCGCAGGAAGATATCAGCCTGGTGGTGCATACAGGCGACTATATCTATGAGGGAGGAATCGCGGCAAATGGTGTCAGACAGCACAATAGCCCTGAAATTGTAACTCTGGAGGATTATCGCAACCGTCACGCCCTCTATAAAACTGATCCCAATCTGCAAGCAACTCATGCGGCGTTCCCTTGGATTGTCACCTGGGATGACCACGAGGTGGAAAACAACTACGCCAATGCTATCTCAGAAGTTGATAATGAACCGGATCAAGACCCCCAAGTCTTCCTACAACGGCGAGCCGCTGCTTATCAAGCTTACTATGAGCATATGCCGCTCCGACCCTTCTCCAAGCCTGAAGGACCGGATATGCAACTTTTCCGTCGGCTTTCCTTCGGGAACTTGGCAACCTTCCATGTGCTAGATACGCGCCAGTATCGCACGGATCAGCCTTGTGGAGATGGTACCAAGGAACGTTGCCCAGAGAATTTTGACCCAGAGGCAACGATTACTGGTAAGCGTCAGGAAGAATGGCTATACCAAGGTTTAGACCGCTCAAAGGCTCGTTGGAACATTGTGGCACAGCAGGTTATCGTTGCTCAGAGAGACTTGACACCTGGGGAAGGCGCAACTTTCAGTATGGATAAGTGGGATGGGTATTTGGCTTCGCGCGATCGCCTGATGCATTTCCTGGAACAACGCAAACCATCTAATCCAGTCGTCTTGACAGGCGATGTGCATTCCAACTGGGCAATGGATCTCAAGGCTGACTTTAATAAACCAGAATCCGCTACAGTTGGGAGTGAGTTCGTTTGTACCTCGATTACCTCAGGTGGAAATGGGGCAGACTCAAGTCCCACAGTTGAAGCCTACTTGCCGGACAACCCACACATTAAGTTTTACAACGGTCAACGCGGATATGTCCGCTGTGTGCTGACTCCGGCAAGTTGGCAAACAGACTATTTAGTCTTGTCAGACGTGACAACCCAATCTGGCACAATCAGCAACCGTGCTTCATTTGTGGTTGAAAACGGTCGTCCGGGAATACAGAAAGTCTAGAAGAATTGCTGCTTTTTGTTGTAATAAAGCCGGTATCACATCTCGAAGGGATGCGATACCGGCTTTCTTTGTTCCATAATTTTGGCAAATTGGCAACCTATTTATTGCAACTGGTGCGATATCTAAATATACCGAATTTGAATAGGTAATCTAAGCTTCAACCTATAAAAAATTTATTTTTGAAAATCACAGGAGATTAAGTATGTCCCCGGTGCTGAAGCGTCGTCAATTTCTTCAGGGTTCGCTTGCGGCTGCGGCGAGCGTAGGTGTATCTGCCGTTCGTGCTTCCGCTGTTCGTAGTAAGGAAAATTATGTTGAGGCAATAGTTATCGGTAGCGGTTTTGGTGGAGCAGTCGCATCACTGCGCCTTGGTCAGGCAGGAATTGAGACAATCGTATTGGAGCGAGGGCGACGATGGCAAATTACCGACGCTGGTGACACTTTCAGCACATACCAACAACCAGATGGTCGCTCTACCTGGCTTAGCCCTACTACGGTTGTATTTAACAAGGTTCCCATTGACATCTATACTGGTGTCCTTGATGTCAAGATAGGCGATGGCATCATTGCCTATCGGGGAGCAGGCGTCGGGGGAGGTTCTCTTGTCTACAACGCTGTTACCTATCAGCCGACACGAGAACTGTTCTACCAAGTCTTCCCACGCACCATTAACTACGAAGAACTCGATTCTGTCTATTACCCACGGGTACGTTCTATCCTCAACCCTTCTCCAATCCCAGACGACATCCTACAAACGAACTACTACTTGTCAAGCCGCATCTTCTTGGAGCAAGCAGCAAAGGCAGGTCTAAAAGCCCGCAAGCTTGACATAGCTGTTGATTGGGACATCGTGCGTCAGGAAATCGCTGGTCAGAAGGTTCCTTCCGCTATCACAGGTCAAGTGTATTACGGTATTAACAGTGGTGCTAAAAACAGCCTAGACCGCAACTACCTGAGCATGGCAGAGGCGACTGGAAAAGTCGAAATCCGACCCCTACATGTGGTCACTTCAATAGAGGAATGCGATAAAGAGCGTTTCCGAATTACTTGCCATCAAATCAACGAGCAAGGAGAAGTGCTTGCCCAAAAGTCCTTTGTTTGTCGCTATCTGTTTTTGGCAGCTGGTTCGATTGGAACCACTGAATTGTTGCTGCGTGCCAAGGCAAATGGCACATTGCGCCGTCTGAACAATCAGGTAGGGAAATTTTGGGGGACTAATGGCGATGTAGTGAGCGCTGTCATCACCAATGGTCCGACGAATCCTACACAGGGTGGTCCCGCAGCGACAGTCATTGAGCATTTCGACAATCCAATTGCCCCAGTGGTGAGCGAGCAACTTCCCTTTCCCATTGTGCCGGAAGGTATCATTAGTTCTATTGGTCAAGCAATTGCCAAGCCAGAGGGCTATCTCACCTACAACGCCTCTACCCAGTCAGCTGATTTGTTCTGGCCCAGCGACTCAGCCAACAATCAGAAAAATGCTCAGGCTCTCCAGTATACCTACCAACTGCTCAATCAAGCCAATGGTACAACTTTGGCTCAACCGCTTGACTTTAGTGCCACAGCTCACCCCCTTGGCGGTGCAACAATTGGGCAAGTATGCAACACCTACGGGCAGGTTTACGGCTATCGTAACTTGTTTGTTGTTGATGGTTCGTTCATCCCAGGCTCGACAGCCTGCACTAACCCCTCGTTCACTATTGCTGCTTTGGCGGAACGGAGCATGGAGCGCTTTCTCAACCGGAGTGCTTAACATCAAAAAATATAAGTTTCAAAAGCTCGTAGCGGCGAAGTTTCGAGTTTTGAGTTATTTTGTAGTTTATGAATACTGCCACTCGCCTACAAATACTCTTAGCCGATTCCCCTATTGGCAATGTATTACCTGCGATCGCTCAAATTAACCTTCCTTATTGGTGGTTAGCAGGTGGTGCGGTAAGAAATACTGTTTGGAGAAAGCTTTTTGGCGATGACTGTCAATTAATCATCAAAGATTTTGACATTGCATTTTTTGATGCCGAGGGAGACCGTTCCCAAGAATTAGCAGCCAAGTCCACCCTCACAGAACAATTTCCTGATTACCTATTTGATGTCAAAAATCAAGCGAGTTTTGCTCGTTGGCGTTCTGGTCGCAGAACATACACTAGCACAGAGGATGGCATCACAAACTGGTTGCACACCGCTACTGCTGTGGGTGTGAGGCAAGATGCACAAGGGCAATGGCAATTTTTCACCCCCTATGGCTTGGATGATTTATTTGCTGGCATTATTCGACCGACACCAGCACATACCAATAACCCAGATGCAGAACGCAAGGCGGCTGAGTTCTTGCAAAAATGTCCTTGCTTACAGCGCTTATTCTTATGATTAGACCACAAATCGTAGGGTGGGCATTGCCCGTAAAAACCCGGTGTACATTTGAGATATTGGTGAGCAATGCCCACCTTACAGAAAACCAGTGTAACGCTGGCATAAGTCAATACGCTTGGTGATAAGGCAAGATCCCCCTTAACCCCCCACCAATTCAAAAAATGTTTGCGACAGATAACCCCACCCGCCCTATCGGGCACCCTCCCCGATGCCTTGGTCCGGGTTGGGGAGGGGTCTTATCCATGTGTTGCATTCTTTTTTCAAATTGGTATTACTTATAAAGGGGGGGAATGTAGCCCCCTTTTTAAGGGGGTTGGGGGATCTTTAAGGATTAAGACCACTAACACCAACCGTATTGTGGCATAAGTGGTTTTTGTTGATGCAAGCGTTAGCAACTTAGGAAAAAACTATCTATCCCGCAAGCGGCGTCACCCAGACAATGTAAAGACGCGCCATGACGCGTCTCTACACATCCTCAAGTTTCAGTAAAAATCTTAACTCAACCGTATTATGTTATACTTATAGAAAGCAGCTTAATTCGCTGCAGGTTGCGCTTCTTGATAAATGATTTCCTGAAACTGAATCACATCTTTATGTGGATCGGCGTGAAAGACTTTAACTAACAGCTGTTCGCCCAACTTCACAGAACGTTTAAATAACATTGGCAACTGCAAGCCCAAATCTTCTAGCAAAATCAGAGCCAAGCCACTGTCTTCTCTCAACCACATCAGCACTGTTGCTTCCCAAATTTCCTCAGGATGACGGCGCAGATACTCTAAAGCCCAATATCTATTCGTTTGCCGTTCTACCATCGTCACCTCTTGGGTGATTGAAGAGACGGTCATCATGACTTCTTTCAATTGTTCTGCGGAAAAGGGCAGATTTTCACCGCGCAGGTGAGCTTTAAGTTGAAAGTGAGTGAGCAAATCACTATAGCGACGGATGGGGGAAGTGGCTTGGGTGTAAGTCTCTAAACCTAAACCAGCATGACGCACGGGGGTAATGCTCATTTCGCTCTTGGGCATACAACGCCGCATAGCACAGGCGCGGACGAATCCTGCTGGCAGCTGTAATAATTCCTGCTCAGGAGGTAATTCCGGCTGTGGCTGACCGCGAAAGGGTAACGGAATGTTATGCTTTTGACCATAACGAGCAGCAACTTCACCGGCAACAATCATCATTTCGGCTACCAATTGCCGTGCTGTGGAGTCTTCTAAGATTTCAATACTAATATCATCGCCTTTGACTTTGATCATTGCCTCCGGCATGTTGATACTGATTGCTCCTTGGGCATACCGCCAACTTTTCCGTCTTCGTGCCCAATTGGCGATCGCCGCAATTTCTGATTCCGCCTGTACGCCCAAATCCAACATTTCATCGACATCTTCGTAGGTTAGGCGATAAGTCGGTTTAATAAAACTTGGATGAATGCTATAATCTTCTACTGCCCCAGTGTCATCTAAAACAATCCCAAAACTCAGGGCACAACATACCTTTCCCTGCACCAGACTCATTGGTCCTGTTGCTAGAACCTCAGGGAACATAGGAACCATGCCTGTGGGCAAATAAACTGTACTGCCTCGCTTTCTCGCGTCTAAATCTAACTCATCTTCTGGCATCAACCAACGCGTAGGATCAGCAATATGCACCCACAACCGCTCTGTGCCATCGGGAAGTAATTCCCAACTTAGACCATCATCTATCTCGGTAGTACTTTCATCATCGATTGTATACACCTTCAGATGGGTCAGATCCAAGCGGTTGACATCTTGATCGGGCGGATGTGATTCCAATCGCTGTTGCGCCACTTCTAATACCTTGCTAGCAAATTGTACGGGAATTGACGAACGACGCACAAATAAGTTCTCATGCGGACTCCACCACCCCAAGTCTACTAACAATTGAAAGGATCCTTGGGGGGTTGCGGGGCGTCCCAGCATATTCATCGTTTCCAAGACTAACGCTGGGGGAGGATAGGCGCGAGCGAGAGAGTCATAGTTTAACCCCACACGTATAATATCAGCAAGTAGCGCCGCATATTTTTCCAGGGCTTCCAAGCGGTGGCGGTCGTGGCGTTGCCACTCTACTGGTTCACCCCTGAGCGCTTGTTCTACTCTAGCGAGAAATTCTTGCTGTCCCTTAGCTTTTAGCGCCTCTATCTCAAGCTGGTGTTTGCGTTCCGCTACTTGAGATGCACTCCGTGGCTCGTAAGCCTCTCCCTTCTGCTTAAAGTAAATTTTATCGTCTGATAACAAGTAATACGCTGCGTAGCGATGAGGTGCTTCTGATTCTGAAAACAGGAGATTTGCCATTTCGGCTGGCGTCACTGTTTCCCCGCCTTCTACCAGTAATTCCCAAGCCACCTCTAAACTGGAGGGATCTAAATAAGGCTTTACCTCCTCCAGAAACTCCGGGATCTGCGAAGGCTTGTAGGCTTCCCCGGTCACTGCGTAGCTGATTTGCCGAGGTGCGAGACTGTGGGCTTGACCCCGTTCATCTACCACAAACATACGCGCTTTGCCGTCTGGACGGTCTACTACACCCAAACGGCGATCGCTACCAACTCGAAATTCAACTAGCGTCCCCTTCTCCACAAGCCTTGCAATTATTGATAGAGTTTTGAATTTTGATTTTTGATTTCGCTGTTGAGTTACGAGTTAGGAGTAAATAACTCATCACTCTTAACTCATCACTCTTAACTATTATTAGCCTTCGGCATTGATAAACGGCAACAAAGCCACAAGGCGAGCGCGTTTAATTGCTAATGTCAAATCTCGCTGTTGCTGAGATGTCAGCCCAGTAATGCGCCGAGGTAGTATCTTACCCCGCTCGGTGACAAACTTACGCAACAAATCTACATCTTTGTAATCAATTGGTTCTCCCGGCTTAATCGGGGATAGACGACGACGGTAGTAGCTCATTGTTACTTAATTTCCTTGTGAACGGTATGTTTGTTGCAGTGAGGGCAGAACTTTTTCAGTTCTAGTCTGTTGGTTGTGTTCCGACGATTCTTCGTACTTGTATAACGCGAAACACCGGGAGAGCGCTTGTCTACGTTAGTCCGACACTCAGTACACTCCAGTGTCACTATTATGCGGACACCTTTACTCTTAGCCATAATCTTACAAAAATCGGATGAAGAGAATTAACACAAATACCTATTGTCTCATATTACTGCGTGCTTTTTCAACTAATTTTTTAATTTTAATGTCTAGCGAATAGCCACGACGCGACGAAACGACCATAGTCTTGACGTAGCGGTCATGCAAAGCTTGCCGCAGTTGGGTATCAGAGAAAGCTGCACCACAGTCAATTGCTAAGGGAATCAATAGCAGTATAGCAGTGGGATTACGTATGATGTTACTCAGGGCGATGGAAACGAGAAGCGCACCAAGCCCAATTATTCCTTCTCGCTTCAAAAGAGATTGCAAATCAGGAAGTTTGCCCGCCTCGACTTCCAGCACCTTGATATCAACAGCATAACGCCCTAAACTCTGCCCTTGATTGTTATAAGGCACAATGACCCGCAAAATCACCCAAAAAATTGCGAAGACCAGTATCTGAACAACTTGGACACCGACTTGGGAACTTCCCAATAGGGAACTCACTATCCAGACACAAAGGAAATCAATCCCTAATGCCATGCCTCTTCGCCCAAAGTCAACTTTGGGATAGTGTTTTGGGGTAACTCGTTCAATCGACATAATAAAATACGTATTTTTTATATAGAATTTGGAAGCTAGTTTTGTTTTCCCTCTACCTTAATTTAAATTGAATTGGGGATTGGGGATTAGGGATTGGGGATTAGGGATTAGGGATTAGGGATTATTATGGACGGGGATTCAAACCCCCCCAAATCCTGTAAGGGACTTCCAAATAAAAAAGTATCCAAAAATCTCTTGTGGAACGGGCGTCTCGCCTGTTCAGATCGAGGGCGGGCTTTCCTGCCCACCCCACAAAATGGATAATTTATTTCTTGGAAATCCCTAAGAACATTTTCCCAGTCCCCAGTCCCCAGTCCCCAATCCCCAGTCCCCGTGAATAAGAACAAAGCAGTTGATTTCTGTAAATTTTAGTAACTTTCAACAAGTTCCAAAGACTGCGCATCGTGATGATTCAAGGGGAGTTTCACTGTAAATGTTGTCCCTACTCCCACTTGGCTTTGTAAGTAGATCTGACCTTGATGCAGATCCACACACTTTTTGACTATCGACAGCCCTAGTCCCGTTCCTGGAATACCACCCACATTGCTAGCGCGATGGAAAGTTTCAAACAAACGTTGTTGGTCTTTCAATGGAATACCAATCCCAGAATCTTGGATTTGGAAAGTGGCGGTATCATCTTGACAGAGGACGTTAAATCGAATATTGCCGCCTTGAGGAGAATACTTGATGGCATTGGAAAGTAAGTTAGTCAAAATGTAACGCAGCAGGTTTTCATCCACTTCAACTGAGGTCTGTTCCCCTTGAAAGCTAAAGATAATTTGATGTTTACCACTAGCAGCCAGTTGCAAAGTTTGTGTGAGTTCGCTGCAGAAATCTTCTAAATCTAGCGGTGTCGGTTCATATTGTAGTTTGCCTGCATCACTTCTACCTAAAAATAAAATTTCATCTAATAATTGCAGCATCTGACGAATGGCAGTTTGAATTTTGCCAAAGTATTGACTTTTTTGCTGGTCACTCAGCTGGTGGTTGTATAATTCCAGGAGTTCTACTGCTGTCCGAATCACAGTCATCGGATTACGGAACTCATGAGAAACCATCGAAACAAAGTTAGATTTCATTTCGTTGAGTTCTCGTTCCTGTACCCATGCGTTGACAAGTTCTGCTTCAGCGCGTTTGCTCTCGCTAATATCCCGACCTTCGACAATCAGCAGCACCACTTTCCCGGTTTCGTCTTTTAATGGTTTGAGAGAAAAGTCAATCCACACCATCATATTGTTTGCGCTGTGTACCTGTAATTCATGGCGGACAAATTCACCATCAGCAGCTTTGGCAATAAGACTTTTCAACCACTCCTGATTTGTAGAAGAGAAATTCCAGCTTTCAAGTTCCCAAAACGGTTTGCCAACACAATCTTGTTGTTCACCACCACATAAGTTAAGGGCAGTTTGATTAATTTCTAGAATCATTCCCTCAGGAGTTAACAGCGCCATCGATTGGAATGTCTGTTCAAAAATTGCCCGTAATCGATGCTCACTTTCTCTGAGTTGCTTAAGAATTTGTCCCCGCTCAATAGCATAGCGAATAGCACGCCGTAGTAAGTTGGGCGTGATTTGTCCCTTGACCAGATAATCCTGTGCCTTTTTTGCCACTGCTTGTAAGGCAATTTCTTCATCCTCACACCTTGTCAATACCACAATCGGGATATTCGGTGCTGCTGCGTAAAATTCTGCTAGGGTGTTCAATCCTTTAGAATCAGGCAGAGAAAGGTCTAATAAAACTATGTCAAAGGTACTTTTGCTACAACTATCGATTGCGTCACTTAGCCGTTCAAAATGTACCACCTGCCATCTTTCCCCGCCTAAGTGCCAAAGTGTTTGCTGTAGCAATTTGGCATCACTGGCACTATCTTCTACTAAAAGAATATTAATTGATGCCGTGTCCATAAAAGAAATTTATTTTGGTGGGAACTTAACTGCTGCTAGGGAAAAATCATTAATCAACTGTACGATTTAGCAATCCTAAATGAGCGCGCGAAAATCTCTTCCTCCTGTGTGTTCCACTCTCAGTTCTAATCGGAGGTTTCCTCAAATCAGACTTTTCTGTCCGAAGGCGTGCAGTTTATTTACTAAAGGTCTATTTCACAAATTCGAGAAAACTGCTGTATGAAGAAATTAATAAATATCAATCCGCTTTGCAAGTGCAGTTGCCATTTAGGTGATAAAACCTTAATATATCCTGCTTATCCACACTAGTAGTGACAACGACCACTGGAAGTTGTGTCAGCGATCACTGTTGGTAGGAGATCATGGATAATGGTGGCATAACTTTGTTGTCATATCCATGCACCTACTTGTAACCGATAATGACTCCCTTCGGTGAACTCATAAATTTGCAATATTTTTAGCAGCATAAAAATTAAACGTTACAAAGTCAGAGGCAATACCATGCTGTCAGCAAGCGATGCAGAAGCAATTATTTTAAATTTGGTGCAACCCCTGAATATTGAACAGGATACAGAATTTGTTGATTTGTTGGCAGCTAGCGATCGCATTCTGGCATCTCCCGTCACCAGTCAACTCGATTTTCCTCACTGGGACAACTCAGCGATGGATGGCTACGCAGTACGGTACGAAGATGTGCAGGACTGTAGCGAGGAAAAGCCGGCAGTTTTAGAAATTGTTGCAGAAATCCCTGCTGGGGTGCAACCTCAATCTACAATTCAATCAGGGCAAGCGGCGCGGATTTTCACAGGTGGGGTAATGCCTACGGGTGCGGATACAGTTGTGATGCAGGAAAGAACACGCACAGAAGAAAACCGTGTGTTCATCCTTGCTGCCCCAAAACCGCAAGAATTTGTTAGGTATCAGGGAAGTTACTACAAAGCTGGGACGCAATTACTACCAGCAGGGATTCGATTGCAACCTCCAGAAATTGCTGTATTAGCTGCAGTTCAGTGTACGCAATTGAAAGTTTTTCGCCGCCCTCGTGTCGCTGTTTTGTCTACAGGTAATGAACTAGTCACACCTGACAAACCGTTGCAACCAGGGCAAATTGTGGATTCAAACCGATATGCCCTCTTCAGTTTGGTCAAGCAGAGTGGTGCCCAACCCTTAATGTTAGGAATTGTTAAGGATGAACCAGAAGCACTCAAGGAAGCGATCGCCGACGCCATAACTCAAGCTGATGTGGTTCTCTCTTCCGGCGGTGTCTCTGTGGGAGATTATGACTATGTTGAGCAAATTCTAGAGTCACTAGGAGGCAAAATTCACATTCGTGCTGTTGCGACCAAACCTGGGAAACCCTTAACAGTTGCCACATTTGGCAACGATACACGTCCAGTTTTGTACTTTGGTTTGCCAGGAAACCCTGTTGCTGCTTTGGTGACATTTTGGCGGTTTGTACAAAGCGCCATCAAAAAACTTTCAGGGCTTGCTGAAGGTTGGGAACCAACGTTTGTCAAAGCAGTGGCGCGTCAGGAATTGCGCTCTGATGGTAAGCGCGAAACTTACGTTTGGGGTCAGTTGCGCGTCTTAGATGGAGTTTACGAATTTCAGCCAGCAGGTGGGCTGCAAAATTCTGGGAACTTGATTAATTTGGCTCAAACCAACGGCTTAGCTATTCTACCAGTGGGTCAGACACTTATTTCTGCGGGAGTTGAGGTGCAAGTGTTACAGGTAGGGTCTTAAGCAATTCAAAATTCACGCATTCGCTCATTCAAAAATGTAAAGGCGATCGCAGGTTAACTTAGGCGTGTACCTATAGGTTTCACCTCTCTCGCCAAACCAATATGCGCCAATGACAGGGAGATATCTTTATACTTTATCCCGGCTAACGCCCACTGAAGCTCAAGTGTCCCTACCCAGAAGCGTGCCCGATCGATGACATCCGGTAACATAGGATAGTCGCTTTCCATACGCCTCACAATACTTTCTCCGTAATTACCGAGTTGCACGGCAATGTCACAAGCCGGGTCGCCCAAGCCAGCAGTACCAAAATCGATAAGACCGCTAATCTTGTCTGACATAGGGTCAAACAGGATGTGATACACAGCCTTATCGCCGTCGATCAGTACGGGCGTGTAACTCAGGTCAAGTTCACCAGATACCACAGGCGCAAAAAGTTCGTGTATCCAAGTTTGCTGATGACGCCACAAGTGAGGAAAGAGGGTTTCTTGAACTTGCTCGTATAACTGTAACCAATTTTGGGGCGATCGCACTGCACCAGAGGAAGATACCCCAGCATTCATTAACACTTGATTTGGGATGCTGTGCAACTGTTGGTGAAATCTGGCAAGTTGGGAAATAACATGGGCTTGTTTGTTTGCATTCAGCTTCAGCAGCGTGTTGCGGGAAAGCGGTTCACCTTTAATAAATCTGTAGCTGACAAAGCCTTCTTCTAGGTGTTCAAAGCGCGGAACTCGTAAATCAACATATTTTTGCACCACTTCCAGCACTTTGGCTTCATGAGAAAGAACCTCTTTTCCCCAATCTGTTTTGGCAAAGCGACAGACGAGGTCATGATTAACCACTACCACGTCATTGACCATTCCATCTTGATTAAAATCCAGATGGTCAAAAGAAATATTTGGATAAACAGAACGAATCTTTTCCAGATAAGAGGAAGGAATATTCACAGCGACTCCAATAACGATGACAACAAACAGATAATCAGAATGACTCGGACATTTAGTCCGATTGAAGCGGCTTAACTGATAGGCGTGTTTGTTGTGCTAACGTACCACTGTCGTTAAACTTCCCAGAACTCGTTATAAACGAGTATAACATTATATTCTTTTCATTAATTTATATTACATCTTTCCTATTGTTTAAAAAAAAGTTACAATAGATACAGAAATAAAACCGTTCATCTTTAATAAGCCACTGAAAAATTGATTTTTTCAGTCAGAAGGCTTGTGAAGACGGAAGTAGGGAAATATCCCCAAGGAACGCGCCTCATTTCATTCATAACCTTAGACAATCAATTTCTCAAAGAGGCGAAGCAAATGAAACTCACATATCGTGGTGTTGATTATGAACACAATCCCCTGATCCTTGAACCCACCGCTAGTGAAATCAGCGGAAACTATCGGGGTGGGACATGGAAACGCAACTACCCCAGACATATTCCTCACACTCAACCAACTGCTGAGTTGAAGTATCGTGGTGTGTCTCATTACATCGGCGATCCAGTACAGGTGGAGTTCATGATTTTGTCCAAGCAGCATAGCGATGCAACAAGTGCTGCACAGGTTGGTAAACCAGAAAAAATGGGCGGTGAGTTAACTGAAACTCATCTCACCAATATCCGCCGTAATTTAGAACGTCGCCTGCTAGCAGCAAGAGAAAAAGGGGACCAACAACTCATTCGTTTACTAGAGGATGAGGCAAGGCAAATTGCATGATGGTTAGTTGTTAGTTGTTCCTCGTTTGCCAACAACTAACAACTAATTCTGACGATTGATCCAAATCCCTCTGAGTCCGGCTGCCCTAGCTCCGTGATAATCTTCTGTGATACTGTCACCAATATGCCATGCAGCTTCTGGTGAACAATTATGTTTTTCCAAGGCTGTGGCAAAAATTTTGCCATCAGGTTTAGCGGCACCTGCTTGGGTGGAAATGGTGATAGATTTAAAAAAGTCTCTGAGTTCCAGACTTTGCAAAACTGAGTAAATACGGGAATCGAAATTGGACAGTATCCCCAGTTCAATTCCCAACCGCCGCCAGTTGATTAAAGCTGGTAGGACATCGGGATAGATAAACCACGCCTCAGCAGTCCCGAAGTGGATGTAGAGTTCACTGAAAAAAGTAGAGAAATCGGAAAATTTATCGAGAACGCCTGCAGCCTCAAAGGTGTTTTGAGCAATGTCAAGCCACCAATCAAATTCGCGTTGGGGAATATCTTGTTCTTCTGCATCTGGAAATATGGGTGGTGGCGCAGCTTTAAAACTTTGGATGAATGCTTTGTTTAAAGTATCGGCTGAAACTTCGACGCCAAATTCCTGCGCTATGTGACTATAAATTTCTCCCACACTGCCTTTGACTCCAAAGAGTGTGTTAACAGCATCTAAAAAGATAACTTTCGGTTTTTCCTTCATAAATTATCAGTTATTAGCTATCAGGTATCAGCGCTGACCAAAACAGCCCTGAATCCTGAGTATATAATTTTTATATTTTCTATTTTCCGCAATATTTGGCGCTCAGGAAAAGGTTTTATCTCTCCAAATTTATTCATGGAGAAAAACTTTTTTCCCTTGTTCAATCCCTTGGTATCTGCTCATCGTTACCCACATTTTTCTAAAGCCTTCTTTGTGTCACTGTTAAGTGGATTTGCCACTGACAAAGACTCACTATGAATTAAAAATGTGGGTAATGGCAAGCTTTATCCGTAGGGAATTTACTCAGCACTCAGTACTGATGAAGGCTGATTGCTATTCAGACAGTGCCTCTATAATAGGGCGAGCGAGCCAGTTAAAACCAACTTTAAGTTTATGGTCTAAGGTTGGCAGCCGATAGAGATAGGCAAGACGACGCGCTACGTATGCCAAAGGACCTTCTAGTTTAACGCCTAAACCAGTGAGGGTGGCGCTGTCTATTCCCAGTGCCATCATTTCACCTAAGAACTGATAATGGAAGGGAAGCAGAGGACGATTGGTCAAACTTGCCCAGATGTTCCAAGCTGCATAATCTGCTTGTTGGAAAGCAGCTTGTGCTGTTGCAGGGACTTGCTGACCTTCAGCATCAAGGCAATCTGCTAAATCTCCCAAAGCAAAAATTTCAGGATGATCATGGACTTGGAGAGTTGATGTGGTGCTGATTTGACCGCGCTGGTTTTGCTTAACAGGAAGGTTTCTCACCACAGGTGATACCCGCGTTCCGACTGTCCAAATTACCAAATCCACAGGAATCGTATCTACTTGATTCTTGTACTCTAATGAGATGCTGTCTTGAGCAATTGATTCTACCTTGGTTTCTAAATCGATAAAGACACCCCGTGCTTCTAAAGCTTTGGTGGCTGCTTCTCTGTTGAAGTCTGGGGAGGTTCGCAAAATTTGGTCGGACACTTCAATCAGCCGAAATCGTCCTCTTTCCCCTAGTCTGTCTGCTAGTTTGCAAGCTAACTCTACACCACTGTAACCAGCACCGACAATTGCTACCCTGATTTTATCTGCATCCGATTCTTCTAAAAGTCGCAGGCGTTCTTCCAAACGATATGCATCTGCGATCGCCCGGAACGGATAAGCATAAGATGTTGCCCCAGGGACAATATCCAGTGGTGTTTCACCACCCAGCCCCAACACCAATCGGTCATAGGAAATTTCTGGTCCATCGTGTAAGTGTACCCGTCGCTGATCTATATCAATTCCCGATACAGCACCTTGACAAAAACGTACACCTGTGTTTTGCAAAAGTTCTTCATAGGGTGGGGCAATTTCCCAGGTTTGCAATTCCCCAGTCAAAAGTTCGTAGAGGAAGGGGGAGAAGAGAAAGCGATCGCTTTGATCCACCAGAACCATTTCGGGTTTTTGCAAAGGTTCCCAAGGAAGCTGGCTTAAGCGTAGGGCGGTGTAGAGACCACCAAAGCCTCCACCAAGGATACAAATTCTAGCAGGTTGTTCACTCATCGGTCTATGGGAACGTCGATCCCAGCAGGGTAACTTAATATAAGTGTACTGATTTCTTTCGTTCAATTGCCATTAACCAGCAATTCCAGTACTTTCCCTCGTGCAGTTCATGTTCGCGCAACAGCTTGATTTTAACAAAACCACATTTTTCGTAACAGCCGATAGCGCGAGTGTTCCACACTTGTGGATCTATGACAACTTTTTTGGCTTCCAATTCCTCAAAAAGATAGTTGACAACCACTGAAATCAGTTTTGTGCCAATTCCCTGGCTCCAATATTGGGTTTCGCCTATAAATAAATCCATTGCATAGACATTATCTGTTTCTTCCAGACAATACATTTGTCTGTCGCTTTCAGGTAAGTCATTTAACGAGTAATACTGTAAGTAACCAATAGGGGTATTTTTATAGTAGAAGAGGCAGGGAATGGCTGGATCATTTCCTCTAACTATAGGCTGGTACGATTCTATAATTCTGTCTAAAGGAAAGGGATTATCTCTACCTTCATAATATTTCAATACTTTATCGTCAGTTAGCCATTTTGCCATCAACTGATAATCCTGTATATCATCTTGCATAAGACGAATAGAGATTTCGTCTTTTTCAAGCAGCATATAAAATAGCAGTTTTTTTTAATGAAATCAAGTTGTTTGTGGCGACAATAACTATGTATTGTAAGAAATATGCGTGAAAAATTGCAAATGAGTAAAAGGCGGTTTGTACAAACTACAAAACGCCTTTTTTTTCATATTTAGTTAGAAAGGACTTAATAACCGCCAATCGTTATAGGTTTATTAGGATTGGCAGTTTCGTCTGCCTTGATGTGCCATTTGCCATCATCACCTTGCTTGTACTGGTTCTTGACGCTGTTCCAAGCAACTTGACGAGCACCCTCTTCACTCAATCCATCGCTGTGGGCAGCATTGAATGCCGCAACGAAAATCTGCTGGGCTTCTTGAGGTAGTTGTTCTTTTACATCTTGACCTAATTCATCTATCTTCATAAACCCACTCCGATTATTTAGACTTGGATTTATATTAAGAAGTTCAAGGCAGATTTTCCTCTTTCTGTAAGCAGAGATAAAAAATTACCATACCTTTGGCAGAGACTCAAACAGGAGAGCCAAATAATAGCACGCTTTAGCAAAAATCTTCAAATCAGCGCGGCAATAATATTGATGCTCATAGCCAAAATTGTGGTATTGAAAAAGAAGGATAATACTCCATGTAGTAGAGCCAAACGCCTCATAGAACGTGATATGGTCTGCACATCTGAAACTTGGCTCGTCATGCCAATGATAAAAGAGAAATATAAGAAGTCCCAATAATCTGGTTCTTCGTCATTAGGAAAATCTAAACCACCAGCTATTTGCTCTGTATTGCTATTGCTTAGTTGATAATAAGTGTGTGCGTATAGCAGGGCGAATATAGTATGTACTAGTAACCAAGAACTGACAATCGTCATGACAGCAAGCATGACGTGTAGGCTGAGGAGAATTGTTGATAGATTTTTTTTATTATCACTGAGTAGGAACCCTATTGCCAACACGCTGGCACAAGCAGCAGCAACAATGAAGGTTAAGATAGCTACACGTCCTTGATATTCGACTCGCGCAAAACGGCGCATTTTTTCTGGAGTCGCCCTGATCATTATCCACCAAGTCAAGCCTAGGAAACAGTCAGCGCCTGAGTTCCAAGCACAGAGAATGCGCAAGGGGAAACGCAGCCAAGACGGCAATAGTACTGAGACTAATGCAGCAAAGCCGACAGAAATAATCAGTCGATGTCGAGAATCAGAATTTTTCAACAATTTAGGTGCAACCCAGAAATTATGAATCGTCATTAAACACTACAAAATCACTTTATCATTCAAGTTTGACTACATTGAATTAACCGCCTCAACTCCATTCCATCTTCCATTTCAGTCTTGCAATAGCTTAAGTCTGTTAAAACTAACACCTTTCACCATTTTCAATAGAATTCTTGCAAAAGTCCGTATTTAGAATTTAGAACCACAGATTAACACTCATAGAACACAGATAATTCATCTGTGTCCATCTGTGTCCATCTGTGGTTTAATTTTCATTCCAATTCACTTTTGCAAAAGGTGTTAATAACCGTAGGGTAGACACTGGACAGAAACGACTTTCATCATTAGGACTTACGCAAGAAGTCTCTGAAACTGCTATTTCCACCGTTGTGGTTTAATTTTCATTCCAATTCACTTTTAGAGGTTTATTCTTCTGAATGAGATGTATCGAGGTTTACTGATTGAGAGTTCTGTTCTGCGTTTTTTAAGTCGAGTAATTCGCACTTTTGAGCCGATGGGAGAGTTTTCAACCCCAACTTTGCTGTTGCATAAAGCCGACTAAATTCTTGCTCATAATGTGCGGCAACCGTAGGATTTTGTATAAACACCAAAGTCTCGTCATTCAAGTAATTTCCTGAATTAGACCAGTTGTGACTACCAGTGATAATTAACATTTGATCCAAGATAGCCATTTTACTATGGACTCCGCGATCGCCTATTGAACTTGTGGGAAAACCAACAGTGGTGATTGGACGCTTCCAAGGTTTAACTTTAATTAAGCTATTTTTCTTACCTAGTCGGGGACAAACACCCATTGCATCGTATGCTTTTGAATAAGTTTGTCTGAAAAAATCCGGGTCTATCAGCACTTTGATATCTTCAACTCCTTGATCATGTACACTACCAAGAGTGTCGCTAATCTTTTGGTCTGAATAAACAAATACCGCAATATGCACGCTCTTTTTAGCTTGCTGCACATAGGAGGCAATGATTCCGTTACTGGTTGTTGCGATGTCGTCTTTTGTGCTGGCTGGCGAGAAGTTAACAGTGATAGTTCCTGTGCCAATTGGAATCGTTACGGGATATCTTTTTGGCTTCTGAGATTTAAATAATCCCTGCCACATAGAGTTAAATTCATCAGTTAAAGTTTTGGCAAGTTCGGGGTTATCGGGAACAACAATCATGTTGTTAGGATTGCCACGACTTTCAAAATTTCCAAAATCTCCATGCATATCAGATGTCGTAAAGTTGCCGCTAGATATGATAGTTGTCTTTCCATCTATGACGACAAATTTATGGTGCATGAGTCCACTACCTTTAGTTGCACCGCCAGATGTGTCATCTTTTATCTCAATTCCATTTGAACGTAACATAGCTAAAGCATCAGCAGGATATCGCTTTAATTCTTCATATGCTCGTTTATCATGGCGATTCATCCGTGCAATTTCTTCTTGTTTATATTCTGCTAAAGTTTTGTTGTACTTACTATCTATTATTACCCTCACTTTTACTCCACGCTTATGAGCAACGCTGAGTGCTTCAGCAACTTTGGTAAGCCTAAACTCCATGACTGCTATATCCACAGTTGAGTTTGCTTGGTTGATAGCATCAATAATTTGCTGTTCTAAGTTGTCTCCCTTGCGCTTAATGTGTCGGTAAGGGTCTTCATAGGAAGACGCCGGATTTTGGTTAAAATAGACTTGAATCGCAGCGTCTTGAGGTAAAGGTTGGACAAGCTTGACTTTTGGTGAAGGTTTAAGAATGTTAACGAGAACAACACCACTGCTTAAAAGCAGCAATATGAAGATTGTTCTTCTTAAAAATTTAAAATTTTGTTGCTCAGAAGTAATAAAATTGAAAAGGAGTTTCATTAAAGAATTAGGAAGTATAGCGCATAAATTTAACTCAGTTGGAAAACTGAGTTATATCTTTTATCAGTATTCTTTTAAAGAGATGTTATAACAATACGGGTATTACGGAAGTTCATTTTATTCGCTTGCAATTACTTTAAGTAATGGCACTACATCGAAATTGTTGCTTTCAACAGGTAATGTATTCACCGTGATTTGGACAGTTAATAACCTCACGTAAAGATACAAAGCGCTAAAACTAACTAAGTGTTTTTGTATAGCTGTACAAGCAGGGCAAAAAATCCAACCATATATGTATAGATAGGTATCCACAAAGTTGTAAGAATTTGGCAGATTAACTATATAGTCTGAAAATACAAATAACCCGTTGCCCAACGTGTTCTCACCTAATAGGTTATGCAAATTTATCTAGATTACAGCGCAACTACTCCTACTCGCCCAGA
Source organism: Scytonema sp. HK-05 (assembly GCF_002368235.1). Taxonomy (GTDB): domain Bacteria; phylum Cyanobacteriota; class Cyanobacteriia; order Cyanobacteriales; family Nostocaceae; genus Kalymmatonema. The sequence continues at coordinate 155,292 of NZ_AP018194.1, read as the reverse complement.
AGCAATAGCCGCCATGCAAGCAGTTTTCACCCAACAGTGGGGCAACCCCTCCAGCTTGCATGAGTGGGGACAACGCGCAGCAACGGTTGTCGAACAAGCAAGAATGCAGGTTGCCCCTTTAATTAACGCACCTGATCCTGAATCTATTATTTTTACTTCTGGTGGCACTGAAGCAAACAATCTGGCAATTATGGGAGTTGCCCATTTGTATGCCAAGCCCCAACACATCATTATTTCTAACGTTGAACATTCTGCTGTTGCCGAACCAGCAAGGTTGTTAGAGTTGTGGGGCTGGCAAGTCACTCGCTTAGGAGTAGATGGTAAAGGAAGAGTCAATCCTCTTTCTTTAAAGGCGGCGTTGCAAGATAATACTGTGTTGGTGTCGGTCATTTACGGTCAAAGTGAAGTTGGAACATTACAACCAATTGAGGAACTGGGAAATATAGCCCGCAGTGCAGGTGTTTTATTCCATACAGATGCTGTGCAAGTGGCAGGACGCTTGCCTGTAAATGTGAAAAACCTTCCCGTAGATTTATTGAGTATGTCCAGTCACAAAATTTATGGACCGCAAGGTGCTGGGGCGTTGTATGTGCGTCCTGGTGTCGAGTTGGTTCCCTTGCTAAATGGTGGGGGACAAGAAAAGCGACTGCGTTCTGGGACACAAGCAGTACCCATACTCGCTGGGTTTGGCGTAGCAGCAGAATTGGCAACTCAAGAAATGCCGACAGAAACGCCCCGGCTGATGAAGTTACGCGATCGCCTGTTTGCCCAGTTAAGAGATATTCCTGGTTTGATTCCCACAGGCGACTGCACCCACCGCCTACCTCACCACGTAAGTTTTTGCTTAGAATATGCCGATGGAGAAAAACTCAGCGGCAAAACTTTAGTGCGACAGATGAATTTAGCAGGCATTGGCATCAGTGCTGGTGCTGCCTGTCATAGTGGTAAACTCAGTCCTAGTCCCGTATTATTAGCAATGGGTTACCCAGAAAACGCAGCTTTGGGCGCTATCCGCATGACACTGGGGCGCGAGACAACAGAAGCTGATGTAGATTGGGTGGCAATGGTGTTGAGGCAGATTTTGCACCGACTATCACCTGTAGAATTGGTTGTTAGTCGTTAGTTAAAACAGTACCAGCCGCAGTGGTAACTGGTAACTGGTAACTGGTAACTGATAATGTACCCTACCCCTGACTTTTAAAATATAAAATTGCAACCGCTATCTGCGTTTATCTGCGTCGAGGGTGCGGTTAAAATCTCAATTCCAAAATTATTTAGCATGACTGAACTTCCAAACACTCTAGAAGATGCAATTGCCCAAGCCCGTGAAGCTACCAAAGCGGCACTCGCAGAAGGGTATAAACGGTTACAAATTGAAATTTTGATTCCAGAACTCAAACCCATGCTTGTGGCAGAGCAATTTCTGCCAGTTTTTGAAGAATACGGTTCCCGACTCAAGGTTTTCTTCCCAGATGCTGGTGGTGCTGCGCTTGCGATACGCGATTGGGCAGATGTGCCGTTTAAGATTCTTGATATTGGTACAGGAAAATTACCTCTTGAGCGCAAAATTGAACCAGAGGATGAAATTTTCTTTCTGGTTGCCCCTACAGCGGTGGAAGTCGCAGAGGTGGAAAAGATGGCTCAATTAGTGGGCGATCGCCCGATAGTCATCTTAAACCCCCGCTTAGAAGATTTGGGGGCAGTGGGTATTGGTTATGCAGCGCGTCAATTACGTGAACGTTTCGTCAATACAATTGAATCTTGCTACTATCTCCGCCCTGTAGATGACGAGACTGCTGTATTTCGCTTTTACCCCAGAATGTGGGAAGTTTGGTTAGAAAAGAGCGGCAAGTATGAAAAGATTGCCGAATTACCGCAAAAGCCATCTGGTGACGATCTGGATTTCATCATAGCTAAGGCACAGTCTCCCTCTGGCACACTGGATACACCAGCAAAAAAACCCAATGTCTTTAAGGGTTTGCAACGTTTCTTACGGGCGTTGAGGAATTAACGATATTGTTTACCGATTGGGTTAAATCGGATGAGTTGGAAACGCGCGATGCCAAAAGTCACCAACCTCGAACCTACAACCCCTACCGATTGGCTTAAATCGGATTAGCCTTAATAGGGTGCGTTATGGACGTTAGTCCTAACGCACTGAACATCTGGGATGGTGCCTTGCGCTACGCGACAACACTACAAAACTACAAAACTAAGCCAAAGCCTCACCTCTTGAGGGGCTACAAAAGGATAAGGAAGATTAAATTCCTAAGCTTGATTTCTACTAATTCGCCTGCACTTGGGCGTTCAAGACTTTGTTAATGCGATCGCGCGTTTCTAGCAAATGCGCCTTAGTGTACTCGTCGTTTGAACTCACGCCATCCAGTTTCTCATTTAATTGTCTAAGTTTATACCAAGCTAATGTGCGAGCATCTTCCGGTACGCGTTCTTTTCGCAAAACCATGCGAGTCAATAAGTCTACATATTGCCGCTGTAAGCCTCGGCGAAGACTGGAAATGACCATCGGCTTGCCGTTTGGTTTCAGAACCTCAGTCCAAATACTGTTTTGCAATGTATCATATAATTCAGGTAAAGACAGAGATTGATTGGGTTGAGTTTTGAGTTCGATGTCCTTAAGGCGGGAAAGGCGATCGCTTGACAGCAAATCCGACAACACCGAACCCTGCATAAACAACACCCAATCATGAATTGGAAAGTCCAAACGACCAGTCCGGGGAGAACTGCCCCAATGCCGCCAACGCGAAGGTGCTAATTTATTCAGCAGTTCTGGTGGGAAGCTGAGAGCATCCTCAGCAAAGACATACTTTTCTATAATCTCTAACGCCTGCCGTTGTTTTTCCACAGGGACTGGCTGAAATGGTAATTGCCCTCGGGAATCACCAGGTTGAACCCTGTAGAAAGACTGACCGCCAACATATTTTGTAATGTAGTAAATATTTTGGAAATAGTTACTGAATACTGTGCCAAACTCTTCTTTGACATCACTAAAACTCTCGCCAGAAGAGAGGTCAACCTGATTGAGACGCTGCCACATAACCCGCGCATTATCCAATTGCCAATGAGAATAAAGCAGCACATTACTGCTGTTATCCCAAGCATTGGCAGTGGGATCAAGGTCAAACACATCTTCATCTGTGGAATAACTCAACTCAGGCTTGTCTGATTGGTTGGCAAGCTTATCCAAAAATGGTTTTTCTGTTGTGGGAGTTGCTGCTGGAATTGGTGTGTAGCCGTACTGAATCGCCCACTCATCATAAGGTCCGATCATCTTGGGAAAATAATCTCCCTGCTTAGTGCCTCGGGGTGCAAGATTTGGTGGAATATAGTCCATCACTGACGTAATCAGACCTTTGCTGCGAGTGATATCTCTATTGTTCATCTGTTCTGGACTCAGCAGAGTGCTTCCACGGAAGTTATGCCTTAACCCCAATGTGTGTCCCACTTCATGAGCAATAATTAACCGTAAATATTGATGAATATAGTCTTTCATTTGCTCATTACTTGGCGGGGCGTCTCGCAAAAGCTTCATTGCCAGTGAACCATAAGCAAATTGGTTAGCAGCTTCCATACCATAGCAAAGGTCGTACTGACCTGCCAGTTTTGATAAATTGTTGGTTAACCCCTCCATTTCCAAATTCTGCGTGGGTTCGCTATTTTTTGCCTCTAATTTATTAGTGCAAAGCAGGCTGCTTTCCATCAACGCAGACAGCGGCGTCTGATTTTGTGTTTGATTGAGTTGTACAATTTTAGGATACTCATTCTTGAGTGCGCGTATAAAGCTGCCATCTACGAGAATGTCTGCATCTATAATTTCACCAGTTAAAGGGTTAACGCGGGATGGTCCCAGAGCAAAATATCCATCTACCGTGTTAATCCAGCGGATTGTGTTGTAGCGTATATCTGCTGGATCCCAGGTGGCATCATCCGGCATTTGACGCACTTGAATTGCATCCTTGAATCCTGCCTTTTCAAAGGCTTTATTCCACATCAAGACGCCTTCTTTGATCGCATCGCGATACTCTAGGGGTACTGCGTTATCAATCCAGAAGACAATGGGTTTTTTGGGTGGAGAAACGGCAGCGCTGGGGTTTTGTTTTTCTAAATGCCAGCGGTTAATGTAGCGGACAAATGGCTCTTTACGCTCGTCGTTGGATAAGTCTTGGTAAGCGGTGATAAAATAGCCTACACGCTCATCGGCTAAACGCGATCGGTAATTGTTGTCAGGAAGTTGCGACAGACTATAATGAACGCGTAAAGTGAAGCCTCGAGGGTCTGGAAGCGCACCAAAACGGAGCTTTTCAATATTGACACGGGTGTTGGTGAAATTCAACACTGACTCGATTTCCATATTTTGGGGAAAGGCTTTCGCAGTTCCAAAATAGGATTTATCTGCGGCTGGAGCAACTCCTAAACTGAAAGATAATCCAGCCAAGTCTGTTAGCAGCACGTCGCCCAAGTCGATGAGAATTGTTTTGCGTTCTGGATGTATGCTTTTAATGGTAACTGAGTAGAGAACTGAGTCACTGAAAGATCGGGCGAGCGATCGCTCTTGTGGATCTCCTTCATTGGTGCGAAAATTGACATTGCGAACCACAAATTGCAATTTGTTATTCACCCGTTGTAAATAAAACAAAAAATCCTGCAACGGCATCCCACTATAGATCCCAGCTTCGCCAATGCCAGATTCTAACGTTGCTGTAGCTAAATAATTTTTATTAAGCTGTTCCGGCTTAATTTCTAGATAAATTTTATTTTTTTCCTTATCTCGATACAGAGTAAACAATCCCTGTAGTATTTCAGTATCTTTTACAACTTTTTCAAACGGCTCTAATTCCTCCTTTTTTGCTGGTTTTGGGGTGACATCAGTTTTTTCATCCGGCTTAGCAGGCTTATCTAGAATGTTCTGTACTTGCAAAAATGGTTGCTGTTCAGCTTTTTTAGTATCTTTAACTACCCACATAAAAGATTGACGCTGTGGTTGTTGCTTCCCATCAATCACCCAGACTTGCTGTGGTGGTAGCCCGAGTTTCTGGAAGTTTGTAGCGTTTAGTGTTCCAGACTGAGACGATTTCGATGACGCAAAGAGTTTTTCACCAACTTTCGCGCGTGTTCTTATACCGGTGTCAACCGTGTTCACAGCCTGTGATTTAGCGCTAGAAGCTGGTATACCTAAAAATAAACAATGCAACACAATAACACAACTAGTAAATCTTCTCATCCAATCTGTCCCCAGTCTTAATTTCTATTTTATTTCCAATATCTGTGTAACAAAGCTGCCTCATACTCTCTTTAACTAAGTGGTAATATCTGTAAACACTCTTTATCGCTTAATGACAAGCGGTCACCTTTCAAAAGCCAGTTGTCGATACGATTTTTCAGCTTTGTTGTAGTCTCTTACAGTAGGAGTTTTCCCAACAATTGCTTCTTTAGCACAGACTTCGTATTATCTTTACATCTGTCTCGGAAAGAAGTAGAGAAGTTAGTATAACAACTGAAATAAAAACAGGAGGTTACTGACAAACGAAAAACTTTTTAAGCAGACATTTTTTGCCCAAAGGCATAGCCTAATACAAAGGAGCTTCCCGCCCTTAATCTGCTTATCCATAGTCTGCATTATTACGTCATTCTCATGAAATATGGTACTAACTCATACGATTTTCTCCAGTGCCTGAAACTCTATTAGGCAAGCAAATTTTTTCATCTCGGCTTTAGTTCATCAGCAGGTGCATAGTATTAAATATGACAATTATGTCACATTTCTCTCAAATTTGTCAGCTTTTGAGAACTTGTGCGAAGGGGCATTGGTTCAAAGAGATGTTAAAGAAAACATTTCTTAGCTGCGAGACAGTTTTGCCTTTAAGAAAAATTCATAATAAGCAGGGCAAAAGAGTTGAGTGTTCCCCAGGCAATTCGCGAGAATTTATATTTCAGGAGAGAGTACGAAAAAGTTTGCAAAAATGGACAAAATCGAAGAGCAGTTTAACCGCAAATAAAGGCGCTCGGCAACTCCATGAAGAGATTTACGAGATATTGGGTGGTGGTACCCTAAAACCTGAAATTTTAGCACAAGTCATGAGAAAGCTCATGGCTAATAATGAATTTTACCCAGTGCGGCTTTTCGAACGTTTAGAAGATTTTTACCGCCGTTGGTGTCAGGGAGAATTTATTGATGCTTCACCTGCTCATAACTTGCCTTTGAAAAAGATGCTGAAGATGCAAGCACAAAACATTGCGATCGGACTAAGGCAGGTAGATATCAATACGGGACTGAATGTGATGATTTTGCTTTTGGAGTTACACCGCTATGCTCAAGAGCGAGATGATCTGAAGCATCAAATTATCTTTTATCCCTCTGGTCAAAGGGATAAAGACCATTTTTTCACTTCCCAACTCCTTCGGATCATTAACTACAGCGATGCAATTGAAATTGGAAATTTTAGTAATGTTGTTGGGGAATTTCTCACAAGAGGCAACTTTAGCGGTGCATACCTTGGTGATGCCAACTTGACGGGTGTCAACTTTAGCCGTGCTAACCTCAATAGCGCATACCTGGGTGATGCTAACCTCACAGGTACCAACTTTAGTGGAGCCAACCTCAGCACTGCTAACCTCGGTGATGCTAACCTCAGCGGTGCTAACCTCAGCGGTGCTAACCTCAAGCGTACCGACCTCAGCAGTACCAATTTGTGTGGTGCGAACCTGAGTGGAGCCAACCTCAGCCATGCTAACCTCAGTAGTGCCGACCTCAGTAGTGCTGATCTCACCAATGTTGACCTCAGAGGTGCCAACTTGACAGGTGCTAACCTCAGAGATGCTGAACTTTCTGGTGCCAATCTTACTGACGCCATCTTCTTTGGTGCTAACCTCAGTGATGCACACCTCAACGGCGTAGACTTCAGTCATGCCGACCTTTGCCGCGCAGACCTCAGCGGTGCTGACCTCAGTGGTGCTATCCTCAGAGGCACTAACCTGAGCGATACAATTCTCTTTAGTACGAACCTCACAGACGCTATTCTCGTCGCAGCTGACCTAAGTTATGCCAAACTCAACGGCGCAAAACTCAACGGCGCTAACCTCAAAAGCGCTATTCTCTTAGGTGCGGATCTCAGTGGCGTAGACCTGAGTAGAGTCATTCTCAACGAAGCCGACCTCAGTGGAGTTCTTCTCACCGAAGCCGATGTCAGTGGTGCTGACCTCAGCAATGCCATGCTTTTTGGTAGTGACCTGAGTTATGCCAACTTGAGCAGCGCTAACCTGAGTGGTAGTAATCTTAGTGGTGCTATCCTCAGTGGTGCCGACCTTAGTTACACTGATCTCAGTTATGCTATTCTCGCTGATGCAGACCTCAGCGATGCCAACCTTGAAGAAATGACCTGGAATGAAAATCTGGAGTGGCAGAGTGTACGTGGACTCGACACCGCAGTTAATGTGCCAGAAGCGTTAAAGCAACAGCTGGGTCTTTTGTAATCAGCGTCTTCCCTTCCAAATTTAGTGTTCATTTAGGTTGGGTGTAGAGATGGCGTAAGGCAAACCTAACCCCCCAACCCCCCTTCCCTGGTAGGGAAGGGGGGAGTCTTCATTGGTGCCAACTTAAGCTAAAACCCTTGTAAAATCTCGTTTCCAGGTGGAACCTGGAAAGGCAATTGAAGCGGCTCTGCCGCTCTTAAGGGAGGCAGAGCCTCCTAAGGCTGCATTCCCAGCCTCAGGCTGGGAACGAGGCAATCTCTTAAAGCTTGTTCTATACTGGTTTTCACCTTACAGCAGTTTTCACGTATTTGAACCACACTGTAAGGGCACAGCAATGCTGTGCCCCTACGGCAAATGTGGTCTATTTACCTGAAAATAGCTGTAAGTTGACACCAATGGGGAGTCTTCATCCCCTCTGGTTGCAGGAGAGGGGGTGGGGCAGAGGTTAACCGAACCGTATTGCCCCAAACCCCACACCCGCAATTGTAAGTTAAACTCTATGTAATCAGTAATTATACAGAGGCTGGCGCATGAGAAAGCGCTTATCGCATATCTGGAGAGGTTTTAGGGAATTATTTTCAACAGAGACTTTGGAGACAACAGTTGAGTCTGGCAAGGCAGTTTTGGAAGGAGCAAAAACCCTCCAAGAGCAAGGTAAAAACCTGGAACTGTTGAAACCTCTGGTGGAACAGTCTTCCTCTCTTTTGGAAGTGTTGTGTTCACCAACAGTGCAAGTGGTGGGTGCAGGCTTGCCTTTTGTACCAATTGCTATAGCTATACTCAGGTTGTACCGCCACATCACTCGTAAAGAACCAATCTTGGAAGAATGCGTAACTTTGCTCAGTCAGGCAGCATATCTTGAAAGTTTCAAGGAAATTATATCTTTACCAGACAACCAGAGCATATTAGCTCATTGGAATAGCAAACCTCATACTGAAGCGGTAAGAAAACAACTTCAAAAACTTGGTGATTTTGAATTAGATGCTAAAGCTACCAGGCGAGCAATAGTTTCCTTCCCTAACTCGGAATTGGCGCAAGAATACAATCAAGTCTTATCAGCACGGTTGCAACAAGCAGGACTCGGGGAAGATGAAGCGCGGACATTTGCTGAACGAGTTGCCTTTAATAGCGAACCTCACTTTATTAAAGCATTATCACAAGCTGGTGAGTCAGTCAAGCAACTAGCAGAATTATATCGCAATGGTGGACTAGAAGCACTCAAAAAATACGACAGCATCGACCAGTACCTAGAAGAACAAATTGCCCCAAAACCAGATGAACCAGTATTTAATGAAACCTTCTCCTTTAGAGATATTTATGTGCCACTGAAGGCAAGAAACGTTGATAAAAATGGTGATATGGATGATAAGCCAGCGCCATGTGATTTAGAAACTTGGGCGAAAAATATTCTCCTAGACCAAGACGCAAATAAAAAAAGGCAAGTTATCTTTATTCAAGGTGGACCTGGAAGAGGTAAAAGTGTTTTTTGCCGCATGTTTGCTGATTGGGTGCGGCAGTATTTACATCCAATGTGGACACCAATTTTGATTCGCCTTCGCGATATTGATGAATTTCAGCCGAGTTTAGAAGAAACCTTACGCTCAAGAGTAAAGTATGATTTCGCCCAAAGCGATGATGGCTGGCTAACTGATGCTCACAAAAGATTTTTGTTTATTTTAGATGGCTTTGATGAGTTGCGAATTGAGCGCAGCAGTAACCAAAGCGTAGAAAGATTTCTCAGGCAAATAGGGACATTTCAATTTGATTATAACGGAAAACATCGAGTCTTAATTACAGGCAGAGCAATGGCTTTGCATGGCATTGACCGCCTACCAGCAAATCTGGAACGGGTGGAAATTGCCGAAATGAACGCCAAATTGCAAAACCAATGGTTTACCAACTGGCGAAAGCATTTTGACACAGATAAAAGTACAGCATTTCAGCAGTTTTTGCAAGATAATGACCGCTGCCCAAAGCAAGTTCAGGAATTGGCAAAAGAACCACTCTTGCTGTATATGTTGGCGGCAATGCATCGAGATGACAAATTAGATATTAGCAAGTTTGAGCAAGCCAGTGGTACAGCAGCGAAAATTTTAGCTTACGAACAAGCATTAGACTGGGTACTGACAAAACAGCGTTCTGACGACCGCCACCCTGATTTAAATTATGAACTGACCAAACAAAACCCAGAAGCGTTACGGCGGCTGTTAGCAGAAGCAGCCGTGTGTGTCGTGCAGTCAGGGGGAGAAAGTGCTTCCATGCAAATGGTGAAAGCACGCTTACAGCAAGACGACGAAGCGAGACAATTAATTGAAAGAGCAGAAAAAGGACTGGGAGAAGAAGCGCTGAAAACGGCATTGAGTGCTTTTTATCTCAAGTCAAACAGCAGCGGTGGAGTTGAATTTTTCCACAAGAGTTTTGGAGAATTTCTTTGTGCTGAACGACTGAAAGATAGCTTGGTGGAATGGACAGAACCAGGCAGGCGGGGTAAAACTTTCAATATTGACGATAAGCAACTGTATGAGCAAATTTACGATTTACTTGGCTATGGTGCACTAACACAGGAGATTGTAGAATATTTGATGGGTTTGTTAATTGGGGACGGGCAAGATGCCCATCCCACAAGCAGCAATAAATTTCAACCAGTGCAGTTATTTCAGCGGTTAGAAGATTTTTATCAACGTTGGTGTGATGGGGAATTTATTGACTCCACTGAAGAAACTTTGCCCCAAAGAAAAGCGCGAGAATTGCAAAAACAAGGAATTAAGCTGGGTCAGCGTCAAGTGGATATTTATGCAGGGTTGAATGTGATGATTTTGCTGTTGGAGTTGCATCGATATGCTCAAGAGCGAGATGATCTGAAAGACAAAATAGCCTTCTATCCCTGTGGTCAAAAGGATAGTGAAGGTTTTGATGAAACGCGATTACTTCGCATCATCGGCTATAGCTATTGCATTAACGTTGAAAAATTTTCAGTCACAGTTGGGCAATTTCTTTCTAAAGCAAACCTTAGCGGCGCAAACCTGTTTGGTAGCAACCTCAACAGTTCCAACTTCAGTGGCGCAGACCTTAGTGATGCAAACCTGTTTGGTAGCAACCTCAACAGTTCCAACTTCAGCGCAGCAAACCTCAGCAGCGCAAACCTGTTTGGTAGCAATCTCAACAGTTCCAACTTCAGTGGCGCAAACCTCAGCAGCGCAAACCTGTTTGGTAGCAATCTCAACAGTTCCAACTTCAGTGGCGCAAACCTCAGGGACGCAGACCTCAGGGGCGCAGACCTTAGGGACGTAGACCTCAGGGGCGCAGACCTCAGGGGCGCAAATCTTAGCAATGAATTATTCGGAGACATCCGCTGGGATGAAAATACAAAGTGGGAGGATGTGAAAGGGTTGCAGACAGCTATTAATGTGCCAAAACCGTTACGGCAAAAGTTGGGGCTGGAGTAAGAGGAAATGAGGGAGATCAGGGGGTGAGTCCGGGAAAGATTTTCTCGTTGTCTCCCCTCTTCCTTGGCGTTCTTGGCGTCTTGGCGGTTCGTTTTCTTTCCCCTCACCTAACGCGATCGCCTTGTCACCAAACATGAGCCGATATTGCAGATATTTATCTAAGCGCGATCGCTTTTGAGTCTTTTGACTCGAACTTTTGTGATAGCATATATGCTATCATAATAACATGGCAATTAAAATTGTAGTTGATACCAGCGTTTTTATTAGTGCGCTGATTAGCTCTAAAGGCTCTAGCAGAGAACTCATTCGACGCTGCTTGAAAGGTGAATATCAGCCTTTGATGGGAAATGCTTTATTTTCTGAGTATGAGTCAGTCATTCAGCGCTCAGAAATTGCCGCCAAATGCCCTTTAACGAGTGAAGAAATTTCTGCTTTACTTGCATCATTTATGAGCGTCAGTCAATGGATTTCTATTTACTATTTATGGCGACCTAATTTAAAAGACGAAGCTGACAATCACTTAATTGAATTAGCAGTTGCAGGTAATGCTCAAATTATTGCTACTCACAATGTAAAAGATTTCCAAAACGCTGAATTATTATTTCCTAACTTATCAATATTAAAACCCGAAGAAATTATTAGGAGTTAAACAAAAATGGCAACTTTAACTATTCGTTTACCAGACGATAAGCATAATAGATTGAAAGAACTTGCTCAAACCAAAGGCATAAGTGTTAATAAGCTGATTGAAGAACTTTCCACCATAGCTTTAGCAGAATTTGATGCCAATACAAGATTTAAAGCAATGGCTGCGACGGGCAATCCAGAAGAAGGCTTAAGAATACTGGCTAAACTTGATAGTCTGACAGAATAGAGCTTTTAGGCGATGAAAATCAGTCTATCCTGCTTGTAGGATAGCACTGGCTGTAATAAGGTTCAGATCAGATGGTTTGCAGCGCCTAATAATCTATGTAGAGACGTAGCATGCTACGTCTCTACACCCATGGAATTGTCACAAATAACCCTGAACTTAACTATATTGGCATTGGCTGTATTCTGACACTGTTCACTAAGTTAAAAACAACTCCTTGATCCCCGCACTGCCAATCTCCACTGCAAGTGCTGCTAGTAAAAAACCCAAAAGCTGGGTGATAATCACTTCTCCTTCTACACCAATCCACTTGTCGATACCGTTTGCTAAACGCAAAATCAACCAACTAGAGAACATTGCCCCGACAATACCCACGATGACGCTGATATGAGGGCTGGGAGATTCCGACATCAACAGCATGACCGATGTCAGAGTACCAGGTCCGGCTAGCAGTGGCAAGGCAAGTGGAGTAATTGCGACATCTCGCTCTTGATCGATAACAGGTGTATCTAATTCTCCTTGAAGCATTTGTAAGGCAATCAACAACAGCAGTAGTCCCCCTGCGACTCGCAAAGACCCCAAGCTGACATCCAAGTAACGTAATATAAATTGACCACCAAAGGCAAAGAGTAAAAGCACTCCTATTGCCACTACTATGGCTTTATCTATAACTCTGTTTCTGCTTTCTGGTTCCATGCCCTTGGTGAGAACCAAAAGTATTGGTATGTTACCTACTGCATCCGCAAGAACAAAGACTGCAATAAAGGTTTTTACGAGAATCGAGATATCCACAGCAGATCATAAGTTATTAGTTGTTCTAAAAAATTACCTCAAATGGAGTTTAGTTTCCTATAACTTATAGCTGAAACTAAAAGCTACATGATGATATGAGTTATGATGGATGCTGGACAAACCAAAGAATAGTAAAATCGTGGCATACTCCCAGCACTGAACCGAGTACCGTCGAATCAGCTAAAAAGTGAACGGGGCGATCGCTGCAATATCTGGGTCTAGGTTGCCTACCTGACTGGTGCTGAGTATCCATATAGATGCTCCTTGTTTAAAAAATATCTGCGTTACGCTATCGCTTGCCTTTCGAGGCAGAATAGTTCGCCAACTGACTAAAGCTCTGAAAAGTTGTTGTAGAGGACTGTCTGCAAGAGAACTTCCTATAGTTGTAGTGGAAGAGTTCTCCCAGTCAGCCCGTGCGATGCCAAAGGGTAATAGCTCATGTCTGAGTACTGTGGCTAACTTCACCAACTGCTTAAAGCTGGTGGCATATTCGGGATGGCGGAGTAACCAATTTTTAAACTGCGGATTGGTTTTGATGGCATACCTAATCTCTGTAGGGTTGACTTGAATGGCAACCTGAATCGCTCTAATCGCTGCATATAATGCCTGGTTAGAATCTTGGGAACAATTGTTTGCAGGACCAACATAAGTTGCACCGGTACCATCTCCAATCCGGTAACGCGCTGTCATGATTTCCAGTTGACGGTTCAAAAGTTCCAATGGTGTGCGCTTGACTTCATCAGCATCGTAGTCTTGTGTGAGAGCATCAAATTTAATCAGGATATCGCAAACGGGACGAATTCCTAACCAACCAAACTGGCGATCGCCCATATAACGAGTCCAGGACAGAGTCCCTGCAATCAGCCCATCACCGTTGTGAGTGTAAACTTGGTGATACCTAATATCAAAGCGCAACTCACCTGTCAGTGGTTCCCGCACCACCTCTGCCACTCCATAGGCGGAATGACCAAAGTATACAGGGGCTTTAGCTGCAGGCTCTCGTTTTTTGCCACCTATACCGCCATACACGTGTACAAGTAAGGCACAGTCACCTTCACGCCATTTGGAGACTGCTTTTTGGATATCCGTACCCCTTGTACTTAAAAAAACAGATTGTATTTGTCCTTTATGCTTGGTAATATTCCGCCAAGAGCGTTTTCTAAGATATTTACGCGCTGGTTTTCTGCCAACAATCACCTCTTGGGGTTTGACTCGCAACAAAGCACGGGGGGCGATCGCTTGCACAACAAACATCCCTATAGCATTTTTTGCACCGTAAATATACCATCCTGAGGCATTGACGGGAGACTTTTCGATACCACTGTTCATTGAGTTGGAAATTCCGTTTTGATTAGGAATTACCTCAGGCAAAAGCACGACTTCTTCAACAGAGTCAAATTCACGGGAATTGCGATTGAAATGAACCACTCGGTATTGTTCACTTCCCTGTTGAATGGGCTGCAAAAACTTCACTAACGCATAAAAGCGCCCAGAAATTTGAACTGGTTCACTGGTAACGTAAAGAGTTATCTTCCCGTTTTGTTCAACTGCAACTGGCTCGCGCAGCATCACAACTATATCATCATTGGGTCTTGAACCAGCCAGCGATTCCAATGGAGTCACCTGACGCCAATGATTTATCCGAATCGGAACGATTTTTCCCTGTGTGTAGTTGTATAATGCTTCGGCGTTGAAGTGAACATCCTTTTTGGTTGACTGAACCGATACTTTTGATTGAGGATCGTCAATCCATTTCAAATACACGACTTGTCCCACCAAGTGTTTGTGTTGCTCATCTGCGTGATGCACTTCAAACAGAACACCTGATTGGCGTTGCTCTTTAGGCGGTAAAATCAGCCGTCCCATCCAAGAGGCAATTGGTCGATAAAGTTCTGGGTTTACCGACTGGTTTAAAGGATAGTATTCTGGTCGATTAAACGCTGCTTCCTGATACCGTTCATAATCGCTAATCTTCTTTTTAACAAGTTCTTGATTGTAGGGATACTCCTCTAGCAAAATACTTGACATAATGTCAACCGTTTGCTGCAGATAGCTGCGACCATCGCTTAAAAATTTGTTGGCATCTAAAGGACCCCCAGCACCCATATGCCCCACTGGACCGAGTGAAACAAAAGTGATTTTCCCCATGCGTTTGGCACGGTTCCAGTAAGATAAGAAAAATATCCTCCAGCGCTTTGGAAACAAAATCGGACCTAAACGCTCAACCGGATCTTTGTCGCCTACCAGATGGTAGAGATGCTCTACCAACAATGCATTGTTATTGCCACTGATCACACCAGCCAAGGAAATAACCTCAATAGGTGCCTGATCTAATGCTTGCTTAAGATACGAAAGCGCTCCCATTGCTATCTGTCCACCACCGCTGAAACCAATCAGTGTAATCGGTACTCCGCTACCGGGTTTGTAACCGTGGTTAATCAGGCTATTGTACATGACCTGCGCCGTCCCCTGGTTATAAATTGGTCCAAAGCGTTGGTCAGCAGAAACCGCAACAACGAGGAGATTGCGAATATTAATCGTCATGGCAAGCAAAGCGTTGAATATACCACCATTAGTGGATTGACTGCGTCGTTCCGCGAAACGCCAAAAGGACGCGAGTATCCCGCTGCCTTCCGTAAGTGGTCGATTGAGGACTGAGTAGGGCATAAGTCCTCGAATGATCACAATATTATCTGGCAAAGCTGCCCCTAAAGAGCGTAAAAACTGGTCCCCATCTGGGAAATACTTGAATGAAGCTTGACCGATACCATCAAGGTAAATGACATATCGGACAACGTTTGTTTGCGGTGGAATTGCTTCCTCTAATATTCCTAAATGACCTTTAGTATCAATTTTATCACCATACCACCCTGCCCACCAACCCAAGGCTTCAAGGGGAACCAGGAGTCCGGCGAAGACAACGGCAATAAAACTAATCTGCAACAAATCAACTGTGAGCTTAAGCGCACCCCCCAAAGCGTTGTACCAAACTAACCACAAATGGCTCAGTGGCGGGTAGAGTAGAGTACAAAGTAGAGCAATGAAAACAATGCCTAAAAATGTGGTAATTCGCTTCACACTTATACCTCCCCGTTGTCTCTATCACCAGCGTTAGTTTGGTTATCTCTACGTAACATCTGCGGTCCTGCTTGCAGAAGTTGTTCCAGTCCTTGCATATCTGTAACCAGCCGTGTCCCTGCGACTGTATTAGACAGCCACTTGCCAACTATTGCAACTGGTCGTCCAATGGTGCGCTGTACAATCTGAAATACAAGCCATCCCAACACACTGCACGAAAGCGCCTGCCAAGCAGTAAGATCAAGGGCGACGCGCAAGCCCATTACAAATGCTAACAGCGTCCAAATAGAAAGCAAGACTTGAATTGGCACACCCAAATAAGGCAATGCTACTAAAAAACTCAATATCAGTGGTGCGTAGGCAAATCCCAACGTACACCAAATGATGCCATACGGGATATTAACCTTGAATAGTACAAAGCTTACCAACCATGTACTTAAACCCCAAAACAAAACGGTGAATACAAATAACACAGATCCAATCAACAGACTCAGAAAAAAGCGAAGCGGTTTGACTCGGTTGACGAATAGCACCGTCCCTTGACCCAACGCCTGAGAAAACCCAGCAATAAGTACAATGTATAAGGCTGCTATTGCACCTTGGGGTAGCGATTGAATCAGCTCAAAGGCTTCCTCTTTGAGGGCGATCGCTCCGAGTACAAGTTCCCAAAATCTATTGAGGGCGGTCTGGGTCATGGCAAATGCGATGAAAAAGCTTATAACTGTTCTCGTTGTTCTAGTGTATTTTAATACTTCAGAAATTTGAAAAAAACATTAGTCATTGGTCATTAGTAATTAGTCATTGGTCATTAGTTCTCACTCCCTCCCTCCCTCACTCCCTCGCTCATCTCATTTTTCCAGAGTGAAACCGCAACTACTTCATTCCATCACCATTTTCCGTTTCAAAGCGCATCAACTTTCTCACATCATCGATTGGCAATCGTAACTCTTTGCTAATTGCCGCTTCCACTTGATTAAGTTCTGTTACAGGAAATTCAAATTCTAGTTCTTTGAGTGCTTTGGAAGCTGTCTTAACTCTGACTCTTGAAACACCTTGATGCTTTTTTATTTGAACTGTGATTGACAGTACAACTGTTCTCGGTTGCTTGGCTGATAATGTCTCAACCTTCAAAGGATTCGTTGGTTGATGAGAGCGGCTTAATATTCTATCCATCAGAAATCCACCTCCTACCCAAAAAGCTAATCCAAGCAGTGGTAGGGGTAGCCAAAACTCTAACCCCAAAGAACGCAAAATCTTTAACCATCGGGATTGGAGCATAAATTAAGTAGCTTCACGTCACAGATACTACGCACACTAAGATCAAGAAAAAACTTTTCTTAGCGCGATCGCCCTATGTTAATTTTACTGGTGGAAGATGACCTAGCCCAATTAGAGCCACTGCGAGCTGCGCTTACCAAAGCAGGACATACAATTGATGCGATAGAAGATGGAGAAACGGCTCAGTGGCTGTTTTCTCAGAAAGATTATGACTTATTGATCTTAGACTGGATGCTTCCCAAAGTCAGCGGGGTTGACCTTTGTCAGGAATATCGACGCGTTGGGAAAACTTCCCCAGTACTGATGCTGACTGCTAAGGACACAATATCAGATAAAGTTTATGGTTTAGACGCCGGAGCAGACGATTACTTGGTAAAACCAGTTGATATTATCGAACTGCTAGCAAGGGTGAGAGCTTTGAGAAGGCGCTCCCCACTTTGGCAAGGAGACAAACTTACATTAGCAGATTTACATCTCGATTTGAATAACCTAACTCTTGAGCGAAATCAACTCACATCTCAATTATCTGGTCGAGAATTTCAACTGATGGAGTATCTGATGCGTCATCCTCGTCAAATTTTATCTCACAATCAAATAGAACAGGCTCTTTGGGGATGGGGGACAGAACCAGAAAGTAATGCTGTGACAACACTAGTGCGCCGACTGCGACAGCGCCTGCAAACAGTTGAAGCAAAAGATTGGCTGGAAAATGTTTATGGTATGGGTTATCGGCTTAATGTTCCGGAAAAATGAGATGGGGGGGATGGGGGAGCAGGGGAGAATAATTTGTGACTAATGAAGATGTAGAGACGCGCTGTTTGAAGCGTCTCTACAAATGACTAATGACTAATGACTAATTATGTTTGTTCGTAGCCGTCGCAATTTAGCTTACTTATTTACAATATCGATGGGGAGCATCCTTATCGCATTTGCTGGTATAGCGTATTACCTGATTGTTCAGCAACAGCTTCAGGCTTTTGATGAAAGATTGTATTCTGATAGCAAAACTATCGCCAGAAATCCACCATATAAACTGTATAATAAACGACCACAGCTTGAGCGAAGGGATGTCCCAATTTTTGGTGATACAGTACCACCAATTAACAATGGTTTTGCGTATGTTCGGTTGTACAAATTCAATGGAGAATTGGTTGATTCTACTGGTGTGTTTGGTTCTAGAAAATTAACTGTTGCTCCTGGTTTTCAAACTATTCAAATCAGTAAGAATCGAAATGGGGTAACGACGAGCAAAGAATGGTTTCGAGAATTAACGTTGCCACTTATACAAGATAATTTGTTGACTGGCTATATTCAAGTGGCTGTTCCTCTGACACCTCTACGTAAAAACTTAGATAAAGCAAGGTTATTTCTAACACTGGCTTTACCAGCAACTTTAGGGACGATAGGTATTACTGGTTGGTTTTTGGGGGGGCTTGCCATGCAACCAACTCGTCGGGCATACGAACAACTACAACGCTTCACTGCTGATGCTTCTCATGAGTTACGCGCTCCTGTGGCTGCGATTTTAAGTAATGCACAAGTGGCTTTAATGCCTCCACAGGATGAATTAGAGCAGCGTTTTCGTCTAGAAAATATTGCGGGGATTGCTAAATCAATGAGCAATCTCATTAATAATCTGTTGTTTCTGGCTCGTCAGGATGGACCGCTGAATAACACGGCTTTAAAGACTATAGACCTTGTTGGACTACTGCAACCTATAGCCCAAGAGTATCAGCAACTAGCAGCTGCACAAAATCTAAATTTTACTTTTCACTTACCCCAGTCACCTGTTAACCTCAAAGCCGACCCAGATTTGTTAAAACAGGCGATTGTAAATTTACTTAGCAATGCTTTGAAGTACACTCCTCTTGATGGTACAGTTGCACTAAGATTGGTGACACAATCTCAGCGAGCCATTATTCAGGTGGAAGATAACGGCATTGGCATTCCGGAGGAAGATTTACCTCATATATTTGAACGGTTTTATCGCGTTGATACAGCGCGATCGCGTCAAACAGGTGGCTTTGGTTTAGGACTGGCGATCGCCCAACAAATTGTGCAAGCGCACCGAGGACACATTAGTGCCAAAAGTGTGCTTGGGCAAGGTTCTACCTTTCAAATTGAACTACCTCTGAAGTAGAGGGATTGGGGATTGGGGAGTGAGGAATTCAATTTTTGGCGTTGCTGAATTCATGTATGGAAAAGATGTCGTGTGATTCTAAACCCTTGTAGAGACGTACCATGGTGAGCCAGCGCTCTTTGGAGGGTTTCCCGACCTAGGCGACTGGCGTCACGTCTCTACACTTGGATTCATACTTCAAATCAGCAACGCCCAATTTTTTATCTTTACCCAGAGGCACTGACATTTTTTTGTCATACTTGTCCATCACACTAAGAAATAACAAGAATATCAAAGGTCTGTCATACCATGATTGGTTTATCATTCACAATGAGCGTAAACCGCACCCCGCCAGTGCATGCTCCCCTCCCTGCTTGCGGGGAGGGGTTGGGGGCGGGGTTCTTGTACACACCTAAATTTCTCCAAACTTAACACCGCCAAACGTATGATTGCACGCTCTAAGTTGTTTTGGGTAGCCATAATTACCGTAGTTGCGAGCCTTGGTTTTCCTGGAGAGGTAGCGGCACATCACGGCTATTACACAAACTATGATCTCGGAAATCCACGGACAATCACAGGCGTGATTAAAGCAGTCAGATATACGAGTCCCCACATTCGTATGCAACTTCAAACAACTGGTCGCTCGAAGCAAGTTTGGAAGATTGACTTGCCATCACCAACTCAGGCGCAGTGGCAAGGATTAACCCAGAGCGTTCTCAAGGTAGGCTCCACTGCAACTGTGGTAGGATGGCCCGCTTACAATCGTTCCAACGAAATGGGAGCGTCGCAAATCACGATTGGTGGAAAGACTGTAGTGGTGAATTGACCAAAACAGTTGTAAGTGCTTAGTAGAGAAGACCAAAAAATTACCGTGACACTTTTTACTCAAAACTCCAGACGAAAACTTAACAAAAGCAGGAATGGAATCATGGATAATCAGCAACAGATAGACAAAGCCATGGTTAAAAAAGGATTTATGCATGCTGCGCTAACTGCAGCAACAATTGCAACTTTCCTAGCTTCTGCAACTGAAAATGCGAGCGCCCATCACGGATGGAGTGAGTACAACAACGAGCAAACGCTTAACCTCTCTGGAGAAATCCAGAATATCAGTTATGGAAATCCGCACACCACAATAGAAGTGAAAACAGATGATAATAAAGTGTGGCAAGCAGTCCTTGCACCACCTGCCCGATTGCAGAGACGTGGGTTACCCCAAAGCGCTTTGCAGGTTGGACAGCAAGTGAGGCTAGTAGGCTACCCTCATCGCACGGATGTTAATGAAATGCGGGCAGAGCGAATTACTATAGGTAAGCAAACAGTAGAACTGCGCTGATGCACATTGCTGATACAACCTGGTGGCTGTGGTTAGAAAACAGTGCCTTGTCCTCACTGATTCGCCAGTGGCTATGGCTTTACCCAATTATTTCAACGACACACATTCTTGGTCTAGCCATTGTCTTTGGCTCAGTTGCTTTGTTCGATTTAAGGTTACTTGGTTTCTCCCGCCACCTGTTGGTAACAGATATGGCACGATACCTCTTGCCTTGGTCTTTCCTAAGTTTTGCGGTTGTCGTGCTATCAGGTTTTCTCATGTTTGCAGTGAATGCAACCCAAATAGCAGCAAATCCAGCTTTTCGCCTGAAGCTTTTGCTGTTGTGCGCTGCTGGGGTGAATGCGGCTTTTTTTCATAGAGTGGCTTTTAAATCGGTTAAGTTCTGGAACCGGGGTGTGAGAACTCCAAGAGTGGTTAGGGCGATCGCAGTCATTTCCCTTGTACTTTGGACTGGTGTGATTATTTGTGGTCGCCTGATTGCATACGTTTGAGAACCTGCGATTCATAGCTGTAGGTACAAAGGTGACGAACACGAAATTTCGATCAATTTTTCTATTTAAAACATTAGCAAAATCATGGTTACAAACGGCGCTGGTAGCTGTTTTGGTTGGACTTCCTACAGCTTGTATTGCCCAGCCAAATCGTACTCAAGAAGCTGTTGAGGTTCAGGAGTCCAACCGCACTTTTACAGATGTACAAGCTTTAGTGAATCTTGGTCCGCGAGTCGCTGGCACACCAGTCATGGAAAAGGCAAGCGCTTATCTCATCGAACAGTACCGCAAAGCTGGTTATGTGGCTGAAGTTCAAACTTTTACTTATCCCAAGTTTCAAGACTTAGGCTCAAACCTCACTGTTGATAAAGCGACGGTTGAGGGGAAAGCACTCAATGGGACAGTCGCAGGAAAATTGAATGCGCCACTGGTAGCAATTCCTAATGTCGGACGCAAAGCTGATTTTGCTGCTGTGAATGTTAAGGGGGCGATCGCCATTGTCCGGCGCGGTGAAATTCGTTTTTCTGAAAAAGCGAAAAATGCTGCTGCTGCTGGTGCCGTGGGTTTGGTTATTGTCAACAATCAACAAGGCGATGTGTACGGAACGCTCGCTGAGGAGGTAAAAATTCCTGTACTAGGGCTTTCTGGTAAGCAAGGTAATCCCTTAATTCAACGTGTGCAAAGCGTACCCCTGAATGTCAATTTGAATGTAAATGCGCAGCGGCGTGTTGTTAATGGGCGCAATATTATAGCACATCTTGCAGGTGTGACTCAACCCAAAATTATTCTAGGTGGGCATTACGACTCAGTACCTGGTTCTCCGGGAGCAAACGATAATGCTTCGGGAACAGCAGTTGTCCTGGCTCTTGCCCGTAATCTATCTAATACACCGACTGCTCGTCAAGCCTGGTTCATCGCCTTTGATGGTGAAGAAGACGGGCTGCACGGTTCGCGGGCTTTTGTGAACGCGGCTGAGCCGCAGTTTCTCTCAGGGCTGAAAGCTATGGTCAATTTCGATATGGTTGGCGTCAACAACCAGTTAGGAATTGGTGGTACGTCATCTTTAACGACATTTGCGCGAAATATTGACCCTCAAGTGAAAACTTTTGGCTCATCTGGCGGTAGCGACCATGCATCGTTTGCTGATAAAAACGTGCCGATTCTGTTCTTCTACCGAGGTGACGAGCCGAACTACCACACGCCAAATGATAAAAAGGTAGACCCAAAACTGTTAAATGAAACGACTCAGCTAGGGCTGGATCTTGTCAAGCAGATTGTTAACGCTAGCTAAGGAACGTGGGTGAGGAAAACGGCGTTTGTCTCCAATGTTTCTGTGTCAAACCATCCTCATTTATAGGAAATCTAAAATGTCTTTTCTTTTTTCTTTGAAGAAGTCTCTCACTAATTTGTCTTTGGTATCTTTAGGAGCTGCAACGGCTATGTTGGGCGGACATTTCATGCCCACAAATCCAGTGCTGTCTCAGCAACCAATTGCTCAATTACCTTCTGCATCCATTGGCAACACAGATACTAACTTTGTTTCCTCTGCGGTAGAAAGAACCGGATCTGCTGTCGTGCGGATTGACTCTACACGCACCGTAAGAAATCCATATACATATGGTACACGGGTGGCAAGAGGTACAGGTTCAGGGTTCATTATTAGGTCGAATGGTCTTATTCTGACAAACGCTCACGTTGTTGGTGGAGCAGACAGGGTGACTGTAACTTTGAAAAACGGTCAAAGCTTCACAGGTCGAGTTTTAGGGCAGGATAAATCAACAGATGTGGCAGTAGTTCAAATTCAGGCTAATAATCTGCCGGTTGTGAGTCTTGGTAATTCTGACCAGTTGAAACCTGGAGAATGGGCGATCGCGATCGGTAATCCTCTGGGTTTAGACAACACCGTGACAGTAGGCATTATCAGTGCAACCGACCGCACGAGTCGTGCATTAGGTTCCCGAAATCGCGAAGTTGGCTTTATTCAAACCGATGCTGCTATTAACCCTGGTAACTCAGGTGGACCCCTGCTAAATCAACGAGGACAAGTCATTGGTGTGAACACTGCTATTATTCAAGGTGCCCAAGGACTGGGATTTGCAATTCCGATTAACTTGGCGCAGCAGATTGCTAACCAATTAATTGCACAAGCAGCAGCTTAGGGACTTCCAAATAAAAAATATCCAACCTTTTCTTGTGGGATGGGATTGGTGGCGTCCGTCCTATAAACTGGGCGGGCTAGAAGCCATACGTGTCAACTTAAGCTGAAAACTTTGTAGTTACGGCATATCACGCCTTTATACTTGCTCACAATTCTCGTTCTACCCCACCCCGGTTTTGTCTCGTGCCAAAATCTCCCCTCCCCTTTGTAAGGGGAGGGGTTGGGGGTGGGGTAAATCAACGTGGAATAAAGGTTTGAACGTGATTGTTGACACCAATGGCTAGAAGCCCACCCCACAACATTGCATTGGATAATTTATTTGTTGGAATACCCTTAATTACCAAAGAAAGGCACATGGCAGAGGGCAAGCTATGCTCAAGCAAGGAAAGCAGTTGTAATCAGTGCTGTCGCGCAACGTTGTTGCGCAGCATTGGCTGAAAACAAATTATTGGGCTAATATTGGGAAGCTATTAGCTTGCGCCCTTCAATATCCGTGCAACTACCGCTGTCTATGGCTTTCAGCGCCTTAGAGCTTAGAGGATGTCTGAAAAGTCAAAATTTTTGGTGTTTATTAAACTTTTTTCACCATTTTTGAGATGTCAGGGGAGCAACCGTTGAGCCTTCCGATTGTTTGTACTCTATACGTTTTTATAACTTCAGCCCTATGTCTCAAATTAAGCCATCCAATCATTACTATATTTATATAAAACGAGGTCAAAAGCCAATTCCTTGGAATATATACGACCCTAATCCACCGACTGAACTCGGCTTAAGTGATTATTTTAGTAAAGTATTCCAGGCTATGGAAAAAAGTTTGAATCTCAGCGGTTTAATATTTTATATAACTTGGGACGAAATTGATGAACTCCCATCATATGGACAAAATGTTGTTGCTGTCGTGCTGGGAGATGAATGGTGTCGCATACCAAAATATTTTCATAAGGTCAAGGCTGTATTTAAGTGCCTTGGCACATCCCCAATGCTTGGGTGTAATCCCTTCCTCAAGCCTTCTTTGATAAACCTTTTGACACTGATTCAATTTCTCAGAATCTTGGTTTTACGCTTGCCTTGGGTGGTAAATTATCAGTTTTACAAGTTTAAGAGTTTGCTATCCGGCACAGCCAAAATTCCACCCATCTACGATATTCCACAGGGCTATGGCAACTCAAAGGATTTGCCAATTAAGGATATAGAAGCACGCCCCTATGAACTTTTTTTTGCTGGCAGCTTAGTTCAGGTACCATTACCTGTATGGTCTTTGAAGTACTGGTTGGGAACTCCAAAAACCCTTTCTCGAAAATTAATGGTATCAAGTTTAAATAGTTTCAAGGAAAAATATCCTGAATATAAAATTGAATTATCAATTACTCCTGGTTTTCATTATTCAATGAATGAAGGTGGAAACAGCTATTCTGAAAGAATGATGAATACCAAAATATGCATTGTCCCTAGAGGTACTTCGTTTGAAACCATTCGCTTGTTTGAAGGAATGAGATATGGTTGCATCTTAGTAACGGAAGTTTTACCTCCACGATGGTTTTTAGATGGATCACCTGCTATTCAGATAAGAGATTGGGGCGAATTAGAGGAGATACTAAAAAAGCTGCTTACAAACAAGCAACTCATGCAAGAAAAACACCAGGAATCTTTGAATTGGTGGAATAAGAAATGTTCGGAAGCTGTTGTGGGAGCGTACATTGCTGAAAAATTGAACTTATTATCCACCTGAGCCTCGCTGAGTCCTATGCCTTCGGCACGGCTGAGCGCAGAGCGCACGCCAAGGGCGAACGCCGAACGGACACGCTACGCGAACGCGAGAATTCAAAATTCAAAATTCAAATTTTAAAAATAATTAATAAATTTTGAATTGACTGTAAGTAAGTCGGCAAGAAAAAACCAAACTATGTAAAGAAAAGTAAAATTTCTGTATTTGGCTCGTAGTAGCGCTATGGCTGACGCCACGCTGCGCGAACAGCGCTAAAGCGCTACTACAAACCAGTGATGATTATTTGCGCCGACTTACTTAGGTTTGAATTCCTAAGTACAGCTTTGCATTAATTCGTAGCGTTTTAAAACGCAGAGGGACGCGGTGAACCAGCGCTGCAGGAGGGTTTCCCTCCGCAGGCGACTGGTGAACCCGAAGGGAGTCAGCGCAGAGTAACGCAGAGCCTTTCTGAAATTAATTCGTTACGAACTTGTGAAATTCTGTACTAAGAACGATTCGTAGAAGCTGTAACTTCAAACCACAGACACAATTAGATCTCTTGCATAAATCTTATTTTGTCTCGCGCAAAGGCGCAAAGACGCAAAGAGTAACACTAAAAAAGGTACTTACGAAATGTAGGCAACGATGTTTCAATCCCTAATAGGAATTCGTAGAAATTGTAACAAGCTACGCACCTGGTCAATGTTGAGAAAATTAGGTTTCAATCCCTAATAGGGATTCGTAGAAATTGTAACACCTTGAAACTAGAAGCGCTTAAAGCATCCGATAAGTTTCAATCCCTAATAGGGATTCGTAGAAATTGTAACATTAAAAGTAATATCTACTTGTACTTCACCTAAAGTTTCAATCCCTAATAGGGATTCGTAGAAATTGTAACTTTTCTGCCTTGAATTCAAAGCCACACTCTGTACAGGTTTCAATCCCTAATAGGGATTCGTAGAAATTGTAACACCCTTAAGCTTGGCTTTGTTCCCCTTGTTGAGATTATGCGTTTCAATCCCTAATAGGGATTCGTAGAAATTGTAACCTGAAATCTCTTTGGAATGTATACCATTTTATTAGGTTTCAATCCCTAATAGGGATTCGTAGAAATTGTAACGTTTCTTTAGTCAATTGTCTATTGGCAGCTTCGAGTTTCAATCCCTAATAGGGATTCGTAGAAATTGTAACTTAAAGGTAATATCTACTTGTACTTCACCAAGGGTTTCAATCCCTAATAGGGATTCGTAGAAATTGTAACCTCTTACTCGAAGACTTGAAATTCCATTCAAATTGTTTCAATCCCTAATAGGGATTCGTAGAAATTGTAACCAGTTGCTTCAAGTGTTGGATTAAGCGCCAACGGGTTTCAATCCCTAATAGGGATTCGTAGAAATTGTAACTCCTTGGTGCCGCCTTTCGTTTTGTGAATTGCAGGTTTCAATCCCTAATAGGGATTCGTAGAAATTGTAACATAAGCCGGAAACGCTCTTTAGCAGGTATTACACAGTTTCAATCCCTAATAGGGATTCGTAGAAATTGTAACAAGGAAAATCAGAACAGGTGAAAAAAGGCTAGTAGGTTTCAATCCCTAATAGGGATTCGTAGAAATTGTAACTTCGCGCGTTGTCTCCTTCAACCACAAGGGTAATCGCGCCTGTTTCAATCCCTAATAGGGATTCGTAGAAATTGTAACAGGATTCTCTACTAGTGTTCAAGATAGGTTAATAGTTTCAATCCCTAATAGGGATTCGTAGAAATTGTAACGGTTCGAGACGCGGTGGGATTTGCTCGAAGGAAGCTGTTTCAATCCCTAATAGGGATTCGTAGAAATTGTAACCAGCGTCGCCCAGGAGGGGCAGCAAGGCGGGTTGGGTAGTGTGTTTCAATCCCTAATAGGGATTCGTAGAAATTGTAACGCAGGATTGTTGGTTTTGTTAATAATTAAATATTCGTTTCAATCCCTAATAGGGATTCGTAGAAATTGTAACCTTTTTTGAACCTCTAGCCTTTGACTTTTTTATAGTGTTTCAATCCCTAATAGGGATTCGTAGAAATTGTAACTCAATCACAGTTGTAAGGCGAAAAAACACAAAACTGTTTCAATCCCTAATAGGGATTCGTAGAAATTGTAACTAAATGTACTAACAGATACTATTACCCTCACTGCTGTTTCAATCCCTAATAGGGATTCGTAGAAATTGTAACCTCGTTCTTGTAATTGCATAGATTAACATGACAAGTTTCAATCCCTAATAGGGATTCGTAGAAATTGTAACCAACCTGGAGACTCTGCAAAACAAAGTGATAACGGGATGTTTCAATCCCTAATAGGGATTCGTAGAAATTGTAACGTCGGGGTTTCCTGGGTTCATGTTATTGAGTACAGTTTCAATCCCTAATAGGGATTCGTAGAAATTGTAACCACTTGTCGTAGGTTTGTATAGAGACGAATATTACGTTTCAATCCCTAATAGGGATTCGTAGAAATTGTAACCAACAGGCATATTTTTACTTAGGATGATTTCATCTTGTTTCAATCCCTAATAGGGATTCGTAGAAATTGTAACTATGTTTGTGCTTTATTATTTTGGCTAAAACCATCGGTTTCAATCCCTAATAGGGATTCGTAGAAATTGTAACAATGGAGCTACTAATAGTACAGCTTGGGAAAATAAGTTTCAATCCCTAATAGGGATTCGTAGAAATTGTAACCGCTGGCATATGAAAGGCTTACTATATTCAGTTTTCTAGGTTCAGTTGCGCGAATCGGTAAAAGCATACCGTTTTCAGACGCGATTCCAAAATCTTCTGTTTCATCATACAAGCGAAAACCTTTATTTGGCAAGCTTTTGAGAGATTGCGCGGATGGTAAATTGGTTATGAACTCTTCAAAGCCTTGTATCATGGGTTGTTCAGCGATTTTTTGACTTCCGTTTAAGAAAACACCCACCCTTCCGCGCAGCAGATATCTCTAATCGCGTTGCTTTTACCTATTATGACAACCATTTTAGAGTGCGATCGCCTTCTGGGGAAGCTCCACCGACAAGCAAGACAATTTTTATAACAGCCATTCTAAAGTGCGATCGCCTTCGGCGGGCGCTCTGCGCTATCGCTCCAAAAAAGCTGTTCCTTGCCGAATCGTTTGCTGGATGATTCGTAACTCACACTGAGGAATCAGCCGACCACAAGATGATGCAATTGAAAATATAGGAATATTAGCAGATTATGTGGGGCAATGAGTTTTTTTAGGACTTTTAGTCTTAAAATTCTTCTAAATTCGCAATTTCTTCTTAAATTGAAGGCTACCAGCTTCTCAACAGAGAGATATTTTGGTAATCTCTCGTAAACCAGGGTATAAGTCTAGCGTTGCTTAGACCAGAAAAATCTGGAATTTCACGGTGTAGCATATATCCTCTCAAATGTACAGTTGGACTAAATGATTTAACCAACTCGGTTGCTTTGTCCATTGTTAACATTCCATCACACAAGACTTGTTGAGGACAAGTTAACTTTTCTTAGTGTGGTAGCTTAACTGTTTTCAACCTCACACAACATTATTCATTGTTGAATTTATGAAGTCTTATCTAGCCGCCGCTATTCAAATGACCAGTGTGTCCAATTTACAAAAAAACTTGGCACAAGCAGAGGAATTCATCGATTTAGCCGTGCGTCAGGGTGCTGAATTAATTGGTTTGCCAGAAAACTTCTCTTTCATGGGAGAAGAAAATGAAAAACTCGCTCAAGCTTCGGCGATCGCCACCGAAACAGAAACATTTCTCAAAACGATGGCGCAGCGTTTTCAAATCACCATCTTAGGTGGTGGCTTTCCAGTTCCTGTAGACCATACCAGCAATAGAGTCTACAACACTGCCTTACTTATCGACCCTAGTGGGCAAGAACTCGCGCGTTACCAAAAGGTACACCTGTTTGATGTTAACGTCCCAGACGGCAACACCTATCGAGAATCTACTACAGTCATGGCTGGCACGCAATTGCCCCCTGTCTACTTCTCGCAAGAACTGGGTAATATAGGGCTATCAGTTTGCTATGATGTTCGCTTTCCTGAACTCTACCGACACATAGCTTACAAAAACGGGGATGTCATATTTGTACCGGCTGCCTTTACTGCCTTCACAGGCAAAGACCATTGGCAAGTCTTACTGCAAGCCCGTGCCATTGAAAATACCTGCTATATTATTGCTCCAGCACAAACTGGAATCAACTACGCTCGCCGCCAAACTCACGGACACGCCATGATTATAGACCCTTGGGGAGCGATTTTAGCCGATGCTGGTGAGGAGCCGGGAGTGGCGATCGCCGAAATTAACCCTTCAAGGCTAGAACAAGTCCGCCGTCAAATGCCTAGCCTACAACACCGTGTCTTTGTGTGATTTTGCCCAATTTTTTTTCGTTTCCTACTTCCCCTCCCTGCTTGCGGGGAGGGGTTAGGGGTGGGGTTCTTTCGTTTCCTACTTCCCCTCCCTGCTTGCGGAGAGCAGCGCCCTTCGGGTATGCCTTCGGCACGTCTGAGTCCTTCGGACAGGCTGAGTCCCTGTCGGGACAGGCTGAGTCCCTGTCGGAACAGGCGAACGCGAACGCGAACGCGAACGACGAACGCAGTCGCCTAGCTCGGGAGACCCTCCAAAGAGCGCTGTCTGATCGTGCGGGGGTTCCCCCGGTTGAGGCGACTGCGGAGGAGGGGTTAGGGGTGGGGTTTTTTCGTTTCCTACTTCCCCTCCCTGCTTGCGGGGAGGGGTTAGAGGTGGGGTTTTTGCGTTTCCTACTTCCCCTCCCTGCTTGCGGGGAGGGGCTAGGGGTGGGGTTTTTGCGTCCACCTAACGGGACTTAAACAAAAAAACAAAGGAACTTAACTAGTATCAAGCTCAGTCTAACCAACAGAAACGCCTAAATTTGCCGAGCTTGAGTATGTAACAAATATCAACTTTGTATAAAATTCCCGATGTAATGCTTAGCCGTCCTTATAGTTTTATTAACTTTTATTTATACTTTTGCCTCTTCTCCTTATAACGAATAGGGAATAAAGTGTAAGCGTCACTTTAAGTGGAATCAATGCAGCGTCACAGAGCGGAAGCGTTCTGGAACTTAAGTATGAAGCTAATCCTTAATAATCGTATCCTGAATTACATATTTTTTAATTTCCCTACCCGAAGCATATTTCATGCCCTCATTTGTGGATTGTTTACTGTCTCAGGATTGTTACCGCAACTGGCTGTTGCTCGTCGTTCACATCCAAGACATACTGAGCCTAAATATAGTGAGCCTAAAAGCACTCCCACAACGACCAATGAAGCTTGCAGCAATGATGTAGGGGTAAATAACCAAGTTTCCCAGTTGGCTAGCAATTTTGTTTTGGCATCCACTTGGATCAGTAAGCCTAACTGGGGACTAGAAAACATTGTCGAAGCCGTCGGTCCGTACGTCTATGCCTTCTTGAATCGTAGTGCTTGGCCCAACATTAATGAACGGGCGAAGCAGGCAAGAGTACCGATTCTCATGTATCACGACATCTTACCAAAAAAAGAAGTCTTTTTTGATGTCACCCCAGAAGAATTAGAAGAGCATTTCCAGACTCTTAAAGAGAATGGCATGACTCCCATCAGTCTTGACCAGCTCACGACTCATTTACAAACTGGAATGCCACTGCCAGAAAAACCAGTTCTGTTGACATTCGATGACGGTTACGGGGGACATTACCAGTATGTTTACCCTTTGATGAAAAAATACGGTTACCCTGCTGTATTTTCTATTTACACCAGTGGTGTCGGCAACAACGCTGGTCGAACTCACGTGAGTTGGGAACAACTCAAGGAAATGGCAGCTGACCCCTTGGTAACAATTGCATCCCATAGTGTCAGTCACCCACCAGATTTAACAGTTTTGCCACCAGAACAAATTCAAAAAGAAGTTGTTGAGTCTAAGGCAACTTTGGAGGCAAAGTTAGGCATTCCCATTCGGTACTTCACCTATCCTGCTGGAAAATATGATGCACAAGTTGCAAATATGGTGCAAACAGCAGGGTATGAGTTAGCATTAACCATGAATGATGTGGATGAACGATTTGCAGGTGCATCAGAAAGTTTATTGGCAGTTTCCCGGTTTGGTCAATCGAAATTAAAAGATGCGATCGCCCAAGCTTGGGGAGGACCGCAATTACCAAGCTGGAAAATAGGCTTTAACTTTGCAAGTCCAGTTCAAAGAACTGACATCACGATTGACAAAATTCCCCTCATCCTAGTTTCAGGTGGCAAACCGATAACCATCCACGCAGATAGCCGTTATACAGTTAAGGAGATTTTAGCTAAAAGTAACACCAATGCTGTAGCGGCTGTAGACGGGGGATTCTTCTCCATGAAATTTTTAAATTCCAATGTGATGATTGGACCAGTATACAGCCAGGTGACAAAACAATTCATTCCTGGCAACAATTGGGACATCCAGAAAATTGCTACACGTCCATTGGTACTGATTAGCCCTCACCAAGTGCGCTTCATTCCCTTCGATCCAACAAAGCACAATACCTTAGAAGGAATACAAGCTGAAATGCCTGAAGTCACTGATGCTTTTGTTGCAGCAGCCTGGCTGGTTAAAGATGGTCAACCCCAGGAAGCAAGCACCTTTAACAAGCTGTTTGACTTTGATGCTGCGCGTTATCGGGCTTTTTGGGGTATTAACCAAAATAAACAAGCCACTATCGGTGTTTCTCTGGAATCTGTTGACTCCATATCTTTGGGAGCAGCACTAGTTAAGGCTGGGTTACAGGATGTCGTTATGGTTGATTCGGGTCAAAGTACTTCCTTGGTTTACCAAGGGGAATCTCTCGTACGTTACGAACCTCGCCCTGTCCCGCATGCCGTTGCACTTTTAGCACCTGGTGGGGCAATGAGTAACACCCCGTCCTGCGTTTTAGTGCAAGATAAAACAAAAAACCGGGGAACTTAAGTACCACCCGGCTCTGTCTACGCAAAGAGAATCCTCAGTAATTTAGGGACACAGCTAATTATGTAGTGTCCCTATTTACTTATTCTGTAAACTAAACGGTTGCAGCTTTCTTGGTCACTGCGTTAAGTTCGCCCTTGGCATACTTAGCAGCAAAGTCTTCGAGTGAAATCTGCTTAATCTTGCTAGCATTGCCAGCGGTGCCAAACTGCTGATAGCGCTCAACACAAACCTTCTGCATATACTTGATAGAAGGCTTGAGGAAGTGACGGGGGTCAAATTCCTTGGGATTTGCTGCCAAAGCTTCACGCACAGCAGCGGTAATCGCCAGACGGTTGTCCGTGTCAATATTCACCTTACGCACACCGCTCTTGATACCTTTTTGGATTTCTTCTACGGGTACGCCATAGGTTTCGGGAATTGCACCACCATACTGGTTGATCAGTGCAAGCAAATCTTCGGGTACAGAGGAAGAACCGTGCATTACCAAGTGGGTGTTGGGCAAACGGCGGTGAATTTCTTCAATGCGGCTGATTGCCAAAATTTCCCCAGTAGGCTTGCGGGTGAATTTATAAGCACCGTGGCTGGTACCAATAGCTACCGCCAAAGCATCTACCTGAGTTTGCTCCACAAAGTCAACTGCTTGATCTGGGTCAGTCAAAAGTTGGTCGTGGGAAAGAACGCCTTCCGCACCGTGACCATCTTCAGCTTCACCCGTACCAGTTTCCAAAGAACCCAAGCAACCGAGTTCGCCTTCAACGCTGACGCCCAACGAGTGAGCCACTTTCACCACTTCGCGGGTAGTGTTAACGTTGTACTCGTAGCTAGCGGGGGTCTTGGCATCGGCTTCCAGGGAACCATCCATCATCACGCTGGTAAAGCCGTTTTTAATCGCTGAGTAGCAGGTAGCAGGTTCATTGCCATGATCTTGGTGCATGGTAATGGGAATATGAGGGTAGGTTTCTACCGCTGCCAAAATCAGGTGGCGGAGGAAGTTTTCACCAGCATACTTACGAGCACCACGAGAAGCTTGCAAAATCACGGGGCTATCTGTCTCTTGGGCAGCTTGCACAATTGCTTGAATCTGCTCCAAGTTGTTAACGTTGAAAGCTGGTATGCCGTAACCGTTCTCTGCTGCATGATCCAACAGCAGCCGCAAAGGTACGAGCGCCATAGATAGTCCTCCTAATAGGGTTGTCAGCTAGTGGGTGAGACAAGCGTACGTAATGTATACGCTATTCTTAATAGTATTTTAAGCTTATAGGAAATTATAACTAGTGATGGGTACCTTATGTTGAAAAACTTTAACCAAAGTAGGGTGCACATTGCCCACATCACTCTACCATTTCGATGACTTACTTTTGTACCTTGAGTTACAAGGGACAAATAAACTGGTTGTCCAACTCACAACTTGGAGTCTTTATGAACCACTGATTATTTTTTTTATGGGTCGCCCGGGATTCGAACCCGGAACTAATCGGTTAAAAGCCGAGTACTCTACCGTTGAGTTAGCGACCCGTTCCGTCATTGGCAATGACTAAGCTATCATAGCATAACCTGACCGAGATTTGTAAAGGGGGTTTAGAAAAAATTTGCTGTCAGGCGTACAGTTGCCGTATGACTGGCTTGCGGCTTTAACACAGTCAAATGTTCACCTGTGTTTATAGCGTTGCGAGGAGCGCTCCAGGGTTCCAGGCAGTAATAGTTTTTGCCTTTAACAGTCCAAAAGACCAGAGTGGAATATGTATCGTCATATTCCAGCGTCAATTTCAGTTTGCGAGCATGATCTGTGACTGTAGCTGATTTAGCGCTGAGCTGCTTAAAGGCTACATCAATTTCATCACGGTTAAAATCAAAATCCCCGTTAAATGAGTGAATTTCCTTGGTTATTTGGTCTTGGTACTCCTGTCCGGGAATTTCAAACTTGAGTTGAGTTTTATCCACTGTGAGAAAGTAAGGATGAAATCCTGTAGAAAAAGGCATTGGTTCAGTGGAAAGATTGGTATACTGCTGCTTGATTTCTAATGTATTGCCCTCTATTTGATAAGTAAAAGCGAGTTTAAAGTCAAAAGGATAAACTGCGCGTGTTTGCTCGTTGCTGCTCAAGACTAAAGTGAGGCTCGCTTTTTCTGGAGTCACTTGGTCTTGTGTAGATTTCCAAGGCAAGTCACGGGCAAAGCCATGTTGTTTGAGAGTGTATTGCTTGTCGTTGAGGGTGTAAGTGTTATCAGGTAAGTTCCCGCAGATGGGAAACAATATTGGAATTCCACCCCTGACACTTAATTGAGGATTAGCAAAGCGTTCTTCGTCCAGGTAAAGAATTTCTTGATTTTGTACTTGCCAGCTGGTGATGATACCACCTCTTTCTGGCACGACCTCCAGCCGGGACTGATTTGTTTGGATATACTGTTTATTCATTGTTATTGCTATTGGAGTGCGTAGACGTGGAACGGAGTCTGTTCGTTAGATATCGCAAACACTGCTGTTGATCGACGCGCTATAGCGCTTCTGTAGATTAGTTAGGAGACGCGCCAGTTAAAAGACGCGCCATCACGAGCCTCTAGAATTATTCGTCTTCCGCAAACACAAAGCGATACAACTCGCTGGGATCTGGTTCGGGGCTACTTTCAGCGAATTTCACGGCTTCGTCGATAACTTGCTGTATCTTACGGTCAACTGCTTTAAGTTCTTCATGGGAAGCCAAGTTTTGCTCGACCATATAAGCAGCCAATTTCTTAATTGGATCACGAGCAAACCAAAACTCTTTTTCAGCCTTGCTTCGCAACTCGTCTGGATCAGCTAGAGAGTGACCCCGAAAGCGGTAAGTCAGGGCTTCAATTAAGGTGGGACCTTCTCCTGCGCGGGCGCGGGCTACGGCTTCCTGCGCTACTGCTCGCACCGCCAGGATATCCATACCATCGACTTCCACACCCACCATGTTAAATGCATTAGCTTTCTTGTAAATCTCTGGTTGGGAAGTCGCGCGTTCGTGAGCCATGCCGATCGCCCACTTATTATTTTCCACTACAAATAGTATCGGTAGTTTCCACAGCGCAGCCATATTGAGCGTCTCGAAAAACTGACCGTTATTAGCAGCTCCATCGCCAAAAAAGCAAGCGCTGACTTGGTCGGCGTTTGGATCACCTAACACTTCCCGGCGGTACTTCGTCTGAAAAGCCGCCCCAGCAGCTACAGGAATTCCCTCAGCCACAAAAGCATAACCACCTAGTAGCCGATGTTCCTTAGAGAACATATGCATCGAACCACCACGTCCTTTGCTGCACCCTGTGGCTTTGCCAAATAACTCTGCCACGACTTCTTTTGCCGGGACTCCTGCACTTAGAGCATGAACGTGGTCACGGTAAGTGCTGCACACAAAATCTTCACCCGGTCGCATCGCGCCTTTGATGATACCGCTGGAAACGGCTTCCTGACCATTATACAGGTGGACAAAACCAAACATTTTGCCTCTGTAGTACATTTCGGCACACTTATCTTCAAAGGTGCGCCCTAGTACCATGTCCTCGTACAACAGCAACCCTTCTTCTTTAGTTATCTGTACGGTAGCCGCATCAAATTTGGGTAATGTGCGTTCTTGAACCATTATTTTGTGAGTGTTCCTGTCGTAAAACTTAAAGTTATGATTTGAGATAAGTAGCGCTTGCTCAGCGTAAGCTTTTAAAAAGATAGCGTTTAAAGGAGTCAATAATCAAACTTGATTCACTGCTGTGGTTCATCTCGTTCTACAGCAATGGGTAGTATGGCAACCTTGATTTCTAGATTACCAACCAAAATAGCAAGTTTTCTGCATATTTATTAACAATTTAGAAAAATGGTCGCGAAAGTAAGTATTTCTCTGTAGATTCTTGTAATGAAAGAATAACTTATGATATACTTTGGTTCGCTCTCTAGTAGCAAACCTATAAAACTAAAACGGTGCTTCTCTGACCGTATGCCGAAGAAAGTGGTTCTGAACCACCTCCAGGAATGGTCAAGCCAAACATTTAGGACAGAAAGTAAAAATATATTCTTGCAAGCACAGTATTATTATTTATGTTGCTATTTAAAATCCTATGCTGAGTTTCTGGTGTATCAAGCAAGTTGCAGTATTGTACCAGAAATAATAAAAAGATTATTAAAAAGTTTAGAGACTTCTCAGCTAAGGGAAAAGACTAGTACCATAGCAAGATTAGATTTTTGGAAAAATACGAGTAAAGTTGTTGCAAAACACACTTGTGGTGTGGGGTCAACATGTTATTATGGCACTTTTTTACAGGGCTGGAATACTCTAGGAGAATTATGTTGATCGCGCTGCAGGGGACGTGAGCCGTGCGCATTCCGCTAGATTACTACAGAATTTTAGGGATACCGATGGCGGCAAGTGAGGAACAGTTGCGGCAGGCATATGGCGATCGCATCGTACAATTGCCGCGCCGTGAGTATTCCCAAGCAGCAATTACATCTCGAAGAAACCTTATAGAAGAAGCTTATCTTGTTCTTTGTGACCCAAAAGAACGCAAAAGGTACGATCAGCTTTATCTTGCTCATGCGTATGGTTCTGACAGCACTCAAGGTGGCGCTGTCGCTGTTGAAAGCCGCGAACAAGGCAAGCTTGGTCGTATTGATTCTCAATCTCTAAGTATCGAAATTTCCCAAGATGAATTAGTTGGTGCTTTGTTGATTTTGCAAGAACTTGGGGAATATGAGCTTGTCCTACAACTGGGTCGTCCATACCTGGTTAATAGAAACCTTACAACAGGGAGTTTTCAAGGAGATACACAGGAGATTTCGGAAATTCCTTCTCCTGCTGCTGAACGTCCAGATGTTGTGCTTACGGTTTCCCTTGCTTGTTTGGAACTGGGGCGCGAGCAATGGCAGCAAAGTCACTACGAAAATGCTGCGATTTCCTTGGAAACGGGAGAGGAACTTCTCGCACGCGAAGGGTTATTCCCAAGCGTTCGGGCAGAAATTCAGTCTGACTTGTATAGATTGCGACCATATCGAATTTTGGAATTACTCGCACTCCCTGAAGAACAGACGAGTGAACGAAAACAAGGGTTGCAATTATTGCATGATATTTTAGATGAGCGCGGTGGGATTGATGGGACTGGAAACGACAAATCTGGTCTGAGTATAGATGATTTTCTGCGATTTATTCAGCAACTGCGTAACTACCTAACAGTCGCAGAGCAGCACAAACTATTTGAAGGTGAAAGCAGACGTCCCTCAGCAGTCGCTACTTATTTAGCCGTTTATGCTTCAATAGCACGGGGGTTCACTCAACGCCAACCCGCATTAATTCGTCAGGCAAAGCAAATGCTGCTCCGTCTGGGGAGACGTCAAGATGTCCATCTGGAACAGTCGCTGTGTGCGCTTTTGCTCGGGCAAACAGAAGAAGCAAGCCGTGCTTTAGAACTTTCGCAAGAGTACGAGGCTCTGGCTTTTATTCGGGAAAATTCTCAAGACTCTCCCGACCTGTTACCAGGACTGTGTTTATACGGGGAACGGTGGTTGCAAAACGAAGTATTTCCCAACTTTCGAGATTTAGTGGAACAGCCAGCTTCCCTGAAAGATTAT
Source organism: Scytonema sp. HK-05 (assembly GCF_002368235.1). GTDB lineage: Bacteria > Cyanobacteriota > Cyanobacteriia > Cyanobacteriales > Nostocaceae > Kalymmatonema. Next base: position 117,993 of record NZ_AP018194.1, on the reverse strand, counting down.
TTTGCCGACCAACAGGTGCAAGCTTATTTAGAAGCTCTTCCCACACAAACACAAACCACAAATGAAGCGACGGTCATGAACCGCCAGTCTTCCCAAACGCAAACCACTCGTCGGAGTCGGCGCAACAATTTTCAAGTGGTTGAGGGACAACTCCCAACTCAAAAAATTCCCAACTCAGAAATACCACCCACATTAACCCCGAAAAACCCTGACTCTTCAAACTTTTCCTCAGCCAGTGATACGACATCACCTTCTGCTTCGGGTACTTGGTGGAGTGCAAATGCAGAAACACCAGTAGCACCAATTCCCAACACAAACCCGACATCTCGAGCAACTTACCACAATTTGAATGGTCGGTCCAAACTGGAGACAGCGCAGAGTCAAGGGCAAACCCAAAGGAGGCGCAAACGCAGTCGTGCCACTTCAGGAGGTGGTTCAGATAACCGTCATCGGTCTACTCATCGTCGGCAACTTTTTGCCCGTATTTCTCCAGCGCAAATGCGGTTTTTGGGCATAATGTTTGCTTGTTTGGGGAGCCTGTTGGTGTTGTGGTTGTTGATGGCAGCAACTCTGGGATTGTTCAAACATCTGTTTTACCCTGGACCCTCGTTGCAAGGCGAACAGTTATCAGTCGAGTTGAATCAACCCCTAGTCCCTATTCCCGACCAAAATAGCAAACCACAATTACCAGCTGGACCTCTGAGTGAAACCACAGCCGCAGAAATGGTTCAGGCTTGGCTAGATACCAAAGCTGCAGCTTTCGGACCCAACCATGAGATTGATAGTTTGGGAAATATTTTAGTTGGTTCATCCTTGACAAAATGGCGGGGATGGGCACAACAGGAAAGATTAGCTAACCGCTATCGGAAATACGAGCATAGCGTGAAAGTAGAATCTTTGGAGAAAAATAATGCTGATCCAAATCACGCTGCGGTAGAAGCTTCGGTGACTGAAGTGACACAGTATTATGAGAATGGTCAAATAAAAAACCCAGAACCTGCGAAGGACAAGGTGCTAGTTAGGTATGGATTGGTTCGTGTAGATGGTGTGTGGCGTATTCGGGATATGTCAGTTCTTAACAAGATAAGTATGATTTTTTAGATAAAAAAATGAATCATAAATGAGAGGAAAAAGTCTATAGCAATCCTCCGCACATTTGTGAAAATTGCCCATGCTTAGATTCCCGACTTCTTAAAGAAGTCGGGAATCTTGTTGTTCACAAATGATTAAGGATTGCTATAGATGGCAAAATGTCAAGACTTTTTATCTCAAAGAAAGCTAGGTTATACCAAATCCGGATCTAATACCCCCTTTATAATTTAGTCCTTGTCTTGCGAACGAGCGTTTGTGTGCCCGTAAACTCCGCGATTACGAACATCGCCTGGGCTAAAAAGGGTTAGAAAAGCGGATTTGGTATTACTTCTATCTAAGTACAGGATTTCACAAGTTCGTAGCGTTATAGTTCGTAGTTGCGCTAAGCGCGAAGACAGCGCAACTACAACCCCTTATTGCGATATGAATTTATGAAATGCAGTACTAAGCTTCCTTTAGCTAATTCGGGCAGAAGCCCCACGTCTCACCCGTAGGGGAGCGTGGGATGAATGACCGGACAAAAACGAGGTACACCCCCGACCTATGTTGACTGTCGGTTAACTCAGATCTTGCACCTCTGGGTATAACCCTGGGTTTAGTCAAAAGCAGCGCAATAAAGCTACAGCTTTTTTCTTGATTTTTCTCGTTAAAATAAGGGTTTGAGGCTTATTACTGTGTGTTAAATTTACATCAATTTTTCTTGGTGCAAGATGTGAGTTAACGCGGGAGAGGGGTGTCCGAGTTTTTGTCAATCTCCGGGATTTTTAACGAGTCAATAAGTTCTTCAACGACGCGAGTCATTGTTGTGTCTTTGATTGCTGCGTATAATCGCAACTTATTTAATCTGCGTTCACTCATACGCATTTTAAACCATTCTGTTTTCATTTTTTGTACCCACAAATTACCAATTTTTGTTATACTAACAAATAACAAGGAGGTGATAAAATTGTTGAAAGCAGTAAAGGTTAGACTATACCCAACAACTGAACAAGAAATAACTCTAGCCAAGTCGTTTGGTTGTGCAAGATGGTATTGGAACTATGTCCTTAATGCTTGCATTCAACATTATGAAGAAACCGGCCAATCATTAAAACTAAGTGTATATAAAGCTTACTTACCTCAGTTAAAGCTAGAACATCCTTGGTTAAAAGAGGATTGTTATTCTGCTGTTTTACAGTGTGTAGCAATCAATTTGAATAAGGCTTACACAAACTTTTTTGAAGGTAGAGCTAAGTTTCCTAGGTTTAAATCAAAGCACCACAAGCAATCAATTCAGTATCCCCAAAACGTTAAAATTGTAGAGAATTGTCTGGAAATTCCTAAAATTGGAGTTGTTAAAGCAGTCTTTCATCGACCCATTGAAGGTAAAGTTAAGACTGTCACCATCAGTAAAACACCCACAGATAAGTACTTCGCTTCCATCTTGTGTGAAACAGAGGAGGCAGTGCGTTGCGCGGGTTCCCCGACTTGTAGCATTTGCCGTGATGGTACAAATCAACCAACTGGTGGTAAAACATTGGGAATTGATTTGGGATTAAAAGACTTTGCCATTGTTCATGATGGAGAACAAGTTACCAAGTATTCAAACCCAAAATACCTGAAACGTCATGAGAAGAATCTAGCCAGGAAACAAAAGAAATTTGCCCGTGTAGAGACGCGCCATGGCGCGTCTGTACAAGAAAGTAATTCAAGAAACAAATATAGAAAACTAATAGCCAAGGTTCATGAACGAGTATCAAATTCCCGTCAGGACTTCCTACACAAGTTAAGCAGGAAACTGGTAGACGATAGCCAAGTCATCATTGTAGAAAATCTCAATGTGAAGGGAATGGTACAGAATCGTAAGCTATCAAAGTCGATATCCGATGTAGGTTGGGGAATGTTTGTCAATTTCCTTGATTACAAGTTGAAACAGAAAGAGGGGCGGCTTGTAGAGATTGGAAGATTTTTCCCCAGTTCTAAAACGTGTTCATCGTGTGATCATGTTCTTGATGAGTTAACACTCGATATCCGTGAATGGGCTTGCCCCAAGTGCAAGGCTCATCATGACCGTGATGGTAATGCAGCATTGAACATCAGGAATGAGGGACTTCGGATATTATCTATGGACGGAGGGAACCCCGTTCTTGCCATGCCGAGGCGGAGTAAGACTAATAAGCCGAAAGGTAGAAAAGCATCTGTCAATGACGCTGGAAGCCTACACTGTACCCTCAGGTCAGTGTAGGTAGTTCACGATTATTCTCTAGCTAAGTCAAGTCAAGAAGATAACTTTAAAATTTTTCTTTTTTAATTTTTAATTTGTATAAGGCTCATCCCAGTCGCTGGAATACGTTTTATTCATGACAGAAACTCTGTTTCATGCCTATGCGCCCCTGATTCTCTGGACGAGTCTGGGGCTATTCATATTTAAATTCCTACCTCAGTGGTTTCCACGAATTTTAGGTCGTGGTCTTTACTGGTTCGGAGTGCCACTAGAGCTTTTGGCGTTAGCAAGACAAGGTCAATTAGAGGAATTTGGGGGCGGAGCCAGTTTACCTTTACTAGCACCAATAATCACTTTGGGAGCGCTGATAGTTGGTTTGGTAATGGCGTCACTCATTTTGTGGGGATGGAAACTGTTACTATCCCACAAGTTAAAGCCATACTGGGCTAAATTACTTCCCCCTAATTTGGTTGATTCTTCGTTTGGTGGTAGTTTTGTGCTTTCTGCTGTTTTGGGTAACACAGGTTTCGTCGGGTTGGCGATCGCCCCTGCTTTAATTCACTCAGATGCTCTCAACTGGGCTGTCCTTTACAGTATTACCCACAATGTTATCGGCACCTATGGCTTTGGAGTTGTGATTGCCAGCTACTTCAATCATTCGCAATCCGAAAATCGCTGGTGGATACAAGTGCGCGATGTTCTGAGTGTACCTCCTCTGTGGGCATTTCTCTTCGGCTATCTCACTCGTTCTGTACAACTACCATCCATGATTGAATCAGGACTCCAAGGTTCTGTAAACATCGTCATCGCTTGCGCCTTTTTACTGACTGGTATTCGCTTAGCACAGCTTCAAGGCTGGAAGAGTTTGAAACTTGCCTTCGTCCCCGCTTTCCTGAGGGTTTTTATTACACCCCTACTCGTTGGGATAGCAACAACTTTATTTTTTGGATTATCAGGTTCACCACGTTTAGCAATGGTCTTAATGTCTGGTGTACCCACGGCTTTTGCTGGTCTGATTTTGGCAGAAGAGTACAACCTCGACCGCGATTTAATCGCCAGCAGTATTATCATATCCACACTCTTGTTACTCCTCATACTTCCTTTGTGGATTTTGATTTTCGGATCATGAGTCATTCGGGAGTAAGGGAAATTTGTTATTCACAATTTTTCCCTTACACCCATAAGAGAAGCAATTGCGCCCCTAGATCCCCACGAGCCGCTATTTGTCAAGATATCTTGACAATCTCATGAGAGCGCAGATGCTGGGCTGGCTTGTAAGGAGCTACAATGTCAGAGAATCATCACTTTGTGATCCCCAAAGGGCTAATAAATTCGTGAAAAGCTGAAAAAAGCGTCTCTTGACCCCTTGATCCCAGTGGAGGGTTAGTGCTTAATATTTATTAACAAAAGGCTCCTGCGCTCCCCTATCAAAAATGCTGATTTTGGCATTATGTGGGAATTGAAAGGGAGTCACCACAATTTAAAAAGACACTAAAAAACATAAACAACTGGGCAAAACCAGGAGTCAGGAATAAGAAGTTTATCTGGGCTTGATGGCTATATATCAGCCAGTTATTAACCAGGGGACATCACCAACCTTTCAAACTACTGGAGGCCAAATTCATGGCAAAAGAACGCCCACCGCTAGAAGAGATGACATTGCGGCAACTACGTAAAGTTGCTAGCGAATATAGCATCTCTCGTTATAGCCGAATGCGTAAATCACAACTGCTGGCATCTATTCAAGAAGCTCAGCGCAGCAAAGTTTCTCTCAGCCAATCTCGTTCATTGGAGGCACAGGAAACCGTGGAAGCAGCAAAATTTGAGTTGGGTCAAGTAGACCGTACTGGTGGAACTCTGGCTGATGTTGATGAAGGACTCGCAGATCTGCCAGCAGGGTATGGAGAAAGCCGTATTGTTCTGTTACCCCGCGATCCACAGTGGGCTTATACCTACTGGGATGTGTCCAACGAACACAAAGAAGAACTGCGGCGACAAGGGGGACAACAGCTGGCATTGCGTATTTATGATGTCACCGACATCAACTTGGAATACCAAAGCCCCCACAGCATTCAGGAATATCCGAGTGATGAACTCGCACGCGAATGGTATCTACCAGTTCCAGTGAGCGATCGCGATTATGTCATCGACATCGGTTACCGTTGCGCTGATGGTCGCTGGTTAGTACTGGCTCGTTCTGCACCCGTCCACGTTCCTCCTGTGTATCCTTCCGACTGGATTGAAGACGTCTTCATCACAGTGAACTTTGAAGAAGATTTGCAAGGCAAAACCTTCTATGAACTGGTTCCGCCCACCAAGAAGGTGGCATCGGCTGCTACAAGCAACGGCAACGGCAACGGCAACGGCAACGCCACCGGTAACGCGATTTATGATCAAATCTTTGGCTTGGCTGAGTCTGCCGAAGCACAAAGGGTTGCTGGTTCTCTGTTTGGTTCGATGCAACAGGTTCCTAGTTCTGTCACTCCAGAACAAGCCATCAGCTCCTACGTCTTCCCCTCTGGCGTTGGTATGTGGGCAGTTCCAACAATGTCTGGTTTAACCGCGTCCGGTGTCGGGATGTCCGGTGCTGGCTTCTCTGGCGACGTACCGATGCGTCCGCGTAAGTTCTGGTTAATTGCTGATGCTGAGTTGATTGTTTACGGTGCAACCGAACCCGATGCAACCGTAACAATTGGCGGTCGTCCCATTAAGCTGAATCCAGATGGTACCTTCCGCTTCCAGATGTCCTTCCAGGATGGTTTGATTGACTATCCGATTTTGGCTGTTGCTGCTGATGGTGAACAAACACGGTCAATTCACATGAAGTTTAATCGTGAGACACCATCTCGCAATACAAATACCAAAGAAGAAGCTGTTTTAGAATGGCTCTCTTAATTTTGGGTTTTTGATTAATTATAATCAGAATCAAAATTTATCCTCCGTTACAGCATAACCGTAGCGGAGGTTTTGTATTTGGGATAATTTTGTTTATGAATGTTGGGTAGCCAACCAGTTGATTAAATCAGTTTCGCTGGAGAAATCTAAAAGCGCTTCTCCCAAATCCTCCAACTGAGGAACTGATAAGCTGCGAATCTGCTCTTGCAACTGAGGGCTAACAGAACCAATGCGGCGTGGAAGCTGACGCAAAATGAGTGCTAGAGCCTCTTGCTTCTTTCCTCTTTGCTCGCCCTTTTGAAGGATATCTTGATAAATTACAGATTCCTGCATAATTTCCTCTCGAAACAATTGTCGAATCAAATTTTTGTTAAACCGCAAACCTGCCAGGATTTGGGTACAAGCCGAGATATTCTGTCGCTCATCGTTTTCCTCAATCATACCGACAGCAGCGGCGACTTGTTCTAATAATGAATTTGGTGAGTCGCTACGCGCCAAAGTTGCTAGTGGTAGGAGGGCGGGGTTAGCCAATAATGGTGTTGGGTCTTGCTCCCATATACGGATGACTCGATAGCGGTGTCTAGTGTTTGTATCCACGTACTCTTGCCTAAAGACAATTTCTGAAGTTGTTTGCTGTAAAAAAATGACAACTTGCTCAATCTGACAACCATATTCCCGCTTTAATCGCGTGTAGTAATCCAACATCCGAAAATCCATAGCAGGATTAGATGATGGTAGGGTTTGAAATTCTAAGTGCAGGATAGTATTAATAATTTGTAGAAAAGTGACAGAGTCAGCACGAATAGGTTCTAAACTGAGTTCTGTTTTGAGTATCTCAATGTCGGACGTCTCAGTTGAAAGTAACCATTTGATAAAATCAGCCGGATATTGTTCGGCGAGATATTTACAGGTGTTGTCGTAGCTCAAGTTAGATTTGTTGTTGAAATAAAGGTTGACACGAGTTAATTCTCATTGTCTCATTAAGTGTTTATACTTACTATTAGTGAAAATCTGAAAATTATCTAAATATGTCTAAAAATCAATTTATCTGTTTATTATCTACATTGGTTCTCATACTTGTTTGTTTTGCCTGTAAACAGACTTCTCAAAGTTTAGCTACAACACAAGTTACACAACAATGTTTGGGAAACAATACAAAGTTCAGTCTAGATTTTTTTAAAACTAACAACCAAGGTAAAAAAGATGGAAGAGGCATTAATCATGTCATTATCTTCAACCCCAAATCAGAAGAATTAGACTTCAAAGTCAATGTTGGTGTATCTCATCGACTTTATGCAAAAGACAATCAAGGTAAACTACGTCAAGAATATGTACCAAAATTATTTCATGAACTTATCACTGATGAAAACGCAAAATTAAACGGACAAACACCTATTGCAGCAATTAATGCTGATTACATAGATATAGATCATAAACCTCAAGGCTTAAATATTTCTCGGGGAATAGAATATTCAGGAGCTTTTAAGAATAAGCGTTCTTCCTTCGGTATATCAGCAGGTCAACCAAAGCAACGTCAGGCTAGCATCCAGGCAGGAAGAAGAAACGATAATATTCTTAACTATAACTTAGTAGGAGGTAATGGTAGGTTTTATCGCAACGGCAAGTTTAAAGATATCTGTCAAGATTTAGGAGAACTTGCCTGTAAACAAGCAACCAATCGCTCTATGGTAGCTATCACTGATAAAGGCTATGTCATTCTGCTAGTTAACGACGCTAAAGCTAATTCCGATATTGAATTATCTGAGTTGAATCAAGAGCTTTTGCCAGATATGTTTGATAATGTCCTTGAAGGAATTGCTCGCAATAATTGTTTGGGCAAGATTCAAGAGGGAATGTTATTTGATGGTGGTATGTCTCCTGGATTGTACTACAATAATAAGTTTTATCTAGAAAACCCAGGACCAATTGGTTCGGTATTTTTAATTTATAAGAAATAAAATAAATAGGTCGGCACAAATACAAATAAATAAAAGTTGCTGCGTGGGGAGTTCTTATAACGTGATTACTCTTTTAGAGTAATTACAATGACAGAGCCATGACTAACACGAGAGCAAACGGCAAAACTGGCTAGGAATGCTGGAAATTGCCAAATTCTTGCTAATCGATAAATAAATTAAAAAGTGCCTGATCAGAGTTTTTGAGTAGCAATACTCACTCAAGCAAGAGACAGAATTATGCCTGCAACTGTTAGATGACTTGGAGTTGTGCGTCTGTTACTTTAACAGAGAAAGGTAATTCATAGATCCTGTCAATTTCAAAAATTACAATAGTTTCGCCTTTTTCCCAAATGAGTCTACGAATAATAACATCTGCATGAGCAACCCAATTCTCATCTACTAGAGGAACAGGTACATCTACTGATACAATTCTGTAACCATTTTTAGATACTTGATGTTGGGATTTTATAATTAATTGTTTTGGATATCCTTGAGATGGATTCAATTTTAAAATATTATTAATTTCACAAGGCATTCCCATTTTTCTGAACCTTACCAATATTAATCACAAAACCAGACAATAATAATAGCATTAGTCGGAGAGTTCCTACTCAATATGCTGGTGAAATGTATAGATTTCATCAAGGCGTGTTGAAAAAATATTAAAGGCAATCCCGTTTTCCAGTCTCATCAACTGCACCTAGAGTGATCAGCGTGGATTTCTGAGCCTCGGTTAAACCTGTAACACCAGTAATATCCATGTCTTCATAGCGTCTGGGCGCTCTCAAGGTTGTCAGGCACTCACCCGTCTTAACATTCCAGAGCTTAATCGTTTGATCTTCGCTGCCACTAGCAATAATTTGACCATCAGGACTAAAAGTGACTGAATATACCTGATCAATATGTTCCTCTAAAGTTTTGACGCATTCACCAGTGTTAACATTCCACAACTTCACGGTATAGTCGCTACTGCAACTAGCAAGAGTGCTTTCGTTAGGACTAAACGCCACTGAACGTACCCAACTTTTGTGCCCCCGGCTTTACCCAGTTCTTGGGCAATTTGTTCAGGACTATACCCACAAAGCAACCCTCTCAAGTAACGCTTTTCAACTTTTGTCAGTACCTTTCTTTTGTGCCCTGCTGAGCATTTTTGCTTAGCAAAAGTCAAATCCGCATAAAGCTGTTCCAACTTCCAGTCATTTTCAGCTAGTGTAAACTTCGCTTCGTGTTGCCTTGAGGGCTCTGAATTAAATGTCACTGCGGTAAGTGGTTATTGTATAAACAAAATTCCTTATCTAAATCCTAATCAATTTCCTAAAACACCTTACTTTTGTCGAAAAGAAATTAGGATTTCCATCTGGAGACTAATATCTGTCATTTTCTTATGCTGGAGACATCTAAAAAGTAGCCGTCCAATTCAAGGACAAACAAAGGATAACTATGCAGTACGAAGATTCCCCAAAATCCGGCAAAACACCCAAGACTAAAAACCTAGGCTTCTTTCGTGAAGCCTCTCCCTTGGAAATTACGGTAGCATTAGTCACAATATTTAGCGGACTTGCCCAAGTCATTAACCTGGGTGTTCACATCGCTGAGTACATGAAGCAATCGGAGTCGCAATCTGTACAGGTAATCCAGAAAACCACCCAAAACGAAATTCGACAAAACAACCAACCCGCAGGTAATCCATGATTGCTCTCAAGCCAGAGGCGATCGCCTTGTAATAGGGGCGATCGCTTTTTTTAGAATTGGGATCGCAAGCCTAGCTCAAAGCGATACGCTAGAAACTGAAGCCACAAAAAAGACTATGACACCTTCAGAAATCGCGGACACGCTCAAAGAATTATTTGATGCAGCGTCTATCAATGCTGTTGCACCTGGTTCCTGGCAAATAGAAACTGCAAATTTTCGGCTGCTGGTGATGCTTTCGGACGATGAAAGTTGGTTGCGTGTTTTATTACCCATTATGCCAGCATCTGAGGCTCAACCCTTTATAGAACACTTCTTAGAAGCAAACTTTGACGATACTCAGGAAGTACGTTATGCCTTGCAGCAAGGGGTTGTGTGGGGGGTGTTTCAGCACAACTGCAATAGTTTAGTCGCAGAAGATTTTCGCGATGCGATCGCCCGACTTATTCTTCTCCATCGCACTGGCTTAGATAATGTCTTTAATCGACTGATTGAAAGACGCATTCGGCAAATTATACAGGCAGCAAAACAGCAAGGTCAATCCCTTCAAGCTACTATGCAAAATCTAGACCGCTTTTATGCAGAAGGATTGATGGGCGAAGTCAACCAAACTTCTCAGGCGCGTGAAGAAGTTCTCGCTGCATGGCGGTATCAGTTGGAGCGACTTTGGCCAGAAGTAGAACCCTAAAGACTAACCCAAGTTGTTAATGACAAAAATGCTCTCAAAACTGTCTTTTAGAAAATTTGTGACTATCAGCTTTTTTTCCAAACAATTGAAGTCAGTCATCTGTTGACTATTTTTTTGATAAGCTTTTTATGGTATCTTAACATTACAGTTTGCCAAAATGAAAATTTTCTATTTTCAGAAAATATTAATGGCTTTTAGCATAATGTCTGAGTCTATAATCAATTCCCAAAATGACAAAAAAATTATGATATAAAATTCTGAGAGAAAAAATTCTGAATGTTGCCCCTGCGACAGTGATACCCATCGCGTTAAGTTAGATAAAACAATATTGCTATATGGCGATTTGATTGAGTAATAAAATGTCTGCGCTTCTTGAGTAAATTTGTACGAATTAACAGAAAGCATCACAGGAAGTTCACCCATGACTCAATCTACAGAACAATCTACCAACAAGCGAGTACATCTTCACTACTTAGATGGCTTACGTGGACTTGCAGCATTATACGTGGTATTTTCCCACCTTTGGGAATTACAGGAAAATAATGTATCTAGTTTATGGCTTGTTGCTACCAAAATTTTCAGATATGGACTCTTCAGTGTCTCAGTCTTTATTGTTCTTTCTGGATACTGTTTGATGCTGCCGGTGGTTCGCTCTCAAACAGGTCAGATTTCAGGAAGTTTGCTCTCTTACTTGAAGAAGCGATCGCGAAGAATTCTGCCGCCTTATTATGCTGCTCTTTTTACATCCATTATTGTTGGTTTAGTAATAACAATATTGGTAAAATTCCAAATATTGCCTTGGAATGATAATTTGTGGGGTCATTTTTCTCGTAATTTCACATTTGGTGATGTCTTTTATCACCTGTTACTCATTCACAATTTGATGCCTGGAGATAAACTGTTTCATATCAACGGTCCATTGTGGAGCGTTGCCACAGAATGGCAAATATACTTCATTTTTCCTCTGGTATTACTGCCTGTATGGCGGCGTTTGGGTTTGTTTTCAGTTGTCATTATCGCCTTTATCTTGGGACTAACACCCCACTATTTACTACATGGGTCGATAGACTTAGCGCATCCTTGGTATGTAGGTTTGTTTGCCTTAGGAATGGCTGCCGCAGATATAGGATTTTCTCAGAAGCAGTCAAAGATGCGAATGAGAAATTTGTTACCGTGGGGTTGGCTTGCCACAGTATTTTTTGGCGTAGCATTGGTTGCTGAGTCGCCAAAATTTGGGATAGCAATAACGTGGGTTACTGAGAGTTTTGTTGGCTTGGCTACTGCCTGTTTGCTAATCTACTGTACTAATTGTGTGATTGATAGCAAAGCAACACCTTTCGTCTTGCGAGTGTTTCAATCTCCCTGGGCAGTTGCACTAGGGACATTCTCCTACAGTCTCTATCTGATTCACGTTGTGGTGATGACTCCAGTGAATCAGTATCTACACAGCTTACATCTTTCCCCTCTTCAGATAAATGTCATATTATATGTAGTAAGTCCCCTATCGTCTTTGCTAGTCGCATATTCATTTTACATAGTCTTTGAGCGACCATTCATGTCCAATTTTTTGCAAAAGCGAAAAGTTAAAGATGCAATCGTCTCAAGCGATCGCTAACTAATTATTATTGATAGGTAATGTGCAACTTTTATTAGATGACTACAGCAATCCTACTTCAATTTTGAACCTTGCTTGTAGTCTAGGCTTTGAGATAGTGCGGACTGAAAGCCCGGACTACGAATAAATGCCTTTTGGAAAGCAGCTTTCTATCTTTCTATCCTGCTTTAAAGGTAATCTCAAAATTAGGAAGTTATTAAATTAAGTTGCACGTTACCTATGGACATCATTCAAATTCTTCAACAGGACTATCAAAGATTTCCAGAGAATCAGACATATAGCATCTACGCTCAAGACGTTTATTTTCAAGACCCGCTGAACAAATTTCGTGGTGTTGAGCGGTACAAGCAGATGATTAAATTCATCAAGACTGTGTTTTTAAATACCAGAATGGACTTGCATGACATTAATCGTGTAGGAGACACAATCAAAACTGAGTGGACACTCAGCTGGAATACCCCCCTTCCTTGGAAACCACGTATTTCTATCTCTGGCTGGAGTGAATTGCGCCTCAACGCTCAAGGTTTGATTGTTTCCCACATAGATTATTGGCATTGTTCGCGCTTGGAAGTGCTCAAACAGCATTTATTCTCCTTAAAAAGTTCATAATGTAAATAAGTGTAAATAATTCTCAGCTAGGACAAAACCATCGATGCGCGTAATTTTAATGACAGGCAAAGGCGGTGTGGGAAAAACCTCCGTAGCCGCCGCCACTGGACTCCGTTGTGCAGAACTGGGTTATCGTACACTTGTTTTGAGTACAGATCCAGCTCACTCTCTAGCAGACAGTTTTGACCTAGAACTGGGACACGTACCTAAACAAATTCGCCCCAATTTGTGGGGTGCGGAACTGGATGCACTACTAGAACTAGAGGGAAACTGGGGTTCTGTAAAGCGCTACATCACCCAAGTTTTACAAGCACGCGGTTTAGACGGAGTGCAGGCGGAAGAATTGGCTATTTTACCAGGCATGGATGAGATTTTTGGCTTGGTAAGAATGAAACGCCATTACGATGAAGGGGAGTATGACGTTTTGATTATTGACTCAGCTCCTACCGGCACAGCACTACGCCTCTTGAGTTTACCAGAAGTCAGTGGCTGGTATATGCGCCGTTTTTACAAACCTTTTCAAAATATTTCTGTTGCACTACGACCTTTAGTTGAACCTTTTTTTAAACCAATTGCTGGGTTCTCTTTACCAGACAAAGAGGTGATGGACGCACCTTACGAATTTTATCAACAAATTGAAGCTCTGGAAAAAGTATTAACAGATAACACTCAAACCTCGGTGCGCCTCGTCACCAACCCGGAAAAAATGGTGATTAAAGAGTCTCTTCGCGCCCATGCATATCTAAGTTTGTATAACGTTGCAACGGATTTAGTCGTTGCAAATCGCATTATTCCTGAAGCTGTGCAAGACCCCTTTTTCCAGCGTTGGAAAGAGAATCAACAGCAGTATCGCCGGGAAATTCATGACAATTTTCATCCATTGCCTGTTAAGGAAGTTCCGCTTTTCTCTGAGGAAATGTGTGGTTTGGATGCCTTAGAACGTCTTAAAGACACGTTGTATAAGGATGAAGATCCAACTCAAGTTTATTACAAAGAAAACACAATTAGAGTCGTACAAGAGAAAAATCAATATAGCTTGGAATTGTACTTACCTGGAATTCCTAAAAATCAAATTCAATTAAGTAAAACCGGAGATGAGTTAAGCATCACAATTGGTAATCACCGCCGAAATTTAGTATTGCCACAAGCTTTGGCAGCACTCCAACCTGCTGGAGCAAAAATGGAAGAAGACTATCTCAAAATTCGTTTTGCTGCGGTGTGAAGATGAGTTAGAGTGTCAAGGTTGGAATGATGAATGATGAAAAATTCATCATTCATAACTATAAAGCATCAGCAAATCTTTCCAAGGTGCGAACCATTCTAAAGATAATCTTCAATGCCAAATCTAAATCGTGGCGGTCGCGATTTGCAAGAGCAACAAGCGTCATGCGATTTTCAACTAAACTCGGAAAATGGAAGGCGGCAACTGAGTATCCTGGTCCTGCGCCAGTATGTCCTCCTACTGTTCCGTAGGGTGAATCGATCCCCAGAAACAGCCCCAGCCCATATCCTATGGTATGAAACAACGGATGCTCATTTCCCAAGATATGAATCGGATGCAGCATTTGCTCAACAAGGGAAGCATTAAGAAGGCTTCCTGCAAATAGCGCATCGATAATTTTGGCTAGTTCTGGTGCTGTTGAGACGACAACACCGTGGGAAACCCAACCAGGATGATAGAAGCGGATAACATCTTGCAGTTCATCTCCACTAAAAAAGGTACTATATCCTGGCGTGAGTTCACGAACATCGTCGAGAGTTCCTGGAACAAAGGTTTTTTTCAAAGAAAGGGGGCTAAAAATAACGTTGTGCAGGTATTGATGTATGGGGAGATTCGTTACCGCCTCAAGGACAAACCTCAACAGCAAGTAACCAATATTTGAATACGCCCACCCTGTACCCGGTGTGAATTGTAGACCTTGTGTTTGGGCAAGATTAAGAAATGTTTGCGTAGACCAGGGAGAACTAGGTGTTGCTTGTAGGGCATCAAAATAGGCGCGTACTTCACCGTAATCGGGTAGTCCACTGGTATGACTCAACAATTGTCGTAGCGTTATTGGGGCATCTAAAGAGAAATTAGGCAGATAGGGCTGCACAGAAGCATCGAGGTCTAGTTGCCCCTCCTTAACGAGATTCAGTGCGGCGGTAGCTAGGAGACTTTTGGTGATGCTGTAGATGTAGAAGTTGGCATCGCTTGGCAGTGGTACTTGATGGTTGGGGTCTTGATCGCCAACACCCATTTCCAAGAATGGCTGACCATTGATATAGATAGCAATTGTAGCACCAGGGGTTTGAGACTCCTGAAGCGTCTGCTCAACGCGCAGTCTGAGTGAGTGTTGGAGATCTTGATTCATCGTTAAACGGCTAAAATCTCAAGGGGTGCAAGCTTCTCCTAGTTTTGATCAAATAAATTTTAGATGCGTTTACCCTAAACAAAATCTTTCTAATTCCTAAGTTGTACGGGCATAGCTAAATAAGTCATCTTCAAACCACCGAGTGGAGTGAAAATCACTGGAGTCAAGTTTCCATTTAGCTGCATTTTAATTTCAGTAGAGGGTAACTCTTTTAAGCCTTCCATTAAATACTTAATATTGAAGGCAATGTCTATATCTTCTCCCAATATCTGTGCTGGCATTAACTCTCTTCCATTACCAACATCTTGAGCTTCACAGGATATAGTAATTTCCTGTGCTTCGCTGTCTACACTAACCTTAACAACATTATTTTTTTGATCTGCGAACACACTAATCCGCTCTAGAGCGCTCAAAAATTGTTTCCTATCTAAAATCAATTCCCGTTGAAATTGTCGAGGGATAAGTTGATAGTAAGCAGGATACTGTCCTTCAAGAGTGCGGCTTGTCAAACGTTGATTTTGCCACTCAAAAACAACTTGACCTTGGTCAAAATACAACGCTACAGGTTCATCGGGTGAGTTATTATGAGCGAGCATCCGTGCAAGTTCCCTTAAAGCTCTGGCTGGTACTGTCACTTCTAACTGAGTTTCAGTGTTTGTATCTGGACTTTCGTTAGTCGTTTGCACAACTGCTAGGCGATGTCCGTCGGTTGCTGCAAACTCAAGTGTGTCTTGTTGAACTGTTAAATGCACTCCAGTGAGAACCTGTTTCGTTTCATCTGCACTGGTTGCAAAGAGTGAACCTCGCAAGCCCTCAATTAATGCACCAGCAGGAATATGTAGCGCTTGAACATTTTCGATGACAGGGAGTTCTGGAAACTCTTCTGCTCCCATTGCTCGTACTTGATAACGCCCACTCTTGGGTGTCAGTGTAACAATTGAGCCTTCCCCGCCTAAGGTGTCACCTGTAGCTGATTCGTCTTCTAGAGTGATTTCACCCTCTGGAAGACGAGCAGTAATATCATTAAGCAGTTTAGCAGGAATGGCAATTGTTCCAGGGTGCAACACTTCAGCGCTAAAACTGGTGCGGATACCCAAGCTGAGGTCAAACGCTGTTAGGCTGACCTGGTTATTTTCAGCATCCGCTTGTAACAGAACATTAGCAAGTACCGGATGCGTCGGGCGTGAAGGTACAGCACGGCTTGTGAGTGAGAGATTAGTACTAAGGTCGCTTTGGGTGCAAACTAATTTCATCTAAAAATCTCTGGGAGTGTGGAAACCTTGATCCTAAAGACCAAGGAGGAAACACGACAAGGGCTATTTATTAGCCGTTCAAATGCCTTTAAATACCATTACCGCCTTGGGGTTACTTGATACCCAGTACTCTTGCAATGTACTTTCGTTCGGGCAATTACGAACTGATATCTTTCACCCCAACGGGAGAGCCAGTTCCCTACGGCGGGAAACCCGCCGATGACTGACTGGACTCACCTGTACGCATAATGGGTTTGCTCTAACGAGCCTCCCTTGCGGGGTAATCGTAGCCACCGAAAGTTATTGGTCGGTACTATCCAAACAGCACTGTCTTACCCCTCGTAAAACTGTTTAACCATTTGGTTCTAGAGCTACAGACTGGCGTCACGTATCCGTAGGTAGGACTTTAACTCTTCCCAATAACGTAGTACGCAAAGTACGCGCATCGGGTCAACTAACTGAGGTTTAGGGCTTGACGCCCCATCACTTCAGTGCGGGGTGTTGACGGTCAAATTCGGCTTCTGTGTTGGATATGTTAGCACCGTTATTGCTTGCTATGTCGGCAGTCGAGCGGAAACTCAAAAGTCAAAAGTCAAAAGTCAAATAATGATTTAGTCGTCGCACCTGTGGAAATTGTGGAAAACTTAGATGCAAGTCTATTTGAAAGATGCTTTCGCAAGTCCTCAACTGTGGAAAACTTGTGGAAAAGCCAGGGGCATTTTCCACAGGGTATTTATACTTAAATAAAGTTTTCCACTGGATATCTCAAGTTTTCCACAGATTTTTTGCGAGTTTTCCACAAAAAATAAAAAATTTTCCCCGATGTAATCTTATCTTAAAGATTTTTTATAGTTGACTTAACAATTGAGATTATCTGTTCCTTGTGGAAAACTCAATATTTTGTTTCTCTATTCCCCTACAACCTGACACCTCTTTTTAAGGTCAATATGATTTTTTGGGACGGCTAGCCATGTTAATGCGATCGCTCAGTTGGCGCAGCGTTTGTGCCAAATTTTGATCTGTTTGTTGCAGTTGGGTAATTTTTTCACAGCTGTACATCACCGTTGTATGGTCTTTTCCCCCAAATTCTTCTCCTATTCTAGGCAAACTTAGATCCGTGTGTTTCCGCATAAGATACATTGCGATTTGACGCGCCCAGCTAATCTCTCGTCGGCGTGAATTTCCTTTGAGGTCTTCTATTGGTACATCAAAAGCCTCAGCTATCACTGTTAAAATTCCTTCTGGTGTGGCTTCTCCCTTCTGTGTTGGAGGTTCTAAAATGGGTGCAAGATTTTCCACCGTCATAGGTAGACCCCAAATAGAAATATACGCTAGCGCTCGAATCAATGCTCCTTCCAACTCTCGAATATTAGAAGTGTAGTGAGAAGCAATATACTCAACGACATCCCTGGGGAGACGAATATTTTCATACTCAGCTTTTTTTTGTAAAATCGCCATTCTCGTTTCTAAATCTGGCGCTTGAATATCAGCAATTAACCCCATAGAAAATCGAGAACACAGACGTTCTTGCAACTGGGGAATTTGGTTGGGAGGACGGTCAGACGCTAAGACGACTTGCTTGCCTGCTTCATGTAAAGTATTAAAAGTATGGAAAAATTCTTCTTGGGTATATTCCTTACCCTCAATAAACTGAATATCATCCACTAAAAGGACATCAGCAGCACGGTAATGCTCCCGGAAACTTTGCATACTGTCCTTACGGATAGCGGTAATTAAATCATTCGTAAATTGCTCAGTAGAGACGTAAAATATTCTTGAATCGGGACAAATTTCCAATCGATAGTGACCGATCGCCTGCATGAGGTGAGTTTTCCCTAAACCCACGCCACCACACAAGAATAAGGGATTAAACTCTCTTCCAGGATATTCAGCAACTGCTAATGAAGCAGCGTGAGCCATACGATTGTTAGCACCGACTACGAATCGCGAGAAAACATACTTGGGGTTTAATTCTGGAGTTTTGAGTCGGTTTTGAGGAAGCATTTCTGGAATATTAGTTTGATCCGGGAACCCCCAAGAAACTTCTTCTTCATTGACACGAGATTCATCACTGGTAACAGTTATATAAATATCTACTGGATAGCCAAGAATATCTTGTACGACATTAGCAATCGTTTTTATGTAATATTTCTGTAACCAATTGCGAGCAAACGGGTTGGGAGCGCAAATCACCAAGCAATTATTTTCCAATTGCTCTGCATTCGCAGTTTTAATCCAAGTTTCAAAGGTGGGACGGGATAGCTCTAATTGTAAGCGCTCTAGTACCTGACTCCACAGACTTTCTATGGGCATTTCCATGATTTACCACCAATGCTCAGCTATCGTCACCAAAATCAAAGGGCGGAAGCCCCGTCTTTTTAACAGTTACCAGTTATCAGTTATCAGTTATCAGTTTCATCCTCCGGGGGAAACACCACACTCCTGTGCACCGTTCGTCAAGAGACGTGCCGTAGGCATAAGCGTTGGTGGTGAGCCACTGCGGTCTTGGGGTTTCCCCAAGTAGAGCAAGTGGCGTTCGCGTTCGCGGAGCGTGCGCTTTGCGCTCAGCGTCTCCGTTCGGCCTCAAGCCGTGCCCGAAGGGCTCAGGAGATACCCGGAGGGCTCTTTTAAATCCCCCACCAGGAAGCAGGCGTCACTGCGTAGGTAGCTGTTGACTGTTTTAAGACGGAGGAGGAAGCCCAACGGGAAATAAATTTCCCGTTAAACTTATCCAAGCGCCCCCGTTTCCGGGAAACCCTTTCGGGTAAAGTTTGCCTCGTTAATGTTCAGGGTCGGTAACTTTCCAGATTGCACTGCCTAAACTTCATCGGACGTTTAACAATCTGGTTCTAGGATCGCGGAACTGGCAAGCATTCCGGAGTAGGAACTTAAACACTTGCCCTGAACGTAGTCCGAAGACCGGACTAAAACTGGTCAACTAGAGTTAACTACAGCAGCCCTGCCTTTTAGGCATGGGGATTGTACTCAACTAGAAGTCGTTGACAATAATTGAAGATATAGCCAAGCACCAATTTAGCAAACTATCCTCAAAGCACCACCGAACAACTTTTTGAGTTGTCATCATTCTTGGACTTCCCCCGGTAGCCAAGATTCTAACACCCACTGATTCATACGGAGAAGCAAAGACACATGAAAACAAAAGACCATGGTTTTCAGCCTAAAAATATTGTTGCAGGGCGTTTGCCCCATCTGGTCATACTCCTAAGTAGTGTAGCAGTGATATCTATTGGGGGTTGTTCCATACCTGCTGGTACCCTGGATGCCGGAAAATCAGATGCTCAGCTTCAAACACCCGTCAAAAGGACAATTGATACCACCTCCACAAATGTGTCCATTGTCCCATCGTCCAGTAATCCTAACTTCGTTGTTGGAGTTGTCCAAAAAGTCGGTCCAGCAGTTGTTCGCATTGATGCTTCTAGAACAGTAGTTTCTCGGGTACCCGAAGATTTTGACGATCCATTTTTCCAGCGGTTTTTTGGCTCGCAACCTAGAGAAAGAGTTGAACAAGGTAGCGGTTCTGGGTTCATTATTAACTCCGGTGGTCAAATTTTGACGAATTCCCATGTCGTTAACGGTGCTGAAATTGTAAAGGTGAAACTCAAAGATGGTCGCTCTTTTGACGGACGTGTCATGGGTGAAGACCCGCTGACGGATGTTGCTGTGATTAAAATAGAAGCAAATAACTTGCCAACTGTTTCTTTGGGTAACTCTGAGGTCTTGCAACCAGGAGAAGCGGTGATTGCCATTGGTAATCCTCTTGGTTTGGATTATACTGTGACATCTGGTATTATCAGCGCTATAGGTCGTTCTAGCAGTGACATCGGTGTTACTGACAAGCGTGTTGATTTCATTCAAACCGATGCTGCTATTAATCCTGGTAACTCTGGGGGACCACTGCTGAATGCTCGTGGAGATGTCATCGCTATGAATACTGCAATCATTCGCGGCGCTCAAGGCTTGGGATTTGCTATTCCTATTAGTACGGCACAGAAGATTGCTCAGGAATTAATAGCAAAAGGTAGAGTTGAACATCCTTATTTAGGTATTCAAATGGTAACTTTGAATCCAGAAGTTAAGGAAAAAGTTAAGTCTAGATTAGGGATTAATTTGGCAACAGATAAGGGAGTTTTATTAGTTGATGTTGTGCCGCGTTCTCCAGCAGCCTCCGCTGGACTCAAAGAAGGTGATGTGATTCAAAGCATTGAAAACCAGTCAGTCTCTAAAATAGAAGAAGTACAAAAAATACTCGAAAATAGTAAAATTGGTTTTCCTGTAAAATTACAAGTATTACGCAATGGACAAACAACACAAATAGCAGTTAGACCTGCACCTTTACCTATTAGGGGTGGAAGCTAAATTATACAGCAGAAGTCAGGAGTCAGGAGGAGGCAGTGCGGTGGACGGGTTCCCCGGCATAAAGCAACTGCCGTTCAGAAGTCAGAAGTAAAATTTCCTCAGTGTCTCGGCTTTTAAACAACAACGTTGTTGTACTTCATTTACTTGTAATGTGCTGTAAATTATGAAGTATGGATTATGAATTAAAAATATTCCTGATTCATCTTTTATATTTCATAAGTCTTTCATAAGTTTTATCTATAAGAGTTTTTATTTTTATGGGTGAATTGCTACCAATCATTCAATTAGGCGATCCAATACTGCGTCAAAAAGCTACACTGGTAGAAAATATCAATGACGATCGCATTCAGAAACTTATTGACGACTTAACGGCGACAGTTGCTCAGGCTAACGGTGTTGGTATTGCTGCACCTCAAGTTGCCGAATCCTGTCGTTTATTTATCGTTGCCTCTCGCCGTAATCCCAGGTATCCCAACGCTCCGTCCATGGAACCAACTGCAATGATTAATCCCAAAATCATTGCTTCTTCAACGGAGATAGTTAAAGGTTGGGAAGGTTGTTTGTGTATTCCTGGCATTAGAGGATTAGTTCCCAGATCCCAAGCAATTGAAGTAGAATATACAGACCGAAATGGTAAACTACAAAAGCAAGAATTGACTGATTTTGTAGCTCGTATATTTCAACACGAGTATGACCATCTCGACGGTATCGTCTTTTTAGATAGGCTAGAAAGTACTTTGGACATAATCACAGAGCAGGTATATCAGAAAACAGTTATTAACAACGCTTAAGTATTAATAATTCTAAAGAGTGATAAATTGCCTGGAATTTTCAGCTACATTTAACCTATTGTTAACCATCTGGCTTGACGCAGTTATCGGGTAAATGACCAAAACTCTCAGTAGTCGCGAGAGATTAAGTCCTCGGGAGCAAAAGCTTGTCGATTTAGTCTCAGATCAGCAACAAAGCGATGAATCAAGTGAAACTACCAGCAAATCTGTTGCAGAATCAACAGTGCAACCACCCGTAGGTGGATTGCAAATTGTTCATGCAACAACAGGGCGCGTCCGAATCCGTGCTACTGACGGTAGTCATAACTCGATACTTGAAACCATCTCTCAAAATTTAAGAAAGCAAGATGGGGTCAGGGAAGTCTCAGTTAATGATCAAACAGGCAGTTTAGTCGTTAACTTTGATGAAAATAAACTGTCCTTGCCCCAGATGTTGGAGAGACTCCAGCAATTTGACATACACCAATTGCCAGCTTCGCCTCAAGCAGAAAGCAAACAAGACCCGTTTGCTGCATGGAAATCTGCTGATTTTTGGAAAGAGCAGGGCATTTCGTTTATTCCGATGTTTACGGGATTAGCAGTCACTGGAGGACTGGGAATCAGCGGTTTGCCATCGATTCCGGTTTACATGATTACGGCAAATGCAACTCGTCGGGTGATTAACTCTCTTAAGCCTCAATTTGCAGCATCAGAAATCAAGAAAAATTCTCAAAAAGCTTCTGAAGTAAAACCGAATAAAACTGACCAACCTTCATCATCAAAAGTGCAGCAAACATTTCCCATCAAAACTGAAAAGTCAACAAATGTTGTTGATAAGGTTAACGACGTAGCAGCACAGCCTGGAAAGATTGCTCATAGCGTTGTTCATGCCATTCCAGGACGTATCAGGTTTAATGTGCCGCGAGTTGCGCGGGATCGCGCTTATGCGCGGAGACTTGAGAGGTTACTGAAAACCGATTCTAAAGTGACAAGCGTGCGTATGAATTGCGATGCAGCATCAATTGCGATCGCCCACAAAGCAGGTGAGATACCAGTGTCCTATTGGGTTGGTTTGATGGAGTTGGCTGACAAAACAATCCCTCAAACAACACCTGTAAACACAACACCTGTAAACACAACAGAGCAACCGCTTCCACCAAATCAGCTTGTAGAACCAGCAGGATCAACAACAGCAGAACAGCAGCCAATCGAAACAGCCAGTGTATGGTCTGATTTCAAGACTCCGGCTCTTTCTACGGCTCTATCGTTTCTGGCGAACTTTCCGTTAGACTCAGTTCCCGACTCAGGAACATTGGAGGATAAAAATGGCTGGTTCAACATCGCAATTAACACTGCACTCAAGTAAGAAGCCTCAGGAAATAGTAGAGGAAGAGACTCATTCTCCAATAGCAAAGCCACACTCTGCGGTATATTACAGCATTACCCATGCACTTCCAACCAGAGTAGGATTTTGCATTCCTCGGATATCCGAAGATCGAGAATATGTGCAGCGCTTGCAGAATTTGCTCGCTTGTGAGCCTTGGATAATCACTCAGCAAATCAATTACATGGCAGGGTCTATTGTCATTACTTACAAATCTGGTATTATGTCAGATTCTGAGATTCGTCTGTATTTGGCTAATCTGATTCAATCTGCCAGTAACCCAGAAGAGACAATGCCAGCAACCGAAAAGCCAGTGATTTCATCCTCTGTATCTCAAAGAGCCACTCGTAAGAGCGTTGTACAAGAAAAAGAGAATGGTTATGAAACTGTGAGTGCGGGCGTCTCGTCTGATCCCCGATCAGTTGGGATGGGAGTATCCTTGCAATCCAAATCACAGACGGCGGGAGTATCCCCAGGATTGGAATTAAAAGGGGCGGGCAAGATGCCCACCCCACAAAACCAGTCCAATCATGATCCTAAAAAGATTCATCAACCCACACAACCAGCAACAGTGGCGTATAGCATTGCTCATGCAATTCCAGGGCGAGTGCGTTTTCGCGTGCCTCGAATAGCTAAAGACTCAAAATACGTCCAACGGTTGGAGGCGTTACTCAAAGCAGATCCTGTCATCACTGGCGAGCACCCCTTCGGGGCGAGCGCTTTGCGCTATCGCGTTAATAATGCGGCAGCCTCAATTGTGATTACCTACAAGTCTGGAGCAATGCTCAATTCCCAAAAGGGTTCTTTGAGCCTTTTGGAACAAGCCATATCATATCTATCCAGTCTGATTCAATCTGCTGCTGGGGATAGTGTTGTTGCCATAAATTAGCCAGAAGATAGGCAAGCCCTCGCTTGAAAGTAGGATGTATGGGTGTCAGGAAATAGGGTAGCTTTAACAGTTATCAGTTATCAGTTATCAGTTATCAGTATTTTCAGTTATCAGTGACCAGTTATCAGTGACCAATTTCTCTTCACTGTTCACTGGTAACTGTTCACTGTTTACTGATTCGTCCCCCACCCCCTTAATGCACCCTATCTGTGTCTTGCACAGCAGGCTTTGAAAATTCAATTTGAACAATTTTTGTATGAGAGAGAACAAGAAGAAATGGCAGAACTTAGTGTGCAAATACCGCCCTCCCGAGGTCATGTTTCCGAAGTCCCTGTAGCGGCAAAAAATGGGAAGGGTTCTTTAGTTGAGAGGAATGGACACTCTCAGGTTCAGTCTTCCAAAGTTCCATGCAGCCTTGTGCATACGACCCCCGGAAGGATGAGGTTGCGAGTACCTCGCCTGCGTTCTGATGCGGACTATGCACAACGCCTGCAAGTGTTGTTGGAAGCTGACTCCCTTGTCACAAGTGTTCGGATCAAGCCTGCGGCGGCGTCACTGACAGTCACTTATCAACCCAACAAAGTTTCAGATGCTAAGATACGTTCGCATCTGAGCTATTTGATCCAAGCGGCTAGTGAAGTTATTGTTCTCAAACAATCCAAGCCACAACCTGCGTCTGATGCAGAAGAAAAATCTTGGCCTGGGATGCAACTTTCGGCTATAGCTGCGGCTTTAGCTGTGTTGGGTGGACCGCTGGGATTGACTATTCCGCCTCTGATGGTAGCGGGAAGTATAGCCCTTGCCACATTGCCGGTTGTGAAACGAGCTTGGGAGGGGATCTGGGTTGACCGCAAACTGAATATTGACTTTCTGGATTTTATGGCGATCGCCATTACCACAGTCCAAGGTCAATTTCTCACCCCTGCACTGATGCTGAGTTTAATTGAAGTTGGGGAAAACATACGCGATCGCACGGCTCGTTCTTCAGCTAAGCAAACTCTGGATCTGCTCAGTTCTCTCGGACAGTTCGTCTGGGTTGAGCGTGACGGTGAAAAGGTGCAAATTCCCATTCAAGATGTCCAGCGAGGGGATACGGTGATTGTTTACCCTGGCGAACAAGTGCCGGTGGATGGAACGATCCTGCGGGGTAAAGCGCTGTTGGATGAGCAGAAACTCACCGGTGAGTCGATGCCCGTCTTGAAGAAAAAGGGACAAACCGTTTATGCTTCAACCCTCATGCGGGAGGGACGAATTTATATCGTGGCGGAACGGATCGGTAACGACACCTGTGCTGGACAGAGCATTAAGTTAATGCAAGAAGCTCCCGTCCACGATACCCGCATGGAAAACTATGCCTTGAACATTGCTCAAAAAGCTGTCGTGCCAACATTGCTACTTGGAGGGGCAGTATTTGCCGTAACTCGCAACCCAGCACGGGCAGCCAGTGTCCTGACCCTAGATTTTGCCACTGGAATCCGTGTATCAGTTCCGACAACGGTTTTAGCAGCGCTGAGTTATGCAGCACGGCGCGGCGTTCTCATTCGTAGCGGACGCGCGTTAGAAAAACTGGCAGAAGTTGACACCATTGTGTTTGATAAGACAGGCACACTCACGAAAGGTGAAGTGGATGTTGTTGGTGTCGAAAGTCTGAATCCGGCAACGTCAACAACACGAGTCCTGGAACTGGCTGCTGCTGCTGAACAGCGTTTAACTCACCCAGTGGCAGAAGCAATTGTCCGCTATGCCCAAACCCAGGGAATCGAAGTTTTGCCTCGTAGCAAGTGGGATTATCAACTTGGTTTGGGCGTGAAAGCAGAAATTGACGGCGAGACTGTTTATGTAGGGAGCGAGCGCTTTCTGCGTACTGAAGGCGTGGAGATGAATCTCAATGGTCACCAAAAACAGGCAAAATCACTGATTTATGTCGCTAGTAATGGTCAACTTCAAGGTAGAATAGAGTACAGTGACATACTTCGTCCCGAAAGTCGAGAAGTAATCACATCGCTGTTGACAGTCGAAGGTGTGGAAGTCCACATGCTCACTGGAGACAACAAGCGGACTGCTAGCGCTGTTGCTGCTCAATTAGGAATTCATCCAACGCATACCCACGCAGAAGCTTTTCCTGAGCAGAAAGCCACGGTTGTCCGCGAGCTGCACGAACAAGGCAAGACAGTTGCATTTGTTGGCGATGGCATCAATGATTCGCCAGCTTTAGCCTATGCTGATGTTTCCGTTTCCTTCGCCAACGGCTCTGAAATTGCCCGCGAAACTGCAGATGTCGTACTCATGCAGAATGATTTGCATGGTTTGTTGGAGGCAATTGAAATTGCCCGCAAAGCCAGACAGTTGATTCGGCAAAACACCGGTCTGATCGCCATCCCCAACATAGGGGCATTGT
This sequence comes from Scytonema sp. HK-05, assembly GCF_002368235.1. GTDB lineage: Bacteria > Cyanobacteriota > Cyanobacteriia > Cyanobacteriales > Nostocaceae > Kalymmatonema. The sequence continues at coordinate 91,819 of NZ_AP018194.1, read as the reverse complement.
TGATAGCAGTTTTGTTTGGTCTTAACCCCCTAGCAGCAACAGTCGTTAACAATGGCTCGACAGTTGTTGCAGGAGTCAATGGTTTGCGCCCAATTCTCAAAAGCCGCAAGCAAAAAAGTCTACCATCAGTAGGATGAGATAGCTGTCCTAACGATAGTACGATTGTAGACTTTCTAAAATTTTTCAATTCATCAGGAGGAAAATGGTCATGGGATTTAAAATTACTGACTTTGTTGAAGACGCTGGCGCACCCGGTATTATAGCCGGTATTGGAGCAGTACTCCTAGCACCTGTGGTGATTCCGGTGGTGGCTGGCGTTGGTAAACCAATAACCAAGTCACTGATTAAAGGCGGACTTGCCCTGTATGAAAAAAGCAAGGGAGCCGTTGCAGAACTTGGCGAAAGTTGGGAGGACATAGTAGCCGAAGCCAGAGCAGAACTGGCTGAAGGAAGACAGCTACCAGCAGTTGATGTTGCAAGTACGTCTGCTGACAATGTTTCTGATAACGGTGTGTAATTTCCAGTCATTTCTTGTTCCCTGGTTTAGCCAGGGAACACCCAACAAAATTCGTAATTCGTCATGATTTTTCTACTCAATGACGAATTACGAATTCCTAAATTAGGAGGGTAGTTAAGTGTTAAAAAATGGTTATATGAATCTCACTCAAATGCCAAAAATTATTGATGAAAACTCTATAAAAACTGCACTTAAACCTATATCTACGCGGGTTGTCAGTTCTACCCCAGGACGCTTGCGTTTGAGAGTTGCACCGTCGCATCGTCAATCTGGGGAAATGCAACGAATTGCTAATGCACTACAAGCAAATGCACATATTAATCAGGTGCGGACTAACATCCAGAATGGCAGCATTGTTATAAATCACGATGGTGAAAATGGCAGTCTTGACAATGTTTTCGCCTCGCTGCGGGATTTAGGCATTATTTTCGGTGATATCGCATTAGGAAAGTCCCAAGCAGCAGTAGGAGTCTCCAATGCAGTTGTTGATTTGAACAAGCAAGTCCAACAAGCGACAAGTAATGTTGTTGATTTGCGCGTTCTTTTTCCTTTAGGACTGGGTATCTTTTCTATTCGGCAGTTACTTGTTAGGGGATTGCAATTGGAAACGATTCCTTGGTATGTGTTGGCTTGGTATGCCTTTGATAGTTTTATTAAGCTGCACGGCACGAGTCAAACACAATCAAATAGCAAGTCATAGTGAAAATTGGGAAGTGAACATCCAATTTTCATCATGCTTCTGAAATCCGCTATATAGCGGTTTGGAACCCGGAGTAAGGTATAGAAAGAAATAATGAACCACAGATGGACACAGATGGACACAGATAAATAATTACTGCATTCAATTAAGTTGCGCTAGTAAATATTAAGTAGGGTGCGTTACGGCTACTGCCTAACGCACCATCTTATGACGGTTTGGAACCCGGAGTAAGGTATAGAAAGAAATAATGAACCACAGATGAACACAGATGGACACAGATAAATAATTACTTCATTCAATTGAGTTGCGCTAGTAAATATTACAGCAGTTTTCACATATTTCAACCACACTGTAAGGGCACAGCAAAGCTTCGTGCCCCTACGGCAAATGTGGTCTATTTACCTGAAAATAGCTGTAAGTAGGGTGCGTTACGGCTACTGCCTAACGCACGATGTTATGGTGGTTTGGAACCCGGAGTAAGGTATAGAAAGAAATAATGAACCACAGATGGACACAGATGGACACAGATAAATAATTACTTCATTCAATTGAGTTGTGCTATATATGGCGGTGCGTTAGGCGCTTTGCTCATGTTTTTTGTTACAAATCATATCGAGCATGGTGCGCCTAACACACCCTACAAGAATTTTATTTTTACTTTACAAATGACCTTTAACGTGAGGTTGCCCTAGCGTGTCTGAGTCTTTGGTAACGTGGTTGTCTGTTTTGCGACATCGGAGCCGCCATCAGTAAAACCTTTTCCAGTAGCCAAGGAGCGATGCGGTTGCACCAGACGGCTAAATGACTTTGCCATCCTATTAAGATTTCTGGTGAATCCCTTGCTAGTCCGGTAACAAGTGCCTGAGCCACTTTCTGGGCAGTCACGGGTACTACCCACCGAAACCACTGTAACTCTCGCACCATATCAGTGTCGGTCAGGGATGGCAGCAAAGCTATGACTCGGATATTCTGTGCAGCTAGTTCGCCGCGCAGGGCTTGAGTGAACCCGACAATTGCAAACTTGGTGGCGCTATAAGTTGCCATTGTCGGCGCTGCTACCTTGCCCATCAAGCTGGAAACATTCACGATAGTCCCTGAGCCTTGTACCACCATGCGTCGGGCAACGAGACGAGTCATGGTGTACATTCCGATTAAATTAACGGATATCTCTGCCTCGACATTTGACAGTCGAGAGTTTAAAAAAGGCGCTTGGTGTGCAACTCCAGCGCAGTTAACGAGCAAATCAATTGGTCCGTGATCTCGCCAAGCTTGGGCGATCGCAATATTCACTTCTACAACCTCAGACAAATCCAAAGCCAAGGTGATGACTTCCACACCAAGCATCTGTATTTCCGTAGCGACTTCAGCTAACCGAATACTATCCCGTGCCACCAACAACAGCCGTTTGACTCCTTGTCTTGCTAATTCAATGGCGATCGCTCTTCCAATACCACGTGAGGCTCCAGTAACAAGAGCCGTTTTTCCTTGAATATCCATAGTTAAAACCTCCAGAGTTGATGTCTCATCGTGTCAGCCCACCAGTGCCCAGTTGAAGGATTTTGCAACAAAACCTGCATCCTGGGCGTGGAGTGAGACGAAAGAGACTCGTGATTGGGGTATGAATTGAACTAAACCGTTCGTAGTCAGAAATTTCTGAGAAATCTTGCTTGTCTTACCGCATTTTTGTAGACAAACTTTGGGTATGTATTTAGTCAGACTTCAGGAAGATTTGAGTTGGACTGGCAGTAGGTAAGAATGAAGTCAGTAAGCAACCGTCTAAACTCATCCTCAGCGTAGAAGGAGCAATAAAGATATTTCAACCGTCTTGCCGGAAAATTGGTGTAAAGCAGTCGGAAAAATATCTTTGCTAACAATTCAAAGAATCAGTGAATTCAGTGAAAAGCCTAGATTTACGTAGAGCATGGATAACACCTCTTTTAGATACAAGTATCTACCAGAACCAACTGTACTTTGCATACCCTAGCAAGGGGATCAACTACCTGCAATATTTATTAACAATATTTCTTAAGTTTTACTTAACTTTACACATCTCTCAGAAACAAGAAAGCAGCAAGGTGCTTTATCCTTGGTTTTAGGAACCTCTGAATAAAAAGTGACTTGACTATGAAAAAACTTATTAATAAATCAGAAGACTTTATTCACGAAAGTTTGCAAGGTATGGCAGCCGCTCATACGGATTTAATCAAAGTCCACTATGACCCTGCTTTTGTCTATCGAGCCGATGCACCCGTACAAGGAAAAGTAGCAATTGTTTCTGGTGGTGGTAGCGGTCACGAACCGATGCATGCAGGGTTTGTAGGGATGGGAATGCTAGATGCTGCATGTCCAGGAGAGGTTTTCACTTCTCCCACCCCTGACCAAATGCTGGAAGCTACAAAGAGAGTTGATGGGGGCGCTGGTATCCTTTATATCGTCAAGAATTACAGTGGCGATATCATGAACTTTGAGATGGCAACGGAGTTAGCCCGTAGTGAGGGTATCCGGGTGCTAAGTATCTTAATTGATGACGATGTGGCGGTAAAGGACAGCTTGTATACACAAGGACGCCGAGGTGTGGGAACAACAGTGCTAGCAGAAAAAATCTGTGGTGCTGCGGCACAGCAGGGGTATGATTTGCAGCGAATAGCAGATTTGTGCCGTCGGGTGAATTTGAATGGACGTAGCTTGGGGATCGCACTGACTTCCTGTACAGTACCCGCCAAAGGAACGCCTACCTTTGAACTGGGAGATCAGGAAATAGAAATGGGGATCGGTATCCACGGTGAACCAGGACGCGATCGCATGACTCTCAAATCAGCAGACGAGATCACTGAGACGCTGGCGCTATCGATTATTGAAGATGCACCCTACAGTCGTACAGTGCGGGAGTGGGATGAAGAAAAAGGGGAATGGGTGGATGTCGAATTAATTGATCCCGCTTTTGAAAAGGGGGATAAGCTGCTGGCTTTCGTCAACAGCATGGGTGGGACTCCGATTTCTGAACTTTATATTGTTTACCGCAAACTGGCTGAAATTTGCGAAAAGAAGGGATTGCAAATTGTGCGAAACTTAATTGGTCCTTACATCACTTCTTTGGATATGCAAGGTTGTTCAATTACCCTGTTGAAGTTGGATGATGAGATGATTCGGTTATGGGATGCGCCTGTAAAGACACCAAGTCTGCGGTGGGGAGTTTGATGTATGGTGACAAAACAGCAGATATTGCAATGGTTGCAAACATTTGCAGTTGAGATAGAGCAGAATAAAGACTATTTGACAGAATTAGATGCGGCAATTGGGGATGCTGACCACGGGATCAACATGGATCGCGGCTTTAAAAAGGTAATCGCTCAGTTACCAACTGTTGCAGATAAAGACATCGGCAGCATTTTGAAAGCAGTCAGTATGACTTTGATTTCCTCAATAGGCGGTGCGAGTGGTCCTCTTTATGGCACTTTGTTTCTGCGAGCAAGTACAGCCGTGGCTGATAAGCAAGAACTCACTGACGAGGATATGCTTGGGATGTTGCAAGCAGGGTTAGATGGTGTACTTGGGCGTGGCAAAGCGCAGTTAGGTGATAAAACGATGGTAGATGTTCTTTCTCCCGCAGTGATAGCTTTTCAACAAGCTGTGGGTGACGAAAACAGTATATTGCAAGCGATGCAACGAGCTGTAGCAGCAGCAGAACAAGGGATGAAGGACACTACGCCAATGATTGCCAAAAAAGGACGCGCTAGCTACTTGGGAGAACGCAGCGTGGGGCATCAAGATCCAGGGGCGACTTCTTCTTATTTAATGTTGAAGAGTTTGTTGACAGTGTTGGAAAATTTTAGTTGAACCAAAAGACTTCAGCCTGACTTCTATTTCTCCTCAACCTAGAGTGATAAAAGATAGTTATTGACATAGATAAAAAGCTGTGGGATATTTCTACTAAAATACGGTAAATCAATAAAGCTACCGTAATAATAAATAAAGTTCCTTAGTTAAAGGCTTTCAGAAACTGAGAAGCTAATTTACCCAAAATGTGGAGAAGTTTAAAACTCCGCTTGTTGCAACAGGCGCGAAGCTGTACATGTTTGAGGCTGTGCGGCGGGTTTTGTTGTGCTTAGCAATCTGTCTGATTCAGTCAAGCAAGTTTATTTTCGGTGTCTATTTAAGGTGAAATGCTCTTGAAAACTATCTTTGCAAACGCGATCGCGTACTCGAAGGGAGGGCTAAGCGCGATCGCAACAACAGCTGCCTTTGTATCAATAGCTTCCCTAGTGACCACACTGCCTGCTATGGCAGCATCATTCACTCAGTTTTCGTTTAAAACTAATGTCACGGCTAGTCCGATTAACGATCCTACAGGTAATCTGTTAAATGACCCCACAAGAGATATCCGCCTGGACTCAGTGGTGTTTAATGGAAACACGATTAGCAACTTTGAGGTTGTCAAACAGGCAAAGATTCTCCAAAACGATACCTACACCCTGGACGATGGAAGTGTCCTGGGCGTACTCCATTCAGGACGAGGTCCCAATACCCCCCGCGACAACCTGCTTGGAGAAGGTCCCTCAAAACCCAACCCAACTGATCAAGACATTATTAACAGTTTGGGCAACCTAAATCTGAATAGTATTCTGGTCACGCGTGAAAATGCAAATACAGCAAGTATCGAGGTCTCTTTCGAGAATCCCGTGAATACCTTCTTGTTCTGGGAGCGTGGTGGAACACCGGGTGGAGCAGTTGCAGGCGATAGCGATTTATTAGTTGAAGCGTTGGACGATAATAATGCAGTTGTAGCAAGTTACAAAATATTGAGGCAAAACTACACGAAAGCTGACTACAACATTAGTACTGAGGTCATTCCAGTTCTTAACAATGGACCTTTCAATATTGGGTCACAAGGCATTAGGCTGGATGGAATTACCACGAAAACACTGCGATTAACTAGCTCTAACAATAATGGACTACTTAGTGGTGTTCCTAATGACAACGGACCTGATTTCAAGATTGTGGCAGCAAAAACAGTGGGCGAACCCACGACTATTGTGGGCACGCTGGTAGTCGGCAGTTTGGGAGCCGTGCTAAAGCGTAAGAGAACAGTTGCAGGCTGCAAATCGCAAGCAACGCCTGATCTGTGAGGGGTCCATGTATCCCGGCACTAATGCTGTCGCATATAGTGCGGGACTTATAGCCCCTCAAACTCCCCGTGAGTTAAAAATCGCTGTACATTGGTATCAGCAGCGTAAGACTAAGAATAACTAACGTAGCAATTCCAATGCCCACAGCCAACCAGGTTTGGGAAGCTTGCATTCCCTGGTTTGCGGCTGCGACACCAACGTTAGTTGGCGTGAAAGAGGCGGAAGCCATCCCAATATAGTGCATCGCGGAGATTGCACCTCCCATAACAAACGCACTCAAAATCTTGAGATATTGTCCGGTTTTACTGGTTTGTGTCCGCAGTTCAAACGCCATCCATAGCGCTACAATCGATGCGCCAATGGCACTCGCAACAGACACCGTCAACAGCAACGGGTCATACTGGGTGCTTGCTTGCGTCCGCATCGCCGCCATGCCAATGTAGTGCATGGACGCGATACCAATGCCCATCAACACACCTCCAATCACTAATTCCTGAATGTTTAAAACACGACGACTGGTCAGGAAAAGTGCGCCTCCAGAAGCGATAATCGCAGGCAGTGTCGAGAACACTACAGTCCACACATCGTAGGCGATCGCCATCGGCAAACTAAAAGCCAGCATGGCGACAAAGTGCATCGACCAGATACCAATTCCCATAGTCATTGCGCCACCAATCAACCAAGCAAGCCTGACCCTTCCGTAGGCTATAGTCACTCGTTCGGTAAGAGTTAGGGCAGTGTAGGAGGCGACTACCGCAATTAAGATAGACAGTGTTACTAAATTCGAGTTATAGGTGCTACTTATAGCCAGATCTGCTTGGTACATCGTTATCTACAAATTTCGTGTTTGTGTCGAGAGCGGCAATCACTGCTGGCAGTGGATACCATTTGACGAATTGTGGAGCTGGTAGACTTGTTGGGCTACCATGCGCCGCCCATGCCCATACGCTCAAGCACTGCTGCAGCTACTATGCAAACAAGCGGACAGATAGCCGCACTATTTAGGCGGATCTGGGACAAAAAAATATTTAACACACGGTAAGATGCACACCGTTGTCACCCAATTGATTTAGGTCAGTGTAGTCAAAAAGCTTGATTTATAGGCTGATATTATATCACGTTTAAATTTAGTTGAAATTTAAAAAAATTAGTAATACCTAAGCGTAGTTTCTTTCCACTCGCCCTCCTCGTACCCTCTACCAACTCACCACCAACCGTCACCAACGCTTTAGGAAAGCTTGGAGGGGTTTTAGTTTCTCATTCATGCGCTGCCTGTGATGGCAATACGGTTGGCTTAAGCGTTAAGCGCTATTGAAGTTCTAGATAGTGCCGAAGGTGACACCCTGTTGTTTAAGCCATTTACGATAAGCCACAGAGTAGCGATCGCTCGGCAAATGGACTTCTGCTTGCAAGTCCAAGGGGAGGCGTCGTGGTCGTTGTGATTCTACAATGGAAATGTCTTGACTCATAATCTGGTCTTCCAAAGCTTGAAAAGCTGAATCAGGTATTTCATGCAGAAAGTTGTCAAGGAGCCAGTAGCAGAGAATGCACTCTTCCTCATCGACAGGCGTCACCATGAAAAATAAACTCACGCAGTTATCATCTTCTCCGCGTTGTTGGAAGTATCCAGTCAAGGGATGACAGACGCGGTACTGGTAAGTGTTGAATAACATGGGTGCCGAGGAATCTGCCGATTTTAGATCCAGTTCCCAAATACCAAATTTAAAAGTAATACCATCTGGATGCGACTCTAAGTCATAATGCGTTAACTCGGGACGCCTGGAGTCAGCGAACATTCCTTTATGCACAAAGGGAAAGTGGGCTGGATCGATGAGGTTTTCAACGACACGTAGAGGACTAGATTTGAAGTGGTAGGGACCGCACAAAATTTTGCGGAACGAGGAGTCTTCCCAGTTTGGAAATGTAGGTATGTCATATTGTGGTGTTCCTAGACAGACCCACAGCAGACCGTAGCGCTCTTGAATGTGGTAAGTTCGGATACAAGCTCTTGCGGGGGGCGGCTGGTCTGGGCTAGCTGGAACTAGGACACATTTCCCTTCAGTGTTATAGGCTAAACCGTGGTAAGGGCAAACAAGATTATCTTTCTCCACCCATCCCAGAGACAGGCGAGCTCCTCGGTGAGGGCAAAAGTCCTGCCAAGCTAGGGCTTTGTCGCCATTGTGCCAAAGGACTATGTCTTCACCTAGTAAACGCTTTTGTAGAACGGTTCCGGGTTGCAGGTCTTGCGAGTGTGCTATGACATGCCAATTATCTAGCAAAAACTGGTCTTGCACCATGAGGATTGCACCCATCAGGTTAGAGGTTATGATTATTATCTTATTCAGTTAGTATCTAATCTTCATTTTGCCCAGGTAAATCTAATGCTATCAACAACGCCTGAGCCAATTTTGTCATTGTATCATCAGAAAGCGCCCCTCGTAAACGCAACAAGCGTGTTTTGGACAACACCCGCACCTGATCTGCCATTGCTATAGAGTCTTGAGTGAGTCCGCCATCTGGTGCTTGAATTAAGACTTGAGTTGGGTAAACACGCTTTCCCGATTGATAAGTCGTACAGGGAACTGCTAGCACAACCGGACTAGATGCATTAATCACATCACGACTGACAATAATCACAGGACGAGTTCCTCCCTGTTCAGAACCCTCAGTTGGCTCTAGACGTGCATCATAAATTTCACCCCGTTTCATTCTGGAGATTCACCTAACTGCAAAGCCTCCCATTGAGCCGAGGCAAACTCAGCTTCCATCTTTAACACTTCTGCCTGATAGTCAGGATCGTTTGCCATTTCTGCCAAAGCAGCATCAATTTCTGCTCGTTTCAGTGCTGCTAGTTCTCGACGCAACGCCTGCGCTACAAGCTCATTACGACTCTTGGCTTTCCCTTCCCGCACTGCCTTGTCAGTTGCTTCTAACAGTTCGCTTGGCAGTGTTAATGTCGTGCGAACAGTTTGGTTTTTCATTTTTTGATGATTATTTTGATGTTATAATTGATGTTATTAATGATATCATAACACTCATAATACAAAAGTTTGCAAGAAAAGTACTTGCAAAGGTGAACTGTCGTCGTCTTAGGGACTTCCAAATAAAAAAATATCCCAAATTTTCTTGTGGGATGGAGAGAAGTCCGAGCGGAGGTTTCCTCCGTTAGCGTTAGCTCCTCGCGGAGCGAGGCTCGGAACTTCGGAGTGTCCCCACCCGTCCCAATATTCAGGGCGGGCAGGATGCCCACCCCACAAGATGGATAATTTATTTCTTGGAAATTCCTTAATGGTTTTAACAAGCACCCGTATGAGTGTTCAAATGCCTTTATAGTTGCTACCAACAGAACAAATCCAACTATAATTTCAGCAAAAATCGGAAATTACCAAGCGTTAACATAAGGGTAAGCAAGATAAAAATTTCCCTTTTATACAAAAAGCGCCTGTGATACCGATTAATCTTGACTCGCTAATCAGCGCAATTACTGGTATTGCCAGCCCGATAATTAAAGAAAAGATTCAGCGCAATGAGACTGTCATCAAATTATTAAAGCAATTTCACCTTGATCCTGAGCATCCGCCAGCAGATTTCAGCGGTGTTTACGCCTACGCCTTGGTAGAATACGGTGTAGGTAAGCCCAAGCCATTTCTCGAACTTTTCCGGCGAGAAGAAATAAAACAAGCTTTCCGCAAGGCTTTAGATCACAACAACCCCTCAATTCTTCTTTCTGAGGTTGATGCTTTTCTCAATGGCTATGCATTGGGCGATGACATTAGAAATTTGGGAATTGACATTAGGCGAGAAGTTGCGGCATTTGCCACCGTCTTTATCGAAGTTGCCAAGCGCAGCCGGACACCTGCTGATGTTTTAATGAACCAGCACATAGGCTCGCTACATAAAAGGATAGCAGGTATCCAAGAACAACTCGAAAGGCTGCCGACACTGGAAGGAATGAGAACAGAGATGGCGCGGTTGGCAGCACAGAGTGTAGAGACGAGAGGTGGCGCGTCTCTACAGGAAAAGAAATGTAGAGCGATCGCTCTTGCTCAACAGATGCGAGGCTGGTTTGAAACATTGGGCTACCGCTTTGAGAAGTATGAAGTTTGGGAAGACAACTATTTTGAGTGGATTCTCAACATCCCGGTACGACGTAATCGATATGACCGCATTCTTGTGCGTGGAATTGAGGGTGAGGCGGGACTCGCTGATGTGATGGCTTTGCGACAGTCGGTGGAAGCGCAAAGAACAGATGAAGGCTGGTTAGTCACAGCAAGGCGCATTTCACGGGCGGCGCGTGATGAAGTGGAGAAAGAAGAAAATCGCCATCTTGACTGTTATACTTTTGACGAACTGATAGATCAGGATGCTGACTTCACCGGGTATCTTGACTGGCTAGAGGCTGAGGTGAAACGCCGGGAAATCGACAAAAAGTATGTGTCGCTAGCTTGCACCAAAGAAGAATTTGACCCAGTTACCAAACGCCGAATAGGAGTCAGCCGTTACGATGAACGCGACGGCTGGATTGACGGTTATCTGGATGTGTGGTTAGATGACCCTGCTAAGGAGCATATCTCTATTTTAGGAGAGTTTGGCACTGGTAAAACTTGGTTTGCTTTTCACTATGCTTGGACTGCACTGCAACGGTATCGGGATGCCCAAAAACGCGGCGTTGAACGTCCCCGTCTTCCTTTGATAATTACGCTGCGCGACTATGCTAAAGCACTGAATGTTGAGAATGTTCTGGCAGGTTTCTTTTTTACTCAACATAATATTCGCTTAAACAGCGAGGTGTTTGACCAGCTTAACAGCATGGGTAAGCTGCTGCTGATTTTCGATGGCTTTGACGAAATGGCAGCGAAGTGCGATCGCCAACAAATGATAAACAACTTTTGGGAGTTGGCGAAAGTCGTCGTTCCTGGTGCTAAAGTTATCTTGACTTGTCGCACCGAACATTTTCCAGAAGCGAAAGAAGGACGTGCTTTGCTCAATGCCGAATTGCAAGCGTCTACCGCCAAGCTGACAGGGGAAACGCCCCAGTTTGAAGTGCTGGAACTGGAGAAATTCAACGACGAGCAAATCCGGCAGGTGTTGTCACTCCAAGCTGAATCTACCACAGTTGAGCAGGTGATGAACAATCCGCATCTGTTGGACTTGGCACGTCGTCCCGTGATGACGGAGTTAATTTTAGAAGCATTGCCAGATATTGAAGCAGGTAAGCTAGTGGATATGTCGCGGGTTTACCTGTATGCGGTGCGGCGTAAGATGGAACGAGACATCAAAGCGGAGCGTACTTTTACTTCCTTGGCAGATAAGCTCTACTTTTTGTGTGAACTTTCCTGGGAGATGTTGTCTACTGACCAGATGAGTTTAAATTATCGCCTTTTTCCCGATAGAATTCGTCGCTTATTCGGTGATGTTGTTCAGGAGGAGAAGGATTTAGACCACTGGCATTATGACATGATGGGGCAAACGATGCTCATCCGCAATGCCGATGGTGACTATACTCCGGCGCATCGTTCGCTGTTAGAGTTTTTTGTCGCGTACAAGTTTGCGGCTGAGTTGGGGGCGTTGGCTGATGATTTTATTGAATTGGCGCAGGCGCGATCGCATATAAATAATCATGCTGCGCCAGTTGATTACACTTGGTCGTCTTATTTTCGTCGGCAGGTGGATAAAGCGGGGGAGATTTTGTCAAGTGCCCCATTGAAGAGATTTGCAAGTGAGTCATTGGAAAAGCTGAGGGAAACTTTTGGGCGATCGCCTCTAACAAAGGCGGTGATGGATTTACTTATACCAATGCTTACACCAATCTCACGTAGGGGCACGGCATTGCCGTGCCCCTACCCATTGTTGCAGATTCTTGAACAGACACGTGGCAAAACCGAAGCAGAGGTTGGATATGTCGGGGGGAATGCAGCGACGGTGCTAGTCAAAGTTGACAACACAGGACTGGAAGGTAAAGACCTCTCTCGTGCTGTGATTAAAGGCGCAGATCTTACTAAAGCTAGCCTGCGCCGTGTCAATTTTGCTGAGGCTAATCTGGTTAAATCTGTTTTTCCCAAAGTCTTCGGTGCGGTTTTTTGTGTGGCGTTTAGTCCAGATGGCAAGTTGTTTGCTACAGGTGATGCTAATTGTGAGATTAGCTTGTGGCAAATTATTGATAACAAACAAATTTTAAGACTTCAAGGGCATAGCGACTGGGTACGCTCAGTAGTTTTCAGTCCTGATGGTAATACTATAGTTAGTGCTAGTTATGACCAAACAGTTAAGCTCTGGGATACTCGCACAGGAGAATGTCTGAAAACTTTGTATGGGCATACCAGTAGGATAAATTCAGCGGCGATGCATTCCAATGGTCAAACTATAGCTAGTAGCAGTGATGACAAAACCGTGAAGCTATGGAATATTCATACAGGAGAATGCCTAAAAACTTTACAGGGACATACCAGTAAAGTTCATTCAGTACTGTTCACTCCTAACGGTGTCACTTTAGTCAGTAGTAGTGGTGACAAAACAGTGAAGTTATGGAATATTCATACAGGAGAATGCCTGAAAACCTTAGAAGGACATATAAATTCAGTAGGATGTGTGGTTATTAGTCCTGATGGTATGACCCTTGCTAGTTGCAGCAGCAAGGACAAAACAGTGAACCTATGGGACATCTCCACAGGAGAATGTCTGAAAACTTTTCAGGAGCATACCGATTGGGTACGCTCATTAGCAATGAGTCCTGATGGTATAACCCTTGCCAGTTGCAGCAGGGACAAAACAGTGAAGTTATGGAATATTCGTACAGGAGAATGCCTGAAAACTTTACAGGGACATACCGACTGGGTAAGATCTGCGGCTTTTAGTCCTGACGGTACCATTTTAATAAGTGGGAGTGATGACCAAACGGTTAGGCAATGGGATATCCTGAGTGGAAAATGTGTAAATATTTTGCAGGGTTATATTAGTGTCGTACAGTCAGTGGCAATCAGTGCTGATGGCGCAATCTTTGCTAGTAGTGGCGAAGATCAAACAGTGAAGCTATGGGATATCCATAGTGGTGAATGCCTGAAAATCTTGGAGGGGCATATCGGCAGGGTCAATTCAATAGCAATTAGCCCTAATAGTACAATTCTAGCCAGTTGTAGTTATGACCAAACACTGAAGCTATGGGATGTTCCTACTGGAAAATGCTTCAAAACGTTGCATGGGCATAAGGCTGGTGTCAATTCAGTAGTAATCAGTCCTGATGGTAAAACCCTAGCTAGTGGCAGTGGAGACAGAACAATAAAGCTATGGGATATCCATACTGGAGAATGTCTGAAAACTTTGCAAGGACATACCGACTGGTTATGGTCAGTGGCATTTAGTCCTAACGGTAAACTTTTAGCTAGTGGAAGTTATGACAAAACAGTGAAACTATGGGACATCGGCACAGGAGAATGTCTGAAAACTTTACAAGGATATACCGGTAGGAATAATTCTGTGGCAATCAGCCTTGATGGTAAGATCCTAGCCAGTGCTGGTGAAGACCAAACGATAAAGCTATGCGATATGCACAGTGGTGAATGCCTAATTACCTTGCAAGGACATACCAGTTGGGTATCCTCCGTTGTCTTTAGTCCTGATGGTAAGACTTTTGCCAGTGCAAGTAACGATAAAACAGTCAGGCTATGGGACATTCACAGTGGAAAATGCCTGAAAATTTTGCAGGGACACACTCATTGGGTAAATTCAGTTATCTTCAGCACGGACGGTCAAACTCTTGTTAGTGGGAGTTGGGATGAAACAATAAAGCTTTGGGATCTTAACACAGGTGAGTGCTTAAAAACTTTGATAGATAGACCTTATGAGCATATGAATATCACAGGTGTTACAGGTTTAACGGCAGCTGATATAGCCACCCTTAAAGCACTAGGCGCAGTGGAAGAAGGGGAAATGTAAAATTAAAAATACCAGATAAGCAAACCTTCCCACACATGGAAATAACAAAAGTATCAAACTCTGGACAAGTAATTATTCCCGAACAGTTACGAAAATCTCATGGCTGGGAAGCTGGTCAGGAGTTGATTGTAATTGATACAGGTGATGGAATTCTTCTTAAGCCTAAAAAACCTTTTGCAGAAACCACATTAAATGAAGTTGCAGGTTGCTTAAAATATCAAGGCACACCAAAATCGTTAGATGATATCGATGATGCTATCCGTCAAGGTGTAGAGGAATCATGGCATGGTGGCAGTTGATACTAACATAATTGTGCGTCTATTAACTCAAGATGACGAAGCTCAGTATCAAAAAAGTCTAGAAATTTTCCAGACACAAACAATTTTTATCCCAGATACTGTGATTTTAGAAACGGAATGGGTGCTGAGGTTTGCCTATAAGTTCAAACCAGTTGAAATATGTGCAGCCTTAAGAAAAGTTTTTGGTTTGCCAAATGTTAATGTGAATAATGCTAGCCTGGTTTCTCAAGCACTACAATGGCATGAAACTGGTTTAGATTTTGCCGATGCATTTCATCTAGCTCAAAGTCAAAACTATGCTGAGTTTTATACCTTTGATGAGAAGTTTGTGAAAAAAGCTAAGGGGATAACTAGCTGTGAAGTAAAACTACCTTGAGCATGGTAAGTAGGTGTGAGTTTATAGCTAATCGGTGCGATGGTACGAATCAACACATTAAAACAGGTGAGTGTTTAAAAACTTTGAGAAGCGATCGCCCTTATGAAAACATGAATATCACAGGCATTACAGGTTTAACAGAAGCCGAAATCACCACCCTTAAAGCATTAGGCGCAGTGGAAGAAGGGGAAATGTAAAATTAAAATCTTCACACAATATGAAAACGCAACTAGCCAAAAAATAATGACAACGAAAGAAAGTCTCAAACAAGAAATAGACAAGCTTAGTGAAGAACAATTTCAACTTGTAGCTGATTTTATTGAATTTATCAAATTCCGTACTTAAAAAATTGATACAAATTCCAAAAAAAGACTTAGCGAATTTTACCGTGCATTAAAAACAACTCAACCCTATCCAGGAAAGGAGGAAATTCGTAAAATAGTTGGCGAATCTTTGGCGCAAGAAATAATTAACAAACAATAATGACAGATTTGACAGAGAGTTTCAAATATGAATACTGCTAAATTATTGATGAACGGTGAAAATCAAACGGTGGTTTTACCCAAGGAATTTCAGTTCCAAGGTAATGAAGTTTATATCAAAAAGATAGGTAACGCCGTTGTCTTAATTTCCAAAGAAAATCCTTGGCAAACTTTGTTTGACGCGACTGAACTCTTTTCTGATGACTTTATGGAAACCCGAGAACAGCGTAATTTAGAGGTTAGAGAGGCTTTGGAATGAGATTTTTGCTGGATACCAATACGTGTATCTACGTGGAGTTGTAGAAATGTGGAAGCAAGAAAAGTAGCGGGAGAAAGCGCAAGGCGTCGCCTAAGGGACACAGGCATTGCCAATCGCCATTGCACAACAAGCTGTCGTTAGGAACGTACAAGTTGTCGTTAGATCACAACAAGCTGTCGTTAGGAATGTACAAGCTGTCGTTAGATCACAACAAGCTGTCGCTAGGAATGTACAAGTTGTCGTTAGATCACAACAAACTGTCGTAACGACACGATAAAAAGTTAAGAAAATATTAAAGGGTGTGTTATGGCGAAGCGCAACGCACCATTCATCTCAATACCGTTTAGATAACACCAGAATCCTTATCAGGAAAACAATGTAGAACTCTCGGATGGCACGTCTCTACACACATGATTTTTTACACATCAACCTTAACAGCAACCGTATTGATTCATAAAAGGGCGATCGCCTCTCCTTGACTGTTCCTCATTAACTCCTTACATTAAAGTAAGAAATTATTTTAAAAGTAAGGATATTATATGTCCATTGCCACAATTACCAGCAAAGGTCAAACAACTATCCCAAAAGAAATTCGGGAGAAACTTAACTTACATCCAGGCGATCGCATTAATTTCATCATTGAATCAGATGGCAAAGTCTACATTCCGCCGCTGAATATCCAAGTTGAGGAATTGTCTGGTATCCTCCATAAACCAGGAAGGAAAGCAGTCTCTATCGAGGAAATGAATCAAGCAATTGAACAATCTGGTGGTAGCTTGTTCATTAATCACAGTTACACTTAAAGTTACAACGTGACACTCTTGGTGCTTCTTTAATTATTTCCTTTCAAAGCTGCCACTAAAATTCGCATTACTTGCTCCAAATCTTCGGTAACCCGATAGCTATTAATCCCCTGTTCAAAATGCTTTGTGTTGCGGTCGAGCCTACCGAATTGCCATATTGTACCTGTAGAAACCACGCCAATTAAAATTGGCTGTTGGTCAAGTGTAGTCGAGCCTGACCACTGATCTAGTGCCACTAATTCGGCGACTAACTGCGTAAAACCTCGCGTAAAATCCTCGTATTTTGCCTCAATCACTAATAGTTGATTGACGGATTTTACTCGCAGTAAATAATCTAAATTACCCTGAAGCCAATTAGAAACCTTCAAATTATATTCAATTCGTAATTCTGCCTGTGTGTAATGAATTAACTCCGTCACTACCCGCGAGATGAGAATTTCTCGTCTTGCAAGTTCGTTAGTCAACGGTACAAATGGTAGTACCTCCTCAATGCGGTCGCGTAATTCTCCCAAGCGGTCAAGTTCATCAGGAAACTGAGGTAAATTCAGCGTTTTTCGAGTTAAACTATAGCCAAATTCTTGAGCGAGTTCACTAGCTTCAAAGCCAAGCTCAAAGTATCGGCTAAAAGTATAACTTTGATTGGAGTCAAGAATTGACATAGTTAAAGCTGCACATGACATTTTTCTTATATCACGGATAGATTAGCAGTGCTTTAGCTAATAACAGTGCGTTACACTTCGTTACGCATTCTACGCCTGTGCGTTACACTTCGTTAACGCACCCTACGCCTATGAGCAACTAACAGCATAAAGTAAGTGAGTGAGCAATCGCTTTTCAACAAAGTTGATGGTGTGGTCGTGGTCGGAATTGTCATTGTCTCTCACAGCAAAAAGCTTGCAGAAGGAGTCCGGGAACTAGCAGCACAGATGGTTCAGGGCAAAGTCCCCCTGGCTGTTGCTGCTGGAATTGACGATCCAGAAAACCCGCTGGGTACAGATGCTATGCAGGTTTATGAGGCGATCGCCTCTGTTTACAGTGATGAAGGTGTCATCGTCTTAATGGATCTTGGCAGCGCCCTCATGAGTGCGGAAATGGCGCTAGAGTTTCTTCCAGAAGAACTACGCGATAAAGTCCATCTGTGTGAAGCACCACTTGTTGAAGGTGCGATCGCAGCCGCTGTAGCCGCAGCTGCTGGTAGTCATATTCAACAGGTTATGGCTGAAGCACGGGGAGCATTGGTAGCAAAAGCGACTCAATTAGGTGTAGCCTATAACCTCACGCCGTTAGTGCCTGCCCCCCTCTCTGCTAGCCCAGAGGAGGTGAGGTCTTTGGAGGAACCGGAAACAAAAAAAATACATATAACCGTCCGTAATAAATTGGGATTACACGCCCGTCCTGCTGCGAAATTTGTGGCAACAGCAGCCCGTTTTCAATCCCAAATCAAAGTACAGAATATTACTAAAAGTACTGAATTAGTACGCGCTGATAGTATCAATCAAGTATCCACCTTGGGTGTGCGTCAAGGACACGAACTAGCTATTACTGCTACTGGTTCTGATGCAGATGAAGCACTGGCAGCATTGCAAGCATTGGTTGAAACCAACTTTGGCGAAGTTTTGCCGGATGTGGAGACACAAAGACGCCCAGACACGCAGATACACATCCCATCTTCGCATCACTTTCTCCAAGGCATTCCTGCTTCCAATGGAGTGGCGATCGCACCCGTTTTTCTGTATCGTCCTACTCCGATTGATATTCAGCAATACCACGTAGATGATGTTGAGGCAGAGTGGCAACGTTTACAGGTAGCCATTCAAATTGCTCACGAGGAAATTGAAGCTGTATTCTCACAAGCATCTATTCAAATTGGAGACGCTGAAGCTGCCATCTTTGATGCCCATCTGCTCTTTTTAGAAGATCCTGTGGTACTAGAGGCAGTTCAGCAACGCATCTTTGAACAACATTATAATGCTGAAGCGGCTTGGCAGGCGGTTGTCGATGAGTTGGCTAATAATTACCGTAGTATTGAAGATTCTTACTTACAAGAGAGAGTCGCTGATGTAGTAGACGTGGGACAGCGAGTATTACGACTACTGACTAGATTTCAATCCCACATCAGAATTTCAGATGATAGCCATATCAATTTTAATCTCTGTGAGCCAGCGATTTTGATTGCAACTGACCTAAGTCCTTCTGATACAGCTAGGCTAGATCCAGCAAAAGTCCTGGGAATTTGTACCACTTCTGGGAGTCCCATTTCTCATAGTGCTATTATCGCCCGGAGATTAGGTATTCCTGCGATTGTTGGCTTACCACCGGAAATATTGCAAGTAGCAGATAATACCCGATTAGCGCTTGATGGTGAGAGTGGCAGAGTCTGGATAGAACCAGAACCAGATATCCAAACAGCACTTGAGGCAAAGCGAAATGCACAGCAAGTTGCTTATCAGCAAGCACTCGCAACGGCCTTCAGTCCAGCAATGACGCGCGATCAAAAGCAAATCGGTGTATTCGCTAATATTGGAAGTATATTTGATACTCAAGCCGCCTTGAATTTAGGTGCAGAAGGTGTAGGATTGTTCCGCACTGAGTTCCTTTATCTGGAAAGAACAACACCGCCAACCGAAGAAGAGCAACTAGCAGTTTATCAAAGTATCGCCCAACTTCTTGATACCCGTCCGTTCATCATCCGCACTCTAGATGTGGGAGGCGATAAACCAATTCCCTATCTGAATTTTCCCCACGAAACTAACCCTTTTCTGGGTTGGCGCGGAATTCGTTTTTGTCTCGATCATCCTGATATCTTCAAAACCCAGTTGCGGGCAATTTTAAAAGCGAGTCTCGGACATCAAATTAAAATCATGTTTCCGATGATTGCGACTGTGCAAGAAATACAAGCAGCCAAAGCAATACTAAAAGAAGTACAAGCACAACTGAGTCAAGCTGGTATCCCTTTTGATGAAAATATGGAAGTGGGTATTATGGTAGAGACACCCTCGGCGGTTGTCCTTGCTGACAAGTTAGCGGCTGAGGTAGACTTTTTCAGTCTTGGTACTAATGACCTCAGCCAGTATGTCATGGCGGCAGATCGTACGCATCCACGAGTCGCAGCTTTAGTTGATGCATTGCATCCAGCTGTGTTACGGATGATTCAACAAACTGTCCAAGCTGCACATCAAGCAGGTATTTGGGTGGGGTTATGTGGGGAACTAGCAGCAGATCCTTTAGCAGCACCGATTTTATTGGGGTTAGGATTAGATGAGGTGAGTCTGAATCCGCAAGCTATTCCTGGATTTAAGCAGGCGATCGCCCAATTAACAATGGCACAAGCACAGACAATTGTTGCATCAGCTATGGATCAAGATTCTGCGGCTGATGTCAGAGAATTGATCCGAAAATTATCTCAACATTAGACTTCTTGCATTGATTCCAAAAAAAAGAATAATTAACCACAGATGGACACAGATGGACACAGATGGAACTCACATTCCGCAACAGGTGTATTAAGTTCCCATTTAAAACAGTGAACAGTGACCAGTGAGAAGATTGACTTGGGACATCTTGATAACTGGTAACTGATAACTGGTAACTGATAACTGGTAACTGATAACTGATAACTGGTAACTGTTAATAAACTGCTTCCCGAGTTAATTCAGTATCAATCGGCTTGATAAGGTAAAGCCGTAACAAATGCCCAACTATTGAAAGTATCAAGGGTAATTTTTGCAAGAACTTGACAATCTTTGGACTATTGCTGCTGTTAATCTCCACTAGCTTGAGATTAATATCGGAACACTCTTCGAGTCGCCGGAAAAACTCTGGGTGTTCTGTATCCAGTATCACAGGAAATGCCCGTGCTGCGGTTTCATTTGTGTTTTCAATGACTTGGATGTTGTACTCGTATGGATTGATGCCAACAGAGCGATAAAATGATACTCGTTCCAGCACTGTCAAAGTGTGGGTAGCAAACACAGACAGCAGGAAAAATCGCACCCACAAACGTGCTTTCCAGTTGTTCCACAGTTGAGGTTGCGATCGCAACAGCGCCTTAAAGAAATCTCCATGTCGATTCTCATCCTGACACCAACTCTCGAAATAGCGGAAGAGGGGATAGAATCGGTTTTCTGGATATGACTCTAGGTGACGGAACATGATGATGTAACGCCAGTAGCCAATTTTCTCAGATAGGTAAACTGTGTAGATAATCCACTCAGGCGGGAAGAAGGTATAAGTACGATTCTTTGTGAGATAACTCAAGTCCAGCGAGAGATTAAAGTCTGACATTGCTTTATTGAGAAATCCCGCATGGCGTGCTTCATCCCGTGCCATACAATGAAAAGCTTCTGCCAAAATCGGGTTTCGGTTCTTCAGTCTGCGCGATAACTCTTTGAACAGCAGAAACCCGGAAAACTCCGAAGTGCATGAACGCTCCAAAAAGTCAATAAAAGCGCGGCGCGTTTCCCCATCAATGTGTTCCCAACTCTGCTCAAACTCGGAATCACGCACAAAGTGATGGCGGTTATAATCAGCCCGCAACTCATCCACAATAGCCCGCAACTCTGGCTCATGCGCCGAAATATCCAACTGCGCTACAGCCTCAAAGTCAGTGGTGTAGAACCGGGGCGTTAACAATGTTTCCTGCACAGGCGCTTTCACACCTGGCTTAAGCAACTCAGGCTCTGAGGTTTGAAGAGACTTAGCCATGAGAATCGTTCAATCAATTTATCTTTTTAAAGCTATATAAGCATGAATCATCATTAAAATCTACTAAAAGTAAAATTATTTAAAATAATTTTCAAAACTGATTTGCGTTTGGATGGAGTGTCGGGAAAATATGAATAAATATGAATGGATTTATGGTTATACAACTATTTGATAGTTAAATAGTCTAAGTGGTCATCAACGTGGTTTGGAGAGACATTAGCAGTGGTAGTTGCTGGCTAAGTTCTGCTCTAAACCCAAAATTGCTATCTCCTCCTAACTCTGACGTTACCTGGAATCTACTCCCAGCAACCAGTGAATAAATGCTTATTCAGGTAGGAGGGAGTAGTCTATCAATTTTGATTTGAGGAGTTCGTAGTAAGCGCTTACTACAAAAGAGATACGCTGACAAGGGGAATCCTGCGAAAGTCCTAAAATTCGGTAACTCCAAACCTTATGGGTATTGGGTACGTATCTTACTTGGACGAGAACCGCTTTAACAATGAGTAGCAATCTAGCTGAAAAACTTCGCTGTGGAACGCAACAAGCTCATACAGCAATTGAAAACATGGGATTCATGAAATGCTTTGTCAAAGGAGTTGTTGATAGAAACTGCTTTGCAAAGTTTTTAGGTAACTTGTATTACATCTATAGCGAACTGGAAACAGCATTAGAGCATCATAAAGACCATTCTTTAATCAGTGCGGTATATTTCAGAGAACTCAATCGCAAAGCTCATTTGGAAAAAGACTTAGAGTTTTACTACTCTCACAACTGGAGAGGGCAAATCACACCAGCAAAAGCCACCTTGGCTTACGTCAGCCGCATCCGTGAACTGTCCGCAAAAGAACCACAGTTATTGATAGGTCATGCGTATACCCGTTACATGGGCGATTTGTCTGGTGGTCAGATGTTGCAAAAGGTTGCTCAGTCAGTCTTGAAGCTTTCTGAATATGAAGGCACATCTTTCTACAATTTTGAGCAAATTCCAGACAAAAAAGCATTTAAGGACAAATATCGTCAAGCATTAGATTCATTGCCAATAAATGATGCAACCGCAGACCGCATTGTTGCGGAAGCAAACCACGCATTTCGGCTGAATATGCAGATGGCGAAAGAATTGGAAGAAACCCTCATCAAACTCATCGGTCAAGTCATGTTCAATAGCCTGACTAACACTAATAACCCCGGTAACACCGAACTGAGTAAAGCTTAGAAATTTTATTGACAATCACCTCTACACGAGTGAGATAGCGTTTCTCAAGGTGCATCAGTAACGGATTTTGTAACTGGATATCGCGGATGATTTATAGCAGTTCTCAATTAGACTTCTTGCAAAAGTCTGATGAATAGATATTTAGAACCACAGATGCACATGAATTCACACTAGTTAATCATCTGTGTCCATCTGTGTCCATCTGTGGTTTTATTTTCTCCTTTGTTTGACTTTTGTACTCTTGTTTATTAAATACGAACGAGAAGCGCTACATCCGTTATATCCATTGCTACCTTCGTATTCTCCATACATTCATTTTATTGGAAGCAACCTCGATGGTTTTTCAAATTCCTGGTGTCAAGTTTGATTTCGATATCATCAAGAAGTACGATACTCCTGCACCCAGATACACGAGTTATCCACCCGCTACAGAGTTAACCGAAGCATTTACTCATACAGATTTTCAAGCTGCGATCGCCGCCTCGAATCAAAGGAAAACTCCTCTTTCTTTGTATTTCCATATACCCTTCTGCCAAAGTGCTTGCTATTTTTGCGGTTGTAATGTAGTCATTTCAAACAACAAGAATATTGCTATACCTTACCTGGACTATCTGGTTCGAGACATTAGGAAAACAGCAAGCTTAATTGATTCAGATAGGAACGTGGTTCAAATTCACTGGGGTGGTGGAACTCCTAATTATTTGAGCCGTGAACAAGTGGAACGTTTATGGAAAAATATCAATCAACACTTCACACTTAGCCCAACAGCAGAAATCTCTATTGAAATTAATCCCCGTTATGTCGATAAAAATTACATTTTCTTTCTGAGAGAGATTGGGTTTAACCGAATTAGTTTTGGTATTCAGGATTTTAATCGTGAAGTTCAAGTTGCAGTGAATCGCATTCAACCAGAAGAAATGCTGTTTGATGTGATGGGCTGGATTAAAGAAGCGAAGTTTGAAAGCGTGAATGTAGACCTGATTTACGGTCTACCCTATCAAACTGTCCAGACATTCCGGGAGACGGTGAAAAAGACCATTGAATTAGATCCAGACAGGATTGCTGTTTTTAACTTTGCCTATGTACCGTGGCTCAAGCCAGTGCAAAAAAATATACCACTAGAGGCACTACCCCCAGCGCAGGAAAAGTTAGAAATTTTGAAGATGACTGTTGAAGAGTTGACAACTCACCAATATTTATTCATAGGTATGGATCATTTTGCCAAATCCAATGATGAATTGGCAATTGCTCAAGGCGATCGCGCCCTAAAACGCAACTTCCAAGGCTACACAACTCAGCCGCAAGCAGAACTCTTTGGTTTTGGTGCCACATCCATCAGTATGCTAGAAGATACCTACGCCCAGAACCACAAGCAATTAAGCGATTACTATCAAGCAATCGATACAGATATCCTACCGATTAGTAAAGGTATCAAACTCACTTGGGATGATATTCTCAGGCGGGATGTCATCATGAGCATCATGTGTCACTTCCAACTGTATAAGCAAGACATTGAAGACAAGTACCATATCCGTTTTGATGACTATTTCTCTCAGGAATTAGAGGCGTTAAAGCGTTTAGAAGCAGATGGATTGGTAAGTCTATCAAAAAACCATATTAGCGTCACAGAAATCGGTAGATTACTCATAAGAAACATTGCCGTTATTTTTGATATGCATACAACAAAACAAGAGAAAAAATTCTCCCGCGCAATTTGAGTGCTTAATAGGAACTTCAGTTAATCGTTCGACTTTTTGCAAAAGTCATATAACGAGATTTCAAACCACAGATTAACACAGATAAATTATCCGTGTGCATCTGTGTGCATCTGTGGTTTCATTTTCATTCTTCTTAACTTTTGCCAGAGGCTTATTTATCATAAATACCCTCACTCCAAAGTTATCTCTCAATTCTTGAGAGATTTACCATAAGGTAGGATGGGGGTTTTTCTGTAGTTAATTCACCGGAATGAATACAACACATCTCCCTAGATATTACGGTTGCCATTTCTTGTTTAAGTCCTTATGGATAACAAGTCGGCAAGGACTACTTTCTCAATGACTCCTATATCAAACAAAATGTTCCCAACGAGGCTTTGGGTTTAAATAAGCCGTTGTTGATTGAGACTACGGCATCAGCAATTCAGTTATATGTTACTAAGGTCACTTGCGGCAACACAACTAAAATAGCAATAATTACAATCTCATGCAGTTTTTTTCCGGACAAGACTAGAAAAATCTGGAAGATTTGTGCAAGCAAATTCTACTATCGCTCACAAAAATCACACTGATGAGATTTAGCTTTCTGTTAGTTAGTGTCGCCAGTATTCTACTGTTATCTTCTCCAGTCAAAGCAGCTCGCTTGCAATCTTGGTATTTCGACCCCGTTCAAAATCAACTAGATATAACTACTGATTCTGGAGTACAACCAAAAGCTTTTTTAATTAATAACCCGACAAGACTTGTTATTGATCTACCAGGAACAACCAATCTAGACGACAACACAGTCCGTAAAACTCTTGGATCAGCAGTTCGGGAGATTCGTTTGGGACAGGTTGACTCCCAAACAACCAGATTGGTTGTTGAATTAGCACCTGGCTACACAGTATCCCCCGAAAAATTACTGATTCAAGGAGATTCTTCCTCACACTGGATCGTGAAATTCTCCTCAATTGAACGTGCAGCCTTGAGTGATTCGCAAGTCAAAGTTATAGACACCAAATCTGAAGAAGAACAAATTCCCGTGCAAATCGGCAATATTTCGACCTTTGCTGGGGTTGTCCCCTTGGGTAAGGAATTGTTGCAGCTAAACTCCCAACTAAAAACATTGATCGCTCGCTACAGCTTTCTCTCGCCTGGAATCTTTTTCCTAGATTTGGATACAGGCAACTATTTGGACTTCAATGGAGAGAAGGTATTTCCAGCTGCTAGCACCATTAAGTTTCCCATTTTGGTTGCCTTGTTTCAGGAAGTTGATGCTGGGAGAGTCAAGCTGAATGAAACCTTAGTGCTGCGGCGGGACTTGAAAGCTGAAGCTGAAGGTTCCGGAGTCTTGCAATACAAACCAGTGGGAACCCGACTGAGTGTTTTAGACACCATCACCAAGATGATTACTATCAGTGACAATACGGCTACGAATATGATTATTGACCGTTTAGGTGGTAAGGCTAAGTTAAATCAGCGGTTTCGTAGTTGGGGGCTGCAAAACACCGTGATTCGCAATTTGCTTGGTGACTTTAAGGGAACTAATACGACCAGCCCTAAAGACCTGGTAAGACTGTCAGCGTTGATTACTAATAATAAATTGCTGAGTGATAGAAGTCGTTCCCAGGCTTTGGGCATTATGCGTCGTGTTGAGAACAGAAGGTTGCTACCAGCCGGTCTTGGTAAAGGTGCGGTCATTGCTCATAAAACAGGAACTTTGGGAGTTCTCCTTGGGGATGCAGGTATCATCGAGTTACCATCAGGTAAGCGTTACTTAGCAGGCATTTTGGTGAAAAGACCTTTTGGTGACACCAGAGCAAGAGTTTTTATTAGTCAAGTTTCTAAGCTGGTTTATGGCTACCTAGACCAACCAAAAGTGACTAGTAGTGTGTCTCAATAAACGTTAAGGGTCTATTATTCTCCCTTACACCCTCCGAACACGGCAGACACGCACACCACCTCCCTTGACGGCACCTTGCATACCTTGAACAACAGCTCTTACGCGTTGTTCTGGTGTGCCATGATGGTGCTTATTGCCCCATTGGTAATCCCCAATTCGATGAGCTAGGGTTGCAATCTCTAAAATATCCCGCTTATCAAGAGCAATATTGGGAATCAACCCCAAATAAACTCCTGCCAAACAATCCGCTTGAAGTTCTGATATAGGTGTCACATTGGGTTGAAATCCATATGCAGTTTGCATAGCATGAGCATATTCATGCCCAACAATATAAGCTAAGGCAGCATCTCCGTACTGGTATGCCATCCTGATATCTCGTGTGGTGATGTAGACAGTGTGGTTGCGTTTGCAATATTGACTACTATAAAGAGGTCCGCAACCACCGCGAGAACCATGAGCAACACCCCAAATTAATCTTGGTGTCGCTTGATAACCGTGAATGTGCTGGATTCCAGTATATACTGCATTGATAACGGCTTGGGGTGCCAATTCTGCTTGAGCAGGTAAACTCGCCAGCACAGATCCAATACCGATAAAAGTCGTAGTCAGTGCCTTGAGTGCTTTCATTGTTACCTCACATAAATTAAAATCACCAATTTTTTGGTAACTTGAAGACAAAAAACCCCTCGTTGTTTCATATCTTCCAAAACAACCTACATTTGTGACAATGCGACTTCCGCAAATTTATATAAGTAAATTCCCTGAAATCTGTTTTTAATAATATTAAAAAATACATTAAAATCGACTAATGTTCTACCTGCTCCTTCGCTCGTTGGGGGCAACCCAGGCATGTGCAAGTTCCGACGTTGAGCCAAGAATCCCCCGGCTTATAGCCGTGGGGAGTGTCAATGATACCAATTTGCGTAGTAGGTTGGGTTGAGGCTACGAAACCCAACGTTGTTTGTTGCGTTTCCCCACGGGTTTGCCCAACCTACTATCACGAAAAGGTTCTTCTATGTCTCAATTTGAAACTGCCCTTGCCGCCTATCAAAGCTTCACCGACTTGTTCCAAAGTGTTGTTATCAGCACCGTGAGTGCAGATAACATTCCCAATGCGAGCTATGCTCCTTTTGTCATAGATGAAAGCAGAAATATTTACATCTATGTCAGTGGTCTTTCTACCCACACTCAAAATCTCTATGCAGTCCCCAAGGCAAGTGTGTTATTCATAGAAGAGGAATCTCAAACTAAGCAAATCTTTGCGCGTCGTCGTCTAACCTTTGACTGTACAGCGACGTTAGTCGAACGCGATACAGAGCTATGGAATCAAATTGTTGACAGCTTTGAAACGCGTTTCGGAGAAATTATTCAGCTATTGCGCGATTTACCAGACTTCCGCATTTTTAAACTTACGCCAAGCAAAGGTCGCTTTGTCATCGGCTTTGGTGCTGCCTATGAGGTAGACCCGAACGACCTAAGCACTTTAACCAATATCACAAGTGAGGGCAAAGGAAACAGCTAACGTATCTCCTAAACCTCCACTCCCCAACGAAAATAGAGGAACATGACCCACTTTGGTATCATCTGTCCGGGAGTTCCTGGCCATCTCAATCCCATGATGGCTTTAGCACAGGAACTCCAGCAACGGGGTCATCGCGTAACACTGATTAACGTTCTGGATGCTCAAGCTTCTGCACAAGCAGCTGGAATAGAATTTCGGGCGATCGCCCCTGATGAATTTCCTTTGGGAAAAACCCAAAAATTACAGGAAATAGATGGGGAATTGAGCGGTTTAGATGCCTTTAAATTCACTGTCACAACATTTACAGAATTAGTAGACATCAGGCTGCGAAATGCTCCGGCTGTCATCACAGAAGCTAACATCGATGCAATGCTAGTGGATCAAGCTTCCCCAGAAGGCGGTACTATTGCCGATTATCTAGGTATTCCCTTCGTCACAATCTGCAATGCTTTGATGATGAATCCAGAACCGAATGTGCCACCGTTTGTCACAACCTGGAGTCCTAAGCCTGTATGGTGGGCGCAGTGGCGTAACCAAATGACTTACACGCTGTTGAACCTGCTCTTGTCATCGGGTTTCAAAACCATCCAAACCTACCGCAAGCAGTGGAATTTGCCTCTCTATTCTCAACTCACTGATGTCTGGTCGAAAGAAGCGCAAATTAGCCAACAACCACCTGAGTTTGACTTTCCCCGACTCGCTTTGCCAAAGTGTTTTCACTACACTGGACCTTTCATCAACCCAAACGCACGCAAAAGAGTAGATTTTCCCTACGAGAAATTGAGCGGTCGCCCCCTGATCTATGCTTCAATGGGAACGCTGAAAAATCGTTTTGTAGAAGTCTTTCAGGGGATTGCCGCCGCCTGTGAGGATTTGGATGTACAACTGGTCATCTCTTTAGGTGGTGCTTTGAATCCTGAAGCTTTGGGCGAATTGCCCGGTTCAGCAATAGTTGTCAAGTACGCCCCGCAACTGGAACTGCTCAAACGTGCTAGTCTTTTTATCACCCATGCAGGCTTAAACTCAGTGTTGGAATCCCTCAGTGTAGGAGTGCCGATGGTGGCAATTCCGATTGGAGATGATCAGCCAGGAATTGCTGCTAGGGTAGCATGGGTAGGCGCAGGTGAGTTTATTTCCCTGAAGGATTTTAATGGCGATCGCTTAAAGATGGCGATCCAAAAAGTGTTAACGAATGATTCCTATCGTCACAACGCCCGCCGAATACAAACTGCTATCAGCAAAGTCAATGGGGTAAAACGTACCGCTGATATTATTGTTGATAAACTCTGCCCTGATAACCGTCCTTAGGGGAAGTCCCAACAAAGCTAAAATAGTACCCGGAAGAAGGATTATGCCCAAATTTGTAATTTTATGACTTCTGCTGCTTTAGTAAAAACTGAGTACGAGGCGATTATTGGTCTGGAAACCCATTGTCAACTCAGCACCAACACCAAGATTTTCTCTTCTAGCTCTACGGCATTTGGTGGTGACCCCAATACTAACATTGACCCGGTTTGCATGGGTTTGCCTGGTGTATTGCCCGTACTGAACGAAAAAGTTCTAGAATACGCCGTCAAAGCAGGTTTGGCGCTTAATTGCCAAATCGCAAAATATAGCAAGTTTGACCGCAAGCAGTATTTTTATCCTGACTTACCCAAAAATTACCAAATTTCTCAGTATGACCTGCCCATTGCTGAACATGGCTGGTTAGAAATTGAATTAGTCGATGCTGAGGGTAACCCCGTTCGCAAAAGGATTGGTATCACGCGTCTGCATATGGAGGAAGATGCGGGAAAATTGGTACATGCGGGAAGCGATCGCCTTTCCGGTTCCACCTACTCCCTGGTAGATTACAATCGGGCAGGTGTACCGTTGGTGGAAATTGTCTCGGAACCTGATTTGCGTTCTGGACAAGAAGCTGCGGAGTATGCTCAAGAGTTGCGCCGCATTCTACGCTACCTTGGCGTCAGCGATGGCAATATGCAAGAAGGTTCTCTCCGTTGCGATGTCAATATCTCCGTGCGTCCCGTTGGACAAAAGGAATTTGGCACAAAGGTAGAAATCAAAAACATGAATTCGTTCAACGCCATCCAACGGGCGATTGAATACGAAATTGAGCGGCAAATCGCAGCGGTAGAAGCTGGCGAACGTATTATACAAGAAACTCGCCTGTGGGAAGAAGGCTCTCAACGCACAATTAGTATGCGGGTTAAGGAAGGTTCTAGCGATTATCGCTACTTCCCCGAACCAGATTTAGCGCCAATTGAGGTTTCAAATGAACAATTAGAAGAGTGGCGCAGTCAACTTCCTGAACTACCGGCACAAAAACGCCATCATTATGAAAATGAGTTGGGGCTGACGCCTTATGATGCACGGGTGTTGACAGAAGAACGTTCCGTTGCTGAGTATTTTGAAGCAGTGATTGTGAGTGGTGCAAATCCCAAAGCTGCTGCTAACTGGATTACTCAGGATGTCGCCGCCTACCTCAACAAAAATAAACTCAACATCACCGAAATTGCCCTAACACCGACCAATCTAGCTGATGTGATCACTCGGATTGAAAACGGGAAAATCAGCAACGCCATAGCCAAAGAGAAGCTTCCAGAGTTGCTAGACGGTCGTTCTCCTGAGGAATTATTTAAAGGCAAGGAACTGATCACCGATCCCAGTGTACTGGAATCGATCATTGATGAAGTGATGGCAGCCAATCCCAAAGAACTAGAAAAGTACCGCAACGGTAACACCAACCTCAAAGGCTTCTTTGTCGGACAGGTTCTGAAAAAAACCAACAAACTTGCTGAACCCAAACTGACTAACCAATTGGTGGAAAAGAAGCTTAATAGCTAAATTCTGTGGAGACGTTGTTTGCTACGTCTCTACAGGTCAATACAGTTCAGTGAAGGATTTTTAGTAGAGACGCGCTGAATGAAAGCGTCTCTACATCTCTACATTGCTATGGTGATAACGATTTTGGTCTTATCACCAAGTGTATTGCTCTACAGGTTCCACTGTTTGTTTTGAAATTTCTTTACACTATCTTTAGGTAAACATCATAAAAAAGGGGTGACACCCCTCAGGGCGAAAATGATATATTATGTTAAGTAGATGCACCCTGATGATCTGGAGAGCTGCCCAAGTGGCTCTCCTTTTTTTTGTGTTTATTCCGATGCTGGTGAACGGATTTCCTGTCATACAGCGCTTTTCACATGATTAAATCGTAAAAAGTGGGGATGCGATGTTCCGCAGGAGCCGCCTTCTCCGATAGGACACGCTACGCGCGTGCCTCGCGGAGCGAGGAGCTTACGCGCTTGGCACAAGCCTCCTTTAGGACTTACGCCGATGGCGCAGAGCGCACTGCCTCCCTTGCGTTCGCGTAGCGTGCCCAAAGGGCATTGGCACTCTGTGCCCGCGCAAGGGAGCGATCGGGCTGGAAAGTACCTGTAGGTGTCGTGACCCTCAAAACGTAGTCATTTAAGACTTAGGCTGGCTATCTGTCCAGTGATAGAACTAGATGTCTAGCTTTGTCCACTGTTTGGTGAATAGCCTCCTAAACTCTCATCTTCTCCAAGTATTGACGAATTCCCTCGCACATTTGTAAAAAATTAGGTGTGACCTGCTTAGCCAGCGAGTCCTCAACAATGCGACTAATTGCTGCTGTCAACACTTGCGGTGTGCCTTTGATTTGGTGCGGGTCAATTTGGAGTTCCCCCCGGCTTTCAATGAGAGTGCCGCTACCGTCTTCCAAAAAGCGATTTTTGCCAACACAGTAAACTGCTTCTGTGAAAAAGTGGGTCTTGATACGCCACTGAGTCGTAAAATCAGATTCATTCCAGACTTGCTCCTCCGTCCACACGAGCAAGTCCTCGCTAAGAAAAGTACGCGCTACCTTAGGAATCTTTGCACCGCCATGCCACTCGTATACCAAATGCAGTAGTCCGTCTTCCTTTTTACTTGATATGAACTTAATTTGTTGCACGGAAGGCATGTAGGGTACCAAATCGATGAGCTTGTCTCGGTAAGCAGCATAGACTAGAGAACGCTTAAAGGGAAGATGAGCATCGACGTTTAGGAGCATGGGAAAAACCCGCCGTAGTTTGGTTATTGACATCCTCTCACCGTTGCCGGATTGAGCAAGTAGACGAGCGATGGAAACATAACAACGATTCGGGGCAGTAGCTCCCGCCAATTGCTAAAACTTCAAGATGTCGCCTACCATACAAATACGGCAGAATGAACTACGCACATCCGGCTACGCCTGAGATGTGCGTTTCTGACGCTTCATCTGAGCAACTTGCTTGAAGCGTAACGCACTCCTGTAGAGGTTAACTCCGAAGCATCTGTAGAGGCACGTTCCATACCTCTTGCATAATTTAGCATCACCATTGCTGCTGCTACATCCCTATCACATTGGTAGCCACACTCAGAGCAATGATGCACTCTTTGTGCTAATGTTTTCTTTTTCTGATGACCGCAATTCGGACAAGTTTGAGAAGGCTTAACTTTTTGTGTTGGAATCTCAACATAAAAACCGCCTGCCTCTGTAACTTTATACTTAATCAAGTCTTTGAGATTGCCAATCCCAACGTCAAGCAACGAACGGTTAAGTCCCGATTTTTGACGTTTTCTTTTGCCTTTAGACTTGCGAGTCATCCCTTTAATATTTAACTTTTCAGTCGCTACCAAGCTATTACAGCTAACTATTTGTGTAGAGACTTTATGTTGCCAGTCTTGCCTTTGTCTAGCAACCTTGGATTGTATTTTGGCTACTAATTTATTTGCTTTTCTCCAACGTCGTGAAGCTTTCACCCCTCTACTCGGAGGTCTTTTTCTACGACTAGTTTTAGCTATTTGATTAATTTTGGTTTGAGCAGCTTTTACAAATCTGGGATTCTCAATTACATTGCCATTAGAATCTGCAATAGCATGGTGAGTACCAAAATCTAAACCAACAGCACCTGTATCAGTTTGGGGGCGGGTGGGAACACAATCAACAGTGATTGAAGCATACCATTTCCCTTGTTTAAATATAATTGTACAAGTTTTAGCTTTGCCCCAGTCTCTAGCTTGACCACGCATTTTTAAGTTACCTAAATTAGATATCTTTAGATAACCGTTTTTGCCATTGGTACAAGCTTTCCATCCTGCTGAGCAAGGATAAGTCCATCCTTTGTAATGACGGCTTGACTTGAATTTTGGATACCCAGACTTGAGCTTAAAGAAGCGCTTAAACGCAAAATCTACACGTTTAACAGTGTCTTGCAATGCATGACTACCAAGTTCTTTATACTCTGACCAATACTCCTTGAACTCTGGTAAACAATTTTGTTGGTCGAAGTAATCAACCGATTTACCAAACTTCTTGTAAGAGGTTTTGCGATGCTCAACACAAGCATTGTATAAATCCTTGTGAAGCCGTCGCCAATAATGCATTTTACTGACTTGTACCTTTGATGGGTAAAGCCTAAAAGTAACTCGCGAAAGTAGCCATAACATATCGACTTGTCTGTTATCTTAAAACGGTAGCATCTTGAAAGCGGATTGACAACTATGAAGCAAGTGACAACGCGAATATCCGATAGGGAATTTGAACACCTGCAAAAATATTGCGAGATCTCAGAAAGAACTCAGTCAGAAGTAATTCGTAATTTAATACGAAAATTGTCAATCAAAGGGGCATTGAACCCCATTGATTGACCGCTATACGAACCCAGTCCGCTTCGCTGAGACTGGGGACTGCCGCGATGAGCGTTCAAAGGCTTTTGCAATCAAAACGAAACTTGGGATTTTCTCCCAAGTTTATCATTAAAAAAAACGTGCTTACTTATAGTTATGACATCTGCAAAAACTATTTGCGCAAAACCTGTTGAAGTTCCTTCTCCAAAATCCTCATCCTCCCCTGAACAAGCGAAGGATGAAGCGCAAGAACAAAAAGACGACTCCGTACCGTCTCAACCTACAGCAGAAGCTATTGAGCAGAAGACCGAACCAGAAGAGCCTGGTGCCCTCTTCCAAGCCGTTGGCGTGCTCAGTGGCAAGGTAAACTTCATACTAGAGGGCGAGAATGAAAGAAGTACCATTACCATTGGCAACAAAGAATACCCACTGTTTTACGCCCCTAGCAAAAAAAGAGCATACGAAGCCCTTAAGAAAGAGATAGAGGCGACTGGCGAATCTACCCAACGCTTGGTTGTTTATCCGAAATTTACCCACTTTCCCGGAAGGGATCAGCCGCCCAACGTTGGCTTCCAAGTCGTCGGCTTTGACAAAGGACGACAATCCCAGGTAATCTCAGAAGAACTTCAGGACATGGAGTTTAAACTTTGCGGGCTGTGGCAGTTTATTCCTGTGTGCCGCACACCGTGTATCTCTGTGTTTAAGAATTTTACTAAAGAACGGCTGAATCATGTTAAACAATCGGAACCAGCAAAAAAAGTAAAATACATGAAAGCCAGTCATTTACCTTTGTTCTGGAGAGACGCGCTGGTGCCGCCGTTTAGGTTTAATCCCAAAGCCCCAAAAGAAGAACAAGGTAAACCAGTATTCGTGCAGATTAAGGCAAGGTTTATGCCGCACCGGGACGCTTTTGAATTTGACTCGTTACTGGGATTGCCATTGGAGTTGCCACCAAAGTTCCTGAAGGCGAGCAAGGATGATAAAGCTACAGCGATCGCAGAAAAGAGAGCAGCATTGAAAGCATCTGGTAAGGATAGGGCTGCATCAACAGGAAAGCCACCGTTTAAAGCGAATAAAGGTGATTTTAAGGGGAACCCGAAGGGAACGTTAAAAGAAATGCCTAAGCCCAAGCCAAAGCCAAAGCCACAGCAGTAGTCACAAAGAAACTTCCTTGTATGCCGAGGGAGTTTCGCTTTAACACGCGCTAAAACCAGTCAAACGATAAATTCTGATTCTTTCGTTAGTCCATTAACCAAAGTTTGGCGTTGCTGCTGGGCGAGTATGAATTTTGTTATGCCTACGAACGTCGGCACGCTACGCGAACGCGCAAAGACGAGCCAGCGCCCTTTGGAGGGTTTCCCTCGTGCCGGCTCTGGCGTCGCAAAGACGCAAAGACAAAGGTTTTGAACATTAAGTTTTGAAATTTCATCCCTCAATTCAGCAACGCCCAAACTTTTTATCAAGACTAATTTAGATGCGTTTGCCCTAGAAGTAAAATTTGCTCTATATCTGGCTGTTGAGTTGAAAAGGTGTACCTCAGCAAACTGCTGTAATGCCTGCGCCATACCGTAACTTCGTCTAGTCTCAAGAAAGCTAGTTACAGAGGAAAAGGATAATGGGAAAGCTAATATTTTTGCTCCCAACAGTGGCTGTGCTGACCACGCTCACACTTACCAGTTGCAGCACCTTAACCACTAACCAGTATGAAGCCACAGCGCTTACTCGTTATACCTGGCAAGTAAAGGTTGCCGACGACCTAGCCAATGAAAATTTAGCGCGCTTTGAAACTTTTGCTACCACTTCTTTGCTGAATCGCAATGGCTTAAAGCCATCTGGGGCAGTCACTGGTCCTGATGAGAAGGGTCTATGGTGGCCCGCTTTGCCGCCGCGACCATCAGTTGATGAAGTGGAACAACGTAAAAAACTTCAACAGGCAACTAATCCCGAATTGTTAAAAACTGTGAAGTACGAACTGAACTATAGAGTGGGTGAGCAACAGAGGACGCTACCTACTAACTATGAGGTGTATCGACAAGTGGTGAAGGCATACCCGTCACGGACTCCTCTGCAATTGACTTTAGGATTAAACGATAACTCAGTCGAGAAAGCGGAACCCGTTGGTAGTGGAGGAAACTTTTAGCAAGAAACAGATAACTAAAGGCGTGGGAGTGTCAAAGGCAACAAAGCTATCTTGCTAAAAGTCATTTCATTTCACAAACGAATGAACAAAGCAAGACAACTGCCCCCTCTACACACTACACCTCATACTCTACACTTTCACTTTTTTGCCCGAGATCCTCGATAAATTCGCTCCATTTGCTCTGGAGAAAGCGATCTCATTGGAAACCCTTGATCTATTCTGACCGCGAGTTCGTCGCTTGGTTGAGACGCCTCAGGCTGAGTTTTGGTAGAATAGTCGCCATTGCCATTTGCAAGCGGGCTTATTGATATCTCATCTATCCCCGATTGTGTCGGTTGGCTGTGAAGCAAGACATAGCCGTGCTTTTGTGGATCGTATGCCAAAACTTCTCCTGTCTCAATTTGATAAATCCAAGCATAAATATTGAGTTGTCTTTGGTAGAGCTTAGAGCGGATCACCGGATACGTCCGCAAATTTTCGATTTGAGTGAGTATATTCTCGGCGATGATGATTTCTAACAGTTCTTCCCCCGAGTATTGGCTGTAGTGGTCTAGAACCAGTCGTCGGGTAGCCTGTGCGTACTTAAGCCAATCATGCACAAGCGGCATTTCCTCTCGCAGGCTGTCTAACTTCATTAACCCTTTCATTGCGCCGCAATGCGAGTGACCACAGACAATAATTTGTCGAATATCTAATGCTTGAACAGCATATTCAATTGTTGCCCCCTCACCGCCATTGGTTGCGCCAAATGGTGGAATAATGTTGCCAGCATTGCGGATGACAAACAATTCACCCAGCTGAGCTTGTGTAATCAGGTTTGGATCGATACGCGAATCGGAACAGGTAATAAATAATACCCTGGGTTTTTGACCATGAGAAAGTTGTTCAAACAGTTCTTGATGGGTGGAAAAATAGCTAGATTGGAATTCGCGCAGACCTTTAATCAATTTCTTCATATAACTATCCAAACGAAGAGGCAATACCCTAAATTTTCTCAAACGATGGCTACTGTTGTATCAGAATGTTATCAATTTATTAACGCTGTGTAGAGTGTTTGGATACAAGAGGAGAAAAAGCACCGAAGCTATCCCCCTATTGGTGACTTCTTTTTCTTACCTGGCTTTAAAGGCGATCGCCCTTAGGGCAGTGCGCTCCCTTGCGATGGTGCGTAGCACCCGCCTGTCGGCGATTGCTCCCGGTGCCAGTGCCGTAAGTCCTAAAGGAGGCTTGTGCCAAGCGCGTAAGCTCCTCGCTCCGCGAGGCACGCGCAGCGTCTGGGCTACACCAGAAGGCGATCACACCCCACACGCTACAAGTTCTTATTAGAAAATCACATAGAGTTTGTAATAGGAGAAAATCTGAAAATTTCAAAGACAAAAGCCTTTGCCATGTGAATTAGAATACTGGGAATGAATAAACGATGCTCATACTACCTCTGCAATTCTACTAAGGGAATCTCCTCTGGATTGCCAATCAGATGCCAAAAGAGTGCGAGGTCCCCCGCAGCATTGGCAATAAACCCCAAATCTTCCGGCATTGCACCGTTATCCATTTGTGCCAAGAAGTTTTTTGCAGCAAGGATAGTGCTTTGGCGTTTCAACATTTTCCGTTCTGGTCGTCCAGCCATTTTTTTTGATTTCAGAGCATTGGATATGATTTCTAGGATGACCGGATCGCCCTTTATTCTGCATCAATCCTGAGAATAATACTTAGCGGTATAAGTCTTTTTGGGTTCCAGTTAACCTTATATAGATGTCACTAGGCATAGCATCGTCTCTCCCCTAAGACAGATGCAGTCTCTGTAATGTTGAGATGTATGTAGACGCGCCACTGCGACGGACTGCCCAAAGGGAGGCGAGCCCTTGCCGGCGATCGCAACCGTAACAGAACTGTAGCCGCCAGCATAAATTTCGTGTCCATGACAAATACCTCGGAGTTGATGTTTGGTATAATTTTGATATCTGCGTTGCGCTTGGTTTTTACGCTTGGCGTTTCAACCGCTTCTGTTATTTGATACGGGTGGAATTGTTTGGTCGATGCACGCTTAGGCTGTGGCTCACTTTGTTGGACGGTCTTAACAAGTATGAAATGACAAATATTGATATTTGTCAGTTGTACCATTATGATAGTTTTATCATCACAGTGGAAAAGTTGCTATGTTGTCGCGTCAACTTGGAAAAAACGGTCCAACAATATCGGCGCTTGGGCTTGGCTGTATGGGCATGTCTGATTTTTATGGTCCAGCCTCACGCTCCGAAAGTATTGCGACGATTCATGCAGCGCTTGATGCAGGCGTTACCTTACTGGATACAGGCGACTTTTACGGCATGGGGCACAATGAACTGCTGCTACACGAAGCCCTCACAGTCCGGCGGCGGGAAGATGTCTTCATTGCTGTCAAATTCGGTGCGTTGCGGTCTCCTGAGGGCAACTTTATTGGCTTCGATGGTCGTCCTGAAGCGGTGAAGACTTCACTTGCCTATACATTGAAACGACTGGGAACCGATTACATTGACCTCTATCAGCCAGCCCGAATCGATCCGACGGTGCCGATTGAAGAGACCATTGAGGCGATTAGCGAAATGGTGAAAGCTGGATATGTTCGCCACATTGGTTTATCAGAAGCGGGGGTAGATGCCATTCGGCGTGCCCATGCGATTCATCCCATCACCTGGCTTCAAATCGAATATTCGCTCCTAAGTCGCGGTATTGAGAATGACATCCTCCCGACTGTGCGTGAATTGGGCATTGCTGTCACCGCTTATGGAGTGCTTTCACGGGGGTTGTTGAGCGGTCACTGGTCGAAGGAACGCTCTCAACAAGCGCAAGACTTTCGAGGACATCTGCCACGCTTCTCTGGAGAGAATCTGGATCGCAACTTGTCGCTGGTCGAAGCCCTTCGCCTTATTGCCCAAGAACAGAGTGCGACGGTTGCCCAAGTGGCAATTGCTTGGGTGCTGTCGCGGGGGAACGACATTGTGCCACTGATTGGGGCGCGGCGTCGCGATCGCTTGAATGAAGCACTGGGTGCGCTGGATCTGCACTTGAGCGAGGATGATCTTGCCCGGATTGAGGCAGCAGTGCCGGTGGATGCAGTGGCAGGCGATCGCTATGATGCAAGTCAAATGGCGATGCTAGATAGTGAGAAAAGGTAAAAGACCCGTAGCATGAATGATTCAGCTTTGACACCAGAGTCGATTCTCGACGCAGCGGAAGAGGTTTTGCGTCGTTACGGTCCGGCAAAGGCGACGGTAGTCGATGTGGCTCGTTTTCTTGAGGTGAGTCACGGCACGATTTATCGGCATTTTCCCAGCAAGGCTGCTTTGCGCGATGCGGTAGCAGAACGCTGGCTGCATCGGGTTTCCGCGCCACTTGCAGTGATTGCAGAAGAACAAGGTTCTGCTGTTGAACGATTGCACCGATGGTTTGAGCAACTCATGACTCTCAAGCGTCAAAAAGTCCTGGACGAGCCGGAGTTGTTTGCAACTTATTCGGCGATTGCCCAAGAGGCGCGAGGGGTGGTTCAAGCTCACGTTGCTGAACTGGTCAGCCAAATCGCTCAAATCATCGAGAGCGGTATTTCCAGTAACGAGTTTAGGGTAGCTTCACCGCAGGCAGCGGCGAAGGCAGTTTTTCAAGCGACGGTTCGATTTCACCATCCAGCTCACGCATCCGAATGGAGTGATCTGGACATCGACACGGACTTTGCCCAAGTATGGCGCTTGGTACTTGCTGGTCTTGTGGTGGGTGAGTTAAGCGTTTAGGTGCTTGTCAGCATTGGGTGAAAGCAGGCGCACGCCGACGGGGAACGACATAGTAATTCAAGTTTGATTTCATCCTGCCAATTGAGCAATCTTGCTTTGAAGCTTTTCGGTCTCCCCGGTAACCCAATCCAATCGGCTGTGCAATCGGTTCACCTCTGACCACATGCCTGGGATCGCTCTCGTCAGTCCCGAAAACGTTGACTCAAACCCTGATTGTTGCGAACGCTTGCCAAAAGTTTTCGGTCTACTGAATGTGGTAACGTTCCAATCAAGCGTTTGTCACTTAAGACCTTAAGATTTGTATGTCTACTCAACTTCAATCTCTACGACAGGCTTGTCTTCTCTCCCTAATTGCTGTTTCCTTGAGTCTTGCTTCCTGCGCTAGCGATCGCAGAAACAGTAACAATATTTCTCTTGTTGGTGCAGGGGCAAGTTTTCCCGCGCCTTTGTACCAGGGCTGGTTTTTAATGTACAACAAGCAAAATCCCAATGTGCAGATTAACTATCAATCAATTGGGAGTGGTGCTGGAGTGGCACAGTTTATCAAAGGTACTGTGGACTTTGCAGCGAGTGATGTGGCAATTACAGATGAACAAGCAGCTAAGGTTAAACGGGGTGTGATAACTTTACCCATAACTGCGGGTTCTATAGTGCTAGCTTACAACTTACCCAATGTGGCAACTGGTCTGAAGCTACCACGTCGGGTCTACACAGATATCTTTTTAGGAAAAATCACGAATTGGAATGACCCTAGAATTGCTACAGCTAATCCGGGGGTAAATTTGCCCAATCTGCCGATTATGGTTGTATATCGCTCTGATGGTAGTGGTACCACAAGTGTGTTCACGCAACACCTAAGCGCCATCAGCCCGGAGTGGAAAAACAAAGTTGGATCGGGTAAAACTATCCAGTGGCTGATCGGTGTTGGTACTAAGGGTAATGAAGGTGTGACCGCTCAAATTAAACAAACGCCAGGAGCAATTGGCTATGTGGAGTATGCCTATGCCACGCTGAATAATTTACTTATGGCTGCTTTAGAAAATAAAGCTGGTTATTACATTATGCCAACACTAGAGTCAGCTGCTAAAACTTTGGAGGCAGTAGAATTACCTGCCAAGAACTTGATTGCTTTTATCACCGATCCAGCCGAAGCTCAGTCTTACCCAATTGTTACCTACACTTGGCTCCTCACTTATAACAAATATCAAGACCCTAAAAAAGCTCAGGTTCTGGAGACATTTGTTGAGTGGGCGTTGACTAAAGGCCAGGAATACAGTACAGAACTGGGATACGTTCCCCTACCTCAGAAAATCAGAACTAAAGTGCAATCTGCTGCAAAGAAGATTGGTAAAGAAAGTTGATTTTCGTATTTCAGGTAGAAAGCGAGCCTGTAAAAACCTGACTGTGGCTCAACAAACCTTCGGACATTCCAATGGTAGCTACACACGTCCCGTTACAAATCTGCTAGAAATCGCCAAATTGGTTGGTCAAAGCATCGTATTTAACAAAGAACCATATGCCTTTACCAACTTGATATTGGATTTCACAACGTAATGATGAAACTGTCTCGTCGGTGAAAGTCAGCCTCAGTTCCTTGATGAGTCAATGCCCAGTAAGACACCTCACCGTCTTTGTGTTTGATGACGGTGGTGATACCAACCTCAATGGCTTGGTTTGCTGGGACGATTTTATCTAGTTCGACATCCAGGGCGATCGCTAAACCGTCCGATAGATGCTGGATGCTAAACGGGAGTGCCGTAAACGCTGTTTCCTCTTGCATCCCTTGACGGTATGCATCAAAGCGATAGATATTCCAGTCTCCGGCGGGGGAGAGGTTGAATTCCCAATACTGATCAGAATTCTTGATGCCTAGGAAGAACTCGAAGCAAGTGTCTTTCCACAGTTCGTGCTTTCGTGCTGGTGTGTCTGAAGGTGCGGCGAACGCGACTTCTTTAACATCGCCGAGAAGCGCGTAGTGGATGGTAAATTGATTCCCTTGTCGGGCGATATTGCCTGCAATTTTCAAATCAGGTATCGGTTTAGCAGAGGGGAAAGGTTGCATCTTAAACGTCTGGTCGTTCATTTCATATCCTGGATGATGTTGCGAATCGTTGTTTCCTGAGATTCGATGCTCTCGGTAAGCTTAAACTGGACAAGCGCCCTTGCAAGGTTGTGTTCTGGATGCTTAACCTTGAAGTAAACATTCCCTGCTAAATAGTCAGCAAAGAATCTCACTCCCAACTCAAAGGCGAGCAGACGGATTGCATCGTATATATAGGCATAGTCATTTTCCGTGAGAAACGCTTTTGCCACAGAAAGATAGCCTTGTAGAATTCCCTGACACAGATCAGTATCGAAATGAACGCTTTCCCACTGCTCGGTTTCTTCTCCGGCTCGATTGCAGCCTGAACGCAGGCAATCGCCAATGTCGTAATGTACCAGACCCGGCTTAACGGTGTCGAGATCTACTACGCTGACGGCTTGCTGGGTAGCAGTGTCGAACATAACATTGTTGATTTTTGGATCGCCGTGCATGAGGCGTAGTGGCAGATCGCCTGTGGCTTTGGCATTTTCCAGGACATGCGCCCAGACTTGGCGATCGCTCACAAACTGCAAGCAATAATTCACTTCCGGAGATTGGCGCGGGGTAGTTTTCGTTAAAACTTCGTCGTAGTGCTGAAGGTACACCGGCGTAATATGGAACCCTTCTAGGGTGTCAGCAAGTTTTTCAGGCGGCAGGTCGCTGATAAGATTATGGAACATCCCCAGGGCATAGCCGATTTCTTGGGCGTGTTCCTGATTGTCCATTGTGTCGAAAGACTGCGAGCCTTCAATAAAGCTGATTGCCCGCCAGAACGAGTTATCAGCATCCCTCCAGTGGTCTTGAGCATCCTTGGTCAACAACACGCGGGGCACTTCCCAACGACGGCTAAGGGGGGTACGTTGTAAACGTTCGTGAATATGCTCAGTGAATGTACGCATATTCTGCATGATAAGTTGGGGCTGATGAAACACCTGCGTGTTGATGCGTTGCAGGACAAAATGCTTTTCCCCTGGGGAATCCAGAGTGACTAGAAAGGTGTCATTAATATTACCACTGCCAAATGATTGAACAGCCGTAACTTTCCCCTGGAGGGCGAATTGATCGGCAATGGCAACCAAATTGTCAGTGTCCTGTGTCCTGAGATTTTCCGTCATGTTTGTTTTTGACCTGCGCGACTCCCCACGTGATTGTATGAAGGCAATAGGGGATATGGTAGCGTAAGTTTTACGTCAGGTCTGTATAAAAATGTTGCAAGTATTGCGATGGCGCTTAGCGATGCTCCGGAGGAGCATCGCCGTAAGCCCTGCGGACACGCTAGGGGTTGCCTCGGGCATGCGCTTTGCGCTTATGCATCATCGCACAACGAAGTCTCAAGGTGTATTCACTTCAGACCCCTCATACCCTGTGACTTACGAGTGGTAGCAATGGGTGTGCCAAAGGAAGATCTTGTCTTAGGATTACAGCCTGTTTATGCAAGAGAGTATACGGGGTATGGTGTGGCGTAGGAGTATCTAGAGTTACGCCGGCACAATGTCCAAGGCTTATTGCTCTTGGGTGCCTTGGCGTTGAGCGATTTGCATTAATAACCGTAATGCTTCATTGACAGACTCATCAGTTGGAAATGCCTGTGCTACGTCAGAATCAAGCAACACAAGATTAGTTCCAGCTTTGTAGCGTTCTGCATACTTCCCCCGAACAGCACCTGTCATTTTGGAAAAGTCATATTCAGGACGTAGCTCATCCTCAAACTCGTTCTCAATCTCCTTCCTCATAGAACCTCCGCTCTTGCCCTGTTGCTTCTCTGGCACTGATAATCCGGATATGCTCATCTCTGTCGGTATGAGAAACCAGCAGCAAGCGACCATACCTGGATAATCCGATAGTAACGTATCGGCTCTCTCCTATCGAGTGATCAGGATCTGGAAAGGTTATCGATAAGGCATCGCCGAATACAGTAGCGGCTTCCTGGAATGAAACGCCGTGCTTTTTAAGATTTGTGTCTCCTTT
This sequence comes from Scytonema sp. HK-05, assembly GCF_002368235.1. Classification (GTDB taxonomy): domain Bacteria; phylum Cyanobacteriota; class Cyanobacteriia; order Cyanobacteriales; family Nostocaceae; genus Kalymmatonema. The sequence continues at coordinate 48,655 of NZ_AP018194.1, read as the reverse complement.
ATCGGGATTCCACTCAAATTCCATGCCTAAAGGTGCATTATTCGTTACTTTAATTAGCTTATCAGCCAAATGCTATCTGTTGTAGCTGATACCCTCACCCGTCGGTCATAGCTTAACCCACCGTACGAAAACAACGTAGACGCAACGCGGCTTGTCATCAGACATCACGCTTTGGTAGTACAGTGCCTGCGTAGTTTAACTCATCATAGGAGATGAGCGATCGCCAGTCGGGTGTGACGAGGTGTTATACCAACTAGCTTAGGGCTTTGGACGTAATTCAAATGCCATTTGGGAACGGTAGAAGCAGACATCAAATTCCAAGAAAAAGTTCATACGCCCCAACAGTAATGGCACATTATCCGTGAGGCTCCATGCAAACACCAATCGCACAGGTGCAAAAGTGCCGATTTGGGCTGACCGAAAATAATGGGATACAAGCCCCGTCCTTGTAGGACGGCTTTGTGGTAAGATACACTTGGACTTAACAATCCCCCTCTAGGCTCAAGACGCGTTGAAACAGCTACGATGAGAGCAGGCGTAGAGAAAAACCAATGGGCAATGGTAGTAAACATAAATCCATCCCAGAGGAAAAAGTCAAAAATTAATAGTTTGCAGTCGATTAGTCGCGGAAGGACATTCCGAGACTTAAAACGGATGTGGAGAGAGTGTAAGACTTGGTTCCAAGCTGTTCTCATTGAAGCGTCAACCCCATTCGGCGACCATCCTCCTACTACAAGTAGGTTATGGCGTGGTGAGGAATCACCGTTCCTTTTAAGGCGGTGAGGATGTCAAAAAACTAATCCTCTTGCTTCGACGGGTGCTAGATTTCCAGCAAGCGGAGGTATTCAGCTCTTCCCAAACAGCTCCTAGCTGAATACCTACGCTATATGGCAAGACATTGATGCTGGCTCCAGTGTCTAGCAACCCTGCAACTTCTACAACAGAATTTTGGTAACTCAGTGTTAGAGGTAATCGCGATACTGCGTCAATATCACCGAACGCATCACGTCCTTCAATGAAGGGAAACTTTTGAGCGTTAAGCATCACTTGCCTGTCTGTCTTCTTCCAGGAGCGTGGCTAGCTTCTGGGCAGCATCATGAGAATTATATGGAGACCACACATGATAGGTCGCTCCAGGTTGCAGCAACGATGCTTCTTCCTCAGCTGCCAGTTCTTGAACTAAAAACTGCATGACCTGTAATTTTTCTGCACGAGACAGATTTCGTAAGGTCGATAACAATTCTGCTACGCTCATATTAGCCTAGGAAGAACAACTAGACACTATTTTAGCTTTGCCAATTGCAAAAGCTGAAAATGGGGATGTTTCAGTGTCGGATGAGGTAATAGTTCAATGGCTGCAATTAATACCCGTACTTCGGTCATGATGACCTATTCTGGGACTTGAGCGCCACAAAGCTATCTCCTTCATCTTTCTTTACATAGTTGGTTTATTTTTGTCCACCCACTTACACGAGATCCAGCATCTTCTACAAAAGCAATCCCGTCATCATCAAAGGTAATTCGATGTCCAAGGGCAGCGATCGCATCTCTTGGAAATATTGATTCATCTCCATATGCTCTCAAGGCAGATACACCGACAAGAATGAACCCAGTTTTTACAGGGCAATCTGCAAAGCGTTCAGTTATGACATATCCTGTAGCTGATACAGAAAAACCGAGCGAGATAGTCACGGCTGATTATGTTGAAGATGCGATCGCCGATGCAGTTCCTGCTGGTGTGCTTCCTCGTCCTCTGATTTATGTTCATAGAGTGCAACAGCAAGACATCACAACATCTGGTTACACAGTCATTGCTTGGGATAATAGAGTCATAAATACAGGCACTGTTCTTGCTACCAATGGTGATATCACGATTCCAGCAGATGGAAATTACCTGCTACATATCAATCTGCTTTTTGAGGCGGCTGGCAATATTGGGGCAAACAATACCAGAACAATTTTTGATGTTGTTGTGTCCAAGTATGCCAACAGCACTTTTACAGACTTTGGTAACTTGATTTACGAAAATGAATCTTCTACTGCTGGGGCTTGGCGATCGCGTCGTATCGGTTGGAGGTTTTTGGCTGGAGTATTTGCAGGTGATACTTTTAATGTACGCGCCAAGATGGGTGGTGGTCTTTGGTTCAAGTCTGGAAGTTGCCTCACATCTTGCACCTAACCGTATAACCCCGTAGAAACCAAAAATATGTGCGATAAAGCTACATTATTTTTCTTGGCTTTCTGAGCATTTACGAGATACAGAGGCTAGATATCAATATGGAACACTGGGAAAATTGTATTATGGAAAATATCAAGAATATAAATCATTCATTAATATTCCACCTGAAATAATTGATAGAAAAGATATCAAAAAATATATTAGTGATGATGATGGAAAAAATAGCAAATATCTAGCTGTAAAAGAGTTGGGAATACGTTGTCAATTTCAGAATCAGGAAGTGGGGCATATTGGAGTAATAGATTTACCAGGTTTTGGTGATACTATCCTTGATACAGAATTATTAATTAAAACTCTCAAACAGGATATTGACTTTATTCTCTTTGTTCGTAAACCTGACTCTGATGGTGATGATTGGAAAAAATCCGATAGAGAAATATATGAAATAGCTTGTAGAGCGCTAGAAGGATTTCCAATCAACGAGTGTTCTTTTATGGTTTTAAATTATAGAAAGAGTGAAGAAAAGGATAATTTTAAAACGTGTCAGCGCTTTAAAAGAACCATAGATTTACAAGAAATTAAAGTTTCTCAAGCAGTTATTGCAGACTGTAGCGATGTTGAGGAAGTCCAAAAACACATTTTGAAACCAGTACTTGAAAATTTAACTCAAAATATTCACTTCGTATCTGAGAAATATTTAGAATCACAGGATGAAGTTTTAGTAAATCTTCAGAGAGAAATTAATGAACAGCTAGAAAAAGCCATACATCTTTTAGAAAATTATAGTGAACCAGGAGAAAGAGGATTTAGCCATTGGTTTAAGGAGCAGTTTTGGAAACCTCTAAATGGTAAAATGATTGATAGGCAACAAGAACTTTTAACTCAACAAACTGAACCTCATAATGAATTTAGCAAAAAAGTAGATGAAGTTGTGAAATCGTGTCAAACAGATGACGAAGGAAATCCATTATCGAAAAAAATAATCGGTTTTTATAATCGCCATAAATCATACAAAGTTGCTTATTATTTGTGTGTTTCTGAACTCAGAAATGAATTTGTAAAAAAGATGAACTTACTAGCGCAGGCGCTAATAGAATCAGAAAGAGATTTGCAATTATCAGTAGTGAAAATCTTATCTAATGATGGGAATCTTAAAGAATTGACGACGCACGAAGGAATTGAGTTTCTTAATGAGATAGAAAAACAACTTCCGCCTAATACAGATCAGCTTAGAGAAGCGTTTCAGGAAATTCAAAAATCAAGTTATGCGTCTGGGGATATAATCCTGGGTTGGATTGGAGATCCCCTTGCTCAATTGTTACCAGATCAACAGATTGATCCTATTTCTGAGCAGTATCTAAATGATATAATATCCAAGCAGTCTAATCAACATCAAACACTGGCATCTAACAATCAAGATGATGAAAATTCTCAACTTGAAAATAGTACTGATACCCCTATAGATGCTCCAGCTATCGGTTCAGAAGAAGAACTAAATCAAACACTGGCATCTAACAATCAAGATGATGAAAATTCTCAACTTGAAAGTAGTACTGATACCCCTATAGATGCTCTAGCTACCGGTTTAAAGAAAGAACTAATTCAAAAGATTCAAAATAAAATTGATTTTTTACGTAATAAATTTGTTGAGGAGTGCAAAAAGAAATTACAAACAAAGCTAAATTATCCAAATGAGCAAGCATTCACCAAATTTGACAAGTTTATGACTTTAGCTTTTGGTGGGGAAGATATTGAGACAGAATGGCATGAGTTTTGTGAAAAAAAGGAAATTCAAGATAAACTTTGGCATGGAGCCAAGCAGAAAAAAGAAAATCAAAAAGTTGAAGAAGATTGGAAAACATTAGTACATGACGTAATAACTGCAAACAGAAAAGATGTGCTGCGATTGCTTAAAAAGCAGACATAATTAGAGGCTTAGTCTTTTAACTTTGCTGATGATAGTAATATTTTTTACAATTAACTATCATTGATTAGTGAAGAAGACAGGAGGCAGAAGGAATGCAATATGATGGGGGCTTCCAACCCATTACCAATTGCAAGCCACCAAATCAAAGATTATGGTGGGGGACTTAGACTCTTGCTCCTTTCTGGTCGTGCAGACGATTCGTGCATTCAGGAGAAGGGATAAATCCCTTTTGCTCTCTGCCCTCTGCCTTTCTTGTTAAATAAAGCGGCAATGCATAAAACAAATGTTATTCAAAAACTGTAAGCTTTACTGAAAAAGGTTTTAGTAAAAAAGCATGTAGGATAAATCCACAATGGCAAATAACGAGTATATACGCTTGCTGAAGCAAAGCGCAAAAGATTGGAATGAGTGGAGACGCAAAAATTATAGTGCAGTTATTGACTTCAAATATGCGGATCTCAGTTATGCTGATCTTAGCAGTGCGGATCTCAGTTATGCTGATCTTAGCAGTGCGAATCTCAGTTATGCTAATCTTATCAGTGCTAACTTAAAGCAGGCTAACCTTAGTAGGTCTGACCTCAGCAATGCTGACCTCACAAAGGCTAACCTCACCAATGCTAACTTCAAGCAGGCTAATCTCAGCAATGCTGATCTCAGCAGCCTTGAACTTAGTGGACTTGACTTTAGTCAGGCTAACCTCATCGGGGCTAAACTGATTAGAACTCAAGTACTAGGAACAGATTTTACAAGTGCAAAGTTTACAGGTGCTTGTTTGGAAGACTGGAATATTAACTCTGCTACAAAGCTAGATAATATTGATTGCCAGTACGTGTATTTGAGAAGTGATCCTCAAGGACGCCGCCCAAGCAGCGGAGAGTTTAACCCTGGGGAGTTTACCGACCTATTTCAAAAAGCTTTAGAAACAGTTGACCTCATTTTTCGTAATGGTATTGATTGGAAAGCATTTTTTTTCTCCTTTCAAGAACTACAAGCTAAAAATAATGAAAAAAGTTTATCAGTCCAAGCGATTGAAAAGAAAAGTGGTGGTGCTTTTGTAATTCGGCTAGAAGTTCCATCAGAAGCTAATAAAGCAGAGATTGAAGCTCAGGCTAAAGCATTATATGAAAAAAAGATTCTTGAAAAAGAATATCATGCTGACTTAAAAGCTAAAGATGATCAGATAATATACCGTCACCAAAGTGCAAATATAATGGTGGTTGTAGAGATAATGGCATCTACACCTATTCAAAATATTATTCATGTTACAAATCAAGCGGAGAGTAATTCTATGTCAGAATCTTATCAATCTAAATACGACCAAAGAAATTCTAATACCCAGTTTATTGATACAGCGCAACTAGGTAGTAAACCTACATTCAACCAACATAATTACACAGAAGAACAAAGACAAAATTTGGCTGACGCGGCAGCAGAAATTCAGCGACTCCTTAATCAACTAGCACAGACTAACCCCACAACAACAGAAACGGCAGTTGCTGAAACAATTCATCAAGAAATTAAACGTAACCCAAAATTAAAAGTTAGGTTACTAGACGCCCTAAAAGCTGGGGGGCTGGAAGCATTAAAACAAATTTTTAATCATCCACTCTTTAGTATTCCTGCTGAAACAGTTAGAGGATGGCTTGAAGCTGAATAGGTCATGCTTTCCATTACTTCATGATTGCGGGTTATTTTCGACAAGTGAGCTACCAACGAAAATAAGCCGTTTTAGGGGTATGCTACACGTTGGGGCATTTATCTCGTTCACAACGGGAGGAATAATCAATCTGCTGCAATAGTTGATTTCTGGGGCAATTTCGACTTGTCCGGTTTTTCGCTTACCAAATGTGACACCAACCAAAGCCCGTTAAATCCCCACGCTTAAGCGGACTCCGCCAAATGGCGGAGCGTGTCATCTTTATCTGCGCGCTTAAGCCACCAGCCGATTTAACTGTTGCTCTAGTGCCGTTGCTCTGATATGAAGATTCTCAATCTCATGACCCAGCTTCTTTGCTGCTTCTTTTGGGTCGTACGGTCTTATTTGTTCTTCAGGAATGTTTTGATAGTCTTCGCTCTTCCAGTCAATAACGACGCTTTACGGTTAAGCTCATCACTCAGTGCAGAGAGTTGTCCAGTACTTAAAGCGCTACCGTCTGCATTGAGTCCAAATACTCCTACATATCCATTTTGATAAGTAGTTTTATCTGGCTTTAATCTTCCAATTGCTAGCGCTGTAGAACCAACTCCTAAAAAATCAAGTACTGCTGCCTCAAAGTCATCCTCACTAAGATGAACGCGATTGCGCTCTGCGCAGTGCCGAAGGCAATCGCTGTGATTCAGGCAATCAACACACGAGCTGATAAAAAAGGATACAAGGTCGAACGCTTTCGTTTTAATTCACAGTCTCGTACTTGTTGACGAGAACTTGTAAATTTACCCTTAACTTTTGTTTACACAGTTGTATTTACTTTTGTCCACCTACTTAGCTTTATAGTTTAACCTACCTTACGAGTCAGCGATCGCACCCCTTGGAAAAATCCGACTCAAATCCAATAAGGCATCTTCAAACCCAGGAATTGGCACTGACTGATTCGCCAGAGAAATCTGCTTCCTGAGATAGTTAAATTTACCTTGAATACTTTGATAAGGCTGACTGTAACGCTCTAATTGGTAAGCATTTAAGTTGACAATCCAATAATTGGCAATTCCTGCTTCTGCATACAACGTCAGCTTCGTTGTTTCGTCATAAGCCAATGTGGAATCGGAAATTTCAACAACAAGTAAAATATCTTCGGGATAGGGATGGTGAGCAAGATAATCTTCATGTCTTCCTCTTGCAATAACCACATCCGGCTCAGGCTCACTGTGATTGGCTAGAGTAATCGGATCTTGTCCACGGATAACTGCTTGATCCCCCAAAAGCCGATTCAATTGGCGGCAAAGTCGGGTTGTACAAAATGTATGAGGTGTTCCCTTTGCAGTCTTTTGGATCAATTCTCCCCGAATCAATTCAATCCTGTCTCCCTCCGTCAAAAATCCAAGTTCAATCAGTCGATGGTATTCGTCGATTTTGACACTCCCACCTCTTCTAGAGGTGGGATTCTTGAAGACTAAGCCAAGTCTCCAATATCCCATAAGCTCAATTGAGTTGGCGGGTTCCCAGGCACACCGCGTTTGCTATTTCTAGCACGGTATCTCCTTTTAATCCCTGTTAATTCAGGGTTGGGCGTTTCAAACAATGTCAATTGTTTGGGTTCCGCAGAGTCCCTGCGTACCTTCTTGAATTTTTTAATAACAAGCTGATTGTCTTTAATGGCTCTAATCTTGACGTTAAGAGCAGCTTGCTTATCCGCCTGCGCTTCATGTCCGCATGATGTGCAAACAAACTTTTCTCCAAAGCGAGATAAAGCGTCTACAACGCCGCATTTAGAACAAGTGCGGCTCGTGTTTTTTGGATCTACTTTGAAAAATCTTTTTCCCGACTTTGCAGCCGCGTACTGAATTTTTTCTATCAAACTTCCCCATGAAGCATCTGAAATAGAACGGTTCAAACCGCGTTTAGCAGATTGACCATTTTTGAGAAATCGACCTTGTTTAACATCATCAGGCTTAGGTTTACACTTTGCCTTCGTCCCTTTGATGTTCAAGTGTTCTACGCTGATAGCATCAGCCTTACTGACTATTTTGTTGGCAACAAACCATTGGTAAGCACTACGTTTATCGGCGTGCTTTTTGTGAAGTCTAGCAACTCTCTGTGCCTCTTTCTTGCGATTAGCGCTACCAATATTTTTCCTAGATAGGCGTCGTTGCCTAATCTTTAAAGTACGTCTATTTTCTTTAGAAGCACTAGGACGGGGATTTGCAAAGTCAGAACCATCTGAGCAATGAACGAGCTTTGTTAATCCCATATCCAATCCCACAAGAGTGTTAATTTCTCTTGGAGTTGGAAAATCAGGAACTGAATCATCCCTAATTAATATACTCGTGTACCACCCATCTGCTTTTTTACGCAGCGTTACAGTACGAATCTGGAATCCTTGTGGAATAGGACGAGAATTATAAAAACGCATCCACCCTATTGATGGCAGATATATTTTATTCCCATCAAGTTTAACGTCACCTGGCTTGTACTGGAAAGAACGAAAGTTAGATCTGTTCTTAAATGAAGGAAAACCACGACCATGTTTAAAAAACCCTTCCATTGCTGTGTCAAGACGCTTCACCAGCATCTGCAACACGTTTGAGTGGATTGCTTTGTACCAAGGTCTAGCCTGCTTTATTTCTGCCAAATAAGCATCTTGCATTAAAGAGCAAGAGCGCTTTTTAATTACTCCGTTTTTGTCTGGATTCTTCCAAGGATTATGCAGATTTGAGTTCTTGTTCAACGAACAAGTTAATGGGCATCGCTCAGTTTTTGTTCTGATATCGCAATACTCACCCATAATAAAGGTTTGATAATAGCCGTCAATGCGGTCAGCCAAAAACCAATTGAACAAACTACGCTGCATATCCAACCATGAATCCATGACTTTTGATTGACTTTGCTTAGGACGCAACTTGTACTGGTAACTAACCTGCATCTTGACTCTTCTTTCCTTTTCGACCTACAGTTAGCTTAGTGTACCTAGCTGAAAAATGTCAACACCAAGACCTAAAAAGAAAGCAATGAGGAACGAACCTTTGTTTTATGATGAAGCAAAGGTTAGAAAAGCGATTTGGTTAACTCCTTCTACTTGGGATACTTTAAAACAAGTAGCCGAATCTGAAGGGGTCAGTGTTAGCGAATTAGTTGAAAGATGGGGACGGCACTTAAAAGTGCCTGTGGCTTCCTCCCACGGCTAAAGGACATATGTGGGTTCCTTCGTCACCCACATACTCGTGGGCTTCCGCCTTTAACTACTGTGAATCGCTTTGGTGTAGCAATCATGGCATCCATCAGATGTAACTGCTTCCACTTTAAAATTTAAATTCTATGCCAGCACAGATTAAACTGACTTTGCACTCAACGCCTCAAACTGCTGCCAGCAAAGATACAACGCACGCGGGACGTGAAAGCAGCCCTTCCATTTACCACCTTTAAGATTTAACAGCACTTCCCCACGCCGATTAAGGTAGCCAAACCACTCACCGTATTCTGGATCGGCAAAGTGCGACCAGGCGTAATCGTGCATCTTTTGATACCACTCCCAACACGCCTCACGCCCTGTCAGGCGATCGCCCATTGCCAATGCAACCAAAGACTCTAAATGAACCCACCACAGTTTCTGATCCCATTCCAATTGCTGTGGGGGATGACCGTCTACATCCATAAAGTAATATAACCCGCCGTACTCACTGTCCCAAGCAAAATTCAGGATATTTAGCACCACGTCAACCGCTTGGTTAATCGTTTTAGTATCATTACGACGGCGCGCGATGTCCATGATAAACCACATCGCTTCGATACCGTGACCGGGGTTAATTAACCGTCCGTCAAAAGAATCAATGTGGGAACCGTCGGGGGCGACGTTTTCGTACATCAGCCCCCGTTCTTGGTCTAGAAAATCCCTCATCACTTCCTGAACAGTAGCAGTCAGGACGTTTTCAAGGGTTTCGCTGGGCAGGAGCCATTCCATTTCCAGAGTCAGGTTGGCTAAAATCATCGGTACAGCCAGAGATTTCATTGGGCGCGTACCGGGATAGGTTTTGGTATATTTGCCCTTCGGGTTGTCCTGGCGGCGCAAAACGTTGTTGTAAGCTTGCATCGCCACATCCTTTGCCCAATCTTCGCCACTGGCGAGTGCATATTGACTAAATGCCATTGCTGCAAAGCAATCAGAAAAGATATTGTAGGGCTGAACCAGTGGCTTCCCTTCACGGGTTAGTGCAAAGTACCAGTTACCCTCGGCATCTCGACCATGTTGGGTAAGAAAATTAGCACCATTGCTGGCAATTTTCAGCCAATTTTCGCGTTTTTCTAACTGGTTGTAAAGCATGGAAAAAGTCCACACCTGGCGGTTTTGCAGCCAGATAAACTTATCTGTGTCATAAACCTTACCCTCGCGATCAAGACAGGTGAAATAGCCGCCTTGCTCCCAGTCAATCGAGTGTTTTTCCCAAAATGGGAGTACGTCGTTGAGGAGCGCGTTTTTGTAAAGTTCAGCAAGCTCTTTAAAGTCGTACTGCTCCATAAAATCTAGTCAAAACAGACAAAGTTGTTTAAAGTGTTTATTTCCTGCTTCGTCACAAACCGTCGGCGGCACTTGCTCCACAGGCGCATCCTCGATCAAGCCGACCCCAGTTGGATAGGTTTATCGCTGCGTTCAAATCTCTGTCCCGACTAACATTGCAAACAGGACAAACATAAACGCGTTCCTTCAGTGGCATTTTCTGCCTATAGCAACAACTAGAACAAATCTGCGAACTGGGGTAGAACCTATCAACTACCACCAGTTTTGAGTCGTAGCGCTGACACTTGTATTCAAGCTGGCGACGAAACTCGTAGAACCCACAATCGGCAATTGCAGATGCCAGTTTATGGTTAGCCAACATGCCCGACACATTCAGATCTTCAATCACCCTTCGGGTTCGCAGTCGCTTCAAGTCGGGGAACCCGCCCAACGCGCTGCTCACAACTTCACCGTGGTTTTTGGCTAAATACGTCGTGATTTTGTGCAAATAATCGTTGCGAATGCTTGCGACCCGTCTGTGTTGACGAGCAACTTTTATATTGGCTTTGTGACGGTTATTAGATCCCTTTTGTTTGCGGCTCACTCTTCGTTGCAGCTTTGCTAGTTTATGCCTTGCCTTGCGGTACGCTTTCAAATTTGGGTACACAATACCAGTACTAAGAGTCGCTAGCGCGTTAACGCCCAAATCAACCCCCACCCGCTCAACACTTTTTGGCGTCAGGTCAACATCGGGTATTTCAACATGAAAACTGAGATACCAGTCACCCGCCTGCTGGCTAATTGTTACCTTCTTTGTAATATATTCTGGCAACGCTTCATAAGTGCGTATCCACCCAACAAAAGGTAACTTGTGACGCAAGCCACCTATCTTAATTGGTGCGCCGGAATTATCAATCGCAAAGCTATCTGATTTGCCTTTTTTCTTGAATCTCGGATACTTACCTTTCTTGGTGAAAAAACGCTTGAAAGCCTCTCCTAGATTTATAAACGCATATTGATAAACCTTGGATGACAACTCGCTCATCCATTGGTACTGTGGCTTGACATGATTGGTGAAAAACTTCTTCAGCATCCCCACGCTTGGTTTCAACCCATCTTTGTATGCTTCTTCCCAAAGCCTTAGTCCCCAGTTATACACCCAACGCGAATAACCTGCGTGTTGTGCCATCACGGTTCTCTGTTGGTTGTTTAACTTTAGCTTGATTCTAAATGCTTTGTAAGCCATTAACGCCACACCTTGAGTACAATCAAATTGTACATCAAATTGACTCACTTTTGTGATGAACAAACTAACAAAACGGTTAAATTTCCGACTAACCGAAGATGAGTATGAGTTGTTGGAGAAATATTGTGAAGCCACGGTTAGATCCAAAAATGATGTCCTAAGAGAACTGATTAGAACCTTAAAGCGCAAAACACTGGATAGTTGATTTACTGAGAGATATGCGGTTTGTAGAAGTTTTTGGCTATCTAGTAATCCTCCCCTTTGCACCAAAACCAACAGCGTCAATTATCGCCTCGCAGTAGGTAGTTCACAAATTATCGGTCATACCGATGAATCTGAAGAAAAATTTTAAAAAAACGGGGTAAGGGGTCTTGCCCCTCATGCCAAACCTGATATACTGTGTTAAGTAGATGCACCCTGATGATCTGGAGAGCTACCCAAGTGGCTCTCTTTTTTTTTTGGGTCAAAAAATTTTCGTCACCAAAGAATTTTACCAAAAATCAGGTGAGGGGTCTTGCCCCTCACGGCAAACCTGCTATACTGTGTTAAGTAGATGCACCCTGATGATCTGGAGAGCTACCCAAGTGGCTCTCTATTTTTTTTGGCATCAGAAAATTTCGTCACCAAAGAATTTTACCAAAAAGGGGGTGAGGGGTCTTGCCCCTCATGCCAAACCTGATATACTATGTTAAGTAGATGCACCCTGATGATCTGGAGAGCTACCCAAGTGGCTCTCTATTTTTTTTGGCATCAGAAAATTTTCTCACCAAAAAAAATATCAAAAAAGGGGGTGAGGGGTCTTGCCCCTCATGGCAAACCTGATATACTATGTTAAGTAGATGCACCCTGATGATCTGGAGAGCTACCCAAGTGGCTCTCTATTTTTTTTGGCATCAGAAAATTTCGTCACCAAAAAAAATATCAAAAAAGGGGTGAGGGGTCTTGCCCCTCATGGCAAACCTGATATACTGTGTTAAGTAGATGCACCCTGATGATCTGGAGAGCTACCCAAGTGGCTCTCTATTTTTTTTGGCATCAGAAAATTTCGTCACCAAAAAAAATATCAAAAAAGGGGGTGAGGGGTCTTGCCCCTCATGGCAAACCTGATATACTGTGTTAAGTAGATGCACCCTGATGATCTGGAGAGCTACCCAAGTGGCTCTCTGTTTTTTTTGGCATCAAAAAATTTTGTCACCAAAAAATTATCAAAAAAGGGGGTGAGGGGTCTTGCCCCTCATGGCAAACCTGATATACTATGTTAAGTAGATGCACCCTGATGATCTGGAGAGCTACCCAAGTGGCTCTCTGTTTTTTTTTGTTGTGTTTGTTGTGTTTGTTTTGTGTTTGCTGTCCTCCGTGAAATTTCATAAAGATATTACAAAATGTAAATGAGGGGTATAACCAATCATCCCAAAAATGAGATAATATGATACGAAAGATGCACCCTGATGATCTGGAGAGCTGCCCAAGTGGCTCTCTTTTTTTTCTTTATTTATAGATATTAGTCATTAAATAGGAGTCCTTTGTCAAGAGTTATTTGTCAGAAGTTGTGAACACTCGGACAAAGGACAAAAGCTTGATATAATCGCTCCTCAAACCACTAAGAGTTGTGGGGGAAAACAAATGGCAGACTGGCAGGAAATTACTGGTGGTGTCACAGCACCCAGGGGATATCGTTCAGCAGGGATTGCAGCAGGATTGAAACCTTCGGGATTGCCGGATTTGGCTTTGATAGTGTCAGATGTGGAGGCGATCGCCGCAGGTGTATTTACGACAAGTCATGTCAAAGCAGCCCCTGTGGATTATTGCCGGCAACGCTTGCAAGGAAAGCATAGCGCTCGTGCTATCCTTTGCAACGCCGGACAAGCAAACGCTGCAACTGGTAATGCAGGTTGGTTCGATGCACTAGAAAGTGCGATGACGCTAGAACAAGCACTGAGTATCCCCTCAGAATCTGTGCTACTAGCTTCTACTGGAGTGATTGGGCAACGAATTCGGATGGATGCACTCAAAGCAGGAATTCCCAAACTGGTAGCCGCCCTTTCCGAAACAGGATCAGATGCAGCAGCAAGGGCAATCATCACCACAGACTTGGTGACAAAATCTATTGCCCTAGAAACAACGATAGGCGATCGCCCAGTACGAATTGGCGGTATTGCCAAAGGTTCTGGAATGATTCATCCCAACATGGCAACGATGCTTGCCTTTGTCACGTGTGATGCAGCGGTGTCTCCCAGCTTATGGCAACAAATGCTGAGTCGCGCAGCTGATAGAAGCTTCAATTCGATTACCGTTGATGGTGATACTAGCACCAACGATAGCTTAATTGCTCTTGCCAACGGTCAATCGCGCACCCCGGCGATTACTGAAATGGGCGCAGAAGCAGAAAAATTAGAGGCGATGTTAACAGCAGTTTGCCAGCACTTGGCGAAGGCGATCGCCCGTGACGGTGAAGGCGCAACTTGTCTTGTGGAAGTGCAAGTCACAGGGGCGCAAGACGAACAAGCAGCCCGTCAAGTTGCCAAAACTATAGCAGGTTCTTCTCTTGTCAAGTCTGCCATCTTTGGGCGCGATCCCAACTGGGGACGCATCGCCGCTGCTGCTGGACGTGCCGGAGTTCCTTTTGAGCAAGAAAACCTGAAAATAAACTTAGGAGATTTCTTGCTCATGGACAATGGTCAACCACTTCCATTTGATCGCAAAGCCGCAAGTGAATATCTCAAAAAAGCAGCACAAGGTGCATATCTCAAAGAAGATACCGTGTTAATTTCCGTCACTCTTGGCAATGGTCATGGTTCGGGTAAAGCTTGGGGCTGTGATTTGAGTTACGACTACGTGAAGATTAACGCAGAGTATACAACTTAAGCCAATCAAACCGCAAAGGGCGCGAAGAATAGAAAAATATGGCGAAAGCAGCAGATATCGGTGGGAAGCGTTTAATTAGCCTAGCACCAGATGCTTGGGTAAAATGGGTAACGCAATCCCCCGATGTCTTAGCACGAGAAATTCTTGGCTCTGAGTTTCAATGGATTAGCTGTGAAAGCGATGTCGTCGTCAGAGCTTACCATCCACAAATCGGCGAGTTTCTGGTGTTGAACGAGCTACAATTGCGCTATAATACCCGTCTCCCTTTGCGGATGCGAGCTTATGCAGCACTGGCAGAGGAACGTTACAATTTGCCAGTCTACCCAGTACTAATTAACATTTTGTCGCCGTCAAATACAGCAGCAATTGTTGATAGTTATGAATCGCAGGTTCTTGGGTTACAGGCGCGTCAAGACTATCGGGTAATTAATCTTTGGGAAGTGGATGCAGAAATAGTCTTTCAACAACCTTTGCCATCGTTGCTTCGCTTTGTACCAGTACTTAAAGGCGGGGATGAAGTCGCGGTGGTACAGCAAGCGGTACAACTTCTCCGTGCTGATGAACAATTGAGCGAGTTAGAACCTCTGTTAGCCTTTTTTGCTAGCTTTGTATTGTCAGCTCCTCTGGTACAACAAATTATGAGGTGGGATATGGCTGTGTTAAGGGAATCACCTTGGTATCAAGAGATTTTAAATGAAGGACGGCGACAAGAGTTGCTCTCTGGTATTGAGTTAGGTTTGCAACTCAAATTTGGCTCACAGGGGTTACAGTTGATGCCAGAGATTTCCCAGATTACGGATTTGGATGTATTAAGGGCAATTCGAGAAGGGCTATTGACAAAGAATACTTTAGAGGAGATTCGCCAGGTCTACATAATTAATGAAGATTAATGAAGCATAAAGTTTTGCTGTTGAATAATTGAACTGCCAAAATGTCAAGAGGAGAAATCTATCCGTCTTTGAAGAAAAGAGAACGATTTCTTTGATCCATCACAGGCGAGATCGCCGTTTAAGCGACTCATGCAGGACCATTGCCGCAAGTCGCACTGCGTTCTTTTGACTTTTCGGTTATACCCAAATAAGCAGATAGAGCAGTCCTTGCGGTATCACCGAAAATTACATAAGGACTTGTACAACGCTGCTATTAACAACAGATTTGTTCAGTATCAAAAGTTCAACCACAAAGTTGATTATTTTGAACAACAAAACAGTTTACCAGCTTTCAAAAAGGTGTGGACTGAGTACAAAGAAGTTGGTTGCCATGCGTTGCAAGCTACTTTAAAACGAGTAGATTTTGCTTTTGAACGTTGGTTTAAAGGATTAGGTAAACGCCCCAGATTCAAATCAATTCGGCATTATTCAGGATGGACTTATCCTGATTCTGCGGGATTCAAAGTCGAGTCCAACAGCGAGAATGGATACCTCAATCTCTCTAAGATTGGACGTATTCAGATGCGCGGAAAGGCTAAGTATTGGGGGAAACCTACTACTTGCACCATTGTTTACCGTAATGAGAAGTGGTACGCATCTATAACGGTTGATGTATTAGAACAAGTATTGAAACCTGAAGTTTTACCAGTTGGTGCTATTGGTATTGACTTAGGTTGTAAGTCGGCGCTGTCCATAACTGATGGAACGAATCATCAACACTCTTGTGCTCCCAAATTCTTACGGAATGCTGAACGCAAAATAAAACAAGCGTCCAAAGAGAAACGACGATCACGCGCACCAAACAGGAAGAAGAAAGTTAAAGCTTCTAGAAGATGGAAAAAAGCCCAATCTAAAGTCAGTAAGCTTGTTCGCAAGGTTGCGAATCAACGACAGAATTGGGTACATCAAGTTGCAGCAGAAATAGTAAGCGGTAATAGCTTCGTTGCAACCGAAAAACTAGAAGTGAAAAACATGATAAGTATTGCAAAGAAAGGTAAGCGCAAAAAGCTCTTATGCTGGGCTAAACAAGTCAATACTTGACGTAGGGTTTGGAATGCTTCGTAGCACCATCAAATACAAAGTCGAACAAATTGGTGGTGTATTTATCGAAGTACCAACTAAGAAAGTAAAGCCCAGCCAAACCTGTCCTAGATGCGGACACCAGCATAAGAAGACGCTTGATATTCGCGTCCATGAGTGCGGTGCTTGCGGGTACGTACAGGATAGAGATGTCGCTGCTGCTGAGGTAATGCTTTACTGGGCTAAAGGAACTCTACCGGGGTTTGGAACAAGCCTCGTAGACGAGGCAGCGCCTTGCGGGGGTTCCCCCCGTTGTGGCGACTGCCGTGCTGATGTCCTTAGCTCTACTTCATCCACCAGCAAAAAAGCTGGAAGCATGAAGCAACTGGGATGTGCGAAGCGTCAGAAATCTACTCTTACTGGGCTGGACGTAGAAACCAGCCCTTCAACAAAGTAAGGGCTGGTAGTTCATGAAACCTGAATATACCCATCTGCAAGTGGTACATCTGCGTTCCCCCAAGTTGCACTCTTATTGGCTGTTAAACCTAAAGAAGTAGAGATGACAGGCGCTGCAAGTATTTAGAAGGCGTTAGGAAGAGTACACATGACTTATTTGTACTGATTTGTGTTCATCAATACAAAGTCAATCCAAAATCCGCCTTTGGGACATATGCAGTTTAAGTCTCTTGGCAGGCATGAGGAGTGTAGAGGGGAAATATTATCGAAATACAACTAAGATTTTTGTAGTGATTATTGCTTGACTCTAATTCTGCATAAAACCTCAAATCTCCATTAAATGAAATCATAGGTCGAAACGTTATGTCTTCGCTAAAATCTTATTGCAATTTCAAAACAGTAAATGATTTTAAATTACCTAATTATCTAAAGCAAGTTAGCAACAACTAACTTTCTAGCTCTTTAAATTATAGTACGTTACGCTTGCTGTCATGCACCATAATCTAAAATTGTCATTTTGCTGCATTGACACGTGAACTAACGACAGCATTGGGTCACGAATGAATCATCAAAACAAAAAAAGACAGGTGTACAAAGATGCTTGAAATGAAGACAAAACAACCTATTTTTAGCAAAAATCAGCATGTTTCTTTTATTGGCGGTATGGGAAAAATTTTGAATTGCCAAATAGATTCAGGTATGTGGGCTTATGCCGTTGAGATGGAAATGGGACCGCCACCAGAATCGGGTAGGGTAGGTCCGGAGACAACAATTTTGCTGTATGAAACGGAAATTCAGGACGTAATGCATTTATGAAATACCCACCCATCTCTACTGCCTCTACTGTTAAAGATTTGACAAATTATACTGGTCATTAGATAGCCTTGCTTCAACTGCCGGCGCAAGCAACGAAAAGGCAAATTTTGCAAATATCATATGACTAGTTGTCGTGGGATGTATAACGTCCCAGAATAAGAACTTATCAGTGTAATTTTGAAGATGTTCTAACTGGTCAAGTTGAGAGTCAGTCACATTCGTAAAACCGAATTTTGTTGGATTGGTGAGGACTTGATTAAATAGTGAATGAACATCGAAAAGAATGATATTTACATCAGAACCTAGACTTAGAGAGCTAAGTGATTTGGCTAAACCAACGTTATGCTCCCGAGTTAACGCATTGAGGAGGGCGGATTGTTGACTATTCCTGCGTGTAGCAGGTAGTTCTCCTAAGTCTGGCAAGTTAAGCACCATGATATGTCTAGCGCCAACAGCAGCCAACGATGTGACAGCATCTGATAGATTTTTAATGGGCATGGCAGGTTGAGTCAAGCCAGCGCCTAAGTAATCATTAGCTCCCGCCCATATTATATAAACTGCCTCACAGTCAGCAAGCCTATTGACTGCCTTTAAGTCTCCAATAAAACTGTTAATTTGCTGCTGCAATCCTGGTAGACCTAGTGGATTATTAGGAATGAAGGTATTATCGCTACCTGTATTTGCACCACCAATGGCAAAGTTAGTATTCCTCCTAGAAGTTAATCCTAGTAATGTTGCGAGGTATTCTACCCATACTGGACCATTGGAAAAGCGTCCTTGAAAGTAGGGTGGTGAAGGTGGACGCCCCTGTCCTAATGCCTTTTGCGTGGTATCGAAGGCATTACCGATATCACACAGGCTGTCACCAAACACATACATATCACTAAAAGGACAACGTCTTGTATTTGCTCTTACAAAAGTTTGGAAGTCGGATGATAGTTGCTCGTCTGGTGTTAAAGTTGCTGCAAGTAAGTCAGGACTGATATCTCGATAAGAATTGACGACATCAAATATGTTGATAATCATGAGTCAGAATTTTGCTTTACTAGATTGGATTTTGGACAAAAAGGAATAAAATTTTAAAGTTTAGACAAATTTCTCTAAACTTCTTCCACTACATCTTTGATAGATGTAGCTGAAATTGACTTATGCACTCATAAGGACTCTGCGAGGGTCAGCCCCTTCTCCTATCGGAGACGCTGCGCGTATGCCTAGCGGCACGCTTTGCGCTTACGGGGAAGTCACGCATTCACGCATTCACGCATTCAAAAGTCAATTGCTCTTATTTTCTCTAAGCAACTAATGGCTATCTATAGCAATCCTATTTCAGTTGTGAAAAATATCCGTGGTGGCTGTTGACCGTTGACCGTTTCCTGTCACAAGTCTAGGTCAACACCCTGTATGCCAGATTTCACGCTCTCCTAAACGGACTGCTATATACAGATAAAGTCTGGAAAGTTCAGATGAACTACCCGCCCTTACTTCGCCCGTGGGCGGGTTTCTACATCCTGCCCAGTAAGAGTAGATTTTGAACGCTTCTTCGCCCCTAGTTGCTTCAAGATCACCAGCTTGTTTACTGGTACGTGAAGTAGAGCTAGGCGACTCCGCGTTTACGAGTCCGGTTCCCGAACCCGGTAGAATTCCTTTAGCCCAGTAGAGCATAACTTCGGCGGCAGCAATATCACGGTCTTGTTGATATCCACAAATAGCACACTCATGAACTCTAATATCGAGTGTTTTCTTGTGTTGATGACCGCATTTAGGACAGGTTTGACTGGGTTTTACCTTCTTGGTCGGGACTTCTACAAATACACCACCAATTTGTTCGACTTTATATTTGATGGTACTTCGCAGCATTCCGAAACCGACATCAAGGATTGACTTGTTTAACCCTGCTTTCTGCTTTTTCCGCTTACGGGGTCTTACACGTAAAAAATCGGGCAGCCTTTGTTTTGTTGATTCGTCGGCGCAGTCGGGTACTCGTTGTAATAAGGCTGCCCGATTTTTAGGGGACAATGCGTCGCCCTTGTTTGCTTTACCAGTCATCTTCTTCACTTCTAGTTTTTCAGTTGCAACGAAGCTATTACCGCTTACTATTTCTGCTACAACTTGATGTACCCAATTCTGCCTCTGGTTAGCAACCTTGCGAACAAGCTTACTAACCTTTGATTGAGCTTTCTTCCATCTTCTAGAAGCTTTAACTTTCTTCTTCCTGTTTGGTGCGCGTGATCGTCGTTTCTTTTTGGAAGCTTGTTTTATTTTGCATTCGGCATTTCGTAAGAATTTGGGAGCACAAGAGTGTTGATGATTGGTTCCATCAGTTATGGACAGCGCCGACTTGCAACCCAAGTCAATACCAATAGCACCAATTGGTAAAACTTCGGGTTTGAGAATCTGATCTAAAACGTCAACAGTAATAGATGCATACCATTTCCCGTTACGAAAAACTACGGTGCAAGTAGTTGGAGTTCCCCAGTACTTGGCTTGACCACGCATCTGAATACGCCCAATCTTGGACAAATTGAGGTATCCATTCTCGCCGTTG
Source organism: Scytonema sp. HK-05 (assembly GCF_002368235.1). Classification (GTDB taxonomy): domain Bacteria; phylum Cyanobacteriota; class Cyanobacteriia; order Cyanobacteriales; family Nostocaceae; genus Kalymmatonema. Next base: position 28,523 of record NZ_AP018194.1, on the reverse strand, counting down.
GACTCGACAGAGTAACCAGTTTTAGCTGGATAAGTCCATCCAGAGTAATGGCGAATAGACTTAAACTTTGGGCGTTTACCTAACCCTTTGAACCATCGTTCAAAGGCAAAATCTACTCTTTTCAAAGTAGCTTGCAAAGCTTGAGAATTAATTTCTTTGTACTCTGTCCAAACCTCTTTGAATGCTGGCAAACTATTCTGCTGCTCTATATAGCTAACAGAATGCTTGAACTTTTCGTATTGCGTAAATCTATTGTAGACAGCGGCGTTGTACAAGTCCTTGTGCAATTTCCGGTGATACCGCAAGGACTGCTCTATCTGCTTATTTGGGTATAACCGAAAAGTCATTCGTCTTGTCGCCACTACTTGTTTTCACCTCGTTTGTGCTAATCTATATGTACTTACAGTAAGACTAACAAAAATTACGGAAATATGGCTAGAATTGCTAGAACAAATAAAATTATTGTGCGGTTGACAGACAAAGAAAAAGAAAGACTAGAGAATTACGCGGTTGCTCTAGGTGTGTCCATGTCTGAGGTCATTCAAGACTACATAAAGTCTCTTCCCGACACTAAAATTGGTAATTCCTCAACCATCCTCCGCCCTGTCAAACAATAAAGTTTGATTCGGTTGAGGATGTTCTCGTCATTACCCGCTGTCCATCCCCACCCTACTTCGTAGAGGGTGGGGACTTCCGCGAATCCGTTAAAGTTCTCAAAAAGCAGATCTTCCAAAGAAAGCTTCCACGTAGGATGCGGCGGGAACATTCTGCCGCGCGCGTTTCAAGGATAAGGATAAGGTCGAAGCATCTAGCGCTGTTACATTTTGTGAATATTTTATAAAAAATTGCGTTGCTTGACTACTACAGCAAGATAAATCCAGAACTTTGGTGTCTGCATGAATTGTTAACCCAAGCATTGCCAATTGCCTCAAACGCGCTTCACCGCCTACACAAAAGAGCCGCCAGACGAGATATACCATCATACTGCCATTGGAAGCGGTAACTAGAATGCCTTAAAATTGTAGGCACAGCCTCTTTGCTTGTCGTTAATTTTGGATATTTATTCAAGATATATTGTTAACATTAGTAAAAAACCTGAAAAATTGCGGGGATTGTAATTGCTATGGGTCGCGTAGGCGTCTTATTACTCAATCTCGGTGGTCCCGACAAATTAGAGGACGTCGGACCCTTTCTGTTCAACCTGTTTTCCGATCCAGAAATTATTCGCCTACCCTTTCGTTGGTTGCAAAAACCCTTAGCTTGGTTTATTGCCTCAAGGCGCACCAGTAAATCCCAAGAGAACTACAAGCAAATAGGGGGCGGTTCGCCGTTGCGACGCATTACCGAAGCTCAAGGAGAAGCGTTGAGAGAACAGCTGGGTGCCTTGGGGCAAGACGCTAATATTTACGTTGGAATGCGTTACTGGCATCCTTACACCGAAGAAGCGATCGCCAAAATTACCCAAGACAACATCGAACGTCTTGTGATATTACCGCTGTATCCCCAGTTTTCCATCAGTACCAGTGGTTCCAGCTTCCGTCTTTTAGAAAGACTTTGGCAAGAAAACCCAAAACTTCAGGTTATTGATTACACCGTCATTGACTCCTGGTACAAACAACCAGGCTACCTCCAAGCAATGGCGGATCTGATAGCCCAGGAACTAGACCAGTGTGCCAATCCCAATGATGTTCATGTCTTCTTCAGCGCTCACGGCGTTCCCAAAAGCTATGTTGAAGAAGCAGGCGACCCCTATCAGCAAGAGATTGAGGAATGCACTTATTTGATTATGCAAACCCTTAATCGACCGAATCCTCATATTTTAGCTTACCAAAGTCGCGTGGGTCCAGTGGAATGGCTACAACCTTACACAGAGGATGCTATCCCAGAACTAGCAGAAAAAGGCGTCAAAGATTTGGTGGTTGTGCCTATCAGTTTTGTCTCAGAACATATTGAGACACTCCAAGAAATTGACATTGAGTATCGGGAAGTCGCAGAACAAGCCGGCATTCACAACTTCCGCCGCGTACCCGCCCTTAATACTCATCCGGTATTTATTAAGGCATTGGCTGATTTGGTGATTGATGCATTGAAATCCCCCAGTTTAAAACTCTCGCAAGTCAGCCAAATGAAGAAAAAGGTCAAAATCTACCCGCCAGAGCGTTGGGAGTGGGGTCTGACTAGTAGTGCAGAAGTTTGGAATGGTCGTATTGCTATGCTTGGTTTCATAGCATTGATTATCGAACTGATTACAGGTCACGGTCTGCTGCACATGATTGGGCTTTTGTAGTCAACTCTTTATGCAATAATTCGTAATTCGTCATTAAGTTAGTAATGACGAGTTAAGAATTGTTGAAATCCATGTGGTACAAACACAACTATATTTTTTTATTACTTCTGTTCCTAAGTAGCTTGACAATATTTTATTTATGGTTTCCTGTGGATGATTCTAATTGCAACACAAAAGTAGTTCTTAGACCAAAATTTGGAAAATACGATGTGTATGCTACCAAGGTAGTTGTTCAGCCCTGGCGTGGTGAACATCATGTTTATGGAATCTTTATAGTTCCAGATAAATACAAGGAATCCCCATTTTTTGTGTTAACAGTAAAAGGTGCTGGCAGCTACTGTGAAAAGCCATTTGGCACGTTACAAGAAGTTGATGGGATTTTTGCTGAGCCAGGTACGCATTTAATAAGAGACTACATTAGAACTCGAACCGCTTTCAAGTTAATTCTCCAAGGTATGTACAAGCAATTAAAAGATCCACAAAGCTGGAAACTCACATACCCGCGTAACATTGCTCGTAAGCTTACCCCCGGCTGAAGCACGGGGGCATTCGCCACCGAGTCCAGAGCGGTTGTTTTTACTAGCCCTCTTCCCCAACGATGTTGCAGATGAACATCCGCAAGCATATTGGTTCAGGAACCTGAAGGGCGGCTTACTGGTTCTGGGTTCCCACTAGTACATACGAGGCACGCTTACTCCAGATGTTGTTTCTACAACCGAGGTTATGTTCCCGGACGCCCCCATTACTTCGATTTGCGTGTTATGCACCAACACTTGCCTACTGGCGAGACCGTTTCTGCGAAGTATAACAGTGCCCATGCTCCATTTCGGCATATCATTATAGTAGCAATAATAGTGCTACTATAATGATATGCCAAGAGAAAAGATGTTGCGAGTTCGACTGTCCGAAAAAGAGTTCGAGACACTAAGAGAATATGCGGTAGCAACAGATATGCAAATCTCGGAAGTTATTCGAGACTACATCAAAGAATTATCACGGCGAAAAAAGTCGCCCGCTTAAGGGCGAGGCTTCAGACCCATTTTTTCGGTGACAAAACTTGAGAGGATGTCTGAGAAGTTAAAAATGTCATGCTGTTAGCGTAGCTCCTCGCTCTGCGAGGCACGAAGCGACAGCGTAGTGAACGCGAGTGCGTGCGCCAAGGGCGCTCAGCATCTCTAACCACAACGGAAAATTGCGATTCTGAGTCCCTTCGGGACACGCTGCGCGTATGCCTAGCGGCACGCTTTGCGCTTACGCTCCATTTCATTCCGCTCAGAATGACAAATTATACTTATTTTGAGCTTTCCAAACATCCTCTAAGGAGTGGCTAACAGTAAAACTTTTGAAAAAGGAAAAAGAGAGCCTGTATCAATAGTTAGAGTTAGCAATAATTTCAGTAGAAAATTACTACTTTTAGTTGGGTATAACCCGCTCTATTTATAGGTACCAGCCCGTTTATCAGGGCTTTAAAATAGAGTTACATCACATAAGTGGGTAGTTTTCATGTGCTTGAAATACAGTTCTTGTCGGGTGGGCATCTTGCTTGCCCTGCAATCAAGGACGGGCGAGACACCCATCCCACAAGATCATTAGGAATGCATTTCATTGAGAACCGCCATAACAAAAATTTAATATTTGGCACAACTGTGTCTTTCTGCTGTTGAGCCTTGATACCTACATTTCTTAGGAAGAATTAGCAAGATAGATGATTGCAGACAATCTTCTGACACCAAACACACCTTTGCGACAACCAAAATTATGGATGCCAGAGCAGGTGTTGTTCACACCCGCTGCGATCGCTGAACCGTGGGGACAGCAGATATTAGCACGCGTACAGTCTCTAAACTTACCTATAGAAGAGTTACCGCGAAATCGCCTGACAGGTTTGCGTGGAGAATCTGAACGCGACACTTATGATATTGCTAAACGCACCCTTGCAGTTGTGACAGCTCCCCCCAGTTCCTTTAAACTCAGCCCTATCCCACCATCGGCTGATTGGCAATTTCATCTTGCGGAAGGCTGTCCGGCGCACTGTCAATATTGCTACTTAGCAGGTAGCTTGCAAGGTCCGCCAGTCATTCGCGTGTTTGCCAACTTGCCGCAAATATTAGAGAATTTGGCAGCTTACGAGAAACCAGGGAAACCAACAACTTTTGAAGTTAGCTGTTATACTGACCCTTTAGGCATCGAGCATCTGACAGGAAGCCTTGCTGAATGTATCCGCTACTTTGGTACTCGTAATGACGCACATCTACGATGGGTGTCGAAGTTTGATGCTGTGGATGAGCTACTCAATTTGCCACACAATGGTCATACACGCTGCCGGATAAGTGTGAATGCTGCGCCTGTTTCTGGTCGCTTTGAAGGTGGTACAGCGTCCGTACCATCACGACTGATGGCATTGCGACGGTTAGCGCCACCACCAGAACGAGGTGGTGGCGGGTATCCCGTAGGTTTGGTCATTGCACCTATTATGCACATAGATGATTGGGAGATGCATTATGGTCGTCTATTTGACCAGATTAGCGAAGCACTAGATTTTGATTGTGACCTCACTTTTGAACTCATCTCGCACCGCTTTACACCTGGCTCAAAAGAAGTGTTGCAAACGTGGTATCCCCATTCAAAACTAGACATGGACGAAGACAAACGCAGTGTCAAGCGAAATAAGTTTGGCGGCACAAAGTATGTGTATGATAATGACACGATGAAAACTATGAAGCGCTTTTTTGAGGGTGAGATTGGACGGCGCTTTCCCAATGCTAAGATTCTGTACTGGACTTAGCTTGTAGTGATGCAGGTTTGTTTTGGCGATCGCCCTTTGGGCACTGCGCAAGAGCGCAATCGCACTTGGCGCACTGTCCCGAATAGCGATCGCCCTTTGGGCAGTGCGCAAGAGCGCGATCGCACCCCCGCCGGATTCCGTGACGCTGCATTAATCGCTATCCTGCGCGGTGCTGGACTGCGACAGGCTGAGGTGGTGAAGCTTAATATGTCAGATTTTAATAACGATTTCGCTACAGAAATTCACATCTGCACTCATGCAATGGCTGCCAATGTGCCAAGTGCTAATCATGAATGTTCATTGTTAATACTCTCATAAATACTAGATAGTAATTTCTCAAACACAACTGCTTTAAATTCTTCACTATTCATCACTTGCATAAAGATTTTTTCGTTACCGTCCATGCGTTCGATAAATAGATTTTCAAGATGCTTTTCTAGAACCGGGGCAAAGTTTTCTTTTGTATTGACTTGAGCCGCTTGTTTGATGGAGTCATTAGCGATCGCCGTTTCAGTGATTTGCTCGAAAAAGAGTTGGTCGGCTGGGGTGAAGCTAGTACCAAAACGTTCATTAAGGGAGTCAATAAGCTGCGATAAGGGAACTTCTTTATCTGGCTGGCTTCCGACTGCGCTAGCACCTCGTAAAGGTTCTGCTTTACCTTCGGTTAAATCAATTTTCCCTTCACTGATTTTTTCAAGGCGATAAAATTTTAGTTCTATATCTCCAGATAAATCAATTTTTGGAGCTTGGGGACTACGGGGTAATTTCTTTAGTAAAAAACGTCCATAGGCATAAAGCTTTTCGAGTTCTGAATCTTGATAAGGGATAATCTGGGCAAGGAATAGGTAGAGATTGCGGAAGCTGGTAAGTTGGCTTCTAAATTGTTCTTTATCTGGGTCTTGAAGGGCTTTATAATTTTCAATAATGGGGTCTAGTAATGTATTTAATTTTTTGTGTTCGCCTCCGGTGAGGGAGGTTTTTGGGCGGAACCAAATTTCACACCACTGGTTTACATCGTCTTGGCTAAAAAGTTGCCATTCATAAAGCTGGTAAGACAAATCATTTAATTGTTGCGGATCTGCGGTTTCTCCAACGGGCGTTTCTTCGTAATAGGGTTTAAAGGCTTTGTAGATGTCTTCTGGTTTGTTGACAAAATCTAGAACGAAAGTATCTTCTTTGCCTGTGGTGGTACGGTTGAGGCGAGATAGAGTCTGGACGGCTTGGACTCCATCGAGTCGTTTATCAACAAACATAGTATGAAGCAATGGTTGGTCAAATCCGGTTTGAAATTTGTTGGCGACAAGCAGCACTTGATAGGCATCGCTGGCAAATTTATCAGGAATTTCTGAAGTTTTGATGCCGCCATTCATGTTGACTTCAGTAAATGTTTCTCCGGGTAACTCCTCAAGGGCAATAGAACCGGAAAAGGCAACGAGGGATTTGATATCGCTATAGTTTTTTTCTTTAATGTATTTATCAAAAGCAAGTTTGTATTTAACGGCGTGTTCACGGGAACGGGTGACAACCATTGCTTTGGCTCTACCCCCAATTTTGTGGCGGGTATGGTTGCGGAAATGTTCGACGATGATTTCTACTTTTTGGGCGATGTTGTGGGGATGAAGTTCAACGAATCGGGCGATTTGCTTGGCTGCTTGGCGACGGGGTAAGTCAGGGTTATTTTCGGATATGCGGACAAGTTCGTAATAGCGATCGTAACAGGTATAATTTGCCAAAACGTCTTTAATATAGCCTTCTTCAATGGCTTGGCGCATAGTGTAGAGATGGAAGGGGACTTCGCCGTTGTCTGCGGGTTCATCGAATACGAGTTGAGTTTTGTACTTAGGGGTGGCGGTAAAGGCGAAGTAGCTGAGGTTTGGTTGTTTGGTGCGGCTGAGTTGTTCTTTTAGTAATTGTTGTTTGGCTTCATCACTGAGGTTGTCTTCTTCAAGTTCATCTTCCAGGAGTTGAGCGGCGATCGCTGATTCGATACCATCTTTATTAAGGATTTTGCGAAGTTCTGTGGCGGTTTCTCCGGTTTGGGAGCCGTGGGCTTCATCAACGATGACGGCAAAGCGTTTATCTTTGGTGGTAATGTCTATGGTTTTACCTTTTTTGGCTAAAGTCTCGATGGCTTTAGTAATGAAGGGGAATTTCTGGATGGTGGAAATGATGACGGGTACACCGTCGCTGAGGGCTGTAACCAGTTGTTGGGTGTTTTCGTCAATTTTCTGGACAACTCCGGCTTTATGATCAAACTGATAGATAGTGTTTTGCAGTTGTTGATCTAGTACGGTGCGATCTGTGATGACGACAACGGTATGAAAGATTTTTTCGTCTTGGTTGTCGTGGAGGTTGGCTAGGCGATGGGCTAACCAAGCAATAGAGTTTGATTTTCCAGATCCGGCGGAATGCTGAATCAAATAATTATGTCCGGCTTTGTGTTGTTTGGTGTGGGCGATGAGTTTACGGACGACATCAAGTTGATGGTAACGGGGGAAAATCAGGGTTTCTTTTTTCTGGTAATTAACGCCAGTGGCGGTGGGAATTTTGGTTTCTTTAATTTCGATGTGGAGAAAACGGGCTAAGATGTCCAAAAGACTATCTTTTTGTAAGACTTCTAGCCAAAAGTAACTGGTGCGATATTCTTCATTGTCTCCCACTGGATTGCCTGCACCGTGATTATTACCTTTGTTGAACGGTAGGAAATAAGTACTTTCTCCAGCGAGTTTGGTAGTCATCCAAACTTCTTCGGTGTCTACAGCGAAATGGACTAAGCACCGTTGTTTAAAGGTAAATAGGGGGTCTTTGGGGTCTCTATCGTGTCTGTATTGGTGGATGGCGTTTTGGTAGGTTTGCCCAGTGAAGGGGTTTTTGAGTTCGATGGTGGCGATAGGTAAACCGTTGATGCTGAGGAGAATATCCGGAATACGTCCAGTTTTGATGGTGACTTGGCGGGTGATGGTGAGGCGATTTTTTTCGTAGAGTGCCAAAGTTTCCGGGTTCATGCCTGTGTTCGGCTGGAAGTAGGCGATTCGCAGGGTTTTACCATAGCATTTGAAGCCATTGCGGAGGACATCGAGCATTCCTCGGCTTTTGAGTTCTTTGGTGAGACTATCTATAATGATTTTCTGGGCATCACTGGTGTTGGCTAGGCGTTGCCATTGTGTGGGCTGGGTGGTTTGGATAAAGTTGATGATTTGAGTGGGGAAAAGGGCGGTTTCTAGGTCGTACTCGGCGGGGTTACTTTGGTGATAGCCACTCAGTTGCAGCAGTTCCCTTTCGATGATGTCCTCAAATTTGTCTTCCGTGTGCATGAGGTGTGAAGTATAAACATAATTAAGTATAAACGTGAATTAATCTAATGTAGGGTGTGTTATGCCGTAGGCTAACGCACCGTAAACAATTCAAGTAAATGTAGGGTGTGTTAGAGGATGTCTGAAAAGTTTAAGCAAGGTATAGTTTGTCATTCTGAATGTAGCGTTCGCGCAGCGTGTCCCCTTGGGACTCAGCGGAATGAAGAATCTAGAGTTTGAGGCGTAGTTTTGAGATGCTGAGCGCTAAGGCGCACGCTACGCGAACACTACGCTATCGCTACGTGCCTCGCTCTGCGAGGAGCTACGCTAACAGCATGACATTTTTGACTTCTCAGACATCCTCTTATGCCGTGAGGCTAACGCACCGTAAACAATTCAAGTAAATGTAGGGTGTGTTATGCCGTAGGCTAACGCACCGTAAACAATTCAAGGTGCGTTGCGCTGTGCGACAACACACCCTACATCTTTTAAAAGATCCTCTAAAGAGTAAATTAATTTTGTTGGTCTAACCAATTGATGAGGTCTTCTAAAGATTGGAAATCAAAAATTGCATCTGCTAAGTTTTCTATTTGTTCTAAAGATAAGGAATCAATACGACTTTCCAAGGCGGAATCAATATTATTAAATCGCCGTTTTACTAGCTTTTTAACAATTTTTTGTTCTCCTTGTTCAATTCCTTGTTCAATTCCTTTCTGCATCCAACTGGTGACAATTTCCATGATTTGTGCCTCTTCAACTAAGTTGGCTTGTTTTAGTTCAGTATCAAGTTCTTGTTCTTCTGTGGCGTTTAATTTGAGATAAGTATCAATGAAACCGGAAATTAGTTCAATTTTAGCAGGATTTAACTGTAATGTTACTAACATCCTTAAGCATTCTAGTTTCACTCGGACTCTTTCTTCTGGTTGAAAGTCCATTTTTGCCATTAATGCGGCAGCTACGGGGTTTGGTTTATTTAAAAAAGTTCGCCAGTTGAGGTTATTTAGTTGGATAGCAAAGTAATTAAATTCTAGAATTTTTCTGTGAGGAAAGTTAACGGTATATTGGCTTTTCTCTGGTCTTTTGGGTTCATCGTAGGAGAAGATAACTATAGGAAATATTGGCATTAAATATTTAGCATCTAAACGAGCGAAGTAATGAAACATCCGCCGTTCAAATTCTTTTTGATTGTATGCCTGATTTTCTAAATGTATGAGAAAATAACTGTTTTCTCCTCTCCATTTTACTTGTGCTAATAAGTCTATTCTTCTTTTGTCTCCAGTGGTGACATCGGTAAATATTTCTTCTGTTAAAAAGGTTAGGCTGTCTTGTGCAACATACTCTAAAACCTCTGGTAGAAAGAGTTCTATAAATTCCCAAAAGAAGGTTTGGATTAATTCTTTAAAGAGTCTATCGTGATCTATCACCTGTTTTTTGCTCTTTGTTAATTAGGTTTTGCAGAGTTTGGGGATGTTCTGCAAAGGTTCATAGTCCTTCGTCAACGTCGGCAAAGTCTGCGTCCAGTGGTTCAAGGGTAGAAAGTGTTTGCAGGAGCGATTTTTTATGAATGGGGGAAATGATGGCGAAGGGGATACCATTTTGGATGATGGTGAGGGGTTCACCTGTTTTTTGAGCTTGGTTAATTAGGTTTTGGACGGTTTCGGGAAGTTCTGTAAGGGTAATTTGTTTCATGGTGGTTTCTGAGGTTAGGGGATAGGGACTTGGCGCACATCTATTTTACCTGTGACAGCGTTAGTGATGAGGGCGGTGCGATATTCTTTGAATAGTTCGATGGCTTCTTGAATCTTGGCTTTTTGTTGGTCAATTTGGGTTGTAATATTTGATATATAATTTCTAATTTCTTGTCTTTCTGATTCTGGTGGAAAAATAGCAGGAAAAAGTTTTATGTTTGTTGATGATATTGATGCTAAATTTGTTGATTGCTTCGCCCTACTAAAAAAATAAAATTTTGCATAAAAAGATGATGTTAATAAAGCAATCCATGAAGATATTTTTTTGTCATTTGGTCTGACTGAAAAAACATGATTTTGGTGTAAACAAGGATTGATTTGAGCCTTCCAAACAGCACCACGCCCTAGCTTATCATTATCTCCACCCTCATTCATTAAAACATCACCATCATGCAATGAGTAACGTTCTATTTCATTATGTAAAACTTCAATGTAAGAAATATCTGATATATCAATGTATCCATCTTGAACATTAGCTACTCTAAGATAAGGAAGCTCTAAAGTTTCTTCTTTATCTAATTTTCTTCCTTTCGCTACACCACCTCTTACTTGAGCTTTTCTTTTAAGGTGCATAACTTCCCAATGCTTCGGAATTTCACCCAACCACTCAATACCAGAATCTTTCATCGGGACGTTTGGATCTAGTCCTTTGGTGACGGCGTGACTGATGAGGGCGGTGCGTTTTTCGTCGAGTTTTTCGAGGAGGGCTTCTTTCTTGGCGATGAGGTCATCTATTTGTTTGGTTTTATGGTCGAGGAAGTGGGCGATCGCTTGTTGTTCATCTAGTGGGGGTAAAGTTATTTTGATATCTTTAATTTGCGTACCATTTAGGTGTGGATGTAAAGCTCCTGTTTGATAACACTTTAAAAAATATTGCCCTATTTGACTACGTAAAAATAACTCTAAAAAACTTCCATCTATCTTTTCTTTGATAGGAGTCATGATAATTAAAGCATGACAATTACAATTTTCGTACTCCTTTTTTACTAAAGCTGTTTGACCTATATCACCTGTTTGTACTATAAGAATGTCACCAAGTTTTAATTTTGATTTTTGATGTTGGTCAGACCATTCTTTTTTTACGAAGTAATGACCACGATCAAATAAAATTTTTCCATCTTTAATATGAAGTGATTGTATATATCTAATGCCTGATTCAACTAAAATGTCACGAGTTGGACCGACATATCCATTAGTTATTTTAGATGTTAATCTACTGATAGTGATACTGTCCCAATGTTGAGGAATCTCCCCCAACCACTCAACACCAGAATCCTTATACTTTTCATAACCCTGATACTTACCCATTACATAACTTCCCAATCTTCAATCTGTAACCCTTCAACTCGACTAAGCTCGCTGACATTGTGAGTGACTAGAATCAAATTGTTTGCTAAAGCAATAAAAGCAATTTGTATATCATTTGAGCCAATAGGAGTTCCAGCCTTTGCTAAATCAGCCCGGATTTTGCCATAAATTTCCGCACAGCTATCATCAAATGGTAGAGATACAAACTGATACAGAAACAACATTTTTAGATTTAAACTCTTCTGAAGATTATTGCTACGCATTAAGTCATAAACTAACTCAGCTTTAACCACATAACAAACAGCAATCTTATTTGCTTCTAGGTTATTAAGATGACGATTAATACTAGAGTTTTTATTTTTTAAATCTACTATACAAGCATTAGTATCTAGTAAATAAACAAGAGAAGAATTACTCATCAAAAACCCCGTTTAAATCATCATCCATCTCATCACCAATCCCCAAATCGTCAATTGTAAAATCTATATCCGCACAACTCCCCGCTAAATTCAATAATGCCGAAGTATGAAGGGGAATATTTGCCGACAAAAAAGCTTTGAAATCTACATCATTCTTAAAACCTAACATTTGCCTAAACTCATCAAAATTAATTAACCCCTCTAGGAAAGCTTCTAGAACTAATTTCTCAAGGTTTTATTGAGATAAATCCCCCCATTTATCCTGAACTCACTCAGTTAACTTATCTGGTAAATTAATCGTAATTTGCATATCAAAAAAGCCTCCTTATTTAAGATTAATATTTTTATTGTAATCCTTAAAACAGTGACCAGTGACGCCTGCTATGGTGAGGGATTTAAACCCGCCACCAACGCTTTCCACCAATTGGTGGGGGACTTAAACCCTGCGGATGAAACTGATAACTGATAACTGATAACTGGTAACTGTTAAACTACTTCACCCAACATCGCCATAATGTCCGCCTCCAGCGATTTAATATCATTCTCAATTTCATCCAAAGGACGAGGCGGCTGATACACATAAAAATGACGATTTAACGGAATCTCATACCCCACCTTGGTTTTATCAAAATCAATCCAAGCATCCGGTACATGGGGCAATACTTCTGCCTCTAAATACTCCTCACAATGTCTCTTTACCAACTTAATCAACTCATTTACACTCGCATCCTTGTCATATTCCAACGGTAACGGCAACGTAATATCATTTGGTAAAGGTACAATTTCCGTATCTCGCAAATTACTATCCGGTTCAGGATTCCCCTTCTTATCCCGACAGATTTCGGCTTGTGGATCTGCCTCACTCAACGCTGCTAAAATTGCTTTTATCACCGGCTCTTTCAACTTTAGCCCTGCATTCTTTAGCACCCGTTCCAAATCCCGCATAAACTCAACACGGGACATATAGAGCTTGTTATCATCCAAACACCGCAAAGCATCTAAAATCTGATTTTGCAGACTTTCACCCATCTCCATTTCTAACTGTTGCACCTTAGCATCTTTACGCTTCTTACTCGTTGCCAAATCCTGAAACGCCTTTTGCTCTGACAAACGAGCCACCCGTTCCTCACTCGCCTGAAAATTTAACCGCAACGGACGCTCCACCGTAATTTTGAGAAATCCAAACTCCCGATTCTCAAAAATCTTTGAGCAAATCTGCTTTTCTATCTGCCCGTCTGATTTCACCTCACTTACACCATTCTGCTCAAAATCCCCATACAGTCGCACCAGTTCCGCAATATGCTCAGGGGATAACTCATTGCGTTTATTACCGAGACTCTTTTTCATTTTCAGAAAATGGCGAGTCCCATCAATAAGCTGAATTTTTCCTTGACGATGCGCTGCTTTTTTATTCGTCACCAGCCAAATATAAGTAAAAATTCCGGTGTTATAGAACATCTGGTCAGGTAGAGCAATCACCGTATCAAGCCAGTCATTTTCAATAATCCAACGGCGAATATTACTTTCACCACTACCCGCATCCCCTGTAAACAAAGGCGAACCATTAAACACAATGGCAATCCGAGAACCATCACCCCCATCCTCTGGGGATGAGTGCATTTTCGATATCATGTGTTGCAGAAACAACAGCGAACCATCATTAATTCGAGGTAAACCAGCCCCAAAACGCCCCTTAAATCCTAAATTGTCATACTCATCTTTAATAAAATCCTCTTCTGGTTTCCATTCCACACCAAAAGGCGGATTAGCAAACATATAGTGAAATTTTTTATCAGGATGCCCGTCACGGGGTAAAAAATTATTACTTTTGCTTTTGGCGTTTTTTATCCCCAAGGTGTCGCCATAGACAAGATTGTTAATCGGTTCATCTTTAATCAGTAAGTCAGAACAGCAAATCGCGTAGGATTCAGGATTATACTCTTGCCCAAATAACCCTAAATTTGCTTTAGGATTTTGCTTTTTAATGTATTCCTCCGCTACCGATAGCATTCCCCCTGTTCCTGCTGTGGGGTCGTACACTGTCCGGTAAATTCCTTGTTTAAAAATATCTTGCTCGTCACAGAAAACCAGATTCACCATGAGTCGAATGACTTCACGGGGTGTAAAGTGATCTCCGGCTTCTTCGTTCGCCTGCTCGTTAAACTTTCTCACCAGTTCCTCGAACAGATAGCCCATTCGTAGATTAGAGAGTTTCGCCGGAGATAAATCAACTTCAGGACTGGCGATCGCCTTCATCACCTCAAAAAGACGGTTAACTTCATCTAACTTCTGGATTTCGTTATCAAACTCAAATTTCTCAAAAATATCCCGTGCCAGAGGCGAAAAACCATTGATATAAGCTCTAAGATTATCAGCAATCCCCTCCGAATCCTCTAGTAATTTTTGAAACGTAAATTCACTAAGGTTATACAACGGCTGTTGCCTCTCGCCTCCAATTGCAACTTTAGCGATCGCTTTCTCAAAAGCATCCCCTTCTAAACCCATCGCCGAATATTTCGCCTTCGCCTCAAGTACAGCTTTCTTAGTCGGTTCTAAGACAGCATCCAAACGACGCAATACAATCAGAGGCAACATCACCCGGCGGTATTGGGGTGGACGGTAAGGACCTCGGAGTTTGTCGGCAATGCTCCAGATAAAACCAACTAACTCTTGATTATTAGAATTTTCTATATTTGTCACCATAGGAATTTTGAGTAATAAGACCAATCAAGATTGCTCCTAGTTGCTCTTATATTTTGTTTACAAACTATTTTCAGTACTCAATATTAGCACTCTCGCTTTCTTTAAAAAACACGAAGTTACATCCTCAAGCGATCGCCCCGGAAATCACTCATTATCATTAATTTCTAGTTGATAAAAACATAAAGGGAAGTTCGCTTTCCGCAATTCGCGCATGGGTGAGATAAGGATGACATGGCTTTCATGAGTTAAACTCATGCAAGCCGGCGAACGGCACGCTCCTAAAAGTGCTGTAAGCGAACGGTCAAAGTACGACGTTGTGCTTCATGGGGTAAGAGCTGTGCAGAAGTGCCATTACGGCAAGCAATCTCTAAATCGTAGGGAATATTTGTGCAAGGCTCTAGTACAAGTACGTAATGATTGTGCCACCCACCGTAACTCTGAAATACCCAGACATAAGGAAAATCGGTGGTGTCAAAATTCATGAGTAGAGCAGATTGCGATCGCTCATTGCGAATCCCGCATTCTCCTCTAGCCAAATTTGAGCTGTAATAAAACTCTTGTAGTTGTGAAGAACGCGGTGGTGTGCGCTGCACTTCAATTTCCCTTCCATCCGCCGCCAAAGCTTTGGGAAAGCGGGTTTTCTCTTGACGACCGATGATTTTACTAAATTCAAGAACCGCAGGCTCAATCAGACAATCCGGCAAGAGAATTTCGTCCCCCTCCTCAATGGCGATCGCCGCATGCTGTTTAAACAAAAACGGAATCGTTTCATCGGACTCGTTCTGGAACAGGTACTCAATTTTGGCTTCTGGCTTGTTCTCATCAAGTCGAATTATCTTTTCTACCCTCACTGGCACAGTTTGACAAGAACGCACCATCTTCACGCTTTTGTTAGATGTTTCAACAACCTCCCACGCCTGTGACCATAACTCCCCGTGGTCAACTAGGTGGCGACCTTGAAACATACCTGCTGCATCGTTAGGAAAAATCTCATCCCAGCCACCTGTCCAATTGTCGTCGAAGGATGCACCTAATGCAAGCGTTCTCGTTTGCGACTCGTCATAGCTTAGAGGATGCCAAAGCCATTGGTGTTCAGTTTGGAGGTCTTGCAGTTGGTCGATACGACCACCAAGGTCAGGTCTAACTGTCAGTTTGATTTCGGAATTTTTAAGCGTGATTATCATCCCAAAAATTTATCATATAACAGTTATCAGTTACCAGTTATCAGTTATCAGCTTTTTGTTCACTGGTCACTGGTCACTGTTCACTGTTCACTGGTCACTCCAATCCTACAATTACCGCAAGATATGACCAGGAAGAAAAAGGTACAAGCCCCCAACTTCAGTTATGGGGTTCTTACTTTTGACTTGTTACCTTCACTTTTGACTTCCCCGTTCGCGTAGCGTCTCCGAAGGAGAAGGGGCTGACCGTCGCCCAGAGGAGAGGAAACGCCGCGCTGCTGCACAATTTGGGCGGGCTTTCCGACCCTCCCTACAAGAGTTTCATTAAAAGATGGTGTGCAAATTGTAGGATTTTCAGCTTAGTCCTCGATCCCGAATTGCCACATCATAAAAGTGAAAATGTCGGCTCGTTCTTGGAGACGTTGCGTTTTGGTTGAGCCAACGCCGTGTCCTGCTTCGTAGTCAATGCGGAGCAAGACAGGTTTGCCGCTGGCTGAGGCGGCTTGAACCCGCGCCGCAAACTTTGCTGATTGCCAAGGCTCGCATCGAGGGTCAGTGATGCCGTGCGTAATCATCATTGCCGGATAGTTCACACCGTGCTTGACGTGCAAAAACGCATCCATTTCATAAAGTGCTTTGAACCCGGCTTCCGTTTGGCAACTGCCAAATTCACGAATATTATTCACGCCGTTTGGCGTTGTTTCAAAGCGAATCGCATTCATGGCACCCACCCGTGGAATTGCCACGGCAAACAGGTCAGGACGCTCTGTTACGGCTCTGCCAATCAAGATACCGCCTGCGCTTATGCCTTCGCCCGCCAGTTTTGCAGGTGAGGTGTATTTCTGTTCAATGAGATATTCGGCGCAAGCAATAAAATCTTTCCAGGTGTTCGGCTTGGTTTGCTGAAATCCGGCACGATACCATTCTTGCCCTTTTTCGCCACCGCCGCGCACATGGGCAAAAGCCATAATGCCGCCTTTTTCATACCATGCATAATCTTGGTGTTGGTAGGGTAGGTACAGGGAGAAGCCATAAGCCCCGTAGCCAGTCAGCCAGCATGGATTTGAGCCATCAAGCTTGATACCTTTTTTGTAGACAATAGAGAGCGGTACCATCGTCCCATCGTATGATTTGACCTCAACTTCCTTAGCAATTAAATCATCCGGTGCATCATATTTACCTTTTGGTTGTAAACCTGTCTCCATAAAGGTTTCTGTTTTCGGATTGTATTCGTAGATGCTGTAGAATCTCGTCCAAGTGGTCATAGCCAGGAGAATTCCTTCCACTCTGGCATCATTTTTTGAAACTCTGGGGTCATTTCCAAAAAAATCGACTGTGCCATCAAACGGCAGGTTGAGTGGTTCTGCTTTACCGTCGTAAGCAATGCGAATGACTTTGTTAATGCCATTGTCGCTTGTTAGCACATAAAGCGCATCTTGAGCGGCAACCATTATTTCAATACTCTGGTCGCTTTGGTCCATGACGAGTTCAGCACTAGAAAAGTCAGGGTTTTTCAACGAAGTTTTGACAATCTTGTAGCGAGGCGCATTTTTGTGCGTCAGCAAATACAGGTCTTCTCCATGCACGTCAAAGAGTTTTACTTCATCGATCGCATCGCAGACCTTTTTCCACTCGGGTGTTCCTTGATTGAATGAAGCAAGAGTTGCGACATAAAGGTCAAGTTCTTTCTGCGTGCCGTAGAGGATGACCGCAAATACATAGTCGGAATTTGGAACGGTGATGATAAATGGAGATGCTACGGTCGAAACGTCCACTAAAGGAGTCACTCCATGACCAAGGACAAGGGTATCTTGTTCTACATCCGTGCCAAGTCTGTGCAAATAGACTTTGCTGTTTTGATTCTTTTCGGTTATCGCCATGCCTTCTTTCATCTCTTGATGGCGGGTGTAGAGGAACGACTGGTTATCGGGTAACCAACTTCCACCGTAATGCAGCCGCGAAATTGGTTCGTCTACATTTTTAAGAGTTTGAGTATCCATCACATACAGCGAAGTCTCTTCCGAGCCGCTTGCTGAAATAGCATACATCACATACTTGCCATCCCACGACGGGATGAAGCTATTTATCGCGTGGGGCTTGCCTGTTTCTTGTTTGAATTGTTCAGGATCGACCAAGAGAATTTCGCTGCCGTTCATGCCGTCGCGCAGGTAAAGTTTCCACACATCGTCTTGTGCTTCCCGTTTGAGGTAGAAAAGTTTGCCGTTGGCAAGCCGCAACACGCAGTCCATCTTTGCCGGAACGGAAGCCTCTAATTCGATCATGCGGTTGAAAAAAGCATCGCGCCCAGGCAGTTGTTTGAGCAAATTAGTTGTATAGTCAGCTTGTGCTTTCACCCACTGCTGCACCTCTTCATCGTTGAAGTTCTCCATGTAACGGTAATTGTCCGTTACCTTCGTGCCGAAGTAGTCGTCTGTAACGGGTTTGACAGGCGCAACGGGCGGCTTTGGTTGTGCAGACATTCCAATCATGCTTCTCTCCATATTTTTTCTCCAATCATGTCTCACGACACTGGATGAGTGGCGATTGCGCGGAGCGCAGTGGGAAGACAGCCCAATCGCGATTCGGGGCAGTGGCAAAGGCGATCGCCTGTAAGCGCAAAGCGTGGCGCACGCATACGCACAGCATATTTTAAGTAGTTTAAATCGTTTATATTTATACTTGACCTAAACTAGTATAATTGTTAAATAAATCGATGAGAAGTTGAGTTTTTTCTCCCGGTTTTCCATTAGATATCTGTAGGTCATCAATTTGAACTACGGGCATAATCTCCTTCGTAGAAGATGTTATAAAAGCTTCATCACAACTATTCAAATCGCTATAATAAATTGGTTGCTCAACTATCTCGAATCGATTTTTAGCAAGTTCCAGCACAACATTTCTTGTAATACCATTAAGAATATTTTCTTTTGGTGTAATCAGTTGAGAGTCTCGAAAAACAAAGAAATTTGTAGTCGTTCCTTCCAATACATGGCTCTGCTGATTAACATACAGTGCATCAATAGCATTAGCGCGTTTTGCTTGTTGTAGTGCCATAATTGCAGAGATATAATTCAGGGTTTTTGCTTGAGGAATGAACCGTTCTATTGGCACAGTGACAACTTTGACCCCTTTTTCATAATATTCCACTGGATATTGGGCAACAGGAGTGACAATAACCACTAGACTTGGTTGTTCGGGAGGAGTAATAAAGTCGGCTGAAGAACCGCCAGTCACAATAAGCCGAATGCTAGCTTCTGGGAGATTATTGCGCCTAAGTGTTTCTTGAGTAATTCCTTCTATTTCCTCAGTTGACCACGGCAAACTTAAGCCAATTAATTCTGCGGATTTTTGCAGCCTTTGAACGTGTTCTCGTAGTCTAAATGGTACTCTGTTATAAGTCCGGAGATAATCAAATACTCCATAGCCTCGTACAATCCCTAAATCATTAAGTGGCAGCGAAGCCTGATCTGATGGGACATATTTTCCATTAACGTAAGAGATGAGTTGAGTCATTTTCTATTTGTTAAAGTTGTTGCTAGAGTCATCATAAGCCATCATAATTGTAAGCTTTTTGTTTTAGGTACATTAGCATGAGAAGATAAAAACCAATCATTGAGAGGAATCAATCGCCATGACCGTGGGCACAGATGGACAGCAAATACGCATTAAAATATTTTTTTTGCAACACAACCTTTCTTAGACATTGTAAATAATGGCACAGACTGGCGCTTACGAACGCATTGCCAAGGCTGCACTCAATCAATATGCTGTAGTTGAGGGAGAACTTCGGTTTCTGGGTCATAGTGGAAACGTGACCTTTTATGTGGAAGCACCAGAGGAAAAGTTCCTCCTCCGTATCCATCAAGCATTTTCAGGGTTACAGGATGATATATGGCAAAGACCAGATATTATCGAATCAGAACTTTTGTGGCTTGCGGCCTTGCGTCGTGATACCAATGTAATAGTGCAAGAGCCATTGCAAAATTTAGAGGGTAGATGGGTGACGCAAGTGTTAGCCGATGATACCCAAGATGTTTTTTATTGCTCATTGCTACGTTGGATTGATGGCTACGTCTGTGATACTCATCGAACACCACAACAAGCTCACCAGCTCGGCTCATTAATGGCTCAACTGCATCGCCATAGTAGTCAGTGGAAATTACCACATAATTTTGTACGCCCAATATTTGATGAAAATCGTCTGCGTGCAGCACTTTCAGCACTTTACCCAGCAGTGTCTTATGGCTTGATTTCACCTGAGCATTATAGGATGCTTACAGTAGCAACCCAAAAGATTGAAAGCATGATGAAAACACTGGGTCAAGCACAAGATATTTGGGGATTAATTCATGCAGATTTACATGAAAGCAATTATCTATTTCACAACGAACAAATTCGACCAATTGATTTCGCTCGTTGTGGCTTTGGATACTACCTTTATGATATTGCTGAGTCAATTCAACATTTACTTCCTCAAGTGAGACCCTCATTTTTTCAAGGTTATCAAACTATTCGTAAGTTACCCGAGCGTTACTTACAAATAGTAGAAGGGTTCTTTATCATGGCAATCATATATAATTACTCCTTTCATGTGAATAATCCAAAAGAACATGAATGGATTTCAAAGGATGTTCAACATATTGCTAAGAGGCACCTTCATAAATATCTTGAAGGTGAATCATTTTTGCTTGATACGTTTTTGCTTGATACATAGTGAGGAACATCGAGCACGTCTGATTTATCTTTCTCCATATTTCCCAGAATTTAACCCTATTAAAAAAAGTTGGTAAGGATATAGGGACTTCCAAAATTCGTAGCGGATTAAATTTGGTGAGACTCTGCGTCCCTCCGCGCTACCTTGGCGTTCCTCTGCGTTTAAAAAAGTTACGAACTTATGCAACGCCTGTACTTAGACACAAAAAAGCGCCCCACTTGCGGGACGCATTAATTAAGCACTTATAAAACAGACCACGAAATCTAAATCTTGAGGAACCTAGCCATTGATAGCAGGAGCAGCCACAGCCACAGGTGCTTGCTCGCCGCTAGCTAAGTCGAGGGGGAAGTTGTGAGCGTTACGCTCGTGCATCACTTCCATACCCAGGTTGGCGCGGTTGAGGATATCCGCCCATGTACTGATTACACGACCTTGAGAGTCAATTACCGAAGAGTTGAAGTTGAATCCGTTGAGGTTGAATGCCATTGTGCTGACGCCCAAGGCAGTGAACCAGATTCCAATCACAGGCAAAGCAGCCAAGACAAAGTGCAGAGAACGTGAGTTGTCGAAGCTGACATACTGCCAGAATAAGCGTCCCAGGTAACCGTGAGCAGCAACAATGCTGTAAGTTTCTTCCTCTTGACCGAATTTGTAACCGTAATTCGCGGACTCCTGCTCGGTGGTTTCACGCACCAAGGAAGAGGTCACAAGAGAACCGTGCATGGCAGAAATTAAAGCTCCACCAAACACACCCACAACCCCTAACTGGTGGAAGGGATGCATCAGGATGTTGTGTTCAGCTTGGAACACCAACATGAAGTTGAATGTACCAGAGATACCCAAGGGCATACCGTCAGAGAAGGAACCTTGACCGATGGGGTAAATCAAGAATACTGCGGTTGCTGCTGCTACAGGAGCAGAGAATGCTACGCAGATCCAAGGACGCATACCTAAGCGGTAAGACAATTCCCACTCACGACCCAAGTAGCAGAATACGCCAATCAGGAAGTGGAATACTACCAACTGGTATGGACCACCGTTGTACAACCACTCATCGAGGGAAGCTGCTTCCCAGATGGGGTAGAAGTGCAAGCCGATCGCATTGGAAGAAGGAACAACTGCACCAGAGATGATGTTGTTGCCGTATACTAATGAACCTGCAACAGGCTCACGAATACCGTCAATGTCAACCGGAGGAGCAGCGATGAATGCAATGATGAAGCAGGTGGTGGCGGCTAGCAGTGTGGGAATCATCAACACACCGAACCAACCAACGTATAAACGGTTTTCGGTGCTGGTGATCCACTCGCAGAAGCGCTCCCATACGTTTGTGCTTTCGCGACGTTGTAAGGTTGTGGTCATATCCTAAAATGATTACAGTGATAAAGTATGGTTATAGTTGCTGTTCACTTGGAATCAACAACTGAATGCATAGTAAAAAAAATCCCATAGTCTTTGCAGTAACTAAAAGTTATTGAAAGTTACAACATTCAGTTAGCTTTCGTTAGCACTATTTGTGACCAATGACAATTGAAGAAGCCTTAGCCATTGTTGAAACGGTTCTTGAGACGGCATCTTTAAATGACTTGCAAGAAGTTATTTTTCGACAGTCTTGGGAACGTAAAACCTATCCCCAGATTGCCGAAGAATTCGGTTATGATGCCGAGTACATCAAAATTGTAGGCTTTCGACTCTGGAAAATGCTTTCTCAAGCAATGGGCGAGAAAGTAACTAAAGATAACCTTCGCTCAACCCTGAGAAGATGGTGTTCTCGTAGCATCCAGGAAAGAAAAGCAGGGGAAGCAGGGGAAGCAGGGGAAGCAGGGGAAGTAATGACTCCCTCATCTTCCTCATCCCCCTCATCTGGCTCATCTGGCTTACAAGACTGGGGTGAGGCGATAGACGTTTCTATCTTTTACGGACGTTCTCAAGAACTAGCAAAATTAGACCAGTGGATTATCCAAGACCGTTGTCGATTAGTGGCAATATTAGGAATTGGTGGAATTGGAAAAACTTCCCTTTCTGTGAAGCTGGGGGAAAAACTACAGCAGCAATTTGAGTTTGTTGTCTGGCGATCGCTCCACAACGCGCCACCAATTGAACCACTGCTGATTGGCTTGATTCAATTTCTTTCACAACAAAAGGAAACTAATTTACCAGACTCTGTTAGTGATAAAATCTCTCTACTGTTGAGTTATTTACAAAAACATCGCTGTCTTGTTATTCTTGATAATACAGAAACAATTCTATGCAGCAGTGAACTAGGCACTCGTACAGGACACTACCGCACAGGATATGAAGAATATGGCGAACTTTTTAAGCGAATTGGTGAGTCACGCCATCAAAGTTGCTTGGTGATGACAAGCCGAGAAAAGCCTAGAGAAGTTGCAGTTCAAGAAGGTGAAATCTTGCCCGTTCGGTCTATGCAATTGTCTGGTTTATCAACAGCAGACGGACAAGGAATATTTCGCTGTAAAGGATATTTTACTGGCTCAACTTATGAGTGGCAAAACTTAATTCAATCTTACGCGGGGAATCCGCTGGCGCTGAAAATTGTAGCGACAACGATTAGAGATTTATTTGATAGTAATATTTCTAGGTTTCTTTCTCAAGGTACAGTCGTATTTGGTGATATTCAAGATATAATTGAGCAGCAATTTCAGCGCTTGTCAACCATTGAGCAAGAAATTATGTACTGGTTGGCAATTAACCGTGAACCTGTCGCTTTTGCAGAAATACAAGCTGATTTACTATCGCCTATTTCCAGTTCTCAACTACTAGAAGCACTACAAGCGTTGGAAAGGCGATCGCTCATTGAAATTGCTAAAGATATTATACACAACATCTCTACATTTACGCTGCAACCTGTATTGATGGAGTATATGACCAGTCGCCTGATTCAACAGGTCTGTACCGAAGTAGAAACACAGACAATTTACCTTTTCAAAACTCATGCTCTTATCAAAGCTACAGCAAAAGACTACATCAAAGAAATTCAGATTTACCTCATTCTTAACCCTGTTATTAAACAGTTACTTTCTATCTTTGGCAATGTAACTCGAATTGAAACTCAGTTGATGACAATTCTTGCCTCACTGCGCGGGAATAAACCAATTGATACGGGTTATATTGGTGGAAATACTATCAATTTGCTTCGTCAGCTAAATGTCGATTTAGATGGTCATGACTTTTCTGGTTTGACAATTTGGCAAGCAGATTTAAAAGGTGTAAACTTACATCAGACAAACTTCGCTCATTCGGATTTAGCAAAATCTACCTTTACTGCAAATCTGAGCTACATCTTCACAGTAGCAGTGAGTCCAGATGGTTGTCTTCTGGCAACTGGGGATACTGACGGCAAAATTTCCCTATGGCAAGCAACAGATGGACAACAATGTTTGACTTGGGAAGCACACGCAGGCTGGGTTCGGTCGATTGTGTTTAGCGCTGACGGTCGCACCTTATTTAGTGCTAGCGACGACCAAACTGTCAAGCAGTGGAATTTAACAGGTGAATGTTTGCAAGTATTTCGTGGGCATAATTCCTTTGTTTGGACTGCAGCTTTGTTTGAACAGCCAAATTCAAGTGACTATCATCCCATCCTTGCCAGTGGCGGTATTGACCGAACAATCATACTGTGGGATATCCAGAGTGGAGAGTGTTTAAAAACATTGCAAGGACATACGGATTGGATTGGCTGTGTTGCCTGTAGTTCTGACGGTCGAACTATAGCAAGTGGGAGTTTAGACCAAACGATTAAACTTTGGGATGTCAATACTGGCGAATGTTTGAAAACATTGCGTGGACACACTCATGATGTGTGGTCTGTAGTATTTAGTATAGATGGTAAAATGTTGGTGAGTGGTAGTGCAGATGCAACTGTTAAGATTTGGGATGTGTCAACAGGGGAATGTCTGCAAACGCTTCAAAGTCATACAAACCATGTTTGGTGTGTTGTCTGTAGTAGTGACGGTCAGACCATTGCCAGTGGTAGTGGTGACACAACTATCCGACTATGGAATATTCATACTGGAGAATGTATTAAAACATTACAAGGACACACCAATACTTTGCGATCGCTTGCCTTTAGTCCCAACGGACAACATCTGATTGCCAGTGATGACAACCAAACTATTAAACTCTGGGATATTAGCACAGGAAAATGTTTCCGCACCTTTTACGGATATGGTAGCGGTATTTGGGCATTAGCCGTCTCTCCACGCAATCATCTTGGCGACTTCCCGATGATAGCGAGTGGTAGTGAAGACCAAAAAGTTAAACTTTGGGACATCAATACTGGCAAGTGTATCAGAACTTTAGAGGGTCATAAAAACTGGGTGCGCTTTGTCGCTTTCAGTCCAGATGGGAGAACTTTGGCAAGCGGCAGTTCTGATGAAACGGTGAGAATTTGGGATATTCAAACTGGAGAGTGCCTAAAAATTTTGCGAGGACACACAAGTTGGGTGCTTTCAGTCGCCTTTAGTCCCAATGGGCATCTAACGAGTGCTGGTAGTGATAAACAAGTAAGAATATGGGATGTGCATAGTGGGGAATGTCTGCACGTTTTTCAACATGATACCGCTGCTGTCTCAACTGTTTTTAGTCGCGATGGTAAACTCGTGATTAGTGCTGGTGCTGATTTCCTGATTCGAGGTTGGGATGTGCAGACAGGAGTGTGCATCAAAACATTTACAGGACACACTCATGGAACCTGGTCAGTCGTCTTTAGTCCAGATGGGCAAATCTTAGCAAGCGGTAGTGAAGATAAAACGATAAAAATTTGGGATGTTGAGACTGGAGAATGTCTCTCAACTCTGCATGGACATTCTAGCGCTGTTGTGAGTGTGACTTACAGTCTAGATGGTCGCCTGCTGGCAAGTGCAAGTACTGACAAAACTGTGAGAATTTGGAAT
This sequence comes from Scytonema sp. HK-05, assembly GCF_002368235.1. GTDB lineage: Bacteria > Cyanobacteriota > Cyanobacteriia > Cyanobacteriales > Nostocaceae > Kalymmatonema. The sequence continues at coordinate 3,172 of NZ_AP018194.1, read as the reverse complement.
GTAGAAACTGGGCAGTGCTTGAAAATTCTTCAAGGTCACACACGATGGATTTATGCAGTCGCATTTCTCGAGTCTCACCTTCTTGCAAGTAGCAGCGAAGACCAGACCATCCGGCTTTGGAATATCGAAACGGGCGAGTGTATAAAAATTCTCAGAAGTCCCAGACCTTATGAAGGAATGAATATTACGGGAGTCGTTGGTTTAAGTGAGCCACAGCGGGCGACACTTTTGGCATTGGGTGCAGTTGAAGAGAGTATTAATAGTTGTGGATTACTCGCTTATTAGCATGACACTAATTCCACTAATTGTGGTTTACTGAGTAATAATGTAAACCTGTAAAAAGCTGAGGGTGTAATGTCTAGGATCGGTTGCTGGGGCTGCTTGTTTGGGGTTGCGATCGCGAGTGCAAATACTTTCAATGCACATTCCGCTCTTGCGCAAATTACACCAGATGGGACTTTACCCAATAATTCTATTGTCACTCCCTCTGGTAACACCATCAATATCACTGGCGGAACACAAGCAGGAAACAACCTTTTCCACAGTTTCCAAGAATTCTCTATTCGCACTGGTAACGGAGCTTTTTTCAATAATGCGCTTAACATTCAAAACATCATTAGCCGGGTAACAGGTGGATCGATATCTAACATTGATGGTTTCATCCGCGCCAATGGTTCAGCTAACGTGTTTCTGCTTAATCCGAATGGGATTATCTTTGGTCCAAATGCCAGTTTGAATGTTGGCGGTTCATTTGTGGCAACAACGGCAAATGCGATCCAATTTGGCAATATCGGCTTTTTCAGCGCTACTAATCCAGAAGCCCCCTCACCCTTGCTGACAATCAATCCTTCTGCTCTAGTCTCCAACCAAATCGCTGCAGCCATCCAAAATAACTCAGTAGCACCAGCAGGAAGAGATCCTGCTGGATTTCGGGCTTTTGGTTTAGGTGTTCCTGATGGTAAGAGCTTGCTGCTAGTAGGTGGCAATGTCAACATGGATGGTGGTGGGCTGAATGCTTATGGTGGACGAGTTGAGTTGGGAGGATTGGCTTCTGCTGGAACTGTGGGGTTAGAGGTGAATGGCAACAATTTAAGTTTGAACTTTCCTGATAACGCAACTCGTGCAGATGTATCTCTGACAAATGGAGCTAGTGTCCGTGTGGATGCTGGCGGTGGAGGGAGTATTGCAGTTAATGCCCGTAATTTAGATATTTTGGGAGGAAGTTTCCTTGCTGCTGGAATAGGGCAGGGCTTAGGGTCAGTTGGTAGTCAGGCGGGAGATATTACCCTCAATGCTACAGGGGAAATAAAACTTGTAGGCAGTTATGTATTCAATAATGTGGGATCGCGAGCAACAGGTAATAGTGGCAACATCAATATCACAACTGGCTCCTTGTCCTTAAACGATGGTGGCAGACTCGATGCCACCTCATTTGGACAAGGAAATGCAGGCAGCGTGTCGGTGCGAGCGTCGGGTGCAGTTGAGCTTGCAGGCAGTAGCACTGCCATTTTCAGCTCTGTGGAATTAGGAGGTGTGGGCAAAGGAGGCAATATCGACATTAAAGCTGCTTCACTTTCCCTTAAAGATGGTGCTGAACTGCTAACTTTTGTTGGTGGTCGAGCATTTAACAATCAGCCAGTTGGAAGGGGAGATGCTGGGAATGTCACAGTTGATGTCACAGAAAGAGTGACGATTGCTGGGGTTAGGAGTGGGATTTTCAGCACTGTAGACCCGAGGGCTGTGGGCAATGGGGGGAACATTACTATTTCTTCTGGGGACTTCTCTTTAAGCGATGGTGGCAGACTCAATGCCAGTACTTTGGGACAAGGGAATGCGGGCAGTGTGTCGGTACGAGCAACAAATTCTGTTGAGCTTGTCAATGGGGACATCTTGAGCACTGTGGCAGCAGGAGGTGTGGGCAATGGTGGCAATATCAACATCAACGCTGCAACACTATCCCTTAAAGATGGCGCTCAACTGCAAACCTTAGTTCGTAGAGCATCTGACACCCAGCCCGCCGGAAGGGGGGATGCAGGCAATATCACAATTGATGTCACAGGTCCTGTAACGATTGCTGGGATCAAGGACGGAAATCCCAGTGCAATTTTCAGCTTTTTGGGAACAGGGGCTGTGGGCACTGGGGGGAACATTACTATTTCCTCTGGGGACTTCTCTTTAAGCGATGGTGCTCAACTGAGTGCCAGTACTTTTGGACAAGGGAATGCGGGCAGTGTGTCGGTACGAGCAACAAATTCTGTTGAGCTTGTCAACGGGGCTATCTTCAGCTATGTGCAAGCAGGAGGTGTGGGTAATGGTGGCAACATCAATATCACAACTGGCTCCTTCTCTTTAACCGATGGCGCTGCACTGATTGCCAGTACTTTGGGACAAGGGAATGCGGGCAGTGTGTCGGTGCGAGCAACAAATTCTGTTGAACTTGTCAATGGGAACATCTTCAGCACTGTGGGAGCAGGAGGTGTGGGCAATGGTGGCAACATTAATATCACAACTGGCTCCTTCTCCTTAACCGATGGCGCTGCACTGACTGCCAGCACTTTGGGACAAGGGAATGCAGGCAGCGTGTCGGTGCGAGCAACAAATTCTGTTGAACTTGTCAATGGGAACATCTTCAGCACTGTGGCAGCAGGAGGTGTGGGCAATGGTGGCAATATCAACATTAACGCTGCAACACTGTCACTCAAAGATAGCGCTCAACTGGCAACTGCGGTTCGTGAAGCATCTTCCGACCAGCCACCGGGAAGGGGGGATGCAGGCAATGTTACTGTTGATGTCACAGGTCCTGTAACGATTGCTGGGGTCAAGGACAGCCCTGCCAGTGCGATTTTCAGCTCTGTTGAAACGGGGGCTGTGGGTAATGGGGGGAACATTACTATTTCCTCTGGTTCCTTGTCTTTAAGCGATGGTGGCAGACTCAATGCCAGTACTTTGGGACAAGGGAATGCGGGCAGTGTGTCGGTGCGAGCAACAAATTCTGTTGAGCTTGTCAACAATGTGGGCATCCTCAGCACAGTGGGATTAACAGGTGTGGGTAATGGTGGCAACATCAACATCAATGCTGCTTCAGTGTCCCTCAAAGATGGTGCTCAAATCACTGCTAGCAGTACTGGCGATGGTGCTGCTGGCAACATAGAAGTTGATACTCGCTCTATCC